>JAAUZD010000020.1 GCA_014804785.1 Lachnospiraceae bacterium
AGATTTCTTAAAGGCATGTTTGGGTTTACAGTAGACTGGTGCTCATAGAGCATCAGTTCAAAGTCAAACACGAAGGAGATGTCATTTTTATAATTCATGTAGACCGCATTTTCCAGTGTCGTGATTCCCAAATCCCCCACATCCGTATAGGATGTTTTGTTGACCGCATTGTAAAGGCTCAGGAGATTTTCCTTTTCCTTAAACAGCATGCGGAACATAGTGTCCTTATAGTTGCGCTGTACGTGTGTCTCGTTCATTCCTTGTCCTCCTTTGACGAACCGATTTCTAAAAAGAAATGGTTAATGCGGCAGGAGGTTTATTTCAGATTCTCCTGCTTATTGATATGTTGATAGGGATAAAAGCATGGATTTTCTGAAATTTTTAATTGACTGTTTGCAGAATGTATCGGATTTGCCTTAAAGAAAATATGCTTTTTCATATTTTAACACAAAAAGGCACAACGTACAATAACAACTTTTTTACTTATCTCACTTCAATCACCAATTCTTCGAACTCCGCCTTATATTCATCCTCTAAATCCATCCCCCTTAAAACAGAACGCACATGACTTACAGAGGCATTCTCCGGATAATCGCTGTGGGATGCCAACAGTCCGAACTCTGCTACCGCAGCCGCAAACCGGAAATCTTCTCCCGGCTCATAAGTATAGCTGTCAAAGCTGACAGGGTATTGCAAGAGATTGCTGGTATCCTCCGCCGGTTTTTTATACCGGATGCTGATGGTCAGCCATTCCTCTTCCATTGCTTTGCCAGAGGAATCAGACGCACCCAGTTCTTCTTTGTAATTATCCCCGTATTTTAAATCCTCTATCTCTTCCTCATCCATCGACATGAGAGGGTCTTTTAAAATCAGTTCGTACATCGCCGTGACGCTGTGTCCTGCACCGATTTCACCTGCATCTTTTGTATCATCATCAAAGTCCTTCCGGTCCAATGCCCTGTTTTCATAGCCGATCAGCCTATATTCCGCCACAACTGCCGGATTGAACTCTACCTGCAGCTTTACATCCTTGCAGATGGTAAGAAGCGTAGCTGTCATTTCCTTTTCAAGAACCTTTTTTGCCTCGCGCATGCTGTCTATATAGGCATAGTTTCCGTTGCCTTTGTCAGCCAATGTTTCCATCTTATTGTCTTTAATGTTACCCGTTCCGAATCCCAGCACCGACAGGAAAATACCTGATTCACGTTTCTCGGCAATCAGCTCTTCCAGCTCTTCTTCGGTGGTCATACCGATATTCAAGTCTCCATCCGTTGCGAGAATAACCCGGTTGTTGCCTCCCTCAATAAAGTTTTCTTCTGCAATTCTGTAGGCGGTTTCAATTCCCTTGCTTCCATAAGTGGCGCCGCCTGCTTTCAGGGAATTAATAGCCCGCTTAATCTTACTTGTCCTGTCCCCGCTTACGCCTTCCAATACCACCTTATCCTCCGAGGCATAAGTGACAATGGATATTCTGTCTTTCTCTGTAAGGTTTTCCGCCAAAATCCCAAATGCTTCCTGCAAAAGAGGAAGTTTGTCATAGTCTCCCATAGAACCGGACACATCCAGAAGGAATACCAGATTGGAAGGCGGCGTCTCAGAATAGTCAATATCCTGGGTCTTTAACCCGATCATCAAAAGCTGCGCCTCTTCATTCCACGGGCACTGACTGATGACCGTCGTCACTCCAAAGGGGTCGCTGCCCTCCGGTTCTTTATAGTCATATGTAAAATAGTTGAGCATTTCTTCTATTCTGACAGCGCCCTCCGGAATCGCATCCAGTAAATAGCCATCCCTTATCATTCTGCGCAGATTGCTGTAAGAAGCAGTGTCCACATCCGCCGAAAAAGTAGACAAAGGCTGATTTAGTACAGAAGAAAAGCCCTTTTCGCTCCACTTGCCGTATTCTTCTGTATTTTCTATAGGCTCGGCAACCCGATAGCAGGACTCGGCGTAGCTTTTACCTTCGGTTCCCGGTCTTGCCACATCTCCCTCGCCTGCCGCTTCTTCATAGTATCTCGCCTCTGCTGCCTCGTCTGAATCGCGCCACTGCTCAGGCTCATTCGCCGGTGCCTCCGTCGTTTGCTCCATGTCCCCTCTATCTGCGGGACTGCCGGAATCCTTGCCGACACCGCATCCCGATAAACCCCCTGCCACAAGCGCTGCACTTAAAACTGCTGCCATAAATCTTTTTTTCATAATAACGCCTCCCTTGTATCTTTGCCTGCTTACCTTAAACACTTTTCATCACGAAAAAAGGTTGCATTTTGCTTTAATGTACTAAAGATACGTGGAAGGCAATTATATTTTATGGAAAAAATATATTTTCTTAATGATTAAATTGCATCAGTTCCCTGCGCTTTCATATACATGGGTTCCTCGGTCGAACACGACGTAGGCAATGCACCAGAAGATCACTGCAATCCCGCACTCAATTCCGATGATAACCGCGGAAGTATCGCTTTTTAAGAAAAAGCTTGCCGGCAGGTACGCCACAAAAGCAAACGGAACCACCCAGGTAATCAAAAAGCGTATCCCTTTTGCATAAATCTCCGTAGGGTACTTTGCGAAATCCGCCATCTCATACGCCAACTGCAAAAACGGACCGCTGCTTTTGATCCAGAATGCCAGCGATGCGAAGAACAGCTTAATGGACGTATAAATGAGGGCTCCCGCAAAAATGGACACAAAGAACAGCACAAAGTGCAGCGGGTCCGTGATAACGATTCCTTTTGCTAGGGAACGCACCACCAGAATCGTGCCCACCAGAAGTTCTCCCAAAGCATCCGGCTGGAGTTTTTCCGCTATGACCTGAAAAAAGATATTCATGGGGCGCAGCATGTAGCGGTCAAAATCTCCGTTGATGACTATCCTCCATGCCACCAGCCAGATATTGTCCGTAAAAAGATGATCGATTCCCCTTGGAATCTGGGCAAATCCATAGATGAAAATCAGCTGGTCCAAAGTCCATCCCTGAAGGGTGGGAATCTGTTCAAATACCAGATACAAAAAGGCAATCCCCATAATCTGGGCAAAGAAAAACCCAAACAGCCCCATCAGGAAATCCACCTTCGACTGCATGATTGTTTTTAAAAACTGCGTAATCAAAACCCGGTAAAGACGCAGATATCGTTTACATGTATTCATCATCAACCTCCCAGAACTACCAGACGCTTGGTCACTTTTTTCCAGATAAGGCTCCCAAGCACATACAGAATCACTACCCACACTGCCTGCCTAAGAAGCGCGAAGCCAAGCATCCGCCCGCTGTACTTTCCTAAATAAATCATGACCGGCGTGTAGATTATAGAAGAAAAGGGCAGGAACTCAAATATGTTCTGCACTGCTCCCGGGAAAAAGCTGATGGGAATAAGCTGCCCTGTCAAAAAGCTGAGAAGTGCCCCCTGTACCATCAGAAGCCCAAAAATGTATGTAGTAAAAAACGCAATCATACCAAAGCAGAAATCAAACAGCACATAAATCAGAAAACTCATCATGCAGCTGATCAGATATAAAATAATCCTGCCTACCGTCACCGGTGCCAATCCCAGTACCGTTACTTTGTATATTTCCACCCCAACCCAAATCAGTATACCAGGCGTCAAAAAGCTGTATATCATGTTCCCCATAGCCCGGAATATAAGGCTGAGCCGGTAATCAATGGGTTTAATCAAATTCATCGCCACCGTGCCTTTTATCACATCATCACTGACCCAATCCGAAAGGGGAACCATCACAGCAGATGTGACATACACCATAAACACATAGACTACCATTTCGCTCTGCGACAACCCGCCCAGCACGCCTTTGTCTGAACTTCCATAAACCGCCATCCAGAGGTAATAGCTGATAAAGGACTTAAACAGGCTGATTAGGATGAACAAATAGAACGCACCTTTATATGCCATCATCCGCTTCAACTCATTGGAAGCAAAGGGCAGATAGATTTTAAGACTCTTTACCATTTCCTATTCCTCCACCGTGCCGTGATTGTATATTTCCTTTACAATCTGAGCGAGCTCTGTTTCCTGTATCTGCACATCTTTAATTTCAAGCACTTCCATGACCGCCGAAAGAATCTGGGGAACCTGTATCTTATGCTTATCAAATGTTACACAAAGAGTATTGTTTTCTTTATCATATTCCGTGATACATTCCGCATCCGAAATTCCCAGGCTCTCTGCAAGGTGAAGCTCTTTTATCTTATGAGGCTGCCTAATTTCCATAGTCACCTTTCTTTTGGTTCCATAGGTGTCTTTTAAGTCAACAAGAGAACCGTCATAGATTTTTTTGCCCTCGTCAATGATAATGATTCTGCTGCAAAGTTCTTCGATATCACCAATATCATGGGTCGTCAAAATGACCGTGGTCTGGTATTTTTCATTGATTTCTTTGATTGCCTCACGGATATTGTCTTTTACCACTAGGTCAAGACCTATCGTCGGCTCATCCAGATAAAGGACTTTGGGATTATGTAACAGGGCCGCACCTAAATCCGCCCGCATACGCTGACCTAGAGAAAGGGTGCGGACTGGTCTGTCAAAAAACTCCTGTAATTCCAGAACTCTGTTGAGAAATTCCATCTGTTCTTTATAAGTTTCATCGGACACATTATATATTTCTTTCAGGATGGTAAAGGACTCGCTTAAGGGAAGGTCCCACCAAAGCTGAGTTCTTTGTCCAAAAACAACGCCGATATTCTGCGCGTTCTCCCGCCGCTTCCTGCTAGGGTCTATTCCTGCTACCCGGCAGGTTCCCTTTGTGGGATTTAAAATTCCTGTCATTATTTTGATGGTGGTGGATTTGCCTGCGCCGTTGCTGCCGATATATCCTACGATTTCACCTTTTCCTATTGTAAAGGAGATATCGTCTACTGCTGTTTTTACAATTTTCTCGTTGGAAAATAAGCCTTTGATGGCTCCGCTAAGCCCCGGGTACTTCTTGGGGGATACGAAGTCTTTGGAGATGTGGTTTACTTCAATCATAAATTGGATCCCTCTCATGTCGTTTTTGTTGCTCTGGATGCTATTTTAGCATAAAAAATATGACACCTGTATGTCATATTTATATTGTACCTATCATTTAAAAGGTCCATCCTCTTAAAAGTTTTCACACTATAGCGCGGCAGGCGGCTGCGCCTGTACGCATCTTCCTGCAATGGTTTCCGGCAATACCGCGGACAAAACAATGTTGGCATTCTCCATCACAATAATGGCTCTGGTGCGCCTTCCCTGAGTGGCATCTATCACGGTTCCCTGGTCCTTGCCATTTTGTATCATACGTTTTGCAGGCGCCGAATCCGGGCTGATAACTGCAATTATCTTATAACGATTCACAAAATTTCCAAATCCTATGTTGATCAATTGTTCCATTTGCGTGCTCTTCCTTGCATTTTTTTTATTTATCATAATATAAAGGAATTGTTTCGTCAAATAAGGCTGTACATCCCGTTAACTTTTGTCACCCGGACCGCATAAAATATAAAAAACTATTTTCAGAGGTATTTATGTATTATGTTACATCATGCGACGGGACAAAAATTGCCGTTTATGACTATCATCCGGAGTGTAAAAACACCGTTTTCCTTATTCACGGTTGGCCGCTGTCCCATAAGATTTTTGAATATCAAATAAACCTGCTCACCGATTGCGGATACCGCGTCGTTGCAGTGGATTTAAGGGGATTTGGAAAGTCGGATACGCCTGCTTGTGGATATACTTATGATCAAATGTCTGCTGATATATTCCAGATTGTCCAAAAACTTTATCTTAAAAGATTCATTTTAGTTGGTTTTTCGATGGGAGGAGCGATTGCTCTAAGATATATGAATCGTTACGATGGATTCGGTGTATCCAAGCTGATACTGCTTTCTGCCGCTGCCCCATGTTTCGCGCAGCGTCCCGACTGTCCATACGGGAAACCTATGCAGGAAGTAAATGCTTTGATAAGCCTTGCCGCAACTGACAGACCAAAGCTATGCCAAAACTTCAGCAAACAGCTGTTTGCCTGCCCGCATTCGGATGCAGTCATTGACTGGTTTGGAAGTATCGCCTTGTCTGCGTCGGGAATCGGAACCATAAAAAGCTGTATTGCCCTGCGTGACGAAAACGTTCAAAGGGATTTCCGTTATGTTCATGTTCCCACATACATTATTCACGGTGATAAAGATGTGATTGTTTCTAAGGAACTTGCTGAAATACAGCACAAGAGCATCTATGGTTCCAAACTCGTAACCTTCCCCGACAGTGGTCATGGGATCATCTATGACCAGCTTGAAAAATTTAATTCAATATTTATGGATTCTATTACTGATTAAACTCAGCAGTAAAAACAACCCAAATCAGCTTGATTACAATATGAAACACGGCGTGGCTTGTCATAGCATATACAATTCCATACTTACGGTACAGCCGACCGAATATCAATCCACCAACACCATTAAGTAAAAAGCACCTGAGCAGGATCAGCGGTGTAAGCGTGCCGAAAATACCGATCGTTGCAGGAATATGCCCTGCTGCAAAGGAAAACGCAGCAATAAAATTTGCAATCACGAACACCTTTGCAGGGATATGTTCTTTCTCATATTTTTTAAAAAACAACTTCCAAATTATCAAAGCAATCAGGGACATAAAGAGCAGCCGGAGCATCAATTCTTCAATGATACCGCCATAGAGTACAGATGCGATAACGCCGATTACCGTCAGACCAACAGCATCTGCAGATTGAACACCGTCAATGACACTGCCGAAAATCCAATAATCTAAGCTTAATAAAATACCGGCAGGAACGGAAATTACAAGTGTACTCACCAGCTTTTTCTTTTCAAATTGAATTGGTTTCCACAGTCCGATCTTGTCTGCAAGAATATATCCAAAGAATCCGCAGAACAGGGCATAAACTACCGTCTGTATTGTACCGATAGCAACTATAATATCAGTGCTGCCAAATTCAGCAATCATCTCTGCGATGATATCATCGGAATAGGTGTCAAGCAGATAAAATCCAATAAAAATTCCAGCAACAACGGCAATCGGTATAAGGCTGATCGCAAACAAAAGCGGTTTCTTTACCTTAGCCATTCTGTTTCACCTCTTCAGCGCATGTTTCCACACACCAGCCTTTGTGCCCGCAGCCGGTGCAAGTCAGCTTCCGAAGTGTCGACTTGTGATTCGCCCAAAATGCTTCTTTAAGGCGTGGTTTAAACACTTTGTGGCATTCAGGGCAAATATAAGCGACATTCTTGAAATAATACTTGCTAACCCAGATTGCATAGGGAATAGCAACCGCCACCCACAAAATAAACGGCTGCCATATTCCTTTTGCAATCCACAGGATAATGGAACCCCATTGCAGAATCATTACCGGAATGCCGGTCAACAACATTGTCAGATGGATCTTTCTTAATTTCTGCTTACTTTTCATAATTGTTGCTATGTCACCGATGGATTCAACCGAGAATTGCACCACGTCCTTCAGCCCACGCCTGATATCTTCAATCATATTCATTTTTTTCTGTCTTTCGGAAAGTTCCTCACGAAGTATCTTTTCCTGCTGTTCCAACAGAACCCAAATCACCTTCTCCGGATGTTCGTCATGAAGCAGTGATTCTATACTGCTAATGGGTATGCCCGCTTCACGCAGAAAACAGATAATACGCATACGCTTAAGATCATCATCGGAATAGAGCCTTCTCCCACCTTCGGACAGTTCGCTCGGCACAAGAATATTTCTTGTGTCATAATATTGTACTGTGCGGACTGTCACGTCGCAGAGTTTTGCAATTTCTCCTGTTGTATATTTTTTTGACATAGCTTTCACCTCCTTACACTGCCCATTTTATATTATTACGCAGCGTCACAAACAATACATTACGCAAGGTGATTTTTAAGAATTTCATTGCCGGATAATCTCTGTTGCAAAATGCAGGCATTAAATGTATATAAAGAAAAATAGGAAACTTTAATTTATACATTTTAAATTCAATTGACATTTTTTATAATAAATGCTATTTTCTTGTTAGTGTACACTAACCAAGGAGGCAGACACTATGGAACGTATCACAGTAACTCAAGAAGGTTTTTATGGAATTTTTCATCCTGCAATTCAGCCAAAGGACAGCCAAAAGTCAGTAATCGTAATTGGAGGCAGTGAAGGAAACGAAAATATACCTATGAATGTAGGGGCAATGTTTGCAGAACGCGGCATAACAGCACTTGGTATATGCTACTGGAATGTAGACGGACTGCCAAAAGATTTCATACGTGTCCCCATTGATCCCTTTGAAAAAGCCATTCAATGGTTGAAAAGCAAAGGCTATGAAAAAATCTTTATTTACGGCATTTCTGAGGGAGGAAAACTGGCACTGCTGTGTGCCTCTCTTATGCCCGAAATTTCCGGCGTCATCGCTCTTTCTCCCATGCACTGCCTTTGGGGCGGAATGAAGGGAAACAAGAACATGACATCCAAAACTTTTACAGGAGAATCCGAATTCATTTATAAAGGTAACGATTTTCCTTGTATGATGGCAGAACTGAAATATGGTCCTGCTATTAAAAATCTGATCCTGCATCAGCAATTCGAACTGGCTTATATGTACGAAAAGCCGCTTGAACATTTTGATGAACGTACAGCCATCCACGTAGAAAATATCAACGGAGATATTCTTTTCATCTACGCATCGGAGGATCTAATGTGGCCTAGCGGTGCAGCAGTCAAATATATGGTAAATCGTTTGAAACAGCACAACTTTAAGCACAAGGTTGAGGTTCTGGAATATGAAAAGGCAAGCCATATTCTCGTACCGCTGAATCCCTCCAAACTAAAAATGTTTAAAGTGGAACGCAAATTCCCCGAAGAATGCAGACACAGCCGCGAAGACGCTTTTAATCGGACAATCGCATGGATCGTCAGTAGATAACAGGCAGGTACCATCCTACTGCCTATATTCAGTATCATTTTCTCACACACCTTTTCCAAAATTTAATAATCTGACACAAGCTGAATTGCTATTTCTTTTGCCAATGAGCTGGATACATTCATACCGTCTGTTCTTCCGAGATGCACACAAAAATATATATTTCCTTCCGTACTTTCTGCAAATCCTGTAAACCATGCATCGACAACAACACCATCAGCTTTTCCCATCCCCGTCTTTCCATATATAGAAATATCTTTTTCCCCTTGAGCCGATACCAACATGACCTGTTTCAATTCATTCTGTGTTTCCTCTGAATAAACTGCATCTTCTCCAAAGACACGTTCCAGCACTTCGACTTGCTCTTTAGGGGAAATCAGCAACGACGATTCAATCCAAAAACCTGTTAAAGACCGATTATTGTTGTTTGTGTTCAACCTTCCCTCCCAATCAGAAATATCGCAATTGCCATACTGAAGTCTATCCAATTCCTTCTGCATCCTATCTTTTCCAATATCATCTATGACCTCCCTAAAGTACCATACACAAGAGGCACGAAAGGCTTCGTTGAAATCAATATCTTTATTCCAGTCTTCATTCCAGAATGCTTCTCCGCTCCATGTCCGAATAGAATCATCCGGCTCAGTGATTCCATTTTCCAGCGCAATCAGGGAGGAAATAATCTTAAACGTGGAGCATGGCGATCTTCTGGTCAATGCGAGTTCTCTATTATATATCGTATACCGTCTGTTAGGAGCATCATATATGACTGCCTCTCCATTTAGCCCGTTAAAATATTCTGACCAGTCTACATCAATTATCTCCGGCTCCAATAAAATACTCTGGGCAATATCCTCTGTATCTGCATCTTCCTTCGAAGAAACACCACTTTGTTCTATTTCAGTCTGCTCCATTTTTCCTTCTTCCAGTTCCTCTTTTCTATTCTCTTTGGAAATATTTTCTTCCCCAACATATTTATCAGAGCAGCCTGACAACATAAATGTGCATACAACTATGAAATATGCTATTTTAAAATATGTATTTTGTTTTTTCATAAGTACCTCCGCTATCTTTGCTATCTCCTTTATAATCTCACCCTTCTCCTTTTTCAATCCTGATGATATTATACCATAATTTCATTTTTAAAAATTACGCAACTAATATTTGCTTTTTTGCGCCTACTGAATTCTTTATTTCTCTCACCACATACTTTATAATCACAGTAAAGGAGTAATTTTATGAACACGAATATTATATCAAAATATTTACAATTCCTACGTAAAAGTCACAATTACACACAAGACGATTTAGCTCAAAAATTAGGCATATCCCGGCAAGCAGTTTCCAAATGGGAAACCGGAATATCCATTCCCGATTTAGAGGTTTTACTAAAAATTTCTAAGCTATATGAGGTTACCATAAATGATATATTGGAACCCAAGGTACAGTTACAGAGCGAAAATGACGCTTGTCATATGAATGTCTTCAACCAACAACAACTCCCAGACCAGGATATCCGTATGTTTTTGATNAGGGCTAAGAACANCACCTATATTACTGGCANCAACACNTCNTCACCCTCAAANCCTGCTTCCAANGATTATCNNTATTCAGAGGNNGATTATACCTACACGGACACTTATATGGGAGANGAACATTTTGCAGGAGAAGANGCGGTGTGGATNNAAGGAACTCCTGTATATGCAATGAATTATTACGGACAGATTTTAAGTGANAATTTCGATATAGCTTTTTTGAAGGAAATGCTCTCTCTTGTATCATACGAAAGACCTTTCAGAGGACCGGAATATCATCAAAAGGGAGACTATGCCTATCATTGCCNGNTACATGGAGATTTTAATTGNTTCCANGGGGAGGAAATCATTTATTGNAANCAGGAAAAAGTATATTTCTGTATGTTTCATGGAGGTNGCTTATCNTGAAAATAATNGAAANAGAAATCATGACAAAGGATTTGCTTACAAANTCAAATCTGCCCGCNAGTGATTATGTGATCAATCCTTATATTGGATGCCCNCACGCTTGTAAATATTGCTATGCACGATTTATGAAAAGATTTACAGGTCATACGGAAGCATGGGGAAGTTTTATCGATATAAAATGTTGTGATAAACCCATAAACATAAAGAAACTGTACCATAAATCCGTTTTTATTTCTTCTGTGACGGATTGCTATAATCCGTTTGAAGAAAAGTATCAGGCTACAAGACGGATATTGGAACAACTAAAGGCAGCAGATTGCTTTGTTACGATTTCAACAAAATCAAACCTGATTTTAAAGGATATCGATTTATTAAAGCAGTTTCAGAATTTAACGATAGCAGTTTCGATCAACACCCTCGATGAAAATTTTCAAAAAGATATGGATTGTGCCAGCAGTATCAGAGAGCGGATTGAAACATTAAAAACGCTGCATTCACAGGGCATTCACACCGTATTATTTATGTCGCCTATCTTTCCACTCATAACAGACTTTAAAGAAATTATTGAAGCGACAAAAGCGTACGTCTGCGAATACTGGTTTGAAAATCTGAATTTACGGGGGGAATATAAACAGGATATATTGTTATACATATCTGAGCATTATCCACAGTATTTATCAGATTATAAGAAAATTTACAATGAAAAAAACTTAAAATATTGGGAGCAGCTTGCAGACGATATAGACCAATATTGTCAGAACAACCATATAAAATATACAAATTACTTTTATCATAGTCTGCTGGTGGCGCAAAAGAAAGGAAAGCTGCCCTCTTGATGCATTTCTTTTTTCTATTGACTTATGCAGCTTTTTTTAATATACTTTTTATAATAGTTCTATATAGAAATGTTCTAATATGATTCGAGGTGATTGGTTGGAAACAAAAGGTGGATTTTATATCACGCAAATAAAGCAGCTTCAAGACAGAATTTTTGAAAGGCTGCTCATTGAAAATGGAATTGAAATAAGCGGCGGGCAGGGAAGAATTCTGTTTATCCTATGGAAAACAGATCATCTGACGATCAGCGAGATAAGCGAGAAAATATCCCTTGCCAAAAACACAGTATCAGTTGTAATAAACGGAATGGTGAACAAGGGAATCGTAGCAAGAACCATCAATCCAGAGAACCGCCGTCAGATCATCATATCACTTACAGACTATGCCAGATCTTTACAGGCAAAGTATGAGGTCGTATCAGAGCAGATGAGCACACTGTTCTATCAAGGATTTTCAGAGGATGAGCAAAAGCAATTTGAACATTATCTTTCCCGGATTCTTGACACATTAATAGAAAAGCTGCATACAAACAAATAATTTTTAAGTTAGGAGGATTTCCTATGAAAACACGAGAACATATCATTGAATTTATCCAAAAGCAAAAAGTCGCTTTTATTGCTTCTGTGGACGAAGACGGTTTCCCAAATATGAAGGCAATGTTCGTTCCGCGCAAAATAGAAGGAAATTGTTTTTATTTCTCAACCAATACATCTTCCATGCGTTCACAACAGTATATGAAAAATCCCAAGGCAAGCATATACTTTTTTAACAAGGGCCGCTTCCGGTACGAGGGTATCATGTTGATTGGTACAATGGAAGTATTACAGGATGAAGCCATAAAGAAAGAGATCTGGTGCCCCGGCGATACAATGTTCTATAAGCAGGGCGTTACTGACCCTGATTATTGCGTATTGAAATTTACAGCAGTAAAGGGCAGACATTATTGCGACTTGAAAACAGAAAGTTTTAAAATCTGTGATTTAAAATAATTTTCTGCACACTCTTGATTTTGATAAATTTTTTGTTGAAAGCGCATTATGCTTATGCTAAAATAGCCAACGAGGGAATGAAGTTCTCCCTTGGGAAACCTAAACCGCATTTTATGCTGATGACTTTTGCGAAAAACACGCAGAAATTATCAGCTTTTTTAATTTCTGCAATAAATAGGAGGAATTTATATGTTGACAAGTGTTGCACTAATTTTGCTATTGGGATTGCTTTTAGGAAGCATATTTTCAAAAATGAGGCTGCCAAGCCTGTTAGGAATGATTATTGTGGGAATTATTTTAAGTCCTCATGCGCTTAATCTCATTGACAAATCAATTTTAAGCATTTCGGCAGATTTACGGCAGATTGCATTAGTAATTATTCTGACAAGAGCAGGTTTATCATTAAATGTTGCTGATTTGAAAAGAGCGGGCAGACCAGCTATCCTTATGTGCTTTGTTCCCGCGTGCATAGAAATTATGGGAACAATTATCTTAGCACCGATATTATTAGGCGTAACCGTACTGGAAGCCGCAATTATCGGAAGTGTAATTGCGGCGGTATCTCCTGCTGTTATAGTGCCGAGAATGATTAAGCTGATTGATGAGGGATATGGTAAAAAACATAGTATTCCGCAGTTGATATTGGCAGGTGCGTCAGTGGACGATGTTTTTGTGATTGTTGTATTTACTGCATTAATCTCTTTAGCTTCAACAGGTACTATATCTGTTACCAATTTTTTACAGATACCAGTTTCCATTTTAATGGGAATTGGCATTGGAACGGCTGTGGGAAGTATATTGGTAATATTTTTCAAAAAATTTCATATGCGGGACTCTGTTAAAATTCTGATNATACTCAGCTTTTCATTTTTACTTCTTGAATTGCAAAACCGCTTAGAAGAAATTATACCGATTTCCGGACTTTTAGCTATTATGAGTTTAGGAATTGTAATAAAACAAAAGTATTCTGTATTAGCCAAACGATTATCAAGTAAATACAATAAATTATGGGTAGCAGCGGAAGTATTTCTTTTTGTGCTTGTGGGGGCAACCGTTGATTTAAAATATGCTATAACCGCAGGTATATTTGCTATTTTATTGGTTATAGGTGCTTTGATTTTCAGAATGTTTGGTGTGGCAATGTCTTTGATAAAAACCAAACTTACAAGACAAGAAAAACTATTCTGCATGATAGCATACACACCTAAAGCCACCGTACAGGCAGCTATCGGTGCAATACCTTTTACAATGGGATTGGCTTGTGGACAGACTGTATTGACAGTGGCGGTGCTGTCAATTCTCATTACTGCACCATTTGGTGCAATTTGCATAGATAATCTATATAAAAAATTATTATGCTGATATCGTGGGGAATGACGGCATATTGCCTGTTTTCTGCATACGGTCTTTCTTTTCTGTTTTTGGATAAAAAATAACGGTAAAACTTTGATAGACTTACCACTTTTAAAATTACTGTATATGCGACAGTTATTTATTTTTTCAATAAACATTTAAAAGCTGTTCTGCTATTTTCACTGCTGATACTACCATTTGAGGACAAAACTCAGTAAATAAATGGTGTGTTTTTGCATATGCTTTACCTTCTGGAGTTGCTAAATCACACCCCAATAGTTCTTTGCAAATATAAGAACCATTTTCATCACGAAATAATTCAAGAAATCTTACTGTAACATCATTTGTTCTTAAACGGCTATCCAAATCATCAATCTCACATTGACCATATTTCAATCCTAATACCATTAGTGCCCCTGTGCAAGCACCACATACTTCACCTTTACACATTCCGCCCCCAAAGCAACCTCCAATTTTAAGTGCCTGCCTTTCAGTTAGTCCTAATTCGTCGGCAAAAGCAACCAGTACAGCTTGTGAACAATGATACTTTTGTTCAAACAGTTTTTGAGCTTTGTAAATATGTGTCATCTTTCTTATTTTCTCCCTCCGCAACTCCCTTAATAAGAATACAGTAGCTGCGCCGTACTTTCTCCGGTTTTCAACCGATATACGTCCGAGCGCAGTCTGCGGTAGCCGGGTCTCCAGCCGATTGATGTATCCTCATCATAAGCACTATATTCAACCGTAAAATATAAAAATCCATCTGCATAATACAAATCCTGATATTGCATCTGGCTTATTTCCTTATTCTCCCATTTTGTAAAACTATTCTCCAGATTCATGGAAACTCTGACAATTTTTCCTGAATCATCAGGTACTGCATAGATATCCGTTTTTTCCTCTTTTAACTCATTTTCATATAAAGTCTGTTTGCACAAAGCGCCTTTATTTGCAGGATAATAGCTCCACATCAAACCCATTTGCCTGTTATACGCATGCAGGATGTTTTCCGGAATCTCCGATAGATAGCATATATTCGCATTCACATCCCATACCAGCGTATCATATTCACCCCCTGAATTTGCTACCCCAAATGAATCTCCTATCCCAAAAAAATCATAACGTGAAAAATAGACCAATGTCTTTCCATTGTCATGACATAGATAAAAAGCATCGCCAAGGGATTCTATTGCCTTATAATCCGTACCATCAAGTTTGACGCTGATCAGTTTTCCTCCCTGAAACACTTGGGCGCTTCCGTCATAACCACCAAAAATAAAATAAATTCTGTCCTTGTCCACTTCTATCTGCAGTATAGTTTCTCTATAAGAAGTATATGGCGTTTTATTGTGATCCGATGTAATCGCCAAAACCTCTCTCTGTTCACCCTCTAATGAAACTGCACACAGTCTAGAGACATCGGTGTCACCCATCGTACGTCTCTCATAATAAAGCCATCCATCCTGATAAGCGCTAATATCAATATAATCATCATCAAAATCAGAAAGTATTGTTTTCCTTTCCCCTGTTTCATAGTTCATGGCATAATAGCAGGTACTTCTCTGTTCCCGCATTTGCAGAATGATAATATTCCTCTCCTCATCGATAGCGAGAATCTCCCCATTTCCATATTCAATCCGGTCATTCCCCTTCATATCCACAGAGTACAGCCACGTGACCGTATAAGCGCTTCCATCCTCTTCACGCAATTTCTTCTCTGTCATGTAAAATCTGTTGTTGATAAGATAAATATCACCATATCCCTCATCAACAAACAATTCCGTTTCTACTCCATCCGAATCTATGCAGACAATTTCTTTTTTTGTTCCGGGAATGGCGTGGTAGCCTCCCCACAATGCCGCTTCCTCATAAGAATCTTCATGATACTTTCGGTAATACACCTTGCCATCCTGATAGACATAAGTGCTGTCTGTATATTTCATATCTGCAATGAGTGACAAATCATCCACATATTGTGCCGGCATGATCTCGTCAGTATATTCTATATTTTCTGTTAAATATGCCGTAATGACATTGTCAATCTCTGACCCTCCTGCTTCCTGTCCGTCTGCCGATGCTATGCTCTCTTCCCCTATCGCGTTCTCTCCTTCGTCTTCTCCTGCCGCATTTTCTCTTCTCGTCTCATCTTCCGCTTTTCCATTTTCTGCCCCTACAGCACCTTCTATCCTATGTTCCGGCTCAGTCTCGCAATCTGTATCCGTCTGTTTTCCACACGCCGTTATACAAAGACTAAGCAAGGCTGTTAAAATAATTCGTAAATATTGTTTTTTCCGTTTCATCACCGGCTTATACCTCCTGTTTTTCAAAATCGCCCTGTAAGTAATAAATGGATAAATGACGCTGTAAAAATCTGCTCTTTCTTTCACATCTGTTTCCAATTATAGCAAAACCTTCACTGAAAATCAGCAAATTTACTGAAAATCCATGCAAACTGACTTTTTTATATCTGTGGTTGCAAGGAACGTAAATCATATGTAATATGGAAAATATCACAAAATTTTCACAATTTTTTCACCATTAATTCAAGTTTCACATGTAAACTTAGCAAAGATTAAAGAAGGGAGACTTTTATGGATTATCGCCATGAGTGGAAACACGAAATCAATCAAACCGATTTACTTGTTCTGCGGCAGAGGCTGCGTGCAATCGCAATCCCTGATCCTCATGCCATCAATGGCAAATATATGATACGGAGCTTGTATTTTGACAATGCTGCCGATAAAGTTCTGCGTGAGAAATTGGATGGTGTCAGCCGCAGGGAAAAATTCCGCATCCGCTATTATAACGGTGATACTTCCCTAATCCATCTGGAAAAGAAAAGCAAAATAGGCGGACTTGGCAAAAAGCAAACCGCTAATCTCACCGCAGTTCAAGCCCAGTCTATCGCAAACGGAAGCCTGGATTGGATGTCAGATAGTTCAGAGGAATTAATCCGCGAATTACACACCAAAATGCAGCTGCAGGGACTACGGCCCAAAATCATTGTTGACTACATAAGGGAGCCGTTTATCTTTGGTCCCGGCAACGTCCGTGTTACCCTTGATTATAACATTCGGACAGGATTTCGCTGCTCTGATTTCCTGGATCCATCCTGCACCACGATTCCCGCGGGAGACGCACCTATCATTCTGGAAGTGAAATGGGATCACTTTTTGCCGGACATTATCCGCGATGCCATACAACTTCCCGGCCGGCGGGTAACCGCCTTTTCAAAATATGCACAATGCCGTATCTACGGCTAAGTAAAGGAGTAAATCGTTATGACATTCAATGATATTTTTAAATCCAGTTTTCTTGAAAATGTATCTGCCGTCAGCCTTTTAGATATGGCATTGGCACTGGCACTCGCCTTTGGTCTTGGAATGTTTATCTTCCTGGTCTACAAAAAGACCTATCAGGGAGTCATGTATTCCTCCAGCTTNGGTGTTACACTGATTGCTNTGACTNTGATNACTACACTGGTNATTCTTGCCGTCACAAGTAATGTNGTACTGTCCTTGGGAATGGTAGGNGCTTTATCNATCGTCCGCTTCCGTACTGCCATCAAAGANCCGCTGGACATTGCGTTCNTGTTCTGGTCTATCGCTATCGGNATCGTGCTGGCNGCTGGAATGATCCCCNTGGCTGTTATCGGCAGTGTCATNATNGGTATNATNCTTCTNGTTTTTGTCAACCGGAAATCCCACTGCAATCCATACATTGTAGTCATCCAATGTGATGGTCACGACAGTGAGANTNCGGCAAAAGCCTACCTTGACAAANTGACAGAACGCTGTACAATCAAAAGCAAAAGCGCACAAAAGGGCAGTCTNGAACTGACAATGGAAATTCGATTAAAAAATGANAACACNGACTTCATCAATGCTCTNTCNGAGATGCAGGGTGTTAACAGCGCNGTTCTGGTCAGCTATAACGGCGANTACACAGGGTAAGGAGGCTCTGCCATGTCAACACACAAAAAGATTGACGTTATTTGTATTGTTTCNACCATTCTCACNATTGTGCTGACAGTCCTGCTTATGGGTGAAAAGGNTCTTGCTANTANNCCTGCCNTAAGNGAGGNAGTCATNAGNGATATGTTTACCNNCAATGATTTAAACGCTGATTGGGANACNTCCNCTGCNACNAAAATAGCACTNTCNGACCANAACNGTGCTATAAGNGGAAATGGAGCNTATGTTCATGACGGAGACGTTTANATNGCATATGCAGGTCATTATGTACTTNCTGGNGANCTNANNAATGGAAGCATCATTATTGATGCTGATAANAATGATAAAATATGGATATNGCTNGATGGNGTAACNCTTCATTGNGANNANGACGCAGCNATNCGAATNGAACAGGCNGATAAAGTATTTCTAACACTGGCAGNCGGCANAGAAAATANANTCTCTTCCGGCGCACAGTACGANTCAGAAATAGCTGCTTCNGGCGTAGATGGGACGATTTATTCCCGGGACGATCTGACAATCAACGGAACCGGCTCCCTTGTGGTAAATGCTGAGTATAATCATGGGATTGTATGCAACGATGATTTAGTAATTGCCGGCGGCAATATAACGATAAATGCAGTCCAGGATGGTATTCATGCCAATGACAGTGTGCGTATTCAAAACGCAGCGATTTCTATTTCCGCCGGTGATGACGGAATTACCGTATCAAACGATGACGAGACAGCATTTCTTTATATTGAATCAGGAAGTATTGCTATTCCAGCCTGTTACGAAGGACTTGAAGCCGTGGATATCACAATTGCCGGCGGAACCATTGACATTATGCCGACAGACGATGGAATTAATGCCAGCGGCAGTGGCTCCGGTATCCGCATCACAGACGGCGATATTACAATTATAAACCCTTCCGGCAGGGATGCGGATGGATTGGATTCCAACGGCAGTATCTACATTGAGGGCGGCAAAGTCTTCATCAGTGTTTCCGACAGCGGAGGCAACTGTGCACTTGACTACGGAAGTGAAAACGGCGGTGAGTGTGTAATCAGCGGCGGTATGGTAATCGCCTGTGGCGGCAGTGCTATGGCAGAAGGCTTCGCCTCCGATTCCTCTCAGGGCTTTTTAATGTACAATACAACTGCGGCAGCTGGTACAACAATAAACCTGGTCGATTCCGCCGGCAGAGAACTTCTATTTGAGGAGATTCCCTGCAGCTTTTCTTCTGTTGTGCTCAGTACACCTGAACTGAAATTGGGGGATACATGCACCCTTACAATTAACGGCGTGCAGGAGCAGATTACGATTGATAACGCTTCGATCTCCGGCTTCAGCCCGGTCGGAATGTTTGGCGGTGGTATGCGGGATAACAGAAACCGCAGCGAAATACAGGAAGTCAGCGGAAGACCGCATATGCCTGATGCAGGACAGTTTCAAGAAAATGGAGGACGTCTCCCTAAGCAGGACCAAGGACAGATGCATCCAGAGGAAACTTTTTCATCTTCCGGCATTTCAACTGATACATTTATTTTGCTCGGCGTTTCCGTGCTTTTCCTTATGACAGGCTTGTTTATTGCAATAAAAATCAAGCATTAATTACGGTCGTCATTAAGCAAAATGCAAAGCTTAGAATGGAGGACTCAAGATTGGAAGACAGCGAAATGGAAAAATGATAAAGAAATAACATATCAGGAGGTGTGATGAATATGAAGGCAGCGATATACTTAGGACAGGAACATGTGGAGGTTCAAGAATTACCTGATCCTGTCTGCGGTGACAATGACGTAATCATCAAAAATATCTATTCCAGTATTTGCGGGACAGATGTTGCAGTCTATACAAAAGGTCCAAATACTGGGCATAAAGTCACAGTTGGCGGTGAGTTCGGGCATGAAACGATTTCCCGGATTGCGGCAGTGGGTAAAAATGTAACTGACTTTCAAGTGGGCGAGCGTGTTTATCCTTATCCCCTTTATGCAAAGAATGATACCCGGCGTGCAGGGACAATTGGAGGTTTTTCTGAATATATTCTCGTGCCGGAAGCAAAGCGTGATCATTCTCTTTATGCCGTGCCTTGGGAAGTTTCAGACCGCCTGGCCTGTCTGATCGAACCCTTTACGGTAGGCTTCCGTGCGGCTCGGCGCGGTCTGCCGCAAAAAGGGGAAAATGCAGTCGTGTTTGGCTGCGGAACAATCGGTCTTGCTGCGGCAGTTGCTCTGAAATACTTCGGGATGAATAAGGTCATGCTCTGTGATGTGTCTGATTTCCGTCTTAGTATTGCGGAAAATCTTGATTTCTTTGTCTGCAACACAAAGAAGGAAAATTTCATCGAAAAATCCACCGCTTACTTTGGATCGGCACCTGCTCTGACGGGCATGGCACCTGACATCGACTGTTGGATTGATGCAGTTGGTGCAGAAAGCATTCTGGATTCCTTTATGCAGCATGGCAAAATCATCAGCCGCTTCGTGGCAGTAGCAGTGAACAATCAACCGCGTCAGCTGGATCTTCTGCACATGACTTACGCACAGAAAAGCATTATTGGTTCCGGCGGATACTTCCCTGAGGATGTGCGGGATGTCATGACGGTCATGGCAAGCGGGAAATGGAATCTGGAATCTATTATCACTCAGGAATTCCCATTGGAGCATATTTCCAAGGCGATTCAGACTGCCGCCAATCCGGACAAAGCTTTTAATGTGACAATCCGATTTTAATCAGAAAGGGTAATAATCGCAGTTTGTTTACATCTCAAAAAGAATACGGAAAAACGCAAAAGGGCTGTAAACAGCCCTTTATTCCTGAAACACTAATTTATCCTTCTTCCACAGCTTTCGCTCTTCTTCCGATTGTTCCCTCCTTCAAAACAGGGCTCAGTTTCTTATATACCAACATCGTCACCAAGGATACACTGCATCCCTTCAGCAAGTTTATCGGTGCCACTGCAAAGATTACCAGTGTGGTCACATCGGTGATATTTGCATTGATGGAAGTTCCCATTCCCACGATAACATCCAACGGCATTCCATAGAGAGCCGCAAATGCCGGAAGCAGATAAATGGCATTAAACATGGTTCCGAACACTGTCATAATCATGGTTCCCACCGCTGAGGCAGCAATTGCATTTTTCTTAGTCTTTTTAAACATATAAATGATAGAAGCCGGCAGGATAAAACTGCATCCAATTACAAAGTTCGCCAAATCGCCTACAAACGCTGTGCTGGTTCCCTTCACAAACAGCTTCAGCAGAATCTTGCAAAACTCAATCATGATGCCAGCCACCGGTCCGAAGGCAAAGGCACCTATCAGTGCCGGAAGTTCACTAAAATCCAGCTTATAAAAGGGAGGTGCGAAGAACACCGGGAAATCAAAAATGTGAAGTACCATTGCTACTGCTGAAAACACACCAATCATTGCCATCTTGCGGGTCGTAAGGATTCTCTCAGTATCACTATTTTTCTTTTTGATCATTTTCTCTGACAGATAAGCAATCCCGAACAGGGCTATTGCTATCCCCACTGATACCAGCACAAATACGACATTGTCCTTTACACTCGTCCATAATCCATTATTCATTTCATTTTCCTCCTAAAATCTTCCGCGACTGCGGTACTTGGCTCTTGCCAGATTTTTAGAAAGGTTCTTCCGTTTGACAAAAAAATCCCCAGACGCTTTCGTAAAGCATCCGGGGCACATTCTTTGCATTTTGCATATGACTGCTTCAGCCATTTAGCCAAAACAATCCATTTCTTCTCTCATCCAGACTTTACTGTTGGTTTTGGACTTGCACCAAATCAGCCATTTCGTTTCTGCCGCCTGCAGTACGGCTAAAACTCATGGGTCGCGGACTATACCGCCAGTAGGGAATTTCACCCTGCCCCGAAGAACTTTTCTATATTTACGTAAGATAGAATATCACGGAAGCACCGTAAAATCAAGTAGATTCAACAATTTACCTAAATATGTACTTACTAAAATGAAATTTCCACAAACCTTCCATCCCTGCTCAGCGCAAAATGCAGATGTGAACCGGTACTTCCGCCTGTGTTTCCCACCGTGGCAATCTGCTCTCCCTGTTCTACCCTCTGTCCTGTCTCTGCCAAGATCTCATCGCAATGGGCATAATAAGTCATATCTCCATTGTCATGCTGGAGAATCACGTAATTTCCACAGTACGCATCCGTTCCTGTCTCAAACACAAGCCCCGAGGCGGCAGCTTTCACCGGAGTTCCTGTTTCGGCGGCAAAGTCAATGCCGCTGTGCATTTTTCTTTCCTGCGTCACTGGATGAATCCGTTCCCCATATACATCCGATACACGGCTGTATTCCGTAGGACAGATATATTCAATCAGTGTATCATTGTATGCGCCTTCTGCCTGCCGCAGCAAAACGGAATGCTTATCAGGCTCCCAAGCATAATATACATGCTCCGTTATCATATCTTCATCAGAAGGTATATCTACTTGCGTAATCTGCTCTGTCGGCAAATGTGTCGAATCTTCTACCCGGATCTGCTCTGCCGGCAGATAAGTCATCTCTTCCACCAGTATCTGTTCTTCTGAAAGTTCATCTTCAAAAATATATTCTGTCTCCATATTGCTGTCTGTTCCGGGAACCGATTCCTTATCTACATCCTGCTTTTCCTGAGGAATCATTTCCGCCTCTTTTGCCACTGCTTCCCCTTCTGATACAGCCAAATTCCATTTCCCATTTACCAACAGCAAAGCCGCGACAGCAAAAACTCCCACTGCCAAAATCACCATGACCCAGCTTTTTGTCTCTTTCAGCCTGACCACATTTTTAATTCTTGTCTTCACGCTTTTTTCTCCGAAGGCAATCAGGCACCCTACCTCTATCCGCTCTCCTGAAAGATATAAAAGGGTATCTACATATGCTTTCCGATTCTCATATCCTGTCTTTTTCAGCACTGCCTCATCACAGGATAGTTCCATATCTTTTTCCATAAAATGAAATGCCACCCAGACAAGGGGATTAAACCAATGAATGCACACTCCTATAAAAGAAGCAGGCTTGATCAGATAATCCCAGCGCGCAATATGCACCATCTCGTGAGCGATTACCAACTCCTGTTGCTTCTTTGACAGTCCCTGGGGAAGATAGATCACAGGTCTGAACACTCCGGAAACAAAGGGATCCCTGACACCTTCCGCTACCACGACTTTACACCTTTTTCCGTAATCCGTCCTGATTTTTTCTTCGGAAGTCCTCTTCTCCCCCGACACACCTTCTCTCAGCTTTTTTTGAAACAACAGATAACTTATCAAACCATACAAAAGCAAAAGAATGCAGCCTGCAAAATAGATACCAGCTGCAAAAGTCCATGCCCCTTTCACCTTCATCAACGCATCTGCCGCAGTTTTTGGGAATTCACTCGTTTCCATTCCTGCTTCCTTTATCTGCACCTTCTCATCTGCAGCACTCTCATAAAGAAGCCGCAGCCTTTCCGCCGACTGCCTATCCTCTCCTACTGCCCAGAGATTCGTTCCTGCCCCTGCCTCTATGAAACTGAAACTCGGGATAATCCCCCAATTTGTTTCCGGCAAAAAAGGACATACAAGCCGGAAAAACACCACGATCCACAAAATATAAGAGAAAATCCTGGGCGCCCGCTTCAGGAAAAGCCGAAGCAGCAGCACTGCCAAGATCACAACAGAAGATGCAATGCTCATATTCAATACGGTGATAAACATTCTTATCATTCCAGGCAGTCCCCTTTCTCCTCATCCTTCAGATTTTCATCTATAAATCGTCTCATTTCCTCCGCCTCCTGCAAAGAAAGCTTCCTTCCGCTGCAAAATGCCGTCAGAAACCGCGGCAATGAGCCTGCAAATACGTTCTCCACATACTCTCTGCTCTGGGCGCCATAAAATTCTTCTTTGCTCATTCTGGCACGCACCATGGTATTTTCATTCTGAAAGATTCCTTTATCACACAGCTTTTTTAAAACTGTATAGGTCGTTGATTTTTTCCAGTTCATTTCCTTTTCACAAATTTTCACCAGCTCCGGTGAGGGCAACGGTTCTCTCTCCCATATGATCTCCGCAAACCTCTTCTCCGCATCTGCCAGCCTATATCCTCCCATTCCTCTCTTGTCTCCTTACTCTTTCTCACTTTTATTGCGTCTCGCTCAGTCTATAATTTATAGACTAGCTATATTTCCAGTCTACTTCCTATAGACCGTTTTGTCAAGAAAAATTAATTTTCGATAACTACCTTTTTTCTTCACCCTTATATTGTAAAGCTAAACGTTCAATATCTTTAAAGTCTATACATCTTTTAGATACTACATGCTCGGGTTTATTACATTTTAAACTATATAGTTCTTTAGCTTTAGTCCCAATATCCATGGAATTGATAGCCGACAACTCAATATCTAACAAATCAATATATTTACTCTTTTCCTTTTCAGAGGTAAATGTTCTATAAGTATGTATTTGGTTTTTCTCAAAGGGGAAGACTTCCGATTTTGGAATGGGAAACATATAATTTAAATTAATTACAGCTATTAATCTGGTCGGACTTTTGGGATCATAAACTTTATAAAAATCTTTTTGTTGTTTTAATTTGTTATGTCTTGGTTGTGCATGCGATACTTGCGTAATGTAATACAATCCGTCTTTTTCAAATAAAATTCCAAAAAATGGCTTATACCTGTCTTCACCATAATCTGTCCTCGGTATTCTTTTTTCTACATTTCTCAAGTAATCTAAGTATTGCTCGTTTACATTAATCCATTTCATCTTTTGCTCCAACAACAATGGAGAAGCTGATAACAACTCCTCCATTAATACGATTTTGACAGGCTTCGTAACCTCTATTAATACAGTATTTGTTAGGCTCTGTAACCTCTATTAATACGATTTTGATTGGCTTCGTAACCAACTAAAGAAATCACTTGGGATTTCTTAATCATATTATATCCAAAAACAAAAGAATATGCAACGAACATAAAATAAATATTCTGTAAATAAATGCAAAAAAATTTACTATTTACAGATTGCTCTGCCTCCTGCTCACTTTCTTCCGCATATAATTTCCGATACTGGTAATGCACAGCAATGTAACTAACATAAACACTCCCGGTATCACAATCATCCACCACGCATTGGTTAATAGTGCCTGTTCCGCCAAAGAGAGCATACTTCCCCAGGAGATCACGCCCACAGGAAGACCGATTCCCATAAAGCTCAGTGTGGATTCCGCTATGATTGCACTGCGGATATTCATAACGATCATGAACATGATGGAGGAAATAAAGTTGGGAGTCAGATGCTTCCACAATACATGAAAGAAGCCGCCGCCCATACATTTGGAGGCAATCACGTACTCGCTGCCGCGCAGCCGCAGCACCTCGGTGCGAACCACCTTGGCAACGGCAATCCAGCTTGTAATTCCTATTACAAACGAAAGGCTGAGCACACTTGCCTTCCCCAAAATTGCCTGCAGCAGGATAATGACCAGAAGCCCCGGCACACTGATGAGCAGATCCGTCAATCTCATAAGCAATGTATCCGCCCACTTAGGCGCACTGCCGCTGACTGCTCCGAAAATAATGGCAACAACTGTGGAAATAAGCGTTGCCACGATTCCTATGAACAAAGAAATCCTTCCGCCGTACCAGATCATGGAAAAGATATCTCTGCCCATGGTGTCTGTTCCGAAAAGAAATTCTCTGCATGGAGGAACATTGCAGTTCTCAAGATCCAAGTAAGCGGGGTCCTTTGTCATAATCAGATTACAGAATAGGCATCCGATGATAACAATCGTAAGGACAGCTGCTGCAAAAACCGGCTTGCCATGATACCATTTTTCTTTTGATGAGATTTCTTCTTTCGGCATCTGCCTTATGCCGACCATTTCAAACCGCTCTCTCATACCTTCGTCACCTCCGCGGGCACAGTAACAGCATCAGATTTCATCCGGGGATTGATTTTCTCATTGATGATCTGGGCAGCCATATTGCAGAATATCACCACGATTCCGGAAAGGATGCATAGCAGCATCAAGAGATTGTAATCCTTATATCTTGCGCTTTCATAAGAAAGAGTACCGATTCCGGGGTAAGAAAAAACGGTCTCCACAATGTAGGTTCCGCCCAGAATATGGGGAACGGAAATCGCCATAATGCTTAAGTATGACGGAATGACATTGCGCAGGCAATGCCGCATCATCACGCTTTGCTTTTTCAGCCCCTTGGATTTTGCCAGCAAAACATAATCCGCCCTGACTTCTTCCAGAATTTTATTGCGAATCATATATGCGTAATACCATAAATGTCCCATAACCACAACCGTCATGGGAAGAATCAAATGCAGGATGCGACTTCCCAACCTGTCCGCCTCTCCTATGGCATAGGCGCCGCTGCTGGGCAGCCACTTCAGATTAACTGCAAAAATCAGAATCAACACCAGAGACAGCCAGAATTCCGGTATGCAGCTTGTAACCGTACCTATCCCACAGATAATCCGATCCAGCATCCGGTCCTCATACCATGCACACAAAACCCCCAGAAGCAACGCAAGTCCAAAAATGAGAAGAAAGCCAATACCTCCTAAAATCAGCGTATTGCCTATCCGTGCGCCAATCACCTCCGCCACATCCATTTTATACTTATAGGAAATCCCAAAATCCCCGTGAAAGGCATTTTCAAGCCAGCGGATATATTGCACGAAAATAGGGTCATTCAGCCCCAGCTTCTCTTCAACCCATCCCCTCTCTTCTGGACTCATTTTCTCAACACGGTCTCCATAATAGGACACCAGCGGATCGCCCGGCGCCAGCCGGGAAATATAAAAGACTGCAACAGACAAAAGAAATACACTTGCAAGAAAGAACAGGAATTTTTTCCCAAAATAAATAAGCTGAACAAAAGAATTTTTCATCCCTTTTTCCTCCTTCCCAGCACAAAATGCTCCGGTGCTTCCTGTATCAATTCCCCGTCACATAAGAAGTCTTCTTCACGAAATTCAATCAGCCTTCGTGCCCGCTCTTTTCTTGGATCCGGAACCGGGATTGCCGATAAAAGCGCTTTTGTGTAATGGTGCCGTGGATCTGCAAACAACTCCTTCGTGGGCGCGATTTCCACCAGCTTTCCCCGATACATCACCCCTACACGGTCGCACAAAAATGCCACCATTGCAAGGTCATGGGCAATAAAGAGAAAAGAAAAGCCATGCTCTTTCTGAAGATGCTTGAACAGATTTACAATCTGTGCCTGAATGGACACATCCAACGATGCGATGGGTTCATCCGCCACAAGCAGTTCCGGCTCCATCGCCAGTGCTCTGGCAATCGCCACACGCTGCCTCTGCCCGCCGGATAACTCGCCCGGATATTTATCCAGATACTCTGCGTCCAGTCCCACATAATACATTTGAAATTCCGCCTCTGCCCTAAGAGAGCCTCTTTTAGGCATCATATGCTGTATTTTCATGGGTTCCGCAATGATATCACAAACCTTCATCCGCTGATTCAGGCTGGAATCCGAGTCCTGAAAAATCATCTGCCGTGTGGTCTGTAACATTCTCTTGTTTTTGCCAAACTCCTTTGCATCGCACACATCAATTCCTTTATATAAAATCCTGCCGCTCTGGGGCTTATAAACATTCATAATACAGCGGGCAACGGTTGACTTTCCACAGCCGGATTCGCCCACCAGACCAAAAATCTCTCCTCTTCGTATCTCAAAGGAGACATCATCTACCGCCTTAAGGGCTGCCTTTTTTGTCAACGGAAATATATGGGAAAGATGCTGCACATCCAATAAAATCTCTTTACTCATCTTCCCTCCTCCCCACCGGGGCAATCACCTTCGGCGCACGTTCATCTAAAAGCCAAGTGGCAGCATAATGAGTGTCTGTAATGTGGAACATAGGCGGCTCCTCTTCATAATCAATGGAAAGTGCATACTCATTGCGGCAGGCAAACGCATCCCCCCCAGGCGGATGGATCAACGTAGGCGGCATCCCCGGAATGGTATACAAAGTCTCCTGCCCCTCGCAAAATCCCGGAAGGGCGCGCATAAGTCCCCATGTATAAGGATGCCGGGGATCATAAAAAACCTCTTCCGCCGTACCGATCTCCACAATTTTTCCGGCGTACATCACTGCAACACGGTCTGCAATCCTTGCCACCGCTCCCAGATCATGGGTCACAAAAATCATGGCAGTGCCAAGCTTCTTTTGAACGTCCCTAAGCAGGTCCAGAATCTGCGCCTTGATCGTTACATCCAGTGCAGTGGCGGGCTCGTCTGCAAATAAGATTCTGGGATTCCCGGCAAGGGCAATTGCCAGCACGCTGCGCTGCCGCATACCGCCGGAAAACTGATAGGGATACTGCTTCATCCGTTCATCTGCCCGGTCAATTCCCACCATATGCATCAGTTCTATCACTCTGCCCTGCAATTCTTTCTTCGTAATTCCGGGCTGATGCACCTTTACCGCTTCTGCGATCTGAGCGCCGATGGACATGGACGGATTTAAAGCGGTCATGGGATCCTGAAACACCATGGAAAACAGCCTTCCCCGCAGCTTATACATATCCCGCTCACAGTATTCTGTGATATCCGCACCGTTCACAAATATACTTCCCGATTTGATTTTCCCATCAGTGGGAAGCAGCTTCATAATCCCTTTACACATCGCACTTTTCCCACAGCCGGATTCCCCCACCAATGCCAGTACTTCCCCAGATTGCAGGGAAAAACTGACATCCCTTACCGCTTGCACTTCCCCGGCGCGGGTATAAAAACTTATGGATAAATTTTTTACTTCTAACAGTTCTGCCATTTTTCTTCCAATCCTTTGTTTTACTCCTGCGGGGTGTCTGGCTCTGAAATAGTCCACTGGGCAACATTCCAGAAAATGCCGACTCCATGATGTCCCATAACGGTATCTTCCGTAATACCCAAAATGGAGGAGTCTGCTACATAGTCGGCGTCAACATAGCAGATAAATGCAAAAGCAGGATCCGCCGCCAACTCTGTCTGGAATTGATTGTATGCCTCCCTGCGGACGGCAGGGTCATCGGACTGCCGTGCCTCAATCAGATACTGATCCACCTTTGCATTGGAATACCCGCTGTAATTTGCGCCCTTGTCTGTCCCAAACACCTTATAGGTGTGATCATCAGCGTCAAAAGGACTGCCCCATCCAATCAGGTAAGCCATCTGTCCGCCCCAGTCTATCTGCGCAGGAATCTCAACACTGCAGTCAATGCCCACTTCACGCAGCTGTTGGGCAGCCGCCTGAGCAATGTCAATCCGCACCTGATCCCCTGCGCCCACACTGATGACAAAACCAATCGTCTCTCCATTCCTCTCATAGAATCCCTCTTCATTCATCGTGCAGCCGGCGGCTTCGAGAATCGCTTTTGCCTTTTCCGGCGCATAATCATAATGCTCCATTTCCTCATTATTGTAGATATTGCGCTGCAGCGGACCGTAGGCGGGAATGCCCTGCCCCAGCAGAACAGCCTCAATAATCGCCTCCCGGTCAATAGCACAGCAGATGGCAGGAATGATGTCTCTGTTTTCCGTCCAATACTCGTTCCAGAAGTTAAAGAGAATTCCCCGATAGTCAGAAGTCTTCATCGTATAACAGGTATATCCGGCTTTGTCTGCAAAAGCTTTTGCATCTCTGGGCGTCAGCAGCGCCAAGTCCAGTTCGCCGGATTCCATTTGAACTGCCTTTGCATGATCATCCGGGACAATTTTAAAAATAATCCGATCAATATTGGGAACTCCTTTAAAATAATCTTCGTTCTTTACAAGGGTAATCGCCTGTCCCACGTCCCAGCTTTCCAGCTTGTAAGGTCCTGTGCCAACAGGATTGCGGAAAAAGGAAGATTCCTGCATATCCTCCCCCGAAAGCAGATGCTCCGGGAGAACCGCCATCGTCATATAATCAAGAAATGCGACGTTGGGGGCTGTCAGCTTAAAAGAAATGGTATAATTGTCAAGGACAGTAATTTCCTCCACATCCTCATAATTGGGGCTGTTTTCGGAGCCGTTTTCCGGATCCATAATGGCTTCTATCGTAAACTTAACGTCATCCGCTGTAAACGGCTCTCCATCGTGCCACTTTACACCCTTCTCCAGATGGAAGGTATAAGTGCAAGAGGTCTCATCAAACTCCCAGCTTCTGGCAAGCGAAGGAATCACTTCATTGTCGCCGTTATGGGCTGTAAGACCACTAAAAATCAGAATATTGATTTCACCATGCTCATCCATGGCAGGATTGATTCTGGTATAATCGCCGCTGCCATAAATCAACGTGGTTTCGTCTTCATGCTCCTGCGTTTCGGATATGGTGCCTTGCGGCGCAGAGTTACTGCCACATGCCGCCAGCAAAAAAGCAGCAATCATTATAAACAGTAAAAAACGTATTTTTTTCATAGACTTCTCTCCTACAACAATTAAAATAGTGCACAAAAAGGCATACCGCCCTTTTAAAAGGATCGTATGCCTTCCTGTACATACATTTCTCTATCCCATGCTCACAACTCCCCTATTCAAGAACTTCTGTTCTTACGGAAAGCTTCCTGCTATCCGCTTTATTTGGAGTTGTTCTTATCCTGATTGATCCGCATAGTAAGACCAATTCGTTTCTTTGCCACATCCACGGTGAGCACCTGCACATCCACAATATCGCCCACGCTGACTGCCTCAAGAGGATGCTTGATAAAGCGGTCTGTAATCTGGGAAATGTGCACCAGCCCGTCCTGATGTACGCCAATATCCACAAATACGCCGAAGTCAATGACATTGCGGACCGTGCCCTTTAAGATCATGCCCGGCTTTAAGTCCTTCATATCAAGCACATCGCTTCTAAGGATGGGAGCCGGCATATTTTCCCTGGGGTCTCTTGAGGGCTTCTCCAATTCCTTCAAAATATCCGTCAGGGTGATTTCACCGATTCCAAGTTCTTCCGCCATTTTCTTTTTATCTTTTATCTTCTTCTCAAGGGTACTTACAGCGGTGTTCTCTGCTGCCCCGCTGCCCTTTACACCTGCCTGTCCGCTCTTTGCATCTTTTCCGTTTGCAGGTTCTTCCATGGACATTGTCATGCCGCCCATGGCTGCTGCCAACGCTTTACCCATTGCAGTGTTGGTATTGCGGATCACTACTTTCTGCTGTCTGCTCTTTTGTTCTTTTCTGGGAGCGGGGGCTTCTTTCTTAATGGTCCCTTTATTTTTAGCTGCCTGCTTCTGAGCAAGCCGTACATCTTCCATGGTAAGACCCATCTTTTCAAGCAACTGCATAGCCGCCTCATAGGATTCCGGGTGCACGCTGGTTGCATCAAGAGGATTGTCCCCGTCAGGAATTCTTAAAAAGCCTGCACACTGTTCATATGCCTTCGGTCCTAATTTCGGCACTTTAAGGAGCTGGGCACGGTTTGAAAACCGTCCGTTCTGCTCTCTGTAATCCACAATATTTCTGGCAATCGCCTTTGATACACCGGATATGTATTCCAGCAGAGAAGCGGATGCCGTATTTAAATCTACTCCAACCTTATTTACACAATCCTCCACCACGCCGCCAAGGGCTTCTCCCAGCTTCTTCTGATTCATATCATGCTGATACTGCCCCACACCAATGGATTTGGGATCTATTTTTACAAGCTCTGCCAACGGATCCTGTAATCTCCGCGCAATGGATGCCGCACTCCTTTGTCCCACATCAAAATTAGGAAATTCTTCCGTGGCAAGTTTGCTGGCGGAGTAAACGGAAGCGCCTGCTTCATTGACAATGACATACTGAACCGGCGTATCCAGTTCTTTGATCAATTCTACAATCACCTGCTCAGATTCCCTGGATGCCGTTCCGTTTCCTACACTGATCAGGGAAACGCCGTATTTCTTAATCAACTTCTTTAATTCTGCCTTAGCCTCTTCCACTTTATTCTGAGGAGCCGTGGGGTAAATTACCTTGGTGTCAAGCACTTTTCCTGTGGCGTCAACCACTGCAAGCTTACACCCTGTACGGAAAGCAGGATCCCAGCCAAGCACCACCTTGCCGGCAATAGGAGGCTGCATCAAAAGCTGCTCCAGATTTTTTCCAAATACAGAAATGGCTCCATCTTCCGCTTTTTCCGTAAGATCATTCCTGATTTCACGCTCAATTGCCGGAGCAATCAATCGCTCGTAAGCATCCTGCACCACCTCTTGCAGCACAGGAGTGGTAAATTCATTTTCCTTTGTAATCACCTTCTTACAAAGATACTGCTGTATTCTCTCTGTGGGGGCTGTCACCTTCACCGTCAGGAACTTTTCGTTTTCGCCTCTATTCAATGCTAGCACGCGATGCCCTGCTGCCTTTTTGATCGGTTCCTCATAAGTGTAATACATCTCATAAACACTTTCCGCCTTTTCATCCTTTGCCGTGCTTACAAGGGTTCCCTCTTCTATTGTGATATTACGGATATACATACGATAATCCGCCTCGTCGGAAATCATTTCCGCAATAATATCCTTGGCACCCTGCAGCGCTTCCTTTACATCTTTGACCTCTTTCTCCTCGCTGACATATTTCTCCGCTTCTGTTTCAAGTGCCTGTTCCGCCTCCTGCTTTAAGATATATTCAGCGAGACCATCAAGGCCCTTTTCCTTAGCAACACTTGCCCTTGTCTTTCTCTTTGGTCTGTAGGGACGATAAAGATCCTCTACCACTACCAGCGTTTCCGCTGCCAAAATTTTATTCTTTAATTCATCGGTGAGCTTGCCCTGCTCTTCTATGCTTCCAATGACCTGCTCCTTTTTCTCCTCCAAGTTACGAAGATAATTCAGCCTTTCATATAAATTTCTCAGTACTTCGTCATTTAAAGAACCGGTAGCCTCCTTACGGTAACGGGAGATGAAGGGGATGGTATTGCCTTCGTCAATCAGCTTGACGGCGGCTTCTACCTGCCACTTTTCTACCTTAAGTTCTTCTTTTAATTTCAGTATAATGTCCATTCTCTGTAAACCTCACGATTTCCTTTTTATTGCATTCTATATTATAGAGGATAAGGGTACCTTTTTTCAAGAGGGATTTATGTTGGAGGGCGGACAACGGATGACGGACGGCAAGGTCATTTGGACGGGTGGGAGTGCTATGGGTAGGAAGAGGGCGTGGAAGGGGCAGGGAGTTTTTAGGGGTTCAAGTCTCGTCTTCAAATCGGATTTCACTAACGGAATGGATGTAGGTGTTGCAAGTCGGACGGGTCGGAGCCGGGCGGCATCCTGCCTTGTGGCTCCTAGCCCCGCCGTCCTGGCGGGGCTCCCCTGGTATCGAACCATTCCGTAAGTGAAATTGCCGATTTTACGCCAGAGCCTTGAACCCCTAAAAACTCCCTGCCCCTTCCACGCCCTCTCCCTGCCCATAGCACTCCCACCCGTCCAAATGACCTTGCCTGATAATCATATTTTTAATTTGACAAGTTCTTCACTATAACATACCATGAAAGTAGTAGCGGTTCTGGCTTGGTTCCGGGGATTGGACTCAGCGGTGGGTAGCAACGGCAGGACGGATTTTTCTCAGCATCAGATTGGACAAAAATCTGTGTCGGTTCCTTATGGGAAGTGATTAGAAAGACATAACAGCCTTTTTCATTACACAGCAATCGCCGGAACCAAGCCAGAACTTCCACTAACTAAAGAAAAACGGGGGCGCGTATGGGAACAAACTGGACGAAGGAGATTAAAAGGGATTTAGCGGATGTAGGCAGAAATTTGAAGCTGTCGCAGGAGTGTCAGCATTTCAATGGGTCTATGGCGGAAGTTGTAAATCGGTATAAGAGTGAAGTGATGGCTTGGTGTGATGGGAAGAATCCGAAGGAAAATGGGTTCTCTACAACGACGCAAAGTCTGTGGTATCAGCATTATCTGAATAAAAAGCGATTGAATCGGCGGAAAATCGGTGTTCATTATGAGCATATGCGTCCAACGCAGTTTCCCAGGCAGGAGAATCAGAGGCTGCCGTATTTTTCTTATGAACATGATGGTAAAAATATGATTTGTACTGTGAAGGATAACATCTTTTATAAAAAGGTATGGTATCGTGACCGGAAAATTTTGTGGACAGAGGAACCGGCGGGAAAAGAGGGGTATTATTATATCATGCAGTCAAGGTCTGTCAAAGGAGGCTATATCTGCCCGAACTGCGCCAATCCGGGATCGCTGGAGAGTATGGTGGACGGATGTGATTATTGCGGCACAAAGTTTCACTTAGAGGATTTTAAGGAGAAAGTATCCTTCTTTCATCTTCCCAGTTCAATAACCGGGAGCCGGGACCGGAATCCTGCAAAACTTATCGTTATTCCTGTTCTATGGTTTGTGCTTGGACTTTTTATTTTGAATATGCTCACTACCGCAGGCGTGAGCACCGCTCCTATGTGGATCGCATTCATCGTAGGTTTCATTCTTATTATAGCAATAATGGAACTTTTAAATTCCACAAGAGGCGCATCCCGCAGCACGATCACGAAAAATAAAATACGCGATGTGGATCCTTATTTCTCGGAAGAATATTTTGTGGGGAACTTAACCAACAAAATTCTGTCCGTTCACTATGCAGAAAATGCAGAGGAAATCCGCCCATTTTCGCTGCGCGATCTCTCAGACTATATAAGGACCTACCAGGATGTGGTGGAATGCAGCCTGTCAAATTATCTGCTCGAGGATTTTTTCACCGATAAGGACTGGCAGCATATAAAAGTCAGAGTGGAATTAAAGCTAAGAAGGGATGCCGGAGGGCGGCTTCGGGATGAAAAAGAAAGTTTAAAGCTTCACCTTATCAAGGGCGTTGAGCTAAAGACTGCAGCTGTAAGCGATGCTATCGTGTACACTTGTAAGGGCTGCGGCGCCAGCCTTTCTCTGTTAAACGGCGGCAAATGCCAGTATTGCGGAAATGAACTAGGCTTGTACAACTATGACTGGGTGATACAAGAATACTCTGTGAAATAATAATTTGTATTCTTCATGAAAAAGTGCTACTATTAGGATATAAAGATAAAAGTTTAGTAACTGTGAAGGTACTGAACAGTTACTAAATTTACCTGTTTTTTAGGAAGTGAAATCCATGGATTATAATCAAAACAGCAATCCCTACACTCAGCCGAATAATCAATTCAATCCAAATAATCAGAACCAGTTTATCCGTAATCCCGGTCAGACTATGGCTATGGTATCGCTGATTCTGGGGATTGCAAGTATCTTTACTATATTTACGATTTATCTTCCCCTTATTTTGGGGAGCACCGCCATTGTGCTGGCAATCCTCTCCAAGGGCTACGGGAAAAAGATGCTTGCCACTGCAAAGGCAGGCATTGGAACTGCAATCGGAGGAATCTCTCTGATTGCCGTAGTTTTCGTATCTGTCATCAGCCTATTCTATTCTGTATTCCATTCTATGAGCGGTGATCAGCTTGTGGAATTCGGCAGACAGATAGATGAAATGTTTGAACAGCAGACAGGGCAGGATATTGAAGATATTACCGGTACTTCTTATGAAGAAATTATGAAAACATATTCAGAAATGTTGGGAAAATAAAAAGGAGGATTTCTATGAGCAGTATGATGATTGGTAATTCTAATTATATGAATCCGTATACCAGCGGCTATGCAGCAGCCAGACAGACATCTTCCGCGAAGCAGGTGGGAAAGCCCCTTGTAAACCCCGGTGAATCCACGAAAGTCACTCCGGGCAGGAAATCATCTCCCGCAGAGTGCGAGACCTGCAGAAACCGTAAATATCAGGACGGTTCTGATGAAATGGTTTCCTTTAAATCAGCTGCACACATTTCTCCCCAGGCTTCTGCTTCCAGAGTCATGGCCCACGAGCAGGAACATGTGAGCAATGCGTTCACCGAGGCAGCGCAAAAAGGCGGTAAAGTCCTTTCAGCCAATGTCACATTAAAAACGGCTATCTGCCCGGAATGCGGAACCAGCTATGTGGCTGGCGGAACCACCGCTACTAAGATTAAATATCCCAATGAGAATAATCCCTATACCCAGAACCGCAAATCTTTAGACGCTGTCTCCGTCATAGGGTGTAATCTGGATATAGCCGTATAAAATATAGGAGTCTTTTATGAATCAGTATTTATCTTCTGTCAGTCTGAAATCACTGGCAAAGGGGCAATTGCTTGGAAAGTATGGAACTGTAGTTGGGATCCTTATCCTTCAGCTTCTCTGCACTGCCCCGATTAACCTTGCAATCTCTACATTTATCGGCACCAACGGTTTATTTAGCATCATTTTATATAGCATTGCACAATTTTTATTTGGTTTATTTGCAGGTTATTTTTTTGCCGGTCAAAATTATGTCTATTTGAAAATTGCCTGCAACCAAATGCCCATGGCAAGCGACCTCTTCTACTTTTTCAGAGAAGATGCTTCAAAGGTCATATATATTCAGGTCATCTTGTCCGGAGTTTCCACCCTTTGCTCGCTGCCGTCCTTGATTGCCGGATACTATGTGAATCTTTCCATACTGGAACTGGCATCCAGTACGCTTGCAACAGATGAACTTCCTGTAAACGGTCCGCTGTTTTTAACCTATGCCATACTCTATGTAGCAGGCAGTGCAATCAATATCTATGTGAGGTATATCTTGTTTTCACAGGTATTTTACCTGATGCTGGATTTTCCGGATTATCCAGCACCCCAGTTGCTGAAAATGAGCATGCAGTTGATAAAGGGAAGCAGAGCAAGGTGTTTTTATCTCCTTGTATCCTTTGTTCCCCTGCTTCTCCTTGGTGTATTTTCCTGCGGAATCGCATTATTGTGGATACAGCCTTATATGCAGGCAACTTACGCAAACTTCTATCTGGATTTAATCAAAAAGAAAAAATAACATGTGCCACTAGGTCCACCAAATTTTTAAAGGAGCCGTCATATCAATTTGACGGCTCCTTTATATTAATCCATTTTAAATATGCATTGACAAAAAGATCGATTGCTCCATCCATAACGGAATCTACATTTCCGGTCTCAGCGTTTGTTCTATGATCCTTGACCATCGTGTATGGCTGCATGACATAGGAACGAATCTGGTTTCCCCATCCAATGTCTTTAATCTCTCCCCGGATATCTGAAAGCTTCTCGGCATTGGCTTCCTTTTTTAGCATGTACAGCTTTGCTTTCAGCATCTGCATTGCTTTATCTTTGTTTTGGAACTGGGAACGCTCATTCTGGCACTGTACCACGATTCCGGTAGGAAGGTGTGTGATACGGATGGCGGAAGAAGTTTTATTGATATGCTGTCCGCCGGCGCCGCTGCTTCGATAAGTATCGATCCGAAGTTCATCTTCATTGATCTCCACATCCACATCCTCTTCAATATCTGGCATGACATCCAGTGATACAAAGGAAGTCTGACGCTTTCCCTGTGCATTGAAGGGAGAAATACGCACTAGCCTGTGCACACCTTTCTCGGATTTGAGATAGCCATAGGCATTGGTTCCGTTTACCTGAAAGGTAACAGACTTGATTCCTGCCTCATCCCCATCCAGATAGTCCAGCACTTCCACAGAAAATCCCTTGCGCTCCGCCCATCTGGTATACATACGATAAAGCATGGAGCACCAGTCGCAGCTTTCTGTACCGCCTGCCCCTGCATTCAGCTTCAATATAGCATTATACTCATCATATTCTTCTGAAAGCAGCGTACTGATACGAATTTCCTCAAAAGTTGCAATAAATTCGTCCAGTTCCTTTCGGATATCGGCAGCAAGATCAGCGTCCTCCTCCTCATATCCCATCTCAATCAGTGTTTCAATATCCTCATACTGCGTTTCCAATCCTTCCATTGTCTCCACAGTATCTTTTAAGTTTTTCAGTTCCTTCATCTTCTGGTTGGAAATATCCGGATCATCCCAGAAACCGGGCGCCTCCATTTCCCTTTCCAGCTCTTCAATCTTCTTTGACTTATTTGCTAAGTCAAAGTGAATCCCTCACTTCCGCTAAAGGGCTTTTATAAGTCTGAAGCTCAGACTTCATCTGATCTAATTCAACCACCTAACGTTCACCTCTTTCTCTTTTTAATTATTTTTACCATAGCGCCAGAAAACTTAGAATATCATAAGCAGCGTTCTTTGCTGCTTTAGATATTCTTCTTGTGTTTTTCATTTACGACCGCAACATTGTTTGTATTTTTTGCCGCTTCCGCAAGGGCAGGGATCATTCGGATAAACTTTGGCGTTCTCACGCTTCACCGGTGCTTTTGCCAGTGAATCATCCTTGTTGGTGCCGGTTACTTTGGCAACCTGTTCTCTCTCCACCTTCTGTTCTACTCTCACATGGAACAGAACCCTGACAGTTTCTTCCCTAATGTTCTGGGTCATCTCATCAAACATCTCGTAACCGCTTAACTTATATTCCACAAGAGGATCTCTCTGTCCATAGGCCTGGAGACCGACTCCTTGACGAAGCTGATCCATATCGTCGATATGATCCATCCATTTTCTGTCGATTACCTTAAGGAGAATGACACGCTCCAGTTCACGGATGGCTTCCGGTTCAGGAAATTCTGCTTCCTTCGCTTCGTAGAGTTTTACAGCTTCTTCTTTCAGCTGCTGCTTTAATGCATTCTTCTTTGGTGTATTGATTCGTCCCCTGTTTATAGGTCTTAACGGAATGGTCGGAAGAAGCAGTGTATTGAGTTCCTCCAGATTCCAGTCGTCATAATCTGTATCATCACCAATTACGATATCCACACTATTCTCTGTAATATCTGTGATCATCTTGTAGATGGCATCACGCATGCTCTCACCATCCAGCACACGCCGCCTTTCTTCATAAATGATTTCCCTCTGCTCATTCATGACCTGATCATATTCAAGCAGGTTCTTTCTGATTCCATAGTTGTTATTTTCGATTTTCTTTTGTGCAGACTCAATCGCATTACTTAAGGTCTTATGCTCGATTTCCTGATTCTCAGGGATACCAAGTGCATTGAACATACTGATCAGACGCTCAGAACCAAACAGACGCATCAGATCATCTTCCAGAGAAATATAAAACTTGGATACACCCGGATCTCCCTGACGGCCGGAACGACCGCGCAGCTGGTTATCGATACGTCTGGATTCATGCCTCTCTGTACCGATGATCCTAAGTCCTCCTGCTTCCCTTGCCGCATCATCCAACTTGATATCTGTACCACGGCCTGCCATGTTGGTGGCAATGGTAACTGCACCATGGATACCTGCATCAGCAACGATCTCAGCCTCCAACTCGTGGAACTTGGCATTTAAGACTTTATGCGGAATTCCCTGTTTGGCAAGCAATTTGCTCAGTTCCTCAGATGCCTCAATGGTAATCGTACCCACCAGTACCGGCTGTCCCTTGGCATGGGCTTCCTTTACCGCCTCTACAATGGCGTAAAGCTTTTCTTTCCTTGTTTTATAAACTGCATCCTGTAAATCTTTTCTTGCAACAGGTCTGTTCGTCGGTATTTCAATTACGTCCATACCGTAGATGTCACGGAATTCTCTTTCTTCTGTAAGGGCTGTACCGGTCATACCAGCCTTCTTTTCAAACTTATTAAAGAAATTCTGGAAGGTGATGGTTGCCAGCGTCTTGCTCTCTCTCTTGACTTTCACATGTTCCTTAGCTTCAATCGCCTGATGAAGACCGTCAGAATAACGGCGTCCCGGCATGATACGCCCCGTGAACTCGTCTACGATCAACACCTGATCATCCTTGACCACGTAATCCTGATCTCTGAACATCAGATTGTTGGCACGCAGCGCCAGTATGATATTATGCTGGATTTCAATATTTTCAGGATCAGCAAGGTTGTCTATCTGGAAGAACTTCTCCACCTTGTCCACACCCTGGGCTGTCAGATTGACCACCTTGTCCTTTTCATTGACAATGAAATCGCCGGTCTCTTCTCTTTCCACGCCCATGATGGCATCCATCTTGGATAAATCCTGCATGTCCTCACCGCGCTTCATCTGCTTGGCAAGAATATCACAGACCTCATAGAGTTTGGTGGATTTGCCGCTTTGTCCTGATATGATAAGAGGTGTTCTCGCCTCATCGATTAGTACGGAGTCAACCTCATCGATAATTGCATAGTGCAGCGTGCGCAGAACCAACTGTGCTTTGTAAATGACCATATTGTCTCTCAGGTAATCAAAGCCGAGTTCATTATTGGTCACGTAGGTAATGTCGCAGTTATAAGCCTCCCGCCGTTCTTCTGGCTTCATGCTGTTGAGCACCACGCCCACAGACAGACCTAAAAATTTGTGAACCTCTCCCATCCACTCGGCATCACGCTTAGCCAGGTAATCATTGACAGTTACAATGTGAACTCCCTTTCCTTCCAAAGCATTTAGATATGCCGGCAAGGTTGATACCAGGGTCTTACCTTCACCTGTTTTCATTTCCGCGATACGTCCCTGGTGGAGGATGATACCGCCGATGAGCTGAACCCTGTAGTGTTCCATATTCAGCACCCGTCTGGCTGCCTCACGCACCACTGCAAAGGCTTCCGGGAGCAGGTCGTCCAAGGTTTCTCCGACACTCAGGCGCTTCTTGAATTCTTCCGTCTTTCCTGCAAGTTCTGCATCGGATAATGCCTGCATGGACGGTCTTAAATCTTCAATCGCCTGCACGGTGCTCTCGATACGCTTTAATTCTCTCTCACTATGTGTTCCAAATACTTTCTGGACTAAGTTCATTTTTATACCTCACTATATAAAAAACTGCAAATTCTATTGTATCAGATTTGCAGTTTATATTCAACTATTCAAATATTATCATTTTGTAAACAATCGTATATAGGGTACTTTTCATGGGGTAGACAACAGTCCGCACAGGGCAGGTAAATATACCAACGTCGTCGCGCTCCCGCTCCATAAAAACGTAGCAGACGCTAGGCTCGTGAGGAACCTCGCCAAGCGCTGACGTTTTTATAGGGACTCCTTTTGGTATATTTACCTGTCCTGTGCTACGTTACTGGCTAGCCTGTAAAGTGTAACATATCGCAACCGTGGCTGTAATCAAGCTAAAAGGAATCATCTTATTCGTAGATGTATGAGCTATGATGCACGTATACGGTATCTTTGGAAAAAAGCTGCTCATTTTTCGGATTTAACAGGCCATTCTCCAGTATCGAGATTTTTTACTGCCTCAACACTTTCGTTTCCGGATAAGTAAATACAATAATTTGTGCCATCTTCTGCAACTAAATTTATCACTTTTTCTCCATCTTCTTCAGCCGTCTCTGCACTTTGTATCTGTCCCGCACTAATCGTATCCAGCGTACTCAATATAAAGCGCATCGTTCTATCATTTTCCTCTATGCCAACCGCCTCAGCTATTATGGTTCTGTTGTTTGCATCTACTTTCATTTTTTCCAAATCTTCATCTGCATTAACTTCTGTATTATCATTAACATTTTCACCAGAACCTGACTCATCTGAAACTTCATTTGCAGCATCATTCTGACCTGAATCTGATATACTATTCGTATTTCTGTTGCTACATGCACTCATACTGCAAAGTACACTTAGTGCAAGGACAATAACCCACTTTTTCATTTTTACCTCCAAACATATCTGCACTTTATTCCCGCGAGCAACAGACCAAGTGGCTGCTTGCAGACATTTTGCGACTGCCGCGAGGGTCAAAGCCCCCGCTGCTTGCGGCGGGGTCTTTGACTTAACAGGCATAAAATGATCATATCGTGTCGTCTCTGGCATCAACTTCAACAGGCTGATTACGATACTTATATTTCATTTCCCGGGAACTTGGGAACTCCTGCGAGACCTTTGGCAAGTTCCTCATCGTTGGGGATGTAGTCGGTCATTTCGCCGTTGTTGTAGCGTTCGTATGCTACCATGTCGAAGTAGCCGGTTCCTGTAAGACCGAAAAGGATTGTCTTTTCTTCGCCTGTTTCTTTGCATTTAAGCGCTTCGTCAATAGCAACTTTGATTGCGTGGGAGCTTTCGGGGGCGGGGAGGATGCCTTCTACTCTTGCAAATTCTTCTGCTGCCTTGAAGACAGAGGTCTGTTCTACGCTGACAGCTTCCATGTATCCGTCCGCATATAACTGTGACAGCACAGAGCTCATGCCGTGGTAGCGTAGTCCACCTGCGTGGTTCGGGGCGGGTATAAATCCGCTGCCTAAGGTGTACATCTTTGCAAGGGGGCATACTTTACCGGTATCGCAAAAGTCGTATACGTATTTTCCTCTGGTAAAGCTTGGGCAGGAAGCGGGTTCAACAGCGATAAAGCGGTAATCTGCTTCTCCTCTTAATTTTTCGCCCATAAACGGAGAGATCAGACCGCCTAAATTGGAACCGCCGCCTGCACATCCAATAATCACGTCGGGCTTGATTCCATATTTGTCCATGGCTGCCTTGGCTTCTAATCCAATCACTGACTGGTGAAGCAGAACCTGTGTCAGCACAGAGCCAAGCACATAGCGGTATCCTTCCTGTGTGGTAGCAGCTTCCACTGCCTCTGAAATCGCACAGCCAAGGCTTCCTGTGGTTCCGGGGAACTCCTCTAAAATCCTGCGTCCCACTTCGGTGGTGTTTGAGGGAGACGGGGTAACATTTGCCCCGTAGGTCCGCATCACTTCGCGTCTGAAAGGTTTCTGCTCATAGGAGCATTTTACCATGTATACCTGACAGTCAAGCCCTAAATATGCACATGCCATGGAGAGCGCTGTGCCCCACTGACCTGCGCCGGTTTCCGTCGTCACGCCCTTAAGCCCCTGCTTCTTGGCATAATATGCCTGGGCTATGGCAGAGTTCAGTTTATGACTGCCGCTGGTGTTATTTCCTTCAAATTTATAGTAAATCTTTGCAGGCGTCTGCAGCTTTTCCTCAAGACAGTAAGCGCGGACAAGAGGGGAAGGACGGTACATCTTGTAAAATTTCCTGATTTCCTCTGGGATTTCAAAATAAGCCGTTGTATCATCCAGTTCTTGTCTGCAAAGCTCGTCGCAGAAAATACCGCGCATTTCCTCGAAGGTCAGCGGTTTAAGGGTTCCCGGATTTAAAAGGGGCGCCGGTTTATTTTTCATGTCTGCGCGGACATTATACCAGCTGGCTGGCATCTCATTTTCTTCAAGATAAATTTTGTAAGGAATCTTCTTTTCTTCACTCATAGCGGTATCTCCATTCTGCGTATATGACGCTGTTTAAATAAACGATTTTTGTTACTTATAACACATGCCCCTTAGAAAGTCAATGTAATTGCCTTAAAATCAATGACAAACCTGTAACCACTATTATTGTGAAGCGTCGTTCATTTTACCGTTGACAAGCTGGTATTCACCATGTGAAATGGTGACGAGATCGAGACAAAAATTTATAATTCAGCAAAATAGGAAAGGTATTTTTCGATTTATGTGCTATTCTATATACGTAGCTAAAAACAATAAAAAAGGGTGAAGTTAATGGATTACCGAAAAAGCATACAGGACAGCCTCAATTATATAGAGGACAATTTGAAGACTCCCATCACTGCCACGGAGCTTTCTGAGCAGGCAGGTTATTCTCTGTTTCATTATTACAGGCTGTTCCAATCAGCTGTCGGAATATCGGTGATGCAATATGTTCTTCGGCGCAGGCTTATTCATGCGATTTATGAAATCTATTGCGGGTGCAAAAGGATTGATGTAATCCTGGAATATGGTTTTGATACCTATGCCGGATTTTACAAAGCCTTTCGGCGCGAATTTGACTGCACTCCCTCCACCTTTATAAAAAAAGGACGAGCTAAACGGCCTTACAAACTGAACTTGTTTAAGGAGGACTATATGGTATCTCATAAGAAAGTTTTAGATGTTCTCAAGCAATGGAAATTAGAAAATGAATCAATCTCTGATGTATACCACGAGAGCAATGGAGAAAAAAGTAATAGGGCCTTTTATGTCGGTAAAGATTATGTTCTGAAGTTCTCTAAAAATTTTGATGAAGTCAAAAACGCGATTGCGCTTTGCAATGCAATAAAAGGCACTGGCTTATGTATATCTTCCCCAATCAAAACAACGGATGGGCGAGCATACGTACAAGACGGCGAACTGTTTTTCTATTTAACCCGGCGAATCTCTGGCACACAAATGATTGCCCATGATTTTTATGAAGGAGATTATGTCGCAAAGGCAAGATTTGTTGGTGAAATCATCGGGCAACTGCATCTCATTCTGTGTCAGGCTAAAACACCGGTGAATGAGGTTAATCTGTATGAATCCGTAAAGAATTGGGTATTGCCGAAATCAAAAGATATTTTGTCGCTTTCGGAGTCATTTTGCCGAGGCTATTTGAATGAATTTGGAAAACTGTATGACAAGCTGCCCAAACAAATCATCCATCGGGATCCGAACCCGTCAAACATTATCGTTTCGCAGGACGAATGGGGATTTGCTGACTTTGAACTGTCGGAAAAAAACCTGCGTATTTATGATCCTTGCTATGCGGCTATGGCAATTTTAAGTGAGAGCTTTGATGAAAAAGATCAATCCAAGTTGTCAAAGTGGCTGGAAATCTACCGAAATATTCTTTGGGGATATGACAGTGTAGTAAAGCTTACCAAGGAGGAATGTGTTGCACTTCCTTATGTGGTCATGGCAAATCAGCTAGTCAGTACAGCGTGGTTTTCAGAACAGGACAAATATACGGAGCTTTTTGAGACAAATAAGCGCATGACCCAATGGCTTATCACTATTTTTGATGAATTAAAGCTTAATTAGATTCTAAAACCGCTCTGCTGTTAATTCTTTTCTACATATGATACTCGAAATGACAATAACAGCAATCGAATATACAAGCATAAACCATATATCAAAATTTGCCGTAACCGTAACATTAAATAGCTGTAATTCATATGCATACAATGTGCCATTTAATATTGCATGCAGTAGTACACTCAACCCCAAAAATAATGCTTTTTTCTTTTGATAAGAAAGATAGTCTATCTTTGTTAATTTCATCATTGCCGCAAAAGTAAACATTCGTGAAACAATAGAAAAAATAAATACCCTTATATTTGTAAATGTAACGATAATTGTTACTATATCATATAAAGTGTGTAACGAACTTCTGCCTAATCCAAACCAAAAAGGTATTTTTAACTGCTCATTTTTTGAAATTTGTTTTAGGACAAAATAATATCCACACTCTTCTGATATTCCTTGTATCATCCCAACAATTATACACAAACTCAGTGTATGTATCACAAAAAAATCTTTTATAGGTGTGTCTATAATCACCAATAATGCCTGTATTGGTTGTGGCAATAAAAGACCAAACACAACTAAACTAAGTGCCCCTATAAACAACAGCTTAATTTTTTTCATCTAACACCTCCGTCAAAATCCAATTTGTATCGCTAATAGAATTTTACCACTATATATACTTTTTCATAAATGCAACATTTTCTTCTAAAATCTGTTTTGTTTCTGGTGTTCCTGTTCCAATAGTAGCAAATGCGTGGAATGTTCCTTTGACCTCTACCAGTTCGACATCTACTTTAAATTGCTCACACTTTTCATACAACGCCTTCGCGTCTGCGTAAAGTGTTTCATTATAATCACAAGTGATATATGTTGGGGGGAACCCTCTAAAATCCCCAAACAATGGAGAAATGTAAGGATTATCAGCCTTGTTATCAGCAACATAAATCTGATTTAGGGGTTTTAAACAACCTTCCTTTACAGTAAAATCATCTACTTTATGTTCTGTCCTATCTAAACTTCCTGTGAAATCAACAATAGGACTATGTACCAGAACACAACATACTTTGCCCATTTCTTTCACTTTTAGCGCAAGAGCAAGACACAAATTAGCACCTGCGCTTTCACCAACCAAAGTTATCTTTGCCTCCGGGTACAATCTTGTGATTTCAAGAAACGCATTATAACAATCATTAAATCCCTTGGGAAAAGCACATTCTGGTGCTAACGAATAATTAACCGCTATCACTCTGCAACCAGAATATTTCGCTAACATTGAACTATATCCTTTTGAAGCCAAAGCGCTTCCAGAAACAAAACCACCACCATGAATGTACAAAATGACATTTTTATCACTTGCCTGTTCATACTCTGAAACTAAAGCCTTTGTACCGTTCAATTGGATTTTCTTGTATTTTACCCCCTTTTCCTTTGGCATAAATTGATATCCAAAGTTAGAAATCACTCGTACAAATGACCAGTTGACTTTCCCATATTTTCATCAAAACCCATTCCTTTTGTCATTTGCTGTACTGTACGAATATTCTTTTCCATCTCTGCGCTTTTAGCTTGCCTGATCTGTATTCCCATAATAAACACACCTATTTCTGATTCATTAAATTATTCAGCTTCATTATTTTCTTGAATGGCAATATCGTTCAACACATTATCCTGATGTTTCATTTGCCGAACCTACCTTGTTTTCTAGGCAAACTATAATTCTACGCTATAACTGAATCCAATAACGCTGCTCAATATGTCCGTCTTCTTCAACTTCATTTTCCAATACTCCACCATTATTAATGATTGATTTCGCTGAACCAATGTTATTTTTGTTGCAACACATCAAGACCTTGTTGATACCAAGCTTTTTACACTCGTCTAATGCCAACGCAATCATTGCTGTCGCATACCCTTTTTTTCTTTCACTAGGTCTAATTCCATCGCCTATATGGCCACCAGTTTTTAATAGTTCATCATTTAAATAGTGGCGAATATTAACAGCTCCCACAAAAATGTTTCTATCTTTATCTAGACAAAATAAGGTTGTATCGGGAACCCAACCATTTTTAGTTTCTTCCTTTGTATCAAGATTTTTTAGGTAATTATCAAAATCATGAAAGTCATTTGCCCATATTTTCCATGGAGACGTATCTGTGTGATTTACTGTAATATCGTTCTTCCATTCTGTCAGCATTTCAAATAACTGTTCCTTATATTCGCTGGTTAATCTCACAAGTTCAATATTCATTTTTCTCTCTCCTAGTTCTTAGTTTGTACCGCTAATAGAATATCATATTCTGTTATGATTGTGATAAGGGTATTTAGATAAATGAAATTGTTATACTTTTGTAAACGTGAGATTCCATACCTTTTGTGTGATATATATATATTTTCCGTCTTGCGTTTCGTATACCTGATATCCAGATATAATATCATTGTCATACTCACTCAAAACAGCGTCATATGCGCAAGCAGTGTCTTTCAATCTTGGAAATGTTATTTCTGTCTGAAATGCTTTCGACAACGAAAATCCCACATTTCCCCCAAAGTGCTCAAATTCATCTTTTGTATAATACTTTATATGCCCGTCTGACTTCATTCTCATATAGGCATCTACAAATCGAGGCGCATCATCTTCATTCGGCGTGGGGTCTGCAATTACAAGTTTTCCACCCGTTTTTATCACTCGTGCCAATTCCTTAAAAGTATATTCTATCTTCGGAAAATGGTGTAGTGCATATCTTGTTACGATTAAATCAAAGAAATTATCTTCAAAGGGAAAGTCTATTCCATTATAGGATACAAATTTGATATTATTTAGGTTTTGCTTTTCTGCCTTATCTCGATTAGATTGTAAAGCTTTTTCAACAATGTCTAACCCGATAACATTTGCATTTTTATATCTCTTTGCAATTTCAAGAGAAACATAACCTGTTCCCGTTCCTAAATCCAGTATTGTATCATTTGTTTGGATATGCAACACTTCGATAATGCGTTCAAGATGTTCTGTATCCTGCGTCTGTCTGTCATACAACTTTCCCTCTTTAAAGCTTGCTTCAAAACCTTTTTTAGTTGCCGCTATATTCTCTTCCTCGTTCATTTCAAATCTCTTTGCTTCATTCTTGTTCACCATCATTTCTGATGCCCCATTCTTCCTGCTCTATGTTTATGATTTTACCACTATATATACTTCTTCATAAATGCAACATTTTCTTCTTATTTTTCAAACACTTCTGACACCTTCTCCAGCAGATTTCTAATCTCCAAATGCTGTGGGCAGACTTTTTCACATTTTCCGCACTTAATACAGTCACTTGCCTTCCCATGACCTTGTGTATGTACCTGACTATAATAGTAATCGCTGTTCCAATCATGATACTGCTTCTTGGCATTCATATCTGCAAACAAATCCGGTATCAGTATCTTTTGGGGGCAGCCATCTGTACAATATCGGCAGGCAGTACATGGAATCAAATTCTGTGCCTTAAAGATTTCACATACTTTTTCTATGGCAGCATATTCTGTTGCATTCAGTGGCTGAAAGTCTTTCATAGCACCTAAGTTATCCTGCATCTGCTCTAAACTGCTCATTCCCGAAAGTACCATAAACACCTGTTTGCAGCTTGCCGCAAAGCGGATTGCGTAATTTGCATTACTCCCGCCGTTCAAACCTTTTAGAATTTCATCTGCATCAAGCGGAAGATTTACAAGGCTTCCGCCTTTGACAGGCTCCATGACCACGACAGGCTTGTTATGCTTTTCACATACTTCAAGACATTTCCTGCTCTGCACTCCGGGATCATCATAATCTACATAGTTAAGCTGTATCTGTACAAGTTCAATCTCCGGGTGCTGCGTCAAAATCATATCCAGATATTCTGCATTATCATGGAATGACAGACCAACGTGTCTGATTTTTCCCTCTGCCTTTAATTCCTGCGCCACTTCATACGCACGGCACTTTTTGTATTTTTCATAATTTACTTTCCCCTGTGCGTGCATCAAATAATAATCAAAATAAGATACCCCACAGGTTTCAAGCTGTTCCTCAAAGACCTTTCTGATATCGGATTCTTTATTAAAAAAATTCATAGTCAGTTTGTCTGTAATCGTAAAACTTTTTCTTGGATAACGTTTTACAACACACTCCCTGACAGCGACTTCACTCAAACCTCCAAGATAGCCCTTTGCAGTATCAAAATAAGTAAACCCCGCTTCCATGAAAGCATCCACCATGCGGTTGCATTCTTCAAAGTCAATATTCCCACCCTGCATCGGCAGACGCATACATCCAAAACCAAATTTTTTACTGTTCTTTACGAAATCCTGTTCCATAATGCCCCTTCTCCTTTCTCAATCTGCGATTTGCCAGTTCCTTTGGCTTGGCTTTCAGTTCTTATTCTTCCTGTGCTGGCTCCTCGCCTGTAATTATAACATACCACATCTGACTGCAAATAACCACTGCGGCAGTCAAAAACAGATTAATTATTGTAACAGTTCAGCTAGAATGCTGAACTGTTACAAAAAAAAATTTATTTGACATATTCTACACTATCTCATAAAATACTATTAGAGGCGGAACAATCCGCAAGCAAAATATTGTTCGCACACCGTTTGCGACTAATAAGTGTACGGCTTGAAAATATTGTTCGCTTACCGGAAGCGTCTAATAAATGTCCGGCTTGAAAACTCTAGCCTTATCGCTTAGGTGATAAGGCTATTTTTACGGAGAAAATATTATGGATTACCAAGAAGGATACGTTTATCATATTAAAGACGAATATTTTATAAAGGCAAACGATCCAAACCTCATGCAAAATAAGGAAAATGGCAATTACCGCCCAACGTTTTACTGTATGCGTGATAAAAGAACATCTTTGCTTTGGCTTGTTCCTCTCAGCAGTCGTGTTAAAAAATTCCAAACAATTTATAATAAACAAATAGAAAAATATGGAAACTGTCTAACTATTGTCATGGGAGAATATGACGGAAAACAGGCTGCATTTCTTTTGCAAAACATGTTTCCAATTACAGAAAAATATCTTGATCATATACATACCCGTAATAATAATCCCGTCCCCGTTAAATACTCCATACAGACCGAAGTAAGCACAAAGATGAAAAGAATACTACAGCTTCACGCACGTGGGAAAAAGATTGTTTTTCCTGATATTTCAAGGCTTGAAAACCTAATGTTAGAAGAAACCACATCTGCTGAAAAAAGCAAACATGGTTTCTAATCAAAGCTTATCAGTAAGTTCAAGCGCATATGCAGTAAATGCCTTTTCCGTTATAAGCAATCGCATAATTCTATAATTTCACCAACGACAAAATCAGCTTTTTCGTCCTCTCCACTTATTGACCAATAACATCCAAATCCCTGTTTTATCCATATTGTATGCATTCCCATTTTCTTAGCCGGGACAATATCATTGTCAATTCTGTCCCCAACCATTACCGCTTTGTCAGCTTCACATTTCGCTCTTTGTAAAGCAATTTCAAAAATCTTGAGGTTCGGTTTTGATACTCCCTCTTCTGCTGATGCGATGACCAAATCAATGTATTGTAAAATCCCCCATTTTTCCAGTCTGATTTCTGTCCCTAAAGGCTGATTTGCAATAACACCAATTTTATACTTTTCGCTTAATATTTTGAGACATTGAGGCACATTTTCATATAAAACTTCATCTTCAATATGCCATTTCCTTTTAGGAAGATTATACTTTATTCCTAATTCAATATCACCTTTTTTGTTCTGCTTATAGAATTTCAGTGCCTCTTCATAAATATATTGATATTCCAAATTTGTAAGTTCTGCAATATCCCGAAAGATGTGTTCGTATACTAAGTGTTCATCAACAAGTGTTGAGCCCATATCAAAAAAAATCCATTCTATATTTTCAAACATTTTCTTCCTACCCTTTCCACCACTTTTTCAAACACGATTAACTGAAAAAATGCCATTCCTTTTTTCTTTTTCCACACTAAATTGTATGGCTTAAAAATCTGTTCGATCTCTTTGTTTCCACAAAATTTACCTATTAGCTCATGCCTGTTTATTATTGCATTGACTGCTTTTCTAATCAACATAGGGAAAGCAGGATCCGCAATATACAGCTTTCCGCCAGTTTTTAAAACCCGGGATACTTCTTTTGCAAAGGCTATTTGGTCATAGAAATGATGAAAAGTCATACATGCTATCACACTATCAAATGTTTCATCCTCAAATGACATATTGCTGCAATCGCCTTTTTGTATGTTCATCCAAGGGCATTTTATCTTTGCCTGCTCTATCATTTTTTCTTCAATATCTATTCCAAATCCTTCAATAGCACATGTATCGCTGAGCCGCCGCAATATCGTTCCCGTCCCACACCCTACATCTAAAATCTTATCGCCCGGACTTAACTCAATCGTCTCTGTAACCAGCCTGTAGACCCTTTCTGAAAACTTACCCTCAAATTGTTCATCATATACAGACGCTCTCACGTCAAATTTAAAATCATGTTTATCAGCTCTCGTTTTCATCACCGTTTCCTCCTGCTTTTAATTCAAATTTACAATTTTATTTTAAAAGCAAGCGTGAACTGACGACACTACACAAACTTAAAAAATGTCCAAAAAATAGCCCTCTTTTTAAGAAAGCTATTACAAGACCTGTATCATAGAGTTTATTGTTGACTGTACCATATCAAATAATTTTTCATCATTCACTTCATCAGGATGCTGCATCCAATAGCAATAAATCGTGCATTAGGCTGGGTTATCAAAAAGGCATATACAGCATCCCAATTGTTTTGAATATATTGCATTGAAAACTTTAAAAATTCTCTCTGTATCGCTTGTTTCGTATTCAATATACCACTCGCCATCCCTCATATAAACATCGGAAATCTGCTTCTTCACTTTCAAAATTGTGTTGCTTGCAGTATTTGTCATATTTTTCAAGTGAAAGTATTCTATCATAAAGCCGAAAAATTTTCTATCTGGAAAAGTAAGGCTTAATCAAATTGCAAAATAAGCCTCAAAATGGTATAGTAAGATGTATGTCTTAATATAGAAATATACATAGAATTATGCCGATAAAACTAGGTTTGATGTAATATAGTTAATGTATTGGGCAGACATGTAACTTGTTATACTAGGAGGATATTTGCGAAAATGAAAAGTGAAAAGCAGTCTTTTTGGGGAAGTATTAAAGGACGTATCATTCTTTATGTAGCATTAAGTACAATTCTGATTATTGCTGTAACCGGTGTGATTAACAGTATTGTGCTGAGTGATGCGTTAAAAACAAGTGAACACAGTGTACTTTCCACAGAAGCAGAGAGTACCAGCGACATTATTGATGAATGGCTTGTTGGACAGGCAAATGTAGTCGAAACGATGAAAAGTGCATTAGAGACCATGGATAAGGAAGATACAAAAGCTATTATGGACTTTTTGGAAGCTAATCTGGCGAATAATGACAATGCCCTTATGTATTATTGCTGCTTTGGATATAATGGCGGCGTTCTTCCGGCAGACCATTCCAGTCTTGACCTTGATCCTACGACCAGAAGCTGGTGGACGGATGCAATTTCAAAGGGCGGATTGATCTATACAGCTCCTTATACGGATTTTGCGACAGGGCAGATGATAATTTCCATTGCTGTGCCTTGTAAAATTGATGGCGAACAGGCTGTTGTTCTTGCAGACATTACGATTGATAATCTGATTGGAATAGTAAAAAATGTAAGTACAGACGAAAGTATACAAACCTTCCTGCTGGCGGAAGACAACAGTGTAATTACACATGAAAATGAAGCGTATTTACCTAAGGAAGAAGGAAATACTGTTTTGACTGATATGTTACAAGTCGATCTGGAAAACAGTGACGTATCCACATTTACTGATTATGATGGTGTGAAAAAGTACTGCATAGTAAGGCCGATAGAAAACACCGGGTGGAAGATAGGTATTACCCAAAGCACATCCGTAATAGGCAACAAAGTCAGCAGTAATTTAATGTTCCCTTTAGCGGCGGATACCGTTCTACTTGTATTATCAATCATTGTGCTGAATATTGTTATTTCCGTAATGTTAAAGCCACTTAGCGAGTTGAAGAAATTTGTAAAAGAAAAAGTAATCGGAAATCAGAATTGCAAGCCTGAAAAATCAGAGGTAAAAGAAATCAGCTATTTAAAAAGTGAATTGGAAAACAGAGTCATTTCCACGATTCGTAAAACGCAGCAGGAAACGATACATATTCAGGATATGATATCCGCTACAAACACTCATGTTTCCAAAATGAACGGAAATATAACTGAAATCAGTGCAATCATGGAGGAAACCGGGGCAAGTGTAGCGGGACAGACACAGAGTATTGGAGATATAGACCGCACTTGTAAAGATGTAACGGATGCAATTGATGAATTGGCTGAAAGTGCACAGACCGTTACGGGGCGTGCAAGGGAAATCATTGAACGAGTAGAACAGATGGTTCCGGAATTGCTGGAAGATAAAGGAAATGCTATTAAAGTGACTGTAGATAGCCGGGAAAAACTGAGAACTGCCATTGAAGAAACCAAGGTAATCAGTCAGATAGCAGAAGTATCTCAGGCTATCAGTGAAATTGCCGGACAGACGAATTTACTTTCTCTGAATGCATCTATTGAAGCGGCGCGGGCAGGCGAAGTCGGACGGGGTTTTGCCGTAGTTGCGGAGGAAATCAAAAAGCTGAGCGAGACTACAGGTAGTGAGATAGAAAAAGTAAATACGTTGATAGAAAAGGTTTTAAGCAGTGTAGGCGCACTTTCTGAAGCAAGTAATCACATCATCACATTTCTTGATGAAGTTGTGCTGAAGGATTACGATAAGCTGGAAACGCTTGCAGACAATTACAAGGAAGACGCAACATACTATGCGCAGGTCAGCAATATGTTAAGCGAAAATGCAGAGGATCTACGAAGCTCTATTACTAGTATCAATGAGATTTTGGATACTATTAACCTGTCACAGAAAGAATTAGACACGGCTATGCAGTCTGTAAACGGGAATTTACAGGAAATTACTTATGCGAGTGAAACTGTTTCAGAAGAGACGCAGGATGTAATGAATAGTATTTCCTCTTTACAGACAACAATACAACAGTTTCAGGTATAATAAAAGGAGTGCGATTATCTCGCACTTCTTTCTTTTGGTGTATGACTGCAAGTTCGCAGGGTGTTATGCTCGCCTGTTTCTGGAATCCTGTCAGGGTAAGCCCTCCACCACCAATTTGATGATATATACGTCTGCCTCTTCACTTTCAAAATTGAAACTATAACTATAAACACCTCCATTCTTCTGTATGGTACGGACAGAAGCAAAATTATCGGGGGTGACGGACAGCTTTAATTCAGGCAAACCATATCCTTTCGCAATATTACAAATCTGCCGCAACATTTCCGTTGCATATCCCTTTTTTCTTTCAGAAGGGCGTACACTATATCCGCAATTACCTAAATCTTTCAGAAATTCATTTAATGTATGTCTCAAATCAATCATGCCGATTATTTTATTGTCATTTTCCCTGACTGCAAAAAAGGTATCTGTAACTACCCAATTTTCATTTACCGTTTTGGGATCGGTATTTAAGGTTACAGCAGACAGCCATTCCTCATAGTTTTCTATCTTATCGAAAAGCTCACTTCCATTGATAATATTTTCTCCATGTGCAAAATGTTCTTTACGATATTCAAGCGCTTTTTCTTTTAATTCTAATGTTGGTCTTACCAAACAAATATTTTTATCCATTTCAAATCTCCCCTGGCAGTAAAAGCCTTTTAATTTCATTTATTATTTGATTCGGAACATCATGCTCTATTTTCATCAGCCTGCTATACATTCGCACCCCTTGATATGCAAATACGATTACATGGAAAACAGATTCCGGATTTACACGATTAAATTCTTTCGTACTTATCCCATAATTAATTAGTTCTACCCACGCAGATTTCGAAATTTCATACTGCTTCATTACAGAATTATCCGCTTTGGAGATTGCAGGATCACTAAAAAATTCACAGATGGCAAGGCTGAAAGAATTTTCGCAGTCACGCATTTCACTTGCATATCTTGAAAGCAGTTCATCTAAGATCAAAGATGCCGGAATGCGTTGTTTGATTTTAGTAGATATCTCAATCTTTTGCTCATCAGAAAAATGGTTGATAATTTCCAGAAATATTTGTTCGGTGCTTTCGTAATGGCGATATAATCCCCCCCGGCTAAGCCCCGTTTGTTCGCAAATATCTTTCATTGTGACATCTTTGAACCCTTTTTCCGCAAACAACTGATATGCCTTTTCCCGAATATCTTGTTTGGTTTTATCTCCTTTCGTGCTCACTCTTATCCCTCCTCTTTTCGCGTCACTTGTGTCGCTTTTTATTATGCGTCACGCATGTCGCTTTGTCAAGCATTTTTTAATCATAGTTCGCGGCAATCAATATTTTTGATATCAGATAGATAATAAACAATCGATGCTTTTATGTCATCAGCCGAATCTTTCATGCCATTTTCGAGCCATCTTACAATGACATTCCATACACCGCCAATATTAAAAGATACAATATATTCAGAAAGCGACTGATTGATCAGATTTCTTTGACTGGCAGAATGACATTTGGCTATTTTATAATGCTCCGTGAGAATGATGGAATTTAACTTTACAAGAAGTAAATATAAGAGCCCATAATCCCGGAGAATTAATAGAAATTCTTTATACTCCTCACATAGGTCAAAAATCGTATCGAGCATCTTAATAAAGGAATAATTCTCATTTTCCGCCAAAGTCTCAACATAGTTTTGCAGAATTGCTTCTATATAAGCATCCAGCACATCATCTTTAGACGAAAAATTACGGTAAAAAGTTTTTCGGGATATATCCGTTTCTAAAAGAATTTGCTTTACCGTTATTTCTGTATAGGGATATTTCTTCATAAGGAGCAAGAGGGATTCAGTAATTACTTTTTTGGAGCGTAATGCACTGGGATTTTGTGTTGGATTCATATAATTCCTTTCTGACACTTTTGATTAAAATAGTGTCACTTTCCGTAAAAGTATTGCTTTTTATCAGTGAATATCTTATCATGCAGTCGAAAAGGTTACAAGTGTTTACTTTTTATAGAGTGTCGCTAAAGGACAGGTAGGAAAGGAGAAAAATTATGTTATCATATATCTGGTTATTTCCGTTGTTGTTTATATTTCACGATATGGAAGAAATAATAGGCTTTATTCCGTGGTTGAATCATAATCAAAATTTTCTTAGGGAAAAATATCCTATAATTATAAGGCAATATGAGCAGACATCTTCAGAAGGCTTTGCTTTTGCAGTATTTGAAGAATTGCTTTTATGTATTTCCCTTTGCCTAATATCTATATTTACAAATTGGTATGGATTATGGATAGGAGGATTTATTGGCTGTACATTTCACTTTTTAATACATATCGTACAATCTATCGTTATAAGGAAGTATATCCCCTGCTTAATCACAAGTATCATTGCTTTACCTGTAAGCATATATGTGATTTATAAAAGCGTATACTTACTTGAATATTCGTTTTATCAAGTGCTATTTTACAGCTTTATAGGAGTTTCTGTCATTGTATTCAATCTTGCTTTGGCACATATGCTAATGAGAAACTTCTCAAAATATTTAAAGAGATATAGCAATGAAAATTGATAAAATGATATCCCAGCTCTCAAACGATGAATGTGGTGCTATAATTTGGGGATTAAATTTTTTGAAAGCTGGTAAACCTTTCTTTTTTCTTGTATTGTACGATATAAATTTGCTATAATAAGTGTAAACAGGAGACTAGTAAAGTGAAAATTGAGTATGCCAGAAATGCAGTTAAATATATCGAATCATTAGATAGACCGACAAAACAACGAATTAAAGCAGGTATTGAAGGATTGACAGAAAATCCACCAAAAGGTGATATAAAAACATTACAAGGCTATCGGGACAGTCGGAAACGGTTAAGAATAGGAAAATACAGAATAATATATAACTATAAACAAGATGAAAAAATTGAAATATTATATATTATGAATGTTGATACAAGAGGCGACATTTATAAGTAGAAAGGAAGTGTTTTATATGAGCAGCGCAGTAAAAGAAGCTGTAAGCCTAATGGAAATATTGCCAGAAGCCGATCAAAACTTTGCTCTTGAATTTATAAAGAAGTTAGTTATTGCATGGGATCCAGATTTCACAAAGGTAACATCATCAGAAAGACACGCATTAGAAAAAGCAGAAAAAGATATTTCTGAAAATGGCACTATTTCCCATAACGCTATTAATTGGGACTGAAAACGTGTTACCAATGGAAATCCTTGACAAATAAATTTATGTTTAATATAATAATTTTAGTGACCATGCGGTCACTTATATAATCCAAAAACGATGACCAGGTGGTCATCCAGGAGGTTCCTATGCCAACCGCCTTATTTTTCGAACTAAATGACGAAAAGAAACAAACCATTATTACAGCCGGACTTTCTGAATTTGCAGACTATGGTTTCGAAAACAGTTCCACAAACCGAATTGTGAAAAAAGCTGGCATCAGCAAGGGAAGTTTATTCAAATATTTTCCAACAAAAGAGGATTTTTACTTCTATATCCTTGACAAAATCACAGCCGAGCTTATTTCCGGTTTAAAAGAAAGGGCGAATACTCTTCCAACTGAATTGTGTCAACGAATCATAGCCTATTCTGTTTTAGAATTTTCCTGGTATATTCAATATCCTGAAAAATCAAAAATGATTATCAAAGCATTTGCCAAAAGCGACACAGAAATCTACAAAAAAACTTTGTTAAAATATGGCTCAAAAGAACAAGACCTATATTATTGGTTTATGAAGGATGTTGACACGGCACAATTCCGGTGGGACAGGCAAAAGACGCTTGAAATCATAAAGTGGTTCCTTAAGGGATTTAATGAAGATTTTTTGAGCCAGATTCAAATCCAAGGCAATAGCGATTTTGAAACAATCAGACAGGAATATACGGCAAGCTTATCAGAACACTTAGAAATACTAAAAACAGGACTTGGAAAATAGGAGGATTATCATGTTTTATCATGCAAAAGGCGGAAATGTCCGTGTAGGAAACTCAGATATGGATTATATTTCTTTTGGAAGCGGAAGCAAAATTCTGGTCATGCTGCCCGGCCTTGGCGATGGATTGTCTACAGTGAAAGGGAAGGCCCTCGTTTTAGCCATGGCATACCACATGTATGCCCAAAAATATACTGTGTACGTTTTCAGCCGGAAAAATCACCTGCAGGAGGGATATTCTACAAGGGAAATGGCAAAAGATCAGGCGAAGGCATTGAATGTCCTTGGCATTTCAAAAGCAGATGTCCTCGGCGTATCCCAGGGCGGTATGATCGCCCAGTATCTTGCGATCGATCATCCTGATTTAGTTGATAAACTCATACTGGCTGTAACAGCCTCAAGAACAAATGAAATCATGCAGGAAGTCATTGATACCTGGCTCCAGATGGCAGCGCGGGGAGATTATAAAAATTTAATAATCGACACTGCAGAGAAGTCATACTCCCAAAGTTACCTGAACAAATATCGCTTTCTTTATCCACTGCTTGGGCGTATAGGTAAACCAAAAAGTTTTAATCGATTTCTCATACAGGCTGCCTCCTGTGTGCAGCACAATGCATATACTGAATTAGATAAGATTGTATGCCCAACACTCGTCATTGGGGGAGCGTGCGACAAGATTGTAGGAACTGCTTCTGCCTCTGAATTATCTGGAAAAATCAATGGCAGTGAACTGTTCATTTACGAAAATCTGGGGCACGCAGCATATGAGGAGGCAAAGGATTTCAATAACCGATGTTTAGATTTTCTGTCAAGATAATAAAAATTTGTCAGTCAGGATGCATCTTATTCTTAATACGTATACATGCTTCAATGTGCATAATCCAATGTCGTGAAAAAGGCATTTGAATCAATCCTCTGACATCTTTTCCGCACCAGTAGTCAATTAACCAATAAGCTCTTTCATCAGTGCTCACTACTTCTAATGATTTCAAATACGCCTTATCCTTATCTGTCATTTTTCTTTTTAAATCTTTATAAGATAAACATTTCAGGAGATCGTCGGTGGAGTTCTTTACATCCATAAGGTATTGATATAGTTCTTGTAAGTCCAGCGTTCTTGAAAAATTCGCAATCTGCTGCTTCACAAGTTCATTCCCAGTTGTAATGATTGACGCGCCAATGCGTTCCTGATAGTTTTTCTTAAAAAATACTTGTTCATTGCCTTTTACAAGCGTATTGGCAACAATATCCTCTATGCGGAAAATATGCCAGATGGAGTATGCAATCGTTTTGCTGTGATAACCATCAGCATTGAGAAAAGGCATTGCATTAAATTCTTCTCTGTCCAATTCTGCCTTAAAACGGTACACTTCATCGCTCAGAATTTGACGAAGTTTTAAGAGCGTTTCAATCCCTTCTTGAAATGTCTCTTCTCTTTTGATTTGATTTTGCACATTTTTGCATAACTCAGACCACTCTTTATTCACTGATCCCTGCCTCCGATCATTTTATTTCTCATTCTTCATTTGCCTGACTCACTTTATAATCAAAGACAAGGATCATGAGCAAATTGTTATTTCTTCTTAACCGGAATCCATATCTCTGTATAGTAATTTTCATCCTGTGTTCCACCAGAATATTTATCCGGCGCGTCATACATCTCCACACAATACCCTGCCGCAAACTCATAATCCTGCAGTGCAGGAAGCCATTCCGAGAATATTTTGATATTTACATCCTGCAAAGAATGTGGGAGTGCACCCCTACATGGAAAAACCGCCCACGTGAATGCGGGAATTGTCTTTACAGTGAATCCATTTGGAATATCTATAGATGGATTATAAATGTCTGCTATCAGATATTCAAATGTTTCGTTTCCCATCTGTGGATCAATGTTGATTCCAAACATTCCGCATACATATTTTCCATTTCCCTTGGCATAATGCTCCTGCCAAAATACAGGTACTGCCTGCTTTGCATTATCGTAGCTGAACTTCTCTGATGATGCCAGAACCGTAAAGGATTCTTTTTTTGTAATTCTGTAGTCCATGATATAACCGCCTTTCAATGATATTGTTAATTTCAGCGGTGCGAACGCTTTGAGCATGGCTCCGTTTTTCCGCACAATTGAAGGTGTGCACCCATGAAATCGTGAAAAGGCTTTGGTAAAGCTATCAGGAGAATCATATCCATACTTCATCGCAAGCTCTATCACCGTAATATCGCTTCCAATCAGCTCTTCTCCTGCGAGCGCCAGTCTGCGGTTTCTTATATATTCCGCCATCGAGTATCCACACAGTATGCTGAACCCTTTATTGAAATAAAAGGGTGAGATATTAACATGACTGGCCACATCATACATCGTAATATCTTCTGTTATGTGGTTTTCAATGAAACTGACTGCTTCCTTTATCGCCTCTGTCCATTCCATAATCACTTACCTCCCTGCTGTGACTACAGTATACTTCCTGAAATTTATTGTGTCCCGACATTACTTGCTCTCTTTTGTCCGAAAGAGGTCACCATGATTCTACCCACCACTTCGCAACATCGCATCTTCCCTCTTCATCCCATACAATAATAAACTCTGCACGGCCTACGGAATGCGCAATTCCTCCCTCACCATACAGATACTCAGAGCATTGCAAAGCATTTTTCCCTTCATACTCTACGCATCTGTAATCATAAAAGCCACGGCAATTACTGCCTGCTCCTCTCCCAGCATTTTTACTCTCAAAGGGATATGCATTATCAGAAGAAAACTCTACTGTATCATCCAGATATGGACAGTAAGCCTCATATAAATTCTCCCGATTCCCCATATCTACCGACACGTAAAGTTCCCATACATTCTTTTCTCCCATATCTTCGGATAACTCCATTTCCTCAAATGTATTATCTTTATGTTTCAAGATAATATGTTCTCTTCCACCTGTTCCTCCATTTCCCCCATTATAAATCGAAATCATCAATTCCAGATTTCCATCATTATCTATATCTCCCGCCTGGCATCTATTGTAAAACCCTAAATCATAAGTAGAAATCTCTCTCTTATCATAATCCTCATCTTCATCCTCAAAGCAATAAAGAGGTTCATCATTAAAATAAATATATATACGGCCAGGAGCATCTATACATGAATCTCCAGGTTTGACAACCATTACGATCATATCCTTCTGTCCATTTTGATCCAAATCAGATATTTCGCATGCTGCTAATCTGAACTTTCCATCTTGTAACAGGTTGTCCTCCAGCATTTTTTTGCACCACTCTTCAAGCTCCTTATCTGATACTTCTGATACTTCGGCTTCCTCTACAATATCGTAAAATTCAAAGATTTCTTCCCGAAACAGACTCTTAGCATTTTGTATCTGTTCTGTAAAACCCTCCAAAACATTTTTCATTTCGATATTGACAATTTCCTTTGAAATTTCCCTTGCCGGACTACTCGCTGGTATTGACGTACAGCCAGTCATAAGGATGGTACAAAATATTCCTGCTATAATACATCTGCTAACACATTTTTTATGCATTAAAATTCCTCCCAAGCTTCCGTAAGAATCCTTTTTAATTTACATTATCATTATACATCACAAATGCATCATAGTTTTATACTACATTGATAATAATATCTGAACCCTTGTCCTTATCGTTCTCTCTATGCTAAACTTAAATCGCACTAACAATATATTGAGGTGAAAAAGATGAATTACGAAGCAGAAAGATCTTTAGAACATTGGAATAAAGTACATACCAGCTATAAAAGAGCCGAGATAAAAACAGATAATTGGCTAGAAGATTTCAGTCGCATCATCTCATCATGCTCTACCCCCATAATTGATTTGGGGTGCGGCAGCGGGAATGATACCTTGTATTTAATCCAAAAAGGAAAGAAAGTCATTTCCTGTGAACAGTCACCTAATGCCATCTCAAACATCAAATCAAATTTTCCCGAAGTGTTTGATACAAGATGCTTCAACATGCTTGATGGTTTTCCCTTTGACAATCATTCCACAGAGCTGATTATAGCTGACCTATGTCTACACTATTTCAGAGAAAAAGATACCTTTAACATCATCAATGAAATTAAGCGGGTACTATCCCCAGATGGGCACCTGATTTTAAGAGTAAACTCCATCAATGATATCAACTACGGCGCAGGCAGAGGTACCGAAATCGAAAAGCATTTATTTATGACGGACGATAACCGATTAAAAAGATTTTTCTGTGACGATGACCTACAATACTTCTTTGGAGGCTTCAAATTCTTATATTCAAAAGAGGAAACTATGAATCGATACGGTTTAGAAAAAAGGCTGTACAAAGTATGCCTAGAAAATAACCAGGCGCAGATTCCATAACCTGTGCCTGGTTAGACTATGATTACATCTTTTTATTTTATCTGCCTCCTCTATCCCTTCACAGCCCCCGCGGTCATTCCTCCAATAATATACTTCTGCAGAAACACATAAAAGATCAGCTCCAGCAGCAGATGAATCTTTTAGGCCTATTTGTCATTATAGTGCCCTTTACACTGGATTATAGTAATATTTTCTTTACTGACTATATAAACAAGTCTGTCTTTTTCATTGATTCTTCTACTCCATTCACCGTCCGGGCTATCCTTTAGCGGTTCAAGTTTTCCTTCACCAGTAAATGGTGCACGTTGTATGGATTTTAACAAGCTATTTATTTTCTTCAGAGTCTTTTTATCCTGCGACTGCCAGTAGAGGTATTCCTCCCACGCATCCTCAGCAAATGTGATTTTACTCACACTCCATAGCCTCCAGTTCTTCCATTGTTTTTACGATTATCTGCCCGTTTTTGATCTGTTGGTTCGCTTTCCTTAACTGTTCCATGTTGGAATCTGAATAAAAAGGATCCAAAGGAGCTGTTACCTCAAAGGGAATTCGGCGATCCCGCAAAGCTTTCTTTGCATAAATCATGAAAAAGGTGGTAAGATTCATTCCCATTTCATCACACATCTCATCAAGCTGCTTTTTCATCTCATCATCAAATCGAAGGCTTACAGTAGTCATACTATCACTTCCTTTCTATCTCCATCATAATATGGATTAATGCAAAATGCAACAATAATCATTCAAATCCTTTCAAATTGCATGTTTTCCTAATATTATATGATAAACAAAGGATATTATACGTTTTTTGATTTTTAGTATTTCAAAACTCCCAAAACCCCCTTCTATATTATTGATTTTTCCATTCATCAGTGTTATTATTTTAACGAAGTAATTATCCAAAAAATCAAAATAAAACAAATCATACGAGGTGAAAAGAAATGAGTAAAACATTTGCTGATTTAATTGCCAAAGTCAATGAATGCGGCACGAAAAAAGTTGCCGTTGCTGTTGCCCAGGACTCTGCCGTGCTTGAGGCGGTCAAAGCTGCCAAAGAAAGAAAGATTGCAGATGCGATCTTAGTTGGTAATGAAAAGGAAATCAGAGATATTGCTGCTTCCTTAAATATGGATTTAAGCGGTTTTGAAATTATCAATGTAGAAGATACCACCGAAGCGGCACTCACCGCAGTTAAGTTAGTCCATGATGGAAAAGCTGATATGTACATGAAAGGACTGATTGATACCAAAGGCTTTTTAAAGAGCGTCCTTGATAAAGAAGTGGGACTGCGCACCGGCAAACCCTTATCCCACGTATGCGTATTTGAAATTGAGGGTATCGACCATCTCCTCTTCTTAACAGACGTGGCATTTATTCCTTATCCCACACTGGAAGATAAGGTCAACATCATCAACAATACACTTGAAATCACCAGTGCCTGCGGCATCGAAAATCCCAAGGTGGCTCCTCTTGCAGCAGTCGAGGTCGTCAATCCCAAGATGCCTGCAACCGTAGAAGCAGGTGAACTGACGCAGATGAATAAAGACGGAAAAATTACCGGATGTATCGTAGACGGACCTTTATCCTTAGACCTTGCCATCGACCCCGAAGCTGCTAAGCACAAAGGCGCTACCGACAGAGCTATCCAGGGCGATGCAGATATCCTTCTTTTCCCTGACATTCATGCCGGAAATCTTGTATACAAATGTCTGGTACATACCGCTAAAGTTGTCAACGGAAACATCCTTACCGGAACAAAGGCTCCCGTTATCTTAACTTCCCGTTCCGATGACTTTGAGACAAAGGTAAATTCCATTGCTTTAGGCGCTGTTGTTGCCCACGCAATGCAGAATCAGTAAAATATTTTATTATGGAGGAAAGCAAATGGCTATCAAAAGTTTAATTATCAATCCCGGTTCCACCTCCACCAAAATTGGTGTGTTTGAAGATGAGACCCTCTTATTTGAAGAGACCCTTCGTCACTCTACAGAAGAAATTGCAAAATATGCTTCTATCGTAGACCAGAAGGATTTCCGCAAGCAGATTATCCTTGATCTCCTTGCAGAAAAGAATTTTGATATCAAATCCCTGCAGGTTATTGTTGGCCGCGGCGGTATGTTAAAGCCCATTCCCGGCGGCACTTACGCTGTAAGCGATGATTTATTAGAAGATTTAAAAATAGGAAAACAAGGTCAGCACGCTTCCAACTTAGGCGGCATTCTTGCCCGGGAAATCGGCGATTCTATCGGCGTTCCTTCCTATATCGTAGATCCTGTCGTGGTTGATGAGCTGATGCCCATCTCCAGATACTCCGGCGTACCGGAACTGCCCCGCACCAGCGTTTTCCACGCACTGAACCAGAAGGCCGTTGCAAAACGCTATGCGAAAGAACAGGGCAAACCCTACGACTCCTACAATCTGATCGTAGTTCACATGGGCGGCGGTGTCTCTGTAGGTGCACATGAACAAGGACGCGTCGTTGATGTATTCAATGCATTAGACGGAGACGGTGCTTTCTCACCTGAAAGAGCTGGCGCAGTTCCCTCCGGTGCACTGATCAAAATGTGCTTCTCCGGAAAATATACAGAAAAAGAAGTGTACAAGAAAATCGTTGGTAACGGCGGCTTCAATGCCTATGTAGGCACAAACGATATGCGCGATGTAGAGAAAATGGTGAACGACGGCGATGAAAAGGCAGCAGAAATCCGCGAAGCATTCATCATGCAGGTTGCCAAAGATATCGGCTCCATGGCGTGTGTCCTCAAAGGAAAAGTAGACCAGATTATCGTCACCGGCGGCATCGCTTATGATAAAGTAGTTGTAAGCGGTCTAAAAGAAAGAGCTGGATTCATCGCTCCTATCACTGTATATCCCGGTGAAGATGAACTTCTTGCTCTGGCACAGGGCGCTCTCCGTATTATGAACGGTGAAGAGCAAGCTATGACTTATTAATGGAAACAATACAAAGCTATTATGTAAAAAGGCGGTCCTCTGTGGACCGCCTTTTTACAATAAGCTGACTCGCGAAGCGTGGCAGCGTTTGTTACAATAAGCTGGCTCGCGAAGCGTGACAGCGTTTGTTACTCTTTTGGATCAATTATTTTATTGTCACCGGAATCTGCATGCTTTTTCTCTTCTCGGTTTTCCTTATTATTCCGCAAGTACCTTCGCACGATACATAACAGAGCCACACTGATTACGGATACAAAATCCTGATAGGGTGTGGTATCTATCACGATCATATGCCTTGCCACAAGGAAAATCAGAACATCGATTACATTTTCCGAACTAGGTCTGCACAGCATGACCAGAAATTCAATACCGATTACCAGCATGAAAACCTGATCCATATACTCTCTGAATGCGGATGTGTCCGTCAACAGCTGTTGAAAAAGTTCCACATTACTGATCAGACTAAAAATGGAAAACGCAAGCCCAATCAGCATCAATACTGCTATGACCATTTCCAGCGCACCGCATAGAATCTGGATATACTTTTTTACTTTTCCCAGTTTCCCCAACAAATCCCGCATCATACTACCCCCGTTATTTTAGTTTGGCGTTTGTTACAATAAGCTGGCTCGCGAAGTGTGACAGCGTTTGTTTCTATCTGTCATGGGCTGACCGTGCAAACAGTAAGAACATCGGGAAAATTTCCAGTCTTCCCGTCAGCATAGCTATTGAAAGCACTACCTGCGCCCAATCCGAATAGACACCAAAATTTGACATCGGTCCAACCATATTAAGTCCCGGACCAATATTATTAAAGCAGGACAGCACCGCCGTAAAATTTGTGGTAAAGTCCAGACCATCCAGAGAAACAATCAGCGTGAACACACACAATAAAATCATATAAGAAGCGGCATAAATCCTGGTTGAACTAAGAGTCTTCCGGTCCACCGGCTTGCCGTTGAGTCTCACGGTCACTATCTCTTTCGGATTAATGATCTGCCGTATTTCCGCAACGGAGGATTTTACTAAAATGAGCACTCTCGATACCTTCATACCGCCGCCGGTGGAACCTGCGCAGGCGCCCACAATCATCAATAGCACCAGAAGATGCTTGGAAAATTCCGGCCAGAACTCAAAATCCACTGTGGCAAATCCCGTCGTGGTAATAATACTTGACACCTGGAAAAATGCCTGCCGCAAAGCATTCAAAGCCCCGCCTGCATAATGTATGATATTACATGCGATAGCAACCGTCGATGCCGCTACGATTGCAAAATAAACTTTTACCTCTTCCATCATAAAAATTTCTTTAAATTTCCGAAGCATAATCAGATGATAAACACCAAAATTCACACCAAACAGAAGCATAAATATGCCAAGCGTGATTTCTATTGCCAGACTGTTGTACCCCGCTATGCCGGCGCTTGACACTGCAAACCCGCCTGTACCGGCAGTGCCAAAGGCAATACAGAAGCTGTCAAAAGTCTGCATTCCGAAAATGTGAAGAAGCACAATCAGTATCAATGTCATAAATGCATAGATTCCATACAGAATCATGGAAGTCGTCCGCATTCTCGGCACCAGCTTGCCCGCCGTAGGTCCTGGAACCTCTGCCCGCACCAGATGCATAGAATTATCATTTTCCATGGGCATGACCATCATCACAAACACCAGAACTCCCATTCCGCCGATCCAATGGGTAAAGCTTCTCCAGAAGAGCACACCATGTCCCAGTTTTTCCGGTTTTGCCAGAACCGAAGCTCCTGTGGTCGTAAACCCAGACACGATTTCAAATAACGCACTCCAGTAACTTTCAAATCCGCCGCTTAGATACAGCGGCATTGCGCCAATCAGGGAAATCACGATCCATGCCGCTGCTACGATAAAATATCCATCCCTGCTGCTCATCCTCTTTTCTGACTGCCTGATGCGCGTGAAAACAATTCCCAGAATTGTCGCCGGTATGATTGTAAAAATAAATCCTAAGGCATCTCCGTCCTGGTAAAACAATGATATCAGTAATGCCGGTATCATCAATATAACTTCTGTCAATATAATTTTTCCTATAATACTGATAATGATCCTCTTGTTCATGACATCCTTATTACTCCGCAAAAATATCTTCGAGACGTACAATCTGCCAGTTTATGGTTGCTACCAGCGCCGTGTCTCCCGCCATAAGCATATCGTCACCTCTGGGAATGATTGTCTTTCCATCCCTGATAATACATCCAAGCAATATGTTTCTCTTCAACTTCAAATCCTTTAATGGAATATTCAGATTTTTATCTTTTTCATCAATTTTAAATTCAATAAATTCTATCTTTCCATCCATCAGACGATAAAGAGACTCTACAGCATCATTATCCTCTGCGTTCAAAAGAGAGCGGCTGTATCCCAATATACGGTCCGCCGCAACATCCTCTCTGGAAATCGTACAAATCCTGCTTCCCGACTTCAGCACCTTTAATCTGGACTTCGTATTGATACGGGACACCACTTTATTGATTCCTTGGGATTCCGCAAACATAGCAGCAATCAGATTATATTCATCATTCTCCGTCATGGCGATAAAAGCATCTGTATTGGAAATATCCGCATTTGACATAGAGTCAAAATAAGTAAGCGCATCATCGCACATCACCGCTGCACCTGATATTGCAGCCGAAATCTCCCTAGCAAGCTCCCTGCGCTTCTCTATCAGTGTGACCTTGGCTCCCTGCCTATGCAGTACTTCTGCAAGATAATAGGAAATACGTCCCCCTCCTGCAATCATAACAGACTGCAGCGGCTTAATCGGTAATCTTAATTTCTTAAAAGATTTCCTAAATTCCTCTGCCGCTCCCGTCAAATATAAAATATCACCTGTTTTTACAACAGTATCGCCTTTCGGTACAAACACCTTCTCATCTCTGGCTACTGCACAGATCAACAGATTAATTCCCATATTCTTGTTGATTTCAATCAGGGATTTCGCATCCAGCGGAGATCCTTCTCCCACCGTCATCTCCACCAGCTCTGCCCTGCCGCCTGCAAAGACCTCAACTCTGGTAGCCAGCGGAAAGCGAAGCAGACGGTAGATTTCCATTGCCGTTGCCATCTCCGGATTGATAATCATGGAAAGCCCCAATTTATCCTTATAAAAGCGATTCTGCCTTGCATAATCCACATCTCTGATACGTGCTATGGTATGCTTTGCCCCCATCATATGGGCGGTCATACAGCTTAAGATATTCAGTTCATCTGAGTCTGTCACTGCAATAAAGATATCTGCCTCATTTGCACCTACGTCTTTTAAAGTCGCATAGGAAGCGCCGTTCCCCTGAAAGCTGATGACATCTGCCGTATTGCTCATGCTGTCCACTACGCTCTCTTCCCTGTCAATCACAGTGACCCTGTATCCGTCACGCGCCAGATGTACGGCAAGTGATTTACCGATTTCTCCACCGCCTACGATGAAGATTTTCATTTGATTGCGATATTTCATTTCAATTTCTAATCTCCATTTCCGTCTTTGAATATGCATTCACAAAAACACTTATATTGTACTCACTTTTCTGGCAGAATACAATAATTATTGCAAAATATAAAAACTTTCATTCCAAAACGGATTCAGATTCCTTTAATTCTTTCAACATCATTTCCTCAATCCTAATTATGTCAGGTTGTGTTGGTGTAAAACGTACCCCTCTATGTAAAAGATTTCTTATTTTATGAGCATTTTTTTCTAATTCTTGCACGAGCTTTGGATCGGCAATTCTCACAGGCTGATTTCCTTTTATATATTGACTATCTATATATTTTACAGTCACAGGAAACATATCCTGAAACAATAGTACTGCTTTACGATTAAAAATATTTATAATTTTTATTGTATCCGTCGGTTTATGTTGCTCCTGTTTCTTTTGTATCAAACGCTCAAATTTTTCAACCTTTGAACTGCATGGCACTAGCCAGTATAGATCCGTTTTGCTATCTCTGAACGCAAAATAATGCGGACGTTTCGTACTTATATAATTGATTTTCAGGTACGGATCTTGTATCTTTGCGAAAAAATCATCAGAAACAAAATACAAATTTCCTGCCACAATTTCCATAAGTTTAATTGCTCCTTGTACAAGTTAAGCCTCCTGCCATTTTCAGGCAAGAGGCTTAAAAACTTTTTCACGGTCTATTTATGATTCGCATGACCGGAAGCGAACTACTTTTTCACGGTCTATTTATGATTCGCATGACCGGAAGCGAACTACTTTTCGAGGTAGTTTCCTACCTGTTACTATTATTATACGTAAGCGCTATAAACATGTCAAGTTCTCTAAAAAAATAGATAACTTTTTCCTTCTTCTCTACCACAATCTCTTTGTATTGTAAGCCTTTTATAAGCTCTATTACTGTCTCACCTTAATATGAACTTCCCGAAGCTGCTGTTCCGTCACCTCATTGGGTGCGCCGCACATCAGATCCTGTGCCGTTCCGCTCATAGGGAAGGGAATGATTTCCCTAATATTTTCTTCATTGCGTAGCAACATGATCATGCGATCCACGCCGGGCGCCATACCTGCATGCGGAGGTGCTCCAAACTGGAATGCATTATAAAGAGCGCCGAATTTCTGTTTTAACACTTCTTCATCATATCCTGCAATCTCAAATGCCTTCACCATGATATCCAAATTATGGTTACGGACTGCACCGGAGGACAACTCTACACCGTTACATACAATATCATACTGATATGCCAGAATTTCAAGCGGATCTTTTGTATTTAAAGCTTCCAGTCCTCCCTGAGGCATGGAAAATGGATTGTGGGTAAAGCCAATCTTCTTGGTTTCCTCATCCCTCTCGAACATGGGGAAATCATTGATAAAGCAGAAACGGTAAGCGTTCTTCTCACAAATATCAAGACGCTTTCCGAGTTCACTGCGAATCTGCCCTGCAAAACTTGCTGCACGCTCTTCCTTGTCTGCAATAAAGAAAATGGTATCTTCCTTCTCAAGACCTGCCAACTGTCTCATTTCTGCTTTCAGTTCATCCGGGATGAACTTGTCGATAGGTCCCTTATATGACAAATCTTCCTGCACTTCCAGATAGCCAAGTCCTCCCATGCCAATTTCTGTGGCAAATTTCAGTATCTTTTCATGGAATCCTTTGGACTGATGTCCATGAATCTTGATTGCCCTCACTGTCTTGTTCTGGAAAGGCTTAAAGGTACAACGGTTAAAGAACTCTGACAAATCAATGATACGCAGAGGATTGCGGAGATCCGGCTTATCTGTACCAAATTCCAGCATTGCCTGTTTATAACTGATAACCGGATAAGGAGCCTTCGTCACCTCATACCCCTCCGGTGCAAATTTCTCAAACGTTGCAGTCAACACTTCCTCTCCTACACGGAACACATCCTCCTGGGTTGCAAAACTCATCTCAAAATCCAGCTGGTAGAACTCGCCGGGAGAACGGTCCGCCCTTGCGTCCTCATCCCTGAAACAGGGTGCAATCTGGAAGTATTTATCCACGCCGGATACCATGAGCAGCTGCTTATACTGCTGAGGTGCCTGGGGAAGCGCATAAAATTTACCTTTATAATGTCTTGAAGGTACGATATAATCTCTTGCGCCTTCGGGTGAAGATGCACATAAGATAGGCGTCTGCACTTCCATAAATCCCATCTCTGTCATTTTTTCACGAAGATACTTAATGACGTTGGAACGGAAAATCATATTGTCCATCACCTTGCGGTTTCTAAGGTCCAAAAACCGATATTTAAGCCGCAAATCTTCCCGGATTTCCTTTGATGTAGAAACTTCAAAAGGAAGCTGCCTGTATACTTTTCCAAGAACTTCAACGCTGTGCGCTTCCAGTTCAATGGTTCCTGTAGGAATCTTGGGATTATAAGTCTCCTCATCACGTTTTTCAATTTCTCCAGTTATGCTGATGCAGTCCTCCTTGTTGATTCCCTTTAACAAAGAAGTATCTCTCATCACAATCTGAAGCACGCCGTACATATCTCTTAAATCAATAAAAGACACGCCACCGTGGTCACGGATGTTTTCAACCCATCCAGCAACCTTCATTTCTTTTCCGATATCTCCCTCGGAAATCTGATTCAAAGTACATTCACGATACAATGTTGATAATTCCATTTTCTCCTCCATTTCTGCTTGAAAAACAAACTCTGCCACGCTTCGCGAGTTAGTTTATTGTAATAAAAAGTCCCGAATTGATTCTATAATCAATTCAGGACGAATTAAACAATCCGCGGTGCCACCTGATTTACTGCCATGCAGTCACTTGAGCGATTTTTATTTGCAGCTGGTAAAGTTGTTTTTCATATGAATTCATTCTGCCGGCTTTCCACCATCCCGGCTCTCTGGAAGCGATAATCCATACTACTCGTCTTCGTCTTAGCTGATTACACTGATATCATAATGTAGAAAATTGCTTTTGTCAATTTGAATTTCCTATTTATTATTGCATCGGAAGCATTTCGTTATACAACTTTGTCAGAATTGAGTCGTTTAGAACAGTGGCAGCGTGCATCGGCAGGGCAGTATAGCAGCTGGTCAGGCAAAAAACTGTGCCGGAACCTTATGGNAAGTGGTTAGAAGGATTNGGNAGCCCTTTCAGNGTACAGCAATCGTCGGACAGGACGTCCGACGAAGGCGTAATTTGACCCATGGATGGGTCAATACGCCGTTTGCGTCCGGTACCAATNCCAAAATAAGGGCTNCCTAATCCTTCTTACCACTGTACATAGGTTCCGAAACAGTTTTTTGCCTGANCNGCNGCTATNCTGNNGCACCCTTCTGCGCCTAAAGGCAGGGCTGAATTGNAAGCGCNTCCTATTTTCTCTAGAAAATNACTTGGAAAAATACGCTTGCTAATGTATAATAGGAATCGGAATTTAATGTTCTATTAATAATACATAAAGGAAAGTGAGTTACGACATGGAAAATCTGAAACAAAACAAATGGGTACGCGCTGCAATACCCGCATTATTGCTTCACTGCAGCATTGGTACGGTTTACTGTTGGTCCATTTTNAGTGAGGAAATCGCTAANCATATCGGTTTCTCCAAAGGAGCTACAGAATGGGCTTTCAGTTTTGCCATCTTCTTTCTTGGTATGTCCGCNGCCTTTCTGGGCGGTATCGTGGAGAANGACATTCATAAGTCCTCTNTGATTGCTGCNATATGCTTTGCTNCCGGAATGGCAGGCACCGGTTTCTTTATCTGGTATGGCGGTACTCATCAGGGAAGNNTTCTTGCACTTCTNGGTATCTACGTNTGCTACGGCTTTATCATGGGNATTGGTCTCGGTACCGGTTATCTNTCTCCNGTTAAGACCCTGATGCTCTGGTTTGAAGACCGGAAAGGTCTTGCTACCGGACTTGCNGTGGCAGGCTTCGGNGCTGCAAAGGCAATNGCCAGTCCTATCATGCAGGCGCTTCTTGANTCTNTGGGAGANGGCGGAATTTACAAGATGTTCTTTATTCTGGCAGTGGTATATTTTGTAATGATGTTCGTAGGACATCTTCTTCTTGCAAAACCTGCCGGCTGGCANGAACCNACNTCCACCGAAAAGGGCGCNCGCGCTATCGACGTCATCAAAGAAAAGCCTGTGACATTTATTGGTATCTGGCTTATGTTCTATCTCAANATTACNTGTGGACTTGCTCTNATTTCNCAGGAAAAGATGATNATCAAATGTCTCGGACTGGTAGGANTAGTAGGCATCCTTTCCTCCGTCACAGCAGTTTTCAATGCAGGCGGACGTCTTGGCTTTTCNGCATGGGCGGATACTTTTAAAGACAGAAATACCATTTATAAGATTATATTNNTTCTTTCCATTGTTGCTACCGGTCTTGTAGTCCTNACACAGGGTATCACCAACATGGGACAGAATACATTCTTCATGATACTGGTACTNATNCTNNTGTTCGTGGTAAATGCCGGATACGGCGGCGGATTCAGCAATGTACCTACACTGCTTTCNGACCACTANGGCATGAAGAACATCAGNGCAATACACGGNATNACCCTTTCCGCATGGGNATTTGCAGGTCTTACCGGAAACCAGATGGCATCCTTTATTGTAAAGCATTTNGGAAATGAGATTCCTTTNGAAGGNCACGCAGACANNATGGTNAATCCTACNGGCTATCAAATGGTGCTTTATGTGACACTCGCGCTTTATGTCATTGCCGCCATCATCTGTTTCACAATGATCGGCAAAAAGAAAGCAGAGAAATAAACAGAAAAATATTTATAANTTACATTTNTAAAACCGCCGCACTAGNNATAGCGCGGCGGTTTTATCATTCAATGGACTTTAAGGACTCTGCCATATTGATTTTNTCAAGTTTAAAATACATCAGTCCNTTCACCAGCAGTGCGAAACCAAAGGTAAGCAACAANCTCCACACATAGCTGANCGGCATAATNATCGTCTTAAATGAAATCATATCNAGNTTGATNTTGTACATAATAAACCAGTGCAGCCATTTNCCGAGNCCCAGNCCNACAACAGCGCCCATTCCTGTCAATAGCAGGTTTTCCCTGAAAACATANTCTGCTGTCTCCTTTGCATAAAANCCAAGAACCTTGATTGTTGCTATCTCTCTGATCCGCTCCGTAATATTGATGTTGGTCAANTTGTAAAGCACGATAAANGCAAGNCTGCCNGCACACAGGATAATCAAAAANACAATATAATCCATACTGTTCATCATTGTCTCAATTCTTTCCCGCATATCCTTTGTAACNGAAACNGAAAGTACNTTATCCCGGTCGGAAATAGCTGCCGCTGCCTCATGGATATCCGTCCCCTCGTTTACAANCNCATAGGCACTTTTGTACTCCGGTTCTCTGCCAAGCTGTTCTTNATANGTTTCTTTGNTGATATAAATATAATTATAAACAAAATTCTCACACAAGGCAGATATGGTCACGGTAAGNCTGTTCATATCGTTGTCCCGCAANGTCACCTCATCGCCCACCTTGATTCCAAGGTTCNCTGCTATCTTTGCAGTCAAAACAGCTTCTCCTTCACCCGGATAAGAAATTTCTTCTCCGNTCTGTGTATGCANATTTAGAAATACANCGATTTCCTCTGCATTTTCCGGAATCTCCATATAAACCGATTTTGTCCTGCCGCCAAAGTCCAGATCCACACTTTCCTCATATNGGCNGACTGTCTGTGNAAGCATNCCNNCAGTCTGTGTCATCANTTCACTTAAATCNGCTTCCNNNACTCCGTCTGTAAAGGTAATACCGATATCATAGNTCTGAATCTCTCCGTACTGCATCTGTGCNATATTCGTGACAGAATCTTTNANNCCGAAGCCTGTGACGAGCAGAGCCGTGCAGCCNCTGATGCCAAGTATCATCATGAAAAANCGCTTCTTATATCTTACAAGGTTCCTCATGGAAACCTTGTGCAGNAACTTCATTCTGCTCCAGATAAANGTGACCCTTTCCAGAAAAATCCGNTTGCCGCTCTTNGGCGCTTTAGGACGGATCAAATTTGCCGGNACNCTCCTAAGTTCATGNCGGCAGGAAAAATANGCCGATCCCACAGAGCACACCAGCGCTGCNGCCANAGAGANAATCGCCAGNTTGAAATCNAAATAATATTCGATTTCTCCCATNTNNTACATAATGCTGTATCCATACCATATCACCCTCGGNAACAGCCAGGTGCCGCCCACNCAGCCGATAATCGCCCCGATTGCCGCTGCAGAACCGGCATAAAANAGATACTTGCCCATAATNGCAGCATTTCCNTATCCCANCGCCTTGAGCACNCCNATCTGCGTCCTCTGCTCTTCCACCATTCTGTTCATAGTAGTCATACAGATCAGTGCTGCTACTAAGAAAAAGAATACCGGAAATATATTGGCAATCGCTGCAACAATGCTGGAATCACTCTCATANCAGGCATAACCGATATTGGTGTCTCTGGTCAGCACATAATCATCCGGCTCNTCAATATCTGCAAGTTCGCTCCTGGCATCATCGATTTTCTGCTGGGCATCTGCGACCTCCTGATCAAATTCCGCTTTGGCATCCTCATANTCCACCTTGGCNTCTGCAAGCTCGCTCCTGCCATCCTCAAGCTCCGCCCTNCCGTCTTCCAGCTTAGTCTGCGCATCCGCAAGTTCTTTCCTGGCATCTGCAAGTTCCCTTTTTCCATCTTCCAGTTCTGCCTTNCCGTCCTCCAATTCCGCTTTCGCATCTGCAAGCTTCGTCTTGCCGTCTTCCAATTCCTCTCTTGCACTTNCCACCTTTGCTTTTGCCGCTGCAAGTTCGNTCTCTGCATTNAAAAGTACCGCTTCATTATTTGCAATTTCGNCNTTGGCATCTTCNATCTGTCCCTTTCCAAGATCAATTTCGCCCTTTCCTGCCTCAATTTGNGAAAGTCCTGCCTCTATCTGTTNCAANCCNNACTGTANCTGTTNTTTTCCTGCTGCCAGCTGTTCCTTGCCTGNNTGNACCTGCAAAAGNCCTGCCTNTATCTGNNCCATNCNNTCTTCATAGGNTTCCNNGGTGACAGCNNNCNGCNTANNATAGGCAAANTCCANTTCCTCCCTCTGNCTGTTTANCTGCGNTTNNGCAGCATCCAGNTCTGCTTCCTGCGCNGCCAATGCTCCCTGCTGTTCCTCCAGCAGCGCTTTATTCCCAAGCACTTCTCTTTCCGCCCGGAGCAGTTCTTCTTCCTTCTCAGCCAGCAGCATCTCCTTCGCCTGTATGGTCTCTTTTGCCTGTTCCAGTTCGTNTCTCGCACGCCCCAGNTCCTGCTCATTTGAAAAGATTTCCCATTCGTGCAGGCGGANCTCCTCTTCCGCATCCGCNATNTCCTGTTCTTTCTCCTGGATTTCCTTCTCACCGTCTATGATTTCCTGCTCTCCATCCAGAATCTCCTGCTCATGCTCTGCTATTTCCCGCTTTCCNTCTGCAATCTCCCGCTCGCCGTCTANAATTTCCTGCTCTCCNTCTNAAAGTTCCTGTTCTCCNTCCAGAATTTTCTGCCATGCATCCTCTAATTCNNCCTCAGCTTCTGAGACCTTTTCGTCCAGTTCCTGCTGCGCGTCGTCGATTTTCTCCTGCGCCTCNTCTATCAGTTCCCCGTACCTATTCTGCACNATCAGATCTGTTTTTTCTTCCATTNTATCTTGAAGNNCATCTATATANTCTTTATACTCATCCGTATAGACATCATNCTTCTCCACTGTTGTCACATAAATTTCNGTNAGATAATCACAGTCAAAGGCTTCCTTCGGCACATAAAGGAANGCAGCAACTCTCCCCTCTCCGATGGAGGTCGTTCCTCTCTCAAAATTGATNTAATAAGGAGANCGNACAATCCCCACTGCCGTAAATGTCCGNTTNCTGAACATTTCCAACGTATCTTCGNCGTTGTTATCNGTCACTGTAATCTGGGATCCGATTGCANNCTCGTCATACAAAGACGCATCCAGCACACATTCATCCGCACTTTCCGGCATTCTNCCCGCNGTCAAGACAATCCGGTTGATTTCTTCCGGCACCTCATGNATCTTGTATACAGATTCGTTTCCTTCCNCAACTGNNCACAGCNCATCAACCGAAACNCTTCCTTCCACNGNAGCTATCTCATCCATTTCNGCCAGCATTTCCAGATCATCTTCTGTAAATCCTATGGTAGATAANAGTCTGAAATCAAANAAGTTCTGTTCCGCCAAGTAAGTATTTTCTGTNGTGANCATCGCCGGCGTCGTTGCCTTCAATCCNGTGAACAGCCCCACCCCCAGCATNACAATTGCCATGATTGCCATATACCGTCCAAAGCTTCCTTTGATTTCCCTGATTGTTGTTTTGCGCATTCCACTACTCATTCATCGACTCCCTGCCATCANCANCCCGTTACCANTCAATCTCTTCTACNGGTACGATATGCTCGTTCATCTCCATTTTCCGCACGGTTCCGTTCTTTACCGTNATGATTCTGTCTGCCATTGCAGTAAGCGCCTGATTATGCGTAATGACTACCACCGTCATTTTTTCTTTCCTGCATGTATCCTGCAATAATTTCAGAACAGCTTTACCTGTATGATAATCCAAAGCGCCTGTCGGTTCGTCACAAAGAAGGAGCTTCGGATTTTTGGCAAGCGCCCTTGCAATCGCCACTCTCTGCTGCTCTCCTCCTGATAACTGCGCCGGGAAATTACCTGCCCTGTCTTTTAATCCGACCATCTCCAGAACAGCCTTCGCATCCAGCGGCTCCTTACAGATCTGCGCTGCCAGTTCCACATTCTCCAGGGCTGTCAGATTCTGCACCAGATTATAGAACTGGAATACAAAGCCAATATCATATCGTCTGTAAGATGTCAGCCTTTTTTTATTGTAAGATGAAATTTCCTCCCCATCCAATAGAACCTGTCCGGATGACAGGGTATCCATTCCGCCTAAGATATTCAGAATGGTCGTTTTGCCCGCACCCGAGGCTCCGACTACGACACAAAATTCACCTTTCTCAATTGTAAAATTCACATCCTTCAGCGCTTCAATATCCACTTCGCCCATATGATAAGTCTTGCCGACATTCCTAAATTCTACAAATGACCCCACTCTGCTCTTCCTCCATCCACAATCTATTCTATAAACATTTTATCATACGTATTCCGAGGTCAAAATAGCTTGATTATAAAAAATGTATTAAATCCAAAAAAAACGCCGATCTCTGTTGTACGAGTCGGCGTTTGTTCCTATTCTGTTATAGACGTAAAAACGTGTCTATCTGACTTATTTCTCTTGGGAATTCCTTACATAGCTTCATGGAATGTTCTGGAAATAACATCAGCCTGCTGTTCCGGTGTCAGCTTGATGAAGTTTACTGCATAACCGGATACACGGATTGTAAGCTGAGGATAATTTTCAGGATGCTTCTGAGCGTCTAAGAGCATATCTCTGTTTAAAACGTTGACATTTAAATGATGCCCACCCTTTCCTGCATATCCATCCAAAAGATTTACTAAGTTTTCTACCTGTGCTGAGTTTGTGTTTGCCATAATAACTGCTCCTTTCCCTAATTGCTTTATCGTCATTTATCATTATTTGTTCTTTGTGATTTCATAATACGTTTTTCAACGCAAAAAATCCGTAACCACAGTTACAAATTTGGAATTTTCATGTATTTTTATAAAAACAATCAGGANCCATAGAGCATTTCCACTGCTTCCTTATCACATACCCTGATTTTCTTTTTGTTCACTTCGATCAATCCGTCTTTTTGCATGCGCATCAATTCTCTCGACAGGGAGGGTCTTGCAACTCCCAGGAAATCCGCCAACTGCTCTCTGTTCATAGGCAGATTCACAACAGAATTCTCGTCCATGGCATCAATCAGCCAGATGGCAATCCTCTCCCGCAAAGATGAGGTACTTACTATGTGGAGCTTCCTTGTAATTTTAAAATTATTTTCTGACAGGATTTCCAGCATGTTCTGGGTAAGCTGCTTGTGATGGTCACAGGCATTGGAGCAGAAATGGTAAAAAAAGTCCCATGGCATTTCCAAAATCTTCACATCGCTGACCGCCACCGCATCATACCAATAGTGCTTCCGGTCTCCAAACAGAAAGATTTCCCCAAACACATTTCCCGCTTCCACCAGATACAATACATCCCTCTTACCGGAAGTAAAATCTTTACAAATCTGCACCTGTCCTTCCAGAAGAAGGAAGAGTCTGGAAGGCATTCCGCCCTGCTCAAAAATATATTTTCCTGCGGGATAGCTTTTCAAAACAGATTTTGAACACTTCAAAATCCTCTCCATCTCCGCCTCTGTNATAGAATGAAATAATTTTGATGTCTTGATATCCGCCATAACAGCCTTCCTTTCAAAAACCCATTATCGATAGGCCCTCACTGTTTCCTTTGCTTCTTCCAGTCTTTCGTAAAACTGTCGGTAAAAATCCGTCCCGTTTTCACTTTCCGCTGCGGTGTCATAGGGTTTTACATAAAACTGATTCAGCAGGTACATATTCAGACTCTTGATGATTGCATCATTCTGCGTTCTTTTTATGATTTCCTGTACCCCTTTAAGAAAATAGTGCCAGTCCGTAATATAAGCTTCATACTTCCCCAATTCCGGTATCTCCAGCCACTTTTTTACCTTTACCTTCGTCTTATTGGGATAGGGACACTCATGAATCTGAATGAAATACCGAAAGCCATTCTCCTCATAAATCCTGCCCATGGGAAACATCCTGCAAAATCCTGGCCGGAACCCATGAATGGTACATCTTCCCGCTTCACTTAAAAAGGCACAGCAATCCCTTTTCTCCTGCATTTTTAAATTGGGCTGGATAATGCCGTCTACCACATTCAGCTCAATCTTATCTCCCATCAATTCTTCAAAGGTGGTACTCATGCCCTTTTCCATGCTGTACATATCATAGGGGTCTAAAATAATAGAAGTTCCCATTCCCTGACAGCATGAAGAACAGCCGGCGCAATCATTGCAGCCTGTTCTTACCATGTCATTTGCCAGATATAATCTGCCGTCCGATACCTGTTTTAAATCAATGTCTCGTTCCATAATCTCTGTCCATTTACGATATTATTCCAGACCAAGCGCCTGCGTGCCTGTTGTTTTTCACTTCTTATATTGTACCGCAAAACAGAGCAGGTGGAAACGGGAAATGTAAAATTATTGGCAAGAGTAGTTCAGCCTTGGCGCTGGGTATAGAAAGCGGTGNCAGGATGTATAAGGTGCAGGGGGCAAAGGACTGCTTCTGGTTTCAGGTCTAGTCTTCAAATCGGATTTCACTAATGGAATGGGGNAGACATTCAAAGNCGGACGGGGCGGANCCNGGCGGCATCCTGCCTTGTGGCTCCTAAAATCGCCATCCATGGCGATTTTCCTCTGGGTATTCACCATTCCATAAGTGAAATTGCCGATTTTACGCCATAGCCCTGAAACTAGAAGCAGTCCTTTGCCCCCTGCACCTTATACATCCTGACACCGCTTTCTATACCCAGCACCAAGGCTGAACCGTTACTTTCATCAGTTTATGATAATTTCTGTAGTTTCTGCAAGATAGGTTCCCTCAAAACAAATCTTTCCCTCCTGCAGCATTTTTTTCATCTGGCTCCTGCTGATTTCCATTAGTTCCGGCAACAGCTTGTCAATTCGTACCTTCAGTCGATATGGATTTTGTATGATTATTCTTGAAAATCCGTCTTTATTTTGCCGTTCCGGATGTGATGCTTCCATCTTGAGCTTCTCATACTGGTATTCTAACCCATTTATGTCCGTCTCAGCTTTATTTTTTTTCAGCAAATCAAGGTTTGTGCCGCATTTTAATGCAAGTTCTTCGTCGTTGCGCAGAAATGCCAGATATTGCTCTTTTGCTATTTTTTTCGCTTTTGTTCTCTCATGTACAGTAAGATTATAGGTATGTCTGCACTTCTCACACTGGTAAACTAACCAGATATCTACAAGATTTCCATTGGCATTTACACGAAATTGTCCTGTACTGACAAAAGATGCCTTTCTCCCGCATCCAGAACAGTTGCGAATGATTTTTAAAGCCTGGGTAGGTTTTATTCTATATTCAATTGTATTTAAATAGTCCATTTTGCATCTCCTTATATTCTTTTTTCGGATGTGCAAAGACTATTACGGTTGTATCATACTATTTTTAATGATTGCAATAGCCTTTGCTATGCAATGTAATAAGGTGTGCCCATAATTAATTTCCTCCTTGTCCTTTTCTTCTCGTAATAGCAGTGTAACAGTTTATTCCTGCTCTCAAAACCTCAAAAACAGATGATAACTATTTTTGAGCAGGCAACGTCATTTACATCAAATTACGTCTCTGTTTCTCATCAAAAAAGTGAGGTATCTGACCGTGATTGCCAGATACCTCACTTTTTCATCTACACAAATTTCAGAAACTAACTGCCTCTGCGCTTTTGATATACAACGCGTTGGATGCTCTTTTCGGATAAAAAATATTTCTCCGCAAGTTCCTCCATTGACAGGCCCTGTATATAATCCTCGAAAATCGCTGTGTTTCTTTCTTCGAGTTCCTGCTTTATGGCGGTATTTTCTCCCCATTTCTTTCTTTTTGATTCTTTACGGGGAATATAAAGATAGTCTCCATCCACGTATTGCTGGATTAATTCTATCAATTCATATGGCAGAACCTTCTCTGCACTTCTATAGCTCATTGTTGCCCTCCTGTTCTATTGCTGTTTTCAGGATCAGCAAAGGCTATAGCAATTCTTCTATGTTTTTATTGCAAAGCCTTTGCTATGCAACGTAGTAGGGTGTGCCCATAATCAATTTTCTCCTTTCTCTAAATCAAGCATATAGCGCTTAGCCCGAAGACCGCCTCCAAAACCTACCAGCGAGCCGTCTGCTCCAATCACACGATGGCAGGGAATAAAAATCATGATTGGATTTTTATTGTTTGCTCCCCCAACGGCCCGGCATGCTTTTGGATTTCCAATCTGTGCGGCTATCTCACCATAGCTTCTGGTCTGTCCATAGGGAATCGTGCAAAGCGTTTCCCATACTTTTTTCTGAAATTCCGTTCCCTGAGGCGAAAGCGGAAGTGAAAACTCTTTTCTCTTCCCCTGAAAATATTCCATAAGCTGGGTTCCTGCCGTTTTAAGCAACCCCGTCTCAGGCTCCCCCAAAAAACTCATTTCTCCGTCAGATCTGTATAAATGATACCTTTCTTCATACTGCCTGTCAACATACAAATCAGTGATGGCTTCTTCTTCCTCTTGTATACAAATAACTCCTATGGGTGTCTGCAAATAACATTTATGCTTCATATTCCGGCTCCTTTGGAAGATATTGACTGCAGATACGGTTTTCCGGCTTTTCGTCAAAAAGATAAAGCACAATAAGGAATACCCACTCTAAGGGTTTCATCATAAGATAAACCACATTCGCCGTCCACGCATGGCGGATATGTCTTGATATAGGATATCCGTATGTATCATAAAAATTTCTGACCGCTTTATGAAAACGCGGCGTCTTTTCCATAATAAGCTGTTCAAAGGCATTGGCTACGCAAAGCTGTCTGTTCACAACTATTTTTTCCCCTTTCCGGATTCCATAACGGATAGGCTTTACCAGCTTTCTATGCCCGCGCAGGGAAACCGTGCACAGGTAATGCGTGTCGTACGCCACCGGCGGCGGGGCAATCTCCTTTGACAAAACCCAGTCGCTGGTTTTGGTGAATGCCAGGATAATGCCGTCCGGCTGCTGACCAAAGAGACAAAGAAGCATGACCAGAATCCCTAAAACAGGAAGCAGGGCAATCAAAGCTGCCAAAAACAGATTTGCTCCTTTTAAGAACCATAAATTGATTTTTTGCATCATAGGCTTTTCATAATGAATACTCTCCTGCTTTTCCGCCTTTTCCTTAACTAACTTTACCATCAAGGAAATAACATGTATCAAATAAAGGAAGGGAACCACGCACAAACACAGACCGATAAAATAGTCAGACGCTCCAAATTGAATCCCCTCCGGCCAACCTGCGCATAACAGCTGGAACATCCATACGAGGCTTAACCCACAGCCCACATATACGCCACCTAACAGAATTACCTCCAAAAGAGGCGGCAGTGCTTTTCTGGTGAATTTCAAAATAAAATAGCTGAAAAATCCCCACAAAGCAAATATGACAATAGACGCCATGTGCTCACTGCTAAAAGGCTCATGCGCTCTGACATAATTATAGAGGTTCAGGGGCTGCCGGTAATCCGGCAAATCCCACAAAAGATATGCAAATGCCATGTAGACACTGCCGATAAAAAACGCAATCAACTCAAAGATGGGTTTTTCTTTTTTCTGAACAAAAAAAATGAAATCCAGCGCAACTAAAGCAAACGGAAGCATAAGCATCGTGCCGCCTACAAAAGCTACAAAAATATCTTCCATGTCCATTCCGCTCTCCTTATAAAGTTTAATTCTTCTCTGTTTCATTATACTACTGTTCGTATTCCATTAAAAGATATTTGTTTCAAGGTAATTGTGCCTGCTCCTGCAAAGTTATTTCTTACAGAGTAGCTAACAGTCCGCACAGGACAGGTAAATATACCAACGTCGTCGCGCTCCCGCTCCATAAAAACGTAGCAGTGCTAAGCTCAAAAAAACTTCGCTAAGCACTGACGTTTTTAAAGGGACTCCTTATGGTATATTTACCTGTCCTGTGCTACGTTATCGGCAACCTGTAAAATGTAACATAATGTTCACTATTTTCACCGGGTAGCCGAAACACAGCTCTGAGAGGATAAATAATCCATAAGGAGTCCCTTAAAAAGCGTCAGCACTTAGCGAGGTTCCTCACGAGCTTAGTGCCTGCTACGCTTTTTACGGAGCGCAATGTCATTAAGTTAAGAAATGCACCTGGAAAATTTAATAAAAATTCTAAAAAAGCTTGACAGATGCGTCCAAAAATGTTGCGCCGCTTCTTAAATATATTCTTTTGGAGGTGCGCCATGGGAGCTTTTTCATCTGTCAAAAAACTTTTACTGAAGCATGTTCATTTCATTGAACAGAACAAAATGGATTTCGTCAGGGATCCCTCACGGGATTTCACAAGGACAAGAAAACTTTCTTTTTCCGATATGATCATGATGATCATATCAATGGAGTGCGGCTCCGTCCGCAGTGAATTATTAAAATATTTTTCCTATTCCCCGGATACTGCCAGTTCATCGGCTTTTGTCCAACAGCGCGGAAAGATCAAACCGGATGCTTTCAAATCCCTTTTTCAGTCTTTTTCTGCACAGCTACCATCTCCCACATACAAAGGATATCATTTCTTTGCTGTAGACGGTTCGGATATCCAGATTCCCCTGGAGGGTACATGTGAAGAATACAGATATTTTCGTAATGGTCATCAGAGTGACTACTTTCAGATCCACCTGAGTGCTGTCTATGATCTGATCGGTGAACACTATTGTGCTGCATTTACTGAGCCACGCAAAGGGCATGACGAAAGAAAGGCTTTTCACAGGCTGCTGGAAACACAGGTGTTTCCGGCTAAGGCGCTCTTTATCTTCGATCGCGGATATGAAGGATATCCCCTGATGGCTCATATCTCAAGCCGGCATCAGTTCTTTGTCATACGTGCCAAGGATAACCATACAGGTGGTATATTAAAAGGTATGGATCTTCCGGAAGAAGACGAATACGATTTCTCCTTTAACAAGATATGTGTAGCCCGCTGGCTGGTAAGATATAATGATGCTCCGGAACTGTACCACAGGGCACATTGCAGCAATACGCCATATTTCTTAAATGCTTCAGTCAGGGAATATCAGCTGGCTTTCAGAGTTGTACGGTTTCGTTTGGATAATGGCTCTTATGAGTGTCTGTTGACGAATCTTCCTAAAGAGGAGTTCAGCTTGGCAGAATTAAAGAATATTTACAGGATGCGGTGGGGAATAGAAACCTCCTTCCGTTATCTGAAACATTCCATTGGACTTTTATATTTTCATTCCAAAAAAATAGAGTCCATCGAGCAGGAGATCTGGGCAAGGCTCATACTTTATAACTTTTGTATGGCAGTAACATTAAGGATCGGAAAGAAGAAACATACTTCCCGGTATCTGTATAAACCTAACATAGCCAATGCCATTCATGTATGCCGCAGATTTTTAAAAATGCTTGCTGATGAAACTCCACCAAATGTTGAACAGTTGATCTTAAGGGAACTGTCCCCTGTTCGTGCGGAACGAAACAGCCCCCGAAAGCAACCGATCATAAAACCCCGGAAGTTTAATTACCGGGTATATTGATGATATATATAATATAGCCGATATTCGGACAGATTACAATCTGTCTTGTTGAAATGCCTAAAAATATCTTTTACATAAAAGATAAAATGTTTCAAGAGCAGGCGTTAGAATTTCTATTAAATTGTCAAGGTGCAAAAACATTAACTTAATGACATTGTTACGGAGCGGGAGCGCGGCGCCGCCTAATTATTTATCCTCTCAGAGCGTCCCGCTAGTCAGAGTGTTATTTCACAGAAAGCACATTCCTACGAAATAACTGTTTTCCAAAATCCATGAAGATTGCAGTAGGCATAAGCGGCAACCGCTTCATCCCCATCTGTCAGCACGAATTCTCCCACCGGCTGGGCATCGGGCTTAAGTCTTATGAATGCTCCTCCCTTTTTTGTCTCCAGAAAAATCCATCCGATACTGTGCTCCTGTGTCATGGGATGGAAAACACTTCCCACTTTCACTGTAATTCTATTTCCTTCTCTCTCTACTATCGGGAGGTGCTTTTCACCTGCTCCTTCTGCAGTGCTGCTGTCAAGCAGGGTGAATCCTTCACATTTACATCCGTCAAGATTGTCCTTGTTTCCGGATATCAGATATAAAACTTCCTCATCCTTTTTAAAAAATGTCGTTTCCATTTTCTTCTCTCCTCTTCTCACTGATTTTACAGAATTGGGTTTTCGGTCTTTGCCTTAAGGCATGCAAATCTTCTATCTACTTCTTCCTGCATTTCTTTTACGACTTCTGCATAGGTGTCTTTTTGCAGATGTTTTGTCCTTCCCATCATGGAAAGCCAGTCGATCACGGGTATCTTTTTGCCCGCCGTATCGGGATCATAATTTAGAGTGGTCTTTCCCTTCTCCACCTCGTAAAGCGGGAAATAGCAGCAGTTGACTGCCGCCTCAATTACCCGACGTTCGGTGGCGGGTTTATCATTCCAGTTTAAGGGGCATGCAGATAATGCTTTAAGGTATGCCGTTCCCGTTGTTTTCGCATAGTAAGCGGCTTTTGCCGCCTTTTTGATAAAATCAATGGGATTGGATTCTACTGCAGTTGCCACATAGGGAATTCCCGTGGCTGCCATAATCTGCGGCATGTCCTTGTGGAAAAAGGTCTTTCCGTACTGTTCCTTTCCCACATGGGAGGTTGCACTTCTGGCTCCTTTGGGGGTTGAGTAGGACAACTGATATCCGGTGTTCATATAGCCGCCGTTATCATACTCAAACAGGATGAGACGATGTCCTCTGAGCGCCGTGCCCAGTGCCGATCCCATGCCGATATCCATACCTCCATCCCCGCTTACCATGATAAAAATGATATCTCCGGGCGGAATCTCGCCTTTTTTCTGCTTGCGATAGCAGATTTCAGCTATCCCGCTTAAAGTAGCCGCACCGTTCTGGAAAAGATTGTGCAGAAAGGGAACCTTAAAGCTAGTGCGAGGGTAAGCTGTAGTCACAATCATACCGCAGCCAGTCTGGAACAGCAGCACCACAGGATCCTCAATTGCCCGAAGAAGCATATTTACATTCACTGGTATGCCGCAGCCTGGGCAGGCGCCATGTCCCGGTGCAAGACGTTTTGGCATGGCTGCGGTGGCATTCAGACTTCCTCCGCTTATCTCTACCTTCCCCGTCTCCGTTTCCTGCGCCCGCGTAATCCCAAGCTTTGTCTTCTCCCGCGTCAGCGATGCAAAAAAGGAATCATTGTCCAGTGCAGGCTTGACGCCGGTAAGCCCCTGGGTCAATGCCGCCTCTTCCTCTTCCCCCTTTGTAACTCCGTAATATTCAAACTCGGGCATGTCCGGATTTTCCGCCCACTCAACCATTCTGACTGCGTCTTCTACAAAAAAGTCCTTTCCTCCCAGACCATACACCAGACTTTTTATCCTGATACTGCTGCCGAATTTCTGCATTGCGGCGCGGACCTCAAGAGATAGATTTCCGCCGCCTGCCCCATAGCTGTCCTGCCGGTCTGCCACCAGCAAATTGACCGCATTTTTGCAAAGAGAAAATACCTCTTTATCTGGAAAAGGACGAAGCGCGTGAATCGTCACGGCACCCACCTTTTTCCCTTTGTCGCGCAGCTGGTCTATCGCTTCCAGTGCCGTATCATAGGAAGAACCAAGTAGCAGGAGAATCGTCTGCGCATCTTCATTTCGATATCCTTCCGCCTTTTTATATCTCCGCCCGGATATTTTTTCATATTCATCAAAAATCTCCGGAAGAATTCTGTCCGCCCTCTTCATAGACAGATGTATCTGGTATCTGTTGTTGATAAGATCCGGCTCGTTCATGTAGGAGCCTACCGTAATAGGCTGCTCCAGATCCAGAAACGGATACTCCTCCTTTTTAGGTCCTAAAAAATCCCGCACCACCTGTTCCTGCTCAAAACGCATACACCGCCGCTTCTGATGGCTGGTAAAAAATCCGTCATATGCCACTACCACAGGTAGCCTTACCGCCTCTGCCAGCTTTAACGCCATCAGATTGAAATCATACACTTCCTGTACAGAATGAGCAAAAAGAATGGGCCATCCTGCATTCAGCATGAACATGATATCGCTGTGATCGCCTTTGATGGATAATGGACCAGAAACCGTCCTGCACACCACATTCATGACCATAGGATATCTGGTTCCCGACTGCACCGGAAATTGTTCTATGGCATATAAAAGACCATTTGCGCTGGTGGCATTGATTACCCTGCCGCCGCCCACCGCTGCTCCATAGCAGATTCCGGCGGCGCTGTGTTCACCCTCCGCTGCAATCATGATTAAATCCGTCTCTCCCTTTGCCCGCATAATATCCAGATTCTCCGCAATCTGAGTAGAGGGCGTAATGGGATAATACCCCATCAAGTCATATCCAATCTGCCTGATGGCAATGGCTGCTATCTCATTTCCGCTTGCAAATTCTTCTATCTGCTTTTCCATTACACTTCCCCTCCTTCCATTCTTTTTTCTGTCAGATAGGATTCCGAAGTGACATAACCATCAGACCCTGTCTTAATATAATAATCCGGCATGCGCACCATTTCCTGATTTGGCAAGAAATATTCTTTATCAGGATGTTCTGCTTCCAGCCCCTGTACCAGCGCATTTACCGGACAAACATCCACACACCTTAGGCACCCTTTGCAGTGGTAATAATCCAATCCCTTATTCACCATCATTTCCCTGCCCTTATACTCTCCCATGGCAAACTGGAATACCATATCGGGACAGGTGGAGTCACACATCCCGCAGTTGATACATCTCTCTTTTATAAAAATAGGAATATAGCCCTGCCTTGAAGGTGATAAGTCTGCTGTTACCGTACTGCCAAATCTGGGGTTGATTCCGCCTATGGGGGCAGTAGCATAGCCCCACTCGCTTGAAGAAGACCGCTTATCCGGCTGTTCTTCTCCGTTCGTTTTTCCTTCCGCCACATTGCTTTCTACCGACAGTGAGCGTACTTCTTCATATCCCCGTCTTATTCCTTCCAGATTTCCTTTCAGTGCATCCGGATACTTTTTTCCCAAGGTATCCGCACAGATTTTATTCACATCTTCCAAATCCGTAAATCCCATAACCTTTGCGATGGCTCCCAGCATCACTACATTGATTCTCGAATGGGTTTCCATTGCGATTTTCTGCGCGTTTACCACGTAACAATTTTTTACCTTTACAGGTATCTTTCCTTCAAAATTCCCCTGCCCTCCATCTAAGGCGATAATGACCTCTGTATTTTCATGGCATCCCGTCCATGCACTTCCATCTTTCAGCAGAGCCTGATGAAAGACCACCAACAAATCAGGTTTGATAATGGGGGAATGAATTCTGATCTCTTTCTCCTTTTTACAGTACCGTATGAACCCTTTTACCGGCGTACCTGTTTTTTCGGAGCCATAGCTTGAAAAGCTGGTGCTGTTCAAATCGAGATACTTTATGCCCAACTCGCCAAGCATCTTGCCGCATAGATTGGCTCCAAGACCGCCAATGCTCTCTAATCTGATTTCATAATAGCCGCTTGCCGTTTCCGGCAGACTTATTTTTCCCATACCATTCCTCCATGCACATTTTCAGGCAATTACGCAAAACTACGTTTTTAGACAGTATGTTTTATTTTAAAAAAAATATGCATTTCGCGTGCCAGTGCAAGCTTGCTTTTTTCCTCACGCAGGTTCATAATAAACAAAGGGTACTTAGTAAGAAAATAATCGTAAATTAATTGTAACTATTCAGTATAGGTCGAAGCATTTACTGCTGAGACCGTAAGAATATGATTCAGGCATGCAAAATCCCATTGCCGCAGGCAATTTAAGATGGATTTTGCATTGTAACTGTGAAGGTACTGAACAGTTACAATCGATTTGCCCTAGAAAGGACATATTATGGAAGTGAATTTTTATGAATCTGTTGATGATGATCTTTTGAAATTCGCAGTCATTATTTCAAAATATCAGGGAAAATGGGTGTTTTGTAAACATAGAGAGAGAAATACCTACGAAATCCCCGGCGGTCACAGGGAGAAAAATGAAAGTATTTTAGAAACTGCCAAAAGAGAACTCTATGAAGAGACCGGGGCAGTAGAATTTGAAATCCAGCCTGTCTGCATCTACTCAGTTACAGATAAAACCATCGCAAATGAGTCAGGGGAAGAATCTTTTGGTGCACTGTACTTTGCTGATATCAAACAGTTTGAACCGGAACTGCATAGTGAAATAGAGAAGATTGAATTTTTTGATGATCAACCGGAAGACTTGACATATCCTGCCATACAGCCCTTATTACTTCAGGAATATTTAAGATGGTCGAATGCGTCATCTTGATTTAAAACCTCATGGGGATTAGATGTATGTGTCTGCAAAATAACCCGGGAAATCTCTCTCCCGGGTTACTCTATATAAAAACACACATCTTACAGCCATCATCCCTTAGCGTTGTATTTACTGCCGCCTAACAGTATGTCAAAAATATCGCTTCCATACTGGTTATAAGTATAGTTCCCCGCATACTGGTTTCTGTTAAGGACTGCAAGATTTGTCTCCGCGTTGGAAATTACATTTTCTGCTCTTTTTCCGATATCATCTATAAAGGTACCGGCTTTCCCCAAAACCTCTTTCATTTTAGAGGCATCAGCTGCTTTTAAAAGTTCTTTGTTCAGAGACAGAGTGCCATCACTGTTCTGCGTAATTCCAAGCTCTTCCAGCTTAGATTTGGCATTTTGAAAATATCCTTTCATCTGCTTTACGTAAATCTCGTTGACACTGCCTCCTTCCTCCGTCATCTTTTTCATCATTTCATTATAATCGCTAATGACACCTGATACTTCTGTGACCACATCTTCCTTATACTTTGCAACTTCCTCTTCTGTGAGATTTTCCCAATCTTTTTCGGGCATATCCAGAAGAGTTTTCGTCCGTTTCTTAAGACTTTCCGCTGCACTTTTGATAGAAGTATAGTTTTCTTTTGACTTTGTGTCCGCTGCGCTTAGCAGACCATTGTTCCGAGAAGCCGCCTGCTTTTTAATCGCGTTCGCCAGTGCATTGCTGCTATTTCCTGAACTTCTCTGCAGAATTGCGCCCATCTTCGCGCTTTGCGTTCTTGCCCGGGACCTCGCCTGGCTTACCAGCCTGTTCTGTAAAATAAGTGAATTAATTCCGTTTCTTGCCATTTGTTTCTATCTCCTTTCCCTGAAGCATGATTTCCAGCAGAAATTCTTTTCCGCTGCTTTCCCACCTCAGCGTCCCAAAATACTTTTCTGCACAGCTTTGCATATTTTTCATGCCTAAGCCGTGGATTCCGTCATCCGCTTTACTCGTCAGAAGCGTTTTCTCCGCCTCATCAGCGAACAGCTCTCCGGTAAACGAGTTCCAGATTTCTATAAAAAACATATTGCCTTTTACATAGGAGCCCAGATAAATCGATGGATCCTCTTCATTTTCTGCTGCTTCCAAGGCATTGTCCAAACCATTATTTAAAAGTATACTTATGTCAAAAGCACTGATTCCCAGCTTTTCTGGAAAAATGAAGGTATTTTCAAAATTGATTCCTTTTTGTCGGGCACTGCGCATCTTCCGGCTGATCACCACATCCGTGACCGGATTTCCGCTGCTGCACTTCATGTCAAGTTCTTCCATCGCCTCACACAAACCGTCCAGATAACGCCTGACTTCTTTTTCATATTCTCCTGAAACATTCTTCTCCTGCCCAAGCAGGATCTCCAAGTCAGCCAGATGATTTTTCATATCGTGGCGCATCCCGCGGATACCGTCATAGAGATGCTCCACATCCTTCATATGTTCCTCCATATCGCTGATACGGTTCTGGTAAACCTCCACCAGCATTTCCTTTTCACTGCTTTCCACCAGTTTCCTCAGGATTACGGAACTTAAAATAATAGAAATCAGACAAAGTCCCGATAACATGGGAATCAGCAGCCTTGTTTCCGGATATTCATCCATCACAAATCTAATCTGGCTGCCATTGTAATCATATAAAATACTGCGCAGCAATATGACAAGGCAAAAGCCCATAACACTTGGCACCAACAGGAACACTTCCTGTATATGGTTCCGTTTTCTCCTTACACAGGACAGATTCCTGTGTAATATCTGAAGCACTTTATAACACAGCAGAAAAAATACTGCCTGATAGGAAAGATTCCATATTATATTTACAACTTCAAAAATCTGCGTGAAATGACTGAGTATAAGTTCATTTCCATTTAGTGCAACCGAAGTTAAAACTGCTGAAATAATCTCCAGCAAAACGACAAACAGCGAATGCAATGTAAATAATGTAAGTTCATTTACAGTATAAGCAGTAAATACAAGATAAAAAGTACTGCTCTTTTTGCCGTAATAAAAATAAAAACAATAAACCAGCATCAGAAGAAGGCTTAAGAACAAGGGTGCAATACTTGCCCTGCTTGTGAACATTCCCTCCTCATGACCGTAAAAAAATTTTTTGAGCGGCGGCAGATAATTGACTGCAAGATAATACGCGGTAGATATAATTACAAAACCAACCTTCACCCACTTTTCACGGCTTGCATATTTATCCTTTACTGTAAGCAGACCATGAATCAGACCTATCATGATCCATCTTCGTAAAATCAACTCTGCAAGATCTAATAAGAAATAAATGATTTCTTTCAACATCCTGTAACTACTTTCTGCGTAAGAATTCCATATAAGCTGCAACAAAAGCACTGTACTTCTGCTTTGCCATAAGAATCGTCTCACCGTTTTTTAGCTGGATATTTCCTGTATCATAGCCTTCTACTGCACTGAAATTCACAAGGTATCCTCTATGACAGCGAAAAAACGAATCTCCTAGTATTCCTTCCAGCTCGCTCATCTTCGCGTAGTAGGAAATCTGTTCTTCATTTAAGTGGAGCACGACCTTTCTCGCTTCATTTTCTGCATACAGAATACTTTCTTTGGGAATGTTCCTGTAAATTCCTTTTACACGTATGACAAGGGGCTCCGACTGCTTTGACGGGCGGCACTCTGCAATCGCCATATCAAGTACTTTGAAAAATTTATTTTCATCTATAGGCTTTAGCAGATATTGAAAAGCATGTACATCGAACGCATCAAAGACATATTCCTTAAGCGCCGTCACGAACACAATGACCGCCTCGGATTCTTTCCTTAGGCTTCTTGCCATTTCAAGCCCGCTCATATCCTTTAAATCAATATCCAGGAAAAAAATATCGAAATTCTTTCCTTCCTTCAGTAATTCCTGCCCCTTTGAAAACACCTCTACCTGATACTCTTTACTGTCACCAATCCTTCTTTGAATCAGTTGTTTCAGGTATTCTCCCATGGTTTTTTCATCATCGCAAACTGCAATCCGAAGCATCTTGAAATATTGTCCTTTCCCTCATCTGTATGAACCTTATATATTTATATCGGCCAATTTTAAAAAAGGTATATTTGTGTTGTAACGAAAAGGTGCTTTTTTGTAATTAACGCTATATACCTTATCAGACCTAAATCATCAGGTCTCGGCAAGCTTCGGACCGAGTCTCAAAAGCAGGCTTGCAAAATCAATGTTCTGCGCCAATCCTTTGGCATCCAACAGACCGTCAAAATCCATCCTCCGTATAGCCGCTTCCTCAAAGACCCGCTCCATAATCTTCTCCTTCTTCGCCGCTTCTTGCTGGAGTTTTATATATTTTTTGTGCCTTTTGATGCGTTTATCCCAGAAACTTTCCTCAGACTCCTTCTCAAACAGCGCATTCCCTTTTCCATTTTGAAATCCCGTATACCAGCCTTCTCCATGATAGTCTGCCTTACTGGCGCCAAAATGATGCACCGCAAAACTTCCGCCGCAGACCTCTGACCACGGATCATAATAAGAAAAATCTGCTCTGAGAACATCAAGCACCCATTTCTCGTATTCGGGATCCCTTTGCATGGCTTCCAATCCTTCATCCGAGATATGGACGGAAACCGACCGCATCGCCTGCGACGGATGCACAGGAATCTGGCAAATCCTGTTGTAAATGTACTGCTTATACTCTGATAAAGTCATATCTTTCGTTGAAGCAGCATTTACTCCGCTGATGTCATCGAGCGAGGTGACCACATCCTTAAATCCCATAACGCCTTTGGTCTTGCTTCCGGCAGTCTGGCTTTGCAGATATCTGTTAAAGGCTCTGGTCATGCCATCCACAAAAAACTGATTGTCTCCCATCTTCCTCCCCTCCTTTCTTATGCTAAAACCAAAGCGCACCTCCAAAGACTTCAATCCTTTGAAAATGCGCTCTCCTTAGCTTTCTTCTGCTACATATATCGTTCTGCGTCAGAAAATGTTTTAGAATTGTTATACCAAATCAACTAATTATGTCATAAAATGCTCTTTACTCGCTACTGCCTCCCCAGCCGATTCCGGCTTAATGACACTCTGCTAAACGGATGCTTTTTTACACTATACCTATAGAAGAACAACGAAACTGCGGTTCCGATGAGCCAGCCGATAGGCCATGCGCTCCAGATTCCAATAACACCCATAAATCTGGAAAGCAAAGCAGCGAGAACAACCCGCAATATTAAATCCGTGAAGGTTGCCGTCATAAATTGCGTCATCAGACTTGCCCCACGCAGTACACCGTCTGCTACCAGCTTTACAGACACCACAAAATAGAAAGGAGCTAAAATCCGAAGAATCTGTACACCCGTTTCTATAGCGGGACCTTCCGCACTGTCCATGAATAAAAATACCAGCCCTTTTCCAAATAGCAGATAGACAAGAACGATGGGTACGCACAGAATCCAGACCATCTTTAATCCCGCCTTGAAGCCGCTGTGTATTCTTTCGTGCTTTCCGGCTCCCATATTCTGGGCGGTGTAATTGGAAATACCATTTCCTAACGTGGTAAAGGAAGTAATCACCAGATTATTCAGCTTGATCGCTGCCGCATATCCGGCAATGACTGCCGGTCCAAACCCATTGATAAGGCTTTGGATGATGATGTTTCCAATCGATATGAAGCTTTGCTGCAATATGCTCGGAACTGCCACGATACAAATCTGCTTAAAAATATGCCCTGAAAAAATCTCTGATTTCTTTTCACTCTTAAGCGCCTTTAAATGCCGGAAGACCACCACCATAGCCAGAATACAACTGATTCCCTGGCAGATAAAAGTCGCCCATGCCACACCTGCAACTCCCATTTGAAGGTATTTTACAAATACATAATCCATAGCGATATTGGCTGTGGAAGAACAGGCAAGAAAGTAAAAGGGTGTTTTGGAGTCACCCAACGCTGAAAAAATGCCCGTTGCAATGTTATAAAAGAACAAAAATGGCAGACCTGCTATGTAAATCATCAGATATAACCACGAATCACCCATAATCTCTGCGGGCGTGCGAATCAGCTTCAAAAGAAAGCTGCATCCGGTGAAGCCTGCCAGCATCAACAATGCACATAAAATACCGCCGCCTATCAATGTGGTATGTACGGCAGTCTTGACATGGTGATATTCCTTTGCGCCAAAATACCTGCTCACGATAACAGAGCATCCAATATTGCATCCAAAAGCAAATGCAATGAATATCAATGTAATTTCATAGCTGTTCCCCACTGCCGCAAGTGCATTCTCTCCCACAAACTTTCCGGCAATCAGACTGTCCGCAATATTATAAAGCTGTTGGAAAATGATGCTGCCAAACAAGGGCAGGCAAAAACTCCAAAGCACCTGCTCCGGCTTTCCCTGTGTCAAATCCTTATTCATAATGACTCCTTTTAAATCGCAAACGCATTTTATGCCTTTTTCTTAGCAAAAAAATCATCAATATTTTTCTTTATATCCTCATCCGTCATGGACTTTAAAAGATATCCTTCCGGCTTTAATGACATCACCTTTTTAACACTTTCGCTGAGCATTAGCAGCTTATGCATCCTTGAAAAAAGCTACTTGTGTTCCTTGTCAATAAGATCCACACCGATTTTATAGCTTTCATTCCATTCAATCTGGCTCATATTGCTTCTCCTCCGGCATAATATAACGCGGCGCAATATCTTGCTTTAGTAGGTATTATAACATAGGTGGAATCCTTTTGCCTATCCTTAACTTTGCCCTGTTACCTCTTGTCCGCAGTAGTGTAGAGGAAGCCCTCAATTTCCTGCTTGATAAATTTTATCAAAAAAAGAGCCCTGCACCCATCAACTGCAGAACTCAAGACTTTCATTAACTGTTTAATTCTTATTTTTTATCATTTGTCATCAATCTATAAATCAGTCCTGGTATGAACATCAATGCTAATATAAGACAAAGGACACCAAAAACTGTTGAATCACTTTGTCCAATAAACCAAAATGTTGGCTTATAAACCACTAATAGAATTCCACATACTAAACAAAAGGCAATAAATAAAGCCAAAAACAATTCATCCTTTGCTGTTGATTTATCATTATGAATCAAACTAAATTTCATATCTTTACCTCCCAAAATAATATATTATTCATCAATAGATTCTAATTGAATACACTTTCTTCTAAAGACCTTCTACCTTCTTTTTCATCTACCAACTATCCACCCCCGATTTTATTAAGTTTATCTCATCAGCAGTGTCTTTGCCCTGCTCTGTAATTTTAATAAAACGTCTTCCGTCAAAGGCTTTTATAACTGCATCCCCTGACATTTTGTTACAGCGAGCATACTCCAACATGATAACTGTCTCTATTGCATGCAAAGCTTGATCATCCAACTTATCTTTGACATCATCAATCAACAATCCAGAAAAATCCATTACCTTCTTTTCTTTCAGCGTACTTTCTGATGTTCCAAATAGCATATATGGGAAAATACCAATGTCTCTTATAATATCATGAGTTTGCTCGTTATTGTCAAAAACAAGGATAAGTGATAGATATGTCCCCCAAGACATTGTTCTCTTTTTTGTTTCCAATGTAGAATATGTTTGTCTCGAAATACCAATCAGATTACTTAATTCATCCTGTGACAATCCTAACTTTGTTCTTAAAAAAATAAGTTCATCAGTTAGCTTTGTTATGAGAACTTCTTTGGCATTCTCAGTAATATCAAAATCATTATTTTCTTTTATCATCCAATCTCCTAAACATATAAAAAACCACTGAATCCCAAGTACCATAAAGCATATATTGATTGTTTATTTATATCATATATCATGTCGCGTTTTCTGTCAATATGTCACAAAAAACAACAAGTGCATGTAAAGCAATTTGACATTTCATACAATCGAGTAGGAGAGATTTCTCTAAATGGGAAATCTCGACCTCTCACACCACCGTGCGTACCGTTCGGTACACGGCGGTTCAATCAACTTAACAAGTGACACACCTTTCGGTGTAGTAA
>JAAUZD010000021.1 GCA_014804785.1 Lachnospiraceae bacterium
AATAAAAGCACAACCTTGAACACCTATTATAAGTGCAAGAACGATTACGAAGACAATCTGGCTATACAGAATGAAATCTTTAAAATATATGATTTCGACTTTGGCGGTGAACAAGTGGAAGCTATGTTTGCATAATGTTATAAAAAGAGTTGATGGCAACAGTTATGGTGTTGCAAATACCAAGAAAAGAACATAAGTTCGATAAAACCCTTAAAGAAAATTTCATGCAGAAAGTGCCTGAAATACAGGCATTGCAGACCATGAAGCAAACATTATGAAAATTAGCAAAAAGCCGGAAACCCTGATAAACACTGACTTTTTGCTTGGCAACACTTGGCAACACCCAAAATCGCCCCAAAATGAAGCCATAAACATAGCGGAAGCCCCTAAAATGCGGCTTCCGCACTCCTAGAGGCTTCCTTAGGGGAGGATAAGTATTTAATTTATCTGTCGTATTTGTGGTTTCCCACCATGGACATTTATTCCATGCAATCAAAGGAGGGGGATCCATTGATTATTAGTATTATTACCCCGCAAATCCGGCTTTATACAATTCTATCAAAAAAAATTTACAATTTTTATCATATAAGCTATAATAACAAAGGATGCGGGCGGAATTACCCGGCATCCTTATATTACAATAAGTTGGCTCGCGAAGCATGGCAGCGTTTGTTACAATAAGTTGGCTCGCGAAGCGTGGCAACGTTTGTTATGAACAACTATTTTAAAATATCTGCTGGCAGCAGGTAAGGAGGAACGATTATGGCATTGCTAAAAACATGGCGTGATATGGCTTATTCAGAAACTGCAAATAAGGGAGATCTGCAAAGACTCTGGGGCGCTTATTTCCAGAAAGAAAAGGAGATATATGCAGAGCTTTTAAAGAATCCTGACGAGGAAATCAGAGGAACAGTAAAAGAGCTTGCAGAAAAATATAATGTGGATATGATGACCATGACAGGTTTTCTGGATGGTATTAACGACAGCCTAAAGGAAGCTAATCCTATTGAAGAGATGGAAGAAGATACACAGGTAAATCTGGTATTTGATAAGGAACTTCTGTATAAAAATATGGTGGCTGCCGGTGCGGACTGGTTGTATGAGCTGCCTGAGTGGGAAGCGATTTTTGATGAGAATAAGAGAAAAGAACTTTACAGAGAGCAGAAGTCTTCTACGACAATCGTAAAGCCGGAAAAGGTATATCCCAATGATCCCTGTCCTTGCGGAAGCGGCAAGAAGTACAAGAAGTGCTGCGGAAAGAAGGGCTGATGAAGAGCCGGGTGGAGCAGGCAACTGCAACTTTTGAGGAAGGCTACACCTGTGCACAGTCTGTTTTTTCTACTTATGCGGATTTGTTTGGAATGGACAGAGAAACGGCGCTTAAACTATCCAGCCCTATGGGCGGCGGAATAGGAAGGATGCGTGAAGTTTGCGGAGCAGTGTCAGCGATGGCACTGCTTGCTGGTTTGAAAGAGGGAAATACAGATCCGGCAAATGAAGAAGGTAAGGAAAAAATCTATCTTCTCACTAGACAGATGGCAGAAAGATTCCGAGAACAGTTTGGGACGATTGTGTGTAGGGAACTGCTTGGAATAGAGGGAATGGAAGAAAGCGCAAAGCCTTCCGTAAGGACGCAACAGTATTATCAGGAAAGGCCCTGCCTGCAGTTGATTGCGGCGGCAGCTAAAATTATTGAAGAAATACTGCTTGCTGATAAATACTAAAGATTTATTGATTTTCTGTGGTGAGTATTGTATGATTAGTTGTAACTATTCAGTACAGGTCGAAGCATTTACTGCAAAGACCTAAGAATATGATTCAAGCATGCAAAATCCCATTGCCGTAGGCAATTTAGGATGGATTTTGCATTGTAACTGTGAAGGTACTGAACAGTTACGATTAGTTTACATAATGCATTGTCAAATGATGGAAAGGTATGGGTGCACGTATGAAGAAGGACAGGATTGCAAGGATGTGCATGACGGTCTGCCTTGTGCTTGGAATGTTTTTCATTCCGATAAATGAAATGAAGGTACAGGCAGCGGAGGTAATCGCAACAGTACAAGGGACTGTTATGTCAGGAACCACATCTGAATTATTGAAGCTTTCTACTAAAGAAGGAAACATGGAAATTAAACTGGACAGCGGAACGGATACCAGTGCCTGCAAATTACTGCTTCCGGGGCAGACTATTAATGTTTCTGTATCCCGCGGTTCTGATGAATATCTCCATGCAGTCAAAATTACCACTGGAGCGCAGGTTTCCAACGTTTCGGTTGATTCATCCACAACCACCACGATAACAGGAACGTTAAGCGACAAGACGAAGGGAGATCTTCTCTATGTCAATACAGCTCAGGGTGAGATGCAGATTAAACTGGATACGACTACCAATATGAGTGGATGCTTCGTTCTTGTATTAGGCAAGAGTTACAGTATTTCCTGTGCCAGAGGATCGGATGCCTATATGCATGCAGTCAGCATTTCCGATTCAGCCCAGGCAGCGTCAGCGTCAGGAACGACATCCTCATCAATTACACCTGCACCGGTATCTTATGTAAATGATGCCACCACACCGATCACCGGAACTGTGGCTGAAAGCACCAAAGAAAATCTCTTGTATTTATCCACCAAGGATGGTGAGATGCAGATTGTAATCGATAATAATACAGACAGCAGAAGCGGTATGGTTCTCACACCGGGAAATAAGCTGACTGTTTCCGTTTATCGCGGAACGGATGCCTATATGCATGCGGCATATATCTCAGCTTCTAAAAATGGTACCTCCAATGCGACTGTTGACATGACTTCCATGCCAACGGTAAGCGGAACAGTGGGAAGCAAATCAAATGAAAATGTACTGTATCTGAATACGGCGCAGGGTGAGATGGAATTAAAGCTTGATATGGTACGGAGCGTCACCGGATGCAAGGTATTAGTCAGCGGTAAGAAGCTGACAGTATCATGTGCCAGAGGTTCAGATGCTTATATGCATGCAATTGATATTAACGGAGCATAATAGGATTGATTTTTAAAATAGTCCTTTACAGATTAGAAAAAGTGTCCTAAAATAATGGCATAATGAATCAGATATAGTGAATACATTGACGAGAAGAGTAAGCTGTGAAATGCAGCAGAGAGGGATATCGGCGAATCGGAAGCAGGAATTCTGATGAGCTTGTGCTGAAAATATCCTTGCAGGAAGCATCTGAAAACTAACTCTGAGTGACCCCAATCCGGTCCGCATACCTGCGTTACGGGTAAATGAGAGGCTTTTACCATGCGTTTTAACGCAGGAAGCAAGCTGGGTGGAACCGCGTATTTTACGTCCCATGCATTACAGGTGTAGTGCATGGGACTTTTTCATGCACATATCGATGCAGGTGTTTGATGTAGAAGTTGACAAATAAAAATGAAATAGGCAAAAAAGAAAGTGAGGAAGAAAAATGAAGATTACATTGAAAGACGGCTCTGTAAAAGAGTATGACAGTTCCAAAAGCGTTTATGAAATCGCGGCAGATTTAAGCGAAGGACTTGCCAGAGTAGCTTGTGCCGGCGAAGTGGATGGAGAAGTGGTGGATTTACGAACCGTCCTTGATAAAGACTGCACTCTGAATATACTGACAGCCAATGATCCGGAGGGACTGCGGGTGGTAAGACATACCTGCTCCCATGTGATGGCGGAAGCAGTAAAGAGAATCTTTCCGGAAGCAAAACTGGCAATCGGACCGAGTATTGATACCGGCTATTACTATGACTTCGAGCATGAGCCTTTTTCCAGAGAAGATCTGGATAAAATAGAGGCGGAAATGAAGAAAATCATTAAGGAAGGAAATAAGCTGGAGCGTTACACACTTCCCAGAGCAGAAGCAATTCAGTTTATGGAAGAAAAGGGAGAACCCTATAAAGCAGAACTGATCAGGGATCTGCCGGAGGATGCGGAAATTTCTTTTTACAGTCAGGGAGAATTTACGGATCTTTGTGCAGGACCGCATCTGATGAGCACCAAAGGAATTAAAGCATTTAAGCTCACTTCCTCATCAGGCGCTTATTGGAGAGGTAATTCCGACAATACCATGCTGCAGAGAATCTACGGTACAGCCTTCAACAAAAAGGAAGAACTGGCAGAGTATCTGGAATATCTGGAAAATATCAAGCTACGCGATCACAATAAGCTTGGACGCGAGATGGAGTTGTTTACCACTGTGGATGTAATCGGACAGGGACTTCCGCTGTTGATGCCCAAGGGAGCCAAGATGATTCAGACCATGCAGCGCTGGATTGAGGATTTAGAGGACAATGAGTGGGGATATATCAGAACCAAGACGCCTCTTATGGCAAAGAGTGATTTGTATAAACTTTCCGGTCACTGGGATCATTATAAAGAAGGAATGTTCGTGTTAGGAGATGAGGAGAAGGATAAAGAAGTGTTTGCCCTCCGGCCTATGACTTGTCCTTTCCAATATTATGTGTATAAAGCAACGCAGCATTCCTATAGAGATTTACCTTTGCGCTACGGTGAGACTTCTACTTTGTTCAGAAATGAAGATTCCGGCGAGATGCACGGACTGACCAGAGTACGTCAGTTTACGATTTCCGAAGGACATTTGATTGTAAGACCGGACCAGATGGTGGAGGAGTTCAAGAAATGTATTGCACTTGCACAACACTGTCTGAAGACTCTGGGTGTGGAAGAGGATGTAACCTATCATCTTTCCAAGTGGGATCCGGAAAACAAAGAGAAATATATCGGAGAGCCTGAAGTCTGGGAGGAAACCCAGGAGCATATGCGCAAGGTTATGAATGAACTTCAGATTCCTTTTGTAGAGGATGTGGGGGAAGCAGCCTTCTATGGACCGAAGATTGATATCAACACAAAAAATGTGTATGGCAAGGAAGACACCATGATTACCATACAGTGGGATGCCCTTCTTGCAGCACAGTTTGATATGTATTACATCGATCAGAACGGCGACAAAGTGCGTCCTTATATCATTCACAGAACCTCCATGGGATGTTATGAGAGAACTCTGGCGTGGCTGATTGAAAAGTATGAAGGAAAATTCCCTACATGGCTGTGTCCTGAGCAGGTAAGGGTACTTCCTATTTCTGAGAAATATGAAGACTATGCAGAGAAGGTAAGAGCAGAACTTAAGAAAAACGGTGTGCTTGCTGAGGTGGATAACCGTTCTGAGAAGATCGGCTTTAAGATTAGAGAAGCAAGACTTGCAAAACTGCCTTATATGCTGGTAGTGGGACAGCAGGAAGAGGCGGACGGCAGCGTATCGGTGAGAAGCCGTTTTGCAGGAGATGAAGGTGTAAAACCTTTGGCAGAGTTTATCGATCAGATCTGCAAAGAAATCAGGACAAAAGAAATCCGCAAAGAACAGGTGCAGGAAGATAAAAAATAACATAGGTTAAAAGAAAGAGGCTGTAGATGAAGCAGAAGTTAAAGTGGGATGAAAGGATTGGAATACTTTTCGTGGCAGTCAGCGTGATTTTGCTGGGAATTTCCGTATTTTTGTGCTTTAGCAGCGACATCTGGTATGATGAATTGTTTACCATGGGACTAGCGGACCAGTCCTGTGGTAAACTGGTATCCATTACTGCAAGGGATGTCCACCCTCCTCTTTATTATTTGATCGTGAAATTTGTTCTTGCGGCTTCTGGTACGCTCATAGGAAGCATTCATCCGGCAGCGATTGCGAAGCTGGTCTCGGTGCTTCCTTTTTTCTTTTGTCTAATTTATGCGTTGACGAAGGTGAGAAGACACTTTGGCATGCTGAGCGCAGGGCTTTTTTGTTTCTTTCTCTTTGCCATGCCTCAACTGGCGGATTACACGGTGGAAATCAGAATGTACAGTTATGCTCTGTTTTTCATTCTGGCAGCCATGCTTCATGCATACGAGTTGGTGTGTGGGGGAGAAGAGAAAAGAACTTTAAATTGGATTGCTGTTACTATTTATTCCCTTGCCGCGTGCTATACTCACTACTTTGCCTGTGTGGCGGCTTGCATGATCTATCTTTATCTGCTGGCAGCATTATGCAGAGAGCGTAAATGGAGGCAGGAAGTAAAAGCTTTTTTCATAAGCGGTCTTGTATGCTGTGTGGGGTATGCACCGTGGCTGGTACTTGTGGTGACCAGGCAGGTTGGGCAGATAAAAGAAAATTACTGGATTCCTCCCCTTGGGTGGCGGAGTCTGGGCGGTTGTGCCAAATTTTTGTTTCAGCCTTTTTTTTCAAATCAGAAGCTGAATATCGTGCTGGCGGTGGTTTTATTTGTCTTTTATGGGGCGCTGCTCATAGGAATGGTTATCAAGTGGATGAGAGAAGAGGATGAGAAGAAACGCAGAGCCTTTTTTACGGCAGGCTGCGCGGCAGTGCTCCTTGGAATCATTTTGTTCGGTTTTCTGGCATCTTTCCTGATACGTCCTATTTTTGTATATCGCTACATGCTNCCGGCNNTGGGNGTNTTCTGGCTTGCGTTNGCGCTGCTTATTTCGGCTGTTAAAGATAAAAAGNNGCTTTTTATTCCGATGCTTTTCNTTCTTCTGATAATCGGGCTTAGAAATTACCGCGCTTTTTANGGNGAAGAAATGTGGAANCGGGTACAGNTGGAGAAAGCGCAGGAGGCTCTGGNGANGATTGATTCAGGNGACATTCTGGTGTTNAACTTTGATCAGGTTCAGGCNGTGGTTTCTTACTATCTGCCGAATCAGACNTANTTATGGTATGGAGAGCCGGAAGANCTGATNTGTGAAATGTATCCTCAAAATCATGGACTGGTAGAAGGAGANTTTTCNGATGAAGAAGGAATTCTGGCANTGANGGAACTTCTAAAGGAAGNGCANCAGGTATGGTTTTTNGGGAGCGGAAATGCAAGAGAAGAAATCATAGAAAAATGGGAAGANGCCGGCATGAAAGCAGAGGAATGTGATAGTGTCATGGTGGAACGGTATTGGTTCAATTTATATAAAATTTCATTTTAATGTTAAGTGAATGAAGCCAAAAAAATCGGTCATACTAATTACTGAGCATCAGATGTAACTATTCAGTATAGGCCGAAGCATTTACTGCTGAGACCGTAAGAATATGATTCAGGCATGCAAAATCCCATTGCCGTAGGCAATTTAGGATGGATTTTGCATTGNAACTGTGAAGGTACTGAGCAGTTACCATCAGACTATGAAAAAAGGTATGAAGGAGGTAAGAAGATGGCTGATTTAAAATGTTCCGTAGATAACTGTGCATATAATAAGAGCGAGTGCTGTTGTAAAGGAGATATCATGGTGGGCGGAAAACATGCCTGCTGTGATGATGATACATGCTGTGAAAGCTTTTCAGAGTCAAGCAGGGACCGGTTTACCAGTGCTTTAGAGCATCCAAGCAAGACCATCAGCATTGATTGTGAGGCTACAAACTGTGTGCATAACAGCAACTATAAATGCATTGCCAATCATGTGGATATCAGGGGATGCGGCGCTGACAATTGCAGAGAAACGGCCTGTGCAACTTTCGCAGAAAAGTAAATAGGATGATTGACTTTCTGATATAAGGAGTGGTGGAGTGCCTGTTTTTTACAGATTATGAAAAAACAGGCACTTGTTTTATGAAAAGATTTATGGTTAAATGAGTAATAGTTGGCAAAAATATTGGAAAGAGCAGTATAAAAGGAAATATTGTGATATGAAAAGAAAATGGATATGGATAGTCTGTACGGCATTTCTATTAACGGGATGCGCAAAAGAGGCTGTCACTGTTGCCGGAATCCAGTCAGAGGAAGGCGACGAGACACAATACATAGAAATGCAGGAATTTGAGTTAAAAGAACAAGAAGAAAGAGCGGGAGAGAAAGTGCGGTACTGCGCGGTTCTCATTCCGGCAGGTTATCAAGAGTCTCCGGAAATACAAGGCATGTATGTNCATGAAAGNAATCCNCTTGATTCTTCCAATATCTATTATACGGTTTCGGAGGGNAGCNNAGAGGGAANGGTCTCAAAGACGCTCACAGAGGAAATCTATAAAGAGACTATGAACGAAGCATACAAAAAGGCAGGCATGGAAGTCACACTTGAGATTAAGTCCTTTGAAAAAATCGACATGGAAGGAATTCCCGGTTACAAAATACGGAGCTCTTATACAGTGGCAGATGGAGAAGAGGTAGAGCAGCTTGCTTATCTGATTCTGGCGGAAGACACATATACGATTACCTATAGTCAGATGTCAGATGATGATTTGATGGCGGATTTTGAAATTTCGGACGGAGAAATCCGGTTAGTCAGGGAAGAAAATGTCAGTCTTGCAAAAGATGAATAAAATTAAAAAAAGATGTTGACATTCTAAGAGATTAATGATAAAGTAATTAAGCATGCGGAAAACGCATAAACATGAAAGCAGAGTATCCACTCTCACCCTGTGGCGATTGGGCTTACAGGCGTTCATAATCCAATCAATCTGTCGATTCTGTGTACGGATGTTGGTTCTTGTGAGATTTTGTGGATAGTTATGCTATCCACTTTTTTGTTATGTAGGGAGGATACAGTCATTAGCGAATTATTCATTAACGAACAGATCAGAGACAAGGAAGTACGTGTCGTTGGAGAAAACGGCGAACAGTTAGGGATTATGTCTTCAAGAGAAGCATTGCAGATGGCAGAGGAAGCAGGAGTAGACCTGGTGAAGATTGCGCCCGCTGCAAAGCCGCCTGTGTGCAAGCTTGTTGATTATGGGAAGTACAAGTATGAACAGACCCGTAAAGAGAAGGAAGCAAAGAAAAAACAGAGAGTTATTGAAGTGAAAGAAATCCGCTTATCTCCGAATATTGATACCAATGATCTCAATACCAAGATGAATGCGGCAAGAAAATTTATTTCCAAGGGAGACAGAGTAAAGATTACACTCAGGTTCCGCGGACGTGAAATGGCACATATGGCAAACAGCAAGCACATTCTGGATGATTTTGCTCAGGCANTATCTGATATNTGTGTGGTTGAAAAGGCTCCCAAGGTGGAAGGCAGAAGTATGACAATGTTTTTAACTGAAAAGCGATAGCCTGCCAGTTAAAATAGATGACNGGGACATGCCCTGTCGGCAGAAATTAATATGAAAGATACAGGAGGAAACAGTTATGCCCAAAATGAAAACAAGCAGAGCTGCTGCAAAGCGCTTTAAAGCTACAGGAACAGGTAAATTAAAAAGAAGCAAAGCTTACAAGAGCCATATCTTAACCAAGAAGACTACCAAGAGAAAAAGAAATTTAAGACAGTCTGCAATTACAGATAAGACCAACGTTAAGAACATGAAGAAGATTTTACCTTATTTATAAGATAAGCTGTAAGATGTATTTAAAAGTCGTAAGGAGGATTATAAGAAATGGCAAGAATAAAAGGCGGAGTAAACGCCAAGAAAAAACACAATAGAGTATTGAAACTTGCAAAAGGTTACAGAGGAGCCAGAAGCAAACAGTATAGAGTNGCAAAGCAGTCCGTAATGAGAGCTTTGACTTCTGCATATGCAGGACGTAAGGAAAGAAAGCGTCAGTTCAGACAACTCTGGATTGCACGTATCAATGCAGCTGCAAGAATGAATGGTTTATCNTACAGCAAGTTCATGCATGGACTTAAGCTGGCAGAGGTTGACATCAACAGAAAGATGTTGGCAGAACTTGCAGTAAATGATGCAGAAGGTTTCAAGACCTTAGCAGAACTTGCAAAGAGCAAAATCGCATAAGTGCGTTTTGACATTTGTGCAGTTACAGAAAGTAGATAGCAGAACAAACGAAAGACCTTATTTAAATAGATAAGGTCTTTTTTGCATCAATAAGCTACTTGCGCAGCGTTTGATAAGAATGTCTTGCGGAGCGAGACAGCAGAAAGGAGCAATATGAGAGCGCTTGACAATCTGGAACCAAAAGATGTGTTTTACTTTTTCGAGGAGATATGCCGGATACCCCATGGCTCAGGAAATACCAAGATGATAAGTGATTATCTGGTACGTTTTGCAAAGGAAAGAAACCTGGAGCATTATCAGGATGAGGTGGGAAATGTCATTATGATCAAGGAGGCCTCTGAAGGGTATTCCAATCATGAAGCGGTCATGCTTCAGGGACATATGGACATGGTAGCGGTAAAGAAGCCGGAATGCCGGATTGATATGGAGAAGGATGGACTTAAGCTTATTATTGACGGAGACAGACTGATGGCGGATGGAACCAGTCTGGGCGGTGATGACGGGATTGCACTGGCTTATGGACTGGCGCTTCTTGACGGGGCATATGCCCATCCAAGAATAGAACTGGTCATCACAGTTGACGAGGAAGTGGGAATGGACGGCGCCAGGGTCCTTGACGTTTCACCTCTTAAATCCAGACGGCTGATTAATCTTGATTCAGAGGAGGAGGGAATTTTCCTTTCAGGATGTGCAGGAGGAGCCAGGGTGAATTTCCACCTTTCCCATGAGAAAAAGCAAAGACAGGGGATTGCCTGTGAAATCAGCATAGAAGGGCTTAAAGGCGGTCATTCCGGTGAGGAAATACACAAAGAACGGGGAAATGCCATCTGTCTTTTGGGGCGGGTGCTTGCAAAGCTTTCCGACAAGTTGGATATCTGCATTGAGCATCTGGAAGGAGGCGTTGCGGATAACGCCATTCCGGTTTTTGCGAAAGCGAACATTCTTCTTACCGGATATGAAAATGGCAACAGCAGGCAGAAAGTCATGCAGGGAGAGTTCTCTCAGCAGGAGTGCCTGACCCTTTTCAAGCATTTGTGTGAAAAGCTTGATAGAGAATTGAAGCAGGAATTGGCGGAGAAAGACCGCGGAGTCTGTATTTGCGCCAATACCATGGATTCTTCCGGAAGTATGAAAGAAGAGAAAGTAATAGAGGAGCAGGAGAGCAAAAGAATCGTCAGTCTTTTGAATATCCTTCCCCATGGCGTGCTTTCAATGAGTGCCGCCATGCCCGGACTGGTGGAAACTTCTTTAAATCCGGGACTTCTACGGATGGACGAAAGGAAAGTGAGCATAGGGATATCGGTGAGAAGTTCTATAGACAGTGCAAAAAAAGCATTGATCGGACAGCTTCAGAGCATGGCATGCTTGGCAGGAGCGAAAGCGGAAGTGACCGGCGATTACCCGGGATGGGCTTACCGGAAGGAGTCCCCGCTTCGGGATAAAATGATAGAAACTTATATAAGGCTTTACCATAGGGCGCCGGAGGTGAAAGCAATCCATGCAGGCGTGGAATGCGGTCTGCTCGTATGCAAGATACCGGAACTTGATTGCGTGTCTATCGGACCGGATATGAAGAATATCCATACAACGGAGGAGGAACTGAGTATATCATCTACCCAGAGAGTTTGGAACTATCTTTTGGAGCTTCTAAAGACTTTATAGAATGCAGGGAATTATAAGAAGTAGAAGAAAATCATGGTACAGAATGCTGTACAATATGTTGACGATAATATTGTTATGAAATATGCTATATCTAAAGGAGAGTGATTTTATGATAGCGACTAACTTCTCAAACGTAAGAAATAATTTTAAAGAAGTTTGTGATCGTGTTGTACAAGATTCTGACATTGCTATTATTACAAGAAAAAATGATGAAAATGTTGTACTTATGTCACAGGCGCAATATGATAATCTGATGGAAAATCTTCATATAAGAGATAGTAAAGCTAACTATGAGTGGTTAAAAGAGTCAATCGAACAAGCTAATAATGGAAAGCTTATAAATTTTGATGTGGGAGATTAGCATATGAATGTATCTTTTACTGAAAATGCATGGGAGGATTATCTTTATTGGCAGAAGATGGATCGGAAGATTGCTAAAAGAATAAATGAACTCATTAAGGATATAAAAAGGAGCCCATTTGAAGGAATTGGGAAACCAGAAGGATTGAAATATGTTTGGCTGGAAAATGGAGCAGAAGGATAACTGATGAACACAGACTGGTGTATCAAGTGGTTGATGAGAATCTGATCATATTTACTTGTAGGTATCATTATTAAAACTGCTATGAAAAATTAAAAGGCAATAAACACTGACTTCATCAGTATTTATTGCCTTTTTAATCGGAGTGACAAGACTTGAACTTGCGGCCTCTACTTCCCTAAAGTAGCGCTCTACCACCTGAGCCACACCCCGAAACGCAAGTTATATTATATATGCTCTGGAAGATAAAATCAAGTGTTTTTTTGAAAAAGTTTCTCTAAATTGCATCGAAGGCTGAACTATTTGGTATTAGGGAAATTTGACAAATTTCGTTGCATTACAATTCTCATTGTAATAAAATATTTTTTAATAATGTTTCTGTTGTGAAAAAGTTTATAGGGGGATAGGATAAATGTGGTTACAAAATGAATTAAAAGAACATGCAAAGCGTGTTTTGAATGTAAATTATTGGAGTATGATTGCTGTCACAGTGGTTTTCCTGTTTGCAAGCAGGGGTGTCAACACCTTTTCTTTTTTTAATGTATATGTATCAGATCCGGAGATACTTGATAAATATTTGCTGAATGGTTCTATATCAATTGCGTTCCTTTTTGGACTGCTTAGTTCTGTAGCAACCATTGCGAACACGATTATTTCCATCGTGCTGCTCAGCCTGATTGTGAACCCGTTGACGGTGGGCATACAGCGTTTCTATATCAGATCCTGCAGGGAGAGGACAGCGCCCGGAGAAATCATGTTTGGTTTCTCCCGTTCTTACAAAAACATAGTAAAAATCATGTTCCTAAAAAATTTATATATCATCTTATGGTCAATGCTGTTTATAATCCCAGGCATTATCAAAGCTTATGAATACAGAATGATACCTTACATCTTAGCAGAAAATCCTGATATCAGCGCGAAAGAGGCATTTGCCCTTAGCAAGAAAATGATGAATAATGAAAAGTTGAATACCTTTGCCCTTGACCTTTCCTTCTTAGGATGGCTCCTGCTGGGAATCGTTTCATTAGGCATCTGCCTAATCTTTTACGTAACTCCCTATTACAATCTAACAAATGCCGAACTATACATAGTATTAAAACAGAAGATCAACAGATTAAACACCAATCCATAACTTTCCCTACGACCCAGCCTTGGCTTTAGGAACAGGAGGGCATGGCAAGACAGGCGGGGCAAGGAGCCTCGAGGCAGGATGCCGACTGGCTCCGACCCGTCCGGCAAGAAACACCTCCATCCATTCTGTTAGTGAAATCCGATTTGAAGACGAGACTTGAAACCCTAGCTTGTGCCCCGCCGCCTGTCCTGCCATGCCCTCCTGTTCCTAAAGCCAAGGCGGCACTATATCCCCAAACCACATTTTTTCAAAAAATTTTAAAATAGTAGTTGACATTTTTTTACAGCTGCTATATACTTTGACCGTCAAATAGTTTGATAATCAAAATATTTGANNNTCAAAATGTTTGANNATCAAANAAACTAAATGGAAAGATGAAGGAGAAAGAATATGTTTGAAAAAGTAGTAGAAATCATCAAAGAACAACTTAACATGGAAAACACAGAAATTAAGATGGAAACCTCATTTAAGGAAGATCTTGACGTGGACTCACTGGATCTGTTTGAACTGGTGATGGCGTTAGAGGAAGAATATGATATTGAGATTCCCTCTGAAGATCTTGAGAAGCTTACCACAGTAGGTGCAGTGGTTGAATATTTGAAAAACAAAGGGGCAGAGTAATGAAAACCAGAATAACAGAGCTTTTGGNGATTGAATATCCAATCATACAAGGCGGTATGGCNTGGGTGGCAGANCATCATCTTGCNGCAGCGGTTTCNGAGGCAGGNGGTCTTGGCATNATAGGAGCAGCCAGTGCACCGGCAGAGNTTGTAAGAGAAGANATNAGAAAAGCGAGACAACTTACNNATAAGCCNATNGGNGTCAANATCATGCTGATGAATCCCAATGCGCCGGAAGTTGCGAAAGTGGTTCTGGAAGAAGGNGTCAAGGTGGTGACCACCGGAGCCGGNAATCCGGCAAAGTTCATGAAGGATTTTAANGAAGCCGGNGTAAAGGTCATNCCNGTGGTAGCCAGTGTNGCTATGGCGAAGATGATGGANCGGTGCGGCGCGGATGCGGTTGTAGCGGAAGGAACNGAGTCCGGAGGACATATCGGTTCNGCGACNACCATGTGTCTGGTTCCNCAGGTTGTGGACGCAGTTCAGATTCCGGTCATTGCAGCNGGCGGCATAGGGGATNGCAGAGGCTTTGCNGCAGCTTTTATGCTGGGAGCNGAAGCAGTGCAGATGGGCACCAGATTTGTGGTTGCCAGAGAATCTATTGTGCACCAGAACTATAAAGAAAAGGTAATCAAGGCGAANGANATCGATTCGGAAGTTACCGGGATGAGCACNGGGCATCCGGTNCGTCAGATNCGNAACCAGATGTCAAGAGAATATCTNCGNCTGGAAAANGAAGGTGCAGGACTTGAGGAACTGGAACATNTNACGCTNGGGTCNTTACGCAAAGCGGTAATAGATGGGGACACAGTAAATGGAACACTGATGGCAGGTCAGATTGCTGGCCTTGTGAAGAAGGAACAGACCTGCAAGGAAATGATAGATGAGATTATGCAGGAAGCAGCAGTTCTTTTAGGGTGAAAGGAATAGGGAAGGATATGAGTAAGACAGCGTTTATGTTTCCGGGACAGGGAGCACAGTACATAGGAATGGGAAAAGATTTTTACGACAAGGAAGAGATTGCAAGGGAAATATTCGATAAGGCATCCAGCATAACCGGACTGGATATTCCCTCTATCTGCTTTACAGAAAATGACAAACTTTCTGTTACAGAATATACCCAGATTGCAATGCTAACGGTAGAAACGGCAATTTTAAAGGTATTGGAAGAGCGGGGAATTCATCCGGATGTGACAGCAGGGTTAAGTCTTGGAGAATATGGGGCAATCGTGGCATGCGGAGCAATGAGAGCGGAAGAAGCTTTTGCAATTGTCAGAAGAAGAGGCGTTTATATGCAGGAAGCAGTACCTGTGGGAGGCGCTATGGCGGCAGTTATGGGACTTTCAAGTGATGTGATAGAGGAAACCTGCTTAAATACTCCGGGAATCGTCTCTATTGCAAATTACAATTGTCCGGGACAGATTGTCATTACCGGAGAAGCTGATGCCGTTAACAGAGCTGGAGAGACATTGAAAGAAAAAGGAGCAAAACGTGTCGTTCCCTTAAATGTCAGCGGACCTTTTCACTCACAGATGCTTGTGGGAGCGGGAGAAAGACTTAGGAAGGATCTTGATAAAGTGCAGATTAATGACTTTTCGATTCCCTATGTGGCAAATCTGACAGCAGACTATGTATCTTCACCTGAAAATGTCAGAGAACTTTTGGAGAAGCAGATTTCATCCTCTGTAAAGTGGCAGCAGTCAGTGGAGAGAATGCTGGCGGATGGTGTTGACACCTTCGTGGAAATCGGACCCGGAAAAACGCTGAGTAGTTTTGTGAAAAAGATAAACAGAGAAGTTACGGTTCTCAATGTTGATAAATATGAGGATCTTGAAAAGTGCCTGGAGGTATTGACAAATGCTTAATGGAAAAGTAGCGCTGGTGACTGGTGCAGGGAGAGGAATCGGAAGGGCGATTGCGATTACACTTGCAAAAGAAGGTGCTTTTGTGGTGGTAAACTATAATGGCTCTAAAGAAAAGGCATTGGAAACTGTGGAAGAAATCAAAAAAGCAGGAGGAGATGCTGTCATTTATGGATGTAATGTAGCGGATTTTAACGCCTGCGGTGATATGATAACAGCACTGGTAAAAGAATATGGACACATAGATATTCTTGTGAACAATGCCGGTGTCACTAAAGATAATCTGCTGATGAAAATGAGCGAGGAAGACTTTGATCGTGTGATCGATGTGAATCTCAAGGGATGCTTTAATACCATGCGGCATGTATCAAGACAATTATTGAAGCAAAAGAGCGGTAAGATCATCAACATTTCCTCTGTTAGCGGTGTGATGGGAAATCCGGGACAGGCAAATTATTGTGCATCCAAGGCGGGAGTCATCGGTCTTACCAAAAGTGCGGCAAGGGAATTGGGAAGCCGCGGAATCACCGTGAATGCAGTGGCACCCGGTTTCATTGAGACGGAAATGACAAAGGATTTATCTGATGCTATAAGGGAGACTATGAAGGAACAGATTCTGTTAAAGAGAACGGGATCTGCTGAGGAAGTGGCAGGAGTGGTTGCGTTTCTGGCATCGGAAGCAGCAAATTATATCACAGGGCAGGTTATTTCAGTTGACGGCGGAATGGCAGTATAGATGAAAGTGGCAGTGTGGTCAGAATGGAGGAAAAATGAGCAGACGTGTAGTAGTAACCGGAATGGGGGCGATTACTCCCGTTGGACTGAATGTGAATGATTTTTTTCAGTCCATTAAAGAAGGAAAACATGGTTTTGGTCCTATTACCAAATTTGACAGTGAAGGATATAAATGTCATGTTGCGGCAGAGGTAAAAGGATTTGAAGCAAAGGACTTTATGGATTTTAAAGCGGCAAAGCGTATGGAACTCTTTTGCCAGTATGCAGTGGCAGCAGCAAAAGAGGCTCTGACGGATGCAGGAATTGATATGGAACAGGAAGATCCCTATCGCGTAGGATGTGCTGTTGGGTCTGGAATCGGAAGCCTCCAGACAATGGAAAGGGAATATGACAGGCTGATCAACAAGGGACCGTCCAAGGTGAGTCCTCTTATGGTGCCCCTCATGATTTCCAATATGGCGGCAGGAAACGTGTCGATTCAATTCGGACTTAAGGGAAAAAGCGTTAATGTGGTTACAGCGTGTGCCACAGGAACCAACTCCATTGGTGAGGCGTTCCGCAGCATTTCCTATGGAGAAGCAGAGGTGATGATCGCGGGAGGAACAGAAAGTTCCATTACGCCTATTGGAATATCCGGGTTCTGTGCACTTACGGCATTGTCTTCTGTGGATGATCCTGATAAATGTTCTCTTCCGTTTGATAAGAACCGCAGCGGGTTTGTTATGGGAGAAGGGGCAGGCATTGTTGTCTTGGAAGAACTGGAGCATGCAAAGAAAAGAGGTGCCCATATTTATGCAGAAGTGCTTGGATATGGATGTACCAGTGACGCTTATCATATCACATCTCCGGCAGAGGATGGTATGGGCGCTGCAAAGGCAATGCTTGCTGCTATAGAGGATGGAGGCATCTCACCGGAAGATATCACTTATATCAATGCCCATGGAACTGCCACCCATCACAATGATTTATTTGAGACCAGGGCAATTAAAGCGGCATTTGGAGATCATGCGCAAAAGATACATATTAATTCAACTAAATCCATGATAGGTCATCTTCTGGGAGCCGCAGGGGCAGTGGAATTCGTAACCTGTGTAAAAGAAATGGAAGCCGGATTTATCCATAAGACTGTGGGATACGAAACACCCGACGAAGAGATTGATCTTGATTATTGTAAAGAACCTTATGAGGAAGAGATACCTTATGCGCTGAGTAATTCACTTGGATTCGGCGGACATAATGCGAGTATATTGATTGGCAAATACGGGGATTAACGGCGCCTTTTTGCATGGCAGATGATGCAGAAATGACAGATAAGGAGCGCATCTGTGCAAAAGAGCTCCGGCATGGAGGATATTATGGCTTTATTAACAGCAAAAGAAATTATGGAAATCATACCACACAGACAGCCTTTTATGCTGCTTGATACGATAGAGGAGATGACTCCGGGAGTGAGTGCAGTGGCAAAAAAGTGTGTTTCTTATAATGAACCCTTTTTCCAGGGACATTTTCCAGGGGAACCGGTCATGCCTGGAGTGCTTATTATAGAAGCGTTGGCACAGACAGGTGCGGTGGCAATTTTAAGCTTGGAAGAAAATAAAGGAAAGACGGCTTATTTTGCAGCCATCAGCTCGGCAAAGTTCAAGAAAAAGGTGGTGCCCGGCGATGTTTTGATGCTGGAGACAGAAATTATTAAACAGAAAGGCGCTATCGGTATAGGCAGGGCAACAGCAACGGTAGATGGCAAAGTGGCAGTACAGGCAGAGCTTACTTTTGCAATTTCATAAGCAGAATGAACAAGTTATATAAAGGATATTTTGGAGGCAGGATATGTCAGGACTATTTCGCAGAGATAGATACATACATGTAAAGGGCGTCAGTGAAGAAGAAAAAACATCGGATAAATTCAAACTTATCAACAGGCTGACGGAGAGGAAAGAAAAGAGCAATGAAGAACGGCAGGAAGATAAGCAGATTATCGTGTGCCCGGATTGCGGAAAAGAATTAAACAAGTCGGACGTTGTCGTCAATCGATATATTTGTACAGCCTGCGGAAGTTATTTCCGGATAAGGACCAAAAACCGGATCCGCATGGTATGTGACAAAGATACGTTTACACCCTGGTTTGAGGAGATGGAAATCAGTAATCCCCTTAATTTCCCGGGATATGAAGAAAAGCTGCAAAGCGTAAAGGAAAAGACAGGACTTCATGAAGGGGTAAGCGTAGGCACAGGAGAAATCTTTGGAGAAAGAGTATGCCTTGGTGTATGTGATTCCAGATTCCTTATGGGCAGCATGGGGCATGTGGTAGGCGAAAAAATTGCCCTTGCGGTTGAGCGGGCAACGAAGGAGAAACTCCCAGTGATTCTTTTCTGCTGCTCCGGCGGAGCAAGGATGCAGGAGGGAATCATCTCCCTGATGCAGATGGCGAAAACCTCAGCAGCGCTTAAGAAACATGCAGATGCCGGACTTTTGTATGTGACTGTATTGACGGATCCGACCACCGGAGGCGTGACTGCAAGCTTTGCCATGCTGGGTGATATCATACTTGCAGAACCCGGCGCCCTCATTGGGTTTGCAGGACCAAGGGTAATTGAGCAGACCATTGGTCAGAAACTGCCTAAGGGATTTCAACGAGCAGAATTTCAAGTGGAACACGGCTTTGCTGACAGTGTGGTGGAGAGAGACGATTTGAAGAAGGTTTTACATCAAATACTGAAATCTCATAGAATTTCCACGGAAAACAAGGACTTTAGCCAGTTTACAGAAGAAATAGAAAAATTTAATCCAACCGAAATGGATAAAGAAAAGCTGGCAAAGACACCGTTAAAATCAGCTTGGGAAAAAGTGAAAGAAGCGAGAAGTATAGACAGACCTTCCGCTCTTACTTATATTGATTTGATTTTTGATGATTTCCTGGAATTTCACGGTGACAGAAGCAGCGGTGATGACAAAGCTGTTGTAGGAGGAATTGCGTGGCTCTATGGGCAGCCAGTTACGGTAATCGGCATTCAAAAAGGAAATGATGTGAGCGAATGTGCCATGAGAAATTATGGAATGGCATCACCGGAAGGTTATCGTAAGGCGCTGCGGCTGATGAAGCAGGCGGAAAAGTTCCACCGTCCTGTAATCTGCTTTATCAATACATCCGGCGCTTATCCAGGAATGGAGGCAGAGGAAAAAGGGCAGGGCGAGGCTATCGCCAGAAATCTTTTCGAAATGTCCGGACTTAAGGTACCGGTTCTTTCCATAGTGATTGGAGAAGGTGGAAGCGGAGGCGCTCTTGGGCTTGCAGTCGGCAACGAAGTGTGGATGCTGGAAAATTCCACTTATTCCATTCTTTCACCGGAAGGATTTGCATCCATCCTCTGGAAAGACGGAAAACGGGCGGAGGAAGCAGCAGGAGTAATGGGAATTACGGCGGAGGATTTAAAACGTCTTTCGGTGATAGAAACTATTGTTCCGGAATACGGAAGCGCAGACGCATCTACAGTGGAAGATATTGCCGGATTCATGAAAGAGCATATGGTTGCCTTTTTGAGAAGATTTGACGGCATGGATGGCACAGCGATTGCGGAAGATAGATACAGGCGATTTAGAAAATACTGACCTGTACAGATAGGCTATGAAAGGGCATAGGTACTGAAATGAATGATAAAAAAGGATTGCGGATTGGAGAGATGACTGCCAAAGTGCCTCTGATTCAGGGTGGAATGGGAGTAGGAATCAGCCTTTCATCACTGGCAGGCAATGTTGCATTAAACGGCGGAGTAGGCATAATCTCATCAGCCCAGATCGGCTTTCGTGACGCTATGTGGGATGAACATCCTATAGAAACGAATCTGAGAGTGTTAAAGGATGAAATAAGAAGAGCAAAGGAAATTGCAAAGGGCGGCATCATAGGAGTCAATATTATGGTGGCATCCAGATTTTATGAGAAGTATGTGAGAGCGGCAGTGGAAGCAGGCGCGGATCTGATTATTTCGGGAGCGGGACTTCCAGTGGATCTTCCGCTGTTCGTAAAGAATGCTAAGACGAAGATTGCCCCGATTGTTTCTTCTTTGAAATCGTTTGAAGTCATAGCAAAGTACTGGAAGAAAAAATACGACAGGCAGCCGGATATGGTAGTGATCGAAGGTCCCCTTGCCGGAGGGCATTTGGGCTTTCGGAAGGAAGAATTGGATAATATAGAAAACCTTCATTATAATGAGGAAGTAAAGAGAATCATAGACCGGGTTCATGAGATGGATGCTTCCATACCGGTGGTGGCAGCAGGCGGTATCTATGAAGGAGCGGATGCGGTTCCATACATGGACATGGGCGCAGACGGCGTACAGGTGGCTACACGGTTTGTAACTACCTATGAATGTGATGCAGATGTTCATTACAAAGAAGCCTATCTTCGGGCAGAGGAAGAGGATATAGTGATCGTGAAAAGTCCGGTAGGTATGCCGGGAAGAGCAATCATGAATTCCTTTCTGGAGCAAGCCCAAAAAGGCAGTATTTGCAAAGGGAAATGCCACCAATGCCTGGAAAAATGTAATCCGGCGGAAATACCATATTGCATTACAGACGCACTTATTTCGGCAGCAAAGGGCGATACAGAGAACGGTCTTATTTTCTGCGGTGCAAATGCTTACAAAGCAAAAAAGCTGGAGCATGTGGCAGATATTATGAGAGAATTTGAGGAGGAACTGTCATGCCGGCAAGAATAATAGGGACGGGAAGNGCGCTTCCCGAAAANGTGGTCGCAAATCAGGATCTGGAAAAGCTGATGGAGACTACAGATGAATGGATCAGAAGCCGTACCGGCATAGAAAAAAGACATATTGCTGTTACGGAAACTACCACTTCCATGGCGGTGGAGGCAGCAAAACGTGCTATAGACAGTGCGGGCATTTCGGCAGATGAAATCGATCTGATTATAGTGGGAACTGTGTCAGGCGACATGTGCTTTCCTTCCACTGCCTGTCAGATACAGGACGCCATTTTGGCAAAAAACGCTACAGCATTTGACATAAATGCGGCATGTGCAGGATTTTTATTTGGTCTGACCATTGCAGATGCCTATATGAAATCAGGTATGGCAAAGACGGCGCTGGTGGTGGGTGCAGAGACCCTTTCCAAGATGATGGACTGGAATGACAGAAGCACCTGTGTGCTGTTCGGTGACGGCGCAGGAGCTGCAGTGGTGAGAAATGATGATGCAGGTATTATAAGTATCGTGCAGGGATCGGATGGCGCAAGGGGGAATGCCCTCACCTGCCGCAACAGAGAGGTAAACAATCCTTTTGTAAAAAACAGCTGTGAACCCGATTACACCGGCATGGACGGTCAGGCAGTCTATAAATTTGCGGTAAAAACAGTTCCGGCGGCAATAACGGAAGCGCTGGATAAGGCAGGGATATCCCCCGATCAGGTGAAATATTTCCTGCTGCACCAAGCCAATATCCGTATCATCGAAGCGGTTGCAAAAAAAATGAAGCAACCTATCGAAAAATTTCCCACAAACCTTCAGGAATGTGGTAATATTTCAGCGGGAAGTGTTCCCATTTTGTTGGATTTTGTAAATCAAGAGGGAAAACTTGTAAAGGGAGACAAAATCGTACTTGCAGGATTTGGAGCAGGACTTACCTGGGGAGCGGCTGTCCTCACATGGTAGTCAAACTACTTATTGAGGCAGTATTGCAGACGCAGTATGCAGGAGTGTAAATATGGAACTTAATAAGGTATTAAATACATTGCTGGTCAAATTATTCAAGGATATTATGAATATTGAAGAAGAAGTGCTGATTACAGGAGAATTTACAGATATCACGATCAACGATATGCATGTAATCGAAGCAATCGGGACGGGCGGACCAAAGCCGAGCTCTGTTGTGGCAAAAAAGCTTTCTGTCACCATGGGAACTTTGACAAAATCTATTGACAGATTGACCAGAAATCAATATGTACTGCGGGAGAGGAGCGAAGAGGATAAGCGCTTGGTTCTTCTTTCTCTGACAGAAAAAGGGATAAGAGCTGACGCCCACCACCAGAAATTTCACAAAGAAATGATTGAGGCGGCGATGGCACAGTTCGACGAACAGGAATCGAAAATTCTTCTGGAATCTCTGGGCGGACTGGCGAATTACTTTTCAGAGCAAAAGAAAAATGTAATTGCTGATGGGAGAAACAGCGGAGCAGGAGCATAAAAATGATAGATCAAGAAAAGTTTCATGTTCTCAATTATGTAAAAAAGGAAGAATACAGCGCAAGCATGGACGGCATGCGTTATATGCTGAAGAAAAAAGATGTGGAGGAAGGCTCCAGGCTGGAGGTTATTATCTGGCCGGAGCCTTACTGTTATGCAAAGACGCCAGAAGAGAAAAAACAGCGGATAGAATTTCCTTTTACGCCGGAAGGTGTCTCACAGGCGGCATTGTGGCTTAATGAACAATATACCAGTCAGAAGCCTCTTTGGGATTTGTCAAAGAAGATGTCTTGATTTTTTTAACAAAAAATTACAGGAAATTTTAAATAATTTTAATTTTTTGTTGAAATAACTATATCATATGACTTATAATGTATGTAGTTGACATAATATTAGAGACATATAGGAGAGAGTGTTATGACACCATTGGTTTTTGATGATCAGAGATTTAACAGAGAGGTATCATTTTGCAGAGTGTACAGCATGACCAGTAAGGAAAAGCTGGAAAAGCTGTTTTTGCAGAACAGGATATCTTATTTTATAGAGTGGCAGGATCGGTCTTTTGTCTCAAGGCTGTTTGGCAGTGATAAAAAGAAAGAAAAAAATATGTTTACGATCCGCATCAATGAAGCTGACGTAGAACGGGCGACTGCACTTGTTAGTGGAATGGAATCGGTCAAGCTCAAAAAGATAAAGGAAGATTCATAACGGTAAATAAGCAGGGAACCCTGGGTACTGATACCTGGGGTTTTTGTAATATCAGATGATAGAAAAGGAGTTTTCCGGCGGACCTGAACCGGGAGGTAAATGAAAATGAGTCAGAAATCAGGAAAAGCGGATATCATTTGTCCGGTTTACAAAAAATGCGGAGGCTGCCAGCTTTTACATATGGAGTATAAAAAACAGCTGGACATTAAGAGAGAGCAGCTTACCACTCTCTTAAAGCCTTATGGAAAATTAGAGGGTATTATCGGTATGGAAACACCGGAACATTACCGCCATAAAGTGCATGCTGTGTTCGGAAGAGATAACAAGGGAAAGGTCATTTCTGGCGTTTACAAAGAGGGGACGCACATAATCGTCCCGGTGGAAAAGTGCCTTCTGGAAAATGAAAAGGCGGATGAAATCATACAGACCATCAAAGGATTGCTGAAATCCTTTAAAATCAAAACCTATGACGAAGACACGGGCTATGGTCTTTTAAGGCATGTGCTTGTCAGGGTGGGCCACAGCACAGGTCAGATCATGGTAGTGCTGGTCTTAGGATCACCCATTCTGCCATCAAAAAACAATTTTGTCAAGGCGCTTAGAAAAGAGCATCCTGAGATTACAACAGTGGTGATCAATGTAAATGATAAAAAGACCAGCATGGTGTTAGGAGATAAGGAGCAAGTGATTTATGGACCCGGTTATATTGAAGACCGGCTTTGCGGAATGACCTTCAAAATATCGCCCAAGTCCTTTTATCAGGTGAATCCGAGACAGACAGAGGTGCTTTATCAAAAAGTCATTGATTTTGCGGAACTTTCGGGCAAGGAAGTGGTGCTGGATGCTTACTGCGGCACAGGAACCATAGGAATGATTGCCGCACCCCATGCGGGCAGAGTGATTGGAGTGGAACTAAACAAAGATGCAGTGCGGGATGCCATAGCTGGGGCAAAGAAAAATCAGATTTCCAACATCCGTTTTTATCAGGCGGACGCAGGAGATTTTATGGTGAAGATGGCTGGTTCCGATGAGAAAGTGGATGTGGTGCTTATGGATCCGCCGCGGACAGGAAGCAGCGAGAAATTCCTGAAAGCGCTGGTGAAGCTTGGACCCCAGAAGATAGTTTATGTGTCCTGCAATCCGGAAACACTGGCAAAGGATCTGCAATTCTTGTGCCGGAAGGGGTATGAGATGGACAAGGGAGTGGGGGTGGATATGTTTCCGTTTACGAAACATGTGGAGACTATTGTGGGACTACAAAGGCGAGATATGTAGAAGTCCTTGAATTTACGCACTTTGTGACCATGTTTGAATTTGACGGTGGCGGTCATTTTCGAGGTAATTAACACCTCATTACGAAAATTAACTGCTCAGTGGTACTTGACCTCGGGTGGGGGAACACACAAGAGGACTTATATACAATTGAAGATAGACCAAAAGGCGAGAGCTGATTGGAACATAAGGGCATTTCCAAAAGGAAGTGTCCTTTTATTATGGTAAAAAATTAAAGGAGGTTCATGAGATGAACAACACAGCGTTAAGAGCAGGGGCGCAGAGCGCCAACAACACACACATGGTTTTTGCAAATGATGAACATGAGAAGTTTTATTATGAAAAATTGGAACAGGCGAGGTATCCCTATCTATTTCTTATCCACCATGTCAAGCAGCTCGTCGGAAAGCCTTGCAAGCCATACATACCTCTGCACCGTCTTTCCACTCTCCTCGGCCGCTTCCTCCACTTCATCAACTGCGGGCAAAGACATAGTTATTCTTGCAGTTCATAGTATCGTTTGGTTTTTGATTTATCTGCTCATATCCAAGCGGCAAAAAAATGAATAAAAATTTTCACGCATCTATGAAACGGCAGCTTTGAGAAAATTGAAGTTGTCGTTTTTGAATGCTACAGGATTAACAAAAAATTTTAAGGGAGAGATTGCAGTAAACCGTATATCTATCAGCATAGAAAATAATTCGGTTCATGGGCTGTTAGGACCGAATGGAGCCGGAAAATCAACAATTGTGAAGATGATAACAGTTAAGCCAATGGTAAGTTCGATAAAATGAGCCGGATTGTCATTGACAAATGAATAGAGAAAGGAGTATATTTGATATAAGTTAGTGGTTGCTAACATTGAGTAGCCGCTTCTTTTTAAAACACAGGTTAGCTTTTACTAACCATAATAATGAGGCGGTAAGGAATGCGTTTCAGGTAAAAAAGGTAACAAGTTCGCATGCAAAAAAGCAAACGATTATTATAGCGGAGAAAGGTAAACCGCTGTATTCCATGGCTTTCGGTCATCTTCGGAAAATAATCGACAGTCAGGAAAAGTAAAAGAAGCCCTACTGTGGTGACCAATATTACGGGTGGACATCTGGCATTGCTTATCAGGCTGGAAAAATATGCGGATACGGTGTCGGGTTACATCGGAAAGAGGCTGGCGGATAAGCAGAAGGAGAAAGTGTGAGGTAGAATATTATGATGATAAATAAGAGGCTGATCGGGACGGTCAGCGAAAGCAGAAAATATGTTGCAGGAAATGTGGTATTGCAGTGGTGCTCCCTGGCTGCCAATATTGCCATGATGACTGCCATTACAAGTCTGCTTGCTTCATTGTGGGCAAAGACGGCAGACAGGGGCAGTATTTTGGTAACTGTGGCAGTGGCGGCTATTGCTGTTATTATTCGTTTTATGTGTACGGTTGGTGCGAGCCGTATGGGGTATTTGTCCTCCAAGGCAGTAAAGAAGACCCTGCGTGAACGGATTTATAAGAAACTCCTGTGTCTTGGGGCTTCTTACAATCAGCAGGTAAAGACATCGGAAGTGGTTCAGGTGGCGGTGGAAGGCGTGGATCAGCTCGAAACCTATTTTGGCGCGTACCTTCCGCAGTTTTTTTATGCGATGCTTGCGCCGCTTACGCTTTTTGTATACCTCTCTTTTGTGAATATGCCATCGGCAGCAGTCCTGCTTGTCTGTGTCCCTCTGATTCCTGTTTCCATAGCGGCAGTGCAGACCTGGGCTAAAAAACTGCTGTCAAAATACTGGGGGCAGTATACAGCGCTTGGTGATACTTTCCTGGAAAATTTACAGGGACTTACAACGCTTAAGATCTATCAAGCGGATGAATTCAAAAATGAAGAGATGAACAGGGAATCAGAAAAGTTCCGCGAAATTACCATGAAGGTGCTGACTATGCAGCTTAATTCCATTACCATCATGGATCTGATTGCCTATGGCGGTGCGGCTTTGGGAGTCATTATGGCAGCGACACAGTTCAGGGCGGGAAGAGTGACACTTGCAGGTGCGCTTCTAATCATCCTGCTTGCGGCGGACTTTTTTATCCCAATGCGGCAGCTTGGCAGTTTTTTTCATATTGCCATGAACGGGATGGCGGCAAGCGATAAGATTTTCCGCCTGCTGGACTTGCCGGAGCCGGAAAGGAAAACGGTTAAGGTTCCGGGGGATTGCTCCATTGTCTGTGATTGTTTGCATTATGCCTACGAGAAAAGAAATACCGCCGCAGAGGGAGAGCCTCTCACGGAAGGGAATTCTTCTGCCGGACAGGAGATATTGCATGGGGTGTGCATGGAATTTCCTAAAGGCAGTTTTACTTCCATTGTCGGGGAAAGTGGATGCGGCAAGTCTACGGTTGCCGCGATTTTGATGGGAAGAAATAAAGGTTATTCGGGTTCAGTAAAAATTGGAGGCGCAGAACTTAGGGATATAGATGAAGCGAGCCTGATGAAAAACATTACATATATCAGTCACCAAAGTTATTTGTTCAAAGGAACGGTTCGGGATAATCTTCTGATGGGCAAACCGAACGCTTCTGACAGTGAGTTATGGGAGACACTTGAGCGTGTGAAGCTGGCAGATTTTATGAAAAACGAAAACGGGCTTGATACCTTTTTGACAGAGAAAGCCTCGAACTTATCCGGTGGTCAGTGTCAGAGGCTGGCGCTTGCAAGGGCACTGCTCCATGACAGTCCTGTCTATATTTTTGATGAATCCACTTCTAACATAGATGTGGAGAGTGAGAATGATATTATGCGGGAAATCCATGCATTGGCAAAGGCAGAGTATGGGAAAAAGACAGTGATTCTTATTTCCCACCGGCTTGCGAATGTGACAGGATCGGACAACATTTATGTGATGGAAAAAGGAAAGATTGCGGAAAGCGGAAGGCATGAGGAATTGCTTGCAAAGGGTGGCGTTTATAAGGGATTGTGGAATGCGCAGCAGAGCCTTGAAAATTACGGAAAGGGAGGTGCGGCAGAATGAAAAGAAGAAGCGGATTTACGGTTATGGCAAGGCTGATAGGGCTTGTGAGACCGCTTACGGGGTTTATGGTTCTGGCGGTTGCCATGGGGCTGATTGGTCATCTTCTTGCGGCATTTATCATGATTCTGGGCGGATATGCAGTGCTTGAAATATTGAATATTGATGTGGCGTTTAATTTGACGACAGTACTTGTCTGTGTTGTGGTATTTGCCGTATTTCGGGCAGTGCTGCGCTATGCGGAACAGGCATGCAACCACTTTATTGCTTTTAAGCTGCTGGCGTTAATTCGTGACAGGGTTTTTCGCGCCCTGCGAAAGCTCTGTCCTGCAAAGCTGGAAGGCAGGGACAAAGGCGACCTGATTTCTGTTATCACTTCGGATATCGAACTTTTGGAAGTATTTTATGCACACACGATTTCTCCTGTGGCGATTGCCTTTTTCTTTACAGTCATTATGTGTCTGTTTATCGGTTCTTTCCATCTGGCGATGGGGATTTTAGCGCTTCTGGCGTATATCATGGTGGGAATCGTGATTCCCCTTATTACATCAAAAGTAAGCGGAGAAGATGGCATAGCATTCCGTACGAAATCCGGAAACTTAAGCGGTTTTGTCCTCGACAGTCTGCGGGGGCTTTCCGAAACGATACAGTATGGACAGGGGGAGATGCGCCTTGCAGGGATGAATGCCAAGACGGATGCGCTGTCAGTGGACGAAGAACGAATGAAACGAAAGGCAGGCAGGAACACGGCGGCAGCAAACACGGTAATCCTTCTATTTGATTTGGGGATGCTGTTTTTGTCCGCTTTGCTGTACCAAAATGGCAGTGTTGATTTTTCGGGTGTGTTGATTCCGACAATTGCTCTGTTTTCCTCATTCGGTCCTGTCATTGCTTTAGCCAATCTTGGCAGTACGCTGCAGAATACTTTTGCGGCAGGAAACAGAGTGCTGGATATTCTGGATGAAATACCTGTGGTAGAGGAAGTAAGCGGCAGAAAAGAGGTAAGCTTTGTCGGGGCAGACGCAGAAAACGTGACTTTTTCCTATGGCGGTGAGACGGTTTTAGAGGGTGTATCGCTGTGTATTCCTGAGGGCAGCATAACTGGAATTGTGGGAAGGAGCGGCAGTGGAAAGTCCACATTACTAAAGCTGTTTATGCGGTTTTGGAAAGTGCAGGGCGGCAGCGTGAAAATCTCCGGCAGGGATGTGGCTGATATCAATACTTCTGATTTAAGGAATATGGAAAGTTTCATGACACAGGAAACCCATCTGTTCCACGACAGTATTCGGAACAATCTGCGGATTGCAAAATTGGATGCCACAGATGAAGAAATTGTAGATGCATGCAGGAAAGCATCCATCCATGATTTTATTATGGGTCTGCCCAAGGGGTACGATACGCCCGTGGGGGAACTTGGCGATACCCTCTCGGGCGGGGAGCGGCAACGTTTGGGGCTTGCCAGGGCATTTCTGCACGATGCGCCATTTTTGCTCCTGGATGAGCCAACCAGCAATCTGGACAGCTTAAATGAGGCGGTCATCCTGAAATCTCTCTGTGAAGAACGTGAAGGGAAAACGGTGGTTCTGGTATCTCACAGAGCGTCTACCATGCGGATTGCTGACAAGGTTTATAGTGTAGAAAAACCGTCTGAGACAGACAGGAGGATAAGCTGATGGCAAAGACAATACAGACAAAACGGGAAAGGGAAAAGGCGATGGTGTCGGATATGATCGCCCTGTACTGCAGGAAACAGCACGGCATAAAGGATGGTCTCTGTGCAGACTGTTCGGCCCTTAATACATATGCGAGGGAGCGCAGCGACAAGTGCCCGTTCATGGAGACGAAAACCTTTTGTTCTAACTGCAAGGTACACTGTTATAAAGCGGACATGAGAGAGAAGATCCGTGCTGTCATGCGCTTTTCAGGCCCGCGGATGATATTACACCATCCTGTAGCGGCGGTGCGGCACGTTCTGGAAACAAAAAATGAAAAAAGACGATTGGAGAATTGTAATGAAGCTTAAAAAGATGTTACTTATGATAATTGGCTGTATTGGTGTGGGGCTTGGGGCTTTGGGGGTAGTTCTTCCAATCCTTCCCACGGTTCCCTTTCTCCTGCTTGCGGCATTCTGTTTTGCCAGAAGTTCGGAGCGCCTGAATAACTGGTTCATCGGGACGAATCTGTATAAGAACAATCTGGAAAGCTATGTAAAGGGAAAAGGCATGACCCGTAAAACTAAAATAAAGATCATGGTTACAGTAACTGTGCTGATGATGATCGGGTTCATCATGATGGATCAGGTTCTGGTGGGGAGGATTGTCCTTGCCTGCGTATGGGTATTCCATATCCTTTACTTTATGTTCGGCGTTAAGACAATCAAAACAGGGCAGGAGAGTATGCAGATATGAAAAAAGTACATTTTGAAACGGAAACGGATGGTTTTTACGGAGCTTATTGGAAAACCAAAAATAAAAGTGATAGCGCAATGATCCTGATGCTTGGAGATGACCCGGAAGATTACATGGCAAGAAGCGGTGTAAAGTGGC
>JAAUZD010000022.1 GCA_014804785.1 Lachnospiraceae bacterium
AAAATCTTTCGGTACTTGATAATATCATTTTTCCTGCTGTAAAATCAAAAAAGAACACGGAGAGCCGCAGGCAGACCGAGGAGCGCGGCAGAGCGCTCATGCACAGACTCGGCATTGGCGATGTGTGCGGCAATGATATTAACGAGGTGTCGGGCGGACAGCTTCAGAGGGCTTGTATCTGCCGCAGTATGATAAACAATCCCAAGATGATCTTTGCCGATGAGCCGACAGGCGCTCTCAACCGTGCAAGCTCTGATGAGGTCATGAACGAGCTGCTCTCCTTAAACCGTGACGGTACGACGATCATGTGCGTGACCCACGACGCAAAGGTTGCCGCCAAGTGCAGCAGGGTGCTTTACATTGTGGACGGCGGGATCGTCGGTGAAAAAGAAATGGGACATTTTGACGGCGGTGACAAGGAGCTTCGTGACCGTGAAAGAGAACTGAACAACTGGCTTATGGAACAGGGCTGGTAATACTTGCAATATTTCCGCCGATATGATACAAGACTTGTAGGAGGCAATCTTATGACCGATATTCTGATAGTAGAAGACGATAAGGAACTAGCCGACTTGCTGACTGACTTCCTGCGTGAAGAGGGCTATACTGTGTCAAGTACAGGCAGCGGAGAGCGTGCCGTACAGCTCTTTGAACGATATGGCGCAAGGCTTTTGGTGCTGGACGTCAATCTCCCTGACGTGAATGGATTTGCGGTCTGCTCCAGACTTCGGGAAAATGCGGATACTCCTATACTGATCGTAAGTTCAAGGACGGGCAAGGAGGATAAGCTGAACGGCTTTGACCTCGGTGCTGACGATTATATTGAAAAGCCCTATGACATTGATATTCTTATCGCTAAGATTAAGGGGATATTCAAACGGCGGTATCAGCGTGATGCATTGTCGGCGGACGGTGTGACACTCAATCTTGTAGATAAAACAGCAGTCATCGACGGAAAGCCTGTAGAACTGCCTGCAAAGGAATTTGACCTGTTGGCGCTTCTGATTGAGAATCAGGGCAAAGCCCTGAAAAAAGAGTATCTGTTCGACACTATCTGGGGCAGCGACAGCGATTCGGAGCTGCAAACGCTTCATGTGCATATCAACCGCCTTCGCCAAAAACTCGGTGATGATCCTAAAAATGCAAAGCGTTTGCTCACTGTCTGTGGTGTGGGGTATAAGTTTGTATGAGGGCTTTCAGAAGACTGTGTATTGTAGTGATAACTGTATTTCTTTTGCTGACGGCAGTATTGAATCTATTTCTTGTGGGAGTGAAAGACAGAAATGAAGGCATTTATCGTGTTGAAGCCAAGCGGCTTGCAGATGAGATAGCGGAAACAGGCGATTATGACCTTGAAAAATATCCCCATATTACGGGCGTGTTCAAGGCTGATGGCGGCGAACTGTACATCTCCGATGAGCATTATCTGATCATAGAAGCAGGCGGTACGCTGTATCGTGTGGAGTATATTGTGGTCAACGGACAGCACAGCATTGCGGCAATAAACTGTGTATTTGGTGCGCTGCTTGTGCTGATGATTGGTCTTTTGTATTATATCCGGGGGCATATCATCGTGCCATTTGGCAGGCTGAACGATGTTCCCAAGGAGCTTGCAAGGGGCAATCTTGCTGTCCCGATACCAGAGGAGAAAAGCCGTTTCTTCGGAAAATTTACATGGGGTGTGAATCTCTTGCGCGAGAGTATCGAGGAGAGCCGCAAAAAAGAAATCACGATGCAGAGGGACAAAAAACTCTTGCTGCTTTCCCTTTCCCACGACATCAAAACGCCTTTGTCGGCGATTAAACTCAATGCAAAGGCACTTGCCAGGGGATTATACAAGGACGAGGAAAAACGACGTGCTGCTGCCTTGAGCATCAATACCCGTGCAGATGAGATAGAGCGTTTTGTCAGCGAGATTACCAAGGCGGCAAGCGAGGACTTTATGAGCTTTGAGGTCACACAGGGGGAGGCTTTCTTAAGCGATATCATCACAAGGATAGATGCAAGATATGCTCCCCAGCTTGCCATGTCGGGAACGGAGCTTGCGATTCAGAAATATGATGATTGTATTCTTTCCTGCGACCCCGACCGCCTTGCAGAGTGCCTGCAAAATCTGATTGAAAATGCGATCAAATACGGTGACGGCAGACGAATTGAGATCAGCTTTGATAAAATGGACGGCTGTGAGCTTATCACGGTATCAAATACAGGTTGTACTCTTGAAGCGAAAGAACTGCCGCAGATATTCGAGAGCTTTCATCGTGGCAATAATGCAGACAAGGTGCAGGGCAACGGGCTTGGACTTTTCATATGCCGCAGGCTGATGGGGCTTATGAATGGAGAGGTATATGCTGATATCCGTGATGAATGCTTCTGTATAACGCTTGTTGTTAAAATGGCGTAAAGAAAGAAACTTCCCATGTTACCGTTATGAAACAGTTTCAGTCCACGCATTTATTCTCTCACGATACAGAAATAGCTCCGCAGGGATTTTGGAGGTGTCCGGGGATACTGGCGTCTGTATCACACAGCCTTTCAGCGGAAGAGAGTGCGTTCCTGTTTCCTGATTGGGCTTTAAGCGCATCATAAGAAGATGGGTGCTGCCTTGATGTGTTTCCGGGCGGGATTTTAAATATTGCTTGGAATGGAATATCAAGTTATAATTTTTACTGCATTCATATTTTATGCCGATATAGCACATCCCCTTCGGGCAGCACTGCTCCAATGCGTCATAGCTGTGCTTTCTTGCCTGTTCTAACTGTTCCGGGGAAAATCTTTCTGCCAGTTTGGGATCACTGAACTCTTCCGCTGTATTTTCCACACATCTATTAGCGTTACATCATTGATGTAGCACTGCACGTTGTCCCCATAATCATCCGTAAAAGAAAACGAGCGGCTTTTTCCCACATTCAGAGTGACGGTCTTTTCAAGTATGTGCTGAGTGAAATCCGGGCTGTGGGTTATGGTTATAGGCATATCCGGCGAATAGTCGGGCAGTTTTTCCATATTGGCAATGCGCAGCGTCACCAACTGCAGGTCAGCCCAATCTGTATCTTTAATCCACTCTGGAACCGTCCATCCGGCGCTCATCATGTCAAGAAATAGCTGTATTATCTCATAATTCTCCGTGGAGTATCCCAAGGAGTCGCCCTTGCCGCCCTGTATCTGCAGCCTTTTACTGCCAAGATGGAAGTCGCTGCAATGTAAATAGCAGCAGCTTTTTCCTTCATGCTCTTTTAATAGCCGTCTGTGGCTGCGGATGCCTTTTATGTTTATGGGTTCTTGCTTATCATATGGTTCGATGATGTATAGTTTTGCTTCATCGGATAAGGTCATACCGATAATGTGGTATTTCCTGCCGTCCCGTTCTATGGTTTTTCCGATTACGAGAATATCCAGCCATTTCTTACATTTCTTATAGAAATTTGATAAAATTGAAAAATTCATGGTCGCACCTCCGCAATTCGATGGGACAATTATACCATGTATGTGAAATTAATTCCATGATTGCGCTTGTCGGCGGTCTGTTATTTTCACAGGCAGACCGAAATCTATTCACGCTGCCAAACCGACTTTTCACGTTATCGCAGTCATCATAATTTTTTGATTTTCCGATATAACTAACGAGAGCGGAAAGAGGTGGAACATGATAAATATTGCAATTTGTGATGACGAGCCAAATATACGATCCTATCTTTCTTCCCTTGTGAAAAAGCAGAATGTGGAGTGTGAAATCACAGAATATGCGTCTGCTGATGAATATCTGTCTGCAGATAGGGTGCATGACCTGCTATTTCTGGATATAGAAATGCAGGATAGTCCGTACGGTAAGTGCGGTGTGGGCAAAAACGGTATGTGGCTTGCAAGGGAAATAAGAAGTAGCGACAGTGGGAAACAGCCAATCATTATTTTTGTCACAGGATATAGGGAATATGTTTTCGATGCTTTTGATGTGGATGCATTTCAATATCTGTTAAAACCTATTGACACACAAAAGTTTACAGAGGTTTTCCATAGGGCGGCAAAACAGATATTAGCGGTGGAGGAACAGAAGAAGAGAAATCTGGTTATCCAGTATAACAATACTAATAAAGCAATCCCGTTAAGCCATATTTACTATGTGGAGAGCGGGAATCACAAGGCAGTCATTCATTCCAAAGAAGGGAAATTTGAATACTATGCCAAAATGGAAGATTTGGAAACAGAGTTATCGGGACAGTTTTACCGCATTCACAGGGGATATTTAATCAATCTGTCCTATGTAGACGAATATAGCAGGCTGGAAGTAACACTTATGAATGGGGATAAGCTGCTGATCTCAAAATACAAGTATGATAATTTTGTAAGAGCGTACTTAGACTACATGGCGGAGGACGGCCTATGAGTGAAGCAGAATTAACAGCATTTCAAAATATAGTTTTAGTGTTGGAAACCCTTGTTCATGCAGGCTGCTTAGCATATTTTATTTATCCCTTTATGACAGGAAAAAAGGAGCCGGGCAGAAGTAAGAAAAAGAAAGCGTTCATTGTATTTGTGACATATTCTTTGATTTACCTGGCAGGCATGATATTTTCCATTTGGAATTGGCTTTGCCTGCTGTTGGTATTAGTTATATTAGCGGCATCTTCCGGTTTTTTGGATATGGACAAAAAAGTTTGTTCTTTGTCAGTTGTATTGTTTTATTTCTTAAAGAGTATAAGCGGGTTGATAACGGCAAGTCTGTATTTCCTTTTTATAGAGCATTTTGTGTGGAAAGAAACGGACATCGAAGTTATTTTCAAATATACAGCAGTTGTTTATAGCGTAGACATGCTTTTGCAGTTTTGTATTCTGACAACTATGCTCTTTTTTTTGCGAAGAAAGATGGTAAAGTGCAGGTTCGAACTGTCTGTAAAGGAATTTTGCCATCTAGTTGTAATTCCGGTTGTAGGTATACTGTTTACTATTGTAATCAGCAGGACATTTGTATCTGTGCAGGGAAATGAAGCCATTTGGCTTTTTAAACAATATCCGGTATTTTTGGGAATCATACCGCTTCTTGCAGTATTGTTTTATGCGGGAAGTTTATTAACATTTATGTCCTATAAGGAAATGGTAATGCTGCAGAGGGAAAAGAAAAAGTATTTTGTGGAAGAACAGCAGATTCATGCTATGCAGGAGCGTATCCATGAAGTGGAACAGTTTTATACAGGCATACGCCAGATAAAGCATGAAATGAGAAATCATTTGACGAATATCAAGGGGCTTGCTGAAGGTGGCAGGTATGAAGAGATGGAACAGTATATAGCCCAAATGGATGCCGGGTTGAGTGCTTTTGAGCTGACAGTTAAAACGGGCAATGCGGTTACAGATGTGATCGTGAATGATAAGAAAAAGGCGGCGGATAAGCTGGGAGTTAAGTTCCAGCTGGAATTTAATTATCCCCTTTCAGAGAAATATAATGCCTATGATGTTGGAATCATACTGAACAATTTACTTACAAACGCACTGGAAGCCTGCGAAAAAATGGAGGGAAAGGAGAGGTATATTACTTTGTCCGGCAGACAGAAACGGAAGTTTTTTCTGATAGAGGTAAAGAACTCCTTTGAGGGTGAAATTGAATTTGATGCAAATACAGATTTTCCGCTTTCCACAAAACAAAATGACACTTTTAGAAAATTCAATTCTATGCACGGTATTGGATTATCAAACGTAAAGAAAGAAGTAGAGAAGTATATGGGTGATATGAAAATCAAGGTAAAGCAAAATGAATTTAGCGTAACGGTATTGTTACAGGAAAGGAGTATGTAAAATGAGTATTAATAATGTAAATGGAACTTTAGCGACATATCAATACGCAGTGAAAGCACAAAAAACATCTGCTAAAGGAACAGATTTTGCTGATAAGGTGATGGAAACAGAAGAAGCAGGCAGTACACAGGAACTATCAAATGCGGAAAAAATGGAAGCATTTAAGAAAGAAATATGGGGTCAGATAAATTCGTACCCGTGGGATTCACGTATGAATGTATCTATCCAGATAACAGACGGAGCATTTCAGCGCATGATGGAGGATTCTGATTTTAAGGACAGAATGCTTACTGTGCTTTATAAAGAAGCTCTTGCGGCACATCCGCCGGGGAATACGAGCTTAACATGGATTGATGAAAGCGGATATAAAGGTTATGGATATTTGGATAATGATGCAGGGGAAATCGCATTTCAAGCGCATTCCAATCATAAAGACAGCTTTTATGTGCGTAAAGCAAAGAAAAAATCTGATAGCGATGATTTAACAGAGTATTACGAAAAGCAGCGCAGGGAACGGGAATTACAGCAGGAATTGAGGGACAAAGCATATTTTCAGCACAAGGAGTTGATGGAATACTGGAACAAACGCCGGAGTGCCGCCGCTTCTTATGAAGCGAATGTTATTGCAGATCCAGTAGAAAGCAGCGGGTTTGACAGTGCAATAACAGGGACTAATGCTTAGGGTAGGAATACAGGCAACAAGAAAAATGTAATAAAGGAGAAGCGAAAAAGATGATAAATTTAGAAGATATGATTGGAACTATGGTGTTTTCATCATCGGGAAATTATATTGTAGGTGCGTCCGAAAGGCAAAACGCAGAATTTCAGAAGAAGTGTCAAAATAAAATAGACATTAATCTGCGGGATTGTGTAGAGCTTACTTGTGTAAAGGAAATGGTCCTTACGTCTGATAACTACAATGATATTATGCAGGTAAAAGGTATGCCGGGGAGCATATTCGGGGATAAGTTTGGGTATGAAATGCAAAAAGAAATTACAAATTATATGAAAAGTTATTACGACGGGGAAACCGGAAAAGAAGATATTGAAAATTATTTTTATGAGTGCTGTACTTCTATGAGAGTATACTTAGCCCAAACACGTCAGACAACAGGAACTAATGAAAAAGATAATACACAAATTCTCAGCCAGATCTATGAGATGTTTGCAAAAGAAAATCAAAGAATGGCAAATTATGCAAATTATCAGGAAGGATTGAAAATTAATGGCGAGTATGGCGGGGATAAGCAGGTAGTGGATTGGTGCTATTATAATTCCGATTATTATTATCAATGCGAAGAAACACATCAGTTTTTAAAAGATATAACGCAGAAAATGGCGGAACAATGGAGTATTCCCGCTATTGATACCGAAGATGTTGAGAAAAAATCAAAGTTGACATTGGACGGGAATTTTGACTTCAATAGCGGCTGGAATCATCACTTTAGACGGCAGCATAGCTGTAGCAGTATAGAAGATGAGAGCCTTGCGCCGCCGAAAGGCTTCAAGATGTATTATAAAGAGAATCATAACAGCTCCGGATTAGGAATGGTGGCAATATGGGCAGGAGAAAATAAAAAAGAAATAGATGTACCTTTTCAAATAATTCCCGGCAGTTTAAGGGGGCAAATTTATAATGTTTCTGATCTGATAAAATTTTCAGAGAGCGAAACAACGTATTGGGAAGAATATAATACTTTTTGCAAAAACCTTGATATATTTACTCGTTCGTATGCCTATAATTGTAAATTATATTGACAGCACAGAATATTTTCGTTAGAATTGGCATATAAATAAATCGGTGATATCACTGATTGGGCTGGTCGAAAGACCCTGGTCCACCGAAAGGCGGGGAATTTCCCCGCTATTTTTTATTGCTGAAATTGGAGAAGGGCAAAGAATCACTTAACAAATCTTGGATACAGACAGCATGCCATTCATATGGGACCGTTGATACGTCGGGAATCGGTTTATGCCCATGTGGAGTTTCGCAAGGTAAAGCCCGTAGACTATAAACTTTTTCAAGCTGCCGATTAGATTTGTACGATGGAACTTCTTTCGGAAAAAGCAGATACTAACTCATTTTCTAAGTCGGAGCAGGAATTTTTTTGTTCAGTCCGTGACTTTAAAAAGAATTATCTTAAGCCATTATTGAAGAAGCATTTATGAGAAACAGCAGGAGCGAAAGGAGTATCACTTTATGAAAGTGCGAACGGAATTTACCTGCCCTTTAGAACTTGTGCATGACATGATTAAGGGGAAATGGAAATCAATCATCCTATGGCGCCTGCGCCTGGGGGCTACATCTTTGGCGAAGCTGGAACGAGACATAGACGGCATCACACAGAAAATGCTGTTGGAGCAGTTAAAGGAACTGATAGATTATGGATTTGTGGAAAAGAAATCCTATGAGGGATACCCGCTCCGGGTGGAATATTCCCTGACAGATGATATGGGAATGAAAATTCTGGAAGCATTAAGGATCATGCAGCATATAGGAATTGATTATCTGAAAGCAAATGGCATGGAACATATATTAGAGGAAAAGGGAGTAGGTCCGGATTAATACCCACGAAAAAGTGGGTAATTTACTGCCTGGGAACCGCCGCTTATAATATCATCAGAAAATCAGATTGGAGGATATGAAAGATGAATGTTACAAGCAGCGGTATCATAAACGGAGTTATCCAGCCCCAGTATGGCGGGCATGGGACGCAGTTCAATGAAAACGGTATTCCTACCTATTCCCTGCCTTTTTCGGTGGAAGATGCTCCGCAGGGAACTGTGTCGGTTGCCATTGTCCTAGAGGATAAGGATGCATACCCGGTAACCGGGGGATTCGCATGGATACACTGGCTGGCAGCAAATATTACTCGTTTTGAGATTAAAGAGAATGAGAGCCAGACAGCGGATGACTTTGTGCAGGGAAGGAATAGCTGGACGAGTATACAGGGCGGAGAGCAATCCGCGGAACTTTCTTCCTATTATGGCGGGATGACTCCGCCCGATAAGCCGCACATATATGAACTTCATGTGTATGTTTTGGATAAGATGCTGGACTTGGAAAGGGGCTTTTTGCTGAACGAGCTTTACCGTGAAATGGACGGGCATATCTTAGAACAGTATACCCTGAAAGGAATATATGAAAATTAGCTGTCTGAAAGTCGGTGGGCGCACAATAAAAACAGTAGTGGCAGTATTTCTGTGTTTACTGACAGGCATAATAAGGAAATCGGACACGGCATTCTATGCCGCCATTGCTGCTGTGCTGTGCATCCAGCGCACTTCTAAGGACAGTTTTCGTGAAGCATTCAACAGGGCGGTGGCTACGGTTATCGGCGGGATATGGGGGATGCTCATCCTGCTGTTCGAGAGGAACGTTTGGGGCATCCAATTTGAAGTGTTGCGATACCTGTTTTTATCGGTTCTTCTTATTCCCATCATTAATTTTTCTGTTTTGATAAAACGGGAAAAAGGGACATTTCTCATGTGTGTTGTTTTTCTGTGCATTACTGTGACGCATGGAAATGATGAAAGCCCTTTGGCTTTTGGAGTTGCACGGACTTTGGATACTACCATTTCGGAAAAGTGTTCCGATTTCAAAATTTAATTCCAACCTGTCAAAACTTCACTCTCCTCAACAATTCCACCTTCATAACAGCCATCACTATCCCATATATCAGAAGAATAATAAAGCCTCTCATCACTTCTCCCATATTAAAATAACTTTCATTGGTAAACCAACTTACCACATCTGAAATTGGCGGTATTATCCAGAGGATATACTTCATAATGGCAAAATCTGCAATCACACCGTTTCGGCAAACTGCCAATAAAGCAATTAAAAATGTCAATCCGATTCCCACATTTCTGTTTTTCATTATCCGTATATGAAATAATTCTCCTGCCATCCCGCCGGTAAACGAACATGCAAACATTAACAGTCCGCCCCCGACAAAATCCGGCCAGATTAATTGACGTGATAATAGTGCATTTCCACTTCGTATATGTATAAAAACCGGAACTACAATAGATATTCCGGTAACTGCCGCGCAAATACACATTATAAACATTATATGACACAGGTAATATTTTCGATCACTTTTTAATCTTAATATCATCACATGCTCGGATACTTCCGGTTCCACTCCTTGTATTGTTCTTCCAATCCACACCATAATAACAAAAAGAAATATTCCTGTTATCGAAAAACTGTCCACAATCCCAACCGGAGCCATATTGTACATTATGCCCAGAAGCCCTAACAGCACTATGAATGGCATTACCCATTTTGCAGACATCATATATTGTTTATATTGATACCTGATCATTTCACATATCACTTTCATGAAACATACCTCTCAAATTCCATCCTGCCTGTAACATTTCCATAATCATAATATTACAATCTTCCTCTTCTACACGAAGTGTGCATCCATTTTCAACATACTGCAAATGTCCTTTCCATTGCTCCGGTACAGAACACTGACTTCCATTTGTAAAATTTAAAACATACCACGTTTTTTCTTTTATATTATGATGGTTAACCAAAGTTAATATTCCATCATCTAATTGATACACACAGTCTGAAATTGCATCGATCAGATATGGTTCATGACAGGACATCAGAATCACAACTCCGTTTTTTCGTAACACATTCATCTTGTCAATAAACACCTGTTGCGATGCAATATCCTGACCGGAAAGCGGTTCATCCAGCAGCAATATATCTGGATCCTTAAGCAGCGCCTGTATCACGCCAACTTTTTGCAAACTTCCTTTTGACAGGTACTTTATAGGTATCTTCAACATGGATTGAAAAAAGAAATCTTGAGATAAGCTTTGAATTCGTTTTTTTAATTCTATCTCCTCAATTCCTTCCATTTTTCCCTGACTGAATAAATAACTTTCTGCTGTTAACTGCATTTGTGGAAAATGTTCCGGTACATAATGAAACTGAAATGATCGCTCATAATTCACTTTTCCTTTTGTCGGTTTTACCAGACCTGCGATAATTTTTAACAAGGTACTTTTCCCACATCCATTATGTCCGGTAAAGGCAATAGACTGTCCCTGCTCAATTCTCATACTGATATCATGTAAAACTATTTTTTTATTGTATTCTTTTACGATGTTATCCAGAGTAACCATTGATCGCTCCTTTTTTCTGTAAATTCTGCTTATTTATAGACTTAATTATAAAATATTTGCCTGTTGCTTACAATGTATATTTATAAGCCCGTTTTTGCGGGTACATAATTCCGAAAAGGGACATGATTTTATGTTTTTGTGATAAGAAAAAAGATTTCATTTCATTTTAAATAGGGTTCGTTCCATCTCGGCGAAATACGAAAATTATTTGCCGATATAAGATATGGAAAGAACTGAACTGTTTCAGCGAAGGGAGGTGTTGGTCATGAAGTTTGACAGGGGAAGTTAGAAAATGTACTTTTACTACTTATTACGTAATGAACTGCTCGGACTTTTTTTGAGGGAGCAGGGGTGGTTCTGAACGACAGAGGGGCTGCCATTAAAATATTTAATGACAATGGAGGATTTGAAGAATGAGCGTTAGTGGAATAGGAGCAGCAGGATACCCGATGGGAGGGTATGGAACAAGAAGGGCGCAGAGGAACATAGCGGGAAAGAATTATGCTGACCAGATGTGCAACATGGTTCAGACAACGCAGATGTCCAGCGGCACATTTGAGTTACATATTTCAAATGATAAGGACGGAAAGGCAATCGGCTCAATGTGTGGGGCTGATTATTCTCTTACGGTTTATCAGCCGAAGGACTTTGACCCTGCAAACCCGGTGTATAAGGTGAAGGTATGGGATAAAAGTGGAAATGTGACAGAGCGCATGGTGGACGTATCAAAGGTTGATACAAAGAGCAGTGATTATATTGATATGTTTGTATATTCCAGCCATTTATCGGCAAGCGGGGAATGTCCAAGTGCACAGTCCGCGTTTATAAGAGCGGGAGCAAATCAGCATGGTTTTGACAGTAAAACACATGATGATTTGTTTGGAATGGCAGACTGGATCAGTGTTTTGAAGGATGCTATGCAGTCACAGTATGATGCCGGAAATCTGGAAGGATATCTGGGCTATAAGCAGTTTTGGGATTTCTTGAATAAGTAAGATCAGGCGGGCAAGCATCCCCGGTTTCTGGCAAGACGAAGAAGCGGGGGATGCCTGAACGACAGAGGAACTGCCATTAAAAATATTTGATGACAATGGAGGATTTGAAGAATGAGTGTTAGTGGAATAGGAGCAGCAGGATACCCAACAGCAGGGTATGAAACAAGAAAGACAGAAAAAAACGTGGCAGGAGGAAATTTTGCAAAACAGGCGGCGGAAGCGTCACAGGCAGCAGGGCAGGCAACGGCCACCTTGTATGGAGCAGAGGAAGGCTCAGGGGATATTACGATATTCTCAGGGGCGGAAGTAGTGAGCGGTTCATCCTATTCTGTTTATAAGACACCGGACTTTGACCCGGCAAACCCTGTATATAAAGTGAAGATATGGGATAAGTCGGGAAATGTGACAGAGCGGATGGTGGATGTGTCGAAGGTAGACCCGAAAAACTGTGATACGGTTGAAATGCATGCATACACTGCAGATTTGAAAGAAAGCGGAAAAGGCAGTTTTGAGGATACGGTGCTGAAAGCTGTAGTAGCGAAATCTGTGAAAGATGCTGAAAGTAGATCTGGCACATGGAGTTTTTCGGAAAAGATTGATTGGGCAAAAATCGTGAATGATCTCATGCAGTCATCGTATCACTATGGGGATTTGAAGGGCTATATGGAGTGGAAGAAGTTCTTAGGATTTCTGGATAAGTAAACTATGCCGAATTTATTACATAAACGGCTCAATTTCCTGCCTTTAACTTTTTTTCATTAGATGATAGATGCGATCAATGTCTGTGTAGAAAAGGGATATACCGCGTTTATGCAAGCGGAGATTGTAACTGAGATTATCGGCAATCAGCTTTGCAGTGGAATTGTGCAGGGATAACGGAATGCCCTTGCTTGTATGTATATGATCGAAATAATCTGCTGTGGTCGGGAATGCGTTCTGTATAAGGAAAGCGGCATCCCAACCTCCGCATTTACCTAATACAATTTTAGTGCATTTTCTATATCGGGCAACCTGCCGGTTATAGATATTCTGGTATTTCTCGAACTTGGAACTTACAGGAACCATCCAGTAAATTCTGGGATTTTGAAAATCCTGAATGGCAAGGTAATGGGGACGGTAATTTCCGTCCTCCTTATTTGCCATTAGTGAGCTGTCCTGCACTTCCTCAAAAAATGTATCTTTGATGTGGTAATAAAATCCAGATTGTATATTCATGTTTCTCCTTAATAAAAATCCCCACCACGAAGGGTGGGGATAAATGTTCATACCGAATAATTTATATCCCGCACCATCGGTAAGCGGGAACATTTGACGCACTGAATAATTTATACCCCGCACCATCAGTAAGCGGCAACATTTTCTGTACTTTTATTATACGCAGAAAATGGAAAAAGAGCAATGTCATTTTTGAAATTTTATTTCTGCATGATAAGAAAGCGACCTATCCGTCAATCGGGAAATTTAAAATGACTTTGCAGCCCTTTTGTTCTTCACTTTCAATTTGCATGGTTCCGTTATGGGCATCTACAATCTGGTGGACAAGAATCAATCCGAGACCATGTCTTAAATCTAATCTGTCATCTGTACTTTCCATGTAATGCGGTTTTTCATTTAACTCTTTCAGTTTTTCGGCTGACAGACCTACACCATTATCTGATATAGAAAGGGAAATGTTTTTTTCCGTACAATCAAGAGCCAGTGCAATATCACAGCCGTCTGGGTTGTGGCTGATGCTGTTTTGCACAAGATTGGCTACTGCCCTCGAAATCAGGCGGGCATCACAATTGAAGAAAATTGTTTCAGCGGCAGGTGCAATTCCGATATTTATGGAATACTCATCGGGCAGACCTGTGTTGAGTAATTCAGCAGTATAGGAGCGAAGCAGAGCCGGCAGGTTGACAGGGCTTTTATGGACGGGCTGCATTTCATATTCCAGCTGTGATACGAGATTGAGGTCCTGCACTAATTCCCTGATTTTGACACTTTGCTGCCGGATGATTTCAGCCTTTTTGCGGATATGGGAATCTGCACTTTCTTCATGTGCAATCCGTTCTGCATACCCCATGATCATGGAAAGGGGGGTCCGTATATCGTGGGAAACACCGCTGATCCAGTTTGCACGGGCCTGGTTTTGTCTGCTTAATATGTCAGATGCCTTGTTTACACTGTCTGCAATCCCCGACAACTCCCCGCGAATGGAAAGGGATGTCGGATTTCCGTTTCCCAGTGTTATGATCGAGGTTATGATCGGTTCAGCGTTTTTTAGAATTTTCCGTTTTGAGTAATAATAAGCCAGAAACAGGATTGTAAAATCAGCCGCCAATATCCCCATAACAAAAAAAGGAAAGGTTTTGATGGAACGCAGTGAATAGTAGTTGCTCGGTAATTTCATATAACTGTCTTTCGGATATCCTAAAATCAGCATACCATCATCTGTGTTTCTGATGAAGACCGGATAATCTGCAAGATAGCCTTTTGCAAATACGGCTACATCCTGGACGGTAAAATGCTCTGGTATCTCGTCTGGCGCGTCTGATTCCCAAACTCTGTTCCCCTCCATATCCAGATAGACAGCCCAGATATGGTTGTCCCTTAACCGCTTGGATATTTCGTCTGAGATACCTTCCAGGGAAGCAGATGCAGAAGCAGTTTCTAACATATTTTGCGGCGAAAGGTCCCCATAGTCTTTTGTCACAACTCCGTAAAATGTCCAGCCAAAAGCAATACCGTTGATAAATAATAGTATGAGAACCAGTCCCGCAAAGGATGCCAGATATTTTGATATATATTTTGCAAATGATTTCATGGCGTCACTTCCTTGTGTTCAGTTTATAGCCCAGACCCTTGACTGTAATCAGGGAGACGGGCTTTGACGGGTCTGTTTCAATCTTTTCACGGATTCTGCGGACATGGGCATTCAGGCTGTTCTCGTAGCCAAAGGGGTTATCGCCCCACAGGGCTTCACATAGCGTATCCACGGTTACAATCCTGCCATCACTGCGGGCAAGTGTTTCCAGAAAAATATGTTCCATTGCCGTCAGAGGGATGATTTCCCCGGCTTTGCGGACTTCGGCCCGGCTAAAGTCAATGGTGCAGCCGTCCAGATTTATCAGAGGTGCATCTTCCCTGTAGCATCGGCGTAAAACGGCATAGATGCGGAACAGCAATTCCTGCGGCAGGAATGGCTTGACAATATAGTCATCCGCCCCAAGTCCCAATCCGGACAGCCTGTCCATGACCTCATCCTTTGCGGTCAGAAAAATCACCGGCACGTCTGAAAATGTGCGTATCTGCTGCATAAGGGAAAAACCGTCTCCGTCTGGAAGCATGACATCTAAAATGACAAGGTCGGGTTTCTCGTTTTGGACCGCAGAAATTCCGTCCTTTACGGAAAACGTAGTCACAATATTCCTAAAGCCATCATCCGATAGGATTGATATAAGCATTTTAAGCAGCTCCGGCTCGTCATCCACAAGCAGGAGTTTCTTATTTTGTAAAAATGAATGATCCATGATCGGCACCTCCGTGATTCCTTATTATATCATACTCTTTTCATATTAGATGCCTTTTTGAGAAAAGTAAGGTAAAAGTAAGGTTACGGGAAAGTTAATGTCAGGTTGGTGCTGTACCATAGAGATATGGAAAGGAGATGTTTCTATGGAATACATTATCACTACTGAGCATTTGACAAAAAAATATAAAAATTTTGTTTCTGTCAATAATGTTTCACTTCACATTCGGAAAGGCAGCATTTACGGTTTTCTTGGTCCCAATGGTGCGGGAAAATCAACGACCATGAAAATGCTGCTGGGGCTGACTGCCCCAACAAAAGGCAGTTTTGCCATTGGCGGCAGGCATTTTCCGGAAGATAGGATCGCCATACTGAAGGAGGTGGGTTCCTTTATTGAATCACCGTCTTTTTATGCAAATCTGACCGGTCGGGAAAACCTTGATATTATCCGCCGGATTTTGGGGCTGCCGAGGGAGGCAGTTGATGATGCCTTGGAGTTGGTCGGTCTGGAGGAGTTTGGAAATCGTTTGGCAAAGAAGTATTCGCTGGGTATGAAGCAGCGGCTCGGTCTTGCCGGTGCGCTGTTGGGCAGACCGCCTGTCCTGATTCTGGATGAACCGACGAACGGTCTTGACCCTTCCGGCATCCATGAAATCAGGAATCTGGTGAAGTCCCTGCCGGACCTTTATGACTGCACTATAATGATCTCATCCCATATGCTCTCTGAGATTGAATTAATGGCGGACGACATCGGTATCCTCAATCATGGGAACCTTCTGTTTGAAGGAAGTCTGGAGGAGCTGCGGCAAAGTGCGGCGGGAAATGCCAATAAGATTAGCGAGACCAATAAGATTAGCGCAGCCAATAAGATTAGCGTAGCTAATCTGGAAGATGTGTTCCTCACCATGGTGGAGCAGGACAACGCCGCAAGAAAGCAGAGGGCAAGACTATGAATGCACTGGCTGTTGAACTTCGGAAAGAAAAACGGACGGGCATTATCCCGGTACTGCTGGCTGTTGGTGGTTTAGGCGCGGCCTATGCCTTTCTCAATTTTATTGTGCGGAAAGATGCGTTGTTAGGGCTGCCGCTTGCGCCGATGGATGTCCTGCTGACTCAGCTTTATGGTATGATCATGGTTTTGAACATGTTCGGCATCGTAGTTGCCGCCTGCATGATTTATAATATGGAGTTTAAGGGCAATGCCGTCAAAAAGATGTATATGCTCCCCATAAGCGTTTCGGGAATGTACTTTTGCAAGTTCCTGATTTTATCGGTCATGTTTCTGGCAGCAGTCGCTTTGCAGAATCTGGCGCTTATGCGGATTGGTATGGCAGACTTGCCGCAAGGTGCATTTGAAATGGAGACACTGGTTAAATTTGCAGGATACTCGTACCTTACTTCAATGCCTGTCCTGGCATTTATGGTTCTGGTCTCATCCCGTTCCGTCAATATGTGGGTGCCGCTGGGCGTTGGCGTTGCCGGTTTTTTGAGTGGCATGGCATCGGCTAATTCAGATTCCGGTCTGCTGCTGGTCCATCCCTTTGTCATAATGCTTAAGCCGGCAGTTGCCATGAGCGCACAGCCGGACATAGCGGTGACAAAAGCCGCCATTATTGAAACAATGTTTTTTCTCGGCGCAGGGCTGTGGATGGCAAAGAACCTGCGCTATGAATAAGGAGGGATTGTAAGAATGAGTTTTTTGGAACTTCTCAAAATTGAATTTATGAAAGTAAAACGATCAAAAATCGTACCGTTGATTTTTATTGCCCCGCTGTTGGTGGTTGCCTCCGGGGTCGCAAGCTTAAGCCGTTATTTTACTCCGGAATATACAAACGCATGGTCTGCCATGTTCATTCAAAGCGCACTGGTTTATGCCTACTATCTGCTGCCGTTTTCTATGATCGTGGTCTGTGTGATGATTGCGGGACGGGAGACAGGGAACAACGGCATCTTAAAAATGCTGGCTCTGCCGGTCAGCCGGTATTCGCTTTCCATAGCAAAATTCTGTGTGCTGGCATTTTATCTCTTTATGGAGATGGCCGTGTTCTTTGCCGTGTTTGTGGCCGCCGGGACGGTTGCCACAAGGACAATGGGTGTGACGGAAACGCTGCCCGTCTTTTATCTGATGAAATGGTGTGCCGGGCTGTTTTTGACAATGCTGCCGTGTGTGGGGACCATGTGGGCAATCACGGTCCTGTTTGAAAAGCCGTTGCTTTCTGTGGGGATGAACCTGCTTCTTGTCATTCCCGGCGTGCTGGTTGCAAATACACCTTTATGGATAGCATATCCTTATTGCTACAGCGGCTATCTGGTGTCCTGCTCCCTGCATGATTTTTCGGTGGAATCTGGCACAGCGGCATTTTCACTGTTTCCCTTTCTGCCGGTTGCGGTAATGGTCTTTGCATTGGCATTTGCGGTTGCTGTAATAAAATTTGGAAAAAAGGAAATGAGGTAAATAATTGACATCCAAATGCAAAAGAGATATATTTGTATCACTACAAGACAAATACATCACTTTGCGGAGGATAAGTATTATGAAAAAGAAAAAAATAAAGGAAATAGTTATACCGGGGATTATATGTATAATCTTTTTGGCTGCTTCAACTTGGTATTCCGTGAGGTACAATGAATCACGTCTTGTAGTGCCGACAGATTTTGAAACATATAAGTTTAACCCGAGAGATCTTCCTATGATTTGTTCGATTGCGCTGACAATGGTGTATATCTGGTATTTGGTGGCATGTGCGGTAAAGGCAGGTATTCAGCAGAAGAAGAATATTCTCAAAACAAACAGAACCCGCAATCTTAACCCTAAATTGGGATTTCTTGGATTTCTTGGTTTGCTTGGTTTTCTTGGCTTTATGGGTTCTTGGACTCACTTTATATTTTTTGGTTTCTTTGGTTTCTTTGTATTTTTTTTTGAGGGTAAAATGTCTAATACATTAATGGATGAGAGGTTTAGAGAAAATAAAAATAAAGCACAGCTTATGGCATTAAAAGCAGCTTTTGCCGTCAACATAATTGCTTTAATCTTTCTCTCTGTAGGTGAGTCTTTTATGAGCATAGAATATTTGTTTATTATGGTACTGATTTTGCTTGTATTATCAATTGCGCTTGCTATTTTTCTTAGCGAGTATCTGCTATATCGTTTTGATTACGATGAATACAGTAAGGATGAGCATAATAACAAGAAATACGCCGATGACGTACATGATAAAAGTGAATACTACAGTGAAGATGATATAAAGGAATAATGGATATGGCAGAGTTTGAGTGTAGATTGAAAAAGTATCGTCTGTTAAAAGAATTGACGCAAGAGCAGCTGGCAAATTTAGTAGGTGTCCGCAGGGAAACGATTATGCGGTTGGAAAAGGCACAGTATAATCCTTCATTGAAATTAGCAATAGACATATCCAGAGTCGTGGAAGTGCCAATTGAGGAAATATTTATTTTCTCGGAATGACGTTCGAAGGAAGCTGGAACCGAGCAGATACCGTATTAATAATGGGAGGAAATGATGATGAAAAAGGCAGTAGGATTCTTTTGGGTGATGATGTGTGTGTTGACATTGTCAGGGTGTGGAAGGACAGCTAAGGCAGAAGATATACAAACGGAGGCAAATGAGTTTTATGAGGAGAAAACGGAAAAATTCGGAGATGCGTATAATGACTTAGTATATAGGGAGTATTCTTTGGGGTGTGATTTAGAAGAAGGGTGCAATATTTTTATTGAAAAAAATAAAGTTGTCAGTGAAGTGGATGATGTGCAATGCGTAGTAGTACTTTTGGATAATGGTGTATATAAGGAATTTGATTTTGATGATGGTGATATTGAATTTATAGCAGAAAAAAGTGGTAACTATGCTTTTTTAGCTATTGATTCGGAAGGTAATTCAGTTGACATTATATCAATAGTAAAGGTTTATATATCAGCAGATGGAGGTGTAATGCCGTTAGGATAGTTCATAATATTACCAGTTGGCGGATTTCTCCTTAATAAAAATCCCCGCCGCGAGGGGTGGGGATAAATGTTCGCACCGAATAATTTATATACCGCACCTCGATAAGCGGTAACAACTTGTCTAATAAGAAACAGCAATTCTCCTTTCATTCATTCCGAAAGCAATATAATGTTCATATAAGGCATCTTTATCATAACCGAAAGCATTTTTTAAATCCGGATATCTGTCTGCATATGCCACATGATTAAATTCATCTTTGGTTCCGGTAAACGGGCGGTATTCTTCTTGTCCTGTTACCCATGGATTATTAATATCCGTATCTGTTGGATCCCACACTTTATATGAAGAATTTTCATCTATTTGGATCGCTGCCGGCTTTCCAAGTTCTCCGGCTTCCTCAGCGTTGGAATACACAACTACTGTGGTTCCCGGTTTACAGTTATCGTAAATCCACTTAGCGTCTTTTACAGACATTCTGACGCAGCCTAAAGACGCATTCTGTCCCAGCTTATTATACTCTTCCCACTCTAATGAGTCAGGTGACTCCTTCATATAAGGTACGGAATGAAAGAGAATCTTCCCATTAAAGCGCACTGCATATCTTCCATAAGTGCTATCTACCATTTTACGCCATTCATAATAATCAGAGGTCCGAAATGTACCTTCCGGCGTTTCGGAACCTTCCCGCCCACAGGAGCAAACGATTGATTTAACTGGCGTCAGGGTGCCAGCCTCCCCCAACTGCTTAATCGTAACGCAATTTAAAGCTCTGTTCACATAAATGACATAATTCGGTCTTGTATCGACTACAGTATTTTCAGTCTGCGCATCTGGAAGCTCCGCTGCATTAGCATGATTTCCCATACTTAAAAATAATAATATGCCCAAGCATAGGATCTTAATTGAATTACTTAGTTTTTTCATACTTATTCTCCTCGTCTCTGTATGTATTGCACAAATCCATAAATAAATTACGAGTCTGCGCCAAGCTATTAATATATAATACCATATGGGAGTGGCTGTGGGAATATTATAACACGCATTAAACTAAATTTACTCATTAGCCCGCAGCATGACATTAGCGAAGAACATACCGTCCTCGTAAAGAAAACGGCTGTAACCGCCGTTCTTTTCCGCGATATGGCGGACGGACTGGATGCCCACGCCTTCTCCCCGGCGCTTAGATGACTGGAACACACCGTCTTTCTCCCTGATGTCCCCGTCAAAGGTATTTTCCACAGCTAATAGTACCATATGACCGGAATGCAGGTATGCTTGCATTTTAATCTTGCGTTTGGCGGGATTCGTCTTCAAGCTTGCCTCCAGCGCGTTTTCAAGGAGATTGGACATTACAAGACACAGATCAATCTCCGGTATCGGAAGATTGCAGGGCAGGTCGAGTCTAAAAGAAAAAGGGATGTCATATTTACGGTACAGCAGACCGTAATGGCTTGCGACACTGTCTGCGGCTGTATTTTCGCACAGGTTAAGTCCTGTATCCGGCAGACGACCCTGCACATCGGAAAGGTATTTCTCAAGACTTTCCCACTCTTTCTGCCCGGCGAGGCTTGACAGAGTATTAAAATGGTGACGCATATCGTGGCGTGCCTGGCGGGATACCAGGAAACGGCAACAAATGCGCAGCGCATCAGCAGCCAGAATATGGCAGCGTTAAGTGAAAGCGGCGGAGCAGGAGCTTCGGGGCTTAAGATGCCGCTTATTGCTACTGCCACGCTGCCTATGCAGGAAACGCATATTGCGAGGAAGACGCTGATAGATTTCCAACGTGTGATTTTGAGCGTGCGGACATAGAAAGTGCAAGCTATGACCGCAGTGGGGAAAAACAGCCAGGTGGGGCTGACAGAGAAAAAGCAACTCAGGGCGCCGTCGGCAAGGCAGAGAAAGATTGTCAGCGGCAGCGTTAATATAGCCAGTCTGGCAGGAGGCATCCGCAGGTATTGTTTCATGGGCAGGTAGGCAAGCAGCATACCGGGCAGAAGAATCATAAATTGCAGTGTGTGAGAAAGAAATTCCGTCATAGCTGTATCCTCCGTTATATTCTGTTCCGGTCACCCCATTCACACATTCCGTCCAGAATAGGCATCAGGGATTTCCCGCGCTCGGTAAGGCTGTATTCTACCTTAGGCGGAATCTGCGGATATTCTTCCCGATGAACAAGCCTGTCCGCTTCCAATTCTTTTAGCGTGGCGCTCAAGGTTTTATAAGAGATGTTGCCGATATATTTTTTCATTTCATTGAAACGGACAATCTTAAATTCCATTAAAGTATAAAGAATGGTCATTTTATATTTCCCGTTGATTAGGGATAAGGTATAGCTGAAACCTGTGTCATTCAGGCACTCCTGTGATATACAGCGTTTTTCCATTTTACACTCTCCTTTAGGTAAGTATCACACCTAAATGTGCGTACTTGTAATTTGTCTAGTTCGTGCTAATATCATAATATAGACTATAAAACAAGTCAAGGCAGTGAAAGACAAGAGAGCAAAGGAGAGCATAGCATATGAGCAAAAAAATTGTTGTAATTACGGGAAGCCCAAGAAAAAATGGGAACAGTTTTGCAATGACAGATGCATTTATCAAGGCAGCCAAAGACAAAGGACATACGGTTATCCGTTTTGATGCCGCCATGAAAAAGGTGGGAGGATGTCGTGCCTGTGAAACCTGTTTTAAGACAGGAAAAGCCTGTTCGTTTGACGATGACTTTAATGAAATTGCTCCGGATATTTTAGAAGCGGACGCAATAGTATTTACCATGCCGGTCTACTGGTATTCAATTCCGGCACAGGTAAAGGGCGTGATTGACAGGTTGTTTTCATTTTGTGTTGCGGGCAAGGATATGTCAGGGAAGGAGTGTGCACTGATTACCTGCTGTGAAGAGGATGATATGTCTGTTATGGATGGAGTACGAATTCCGGTAGAACGTTCAGCCGCACTGCTGAAATGGAAAATGGTGGGAGAAGTGCTTGTCCCCGGAGTTTTGAATGTCGGTGATATTGAAAAAACAGACGGTTGCAGTCAGGCAGCAGCATTAGCAGACAAATTTTGAAATATAGAAAAATGGCATTCCTCTTTGCGCCTGTCTATAAAATGCAGACAGGCGCAAAGTGTTATATAGGGTGAGAGCGAGAATGTGTAGTTGTTAAATTAGCTATAATTTACAAGTAGGATAAAGAGATGAAATATGATATTATGATACATGAAAAAAATATGTTTGTGCCACATATTTGTGGGCAAGGTAAGAATGAGGGGGTCATATGTATCATATTGTCATTTGCGATGATGAAAAAGTTGGGATTGTTTTTCTCACATCCATTGCGGAGCATGTCTTTAGAGGATATGAATTTGGGGGCAGTCAATTATTTGCTAAAGCCTCTTAAGTATGAACGGCTGGAAATGGAATTGGATAGATTCTTTTCAACATATTCAGGGAAAAAGAGCGCCTCTTTATTGTTAATAATCATAACACGATGTATTGCATACCACACAATGATATACGTTATATCGAAGTGAAAAAGAGAAATGTGTTGATGCACTATAAAAATCAACAGCAGATTCTTCACAAAAGTATAAAAGAAATGGCTCAATTGTTTAAGAGCGAGACGGCGTTTGCGCGGTGTCACGCGAGTTTTCTGATAAATATGTCTTATGTGACAGGTGTGGAGGGGATGGAAGCCGTATTATCCACTGGTGAAAGAATACCCATCAGTTATCCTAAAAAGAAGGAATTCATGCTGCGGCTTGCAGAGTACTGGGGAAGCATGATGTAGGGGTGGATAAAATGGAAATTATAATTAGGTTCTTAGATATATGTAACACTCTGGTGGAGGGACTGATGCTGTATGCCTGTGCGGAAATCGTATGTAAAGAAAATAGACAGGCTGGGATGCGCAGATCCATTCCGTATATCGGAATATTTCTGACATGCTATTTGACTACCTGGGTTGTTCCCTTAGATACAATCAAAATTATGATAGAAATGATAGTCTGGTGCCTGCTTATGAAAGTAACTACAGGAGGTAAATGGAGAAATTTCATTGCCGCTTTCTTGATTTACTTTTATGTCTTTGCAGCGGTATCATTTTTTGAAATGATTATCTGCCACTTAGTATTGGGTACGATCACCATGGTAATTGGGGAACAGATATTTCTCAGCTGGTGGGATTACGTTTTTGCAGCCATAATAAAGATCGTTGTGTCAGTAGGGCTTCTGATGTATAGGAAACATTTTCAATATGAGATTCAGATAAAAGATACAGTATTGATCGGGGCTGTGTCCCTATTTTTTATATGGTCTGTTTTTCTTTCAGCGTTGGTTTTTTTGCGGGAAATAAAGAATGGTATGATATGACCAGTGCAACAGGTACAATGCTCTTTAGCTTGTGCTTTCTGTTATTGTTGCTTTTTTATAAAAACAATATATATCTGAAGGAGCAGAATCAGGAGGTAAACAGGCAGGCAAAAGAGGCACAGATGCATTATCAATATTATCTGGAAAAGGAAAAACAGGAAGAAAAGGTACGCAGTATTTATCATGATATGAAAAATCATCTGTTAATATTGGAGAGCGGGCAGATGTCGGATGAGGCTCGTCAGATGGCGGAAAGACTCAGAAATGAAATATCCGATTATGAAAGTTATATTCAGAGCGGAAATAGATTTCTGGATATCATATTAGGAGACAAAGCGCAGAAGGCGAAAGATGGACAGATTGATTTTTCAGCCTTTGTAGATTTTGCAGAAATCACGTTCATAGATCCGTTGGATATTAGTACGATTTTTGGCAACGGAATTGATAATGCGTTAGAGACATGTGAAAAACTGCCGCCGGAAAAGCGGATTGTCGTTGTAAAGGGATGCAAAAAAGCAGTGATAGCCGATTACCGAAAAATAAGGGATGATGCAGAGGAACAATCTAATGCAGCGCTTAAAGGACAAAGCGCCGCACGCCCTGCCTATGACTTCAACCCTTGCTGATTTCCGGACGATATATTCTGCACAGTTTGACGGACTTTAAGCTCCACATCACAGGTGATTGGCGCGCGGGAAACTTCATCTTCCGAAATAGCCCGAAGTAATAGTTTTACGGTTTCTTCTGCCTTATCATGGACATCTTGTGCAACGGTTGTAAGTTCCGGTGTTGAGATGGTACACAGATCCAGATCGTCAAATCCAATCACTGACAGATCATTTGGTACAATACAGCCGTTTAGGGAACAGCCTTTAATGATGCCCAGTGCCAGATGATCGGAAGTGGCAAAAACGGCAGTTATATCATATTTGTGATTTGCAATGTCCCTGCCGATTGACATCCCGTCTTCGTATCGGGTAAACGTGTCAATTATGCAGGATTCGGAAATGCCAAATTCCCTTAGAGCGTCGGAATATCCTTTCAGGCGGGTGGAAATGACATCGCTTTTTTCGCCAAAATAGCTTGCAAAAGCAATTTTTCTATGCCCATTCAATAATAAATGCTTCGTGGCAATGTACCCTCCCTTGTAATCATCTATATTTACGGATAGAAAATGGCTGTCAGACTGATAGTAATTGTCCAGGAAAACCATAGGACAGATTGCCTGCCTGCGTAAAAGTTCCATGTCTTCTTCTTTCTGTGGGGTAAGGAAAATGGCGCCATCCACATTCCAATTGCGAAGCAGGGTGATAGAATCTTTTATATTATCAACTGTCTGGACAATGGTATAGTATCCAGTAGCACGGATAGCTGTTTCTATTTCTCCAAATAATCTGCTGATATACGGATCCTTGAATACATTGTAGTCCAGGACAAATGCATTTACCAGAAGGGCAATCATTCTTGATTGATGCTTCACCAAAGAACGTGCGCTCAGATTGGGAACATAATGGTTCTTTTCAATAATACCCTGTATTAATTCAATTTTCTGATTGGAAACTTTATCAAATCTCCCATTAATAACGTTTGAGACTGTCATTTTGCTTACGCCGGCCTCGTCGGCAATTTGTTGTAATGTAATCATAATGCCCTTTCGTTTATCGTTAAACACTGTTTCGCGAAAATGATTGATTTATTTGTATTATAACATAGAAGTTGACAATTATCAATTATTACCAATATTAGAGCAGAGAACTTGGAAATATTAAACGAAATTAATATTGCGGTGTTGACAAAAAAAGACAAAGATAATACTATAAAATAAGTTTAACGATAAACTATACCAGATAAAAAGGAGGAAAAGACATCATATGAGAATGAAAAGGTTTATGGCATTAATGATTGTATCAGCAACATTGCTTGGGGCTGTCAGCGGATGCAGTTCATCCGGCGAGACAGCAGGAGAAACAGATCGTTCTGCGGAAACAGATGCGGAGGGACAGAGTGGTGCACAAGGAGCAGATGTGTGGGAATTAGCGGCAACGGATCCGTATGCCCCTTATCCGGAGACGGTAAATTATACAATCGGCGTCACGGTAGATCCAAGCAGAACCTATCCGGAAGATTGGGAGAATGGTTCGCCGGAGCATAGTGCTTACACAGAGTTCTATATGGCAAAGCTGAATGTCCAGAATACGGATTACTTTGAAGCAACGGATGGAGATGATTATAGAACAAAAGTGTCTATGGCGATATCCAGCGGAGATCTGCCGGATATTATGTCAGTTACCCATGAAGAACTTGTAGCTTTGGTTGAAAACGATCTGGTAGAAGATTTGACTGATGCATATAACAATTGTGCAAGTGATCTGATGAAAGAAATCTATGATTCTTATGAGGGAAGGTCGCTTGAAATGGCAACCTTTGACGGCAGGCTTTATGCAATGCCGACTACCAATATTTCCGGCGGGCCTGAATTTCTGTGGTTAAGAAAAGACTGGATGGATAAGCTGGGATTAGAGGAACCGAAGACTTTAGAAGATGTGGAAGCGATTGTTACTGCTTTTGTGGAGCAGGATCCGGGAAATAATGGAGTGGGCAAGACGGTAGGGATTCCTTTATGTACCACAGAAAGCAATTTTTTATATGGAAGTTATTCTTCTGCATATAAGATGAATAATGTATTTACTATGTATGGCGCATGTCCAGAGCAATGGATTGAAACAGCGGGCGGAAATGTAGAATATGGTTCGGTACAGCCTGAGATGAAAGAGGGGCTTGCCGTATTAGCAGACTGGTATCAGAAGGGATTGATTGACAAGGAATTTTCTACGCGCAAATATTCCGAGGTAACTTCTCTTATTACAGATGGACGGTGTGGTTCCGTATTTGCGGGTTGGTGGCTGCCCTACGATTTGGGAGGATGCTATGAACTGAATCCGGATGCCGAATGGGTATCTTATCTGCTCCCGACCAGTGAAAATGGAAAAGTCACCGCGTGGACGGGAAATCCGAATCAGGAAGTATATTTTGTTGTAAAGAAAGGATTTGAACATCCGGAACTTCTTGTCAAGATCAAATCCCTTACGCTGGATTACAATCAGGGGGATGCTGCTTACACAGACGACAGTGCAGAAGCAGCTGCTTACATGGAATGGGTAAATCATGGATATGGTATTGAATTTATCGGCGGCTTTGACTGGTATGATGCTGTGGCGAGAAGTTATACGCATATTAAGGAAGCGATTGATGGAACAAGAGATCCTCAAAATATGACGGCTTATGAAAATAGCTTATATGAATCCTGTCAGGCTTATCTTGCATCTGTAGAAGCAGGGGAGCAGCCTGATAAGCAGAACTGGATTGACTATAATTGCCGTATGGTTGCGGCAAAGCAGATGCTGGAAGCAGATACAAATACCGTGAATCCTGTATTTTTTGGTCAGACAGAGTCTATGGGGATGATGTGGGAAACGCTAAGGACGCTGGAGAGAAAGACGATTATGCAGATTGTAACAGGGGAACTGCCCCTTGAGGCATTTGATACTTTTGTGGAGGAATGGAAAGAAGCAGGTGGAGATATTATTACTGCCGAGGTGAATGAGCAGGTGAATCAATAATCATGTCCCAAATAGCCCGAGCCGGGAACGGCGGCTTGGGCTATTTGTGCCTTAATTTTGATTGTTCAAGTGGTGACGGGAGGGCAATATGAAAAAGAAACAGCTTTATTATCATTTAATGATGTTTCCGGGAATTTTGCTATTGATAATCTTTACATTTATACCCATGTTCGGAGTTGTGATGGCATTCCAGAATTATGTTCCGGCGAAGGGGATTTTAGAATCGAAATGGATAGGATTGCAGAATTTCAAAACCATTTTTACACTGCGTGACAGCAGACAGATTTTTTTAAATACAATTATTATTTCTTTCTGGAAGATTTTTCTGAAAAGCGTAATTCCGGTATCTTTTGCTTTGCTGATGAATGAAGTAAAAAATAAGCTCGTCAGGCAAAGTGTCCAAACCATTGTATATTTGCCCCATTTTCTTTCATGGGTGGTATTTGCAACTGTGGTGCAGATGGTATTTTCTCTGGACGGACCGGTTAATAAATTGGTTGAACTGATGGGGATTGAGCCGATTATGTTCCTCGGCACCAATCAGTGGTTCCGCAAAATTATTATTTTTACAGAAAGCTGGAAAGAGTTTGGATATGCATCCATTGTTTATTTTGCGGCATTGACAGGAATCGATCCTGGGCTTTACGAGGCGGCATCCATTGATGGAGCAAGCCGTTTTCATAAGCTGATTTATATCACGATTCCGGGAATTCTGCCTATTATTTTAATCATGCTTACGATGGAACTTCCCAACATTTTATCAGCGGGGTTTGACCAGATTTATAACCTGTATAATCCCTTGGTTTATGATACCGGAGACATCCTGGATACCTTTGTATACCGCATGGGTATGACAAAGAGGCAATATAGCATTGGGACTGCGGTGGGATTGGTTAAATCCACATTAGGTATGATTTTGATTCTGACGGCAAATAAGCTGGTAACAACTTTTTCGGACAGACGGATGTTCTAGGAGGGATTATGAAGAAAAAAATCAAGATGATGGATATCGTTATTTACCTGGTGGTAATCCTGCTGGCGCTGGCATGTCTTCTTCCATTGCTCAATATGCTGGCAATTTCTTTCAGCAGCAGCGCAGCGGCTACTGCGGGGCGGGTAGGAATCATACCGGTAGATTTTACATGGAATTCCTATGCAAAGCTGCTTAAGGAAAGTCAATATTGGCGTTCTTTGCTGATTTCCATTGAAAGGACGGTGCTGGGAACCCTTATCAACATTGTATTGGTAATCATTATGGCATATCCCCTGTCTAAAAGCATCCGGGAGTTTCATGCCCAGAAAATATATATGAGAGTAGTGCTGTTTGCCATGTTGTTTAACGGAGGGATGATTCCCACCTATCTGGTGGTAAATAAACTCCGGCTTTGTGATACGCTGTGGGCATTGATTCTTCCTTCTGCGGTTGGTGTGGGGAATATCATCCTTCTTATGAATTTCTTTCGAAGCGTGCCGAAAGAACTGGAAGAGGCAGCAGAGATCGATGGTGCAAACCCGTTTCAAGTCTTATGGAACGTGTTTATTCCGATATCCAAGCCGTGTATTGCAACGATTATATTATTTTGTGCGGTAGGTCATTGGAATGATTATTTTTCAGGAATCCTTTATATTTCAAAAGTCAGGAATTATCCATTGCAGACATACATTCAGTCGGTGACGGCATCTTTTGATATTTCCCGTGTTACAGACCCGAAGAAAATACAGGAATATCTGACGATTTCTGAAAAAACGCTGAATGCAGCTAAAATTGTGGTATCGACACTGCCGCTGATGGTCATTTATCCTTTCGTGACAAAATATTTCAAGGATGGTATTGTTGTAGGAGCGGTAAAAGAGTGAATGAATCATAGGAGAAATCAATAGAAAAGCGATGACAGGGGGAGAGGAAGTATGAGCAAATGGCTTAAAAGCGTGTATAGTGATTCCACAAAATATTTTGTGAGTAACCCGTATCCGAAAGTAAAGGACAAGGTGACGATTTCCATCCGAATGGGGAAAAATGATGAAATCAGGAAAGTATTTTTGCGTTACAAGGAGTTCGGAATTGAGCAGCTTAGAGAGATGGAGCGGGAGGAGAAAGGAAATCTCATTTATTTTTTCAAGGAAGTAGAAATCCGTGAAAAACGGTTTCAATATCAGTTTTATCTGGTGACAGACGGGGAGATTTACTATTATACGCAGTATCGGATCACGGATTATATACCGGATGAATCCAGGGACTTTGTGATTATGGCAGATTTTAAAGGGGCAGGCTGGGTCAATCAGACGGTGTTCTATCAAATCTACCCTGAGCGCTTTTGTAATGGAAATCCAAAGCTTTCCGTCCAAGACGGAGAATATTCTTATCAAGGATTTGAAACAGTTGCTGTAAAGGATTGGAATACTCCGGCAAAGGGGTATCCGGAAGCAAGGAACTTGGATTTCTATGGGGGAGATTTGGAAGGAATCATACAAAAGCTGGATTATCTACAGGAATTAGGAGTGAATGCAATCTATCTGAATCCTATATTTTTATCGCCTTCTGTACATAAATACGATGCCCTTGATTACTTTAAAGTGGATCCCCATTTTGGCGGGGATGAAGCATTGGCAAGGCTCACTGAAGAATTACATAAAAGGGATATGAAGCTGATGCTTGATATTTCCATCAATCATACAAGCTCTGATGGAATCTGGTTTAATAAAAGTGGAGAATTTTATGATATTTCTACGGGGGCATATCATAATCCGGAGGCAAAAGAGCGGGAGTTTTATTTTTTTGATGAGAATAATCATTATGATATGTGGTGCAATACAGAAACCATGCCCAAATTAAATTACAGTTCCCAGGCACTACGGGATATTATCTATCGTAAGGAAGATTCGGTACTGAAAAAATGGTTGAAGACGCCCTACAATATTGATGGATGGAGATTCGATGTGGCGGAGTGCATGGCGCGTAATCAGTATGTTGATGCACATGGGGAGGTGTTAGAGGAAATCAGGAAAAATCTGAAGCAGATAAAGGAAGACGTTTTTTTGTTAGCCGAGGATTGGGCGGACTGTTCTGACGACTTACAGGGGGAGAGATGGGATTCTACAATGAATTATTATGGGTGTGCGCGTCCGGTCCGTGAATTCGTGGGAGAATGCGACCTGTTTTTGTCAAGGGACCCTGTTCTGGGAAAAAAGAGAAATAAGTTGACAGCAAGACAGCTTGGGGCGCGTATTAAGCAGTTTTATGGAAAGTTGCCGGGAGTTATCCAGCAGCAGATGTTCAATCTTCTGGACAGTCATGATATTGCCCGGCTTCATAACAATAAACAGATTGGGGAGAGAGATTATGAAATTGCAGTGATTATAATGTTTACACTGCCTGGCGCTGCCAATGTATATTATGGAGATGAAATCGCCCTTTCCGGAGGAACAGAATTGATTGAATATTGCAGAAATCCAATGGATTGGAATTGGAAACAGAGGAAGGAGGCGGTGGAACGGTTTTTATTTTATCAAAAGCTGATTTCCCTGAAGAGGAACTCGCCGGCATTGGGAGAAGGAGGATTTCAAATTATCTGGGAGGAAGGATATGTATTTTCTTATGCCCGTTTTACCAATGAAGAGTTGATTATTGTGATAGCTTCCACGGATGATAAGGAGACGGAGGTGCTGCTTGTGCTTGAGGATTTTGGATTTGAGAATCAGATTTTCACGCAGGATTATTTGGGAAGCCGGGTTGTAAGCAAGATTACAAAGGACGGTGTTCTGGTCTATGTACCTGCGCATACCGGTTTCCTGCTATATGAAAAAAAGAGTGTCTGTGGGAGTGAATGTGAAAAATAGATGTTGACAATGTCCTTTTGTAGTGAGAATATAAGTAAAGAATTGGAAGAGTGACAATAGAATGTAATGAAAAGCTGATGAAAAGGAGATACCTTATGTGGATATCTCCTTTTGTATGCGTGGCGTAGGGAGAGTAATTCATGAAATTAATGCTGCATTATATCAAAAAACACGTGGGCATGTTCCTTATTGCGGTAGCGTTCCTCACGATAGAGACTTTTGCGGATCTGCTGCAGCCTACTTTCATGTCCTATATTGTGGACCGGGGAGTGAAAGGGCAGGAGATGGGGCTGATTCTGAGATACGGTCTGATTATGCTGGGGATTACCGCCCTGGGGGCTGTCGGCGCCGTGGTGCGCAATATTTATGCCAGCAGGACTTCTCAGTTGATTGGAAAGGAGATTCGCCTGGATATCTATGAGAAGGTGCAGGCCTTGTCTTATGAAAATATCGACCGATTACAGCCGGCATCCATTATCACCAGGATTACCAATGACGTGACCCAGATGCAGAATTTTATCAACGGCATCATGAGGATTATGCTGAAAGCCCCGGTAACTTGTATCGGTGCGGTGGTGTTGATTATCTTCCAGATGCCCAGACTGCTTCCTTTGATGCTGGTGATTCTGGTCTGTGCCGGGCTGCTGATTTATGGAAATATGAAGCTGGGCTACCCCCGGTTTGACAGAATGCAGAAAAAGCTGGACGGGTTGAACCGCATCAGCAGAGAATTCTTGAGCGCTATCCGGGTGGTCAAGGCTTTCCGGGCAGAGGAGCAGGAACGGGAGAAGTTCAGGGATGCATCCTGGCAGTTTGCAGAGGCTGGTATTTCTTCCATGCGGGTTATGGCTGTGTTTGGTCCGCTGATTAATCTGACGGTCAATGCGGGAATCGTGATGATGTTGTGGCTATCCGGGCGGGAGATGAGCGGGGAAATCGGGCGGTTGATGGCATGTGTCAACTACATGACCCAGGTACTGTTTGCGCTGGGCATGGTGTCCAATATTTTGAATTCCGCTGTCCGCGCCGTGGCATCCTCTGCCAGGGTACAGGAGATTTTAAACGAGGTGCCAGCCCAGCAGGAAGCAATGGAGGCATCCATGCAGGAGCAGATTCCGGAGGGAAGTGTTACTTTCAGGCAGACATCTTTTTCCTATGCGGGCACGGCACGTCCGGCGGTGCGGGATGCCAGCTTTTCCGTCAAGGAGGGTGAGACCATTGGTATCATAGGTCCCACCGGTTCCGGCAAATCCACCTTGGTAAATCTGGTTCCCCGGTTTTATGATGCCACAGAGGGGCAGGTGCTGGTGGGCGGACTGGATGTGACCCAGATGTCCATGGCACAGCTGCGGCAGATAATAGCGGTAGTGCCTCAAAAGGCGCTGCTTTTCACAGGCACAATACAAGAGAATCTGCGCTGGGGTGATAAAAATGCTACTTTGGAGGAAATCCGCCGGGCAGCAGGAGCCGCTTGTGCGGAAGAGTTCGTGGCGCAACTGCCGGAGGGCTATGACACCCAGCTGGGGCAGGGAGGGGTGAACTTATCCGGCGGTCAGAAGCAGAGGCTGTCTATTGCAAGGGCACTGCTGAAAAAGCCCCGGATACTGATTCTGGATGACTGTACCAGCGCCCTGGATGCCACCACGGAGGCACAGGTGCTGGCGGGAATCCGCCGGGAGTCGGAAGGCATGACAGTGCTGTTGGTGAGCCAGCGGATATCCACGGTCATGAAAGCAGATGCGATTCTTTGTATGGAGGACGGAAAGATTTGCGGTTTTGGTTCTCATGAGGATTTGATGGCAGACTGTGAGCCTTATAAGGCAATATACCGCTCCCAGATTGGGAACGAAGGATCTCAAACGGAAGGAGGTGCATTCCATGGATAAGAATATGACTACACCGCCCTCTCAATTAGGGCGTGCAAGAGGCGTTCCCGCTGTGAAGCCCAAGGACATGAAAGGCACGCTGATCCGGCTGTGGCAGTTGACCAAGGGGCACCGGAAAGGACTGGGATGGATTTTTTTGTTGTCTGCCCTTGCCTCAGGCTCTGCCGTTCTGTCTCCTTACTTCATAGGCGGGGTTGTCAATTGCATTGATGATGGAAATCCGGGGATTCGTCTGCTGACAATTCTGGCGGTACTATATCTGGGAGATTGGTTGATTCGTTTTTTGCAGCAGTTTCTGATGGCGAGTACCGGACAGCGGATGATTCTGCATATCCGTACCAGCCTGTTCGATCATATGGAAAAGCTGCCTCTGTCTTTTTTCGACACCAGGCAGCATGGCGAACTGATGAGCCGTCTGACCAATGATGTGGACAATATCAGTGCGACTATATCGGATTCTTTGACCCAGCTGATGATGTATGGATTTACGATTGCAGGCATCTTCTGCGCCATGATCTATATGAGTCCCCTGCTTACTGTCATTGCGCTTTTTGCAGTGCTTCTGATTTTTTTGCTTACTAAGGCTGTGACGAAACGAACGAAGGTACTGTTCAGACAGCAACAGGCTATTTTGGGAAAGCTTAATGGTCAGGTGGAGGAAAGTATCTCAGGAATCAGCATGGTCAAAGCGTTTGGACAGGAACAGGAGATGATAGCAAAATTTGTGGAGTACAACGATGATTTCTGTCAGGTTGCCACCAAGGCCCAGATTGCTTCCGGCTATCTGATGCCCATGATGAACGTGATCAACAATCTGACCTATGTTCTGATTGCCATTGCAAGCGGAATGATGGCTCTGAATGGAAGGCTGACTATGGGTGAGATTTCCAGCTTTCTGCTGTATTCCAGACAGTTTTCCCGACCTTTTGTGGAGATTGCCAACATCTATAATAATTTCCAGACAGCAGTGGCTGGGGCGGAGCGGATTTTGGAGATCTTGGATGAAGTCTGCGAACCGGAGGATGTGATTGGAGCAAGAAGCACTACAGGAATCCGCGGAGCTGTAAGTTTTAGGGACGTGACTTTCGGATATCGGCAGGATAAGCCTATTTTGCATCATATCAATCTGGAGATTCCGGCGGGAACCAGAGTAGCGGTGGTGGGACCCACAGGCTCGGGGAAAACTACACTCATCAATCTTCTCACTCGATTTTATGATGTGCAGGAGGGCGCTATTTTATTGGATGGTTACGACCTGCGGGACTATCGGCTTGGGGAGTTGCGTCAGGCTTTCGGCGTAGTGCTTCAGGATACGGCGCTCTTTGGTGCTTCTGTCCGGGAAAATATCAGCTATGGACATGAAGATGTGCCCATGGAAGAAATTGAGACAGCAGCGAGAATTGCGGGAGCGGATGGGTTTATCCAAAGGCTGCCTCAGGGATATGAGACGGTACTGCACCAGGGCGGCGCAGAGTTGAGTCAGGGCGAGCGGCAGCTGCTGACGATTGCCAGGGCAGTGCTGGATAAGGCTCCTATTATGATATTGGATGAGGCAACCAGTTCCGTGGATACGGTGACGGAGCAGCATATCCGGCAGGCAATGCTGACTATCACACAGGGGCGCACCTCTTTCATTATTGCTCACCGCCTGTCCACGATACGGGACTCCGACCTGATTCTGCTGATTCGGGACGGTCAGATTGCGGAGCAGGGTACCCACCAGCAGCTAATGGCACTGGAGGGAGAGTATGCGCGGATGTACCTGACCCAGATGGGACAGATGTAAACGGAATCTGGAAAATTTCTGGGCAGATAAAATATAGGAATATTTTTCTATTGACAAAATGCTATGCTGAAAGTATACTGAAAAATAGGTTAGCGGCTACTAACTAATGTGATGGTAGCCGCATTTATTAGAAAAGCGGGTTAGCTTATACTAACTATGCATATGACAGTGGTCTGAAGGGATTTTATGATCTGCGCCGGAGCTGAAATTAAACGATGTCAGGAATCTGAAACGGAGGTAAATATATATATGGAAGCAGAAAAGTGTGTGATGGAAGAATATGATGAAAATAATGCATGTGATTTCGAAAGCTGTCAATGGACCCATATGCAGAAAGAAATGATTATTCAGAAATTAAAGGATAGGGGAGGAAGAGTGACCAGACAGCGCCTGATGCTTTTGGACATTATTTTGGAAGATGAGTGCTCCTGCTGTAAAGAGATTTATTACAGGGCGGCGCACCGGGATGAAAAAATCGGTCTGGCTACCGTTTACCGGATGGTCAATACCTTGGAGGAAATTGGGGCAATTAGCAGAAAAAATATGTATAAGGTAGTCTGCGGCGAAGAATGCGGAACGGCAGATACATACACAGTAGAGTTCAATGATGGAACTGCCGCTCGGTTATCCGCAGAGACCTGGTATCAAATTGTCCGTACCGGACTAAAAGAGTGCGGTTATATGCAGAATAAAGAACTGCGCAGAGTGAGAGCGAGGGCTTGTGAGTGTTCTGATTGCTGCGGTGCGGCATCTGACCGTGAATGAGTCTGCAATAGCAAATAAAACTTTGTTGATAAAATTTCTCAATAACTAAAAACGAATAGAAATCAGCATATGGGAAAGGTATAATGGAAGAACAACCATACATACGATGGAGGAATATCATATGAAAAATCATAAATTTTGGGCATGGGCAATGATAGTCTGTCTTTTCATGGCAGTCTATACCGGTTATGAGCATAAATAAGTCAGGAGGGTCAGGAAGATGTTAGAGTGTTTGAAGAAGATTGACAAAAAAGCTACAGGCATTTTTGCAGCAGGCGTTTTGTTTGGAACCGCAGGAATCAAAATCTTATCCAGTAAGGATGCCAAGAAAGCATATACACACGTTACAGCAGCTGTTCTGCGTGCAAAAGAATGTGTAATGAAGGTTGCGACTAATGTGCAGGAAAATGCAGAGGATATTTACGCAGAAGCGCAGCAGATGAACGAAGAGAGAGCGATGAAGGAAGAGGAAATCGGCGAAAGCCAGGAAAAGGATAAGAAATCTTCCAAAGAAGAAAAAGAATAAATGAAATTGTAAGAAGGCGCCTGTAGATACCTGCAGGTGTTTTTTTGCAATGTAAACGGATATGTCTAGACGATATTTTCACAAATAATTTGGAGGCTTTATTATGAGATTTTCTATTATCCATGAAATAAAGGGGCGTATGCGTATCCATGTGGTACAAAAAAGGATGACCTATGAGCAGGCGGACACATTGTACTATTATCTGAATAACCAGAAATTTGTCACATCAGTCAAAGTCAGAGAACGGACCCAGGATATTACAATCAGCTATACAGGAAACAGAAATATCGTTATTGATGCTCTAAAAGACTTTTCTTACGAAAAAGCTGAAGTGCCGGACGTTTTTCTGCAAAATTCAGGAAGAAAACTAAATGACCAGTATTGGCAGAAACTTGTAGGTAAGATTGTATTGCGGGCAGGAAATAAGTTATTTGTGCCATATCAGATCCGTGCGCTTATCGCTACGGTTAAATCCGTTAAATATATTTGTAAGGGAATACAGACCTTAGTGAAAGGGAAAATTGAGGTGCCTGTTCTTGATGGAACAGCAATCGGGATATCCATCCTGCGAAAGGATTATGATACAGCCAGTTCTGTTATGTTCCTTCTTGGCATAGGGGAAATATTAGAAGAGTGGACACACAAAAAATCGGTAGATGATCTTGCAAGAAGCATGTCTCTGCATATAGAGAAGGTGTGGCTGCTAAAAGACGGGCAGGAGATCCTTGTAGACACATCCAGCATCACACCAGAGGATTATATTGTGGTACATATGGGGAATGTGATTCCCTTTGACGGAATGGTTACGGAAGGAGAGGCGCTTGTAAATCAGGCAACGCTTACCGGCGAGGCGCTTCCAGTCCGTAAAACCATAGAAAGTTATGTGTATGCGGGAACTGTTGTGGAAGAAGGAGAGTTGACCATATGTGTGAAGGAAGTAGGAGGCTCCAGTAAATTTGATAAGATCGTTATGATGATTGAGGAATCTGAAAAGCTGAAATCTACCTTAGAAGGAAGGGCGGAACACCTTGCAGACAGACTTGTGCCCTATACGCTTCTTGGAACAGGTCTTACTTATCTTTTGACCAGAAATATTACAAAAGCCTTATCGGTTCTGATGGTAGATTTTTCTTGTGCATTAAAGCTTGCAATGCCAATTGCGGTATTGGCGGCAATCCGCGAGGCAAGCAGTCATAGCGTAACGGTGAAAGGCGGTAAATATCTGGAGGCTATGGCGGAAGCGGAGACGATTGTGTTTGATAAGACAGGAACCTTGACAAAGGCACAGCCTACTGTAGTTGATGTGGTTTCGTTCAGCGGACAGGACATCGACGAACTACTCCGTATAGCAGCATGTCTGGAAGAACACTTCCCCCACTCTATGGCAAAAGCGGTTGTAGATGCAGCAAAGGAAAGGGATCTGGTTCATGAAGAAATGCATTCAAAGGTAGAGTATGTGGTTGCCCATGGCATTTCCACCATGATAGAGGGAAAAAGGGCGGTCATCGGAAGCTATCATTTTGTTTTTGAAGATGAAAAATGCAGGATTCCGGAAGGAATGAAGGAACGGTTTAATGCCCTGCCGAATGAATATTCTCATCTTTATCTTGCCATTGAAAACGAGCTGGCAGCAGTGGTATGTATTGAAGATCCGCTGCGTGAGGAGGCAGCAGAAGTGATTGATTCCCTGAAACGTGCAGGGATCAAAAAGGTGGTAATGATGACGGGAGACAGCGACCGAACAGCGAAGGTCATTGCGGCAAAGGTAGGTGTAGATGAGTATTATTCTGAAGTGCTTCCGGAGGACAAAGCGGAATTTGTAGAAAAAGAAAAAGCAAGCGGCAGAAAGGTTATTATGATAGGAGATGGGGTCAATGATTCTCCGGCACTGTCGGCGGCGGATGTGGGGATTGCCATCAGTGATGGAGCTGCAATTGCAAGAGATATTGCAGATGTCACAATTGGTGCAGATGATTTATATGAAATTGCTACATTAAAGGCAATCAGCAATGGTTTGATGAAGCGGATACATAAAAACTACCGTGTCATCGTTGGATTTAATTCTGGTCTGATTCTGTTAGGAATATGCGGACTGATACAACCAACAACCTCTGCCTTGCTGCACAATGTCTCCACACTGACAATCAGTTTGAAGAGTATGGAGAATCTACTTGAAAAAGTACCATTGCCTTCTGCGTGAGTTTATTTTTTTAATTCATGCTTTGACAAAATGGCAAATTTTATTTATAATTGTCTGGTCGAGTAGCGAAAGGCGTAAATCCAGATGATGGATTTGCGCTTTTTCGTGCGTACAAAAATATGGTTGTGGCAGCTTTCCGGAAAAGTCTCCTGAGAGATTCCGCTATGCTTTATCCCAAATGGGGGCTTTGGCAGATTTCTCAAAAGAAACGGAGGAAAATTGAGTAAAGAAGCAACAGTAAATAAGATGGGGACGGGAGCAGTCTCTAAGGTCATGTTAAGCATGGGGATACCGATTGTTTTATCAATGGTATTGCAGGCATGTTATAATATTGTGGACAGTATGTTTGTGGCAAGGATGCCTGATACGGGCGGCATCACCAATGCCGGTGAGTATGCAGTCAATGCACTGACGCTTGCCTTTCCCGTGCAGATGCTGATTGTGGCATTTGGAATCGGTACCGGTGTAGGCGTGAATGCCCTGCTTGCAAAAAGTCTGGGACAGCGGGATGAGGAAAAAGTTGCAAAAGCGGCAGGAAATGGGATATCTTTAGCCTTCATTATCTATGCAGCATTTTTAGTGTTTGGTCTGTTTGGCGTAAAAGCCTATATCGGAAGCCAGACGAAAGATGAGGTTATTCTCGCAATGGGAAGTTCTTATCTTTCTATATGCTCAGTTGTTTCATTTGGCATTATTATGTTTTCGATTTATGAAAAGCTGCTGCAGTCAACAGGAAAGACCGTATATTCCACCATTGCGCAGGTATCGGGGGCAGTTACTAATATTGTTCTTGATCCAATTATGATTTTCGGCTATTGTGGACTGCCGTCAATGGGGATTCGCGGTGCAGCTTATGCCACTGTGATTGGACAGATCGTATCCATGCTGATTGCGATGTATTTCCACTATAAGAAAAATACAGAGGTAAAATCGGGCAGGAGATACCTAAAGCTGGAAGGATCCATTGTGAAGGAAATCTATGTGATTGGGCTTCCGGCAATTATTATGCAGGCACTGATGTCATTTATGACTTATGGCATTAATATTATTTTCGGTACGGTATCCCAGGCAGCGGTAACGGCATATGGTATTTTTTACAAGATCCAGCAGTTTATTTTCTTTGCCGGGTTTGGACTAAGGGACGCCATTACCCCTATTGTATCCTTTAATTATGGGATGGGAGATAAGAAGCGTGTAAAGCAAGGTGTCTTTTATGGCATCCTGTATATTGAAATAATTATGCTGGTTGGATTGATAGGATTGGAATTGTTTGCAAATCCCCTGATTGGGTTATTTGCCATGTCTAAGGAAACAGAAGCGTTATGTGTCATGGCGACTAAGATTATTGCAGTTGGCTTTTTGTTTGCCGGAGGTAACATTGCAATACAGGGAGTGTTTCAGGCATTGGGCTGCGGTATGGATTCCCTGATTGTTTCATTGCTTCGGCTGTGTATTGTTGTGCTGCCATTGGCATGGCTGTTTGCGAAGCTGGAAAATGCAGCTTTTATGATATGGTGGTCATTTCCGATTGCAGAATTCGTGGCTCTCGCAGCGGCAGTTTTGTTCATGCTGCGGGCAAACAAAAGAATCATAAAACCGATGAAAGGAAGGGAATCATAATGAAAAAGGTAATTACAATCAGCCGTGAATTCGGCAGCGGCGGAAGAACGATTGGCAAGGAAGTAGCCGAGAAACTGGGGTATGCATTTTATGATAAGGATCTGATTGAGAAGATTGCGGAGGAATCAGGGCTTTCAAAAGAGTATATTGAAGAGCATGGAGAAAGTTCGCCGGGCAGGAATTATTTTGGATATGCATTTGTGGGAAGAGATGCATCCGGCAATTCTGTAGGGGATTATCTTTGGAGAGTGCAGAGGAATATTATTGAGGAACTTGCAGAAAAAGGAAATTGTGTGATTGTAGGACGATGTGCCGATTATATTCTCCGGAAAAGGACGGATTGTCTGCATGTATTTATTCATGCAGATATGGAGAAGAAAAAGGAAAGAATCGTAAATCTTTATGGAGAGACAAGTGCATCACCGGAGAAAAGGCTTCGTGAAAAAAATAAGACAAGAGCTATGAACTATAAGTATTATACGGACAGGACATGGGGCATGGCAGAAAATTACCATTTGTCACTGGATAGCAGTGTACTAGGGGAGAAAAAATGTGTGGAGCTGATCACTGGACTGGCAAAAGAATGACAGGGCAGCATTATCAAAGCGGGGAGAGAGAACGATAGTTATGTGGAAATATATCAGAAAATATTTAGGGTTTGCTATTCTTGCAGCATTGTTTATGATAGGTGATGTTATGATGGATCTGATCCAGCCAGGGCTGATGCAGCAGATTGTAGATAACGGAGTACTTGGATTAGAAAATGGCGGCATCGGAGATTTGAATCTGGTCTGGCGTTTAGGAATCCAGATGATCTTGCTTGTTCTATTCGGCGGTTTTTGCGGATCGATGAACAATGTATTTGTACATATGTCAGGACAAAATATTGGAAATGAGATGCGCAAGGACTGCTTCCGCAATATCATGACATTTTCCTTCCCACAGATGGACAGATTTAGTACGGGTTCTCTTGTGACAAGGGTGACCAATGATATTACACAGGTGCAGAATTTCATATCCCTGTTCGTGCGGGGCATGATTCGTACCTCTTTTTTGACTTTTGGAAGCATGTATTTTATGTTCCGCCTGAACAAGACCTTTGGGAGTATAGTGTTGTGTGCTTTTCCATTTATTGCAGGATGTATAGTGCTGTGCCTGTGGAAAGCAAATCCATTTTTTTCAAGATTACAGGCACAGCTTGATGCCATCAATGGTATTATGCAGGAGGATATCTCTGGTATCCGTATCATCAAAGCCTGCGTACGCGAGATTTATGAAAAGCTGCGTTTTGGAAAAGCAAATGATGAATTGATCAAAACACAGCTTAAAGTGCTTACTATTTTTGCCTTTATGAATCCAATTGTCAATGCATTAATGTATTTGACAGTGGCGGTAATTCTGCTTGCGGGTTCTTTTGAGGTGGGAAGCGGTGCGACGACTCCTGGTGCTGTGATGGCGGCAATCACTTATGCAACACAGCTTCTCAATGGGGTTTTGATGCTTGTGATGCTGTTTCAGAGTATTTCAAGAGGATACGCTTCATGGAAACGAGTGAAAGAAGTGCTGTACAGCGAACCGGAGCTTAAGGATGGATCTTTTGATAAAGATACAGACTGCCATGGAATGATTGAATTTAGGGATGTTTCCTTTTCCTATCCCGGTTCAGGGCAATTTGTCTTTGAACATATTAATCTGAAGATACAACCAGGTGAGACGATTGCCATTATGGGGGCAACGGGATGTGGAAAAAGTTCCCTTGTCAATCTGATTCCCCGTTTTTATGATGCGACTTCTGGTACAGTTCTGGTTAATGGAGTGGATGTGAAAGAATACAGGCAGAAGTTCCTGAGGGAGAAAATTGCCATTGTGCTGCAAAAAAGTGAGTTATTCAGTGCAACAATCGGGGAAAACATTGCATGGGGAAAGCTGGATGCCGAAGAGGATGAAATCAGAGCTGCGGCGGTGGCTGCGCAGGCGCATGAGTTTATATCTTCCATGACCGGAGAATATGATTCGCCTGTCGCAGAGCGTGGCATGAGTTTGTCTGGTGGGCAGAAGCAGAGGATTTCAATTGCAAGAGCAGTCATAAAATCCGCAGAAATATTGATTTTCGATGATTCCACTAGTGCGTTAGATTTGAAAACAGAGGCGGATCTGTATGAGGCGCTGCAAAAATTTCATCCGGAAAGTACAAAAATTATCGTAGCACAGCGTATCGCATCGGTACGCAGGGCAGACCGGATCGTCGTTATGGATCATGGAAAGATAGCTGCTGTTGGGACACATGAAGAACTTTGGAAAACCTGTGCAATTTATCAGGATATCTACCATTCCCAAATCGGAGAGGAGGGGTGATTATGTCTGAAAAAAAAGAACAAAAAATTTTAGAACACAATATTCCAGGTACAATAAACCGGGGACAACAGTTTGCGGAAGTGCAGCATGCCCAAAATTCAGGTGCGGCGCTGAAGCGTATCGAGACATATTTCGCAAAGGAGAAAATGATGGTATCCGCTATGCTTGCGGCTGTCATTTTCGGAACATTGTGCGGTGTATATGCGCCAAGCCTGCAAAGTGATGCGATTGACATCATTGCAAAGAACAAAAACGGAAATCTTTCCGCAACGCTTATTTTGATGGCAGTTGTCTATTTGCTTTACAGTGTAGGACAGTTATTACAGGGACTGATCAGCGCAAAGCTGAGTCAGAGGATCGTCAAACGAATGAGGGAAGAACTCTTCGGAAAGATGATGGATCTGCCAATCCGGTATCTGGACACACATTCCCATGGCGATGTGATGAGCCGCATGACAAATGACATTGAAAATATTTCGACAACAGTGTCGCAGTCGCTTCCCTCATTGTTTTCCGGCGTACTTACGATTATTGGGACAGTTTCCATTATGCTGTGGTACTGCTGGCAGTTAGCGCTGCTGAGTTTTGCTACGATGATTCTGACAGTCTTTGCTACAAAGTTCCTTTCAAAGAAAGTGCGCAAATTTTCGCGCAGGCGGCAGATGCTGCTGGGGCAGCTGAATGGCACAGTGGAGGAAATGGTGTCGGGATATCGCACGGTAGTTGCCTACAACCACCAGGAGGTTACAGCCTTAGAGTTTTGTCAGACTTCAGATTCTCTTACAAAAGCGGGAATCAGGACGGATGTTTTCAGCGGTGTCATGGGACCGGTCATGAACTGTATTGGAAACATTGGTTTTGTCATCATTGCTGTTTTCGGAGGATATTTCGCTGTAAATGGAATCATTTCGGTAGGCGTGATTTCAGCATTTATTGTCTATGCAAAGCAGTTCAGCCGTCCAATCAATGAGATCGCGCAGGTCTATGGTCAGCTGCAGACTGCTGTTGCCGGTGCAGAGCGTGTTTTTATGGTACTTGATGAAAACAACGAGGACAAAGAAGGAAAGGATATCAGGAAGTCGGAAAAAGCAGAGGTTACTTTCCGGAACGTGCAGTTTTCTTATGAACCGGATAGTCCGGTGATTAAAGACTTTACACTGACAGTTCCATCGGGCAAAAAAGTCGCGCTTGTAGGTGCAACAGGAAGCGGAAAGACCACAGTTGTGAACCTGCTTATGCGCTTTTATGATATTGACAGCGGGGAAATTCTTATCAATCAACAAAATATAAAGGATGTTTCAAGGGAGTCTCTGCGCAAAAATGTTGCCATTGTATTGCAGGATACCGTTCTGTTCTCGGATACGGTCTTAAATAATCTGAAATATGGGAAAGCTGATGCCGGATTTTCCGAAATTGAGACAGCTGTAGAAATGAGTCGATGCAAAGAGATGATTGAGATGCTGCCCCAGGGATATGACACCGTCCTAAGCGAAGCAGGCGGAAATGTAAGCCAGGGACAGCGTCAGCTCCTTGCAATTGCCCGCGCGTTTGTGGCGGATCCCCAGATCCTGATTTTGGACGAAGCAACTTCCAATGTGGATACCCGTACGGAAAAAGCCATTCAGGATGCCATGCATCTGGTCATGCAAAACCGTACCAGTATCGTGATTGCACATCGTCTTTCGACAATCCGTGATGCGGATATCATTGTCGTGATGGATCACGGCAGGATTGTGGAAAGCGGAGATCATGATACATTGTTATCACAGAAGGGAAAGTATTATGAACTGTATATGACGCAATATGCAGGAATTGCCATATGAGTAGCTGGTCAGCCTGAAAGTCGCTTTTCTTTCTTGTCCCGATATGCTAGAATACACTTTGGATGAAAAAGCAGATATGTTGCCGGTGATTTTATCAAGATTACGAAGGAAAGGAAGAAAAAATGTCAATAGAAAGAGTAAAAGCATATTTTGGGAAATATGGAATGGAAGAAAGGATTCAGGAATTGGATGTATCCAGCGCGACGGTGGAACTTGCTGCAGCAGCGTTGCACTGTGAGCCGCAAAGGATAGCGAAGACGCTTTCCTTTATGGTAGATGGTCATGCGATATTGGTGGTGGCAGCAGGGGATGCAAAAATCGACAATTCTAAATACAAAGTGCAGTTTGCCGCGAAAGCAAAGATGCTTACACCGGAGGAGGTGGAGACGTTGGTCGGTCATGCCGTAGGCGGCGTATGCCCATTTGCGGTCAATGAGGGCGTGGATGCGTATCTGGATGTATCTTTGAAACGATTTGACACCGTTTTTCCTGCCTGTGGAAGTTCTAACAGTGCAATTGAACTTACAATCCCTGAACTGGAGGAGTACTCCGGATATGTAGGCTGGGTGGATGTCTGCAAAGGGTATGAAAGCTGAATCGTAAGGAAAAGATCGGGTTTGGGAGGACAGGAAACAGATGGAAAAGCAAGTCGATTATACGTTAGATGGAAATAAGAAAAAGAAGGGAACATTCAGCATTGCCGTGACGGGCATAGTTATTTTAGCGGTCAGTATGCTTGTTTCATGCGGATATAAGCAAGGTGAGTCAGAGAAATCCGGCTCACCTGTTTTAGAAGATGGTGAGTCGTCCGATGTTGCCCCTGCAGATGGTTCTGAAATACCGGAAGATTACGAGATGGCTGGAACTTCAGAAGAGGCAGACCTGGGGCAGACACAGCAGGTTTTTGATTATAACCATGAATATAATGAAATGATCCGCTGCTGCGAAGGAGATGTCTATCTGGCAAGAGAGGACGGAATCTATCGCATAAAAGGAGGAGAAGGGGAAGAAGAACTTATTTATGAAAATTCCCATAAGGCAAGGCGGGGGATGGAACTGTATGAGGATTTCCTTTATTTTTGCGGCTCCGCACCAAGAGGAGAAGAGCAGGCGGCGACCGTCTACCGGATGGATCTGGAGACACTTGAGGTAAATGATGCGCTTGCCGCTTTTAGCCAGAAGTTTGATATTTTGTACGGCATATCCATTTATGAGAGCAAATTGTATGTGTCGATGGGATATGGACAGAAAATCGGTTTTGAACTGGATCAGGATGGTGAGATTGCCGGTCAGCTGGATGAAATGGCAGATGATTTTCTCTATAGAGAGTACAATGATTATATGGAACTGGAATTGCAGAGATGGAATGCACAATCTGAAGAGGAATACTGGAAGTTCACAGAGGAGACAGTAAAGAGATATCAGGCGGTGATAGATGTTGCTTCCTGCAAGAAAATGCTGCAGGGAAAGCAGGTGGTCAGCCAGTATAAAGATGAATTATTAAGTAGTGTTTTTCTGGAAGATGAGAGTGGGAATTATGAGCATTTATGCGACGTTGCGGGTAATCCGCTCATTGTAACAGAAACGGGAATATATTATGCGGCGAATGAAGCGGGGGATATCTGGTATGTGGACTATGAAACAAAGCTTCCCCAGCCCTTTTTTGAAAAAGACCCGGAGGAATGGGAAGAAATTCTTCTGGCAAACTATGATGCTGATTATATTTATCTGCTAAGAAGCAGACGTACCGGCATGGACGAACAGGAGAATCCTGTGATTGAACGGTGCCTGATCCGTGTTTCAAGACAGAACGGTGAAGGAGAAGAGGTTTACCGGTTTGAAGATGGACTGAATATTTTTGGACCGCTTGGACTATATAGACATTGCGGAGTATATGGCAGTAACATGTACTTTGAAAATCATGAAACGATAAATCTTAACCTGTCCTCTTAAATTTAGCGCGAAAAGAATTTTCATTCTTTTCTTATACACGGAGTTGGCGCTCCGTGTTTTTTTATTGAAAAAATTATATTATTTTGCGAAATTATACATGAAATGATGCCAAAATGATGCAGAAATGATGATGTTTTGATGCATCGATATTTTATGATGTTATCATTGGAATAATTTTGTGTTTTATTATGAGGCATTATTAGGTTACAGAAGGAAAGAAAGGCATGGTTTGGAAAATGAAATCTATAGAAGGATGGCAAAGAGGAAGAAGGATAAAGGTTGTAGGTTTGCTATTGGCGATTGCTATAGGGATTACACAGACAGGATGCAACAGGCAGAGTTTGTCAAGCTTTGAGGCGGACAGCAGTATAGGCGCCGGGGAGGAGGCGGAAAGTCAGCAGGGCAACAATCAGGAAGCGAGTGAAGAGGAATCAGAGATAACTTTAAAGGATATACCGGATATGCCAGTGGAGGTGGAACCGGTAAGGAAGGTGCGTACAGGAAATCTGGAACTTACACATGCAGATTTTAAGCTTACCATCAGGGACTGGGATGTAGGAAAGTATACAGAGGTTTCGATTGGAAGTCTTGTACTTAAAATTCCTTTCGGCTGGAAAATAGAACAGCGTGTATCAGAAGAAGGCGTGAAGCAGTATATTCTGATGGATATTCATTCTGAATGTGCAAATGAGGAAATAGAAGAGCATAGAGGCGGTTATGAGCATGAAATCATAATCACTCCCTATGAAATAAATCAGATGCCGGAATTGACCTTGCAGTTGGCGGCAGAAATGAAAGTGTTTTTTCATGTGCCGATTTTGTGTGGGGTAAAGGGGGCAGGGAAAACCGAAGAGATAGAAGGCTGTTGGATGTATGGTGAAAACAGAGATGCCATGGAAATGGAATACTTCATTTTTTTAGAAAATGATGCAGGAGAAAAAGAACTGTTTCAAGTTAGGGAAGGAAACAGTTACGTCACCGCTTATCAAAATGACGTGGAAAATTTTAGAGATTTTTTGGATAAGAATCTGGTAAAGGAGGAGGGAGGCAAAGATGTGGTGAATCTAAACCGCTTATCAGAGATGGAATTTTATTTTCTATTAAATGAAAAAACAGACGATTCCTTGCTTGCGGTAATTCGGCAGATAACTGACGAAATAGCGGTGTATCGGACGGGAGATTACCAGAATGCGTTGTCGATGCAGATAGTAGATACAAAGCGATATCCGGCATATTTCCAAATCGCGGATCTCAATCAGGACGGATATGAAGATATTTTATGTAATTACTGGCAGCTTGATGCAGTGAATTCTTATGATGGTGAGATAGAGGGATATTTGTGGGAGCAAGAGAGTGGCTCCTTTACATATGCTGTTGACAGACAGCTGTTTGGGATGAGTCCGGCTGCCTGGGAAAGCAGGGAAAAGGAGTCACGGCTGCAAGGAGATAAACAAATACCGCAAGACCTGCTAGATTATCTATCGGAGCCTTTATTAAACAACAAGGATGAAATGGGAGATATCATGCTTCCGTTGGTTTCAGGCAGGAAGCTTGATATAGAAGAAGTGAAGGAACTTTCCAAAGAAAACAGAGATATAAAGAATGAGTTTCTGGTAATTGCATCCAATATGTTATATGCTGAAGAGTGGTTTAAAGTGGACGCGGATAATGATGGAATCGAGGACATTTTTCTCCGTGAATATCCGGGAGGAAGTCTGGGAAATGTATTTTTTTGCCTTTTTAAGGGAACAGAAGAAGGAAAGTATAGTTTGACCTCCAGGGAAGAAGGACTGAAAATGGAATTTGCTTTTATAAACTGGGAAGAGAAAAACTATCTTGCAAGGACAACCTGTGAGTTTACCAATAAGTGTGTTGACGGAATCAGTTTGGGGTATTACGAGGATGGAAAGTATCAAGGAGGAATAAAGCTGCACATAACAGCTAAAGAAGGGGTCAATGCACGCAGTATTTCGACTTCTTATCTGGAAAAAGAAGAATACAGTAGTCTTGCGTCTTCAATTGAAACGTTTGCTGGTAAGTATCAGTCTGGTGAGAGAGTGCCCTGCGGAACGGCAGAGGAAAATAAAGATGGTAATTATAGACGAAGCAGCGATATCAACAATGACGGCGAAATGGAGGAGTACAATGTATCTCTTTGGCAGACGGACAATTATTATACGGTGGACCATCTGAATTTTGAAGCAAAAGAGGAGGAAATAAACAATCAGGTTTATGATTTGATGAGGGAGGATGATGTCAGTGGGATTTTCATGAATTTGTGGGTGGATGAAACAGACTATGGAAATATAATCTATGCATTATATGAGGATGGGCTATATGATTTCCATATCTGCGGATATCTACTTACGGAGGCAGAAAGCAGGAAACTATTGCAGGTGGATTGTTATGTTCAGACAGAGATAACGTATCATAGCATAAATACCCATGAGAACTGGTTAAATTTATAATTTTCTAAAAATATTTTTTTGAAATTGCTATCTTGTGACTTCCCTAAATTGAATCTTCATGCTGTAGGGTTAAGATAACTTTTCACTTTTTCGATATATAAGGAAACTGTCGTGAAGTACGAGGCGAAATTAAGGAGGAACTTTAAATGTCAACATCAGGAACTGGAACTATCGGCACAATAGGAACAGATTACCATAAGTACCAGAAGTCAGAGGAAAATATTCTTTTTAGGTCATATTCCTACCAGAACGGTAAAGGACAGGAAAAAGTATATTATGCGAAGGATTGTGTGGAATTGTCACTGGATTCTCATACAATACCTATCAGTTCAGATAATTATGAAGAAGTCAAAAACATGTTAAAAACGCAAAGCAGTGGAAAAATTGCTTCTATTGGCAATAGGATGTTTAGTGAGACTTACGAAGTGATGCAGGACTATTATAATGGTAGACTGAGTTGCGAAGAAGTAAAAAATATCTTTAAAGAATATTTTTATCACGCTATGGGAACGACCTTAGAGGAGCGGGAAGAGTGCGGTACACAAGAAGCATCGATGAATAATAACTATATCAGACAGTTTGCCACAAACTTTCTTTCAGGGCTGTATGAATATTTCAGCAGGGCGAATACGAGAAATGCATGTGCACAGAATATGGAGGAAGGAAAAAGACTGATGGAAAGTAATGGGATGAGCTGGAACGGAACCTATTACTATAATGCAGACTGGTATTATGCGTGTGAGGAGATGCAGGAGTTGTTTAGAGAAACAGCAAACGAACTGGCGGACGAATACGGCGCTGAGCATGTAGATTTCAAATATGTGGAGCAAAATACGAAATTCACTTTAGACGGAGGGATTACCTATAATGGTGTATGGGATTCCATAGAATGGCAGATTAACCATGACAGAGCAATCGGCGGCAGCTTTTTGGACGCTAATATGGCTCCGCCGAAAGGATTTGTGTATTGCAGCACTGCATATTGGGATGGGAAAAATGAGTTGGATGGAATTATAGATGACATCACCAAGAAGAAAGCAGGTTATGCATCTATGATGTTTCTCATGGCAGCAGTAAGAAACACAGATGCGAAAACAAGCCTGCTGCTTGACCAGAAGAATTACCATAGCGCCAGCGATTGGAAGGAAAATAGTACATATAACGATGCGATTGCTTTTCTTAAAAATTTTAATATTAACTGGAATTTTAGAGGAAACCGTATGGAGTTTTTGTGCATGAGGAGTTTTTTACACTGACTAGCGTGACGCTCTGAGAGGATAAATAATTAGGCGTCGCCGCCTAATTATTTACCTATCCTGTGCGGACTCATGGCTACCCCATGAAAAATAACGCGATTTGTCGATTCCAAAATGTGAGAATGAGTCATTGTTGACAAAAAAGAATAAATATCATATTATTAGTAAAGACAGAACATCCGTTCTGAATACATACAAAAGAGGTACATAGCATGGAGCTCGTGCAGATCCTTTGGGACAGAAGGGAATTTTTCCTGACCTGCCTATTGGAACACATCAGAATATCCCTGACGGCGGTGGTTTGTGCAGGCGTGCTGGGAATTTTGGCAGGCATTCTGATCAGCAGACATAAAAAGGCGGCAGGCATTGTTCTGGGTATCATTAACATAATTTATACGGTGCCATCCATTTCTCTTCTGGGATTTTTGATTCCCTTTACAGGAATCGGCAACAAGACAGCCATTATTGCACTGACTGTGTATGGGCTGTTGCCGATTGTCAGGAATACTTACACAGGGCTGACGAATGTGGATGCAAGTATTCTGGAGGTAGCAGAAGGGCTTGGAGCAGACAGGAGGCAGGTGCTTTCTAAAGTGCAGTTTCCCCTCGCGCTTCCCGTTATCATAAGCGGCTTCCGCAACATGGTGGTCATGATTATTGCAATGAGCGGTATTGCCTCCTTTATAGGGGCAGGGGGACTTGGAGTTGCCATTTACAGGGGAATTACCACTTACAATATGACATTGACAGCAGCAGGGTCTTTACTGATTGCATTGCTAGCCCTGTTTAGTGACTATCTGCTCTCTAAAGCGGAAAAGGCGGTAAGCAGGAGGTACGGCATTGAGTGAAGCAATAAAAATACAAGACTGTACAGGTTCTTATGGAGAAAAAGAAGTTCTGCGCCATGTTTCCCTGACGGTGGAAAAGGGAGAATTTGTAGTTATCATAGGACCTTCGGGCTGTGGAAAAACAACGCTTTTGAAAATGATAAATGGACTCGTGGTACCTTCGGAAGGCGAAGTGGCAGTCAATGGAGAACTGCTGACAGAGTGTAATCTGGCGGCTATGCGAAGGCGCATTGGATATGCAGTACAGGGAGCAAAGTTGTTTCCCCACATGACGGTGGAAGGGAACATCTGCTATGTTCCCGGACTGGAAAGGAAAATGACGAAAGAGGAAAAGAAGACTCTGACCCGGAAAATGCTTAAAATGGTGGAACTCCCCGAAGAACTGGCAGTCAGGTTCCCCGGACAACTCTCCGGAGGGCAGAAGCAAAGAGTGGGGATTGCAAGGGCAATGGCATCAGACCCCGATATCCTGCTGATGGATGAGCCTTTTGGGGCTGTAGATGAAATCACCCGGAAAGGGCTGCAGGAGGAACTTCTTGCCCTGTGGCAGAAGACGGGGATTACGATTGTGTTCATCACCCATGATATAGGAGAAGCCTTTAAATTGGGGAGCCGTATCCTGATTATGAAGGAGGGCGGAATCTGGCAGGAAGGATCGAAAGAAGAATTGATGGAAAATCCCAGGGATGAATTTGTGAGACGGTTGATCAGCAGATGAAATCCCAGGATAATTTTATAAACCGAAAGGATGAAGAGTATGAAATACATGAAGATAGGAATTACATTATTATTACTGGCAGGCATGATCTTGGGGATATGTGCCTGCGGGAAAAAGGAATCTATCAAAATTGCTTCCAAGCCTATGACGGAACAGTATATTCTCACGGAAATCATAGCACAGCTGATTGAGGAAGAGACGGATTATGAGGTAGAGATTACAAAGGGAATCGGCGGAGGAACGACTAACATCCATCCTGCACTTATAAAGGGGGAGTTTGATCTGTATCCTGAATATACCAGAACAGCGTGGCTGAATGTTCTGAAAAAAGAAGAGATGGAGAAGGATGATGCACTCCTGTATGATCAGCTCCTTGCCGAGTATGATCAAATGGGACTGACTTGGACAGGTCTGTATGGATTTTCCAATACCTATGGATTGGCAGTGAGAAAGGAGACTGCAGAACAGTACGGACTTTCTACCTATTCGGATTTGGCTGCAGTTTCAGGCGAACTGATTTTTGGAGGAAATCCTGATTATATTGAGCTGGAGACAGGATACAGCAGACTTTGCACAGCCTATAATATGGAATTCAAGGATACCAAGCAGATGGAAATCGCATTGAAATATGAGGCACTCATAAATGGTGAGGTAGATGTGATCAATGCCTTTACTACAGACGCTCAGCTTGCCGCAAATGATCTGGTACTGCTTACCGATGACGGCGGCTTCTTTGAGACCTTCTTGGCAGGTACGGTGGTCAGAAAAGATACTCTTGAAAAATATCCCGAGTTACAAGGAGTATTGGAAAAGCTAAATGGGATGATTTCTGAGGAAGAGATGCAGCAGATGAACTATGACGTGGAAGTAAATGGAAAAGAAGATAAAGAAGTGGCAAGACAATTTTTGGAATCTAAAGGATTTTTGAATCAGTAGTGACAGGGCTGGAGGAAAAATGAAGTATAAACAAATCGTTTTTGACATTGATGGAACATTGATAGACAACGAAAAGGCAATTATTTGCTCTTTGCAGGACACACTGCTCAAGAAATCTGGAAAGCAATTTTCCTATGAGCAGTTGACATTTGCATTAGGAATTCCCGGGGAAGATGCCCTGGAAAGACTTGCTGTTGAACATATTACAGAGACCATGCAGGTATGGATAGAGAAGATGCGGCAGTACGAAGATACGGTGTCTGTTTATGAAGGAATAGAGGAACTATTAAAACAACTTTCAGAAGAGGGGTACGGACTTGGCATTGTATCCTCGCGGACAAGAGAAATGTATGAACAGGATTTCTGCAAGTTGGACATCAGCAGGTACTTTACTACCGTGGTCTGTGCCGATGATACGGTAGGACATAAACCAACTGCGGATCCGCTTTTAAAATACATGGAATTGTCGAAGGCAGCGGAACATGAAGTTATATTTGTAGGAGACAGCATTCATGACAGTCAGTGTGCTCAGAATGCGGGAGTCGATTTTGCACTGGCAGTCTGGGGCAGCCACACGGAAGATAAACGGGCAGATTACTATTTGCAAAAGCCAGCAGATTTGCTTTCTGTCATAGCTGAGGAAAAATAGCATTGCTATCCTATGTTATTTTTAGTAAAATGAAATGCTAAGAATAGTTTATGGCAGAAAGGAGCACTAATGCTGGAAAGTTTTTATCCTGATATTTATATGAACTCTGCATATAGCATAGATTTTGGCAAATATTATAAGGCAGGTTATCGGGGAATTATTTTTGACATAGACAACACGTTGGTCCCCCATGGTGCACCGGCGGACGATAGAAGTATAGCGCTGATTCAAAAGCTGAAGAATCTGGGCTTTTCAGTTCTATTTTTATCAAATAATAAAGAGCCAAGAGTGAAAATGTTCAATGATGCGGTGAATGCCCAGTATATCTTTAAAGGAGGAAAGCCGGGCAGGAAGGGATATCTGCGGGCTATGGAGATGCTCGGAACGGATAGGTCATCTACTCTTTTTGTGGGGGATCAATTGTTTACGGATGTGTTGGGAGCCAGAAATGCAGGAATTTTTTCTATTCTGGTAAAGCCCATTGATAAGAAAGAAGAAATACAGATTGTACTTAAGCGCTATCTGGAAAAAATTGTACTCGCGTTTTACAAGCGTAAATGTAAAAAAGACGGTAAAGAGTATTTAGTATCAGCTTAAGATACGCGGGAATGGAGGAAAAATGACGATCGACGGATATACGAGAACCTGCGGACTGATAGGAAATCCGGTGGAGCATACTTTGTCACCGTTTATTCATAATACCTTGGCAGAGAAGCTTTCCCACAATCTTGTGTATGTACCTTTTCATGTGGAGGAGGGACAGGTTTTACCTGCAATAAGCGGGGCATATGCCCTGAATCTTTTTGGGCTTAATGTCACAGTTCCATATAAAAGCCAGGTGATGGATGGACTGATTCAGATAGATGAGCTGGCGGAAAAAATAGGCGCAGTAAATACATTGGTGCGTATGGAGGGCGGTTTTAAGGGATACAATACGGACATGCCGGGGCTGTATCGGGCGATGAGCAGTGAAGGAATACAAATAGAAGGGCAGGAGATTATCTTGCTTGGAGCAGGCGGTGCGGCTAGAGCGGTTGCATTTCTGTGTGCTTCTAAAAATGCTTCCAAAGTCTATCTGCTGAATCGTTCTTTGGAAAAGGCGGAGGCGGTTGCCGGGGAAGTAAATGAAAAGACTGGAAAAGAAGTGATTTATCCTATGGCATTGTCAGATTATCATCGCCTTCCAAATCAGAAGTTTCTGGCGATTCAGGCTACCAGCGTCGGTTTATATCCCGATGTAGATAATGCAGTTATAGAAGACGAAGCATTTTACCGGAAAATCCATACAGGTTATGATTTGATTTATAAGCCTTCTGATACCAGATTTATGCAGTTGGTAAGGCAGCAGGGGGGGAAAGCGTTTCATGGATTGAAAATGCTTTTATATCAGGGAATCATTGCTTATGAGCTTTGGAACGATTTGTCTGTTCCGGAAGAAATGGCTTTAGAGGTATACAAAGTACTGAAAGAAAAAATGGGAATCTAAAAAGATGAAAAATAACATTATTTTAATTGGCTTTATGGGCAGCGGAAAAACCAGCGTGGGCATCGGGCTGTCCTATCAGTTAAAGCGGACCATGATCGACACGGACAAATGGATTGAACAGAAGCAGAAGCGGACGGTGTCGGAGATTTTTGCACAGAGTGGCGAAGAGGCTTTCCGAAGGATGGAAACGGACTGTTTAAAGGAACTGATCCGGACGGCGGATCAACAGATTATCTCTGTAGGCGGAGGTCTGCCTATGAAGGAGGAAAACCATGCACTCCTTAAAGAATTAGGGATCGTGTTTTATTTAAGTGCAACACCGGAAGCTCTTTATAAGAGGCTAAAGAGCGACACCACAAGACCCCTTTTGCAGGTAGAAAATCCCGAAGAAAGAATCAGGACTTTGCTAAAGCAGCGTGCACCCGTCTATGAGGCATGTGCAGATGTGGTGCTGGATGTTTCAGACCGGACTTTTGATGAAATATTAGAACAGATAGGAAAGGAATTGGAAGAAAATGAAGCTTTTAGTGATTAACGGGCCAAATATTAATTTTCTTGGAATCAGGGAAAAAAGTGTATACGGAACTCAGGATTATGATGCCCTTCTAAAAATGATTGGGGAAAAGGGAGAAGCTTGTGGGATTTCCATAGAAGTTTTTCAGAGCAATCATGAGGGCGCTTTGATTGACAGAATCCAGGATGCGTATTTTGATGGGACAGAAGGAATCGTCATCAACCCGGGTGCCTATACCCATTACAGTTATGCGATAAGGGACGCGCTCGCCAGTATTTCCATACCGAAGGTCGAGATCCATATTTCGGACATTACAAAGCGGGAGGAGTTCCGCAAAACCTCTGTCACTGCGCCGGTCTGCGATAAACAGATTTACGGACATGGATTAAATGGTTATCTTGAAGCAATTGATTCTATCATAGAAATGAAAAAGTAGTTGAAAAATATCAGTTTTTATATTAAACTGGTAAAGAATTATAACGTGAAAAATTTAGGAGGAGTATTTTATGATTTCTGCAGGTGATTTCAGAAATGGTATTACAATTGAGTTAGATAATAATGTTTACCAGATTATTGAGTTCCAACATGTTAAACCCGGTAAGGGAGCAGCATTTGTCAGAACGAAACTGAAGAATATCAAGAGCGGCGGCGTAGTGGAGAAAACTTTCAGACCTACTGAAAAATGTCCACAGGCACGTATTGATAGAAAAGATATGCAGTACTTATATGCAGATGGAGAACTGTATAACTTTATGGATGTTGAAACATATGATCAGATTGCATTAAATGCTGAGACTGTCGGCGATGCACTCAAATTTGTAAAAGAAAACGAAATGGTTAAGATTTGTTCCCATAACGGCAGTGTATTTTCAGTGGAACCTCCGCTGTTCGTGGAACTGGAGATTATTGACACTGAGCCGGGATTTAAAGGAGATACAGCAACAGGAGCTACGAAGCCTGCCACTGTAGAAACCGGAGCTAACGTAAACGTTCCTTTATTTGTTGAGATGCATGATGTGATCAAAATTGATACCAGAACAGGTGAATACCTTTCCAGAGTATAGGTCAGCAGGGAATTCTATCAGTAAAAATAGCTTGAAAGACAATGATAAGTAGTCATTGTCTTTTTTTATAATAAGCCTGCTGGCGGAGCATGACTGCGTCAGCAGGACAAGGTCGTAAGGCGTTCGAGGATGGCATTTTTTCGGACACATATAGTAGAACAGTTATGAAAGAATGAGGTATTTATGAACGACACATCTATAGAATTCACATCATTTACACAATCAATTCTAAAAGATCTTCAAAAGAAACTTGGAGACAATTATTCTGTATTTTCCCATCATGTCAAAAAAAATAATGGTATTGAACTTACCGGAATCGTGGCAAAAAGAAAAGGATGCAATACTTCCCCTACTTTCTATATTAATGATTTTTACAAGCCAGATATTACCCGGGAGGAAACCAGAAAAATAGCAGATATGTTATATGATCATTTTCAGGCGGCGGAATTTGAGGATGATCTTGATTTGTCACAATTCATTGAATTTGACAAGGCAAAAGAAAATCTTGCCTTTAAACTGATTCATGCAGAAAAAAACAGGGAATTACTGAAGCTTGTTCCGCATAAATTGTTTCACAACCTTGCTATTGTTTTTTATTATACCGTTCAGGAAGCGCCATTTTATGGAAAAGGTGCAATTCTTGTTTATAATAATCATATGAAACATTGGGAAATCAGTCTTGATACACTTTATCACACAGCATTTAAGAATACTCCGGTTCTTTTTCCCAGTATAATAGAAAATATGCAGGAGGTTATGCGTGGCATTCTCATGGATGGGATTGAGGATGACATCCTGTGTGTAAAGGATACAGAAGAATTGCTGGATGAAGTCTGTATGCAGGAATTGGCAGAGACCAAGATGCCTATGTATGTTCTGACCAATAAGCAGAAGCTTTACGGTGCATCCTGTATGCTCTACCCAGGAGTGCTGAGGGCATTTGCAGAGAAGATACAGCGGGATTTTTATATACTGCCAAGCTCTGTCCATGAAGTAATCCTTGTGCCGGCTAATGCAGATACTGACAGGGATGCACTTTGTGAAATCGTGACAGAAATTAACAGGACACAGGTGGCAGAAGAGGAGGTGCTGGCAGATTCTGTCTATTTTTATAGTAAAAGCATGGATAAAGTGCTGTGGATTTCGTGAGAATGGCAGATAAAATATTTTTTTCACATTTTTTTTACAATTGACAGACTAGACAATCTGAAAGTCATATGTTATTATATTCAAGGTGATGTAACAAATTTGTAATATTTTATGACATGCACCCGTAGTCTAACGGATAGAACGAAGGCCTCCGACGCCTTTAATGCAGGTTCGATTCCTGTCGGGTGCATTTGCATCACCTTGGATATAAAAAAAGAAAGGAAAGCTATGAAACATTCAGATCAGAACAAAATGCATATGCTAAAGGAAAAATTCATGGCAGCCAGAGATTGGGTCATGGATCATAACAAGATTGTAATGCCTCTTGTTCTAGTTGTTTGCGTGCTTCTTACAATTGTTGTAGCATTGAATGCTAATCATAAGGAGATTCTGGAAAAAGAGGCAAAAGAGGCTGCAATGGCAGTTTCTACTGAAGAATCAGGATCTACAGTGGAAGGGTTGGAAGCTCCCGTTTTTGAATTGGAGGTAAATGCACATCCGGAAATAAATACCCTTATCCGCACCTACTACGATGCACAGGCATCAGGAGATGTCGAGACGATATCTTCTTTAAATACGTATTTGAATGAAATTCAGACCATACGTGTGGAGGAATTAAGTAAGTACATTGATTCCTATCCGGTGCTGGATGTCTATACAAAGCCGGGGCTGACAGAAAACAGCTATGTGGCATATGTATATTCGGAGGTACAGTTTACAGACGTGGATCAGCTTCTTCCGGGAATGCAGACCTATTATATTGGCATGGATGAGGAAGGAAATTATTTCATCAATGATGGTACCTATGATGATGCAATATGGAATTATATCAAGGAAGTTACCCTTCAGGATGATGTGGTAGACTTGAACAATAAGGTTGTTGTGGAATATAACGAACTGCTTGCGGAAGATGCAGAGTTAAATGAATTTATTGCTTATCTGAGAGAAAAGATCAATGAAGAGGTAGGCGAGATTCTAGCGTCGGCGGAGGTGCCAGAACAAGGAGAGATGCCAGAGGAAATCCCAGAAACAGAGGAAGAAGTTTCACAGGAAGCCCCACAGGTGGTTACGACGGTACGTGCTACAGATGTGGTTAATATCAGAAGTTCAGACAGTGAAGAAGCAGATAAGATCGATAAAGCGCAGATTGGTCAGGAATTTACTTTGCTTGAGCAGCGAGGCAATGGCTGGAGCAAGATAGAGTATAACGGAAGCGAGGCATTTATCAAGAGCGATTATCTTGAGGCAGTGTCCGAAGAAGTATCAGATACGCAGGTTGCACAGGCGCAGCAGCCAGAGGAAGAACCGGAAGCAGAAGTGACGAGTAATAATGAAACGAGTATGGGAACGGTCACAGTAATTGAGAGTGTCAAGGTTCGCAAAAGTGCCAGTACCAGTGCAGAATCTCTTGGAACTGCTTATGTGGGAGACGAACTGGAGTTGCTTATGAGACAGGCTGACGGGTGGAGCCGGGTCAGATATAATGGACAGACAGCATACGTCAAATCAGAGTATGTAGAATAAACGCAAAACCGTAACAGTGCATCAGCCTTTTTCTTTGCAGATAAGAGTATATAAGAGTAGAAAAGCATTTTACTTTGTGGAAAATTGTAGTATACTTACAAAGTAAAATGCTTTTTGTTACAATAAGCTGGTTCGTGAAGCGTGGCAGCGTTTGTTACAATAAGCTGGCTGCGAAGCACGGCAGCGTTTGTTTGGAAAGACATGGCAGGTCGTACGGGAGGGGCATGTGGAATGTTAGGAAAGTTTCAAATAGGAATCATGGGAACAGGTAACATTGCAGCGGTTATGGCTGATACGGTTAATAAGATGAAGAACGTTAAGCTTTATGCCGTTGCATCAAGGGAAAAAGTAAAGGCGGATGTCTTTGCAGGGAAATATGGATGTAAAAAGGCATATGGTTCCTATGAAGAACTGGCGTTGGACAATAAAGTAGATTTAATTTATATTGCAACGCCTCATTCAGAGCATTTTGCAAATACAAAAATGTGCATGGAGCATGGCAAACCGGTATTGTGCGAAAAGGCTTTCACAGCCAATGCCGGTCAGGCAGAAGAACTGATCCGGCTATCGGAAGAAAACGGTGTTTTTCTTGCGGAGGCAATGTGGACACGCTATATGCCCATGCTGACAACGATACGTGAAGTGGTCGGGAGCGGGGTGATAGGCGAGCCTAAGACACTTACGGCAAATTTGGGGTATGTGCTGAATCATGTTGAACGGCTTAAAAACCCCAGTCTGGCAGGTGGGGCACTTTTAGATTTGGGTGTATATCCGCTGAATTTTGCGCTCATGCTGTTTGGATACAATATAGCAAAAATCAGTTCAACCTGTACCTATGCAGATACGGGGGTGGACGAGCAGGACAGTATAACCCTCCAATATATAGATGGCAAGATGGCGCATTTAAATTGCTCTATGGTTTCATTGAGTGACCGAAAGGGGATTATTTACGGAACAAAGGGATTTATTATAGTTGAGAACATCAATAATTTCGAGAGCATAGCAGTTTATGATTCCCTCTATAAAAAGGTAGGACTCTATAAATGTCCTAAGCAAATTTCAGGCTATGAATATGAAGTGGAGGCATGTATAAAAGCAATCCGCAGTCATCAGAATGAATGTGTTGAGATGCCGCATGCTGAAACGCTACGCATTATGAAGATTATGGACAGCATTAGAAAAGAGTGGGGAATCGTCTATCCGTTTGAAAAGCTGGAGCCGCCAGCGGAAGATGGAGAGGCAACTTCAGGGACAGGAAGTTCCGAACAGGCAGAAAATCAGGAATAGAAAATCAATATCAGGGAAAAATAAAAGCAAAGTGGACAGTAGAATCTGCTTTGCTTTATTTTTATCCAACTGTAGAAAGGGAAAAGAAAATGAAAAGTGATGATGTAAAGGTGTTGCAGGAGGTTCAAAGGAATACAAAGATGGCAATGAAAGCTATTGATGCGGTAAGTAGTAAAATATATGATGATGACTTATCCATGCAGGTTGCCAGAGAATCTATGAAATATGCAGATATTTATAATCAAGCGACAAACAGGCTCCTTAATGGAAAGGCTTCCAGCTATAAAGAAACAGGTTTTGAGGATGTCATGCTGAAAGGGGGAGTACGTGCAAACACGATGTTCAACACCAGCACCAGCCATATTGCGGAGATGATGATACAAGGCTCAAACAGGGGATTGACCAGTATGTGGAAGGCAATCAATCATCATGAAAATGCAGGAAATGTTTCCATGGAAATTGCAAAGGAGCTGATGGATTTTGAAGAAAAGAATATTGAACGATTAAAACAATACCTGTAGATATCATATTTTTAAAACTTTTACCATTTAATTTCTTAAAGTGTCTTGAGATTTTTGGGAGCACGTTATATAATACGATATGGAATCAAGGTCTGCAATGGTGAATTGATGTCATTATTGTATACAATGATACAGTACTACAATAATACTAAACTTAAAGGAGGACATGTTGTATGTCATATGTTGATGAAGTGTTTCAGATGGTAGTGGAAAAGAATCCCGCTCAGCCGGAATTCCATCAGGCTGTCAAGGAAGTTTTAGAGTCCCTCAGAGTTGTAATTGAGGCAAATGAAGAAGCATACAGAAAAGATGCTCTGCTCGAGAGACTGGTTACCCCTGAAAGACAGCTTTTATTCAGAGTACCTTGGGTGGATGACAAGGGTCAGGTTCAGGTAAACAATGCTTTCCGTGTACAGTTCAACAGTGCAATCGGACCTTACAAGGGCGGATTAAGATTACACCCCAGTGTAAATCTCGGTATCATTAAATTCCTTGGATTTGAACAGATTTTCAAGAACTCCCTCACAGGGCTTCCCATCGGCGGAGGTAAAGGCGGTTCTGATTTCGATCCTAAGGGAAAATCCGACAGAGAAGTAATGGCATTCTGCCAGAGCTTTATGACAGAGTTAAACAAATACATAGGAGCTGACACAGACGTTCCTGCCGGAGATATCGGTACAGGTGCAAGAGAAATCGGCTATATGTACGGACAGTATAAGAGAATCAAAGGTGTATACGAAGGCGTTCTTACAGGAAAAGGCTTATCCTACGGCGGATCACTTGCCAGAACAGAAGCAACAGGCTATGGTCTGTTATACCTTACAGAGGAGATGTTAAAATGCAATGGTCATGATTTAAGCGGCAAGACAGTTGTTGTTTCCGGTTCAGGAAACGTAGCTATCTATGCAACCCAGAAGGCACAGCAGTTAGGCGCAAAGGTTGTAACGGTATCTGATTCCACAGGCTGGGTATATGATCCGGAAGGAATCGACGTAGCGCTTCTTAAAGAAGTAAAAGAAGTAAAACGTGCAAGACTGACAGAGTATGCAGCAGCAAGACCAAGCGCAGAATATCACGAGGGAAGAGGCGTATGGAGCATTAAGTGTGATGTGGCACTTCCTTGTGCAACACAGAATGAACTTCTGCTTGATGATGCAAAGGCTCTGGTTGCCAACGGATGTATCGCTGTGGCAGAAGGCGCTAATATGCCTACTACCATTGAAGCTACAGAGTACCTGCAGGCAAACGGTGTGCTCTTTGCACCCGGCAAAGCAGCAAACGCAGGCGGTGTAGCAACTTCCGCACTGGAGATGAGCCAGAACTCCGAGAGACTGAGCTGGACCTTTGAAGAAGTGGACAGCAAGTTAAAAGGAATTATGGTGAACATCTTCCACAGTATGGACGAAGCAGCAAAGAAGTACGGCATGGAAGGCAACTATGTTGCAGGTGCAAACATTGCCGGATTCCTGAAAGTCGCTGATGCTATGACGGCTCAGGGTATTGTATAGCGTGTAATTATGCAGAATAAAATCTTTGCGGGTGAGCACAGAATGGCTTGCCTGCAAGGATTTATCAAGAAAAATAAAAGAGTGATTGCTTTTTTATAAGAGTGGGTATATAATAGAAACGTGAAGAACTTGACAAATACTTCTTGTAAGTGTATTCTTATAGAAGTTTTGGCATACTATATAGTGTGCACAATATAGCTCATCTACCATTTATAGGAAGAAGGAGTAACGAAGGCGTTTGTAATACAAGCGCCTTTTGCCATTTTGATTTATTGATTTTGCAAAATATAATGATTATATTCCTTTAATAGTTTCTTTTTGGTGTGAGAGTAGGTAACTGGATAAGCAGTCTAAAAAATGTAGTAATCTGTTCTCTGGTCTAATATCACAATATAATCTATTGATTGACACCACAAAAGAACTCTGGTTTTTCCCTTCCTACTATTTTCCTAGATTAAAAGTTTGTCGCAGTTTAATTGACAATAACTTAATAAATACGCTGGCCATTGGATCCTCTCATACCTTCTTAAATCAGGAAGTCGTGTTTCTTCTTGGGGACCATCTGATATTATATGCCAAAATGTTCCAGACTTATCTTTATATAAAGGATGCTTTTTATGAGCGATTCTTTTTCCCCTAAAATAAAACTGATTATTTTCGAAGGTGATTTTATATGCATTATATACGGCATTTTCATATTGCTCATAGTCGCCATTGTAGGTATCGAGTTCAATCAGATTTGGAATTGTTTCACATTGCATAATCACACCTCTTTAGGCAACCATCTAAAAATGTTTATTTTTGATTCACTTTTAGGGGAAGTTATTTTAAGACTACGTCCACTAACTTCTTCAATATGCTGAATTAATTGCATTTTAGCTGGATTGGAATCTAGTCCTCGATTAGAATAAGAAACTGCGCCAATGAATAAGTCTGCAAGTTGTAATAATTGTACTTGATCTGAGCGTAGTAACTGAATATTTTTAACTGTTTCCTCATAAAAATAGCCTACAACATTGTTCAGTACTTCACGTAGTTTATCAATTTTTTCAGATCCTTTTGTATCTTTTATATCAACATAGACATGATAAATATGCCCTATGTCAATCATTTCGCGCAGGGTTAGAAAATAAATTCTTTGATACCAGTCATCATGTGAAAGATGAAATTTTTTATAATTTAAATGAGATTTGTTCAATGCAACTACTGCTCTGAAACATAAAAATGTATTATCAAAAAATAAATCAACGAGTTCTTCATACATTTTATATTTTGACATGGATACCTTAGTCCATTTGATTTCGGCAAATTCATATACACCGTTTACCGTTTTTATGTTACGGATGGCTTTATTTATATATTCGGCCTTATCTTTAGGACATGAAATACCACCAATAACCATCAAATCTGAATTATCATGTGGCAGATGGCAACTTTCATCGCAATAAATATTATATTCCATCACTTTTACCTCCGTATGTATTTTAACTTATTTAATTTTTTTTAACAATACTATATTGCACCCACCGGAGGCACTAAGGAAGCAGTGATTTAATCAGCGCTTCATTAGAAACAATTGTTAGATAAGGTTAAGTGGAAAGAGCAATAGATTTAGTGGAGCTTATTACATGTAGCGGATTCCAAGCATTAGAATAATCAGTTGACAGAGAAAATAAAATCGCTTACAATATGAATGAACAAATATTCATTCATAAAAAGGAGCTGATCACATGCCTAAATCCCCGGAACGGTGTCAGGAAATTCGAGAGGAAACGCGTTCAAAAATATTGCATGACGCGATGCTGTATTTTGCCAAAAATGGATTCGCAGGAACGAAGATAAGTGATTTATCAAAAAGCATAGGAATTGGTCAGGGAACGTTATACCTATATTTCAAATCGAAGGAAGACTTGTTTCATGAAATATATTCCATGATTGATTACGGAGAAGAAACGCAGAAACTGAAGCTTTTAGCAGCATTACCTTTGTCCGCCAAGCAAAAAATTCATAAGCTGTCAAAATTTTTGATAGACCGATTGGAAAAAGAGGAAAGCTTTGCCGCCATGATTGCCTTAAATGCACAGGCAACCCTTGAAAAGAACGATTTTACATATGAAGATACTTCTTATCAATCTGACTGGTATCAATACACGGCAAAAATAATTGAACAAGGGCAAAAGGAAAAAAGCGTAGTAACCGGTTCACCAATGAAATTAGCTGATTATTATTGGGGAGTGGTGTACTTATATTCACTGAAAAAGCTATTTACCGCAAGATATGAAACAATTACCGTACATGACTTAGAGCGTATTTTGCTCAGGGATTGAGCGATATAGGAGATGTGGGGATGACAAAAGAAGTAGCGATTGTAACGGGGGCGACGGGAGGTATTGGACGAGAATTTATTCGCGTACTTGATAAAGAAACGCTTGATGAAATCTGGATTATTGGCAGAAATAAGGAACAGCTTACCAAGATAAGAGAGCAATATGGTAAAAAGCTAATCCCTATATGCATGGATTTAACAAATGCGCAGGATTTACAGTCAATTCAGACTTTGCTGACAGAGAATGTGCGGGTTTCTTATTTAATTAATAATGCAGGGATGGCCCGAATGATGCCGTCAAAAGATTTCGAGGCAGAGGAGATAGCGAAAACAATTCAGTTGAATTGCAATGTGCCGGTCACATTAATAAACTATTGTATTCCATACATGGCAAGAGGGAGCAAAATTATTAATGTATCTTCTGCATCCGCATTCCAGCCTGTTCCTTTTATCAATCTGTATGCCGCCACAAAGGCGTTTGAACATAGCTATTCCCGTGCTCTGCACATGGAATTAAAGCCCGCCGGAATAACGGTCACTGCGGTCAGCCCAAGTTGGGTAGACACAGATATGTTGGAAAAAGAAAGAAACGGAAGAAAGATAAAATTTCATGGGATTGTAAGTCCTCAAAGGGTTGCAGAAAAAGCAATAAAGGATGCTAAAAATGGAAAAGATGTATCGATCTGTTCATTCTATGTAAAATGCCAGCATCTTAATGTAAAACTGATTCCGCATAAGTTGGTGATGAAGATTTGGATGCGGGGAATAAAGAAGTATTTGTGAGGTGTGCTGATGCCCAAGCTTGCGGGCTGTTGGCAGCATGGAGGATTATTATGCATGAAATCATAACGGAACGTCCCAATCTGTTCGAACCGGATGACTATATAACTTTTTATATTGAACTCAGTGGAAAAGTTCGTGCTGAAGAACTGGCGGATGCGGTAAAGTCAGCTTATAGGGCAACGAAGCTACAATGTCAAAAGTCGTTTTGAAACCGGACGGTGCTGCTTATTATGAAAGAACTCCTCAATCAGGCTGCAAGGTTGAAATTGTACAAAATGACTGGCAGGAAGTTATAAGGCAGAATGAAAAAATCCCCTTTGAATTGGAGCATGGAGAGTTAATAAGGTGTTTTATTTTTCCGGTTGGAGAAAAAATTTCTTTTGTAATCATGGCGCATCATTTGGCAGGCGATGGAAAAGGGATTATCTATGATACTGTAAAAATAGAAAAAATAATTTTTGTTCCCCCGAATGTTTCCTATTCGTCTAATATCATTGGGATTTCCACCTTTAATGGGGAAATGACGATTACATATCATGGGACCGAGGACAAAAAAGTGCAGCAGAAGCAATTTTTTGATAGAGGTGTCAAAAATTTATTATCACACAACACAGGAATGTGAGGGTTAAGTTAAAACGATAGGGATCATTTTGCTTGACATATGTATCAGCCTGATATATACTCCATATATCAGTTTGATATATGGAGGGCGAAATGAGAAGACAGAAAATAAGAAAATTTACTTTAATATTGTCATTACTGCTTTTTCCAGTTACACTGTATTATTTTAGTCCTGTCTTAATATTTGGAGCGGCATTCAATAGAATAATTAATGGCAGCTTTATCATTTTCATGATGATGTTTTTACTTTCAATTCCTTTTGGAAGGTTATTCTGTGCCTATTTATGCCCGGCAGGCGGATTGCAGGAGTGCGTGTTTGCTGTTAATTCTAAACTCCCTAAACAACGATGGAAAAACTATATTAAATATGCCATATGGTGTGTCTGGATAGCCGCAGTAATCTTTTGCTACTGTCTTAATGGAAAGGTAACTGGGATTGATTTTTTCTTTGAAACGGAAAATGGAATATCTGTTTCAAATGTGCAGAGCTATGTGATATACTATGGCATTGTTTTATTGATTTTTATACCGGCAGTTTTGTTTGGGAAGCGTGTATTCTGTCATTATTTTTGCTGGATGGCGCCTTTTATGGTGTTAGGCACTAAAGTACGAAGAAGTTTGCAGCTTCCGGGCTTACATATCAAGGTTAAAGACAGGGGAGCCTGTATTTCCTGTGGGAAATGTAATAAAGAATGCCCCATGGGGATAGAAGTTTCAGGGAAGATGGAAGAGGGACAAATTAAAAGCATGGAATGTATTTTGTGCGGCGCGTGTGTTGATGGATGTCCTCGGAAAGTTCTATCCTACGGGATGATGAAAGGTAGAAAAAAGTATGGCGACTGAAAAGAAAATTGACTGTGTGATTTTGGGACTATTAAGCCATGAAAATCTGACAGGGTATGAAATAAAAAAGCGGATGGACACCGCGTTAAAGTATTTTTGGGGTGCTAGCTACGGCAGTATTTATCCCGCGCTGAGTGATCTGGTGGGACGGGGGCTTGCAACCAAATGTGAGGGAGCAGAAAACAAGCGGAATAAAATCATTTATTCCATTACGGAAGAGGGAAGGAAATATTTGAGAGAATGGGTCGCGCTTCCCGTGGAGAAGGATGAACTTCGCTATGAAACACTGCTCAAATTATTTTTTGGCAAGGAAGGCGGTCCCTTGCAGGCAGAATCTCATATTGATGCGTTTCAAAAGAAAATTGAGGAAGAATTGCCATGTCTTATAGGTGCGGCAGACACGCTTAGAGAGAATATGGAGTTGGATGAGGCACATAAGTATTATCTGCTGACGGTGGAATTTGGCATTAAAACATATCGTGCCTATTTGGAATGGTGTAAAGAAGCAAAAGCCATGTTAAGTAAGGAGCGTGCGTAAATTGATGGGGCATTTTGGATTTTCGTATGTGGGATTTATTTTCATACTAATGCTGAGCATTCCTAATTTCATATGGATGAAAAATCAACCAAAAGATTACAGCGCAGAAAAAGAAAATAAAATTTTATTAATCTTGGAACGGGCAGGAGAGATACTGACTACCTGCTCTGCCCTTCTATTTTCTGATTTTAACATACAAAAATGGTCAAAATGGACTTTGTGGCTTATCGCCGCATTTATCTTGATGCTCATGTATGAAGTATGGTGGATACGATATTTTAAAAGCAAACGCTCGTTAGCTGATTTTTACAGCAGCTTTCTGGGAATTCCGGTTGCCGGAGCAACCTTACCGGTCATGGCATTCTTTTTACTCGGGATATACGGAAAAGTGATCTGGATGCTGATTGCCTGCATCATTTTAGCAATAGGGCACATCGGCATTCACTTACAGCATCAGCAGGGTCTTTTCTTTTCATAGTCTTTCAATGAATCAGGTGTATGATTCCCTGTAGCGCAGAGAGTTTGGCATCCCTTTGGAAGACAGGCTTTCAAGGATTCGCGTTTTATGATATGATGTCTTTATAAAAATACAGAATATGGAGAACAGTATGGGTTCAGAACTGGTAAGTACGAAAGACGTATATAATGTGGTACGCAGGACCTTGGAGGTCATGGACGCCCAGATTCTCTGGCACGGAGAAATTACAGGGTACATTTTTTATAATATGCTAAAAGCAGAAGGACTATATACGGAGATGGAACTTGCTGAGTTCACGCTTATCGGTATGCTTCATGATCTTGGGATGATTAAGACCGGCTATGAAGGCGGCATCATTCAATGTGAGAACACCAATATCTGGGCACATTCTATCTATGGCTATCTGTTTTTAAAGAATTTATCTCCAGTGGATGATAAAGCAGAGATTGTATTATATCATCATCTGCCTTATAAGCTTCATGCTCACATAAAATGCAGTTATATGAAAATTACGGAGTATCTGACGCTTGCGGACAAGATGGCTGTTTTTTTACATATGGGGGAAGACAGAGAGGGAATAGACATTTACATGCGACAGGCGGATGGGGAATTATCTGCAAAGGCATTGGAAGTGTTTCAAAGCGCGCAGACAAAATTTAATATTTTGGGGAAGTTAAAAACGGATGAATATCAAAAAGAACTGGAGGGATTATTTGACCGAATTTCTTTCACAGAAAAACAGAAGAGGGGATTTCTGGATATGCTGATTTATGCAATAGATTTCAGAAGCCAGCCTACTGTCATTCATACAATGTCAACCAGGACATTTGCCATTGAACTGGGACGTATTATGCGTGTATCAGCGGTGGAACTGCAGATATTATACTATGGTTCTCTTTTACATGATATTGGCAAGATTGCAATCCCAATATCAATTTTGGAAGCACCAAGAAGATTGACAGAGGATGAGATGCAGATCATGAAGGAGCATGTGGTCATGACGGATAAAATACTGCGCGGAGTTATGGACGAAAGAATTGTGAACGTTGCATCAAAGCATCATGAAAAGCTGGATGGTTCAGGATATCCCAAAGGTATTGGAGCGGCAGAACTTTCGACTCTGGAACGGATCATCGCAGTTGCAGATATTCTAAGCGCACTCTATGGAAAAAGAAGCTACAAAGAATCTTTTCCACCAGAAAAAATAAAGGAGATTCTACTGGAAGATGCGCAGCAGGGTAAGATCTGTATCAGGGTAGTGCAGGCAGCGCTTACCCATTATGATGAAATCATTCGTACTTATGAGAAACAGAGGGACGTAACGATGGAAAGATATATGGAAATCGTCAATCAATATGACAGTATTTATGAACGGTTTAAAGAGTTTGACAGGACTGAAATGATAGTATGAATTCTTGCGTGTTAAAATGCTTTACAGTGGAGGAAAGGTACGGTATAAAGATGACAAAAGAAAAACTGGCAATAGAAATAATTGAACGGTTAAGAAACGAATATCCTGACGCCGGTTGTACCCTTGATTACAACCAGGCATGGAAGCTTTTGGTAAGTGTACGTTTAGCGGCACAGTGCACGGACGCCAGGGTGAATGTGGTCGTGCAGGATCTGTACGCCAAATTCCCGGACGTAAATGCACTTGCATCGGCAGATGTGGAGGAGATAGAACGTATCGTAAAGCCATGTGGTCTCGGACACAGCAAAGCGAGAGACATCAGCGCATGTATGAAGATTTTGCGTGATGAATACCAGGGAAGCATACCGGATGATTTTGACGCGTTGCTAAGACTGCCCGGTGTGGGACGTAAAAGCGCCAATCTGATTATGGGGGATGTGTTCGGGAAACCTGCTATTGTAACAGATACCCATTGTATCCGCCTTGTAAACCGAATGGGACTGGTTGATGGGGTGAAGGAACCGAAGAAGGTAGAAATGGCACTATGGAAAATTATTCCGCCGGAGGAGGGAAGCGATTTCTGCCACCGCCTGGTGTATCACGGACGGGAAGTGTGCACCGCGAGAACGAATCCTTTTTGTGACAAATGCTGCCTCAATGATATATGCGCAAAATGCGGAGTGAAATAGGATAGAAAGACAAAACACATTTTTTATCAAAGGGGTTGACAGATTTATAGATTTGTTTTACTATACATATGAACAGTTGTTCAAATGAAAATATAATAAAGGAGGGTAATGAATTTGGCAATTCATGACGTAGAGTGCTGTGAGACTTTTCAGACCCATGAGGAGCTGCTTGAAATTGTTCACGCAAAAATGCCGGATGAGGATGAGCTGTATGATTTGGCAGAGCTTTTTAAGGTATTTGGAGACTCCACAAGAATCAGGATCTTATACGTGCTTTTCGAAGCGGAAGTATGTGTGTGCGATCTGGCGCAGGCGCTTCAGATGACGCAGTCTGCAGTTTCACATCAGCTTAAGATATTGAAGCAGTCGAAGCTGGTGAAGAGCAGGAGGGAAGGAAAGTCCGTATTTTATTCTCTGGCAGATGGTCATGTAAGAACCATCATTGCTCAGGGAAGAGAACATATCAACGAATAGCGAGGGAAAATGTATGAAGAAAAAATTTAAACTGGAAGATTTAGACTGTGCAAACTGTGCTGCAAAGATGGAGGAAGCAATCAAGAAGATCGATGGTGTGAATGATGCAAATGTAAGCTTCCTGGCACAGAAGATGACCATTGATGCACAGGATGATAAGTTCGATGAAATCATGAAGGAGGTTGTCAGAGTCTGTGCTAAGGTGGAACCTGACTGCCGGATTCTGATGTAATAGGACTCATGACGAAAAAACAGCGGAAAATGCTTGTTCGCATTATCATCACATTTGTCATCTTTGTGGGGTTATTCATTTGCGAACATGCCGGATTACTGAAAAGAATAGAAAATTTATGTATTTTGTTCCTAATTTATTTGGTTCCATATCTGCTAGTTGGTTATGACATTATTTATAAGGCGGCAAGGAATATCAGACACGGACAGGTTTTTGATGAGAACTTCCTTATGATGATTGCCACTTTTGGCGCTTTTGGCGTAAGGGAGTATTCAGAGGCAGTAGCGGTTATGCTTTTTTATCAGGTTGGCGAACTGTTTCAGGGATATGCTGTGGGAAAATCCAGGCAGTCTATTTCGGATATGATGGATATCTGTCCCGAGTATGCCAATATTGAAATAGAAGGAAAACTGACACAGGTTGATCCTGATGATGTGGAAATCGGGAGCATTATCGTGGTGAAGCCGGGAGAGAGGATTCCTCTTGATGGTGTTGTGATTGAAGGGGAATCTCTAATTGACACTGCGGCGCTTACCGGGGAATCGGTACCGAGAAAGGCAGCTGTGGGAGATGATATCATAAGCGGCTGTGTCAACGGCAGCGGTACCCTTAAGGTCAGGGTCTCAAAAGAATTTGATGATTCCACGGTGTCCAAAATACTTGAATTGGTGGAAAATGCCAGCAGTAAAAAGGCGAGGGTTGAAAACTTTATCACCAGATTTGCAAAATATTATACGCCTGTGGTAACGATTTCAGCACTTGCCCTTGCAGTGCTTCCGCCCCTCATTTTAGGAGACGGATGGGGAGAATGGATACAGAGAGCATGTATTTTTCTTGTAATTTCATGCCCCTGTGCGCTGGTTATTTCAGTGCCCCTTGGATTTTTCGGGGGAATAGGAGCAGCTTCCAAAATCGGTGTTCTGGTGAAAGGAAGCAATTATTTAGAAGCCGTTGCAGAAATGACTACCATTGTTTTTGACAAGACTGGAACCCTTACCAAAGGGGAGTTTAAAGTACAGGATATCATTCCCAATGCTTGTACCAAGGAGGAGCTGATAGAACTGGCGGCACTTGGTGAGGCATACTCCAATCATCCGATAGCAGGATCCGTTAAGGAAGCTTATGGAAAGGAGCCGGATTTAAGCAGGGTAGGGCAGGCGGAAGAAATTGCCGGACACGGTATTTGTGTTCCGATAAATGGGAAAGAAGTGTTGCTGGGTAATGAAAAGCTGATGAAAGCCAGACGGATTCCGTATATTGCGGCAGAGAGCAGTGGAACAATTGTTTATGTAGCCTGTGAAGAAAAGTATATGGGCGCAATCGTCATTGCCGATTCCGTAAAGGAGGGCGCAAGGGAAGCGTTGCAGAGCATGAAGCAGGTAGGCGTTAAAAAATGCGTCATGCTGACCGGTGACAGACAGCAGGCAGCCCAGGCAGTGGCGAAAGAACTTGGGATAGATGAAGTGCATGCACAGCTTCTTCCAGGGGATAAGGTTTCTAAGCTGGAGGAACTGCTAAAAGTCCAGAATGGAAAAGAAAAACTGGCGTTTGTAGGGGATGGAATCAATGATGCGCCGGTGCTGACCAGAGCGGATATCGGTATTGCCATGGGAAGCATGGGCTCAGACGCAGCAATTGAAGCAGCAGATGTGGTCCTGATGGATGATGATGTGAGCAAGATTGCAGCCGTTGTAAGAATATCCAGAAAGACCCTGCAGATTGTAAAGCAGAATATTGTGTTTGCACTTGGCGTTAAAGCGCTGGTGCTGATTTTAGGCGCGTTTGGTCTTGCCAATATGTGGGAAGCGGTGTTTGCAGACGTCGGTGTTTCGGTTATTGCAATCCTGAATTCCATGCGTGCTTTAAAGATAGAAAAATCAAAATAAAAAAGTATAGCCCGCCGAAGGACACAGTCATACATCTGGAAAAATGATTGTGTGAACGGCGGGCTTATGCTATAATATCCAAAAACGTAGTCAATCACAAAAGAGAAGCCGGTGACATTGTCATGAAAAAGGAAATTCAAATTTTATCTGTATTATTATGTAGCTGTATTCTGATGCTTATTTCACCTTTTTCTATCTATGCCTGTGCAGCAGGCAAAGGCGCTGGTTATGCTTTAAGCGTTAGTCCTGTTCATGCTGCGGTGGATGCGGATAAGGCAAAGGTGATTGCAGAGGATTATCAAAATTACAGACAGCGTTTCTCAAAGATCGAAGACTATGCGGAAATTGAACCCGCAGGATTTGATATCATAGAAAATCAGATATTTCCCATAGAAACAGAAAGTTTTGGACAGGTTTCATTTGTGCCCGCAATGGATAAAAAATATCACAGGCTGGCGTTATTTTTTACGGATGAGGATGGAAGTGTTGTATACAAGACGGATCAACTGGAGGTCAACAACCGTAATCAGGGAGAAATGGAGCAGCCTTTGCGAGATTTGAAGGCAGTTTCCTTTCAGGAACTGAACGGAGATGGAAAGATGGATATCGTCCTTATAACGACCTGCGTGAATGATAAAGGTGATTATGCAGGGAAATCCTATAAAATCGGGGATGTCCTGTTTCAGGATGAAAAAGGATTTTACCGGGATTACAGGATTTCCGATAAGCTCAACCGATTCAGCATGAATAAAAGTGTGGAAAGTATTGTTGCATTTGTGAGGGAGGGATATTCCACAGAGTTTCTTTATACGGCGGTGACCAAACAAGAACTATTAGAGCATGGGTTTGTGATTGCAAAGGAACAGTGTTATTACAGACAGTTTGAGAAACTGGGAAAGCTGGAGGTCGTGCCGGGAACATACACGATGGCAAACTTTGCCACATTTATGATTTACCTGATCAATGAGCAGGGATATATCGTATGGAGCTTTCAGCCGATGGGAGAGTTTGACAATTTATATGCACTTAAAGGGATTACCTGTAAGGATATTGATGGAGATGGAATGAAGGATATTCTCGTACTTGCCAGATACAGCTATGAAGGTAATGGGAATGAAATGATTACAGAAAGCGATTATTCGATTTACTATCAGAGGACGGGCGGCTTTTTTGAAGATAAGGATATCAAGCTGAGTAATCCATGCAGTGATGAGGATACAGTGTCGGGGCTTGTAGAGAGTGCAAGAGCATATTGGGGGTGGAAAACAAAAGAATGATTAAGATATTGATTGTAGATGATGAAAAACCAATTTGTGATCTGATTGATCTGAATTTGTCCGCATCTGGTTATCATTGTACATCAGTACAAAATGGGCTGGATGCGATTGATTTGATTGAAGAGGAAGTATTTGATTTGATTTTGCTGGATATCATGCTGCCAGGGGCAGATGGATATGACGTGATAGAATATATCCGTCCATTAAAGATTCCCGTTATTTTTATTACAGCCAAGCATGAAGTGAAGGACAGAGTGAAGGGACTGAAGCTGGGAGCTGATGATTATCTGGTAAAGCCATTTGATGTGGTGGAACTGGTGGCGCGGGTGGAGGCTGTCCTGCGACGCTACAATAAGACAGATAAACAGCTTACGGCGGGAAATATCGTAGTGGATGTGGATGCAAGAAGAGCCCTGAAGGATGGAAAGCAGGTTGTTCTGACGAATAAGGAGTTTGGATTATTGGTATTGTTCATGCAGAATAAAAATGTAGCGTTGTTCCGGGAAGCATTGTATGAGAAGGTATGGGGAGATGAGTATATAGGAGACAGCCGTACTTTGGATCTTCACGTACAGCGCCTTAGAAAGAAATTGGGATGGGAACAGAATCTGGTGGCAGTATACAAGGTTGGTTACCGTTTAGAGGTGTAGGAATGAAGTTTTCTTTAAAACTATTGCTGTGGACGATGATCGTCATGGCAATCGCGCTTGGAATCAGCGGCTTTTATTTTGTCAATTATGTTTTTGAGACTTCCCTGGAGCGGGAAGCAGAGCAGGCACTTGATGAAAATAGTATTCTGTGCTTTGCTTTTGAGACTGCTGCGTTAAATGTGCCTGCAAAATATGATGTATTGCAGGATAATACGGTGGAGCAGATAGCGGCAAATTTAGAATCAGGCGGACAAAATGCCAATCGTATGCTGCGCCTGTCTGATGAAGAAAAAAGCATATTATACGCCAGCAGTGGATTTGAGACGGATGACGAACTGCTGAGGCAGACAGATGCCCTTACAAAGACCTACCGCACGATTATGTTGAATGACCATTATTATATACAGACCAGCAGCACCGTCAATGCACTTGACAGGGTATTGTATCTGGAAACGATGAGGGATGTATCAGATGTATTTAATGAGAGGGAATTAGGGTTTAAAGTTTACCAGCGGGTAACGATCATCATGCTGTTTTTCGGGACGATCATCATGCATCTGATTTCTTCCTGGCTGACAAAGCCGATCCGTCTTCTTACGAAGGCAACGAAGCGCATGGCAGCAGGAGATTATGATTATCGTGCACAGCAGATCAGCGATGATGAATTGGGGCGCTTGACCCTTGATTTCAATCAGATGGCGGAGGCATTGGAAGAAAATATCAATAAATTAGAGGATGAGATACAGGCAAGGGAAGATTTTGTAGGAGCATTTGCACATGAACTGAAGACGCCGCTTACTGCGATTATCGGGTATGCAGATATGCTCCGTTCTAGAAAACTGGATGAGGAGAAGAGTTTTCTATCTGCCAATTATATTTATACAGAAGGAAAGCGGCTGGAAGCTATGTCGATCCGCCTTCTGGATATTATGGTCACCAGACATGGGCAGGTGCAATTCCAGGAGGTAGCGGTTGAAAGTCTGTTTCTTTATATTAAAGATATGTTCAAGACCAATGAAAGTATGAAATTTGAATATATTTACGATAAAGCGGTGGTGTGGGCAGAGAGCAACATGATCATTACCGTTTTGATTAATCTGCTAGACAATGCAAGTAAAGCTTCCGAGCCGGGCAGTATCGTAGAAGTGAATGGAAAAGAAGAAGATACAGGCTATCGTTTTACCGTGAGAGATCATGGGATTGGAATCCCGCAGGAGGAATTGCAAAAGATTACAAAGGCTTTTTACATGGTAGATAAATCCAGATCGAGAAGCCGGAATGGAGCAGGTCTGGGGCTTTCTCTGTGTACGGAAATCTTATCACTCCATGACAGCAGTCTTGAAATAGATAGTACTCTGGGAGAGGGAACGAGTATCAGTTTTGTCCTTCCGGTCAGGAGAAAGGAGAATACAGGGCATGAAGAAGTCAACCATTAACTTTGCATTCCTCATTTTTGCGGTATTGGTCATGATATGTTCTATCTGCGGACCGAAAATGCTTGCCAAGTATAGGGATCGGACGGTGCTTGACAGGATTCATACCCAGACTTCTGAAATGGAGGGGGAGGGTTACAGGTATAAACTTGATTATAATGAAAGGCTATATATCCTGTCACAAGCGTTGAATAGTCAGAGCCCTCCGGAAAGTGAGCAGAATGCGCTTACCAGGCTGGAGGATGAAACAAGGGATTATCAGGAACTGGATGGCACTTATGCTTTCGTGGTCAATCACAGAGGACCTACCGGAAAAGAAATAACAGATGAACAGATATTTGCCACCTGTAATCAGACAATGGCAACATTAAAGGAACTTGGGATGCTTCCGGCTACGGTGAAGGACGTGAATGGGGATGACTATGATGCCGTGCTTTATTCGGCAATTGATATATTGGAGCCTAGAAATAATGTTGCCGTCTGGAAAGTAAGTCTTTCTACCAATATCAAAAATGCAGACAAGAGTAATCGGCTGATAGATGCCTATCTTGATGCTGATGATGGAAAAGTGTATGAATTTTATGCCAGAACAGAGCTGGAATGGGAGGATATCGATCCTGATGAATTGATTGAAAAGTGGAGTGATTATATGGGGCTTTCAAGCCCGATTCCTTATGAGACAGAAAATCCACTGCTGGAATCTACTCCTTATTATAAAAAGTACGTATTTTCAGGGAGTGGAGATGAAAAATGCATTGTGACAATTGGTTTTTACGAGGGAATTAATGAGTTGTTTTTGAAAATTTCAAAATGATGCAGTTTTGATGCAAAAATGATGGTACTATGATGCAACAATGATGAAAAAATGATGCACCGTGCGTGTAAGCTTTAAATAAGCAATATGATACGAAAGGGGCATCATTTTTATGTACATAAGAAAAAACAATAGACAGGTAGACATAAGAAAAAAGAGTTGGAAGATCGTTCTGGTATTAGCTATTTCTTTTATGACAGTGATAACAGGAGGATATACTTTTATGGAAATGAACGCACTGGCAGCGCCGGAGGAAGTATCTGTGCAGGTTCAAGAAGAGGATGAAGCAGCAGAAGAAGTAGAAAGGCAGGAAGTTTCAGAAAATGAAATGATTTTGAAAGATGTGGTGCAGGAAAAAGAAGAAAAACAGGAGAGCCCGCTGATTGCAGTAGATGCAGGACACGGAGGTGAAGACACAGGGTGCATAGGGTTTGGAATCTATGAAAAAGATATTAACCTTCAAATTGCCTTGCGCGTGAAGCGCAGGCTGGAAGAACGGGGGTTCCGGGTCATGATGCCAAGAGAAACGGATGAATTTCTCACTAAGGAAGAGAGGGTGGAGTTGGCAAACAGCTACCAGGCAGATGCTTACGTGAGTATTCATCAGAACACCTATGAGGGCAGTGACAAAAGCGTAAATGGTATTGAAGCATGGTATGACGGGGCTGACGAGAGTAGGGATAATGAAAGATTGGCAAGGCTGATCCATCAGGAAACCATAAGGAGTACCGGTGCAAATGAGAGAACGGTGTGGGATATAGCAGATTTGACCGTTACGAACAGGACATTGATGCCTGCATGTCTGATTGAAACAGGTTTTCTCACTAACAAGGAGGAATGCCGCAGGCTTTCCTCGGCGGAATATCAGGAAAAGATTGCAGAAGGGATCGTGGAAGGAATTGAATTATATTTTTACTCAGATTGAGGGCTGTAATGAATAAAATATCCTTTTTTACCCATAATATGGATAGGATTAGCAATCAGTTAGTGAGATTCATGGTGAAAAGGAGAATGGATTATGGCAGTAGATTTCAAGAACAGTGAAACCAAAGACAATCTGATGCGCTCATTTGCAGGAGAAAGCCAGGCAAGAAACCGATATACTTTTGCGGCAGCTCAGGCAAAGAAAGAAAATCTGCACGTGATTGAGGAAGTATTTACCTATACAGCAAATCAGGAAAAGGAACATGCAGAAATTTTTTATAATCATTTAAAAGAACTTTCAGGTGAGACCATTCATGTGGATGGGGGTTATCCCGTGGATATTACGGATGACATGGTAAAGCTTCTGCGTATGGCGCAGCACAATGAGCACGAAGAACATGATCCCGTCTATAAGACCTTTGGGGAAAAAGCAAAAGAGGAGGGATTTCCGCAGGTTGCCAATTCATTTTTTATGATTGCGGAGATTGAAAAGGCGCATGGCGACCGATTCGGCAGATTTGCAGATTTGATGGAGAAGGACAAGCTGTTTGCTTCGGAACAAAAGACCAGTTGGATCTGCTTAAACTGCGGATATATTTATGAAGGTGAAGCAGCGCCGCAAAAGTGTCCGGTGTGTGCTCATGACCAAGGATACTTTATCAGACTGGATCAGTCTCCATATGAAAATTAGTTAAAAAATCCGTTGCACTTTATGAATTTATTCTTAAGACTGACTTCTGACAATTGACATATGCGCACAACACGGAATATAATGACTCTGTTGCAGGCGATTTAGCAGACTGAAAATGGGGGAGGCTATGGAAAATAAGAAAAGATGGCCCATTATATTAGCGCTATGGATTGTTTTTGGAGTACTGGTAGCCGGTGTTGCATATCTGTCTTTCCAAAACGGTGAAGATGCCAAGTTGCTTGGAAAGCAGGTTATCACAAAACTGGCTGAAGCACAGTATTCTTCTCAGGAGATTTCAGAAAGTGATATGAATGCATTTACTTATATGATCAGACAGAATGGAAGAGTAGTAGCATTTCTTCTGATTGGTATTGTAGGAACGATCACGATTCATGTATCATGCGGAAAATGTAATTGGTTTATAAAAACATGTATAACTGCATTCGTCCTGGTGGCAATTGCTTATTTAACGGAAAAGTTGAAAATTTATATTCCCACCAGGCATTACAGTTATGAAGAAATGCTGGTCAGTATGGCAGCGGCAGCAGCAGGATTTATTCTGGTATCGGCGGTCACACTGACAGTCAGAGCAGTGAAAGGCTTTTTCCGCCTGATGGCGGCAAGCCATGTTTCATAAGGTTTCTGTGCATTTTTCTTCACAATACTTGCAGCGATAAATCTCCTTATCTTCGTCGGACAGCACGAAGATATGGGGAAGTTCCTGTTCAATGGAAGTGATGCACCTGGGGTTTTTGCAACGGATGACGTTTTTGATTTCCTTGGGAAGCAGCAGTTCCTTTTTTGATACAATTTTCCCGTCCTTGATGACATTAACGGTGATGTTATGGTCAATGAATGCCAGAACATCAAGGTTCAGCATATGAATATCACATTCTACCTTTAAAATATCTTTTTTTCCCATTTTGTTGCTTTTGGCATTTTTGATGATAGCAACGGTACAGTCCAATTTATCCAGCTGCAGATGATGATAAATGGAAAGACTTTTTCCGGCTTTGATATGGTCTAAAACAAATCCTTCCTCAATTTTTCCTACATTAAGCATTCTATTCCCTCCTAATCTACCTTAATATTCAATAATGTTAAAATAAGAGCCATTCTTACATAGACGCCGTACTGAACCTGTTTGAAGTAGGCTGCCCTGGGGTCTTCGTCCACTTCTACAGAAATTTCATTCACTCTGGGAAGCGGGTGAAGAACCAGCATATCTGATTTAGCCAGTTCCATTTTTGCTTTATCAAGAATATAAAAATCCTTTAATCTCACATAATCTTCTTCATTAAAGAAGCGCTCTTTCTGCACTCTGGTCATATACAGCAGATCAAGCTGGGGCATGATTTCCTCCAGTCGAATGACCTCCTCATAAGGAATATTTTTTTCTTTGAGCATATCTGTGACATAATCAGGTACCATTAATTCTTTAGGAGAGATGAAAATAAATCTGATTCCCTCATAGCGGATGAGTGCATTGATCAGAGAGTGTACGGTTCGCCCAAATTTGAGATCTCCGCAAAGACCTATGGTAAAATGATCAAGACGACCCTTCATGGAGCGGATGGTCAGAAGATCTGTGAGTGTCTGGGTGGGATGCTGATGTCCGCCGTCACCGGCATTGATGACCGGAATGGAAGATCTGCTGGCAGCTACCATAGGTGCGCCCTCTTTAGGATGACGCATGGCACAGATATCGGCAAAACAGGAAATGACACGGATAGTGTCGGATACGCTCTCACCTTTGGAGGCAGAGGAGGAGTCTGCATCAGAAAAACCAATGACGCTGCCTCCCAAATTCAGCATGGCAGATTCGAAACTGAGCCTTGTCCGTGTGCTTGGCTCATAAAAACAGGTGGCAAGTTTCTTTCCGGTGCAGGCATGGGCATACTTATCCATGTTTGCTTCAATATCATTTGCCAGATCAAAAAGCTGGTCCAATTCCGAGGCGGAAAAATCCAGAGGATTCATAAGATGTCTCATAATTCTTTACTCCTTCCATAAAAAATCGAAGAGGGGTGCTCTTCGATTTTAGCTTTGAAATGATAATAGTTCTTCTACAGTTTTTCTTCTGGGCGCTGCCGGTTCCTCGTCGGGATATCCTACAGGAATAAGCGCTACAAGCTCTCTTTCTTCGGGAATATTTAATAAAGAAGCAGCTTTTGCTTCGTCAAAGATTCCCATGATAACACTGCCAAGTCCTTTTTCGTAGGCAGCCAGACAAAAAGTCTGTGCGGCAATTCCGGCATCGAACATCTGCCAGGATGCACCGCGCGGTGTAGAATAGGAGCCATCACGTTCAAAGCCGCTTCTTCCCTTAATATAAGTTACGGCAATCAGCAGAGGTGCCTGTGCAATGATTTCACCGTTTTTGGGATATGCCGTAGTACATTCAGCGGCAATCTTATCTTTCAGATCTCCCTCAACTGCAATGTAGCGGGTGATTTGTGTATGCTTCCAGCTGGGCGCATAGGAAGCGGTTTCAATGATTTCAGAAAGTAACGCGTGATCTACGCTCTGCGCCTTAAATTTACGGATACTTCTGCGTTCTTTAATACAGTCTTTTGCAGTCATAAGCACACTCCTATCTGTTGGAATTTTGTGAAAACTCATTTATAACATCATAGCATACGGGAACACTTCTTTCAATCAAATAATACCATAAAATATAATTGCAATATGGATATGGATTTAGTATACTACGTAGTAGAAAACAGCATCATCGCAGAAAGACAGATGAGAAGATTCCGAAAGGAGAGACAGATTATGACGACAGAATTTGAAGAGAGAAAAAGATGGTTATTTTTAGGACTTCCATTTACCTTTACCAAATATATCATCAAAGAAAATATTCTTACCATAGACAGCGGTCTTTTTAAGAAGATTGAGAATGATTGCTATATGTACAAGGTACAGGATGTGGAGTTGGTGACTTCCCTCATGGAAAGGATTGTGGGAATCGGAACAGTCATCTGTTATACAGGAGATACAACGCACCCGAAGCTGATTTTATCCCATATAAAAAATGCGAAGATCATTAAGGATTTCATTCTTGAAGCTTCGGAGCAGGCAAGATTGAAGCGCCGTACGCTTAATACGCTGGATATCGGCGCCGGAGCAGGTGATTTTGATCTGGATGATGTGGACTGAACTTAAAGCGGTATGAGTCGATCATACCGCTTCTTTGTCGGACAGGAGTTTTTCAAATAAAAGACCGGCAAGGAACCAGTTAGGAAAGTAATCCAGTCGGATTACTTTACGGATATGCCATCGGGAACCTTCGTAATTCCAAGGGCACAGCTTTTTGCTGTCAAGAAAACGACCTGTAAGATATTCTCCGGTAAAGATACATAGAGAATAAATGCTGCCTCTTATGGAAAGAGGCATATTTTTAAGCCTCCTAAAGACAGGATTTAGCAGGCAGGCACTGCCGTATATGGGAAACATCCATAGAGAGGTCTGCCCCATCAGGCGCATATCTCTTTTTTGAAGGGAATGCAGGGAGGTAAAGGTAATTTCAAGGCACCATCCAAGGAGTCCGCATTTAAAAAAGTTTTTCAAAAATGTTTTCATCATAGTATCAGTATGAGAAAAAGTATTTGAAATTATGCATAAGAAAGAAGCTATTAGTATGGAAAATCAAAAAGATATGACCTTTAGGGAGGTTATGGATTACATAGAGGAACTTAAGGCATATGGAAGTGTGCCGGGGCTGACCAATATAGAAAATCTGTGTGATAAGCTTGGAAATCCGCAGCAGACGCTGAAATTTGTCCATATTGCAGGAACCAATGGAAAGGGTTCTACACTTGCATTTATCTCGGAAATCTTAAAAGAAGCAGGATACCGCACCGGAAGATATATTTCTCCCACATTGTTTGAATACAGGGAGAGGATTCAGGTAAATAATCGCCCTATCAGCAAGAAGGAACTTTGCAGACAGATGACGATATTAAAAAGAATTTGTGGGGAACTTGTGGAGGAGGGGAAACCCCATCCTACAGCCTTTGAAATCGAGACAGCTATGGCATTTCAATATTTCAAGGAGCAGGATTGTCAGGTCGTAGTTCTGGAAACAGGGCTTGGCGGGCTTCTTGATGCTACCAATGTCATTTCCAATACATTGGCAGCGGTATTTGCATCCATCAGTTTAGACCATATGGGTATCTTAGGAAAATCCCTGCAGGAAATCGCTGAAAATAAAGCGGGAATCATGAAGCCGAGGGCGGCAGCGGTAGCGCTTAAAGGAGAGAGAGAGGTCATCAGTGTTTTACAAAAAAAGGCAGAACAGTTGAACATTCCCTTTATCATGGCAGACTCTTCGGACGTGTCAGGGATAAAGAGGAGTCTTCAAAAACAGAACTTTTCTTATAAGGAATATAAAAATCTTACCATTGCCCTTGCAGGAAGCTATCAGATAGAAAATGCAATTCTTGCGATAGAGACTGTAAAGCTCCTTGGGGAAAAGGGGTTTACTATACCAGAAAAGGCAGTTTATAAGGGACTGGAAAATACCTGCTGGCCGGGAAGATTTCAGATTTTATCAAAAAGACCGTATTTTATTGCCGATGGTGCCCACAATCGGGATGGCGCGAAACGGCTTGCCGAAACCATTCGTTTCTATTTTACAAACAGGAAAATTATATATATAATAGGAATATTGAGGGACAAGGAGCAGGGTGAAATTTTAAGAGCAACCTGTCCCTTGGCTGCCCAAGTATTGACTGTGCCTACAAAAGGAGAGAGAGGGCTTTCCGCCTATGAGCTGGCGTGCATGGCAAGAGAATATCATGCCAATGTGACAGCTGCGGACAGTGTGGAGGAGGCAGTGGAAATGGCGTATCTTTTTGCAGATAAAGATACTGTCATTGTGGCTTTCGGCTCTCTGTCTTATCTGGGAGGGCTGATTCAAATTGTGGAAAATATAAATGCTGAAAAGGGCAGAAATGATATCGGGAGAGATTCGCATGGTAAACAAAGAGAAAATTGAGGAGGCAATAAGGCTCCTTTTAGAAGGTATGGGAGAGGACGTCAGCAGGGAAGGGCTGAAAGATACACCGGCAAGGGTGGCAAGGATGTATGAGGAAATATTAAGCGGTATGGATGATTTTGCATCAGAGCACCTTTCCAAAACATTTACCGCAGAAAACAATGAGATGGTCATAGAGAAGGACATCCTTTTCTATTCCACCTGTGAGCATCATTTGATGCCCTTTTACGGAAAGGCGCATATTGCCTATGTTCCTGACGGGAAAGTGGTAGGAATCAGCAAACTTGCCCGTACGGTGGAGACTTTTGCAAGGAGACTCCAGATTCAAGAAAAGATGACAGTGCAGATTGCAGATGCGATCATGGAAAATCTGAAACCGAAAGGTGTGATTGTGATGGTGGAGGCAGAGCATATGTGTATGACAATGCGGGGGGTCAAAAAGCCGGGAAGCCGTACCATGACCATGATTTCCAGGGGTGTATTTGAAGAGGATGAGAAACTGAAAAGAACGTTTCTTGATCTGGTGAAATGAGGGAAGGAATAAATGGAACGCATTAACAGGATTCTTACATGCAGTATGTATCAGAAATATCTAAATCAAAACAATCTGGCAGAGGCTGAGCGACGCTTCTGCCATCATAATATGGGGCATTTCCTGGATGTGGCGCGGATTGCCTGCATCTTAAATATAGAGGAAGGGTATGGACAGGATCGGGAATTGATTTATGCAGCAGCGCTTTTGCATGACATTGGAAGATGGAAACAGTATAAAGACGGCACACCTCATGAAATGGCAAGCGCCAATCTTGCGCCGGAAATTCTTTCAGAGAGCGGTTTTAGCGTAGGGGAGAGCGGTATGATCCTGGAAGCAATCAAAAATCATAGAAATTCCACGGTGAAAGAAGAAAAATCTTTACAAGGACTGCTGTACCGGGCGGACAAATTGAGCCGTCCTTGTTTCGCATGCAGGATGGAAAAGGAATGTGACTGGAAAAAGGGGAAAAAGAATTTAAAACTGCTGATATAATCCGGTAAAAAACAACATCAATAAAAGGAGAAAATGAAGTGAACATTGGCGGACGTGAATTTGACATAAAAAATCATACTTATATTATGGGAATCTTAAATGTGACACCGGACTCTTTTTCAGACGGGGGGAAATACAGCCGTCTTGACGATGCGCTTTTTCATGTGGAGGAAATGATTGATCAGGGCATGGAGTTGCTGGACATAGGCGGAGAGTCTACCAGACCAGGATATACGCTTATATCGGCTGAAGAAGAAATAGAGCGGGTGGTTCCGGTGATTGAAGCAGTGAAGCAGCGTTTTGACGTGCCCCTCTCGTTGGATACTTATAAGGCAGAGGTTGCAAAGGCAGGACTTCGTGCAGGAGCAGATATGATCAATGATATCTGGGGACTTAAATCTGATCCGGATATGGCAGGTGTCATTGCAAAGGCAGGTGTCCCCTGTGTTCTAATGCACAACAGAAAAGAGGCGGATTATCATCATTTCATGGAGGAGGTCATTCAGGATTTGGAAGACACTATCAGAATTGCAAAAAACAGCGGAATTGCAGATGATAAAATAATTCTGGATCCGGGAATCGGTTTTGGCAAGACTTATGAGCATAATCTAAAAATGATTCAATCCATGGACAGGCTGCTTGTGTTAGGATATCCGATGCTGCTTGGCGCCAGCCGTAAATCGGTGATAGGTCTTACCCTGGATCTGCCTGCTGCAGAGCGGATGGAGGGAACGCTGGTCACTACAATTTTTGCCGTGCTGAAAGGCTGCTCCTTTGTGAGAGTACATGATATCAGGGAAAATGTACGTGCAGTCAAAATGGCAGAGGCAATTCTTTTAGTAGAGGATGGATCCCTGCCAAGAGGAAAATTTTGTTGATGGGAGGAGTACCGATGGATCAGATCAAGATAGAACATCTCGAAGTCTATGCGCATCATGGCGTTTTCCCGCAGGAAACAGAGAAAGGGCAGATATTTGTGATAGACGCTGTCTTATATACGGAATTAAGAGCAGCGGGCATGGCGGATGAACTGGCATTATCCACGAATTACGGAGAAGTATGCCATTTTATTGATGATTATTTAAGGAAGAATACGTTTCTTTTGATAGAAGCGGCAGCGGAACACCTGACAAAGGAGCTGCTTTTGCATTTTCCGCTGATTAAGCATCTGGTACTTGAAATCAGGAAGCCCCATGCGCCCATTAACCTGCCTTTTTCAAGTGTGTCCGTAAAGATAGAGAGAGGATGGAAAAAGGCGTATTTGGGGATTGGGTCAAATCTGGGAGATAAACAGGCATTGATTGAAAAAGGGATAGAGGGACTGAAAGGAAATTCCATGATCCGGGATGTGAAATGCTCGAAGATTATTACTACATCCCCTTATGGCGGTGTGGAGCAGGATGATTTCCTTAATGCTGCGATTGAACTGAAGACCCTTCTTACGCCTTACGAACTCCTTTCATTTTTACATGAATTGGAGGCGGAAGCTGGGAGGGAGCGGAAAGTACACTGGGGTCCAAGAACACTGGATCTGGATATTCTGTTTTATCAGGATTTTCTGTCAAACGATCCGGCGCTTACGGTGCCCCATCCGGATATGGAAAACCGGCAGTTTGTGCTAGAACCGCTTAATGAGCTCTGCCCCTGGTATCTCAATCCGGTTACGGGAAAAAATGTAAGACAAATGTATTTGGAACTGGTTCAGAACAGAGATAGAAATGACGAGCAGGAGGATGTGCGGTGACGAAGAAAGCAAAACGCCTTGTGGGCAGCTGTGAGCAATGCAATAATTATGTATATGATGACGATTATGAGTGTTACATCTGCGAGATGGATCTGGACGAAGACGAGATGGCAAAGTTTCTGTCTGGTTCCTACCGGGATTGTCCTTACTACCAACCCGCAGATGAATATCTGATTGTGAGAAAGCAAATGTAAAAAGCGTCTATATTATGATTCGGGCACTGCAGCTTCAAGTGCAGCAGAGAATGGAGTGACGTTTATTTCGCCGTTTACGGGCGTATGATAAACAGGAACACTTTGCCCGAATGCATTAAAATATGCATAAGTGGAAGTCAGATGGATCTGTTCATAGTTGCCTTCCGCCACGATTTCCGGGTTGCTCCCATCTAATCTCATCCGCTTTAGGGCGGGTTCGGTACTGGAATTCTTCTGGTAATAAATAAATTGATCCCCTACGTTAAATGTATCGACACGGTCATTTGTCAGAATCTCTACGGTGTTCCCGGAGAGAGAATAACGGCACAGACGGTAGTCAGAGGAGATATCCATGTAATAAATGTATCCGTCATGATAAGCAGGGAAATACAGATTGCCTTCAAAAACGGTAGAGATGGTATCTGTCCTTGTATCAAGGGCATAGAGATAATGATCTCTGCCTGTTCCACTGAAGTAAATAATACCGTTACTGCAAGCCGAAGGATTGATTACATCCTTGGATACAAGTTCTATTTCGGATTTGTCAGTCTTTGCCTTGTACAGCTGGGTAAAATCGGTGTTGTTGTAATGCTGATAGTAAAGGTAATCGCCTGTAAGAAGCATTGTGACGGCGGCACTGCGGTCAAGGCATTCTGAGTGGGTTCCGTCTAATCTGGCACGGTAAACGCCATAGGCGCGCACCACATAGCCCATGCCGGTACCGCCTCCCTGCAGGCTGTCCATGTAATAATAAATAAAATTGCCGCCTGTATTGATGGCGCTTGTCTGTGCCTCGTTCAGTTTTTTCAAGTCTGTTTCGTCTGCATTCATGGAATAAAGGCACCCATTGTCATAGGCGTTTGCAAAGAAAACTTTTCCGTTGTTTTCTGCAAAAAGACCGCCGTTATTTAAATTGCCTGCGGTATTCCCGGTGACGGAAATATCGTTTGAGGGGACTTTTTCCGAGATGGAAGAAATAACAGTAAAAATAACCATTATCAACAGAATGATGGCTGTGACAAGCAGCACTTTCCAGTTTTTTTTCATGAGGGTAATTCCTTTCAAGTATAATAAATATAGATTAGTTTTATTATAATAAGCTGGAAATTTTTGCGCAATAGTAATTTCAAATATTGGGAAAGTGATTGTGGTCGGTTTCATGGAGAAAGTCTGTAACAACAGATACAAAAGATATTAGTGAAGTGCTTGAAACCAGTATTTATTTATAATAAAATAATAACAAATGTGAAATGAAAGATTAGAAAGGTATGTGAATAAAGATGGATTTAATGGACTTACGGGAACTGCTTGATGAGATTGACGCTCAGATTGTGGAGTTGTATGAGAAGAGAATGGATTTGTGCAGGCAGGTGGCAGAGTATAAGATTGAAAACGGGAAAAAAGTATTTGACAAGGCGAGGGAAGAAGAAAAGCTCCGCAAGGTGAAATCGTTGACCCACAATGAATTTAACAGCCATGGAATCGAAGAATTGTTCGAGCAGATTATGTCCATCAGCCGTAAGCTCCAGTACCGTCTTTTGGCAGAACATGGAAGTACTTTAAAACTGCCTTTTATCGGAGTGGACAAGTTGGATATTGGAAAGGCAAGAGTAGTGTTTCAGGGAGCGGAAGGGGCTTACTCCCAGGCGGCGATGATGCAGTATTTCGGAGAGCAGGTGAACAGCTTTCATGTAGATACGTTTAGGGACGCAATGATTGCCATTGATGAGGGAAGCGCTGATTTTGCGGTGCTCCCCATAGAAAATTCCACGGCGGGAATTGTCAGTGAAATTTATGATCTGCTGGTGGAATTTGAAAATTATATTGTCGGGGAGCAGATTATTAAGATAGAGCATTGCCTTATGGCAGTTCCGGGAACGAAAATCGAAGATATTAAAACTGTTTATTCCCATCCTCAGTCATTGATGCAGTCGGCAAGATTTTTAAAGGATTATAACTGGCAGCAGATCAGTATGCAGAACAATGCTTTTGCAGCCCAGAAGGTTGCGCAGGACAAGGATAAGGATAAGGCGGCAATCGCAAGCGCTTATGCGGCAGAGCTTTATGGACTTGATGTGCTTAAGAGGGGCGTGAATCAATCCAGTACCAACTCCACCCGGTTCATCATTGTAACGAATCAGAAGATTTTTCTTGAAAATGCCGGGAAGGTGAGCATTTGTTTTGAGGTTCCCCATGAGAGCGGTTCTCTTTACCATATGCTTTCTCATTTTATTTACAATAATCTGAACATGAACAGAATCGAGAGCAGACCTATAGAAGGAAGGAACTGGGAATATCGTTTCTTCATTGATTTTGACGGAAATTTATCTGACAGTTCTGTAAAGAATGCGCTGAGGGGACTGCGTGAGGAAGCAAGAAACATGAAGATTCTGGGAAATTACTGACAGACAGATAAGTGATTTGAAAGATAAAAACGTTGCCGTATATACAGGTTTGCGTAAAATGTTTTAGGATGGAAAGAAAATGAGAGAACAGGAATTAATTGTATACAAGGATTTTCAAAAAGATGAGGGCAGGATTCTTTATGATATGGTCTGGCTCATGGAACATTATCAGGATACATATTATAATAGAGAGGATATGGCAGGGCTTTTGTACGAGTGTATCCACCGCCTGCTTGAGATGGCGGGGAACCATGGATTTTACGGTAATCTGTGGCACTGCTATTTATCGAACCTTCTGGTAAACAATGAAAACAGTTACAGCAAGGCATGCGAAATCAGAGGAGCGGTAGAGGGAACAATCAACCGGGCGGTACTCCATGACATTGTCATTTTTAAGGAGTTTTTTGATTACGACTTTTCAGACATGGTAAGCACCCTTGGTGTGGAAGGCTTTGACCTGATTACAGATTATGTGTCCAGCGACAGCGAAAGTAAAGTTTATAACAGCCGTATCAGGGAAAGAATCTGTTCCCTGGCAGTTAAATTTACCAAAAACCATACACCGGATGAGATGAAGGATACACTCACTGAATTTTATAAGGATTACGGAGTGGGAAAATTCGGACTTCACAAAGCGTTCCGCGTAGTACATGACGGAGATGGGGTACAAATCGTTCCGATTCAGAATATTGCTCATGTGTACTTAAATGATCTGGTGGGATATGAGATTCCCAAACAAAAACTGATTGAAAATACAGAAGCCTTTGTGGAGGGAAGAAAAGCCAATAATTGCCTGCTCTTTGGTGATGCAGGAACAGGGAAATCATCCAGCATCAAAGGAATTGCCAACGAGTACTATGAGAAAGGACTTCGGATTATAGAAGTGTACAAGCACCAGTTCCAGGATTTGAATGAGGTGATCACTCAGATTAAGAACAGAAATTACAAGTTCATCATATACATGGACGATTTAAGTTTTGAAGATTTTGAAATTGAATATAAATATTTAAAGGCAGTGATAGAGGGAGGTCTGGAAAAGAAGCCTAAGAATGTGCTGATTTATGCAACCTCTAACAGGCGTCATCTGGTACGTGAAAAATTTTCAGATAAAGAAGAAAGAAGAGATGACCTGCATGCAGGAGACACCGTTCAGGAAAAGCTTTCGTTAGTATCCCGGTTCGGTGTTACGATTTTCTTTGCAGCACCGGATAAAAAGGAATTTCAGAATATCGTAAAGGTGCTGGCAGAGCGTTATCATGTTTCCATGCCGGAGGAAGAACTTTTGCTTGAGGCGAACAAGTGGGAACTGGCTCATGGCGGACTTTCCGGAAGGTGTGCGCAGCAGTTCATTGATTACTTACTTGGAAAGAGAGGAAATTCATGTCAGTAAAAACTTTTGCAGCGATTGATGTCGGTTCCTATGAACTATCCATGAAAATATTTGAAGTGTCGAAGACGAGAGGCATGCGGGAAATCGATCATATCAGACACAGCATCGATATGGGAACGGAAACCTACAGCACCGGCAAGCTTTCTCACGACAGAGTGGATGAACTCTGCCGGGTGCTCCGCGAATATTCTGACATCATGAAGTCTTATCAGGTGACCGACTATATGGCATATGGAACCAGTGCCATAAGAGAGTCCAAAAACAGGGCAATTTTACTGGACCAGATTGAACAAAGAACGGGAATCAGGATTGCCGTCCTTAGTAATTCAGAGCAGCGTTTTCTGGATTATAAGTCGATTGCTTTTCAGGGAGAGGGATTTCAGAAGATTATTGAAAATGGAACCGCCATCTTAGATATTGGGGGAGGAAGCATTCAGATTTCCCTGTTTGATAATGATACACTGGTATCTACTCAGAATATGAAGCTGGGGGTTTTGAGGATTCAGGAGAGCTTAAATCATCTGGATGCCAGTATCAGTCACTATGATATGCTTATCGGAGAGATGGTGGAATCCCAGATGAATGTTTACAAAAAACTCTATCTGAAGGATCGTGAGATTAAGAATATTATCATAGTAGATGATTATATTTCTTCAATTGTAAAACGTAGGGAGAACGGCGGTACTATAAGGGGATTTGCGGATAAAAAGACGTTGGATTACTATACACAGATTTGTCAGAACAAAAATTTGCCAGAACTGGCAAGAACGCTTGATATGCCTGAAGATAATATGCCGCTTTTGTTTATTTCCATGGCTCTTCTGCGGAATATTATGAATAACATGGGAGCAGACCAAATCTGGGCGCCAGGTGTGACTTTGTGTGACGGCATTGCCTATGAGTATGCGGAAAAGAACAAAATTATAGCATCCGCCCACGATTTTGAGAAGGATATTATTGCCTGCGCACATAATATCAGCAAGCGATACCGAGGCAGTAAAAAGAGAAGTGAAACACTGGAGGGAATTGCGCTCACCATATTTGACAGTACGAGAAAGATACACGGGCTGGGAAAGAGAGAAAGGCTGCTTTTACAGATTTCCACTATCCTCCATGACTGTGGAAAATATATTAGTCTGGTCAATTTGGGAGAGTGTTCTTACAGTATTATTATGGCAACGGAAATTATAGGTTTGTCTCATCTGGAGAGGGAAATTGTTGCAAATGTAGTGAAATATAATCATCTGGAATTTGATTACTATGAAATTAAGGGAATTCTGAGTTCTTTTGATAATGACGCCTACTTAAAGATTGCAAAGCTGACGGCAATCTTACGTCTTGCCAATGGACTTGATAGAAGCCATAAACAGAAATTCGGTAATATAAAAATCTCCTTAAAGGAGGATGAACTGGCAATCACAGTGGATACAAATGAGGATATCACATTGGAAAAAGGTCTTTTTGGCGCCAGGGCGGATTTCTTCAGGGAAGTGTATAATATAAGACCGGTAATCAGAAGAAAAAGAGTGTAAAGGATATTCATAACAAAATGGGAGGATCAGTATGATGAGTAAATCCAAATATGATGATCCAGGTTTTTATAGTAACAGAGAGTTGAGCTGGATCTTGTTTGATAAAAGAGTTTTAAGTGAGGCAAGAGATAAAAATAATCCGCTCTTTGAGCGTTTAAAATTCTTAAGTATCACAGCCTCCAATTTGGATGAGTTTTTTATGGTCAGAGTGGCATCCTTGAAGGATATGGTAAATGCGGATTATAACAAGCCGGATATTGCAGGGATGACGCCCGTGGAGCAGCTTGCGGCGCTGAATCAGGTGACGCATGAACTGGTAGCCCAGCAGTATACTGTCTATAACAGGGCGATTGTCCCCCAATTGGCTGTCAATGGTTTAAGAGTCATAAAGCGTCATGAGGAATTGACAAAAGAGGAAGCAGTCTTTGTGGATCAATATTATGAAGAAAATGTTTATCCGGTACTGACGCCCATGGCGGTGGATTCGTCCCGTCCTTTTCCTCTGATTCGTAACAAGACGCTTAACATAGGCGCACTTGTGAAAAAAAAGGAAGGGGACGGCAGTCTTGAATTTGCTACCGTGCAGGTGCCCGGTGTACTTTCAAGGATTGTGCAGATTCCTTCGGCAAAAGAGGGGGAGAAGGTAGTCATCCTTTTGGAAGAGATTATAGAAAGGAACATACACAAGCTGTTTCTCAACTATGATATCGTCTGTGCCTATCCTTTCCGCATTATGAGAAATGCAGATTTGACAATAGAAGAGGATGAAGCGGAAGATCTGCTTCAGGAAATCGAGAGACAGTTGAAAAAGAGGCAGTGGGGGCAGGCGATTCGTCTGGAAGTGGAAGAAGGAATTGACGTTAGACTGCTTGAAATCATAGAAAAGGAACTGCATGTGGCAAACGAAGATATATATAGAATCGATGGACCGCTGGATCTTACCTTTTTAATGAAAATGTATGGACTTCCCGGTTTCGACCATTTAAAAGAAAAAGCATATGCAGGTCCCCAGCCGGTGACAGATTTCCCGGCAGAATACGATATTTTTGAAAGAATCAGGGAAAAGGATATCATGTTGTTCCACCCTTACGAGTCTTTTGATCCTGTAGTTGAATTCATCAGGCAGGCAGCCAGGGATACGGATGTGCTTGCCATCAAGCAGACCCTCTATCGTGTCAGCGGTAATTCACCTATCATTGCCGCACTTGCCCAGGCTGCGGAAAATGGAAAGCAGGTTTCGGTGTTGGTTGAATTGAAAGCAAGGTTTGATGAGGAAAACAACATCGTATGGGCAAAAATGCTTGAAAAAGCCGGATGCCACGTTATCTATGGATTGGTGGGATTAAAGACACACAGTAAGATCACGCTGGTGGTGAGAAGAGAAGAAGACGGCATAAGGAGATATGTGCATCTCGGAACAGGTAATTATAATGATGCAACTGCCAAGCTATACACAGATATAGGGCTCTTTACCTGCTCGCCATCCATCGGAGAAGATGCCACGGCGGTATTTAATATGCTTTCCGGCTATTCGGAACCGCTTGGATGGAATAAGTTGTCACTGGCGCCTTTGTGGCTGAAAGACAGATTCCTGTTTTTGATAGGAAGGGAAAAGGAAAATGCCCTTGCAGGCAGGGGAGGACATATCATTGCCAAGATGAACAGCTTATGTGATAAGGATGTGATAGAAGCGCTTTATGAGGCAGCAGCAGCGGGTGTGAAGATTGAACTGATTGTCAGAGGAATCTGCTGTCTTAAGACGGGGCTTCCTGGAATCGGTGACCGCATCAGCGTGCGTTCGATTGTGGGAAATTTCCTAGAGCACAGCCGTATCTTTTATTTTGAAAATAATGGGAAAGCAGAATATTATTGTGCAAGCGCTGACTGGATGCCCAGAAATTTAGAGCGGCGTGTGGAAATCATGTTTCCGATAGACCAGCCCAGGTTGCAGAAAAGGCTGATGACGATATTGGAAATGCAGCTTAGAGATACGGTAAAAGCTCATATATTGACAAAGAATGGCACATATGAAAAAGTAGATAAGAGGGGAAAGGGATCATTCAATTCACAGCTAGAGTTCTGCCATATGGCGGTAAAAGCGGCGAAGATGCAAAAACAGCTGGTGAATAACAGAGTATTTATCCCGGAAACACACCATGAATAAGATGATACTTGCTTCCGCTTCCCCCAGGCGGCGGGAGCTGTTAGAGCAGATCGGGATGGCGTTTGAAGTCATGCCAAGTGATATAGAGGAAAAAACTGCAAGTCATGTGCCCTATGAAGTGGTCATGGAACTTTCAGGAATGAAAGCCATGGACATTTTTGAAAAACTTTCGTTGGAAGAGCGAGAGCAGGTTATAGTGGCAGGTGCAGATACGGTGGTGGCTGTTAAGGAACAGATCATGGGGAAGCCATCCGACAGAAAGAACGCAGAAGAAATGCTGTCCCTCCTGCAGGGAAAGACCCATCAGGTTTATACGGGTGTAACGTTGATCTGGCAGAAAGAAAAAGAGAAGCAGCCGTCAAAGCTTTCTTTTTATGAGAAAACGGAGGTGAGCATGTACCCCATGAGCATGCAGGAAATCTGCAGCTATGTAGATACAGGTGAACCTATGGATAAAGCCGGGGCCTATGGTATACAGGGGAAATGTGCCGCATTCATAAAGGAAATTCGGGGAGACTATTACAACGTTGTGGGTCTTCCAATCGGCAGGTTGTATCAGGAGATAAAGAAAATAAACGATGAGGGACGTAAGTCATGATTAAACTGATTGCATCAGATATAGATGGAACATTAATTCAGGATTCCACTCCGGATCTGTATCCGGAGATGGTAGAAACAATCAGGAAACTGAAAGAAAAAGGTATTTTGTTTTGTGCTGCCAGCGGCAGGCAGTATGGCAGCATTAAAAATGTTTTCCGTGATGTGGCAGATGAGATAGCCTACATTGCAGAGAATGGCGCACACATCCGTTATCAACATAAAAATATTTCCGTAACCCCCATGAAACGGGAATATATTGAAGGAATCATAGAAATGCTCCGTCCATATTATGGAGAATGTGAGGCAATCATTTCTACGGCAAATGGTAGTCTTGTGGAAAGCAGAAACCAAGATTTTATCGATCTGATTACTTATGGATATCATAATGAATTCAGATGGGTGGAAGATGTATTGAAAGAAAAAGAGGAAATCATCAAGATTGCCGTTTATCGCAAAAAAAGCATCCGTGATTTAGGCGAAAGTCTTTTTATACCGTCTTGGGATAAAAAAGTCAAAGCATGTATGGCTGGCGAGGAATGGGTTGACTTCATGGATCGATCGGTAGATAAAGGAAATGGACTTAAAACGTTGGAAGCCTACCTTGGAATTAAGGAAGAAGAGACGATGGCATTTGGAGACAATGATAATGATATTGGGATGATGCTCGCAGCGGGAGAGAGTTATGCAGTGGACACGGCAACAGAAGCAGTAAAGAATGCAGCAGGACATATTTGTCCCGGTTGGAGGGAAAAAGGTGTTTATCAGGTGATAAATTCACAATTTTTTTCATAAGTATTGACTTAATATATGGAAATTCGCATAATAATAGTACCAATTAGATTTTTGTCAAAGGAGGACAGGGTATGCATGAATTTGATGATGCGGTATTACAGTGCTTTTTAGACAATCAGGGACAGTTGTTCCCGGAAGAAGATGTGGCTTCCAATCTGGAGGAGGCGGAGTCCTTTCTTGAGGAATGCCTGGCGGTAGTAGTGAACTCTGTTGAGGAAGTATGGGAATTTTTTGAGGAGGAAGGCATTGATGTGGATGGTGCCAGAGGAGAAGAAATTCTTGAAGCCGATGAGGTTTTTGACGTTGGAGATGGAAGATATCTGATTGTCGAGGGATAGGAGTCAAAAGGACAATTGAGTCATGAAGAAAATCAAAAAGAGCCTTCAAAGCAGTAACGGGATTGCTGCCTTGAAGGCTTTTTGCATGTTCAAATAAATAGGGTGATCAAGGTGCTTTCGGGAGAAATAGATATAGAGGGGATTGAAGCCTGGATGGAAGAACAGGGAAGAAGTGAGGAACTGAGAAAAGCAGTTTCTGATCAGAATTATAGAGAACATTTATATGCGGAAGCAGGATTGGCTTAGATAATATCTTAACTGTATCATTACGTTTATGCTTTTGTACCAATTTTAAAAGTATGAAGAGGATTCTTAGTTTGAAAAAGAAATTGATGACATGATGACAAAGGAAAACATAAAATCAATAGACTTGATTCTTTTTAGAAGTTGTAATATAGTTTATATAGTAATTTTCTCTATAAATATTTATTTGTTTAAATTATTTTACTTTTTTGACAATTAAACAATGCACAGAGCCGTAATTGCTGCAATGCGGCAGTGATTACAAATATAAAATCGAGGAAGAGCAGGTGAGGCTTATGAATTCTTACATAGATATTCATTCCCACATTTTGCCCCAAATAGATGACGGAGCAGATAGTTTTGAAACGAGCATGAAAATGCTTCATATTGCATGGAAAAATGGAATAGGTGCGATTATTTTAACACCCCACAATAAGCCTATGCATCATAATGCCAGTCCGGCAACCATTCAGAAGCTAATTAAAAAACTGGAAGAAGAAGCATTGCATAGGGGAATAGAAATCCGGTTATATGCAGGAAATGAAGTTTATTACCGAAGTGATATTTTAGAAACACTTGAAGATATGCGAGCCTGTACCATGGCAGGTTCTTCCTATGTTCTGGTGGAATTTGGTCCCATGGACGACTTCGATTATATCAAAGGAGGAATCTACAGAGTGCTTTCAGGCGGATACCGCCCAATTATTGCCCATATTGAGCGATATAGAAGCATATGCACAAAAGAGGAAAGAGTGGAAGAACTGATTGAAATGGGATGTTATGTACAGGTGAATGCCGGAAGTATCATGGGGCAGTATGGATTTGGAGCAAAACGTTTTACCAGACGTCTGCTGAAACAGGATATGGTCCATTTTATAGCGACAGATGCCCATAATGCTGACAAGAGAAAACCGGAGTTGGAGAACTGTGTACGATATATTAGCAGAAAATACAGCGAGGCGTATGCATCAAAACTTGTATATGAGAATCCTGTTCAGGTCATTAGGAACGAATATATATAAGGAGAAAAGTGATGGAAAACCAGAAAAGGAATGATGAAATAGAAATAGATTTATTGGAAGTGTTTCACATTCTGATCAGCAGAATCTTATTGATTCTGAGCGCTGGAGTCTTTCTGGCGCTTGTGTGTTTCGCCATAAGCAAATTTATCATTACACCTACATATAAATCTACGACTAAGATATATATTCTGAATAAATCGGAGAGCCAGTCGGTTACATATAGTGATGTACAGATGGGGACACAGCTGACCAAGGACTATGCGGAATTAATCAGCAGCCGCTATGTTCTGGAAGAAGTGATACAAATACTTTCACTTGAAGAAGATTACGATGAACTGCGTGGGATGGTCAGTGTGGATACCCCTGCTGATACGCGGATTGTCTCCATTACTGTGGAGAATACCGATCCGGTACAGGCGATGAACATTGCAAACTGTATCAGAGAGGCGGCAAGTAACCATATTCAGAATGTAATGGACATTGAAGCAGTAAATGTGGTGGAGACAGCCAATATGCCTATGGAGAAAGCAAGTCCCAGCGTTGTCATGTGGACGCTGGCGGGCGGAGCAATCGGAGTATTCCTTTTATGTGTCATTATTCTGATTCAATATCTGTTGGATGATACTATAAAATCCTCTGAGGATGTGGAAAAGTATCTGGGGCTGAGTACATTAGCGTTGATTCCCGTGATGGAAGAGGGAAACGGCAAGAAGAAAAAAGGGAAAAAACGCAGATGATTTTGCAGGAAAGTAATTGAGGATAGGGCATGCAGAATGTAAGTTTACAGTTCAAAAAGAAAAATGATTACCGTACAAAGGAAGCGTTTAAGACTTTGCGTACAAATATTGAGTTCTGCGGCGGCGATGTGAAGGTGATAGCAATTACCAGTTGTACGCCTAATGAAGGAAAATCAAGTATTGCAATGGAGCTGGCAAAGGCCTTTGCAGAAGCGGGAAATAGGACGATGCTACTGGATGCGGATATGCGCAAGTCAGTATTGGTAGGACGGTACCAGACAGGCGCGGTCAGGTTTGGTCTGACTCACTGGCTGGCGGGAAGAGTGGATTACAGGGATGTGATGTGCCAGACCAATATTAAAAATTTATATGTGACATTTGCGGGACCGGTACCGCCCAATCCAAGTGAACTCCTTGGAGGGGAAAAATTCATGAATCTGGTCAAGAATTTGAAAAAAATATTTGATTATGTCATTATTGACACACCGCCTCTTGGAAGTGTCATTGATGCAGCTGTCGCTTCGAAAAGCTGTGACGGCACTGTGCTTGTAGTAGAAAATGATGCAATCAGCTATAAGTTTGCGCAAAAGGTGAAGGATCAGCTTGATAAGGCGGACAGTCATATACTTGGAGTGGTGCTCAACAAAGTAGATATGACAGGAAAAGGCTATTATGGTCATTACGGAAAATATTATGGAAAATACTATGGAAAATATTATGGCAAGTACGGAGAAGAGAACATCGAAACTCAGACCGCTGCAAAGACAATAAGACCATATCGTGATGACATTGATATCAATGTAGAATTGAAGGATAAAAAAGCCTCTCACTGATTTTCCATAGGTATATCAATATAATAAAGGAGAATTAGATGAAGCAGAGTAAAGTGCTTGGCATTGCGCTTGCAATAGTAAATGTAATATTGATAATAGTCTGTGTATTCATGTATATGAGAATGGACAGGACGGAGCCAAAACTTGAATTTCACACGGTCGATATAATATACAGACAGGATATGGATATAGCAGAGCTCCTTACAGGTGTTACCGCTTATGACAGTGTTGACGGGGATATAACAGACCGGATTGTGATTGAAAAGATTACAGAAAATCCCGAAGAGGGCTCCGCAGTGGTATTTTACGCGGTAAGCGATAAAGCAGGAAATGTCATTAAGGCTTCAAGGCTTTTTGAAGCGCCGACGCTATCAGAAATGCCAACTCCATCGGATGTGACAATGCCTACATCGGTACCCGAACCAGACCCCACAATGACACCAGAGCCTACAATGACACCAGAGCCTACAATGACACCGGAGCCCACAATGACACCGGAGCCTACAAAAGCACCGGCACCTACAAGAGCGCCGGCACCCACGCCGGAACCGGAGCCGGATCCTACACCTACACCAATGCCATTAACGGCGCCTATACTTACTTTAAAGACGTCGCAGGTTACGGTAGGTGTCGGATCGGGACCGGCATGGGTAGACGTGATCGAAACACTTTCGGATGATGAAGACAGCTATGATACGCTTTTCAGAAATCTGAATGTCAGTAAATATGATATGGACAGGGCAGGTACTTATCAAGTGACTGTTTATACGGAAGACTCNGNTGGAAATAAATCCCAGCCGCAGCCGCTTACCATNATTGTTCAGTGACNAAATCTTTATATTTAAGATGCAGGAGCATAGATGTGAGAAATAAGCAAAAGAGAGATGTACAAGCAGATTTTGAAAAAGATCTGCTGCTTAATCCGGAAAAAGTTATAAAAAAGAAAAAAATTAAAAGAAAAAAACGCATTATGGCTGTTCTATGCGGACTGGTCATACTTATAGGAACTTCACTGGCAGCATTCCAAATTGTACGAGCCATGGGGAAATCCAGCCTGCAGAGCAAAATAAAGGCATCAACACCGGAACTGTTATCCACCAGAGAGCAGGAAGTGGTGACCGAAGAAGAAAGGAGCCGGTGGCAGGAGGGATGGGTAAAGTATCAGAATACGATATACGCTTACAATGAAGATATTATGACATTTCTATTTATGGGTATTGATAAGAACAGCGATGCAATAGAAGTGAAGGAAGGAACAGATGGAGGGCAGGCAGATGCCTTGTTCTTAGCAGTTATGAACCCTCACGATCATACGATAAAGATAATCGGAATCAACCGCAATACAATGACGGACGTTGACATCTATAACGAAGAAGGCGCCTATGTGACTACGCAAAAAGCCCAGATAGCTGTGCAGCACGGCTTTGGGAATGGAATGGAAAAAAGTTGTGAGTATCAACTTAAGGCAGTGGAAAAATTGTTCTATAACCTGCCAATCCATGGTTATGCAGCCATCAATATGAGCGCGATTACTACGATCAATGATGCAGTAGGCGGTGTGGATGTAACGGTATTGGAAGATTTGACAAAAGCAGATAAACTGCTGGTGAAAGATTCGCAGGTGCATTTGATGGGGAAAAGTGCTTTCTGGTATGTAAAATATCGGGATACCAGTGAATTTGGTTCTGCTGATATGCGACTTGAAAGACAGAAACAATATCTGAATGCCTTTGTCGGTGCAGCAAAGCAGGCGGCAAAGAAGGATATTACGGTGGCGGTGGAATTGTATCAGGCAATTTCAGCTCAGATGGTGACTGATATCACTTTAAATGAAGCGGCATATTTAGCGCCTATATTGGTGGATTATTCATTTGATGAGGAAGGCTTTTATATGCTGGAAGGGCAGACGGTCATGGGAGATAGATTTGAAGAGTTTTATGTGGATGAAGATGCCCTGTATGAAATGATACTTGATGTTTTTTATGAGGAAGTGAAAGATGAATAGAAGGATAAGGGCACTTGGAAATAAATATGTCCTGCTGCTGATAGGGATTTTTATGTGGGCGGTGTTCCTTTTCGGATGCGGAAAGAAAACGGATGAGGAAGCGGAAGATATAGGAAATGGGCAGGAGGCTCAGATACAGGAAGCACAGGAAGTATCGGGCGGAGGAGGCGTTGGAATTGCAGGGGAATCGGCAAAAGATGCATCTGTGGATATGAAAGCGCTTCAGGAGGAAAATCCGGACATTTTTGCGTGGCTCTATATACCGGATACGGATATTGATGCACCGGTGCTACAAAGTGCAGAAGCGGATGATTATTATGAGAACCACAATGCCTATCGGGAAGATGATGATGGCGGAGCACTTTATACAGAACTTGCTAATCTGAAAAATATGTGCGATTTCAACACTGTGATTCATGGAAAGACATTAAGTGATAGTGAAGAAGGAACTTTTGCAGACTTGTACCGGTTTGCAGATCCGGACTTTTTTGCGGAGCATGAAGATGTTTACTTTTACCTTGACGGAAATCTTCTTACTTATACGGTTTTTGCCGCTTATGAAAGAGAAAATACCAGCCTGATACGAAGCTATGACTTTACATATGGCACAGGATGCCAGCAATTTCTAGAGGATGTATACAGTACAAGAGAGATGGGAAAGAACCTGCGGGAGGGATGGGAGGAAATAACGCCNTATCATTTTCTGNTTACCCTTACCACACAAAAAGAATCAGATCCGGACAAGCAGTTTGTAGTCATAGCATTGCTTGTAGGAGATGCTGCCGGAGAGATTGACCGCATGGTTGAATGGTAGTGTATAGTAAATTTTGATGTTTTCATCTGAAGGCATAGCCTGAAGATGTAAATATAAAACCACACTTAGGATANCCGGGATACCGGGGAGAAAGGAGAAATCGTCCAATGAAAAAATTAGTCGCATTAGCACTGGCAGGTGCAATGATCTGTGCACTGCCTGTATGTGCAGCGGAAAGTCCTTCTGCAGCGGTAGTTGCATCATCGGCATCAACTGTCGAAGCAGCAGCCGCCGCAGGGAAATCTGTGGGGGAATACACCAATAATGCAGTGGTAGAAGTTCCCGGTCTTACAGAGGTAACCCCGCTTGGTCAGGGAGGACATGTCATCATTAACGGTGCACCCAGCAATGTTACTTTCTTTTTGACAAAGCCTTCAGAGGCAGAGGTGACTTCTGCAAAGAGCCAGGCACAAATACTTGGCGGCAAAGTGCTGAATGTTGTAGGGACCACATCACGGGTCATTACCGAATTTGGCACAGCGCAGGTAAATTTCTATGCAAAGGGAATCAAAGCAGGTCAGTTCATTAAAGTTTACCAGTTAATCGATGGTGTATGGGTGGAACTGGAGGTTTCTGAAATCAGAGAAGACCATGTGGTAGTTAACATGACTTCTCATGGAATACTGGCGTTTATCGAAGTTCCGGAAGTGATCGGAGCAGCAGAAGAAACGAAAGTGACAGCAGGACCTAGAACAGCAGCAACTGAGGAAACCGTAGAAAGCAAAGCAACAAACGAAGCTGAGAAGACGGAAGAAGTTAAGGCAGCAGACGAAGCTGAGAAGACGGAAGAAGTTAAGGCAGCAGACGAAGCTGAGAAGACGGAAGAAGTTAAGGTAGCAGACGAAGCTGAGAAGACGGAAGAAGTTAAAGCAACAGAAGAAGTGAAAGAGACAGAAGAAGCTGGCGTAACAGCAGGGGCTGTAAATTAGAATTATCTACAAAGCAGTACAAATCTTTCCGAGTGTGGGGATACGCGCACTGCCGCCAAAGGCAGTGCGCTGAAAAAAGAAATCATTTATAGGATGAAATATAAAGAGATACATACATGTTGCGCGAGAATGAGCGGGTGGAGAAGAATAGTGAATGTTTTGTATGCAAGTGATAATAATTATGCAGACATAATGGGAATATCAATTTTTTCATTGCTTGAGAATAATCAGGATATGGATGATATTCGTATATATATCATTAATGACAATATTTCGGAAGACAACTGTAAAAAAATAGAAAATATTTTCAAAACCTATGGCAGAAAAATGCCAATATGGAAAAAGGTAAAAGGAATCAATGAAGCCTTGCAGATGGAAGTATACGAAGACAGATTTTCGCAAGTGCAGTTTGCAAGACTTTTTCTCGAGGAAATTATAGATAAAGAAGATGACAGGATATTGTATTTAGATTGCGATACCATTATTAACGATACATTAGAGAAACTTTGGAATATGCCTCTGGAGGGGAAAATAGGGGCTGTTCTGGCAGATGCTTTTAGTCCGTTGTATAGAAAAAATATAGGCTTGGAAAAGAATGATCTGATGTTTAATTCCGGGGTCATGTTGATTGATATGGTGAAGTGGAGAGAAGAATGCGTGGGGCATCAGCTTCGGACTTTTATACGTGAGCATAAAGGCATTGTGCAACAAGGAGACCAGGGAGTTTTAAATGCAGTTCTAAGCAGGAAGATGTGTATATTTTCTCCTCAATATAATTTTTTGACAAATTATGCAGCTTTTTCCTATGGTGACATGATGCTATATAGAAAACCAGTAAATATTTATTCCGAGCAGGAGATTGAAAGCGCTAAGGAGGCACCTTGTATTATTCATTATACCAGTAGTTTCATGATTGCCAGACCATGGGAAAATGGAATGGAACATCCGTATAAAAAGTTGTGGACGGATTATAAGAACAGATCGCCGTGGAATGAAAAAATCCAGAAAGAAAAGAGGATGAAAAAATGGAAGATGGCGTATACAAAGCTGACAGAGAAGATGCCATATAAAGTAGCGCTTATCTGTTCGGGGATATTGCAGGCATATGTGAGACCTGTTTATGGGAGATGGAAATATGCGAGGAAAATTTGATGACAAGGGGATAAAGAAGCACATTTTATTTTGATTTATATTTGCTTGAGGAATGTTGAGTTATGATAGCGGGAGTTGTGGTTTTTTATAATCCAAAGGAAAGTGAAATAAACCATATATTGGGGTATATAGAAAAAATTGATATATTTGTAGTAATTGACAATTCAAAAGAACCAATCAAAAATACCCTTGATAGTATTTTATCAAGTTATCAAAAAAAAGTTCAGTATCGTCATTTTCCCAATAATATAGGATTATGTGCAGGGTTCAATTATGGTATAAAAACTTCATCTGAAAATGGATGTGATTGGACGCTGTTAATGGATTCGGATAGTGAATTAATAAATGATATTATTGAAGAGTACAAAAAAGTAAATACAGACAAAGTAGCAGTGATTGCTCCGATTCATATTCATGATAGAAGTAAAGACAAGCCCTATAATGGCGTAAAAGAAATTAAATGGGCAATGACATCAGGATGTTTGTACAATAATAATATATTCAACGAGATTAGAGGTTTTAATGAAGACTTATTTGTAGATGGATTAGATATAGATTATTGTTATAGGGCGAGAGAACATGGATATAAGATTATGGAATGTGGAAATGCTTTATTGCAGCATTATCCAGCAGAAACCCATACGATTAGTATTTTAGGAAAGAAGATAATAAAGTATGGAAAATCTTCGCCTTGGAGATATTATTTGCAAGTCAAGTCGCTGGTTTGGATTTTTCTGAGATATAGACATTTTTCAGATTTTATCTTCTTAATATGGAAATGGATCAAAATGGTATTGTTTTTTGATTATAAAGGTGAGTATTTTATTAATATGAAAAAAGGTGTTGTTGATGGTCTTCATATGTATAAAAAGTATCGAGAGGATCTAAGAACATGATATATTTTTTTGTGATTGTTTATACAATAATTATGGCATATGTGTATAATCGTAATTACATTTGGCGAAAAACAAAAAGACTAACCACGTCTAAATTAAGCAAAATTGCTTTTTTTATGGTCATGATATTGCCAGCAGTGCTGGTTTCTGGGTTGAGATATGGCATAAGTGTAGACTATACAAAAATATATGAGAGAGGTTTTGCTCAGATTACATTTTCAAGATCAAATACCGTTGGGTTTGAGATAGGATTTTACTACCTAGTAAAAATATGTGGCTATGTAATTGATCAACCGTGGTTTATGTTTCTTGTTATTTCATTAATAATAATTGTCTTATTTTTTATCAGTATCGAGGAAAGCTCTAACTATCTAATGAGTGTGGTATTACTTTTTGGAGTTGGACTATACTTTGACTCTTTTAATGGAATAAGGCAATATTTGGTGGTTGCAATTTTTATGTATGCATTTAGATTTATTAAATCCGGAAACTGGAAAAAATATTTCATAATAATGAGTTTGTCCGCATTTTTACATACAAGTGCATTATTTACTCTGCCGATTTATTTCTTATCCAAAGCAAAAATAAACAAGATTTATGCAATTATTGTAGCTGTTTTTTTTAATGTGTTCAGCAAAAAATTATATCATATAGTAGTATCTATTATGATGATTATTCCAAGATATAATGAGTATATTGTTCGTAATACGTTGAAAAATCAGATATCATTTTCTCTTTCTGGTATGGTTATGGCTCTTATGGCTCTAGTTCCTTGCTTATTAGTTGAACGAAAAATGAATGAGAACGCAGAGGGAAGATTATTGTATAACATGGTTTTACTTGGCGTAATTATAGCATCATGTACTTCTTTTTTGCCTCTTGCAGAGAGGATTCTTTATTATACAAAAAGTTATATTGTTTTTGCTGTGCCATATGCTTGCTGTTGTTTACCAAAAGGAAGGAATAGCGCAATTATAAAAATTTTAATTCCTATGATGTTTTCGGGTTTAACAATGGCTGGTATGCTGCTTTATAATTGGTACGCTGTGTTGCCATATGTGTCTATTTTTTCAAGATGAGGGGATAAATTAATGAGAGATTATCTTATTACTATAGCTGTTCCAGTATACAATGTTGAAAAATATCTTAAAAGGTGTCTGGACAGTTTGCTTGCTCAAGAGTTGGAAGATATAGAAATACTATTGGTAGATGATGGCTCTAGAGATAATAGTGGCAATATATGTGATGACTACGAAAAAAATAATGGAATGATTAGGGTTATTCATCAGGAAAACAGAGGTCTGGCAGCTGTTCGAAATGTATGTGTCAAACAGGCCAGAGGAGAATATATTTCCTTTATTGATAGTGATGATTATGTATTAGAAGGTGCATATAAGCATTTTAAAAATATTATTAAAGATAGGCAGTGTGACATCTTATGCTACGGTTATGTTGATGTTTATGGGGATAGCAGTGAAAAATTAGAGATTATAACAAATGATCTTAAAGAGGTGATAAAAGAATATTCGGCAAAGGATGCCGTTGAACAAATGTTACTACCAGGTGATATAGATGTAATTACTTGTAATAAAGTGATAAAAGTCTCTCTTTTTGATAATATTGAATACCCAATAGGTAAGCTTTATGAAGATATGTTTACAAACTATAAATTTGTATGCAAGGCAGAAAAAATCCTAGCTACAAATAGCAAATATTATGTATATTGTCATAGACCATCTTCGATAGGGCAAATGGCATTCAATACTAGAACTATGGATCTGGTAAAGGCTGCTAAAGAAGTATATGACTTCGGAATAAAATTTTGTGATTCTACAGATAATCTTGAAATTGGGTATCTATATTGGCTGGTTATAGTAGCGAATATGATGATAAAAAGTAATGCATGTGAAAAAGAATACATTAGAAAAGCACAAAGTGTTTCACGAAAAAATGTTTTGCTCATTCTAAGAAATAAAATAATTAACAAAACAAGAAAGATTGAATTGATTTTATTTGGTTTCTCATATTCGGTTTATAAATTGATATACAAGGAATATGTTGCAAGAAATAGATAAAGGTGCATATAATGAGCATTAAAATTGGCAAAATTGAGTGGATAAAAAAGTATATTAAATTGAAAGTAGCTTATCCTCACTTTGCAGAAATTTTTTTTAAACTTTTGAAAAGTGAGGATAAGCGGGCTGTTCTTATTGGTACTCCTGTTCATAGCAATTTGGGTGACCACTTAATTGCTAAGGAGTGTATGATATTTTTGAAAAAAAAATATAACTTTGTAATAGAAGTTCCGGAATTTGTCTATGAGCTTTTTCCTAATAAAATTGTAACAAATAAAGATGATGATATCTTTATCGTAGGAGGCGGGTGGATGGGAGATCTTTACGAAGACGAGTGTGTTGTTGAAGATATTATTGAAAGATTTCCCAATAATTCCATAACTATTCTTCCACAAACTGTTTATTTTGATAAGGGAAATTATTCTTCTGTAAAACAGTTAAGGAAAGTGCTGAAGAGAGCTAAAAACATAACATTTTGCTTGCGGGAAGAACAATCATACAATTTTTGCATAGCTAATTTTTCTATGCCTAATATAAAAATACTTTTAAAACCGGACATGGCATTGCTTGCTTTAAACAATATCGTAAAAAAAAATAATCGTTCAAACGTTATATATTTGTCATTGAGGAACGATGCTGAAAAAAGTATTAACATAGATGATATAGATAGAATCAGAAGGTTACCACAGTTTTTAGATTATAGTTTTATTGAAACAAGCACTGTAATTAAGAAAAAAATAGTTTCAATAAATAAAAGGGATAAAGAAATAAAAAGTATGATTAATCAGTTTTCAAATGGGAAATTGGTGATAACAGACAGGCTTCATACCATGGTGTTTGCACTTCTCGCAGGCACCCCTTGCATTATATATGACAATTTAACTCACAAAGTAGGAGGAATATATAAAACGTGGCTTAAAGATATGCCGGGGTTAATCTATATGGATCAGAATTCAATTAGTTTAGCCGAAATTATTGCTTCAATTTTGAAATCCAGTGAAATGCCTATAGAAAGGGATTACTGGAATTATTTTACGGATATTATTAATGAGAGGCATTAGAAAATGATTAAGATGAATAAATTGATCCTATGTTTTATTCCCACCAATTTTTGTAATTTTAAATGTGAATATTGTGTAGTATCTCAAACAAATGAGTGGGAAAGAAGTGATATATTATTTAAATATTCGGTAGAACATATAATCAAAGCTTTTAACAAGAAAAGATTAGGAGGGGATTGTTATATTAATTTAACTGCTCAAGGAGAAACACTTTTATATAAAGATATTGTTCCTCTCGCAAGGGGGTTATTAGAAGAAGGGCATGCTGTTGAAATAGTTACAAACGGATCAGTGACAAAAAAAATTGACGAGATACTTGGTTTTGATGAAGAATTATTAAAAAGATTGTTCTTCAAGTTCTCTTATCACTATAAAGAAATTAGAGATACAAGATTTGAAAAAATGTTTTGGGATAATGTAAGAAAAATAAAAAAATCTCCTGCGTCTTTTACTGTAGAATTAATGCCTCATGATGAGATATCTGGCGACATCGATGATATATGCAGAAGATGTAACGAAAATATTGAAGCTGTGTGTCACGCTACAGTTGGACGTAATGACAAGAAGAATAGTAAAGAGTTGTTAACTAATATGACAAAAGCCGAATACGTTTCTACATGGGGCAAATTAAAGTCAACGATGTTTGATTTGAAAATGGATTTGTTTGGTGTTAAAAGGAAAGAGTTTTGCTATGCTGGGATGTGGAGTTTACTTGTAGATATATCCTCAGGTGAGGCTTCACAGTGTTATGGCAGAATGAATACACAAAATATTTTTGAAGATTTAACGAAGGCAATCCATTTTATGCCTGTAGGATATTCGTGTACACAATCGTTTTGCTTTAATGGTCACGCACATGTTGCATGGGGGATCATACCTGAACTCGAAAGTCCCAGTTATTACGAAGTGAGAAATAGAACATGTGATGATGGTGTAAATTGGGTTAAAAAAGACTGTGAAGTATTATTTAAACAGAAGTTTGCAGACAATAATAAAGAATATAGCAAAGAAAAAAAAATAATACATACGATTGTAAATCCTTTTTTTCTATTTGCTAGCTTGTTTCACGATATTCCAGGTTTGAAGAGAAAAGTTAAAAAGATTTGTAAGATTATAACTGGAAAATTCTAAGGCGATTTCCAGAGTTGGAGGAATAGGAATGAGCCGATCTGGTGAATTAACAAAAAAAACTTTAATAATCACTATAGGTAGGGTATCAACGCAGTTTTTCACGTTCCTATTGTTACCATTGTATACTGCGTTTCTCTCTACTGAAGAATATGGTACAGTTGATCTTATTACTACCTTAGTTCAATTATTTATACCTGCTGTATCTTTAATGATTGATCAGAGTGTATTCAGATTTTTATTGAATTGTGATGATGAAGATGGTCGAAAGAAGACAATTTCCAGCGCTTTCTTTATTCTTGCTGGGTTGAGTGGAGTAACAGGGGCAGTATATTTGCTTGCTGCAATCTTTATTAGCAGCCCTTATAAAATATGGGTTGTCCTTATACTTTTAACCACAGCATTTAGTAATTTGTTTTTGCAAGCTGTTAGGGGATTAAATCAAACTGGGGATTATGCGTTAGGTGGTTTCATTTGTTCTGCATCTACAATTGCATTAAATGTTTTATGTATAGCATTCTTGAAAATGGGTGCAGTAGGTATGCTCATGGCGACTTTTGCAGGCAATCTTATTTGCTGTATCTTTGTTTTTTTTAAGTTAAAAATATATAAATATATTTCGTTTTCTTCTATTGACAAAAAACTTGAAATTGAAGAGTTGAAATATTCCATCCCGTTAGTACCAAATCAGTTATCTTTGTGGGTAATGAACAGCTCCGATAGGCTGATTGTTACATTTATACTTGGAGTAGCGGCAAATGGTATTCTTGCAGTATCACATAAGTTTCCGGCTATATATATGACATTCTTTAATTTTTTTCAGCTTGCATGGCATGAGAGTGGTGCAATATACTACTTTGATGAAGATAGAGACGAATTCTTTTCAGATATGCTGGAAAAAGTTTGTTCTATTTTTTCAAGCCTATGTTTGGGAATAATTGTTGTCTTGCCACTAGTTTTTAGATGGTTTGTCAATCCGGCTTATCATGAGGCATACTATATTATTCCAATTTATTTAGTGGCATCGTTATTTAATGTTGTTGTGGGATTCCTTGGTGTGGTATATGTTGCAACAAAGAATACGGTTGAAATCGCAAAGACTACAATTATTGCAGCTATTTTGAATATTATAGTAAACTTTGCATTAATTAAGTTCATGGGCTTATATGCGGCGTCCATTTCAACCTTTGTTGGACATTTAGTAACAATGATTTATCGTATGATTGACACGAAGAAATATTTGAAAATTAAGTATAATGTAAAGCAGTATGTTTTAATTTCAATGACTCTGGCAGTATGTTCAGTGATTTACTACATGGAAAATAAGGTGGTTTCACTTTTGTTTCTTCCTGCATTTATTGCAGTTGCATTGTGGATCAATAGAGCATTATTAAAAGAGGTCATCGCTTATGGAAGAAAGAGAATTGGCAAGTAAAATACGGAGGAAATCATGGCGAAAAAAAAAATGATGATAAGTCTTATAGTACTACTTGCTATGGTGGGTTTATGTTTGCTTGGATTGCGATTATATTTAAATCCAAAGACAATCTCAAAAGAAGAGGATACGGTAAGGCTTGAGAGTAGTAATATTACATTTAAGGAATTTGGAGCAGAAAATTTTACTTGCACGGGTTTAACTTGGGATGACAATGACAAAACATTTTGGATTGGTGATTATGGGGCAATGTCTAATAAAGACACACCATCTCCTAGAGTGGTAGAAGTTAACAGAGATTTGTCAGAAATAGTAAAGCTTGTTGATCTTTCAGAGGTGTTGTCATCAGACGATAATCTTCAGGGAATTGCATATGATGAGTTAACAAATTCATTATGGTTGGCAGTTGGAGATGTAGTTAAGAATATAAGTAAAGATGGTGTACTTATATTTGAGTTTGATTTAGGAAAATATTCAAAGTACAAATCAAATGGCATATGCGTTGATGAAACAGATGATTCCCTATGGGTTTTATGCTATACAAAATATTTGCTTCATTATGATAAGTTGGGCAATTTGATTAAAGAGTATAAGTTTAATTACAAGGATCAAGATCAGATTTTTCTTTGTGATGGAGTGATATTTGTCACAGTTGGTGCTGATTATAATGGTGAAGAAAATTATATAGTATCAATGAATAGAGATAGTGGAAAAATTTCAGTACCTTATCAAATCAGTGAAGCGTATGCAGCTGAAGGTATTTGCATAGTTGAAGGCAAGATGTATATAGCAAATAATGGGCTATACCACGACGCAAAAATAAAAGAAAGCTATATTAGCATATTTGAATTATATAACTCAAACTATGCACTTGAATAAGTGTCTATGCACTTTGAAAATTCAATAATAACTGGCATAAAAATAGCATGAAACCGCCTGGTTTTGGTATAATTGAGTTGTCGAAAATCAATCATCCATCCGGAGGTATCATACAGCTTGCCAATACCTGTTTTGCGGACTGGATTACAATGCCAGTATATGCAGATATGGAAAAAGAGTTGCATGACACAACTCTTTCGTCTATGCCTTAATTATAGTATTTTCTAGCAGAAAAGGGACTAATTTTTATAACCATGTGCTATAGCATAAGCAAGAACCTGCTGAAGTCTTTCTTCAGTAGCAGCTTTTTCTGCCTTGACTGTATCTACCTCCTGTTGAAGTTTAGTGACCATCATTTGTTCCATATTTTTATCCATGATATAAAGTTCTTCTGACAACATATTTATCAGTTCCTCGGGATTCTTGGTGAAATCTGTAATTTCCTGATAGATGGGGGCAAAGAATGGAAAAGCTTCAAGCAGTGATGCAATTGTTTCGACATCAGTAACGCTTAAAAAGGTAAGCCATGCGTCCAATGCATTACTATCTTTAGTTATATTATTTACGATAGAATAAAAACTGCCAAGGCAGATAAGAATATCTTCGTGGAGCCCTGAGGACTTTGTGTAGATTTTTGTATCAAAGGAAGAAATGCGCCTGTGGATGTATTTCCCCTTTGCTGTGTGGAATTCTCTGGGGCTTTTTTTCATGAGGATAATACAGTATACTTTGTGGAGGTTCTGGAAGGAAAAGGAGATTCCCTGTTCTGCTTTGATTTGTGCGTGCTGGCGCATGATGATATCTGATGCATAGCAATCAGCTCTTGCCAGTGGAAAATTGTAACCAATCTTCTGCATTTCAACATTTGCATAAGAACTGTCATCAAGCTGGATGAGGATATCCATGACGACGAAGCTTGAACGTTCGCTCAGGTGGGTTCCTTCCCGGGAGATGACCCGGATGATCCGAACGGTGCGTCCAAGAATGGCAGACAGGAAAGCCTCCAGCCTTTCAGACCGCAGATAGGGATTGAATATTTTTTGGAATATAGGGTCATAAGTAATCTTAAGACCATTTTTTTCAGTGCAGAAGCCGATCAACTCCTGCTTTGGGGTGTCTGGGAAGTTGGAGTATGTTTCCCAGACAGAGGAATGTTGTCTTAATGTTTCTTCCATACTTTCTTTTGAAGGAAAACCTTGTTTATTGGATATAATTAGCTGCATTAACCTGCTCTGTGAAAAAACTTTTGTTCCGACTACCCATACCATTGTGCAAAAGAACTCATGAATTATCATTTTTTAATAAATATTTTATTGACGAGACGAGTACATTTTGATACAATAAATTAAAGCATAGAAATTCTAACGGAAATTCGTTCTATTATCTTATTTTCTAATAGGCATCCCACCGGGGATGCATTATCTGTAGTAGAATCCTTGCTTTATTACCAATTCAAATCAAATAGGGCAGGGAAGAGAGAAAAGCACCTTTTGCAGAAGGAGACACTGTCCTGCCTGTCTGACAAAAGGAGGACGAATGGAAGAAATCAACGAAAAGAAAGACACGGTAGAGAAGGAGTTTGTAGCGTTCCCAGATATTGCGGCAGATGTGATTAATGTACTATTGTACCAAGGGGAAAAGGTAGCAAAAGCAGAAAATCTGCTGGCAGGCC
>JAAUZD010000023.1 GCA_014804785.1 Lachnospiraceae bacterium
GCTGCCCCTTTCAAAATATAAGTATGAGGACTTTGTAAAGGCATATCTGCGTTTTATGCAGTAGGAGGGACAGACATTGAGTGAAGCGGGTTTGAGCCTGTTTACGGATATAGTGGCAGAAATTGAAATATTTTTGTATGCGGTCTGCATGACAGCTTTTTTCTATCCGTTTATGGCAGGAAAAAAAGAACAGAGGAAAAGCAGACTTAAAAAGGCTTTTATGGTTTATATGGTTTTTATGATTTATATGGTGTTGTACTTTATCGGCATGGCAACGTCTGTTTATGGTTGGCTGTGCATGATAATTGTGCTTATCCTCTTAGTGGCAGCTTCCAAATTTTTGGATATGGATAAGGAATTCACATTCTTTTTGGGAGTGATTTTCTTCTGTATCAGAGATTTAAGTATGTTGGCTATGGAAAGCATAGATTTTTTTTCAAGCGGTTATTTTGTGGAAAAGGAAGAAACAGTAGAATATATTTTTCGCAATGCGGCATTGAATTATGTTTTTATCAAAATGCTTCACATTGTGTTATTTTCTATTTTGCTATATACCGCAGGACGGTTGTTAAAGAATAAGAAAATGGAACTGCACATAAGGGAATTATGTTATCTTCTCATAACGCCAGTCACAGGGATCTTGTTTGGAAATATTATTTTCCGGCTTTTGATAGTCGTTCAAAATAATCTGGTCTTTCAGCTTTACGAACAGTTCCCGGTGTTTCTTGGGATAATGCCTGTGGTTGCCGCCCTGTTCTATGCGGGAATTTTAATCACAATAGTTTCCTATCAGAAAATGATAGGCTTGCAGGAGGAAAAAGAAAAGTATTTTGTAGAACAGCAGCAGGTTCACGCAATACAGGAACGAATGGAGGAAGTGGAGCAGTTCTATCATGGCATACGTCAGATGAAGCATGAAATGAAGAACCATTTAACGAATATCAAAGGGCTTGTCAGAAATGGCAGCTATGAAGATATAGAGCAGTATATAGACCAAATGGACGAAAGCATGAATGTTTTTGAACTTACCATTAAAACGGGAAATACCGTTACAGACGTGATTGTAAATGACAAGCAGAAAGCCGCAGATAAACAGGGGATACAGTTTCAATCGGAGTTTTCCTATCCCAAATCAGAGGGCTATAATGCGTATGACATTGGAGTTATTATCAACAATCTTCTGCAAAATGCCCTTGAAGCCTGCGAAAACATGGCAGAGGGTAAAAGATACATTTATCTTTCCGGCAGACAGAAGAAAAAGTTTTATCTGATAAATGTTAAAAATTCATTTGAGGGGGAGATATCATTTGATACAAAAACCAATCTTCCCCTTTCCTCAAAGGGAAAGGTTTCCACAAAGGGAAAGGTTTCCACAAAGGGAAAGGATATATCTCTGCATGGCATTGGCTTATCCAATGTAAAGCGAGAGGTAGATAAATACATGGGAGATGTAGACATTAAGGTAAAGAAAAATGAGTTTGATGTAACCGTATTGTTGCAGGAAAGGAGTAAAAATGAACACTAGCGGTGTATATGGCATAGGAGTAAATACATATGCCTATGCAAACAACAGCAAGAAAACAACAGAAACAGGTAATTTTGCAGATGAAGTGCAAAAGGCAGAGGAAAGATGGAGTACGCAAACTAAGTCAAATTCGTCAGCATGGGCGGGGGATATGGTTATCTCGTATCCACCGAATTACAGTGGTTTTACTTATGACAGTTCCATTTCTAATAAATCCAAAGATGAAATGACTATGGACGAGTACAAGCAATGGTTTATGAATGAAATATCCCAAATGCCTGTAAGTGGGTGGGTTCGTTCTACATTTTCTTCGGGAGCAATCGTAATTAAAGAAGAAGCTTTTGAGGCAATGAGAAGTGATCCAGAGTATGAAAAATATGTTTTGAACCGTGTTCGTTCAGCTTGTTCAGTTCAAGGTTTGCCCGTAGGTTCAAACCATATTGGTTATGATGTCATTGGAGCTTCGCCGGAGGAATGTTATGGTTATGCCGGACCAGTAGGAGGCGGTTCAAATATTTCTGGAAATGAAAAATCATGGTGGGAAAAACGCCATGAAAGAATGGAAGAATTATTAGAGGAAATTGCTAAAGCTGCAACGGAAAAGGAAGCACTGAAAAAAGCACAGGCACGAAAAGCATTAGCACAGGAAAATTATTTGAAGAGCCAATTTGAAAGTCAACAGAGATTGCATAGTTTTCTTATGAATAGTGCTAACAATGGACAGGACACTTCGGATATGCCGGTTTTTCAGTCAGTCAGCGCGGGTGCATTAGCGGCGACAGCCTATGAGGACACGATAAGTATATTCAGTAAAAGCGTAATAGGAAGCCAGAAGATATAAAATATGTGGGCATTTTGAAGTAAAAATATGCCTGGACTTATTATAAGAAGGCATAGGCGGTTCTGAATGACAGAAGAACTGCCACTAAAAATATTATTGCGGAGGACGAAATTATGGCAATTTCAGGAGTAACGGATTACACAAATACATATGCAAGCAATACAAATTCTGTAAACAGCAAAAGACAGGCGATAGAGGAAACAGGTACAGCAAGCAGAGCATATTGACCATGAATGGCATGGCCACCACTTCTTTAATGCTTCCGAAACCGGCAGCGGGGACATATTACACAGAATGTCCAATTGAGAATTCATTACACCTACGGCAGTCTTAAAGCAGATCAATTTGCTGGAGGCAGCTTTTGTGTTGTGCAGTATCCATTCATCATCGCCTTGCAGACAGGAAGGAGCTGCACAGGCTCTTTTCCTATTCTTAGACAATTCATGATTCATATTCTTATAGGTTTTTCTTTCTAAAACGTAATATTCTTCTTCACATAAAACCAGTTTTTTCTATCAGATAATACTGATGGGAAATAGAACCCGTGAAATAGAACCAATCAAACTGAAAATTGCAAATTATACCCCAAAAGTGTCGAATTGTGCCGAAATTATTTTCCAAAGTATTTTTTTTGATATTATAAAGAATAAAGCTATGCAGTAAAGAAATGTTCAGAAGTGCGCACTTTTTTAATGTTTTTCATACTGCAGAATTGATACTTATAGCATCAGACAAAGGAGGACACAGATGAATTTCTCGGAGAAAAAATATGTAAATAATACGGCGATTAAGGGGCACACAGCCATTGATTCTATACTTTTTGCCGCATATTTGCTGGAGGTATTGAAAGGTTCCAGAACAATCGGTTATTTTGCGGTTTTTGCGCTGTTGACAGTTGTTCCAGTGGTGGCGGAATGGCTGATTTACGCCAGAAATCCGGAAAGCAGCGTAATTAAATATTTCATGGGCATAACCTATGGCATTTTGTATTTTTTTGTCATATTTACGACTACAAGTCTGCTGCCTTTTACTTATGCATTTCCCATGTTTATTGTTATCATTCTATATATGGATCCTCGATTTAATATACTCATCGGTGTGTTCGCTTCATGTGGAAATGTGGTATATGTGGTTTATCACGCGATGGCAGTAGGATATACGAAAACGGAGATTCCTGATGTGGAAATCCGGATAGCGGCAACGATTCTTACGACGGTATTCATGATTTTTACGACTCTTGCCGTGACAAAGGTAAATAACATGAAATTAAAAAAGATTCAGGAACAGACGGACGAGACCGGCAGGATGATGAGTAATATTCTGACTATGTCTCAAGATATGATAACGGATATCACGGAGGTAACCCGGCATATGAACGGTTTGGGGGATTCTGTGATAAAGGTGCATGATGCCATGCAGGAGGTTTCCGTCGGCAGCGCTGAGACAGCAGAATCTGTGCAGGTACAGATACAGCGTACGGAGCAGATACAGGCGTATATTGGCAACGTGAAGAACACTGCGGCTCAGATTGAGCAGAATGTTCATGACACTGTGAACAAGGTATCAGCCGGCAGGGAACAGATGGCAGCTCTGGAAAGTAGAGTTGAGCAGTCTAAGTCCGCCAATGCGGAAGTATTGGAGAAAATGCAGGAATTAAGTACATACACCGGTCAAATGAATACGATTACCGAAACAATCAGCAGCATCACGAACAGTACCGTTATGTTGGCATTGAACGCTTCCATAGAAGCAGCTCGCGCAGGGGAGGCAGGCAAGGGCTTTGCTGTGGTTGCAAACCAGATTTCCAATCTGGCGAGCCAGACGCAGACGGCGACTTCAAATATTACCGGCTTAATTGCGAACATTAATAGGGAATTGACGCATGTGGCTGAGGCGGTGAATGTGGTTACCAAGAGCAATGATGCGAACGCCGAGAGTACCAGTGTGGTAAAGAATACCTTTACGGGAATCACAACCGGGACGGAGGACATCAGCCGCCGCACGGAGGAACTGCTGCATATCGTTACGGAATTGGAGCATGCAAACGGGGATATTGTTGAAAATATTCAGACCATTTCTGCCATTACGGAAGAAATTTCCGCTCACGCTAATGAAACATTTCATGCATGTGAAGAAAATATCTGTATGGTGGAATCCGTGCGCGGGATTGTCGGAAATCTGAATGATGGTGCAAAGAAGCTGCAAAATGTATAACTTTTCAACCGGATTTGTAAGGGAATAAAACAATTAAAGGAAGACTCAGGGTCAGTATGATTGAATCGTTGTAGCCAGTATTCTTTTGACTACAGTGGGTATTATTGTGGTAGCGGGAAAGCAGGCGATTGAAGACAGTAGAAAAGTAGGGGAGATTAATGCTTTGACAGAGGAAATTCTTGCAATCAGAGTATCAATTTAGAGATTTGGATGAGAAAATAAAAAAGATTATAAAAAAATTTACAAAATTAGTTGCGCGCGCTACTTTTTGGTGATATAGTGCATTATTGGAAATGAGGTGACAAAAATATGCAGGAACATTTTCCGAATCTGAACCGTTATGTTTCAATTCTGGATCGGCTGATGAAAATGTATTATGATCATGGTCTGGCTGATTTTGAGATAGGTTGGGGACAGCAATTTTTTGTAGAGTACATTTATGATCATCCTGGCGCATCCGCGCAGGAAATGGTGGAGTACATCCGTGTTGATAAAGCAACATTGACCAAGGCCGTGAAGAAGCTGGTCAGGATTGGCTATGTTACGGTCTATGAGGATGAAAATGATAGACGGATCAAGCGTCTGTATCTGGCTGAACGGGCAATTCCGGCAGCCAAAAGGATTAAGGAAATACATAACAGTTTCTACGAAACCCTATGCATGGATATTTCGCCTGAGGAGATTCAAGGGGCAGAGAAAACGATGAAACAAATGATAAAAAATATTAACCAGAAAGTATGGCACAGAATGGAGGAATAATAAAATTATGGATAAAAAAGAGATTTTTGAAAAGGCACCCGTTCACAAGGCAGTGATTAACATGGCATTACCGACAATCTTATCGATGATTGTCATCATCTTGTATAATATGGCGGACACTTTTTTTGTAGGGCAGACACATAACTCACTATATGTCTCTGCAGTTTCACTGGCTTCGCCGGTATTCTTGATTTTTACAGCAATTTCCGGCATGTTTGGCGCCGGTGGCAGTTCTGTCATTTCACGTGCATTAGGAACAGGTGAAAAGGAAAAGGCAAAGAAAGTAAGCGCTTTTATCTGTTACGCTGCCATCCTGTGTGGGATTATTATGAGTGCAGTCGTGTTGTTTGGGATGGATTTTATTCTGAGGATTCTCGGTACAGATGAAAATACCTACGAATATACGAAAGGATATTTAACCTGGATTGGCATAGGCGCTACATTTTCTATATTCAGCGGCTCATTCAGCAACATCATCAGGAGTGAAGGGGCATCAAAGGATTCTATGATAGGAAACATTACGGGAAGCGTGACAAATATCATTCTTGACCCGATTATGATTCTGGCACTGAATATGGGAGTCGTAGGTGCTGCAATCGCTACCGTCATAGGAAATATGGTTGCCTGTATCATTTATGCTTCTTATTTTTTCAGAAAAGAAACAGCGTTATCAATCAAATTAAAGGATTTTCGCCCGACTCCCCGGCTGATATGGGAGATTGTCTCTATAGGTCTTCCTTCATCAATGGTATCGATTCTTGCAACAACGTCAAATGTGCTTTTGAATCGGATTCTTGTGTCTTACAGCAATGCAGCAGTGGCAGGTATGGGCGTCGCCATGAAGATCAATACAGTGGCGGTTTATATCCAGCTTGGTCTTGGAACTGGCGTGCAGCCACTGATTGGATATAATTATGGGGCAGGAAATAAAAAAAGACTGTCCGATATTTTCAAATTTTCTTCTGTGGCGGCGGTTGTCCTCGGCACAGTGCTTACTGCGGTCATGATGGTCTTAAGGGCGCCGCTTGTGCATGCGTTCATAGATGATCCGGAGGTCGTCGCATATGGCACAAAAATACTGGTGGCTCTCCAGATGGCGGGACCTATTTTGGGGCTTATGTTCATTGGTACAAATATGATTCAGGCAATGGGGAAAGTGGCGGCATCATTTGCCCTTAATCTCTTAAGGCAGGGAATTTTCCTGATACCGCTGATTTTTATTCTCAACTACTTTTTTGGATTGGACGGGGTTATATATTCTAACGCTATTGCGGACTATGCGGCAGTTATTGTATCATATGTGGTGTGTATTACCTATGTTAGAAAAATGAAATAAATCAGTTGCAAGGAGATCCAATTTACTATGACAGCGACAACCGGAACAAAAGACATGACGGCAGGAAATCCGGCTCGTTTATTACTGGCATTTTCCATGCCGCTTATGTTGGGAAATCTGTTTCAACAATTATATACTTTCGTGGATGCCCTCATCGTAGGTCAGTGTGTGAGTGCCAATGCATTGGCAGCGCTGGGGGCAACGGAATGGCTGACCTTTATCATGTTCGGTGTGATTTCGGGAATGACACAAGGCTGTTCCATTGTCATTGCCCGTTTTTTTGGGGAAAAGAAGACAAACTGGTTGAAACAGGCAGTTTATGGAGGGTGCTGTATTGCAGCTGTAGGGGCAGTAGGATTCACCGTGGTTGGGCAAATTATGATAAGTCCGGGACTTAAGCTGCTTAGGACGCCAACGGAGATTTTTGATCTGGCGCAGGCTTATCTGCGGATTCTGTATGCAGGAGTTCCCATCACTTTTTTGTATAATATAGCAGCTGCAATACTGCGGGCTTTGGGCAACAGCAGAAAGCCGCTTTACGCCATGATTATAGCGTCTCTTAGCAATATCATATTCGATATTTTATTGGTGATAGGGCTGGATATGGGGATTGCGGGAGCTGCCTTGGGTACTGTACTGGCACAGGTTCTGGCGGCAGCCTACTGTATCATTGTGCTGGGGAAGATTGAGATATGCCGGTTAGGGAAAGAAAGCAGAGTGATAAACAGGAGCATTATGCTGGAAGAGGTCAGGATGGGAATTCCCATGGGCATACAGAACATCATTACCGCTGCAGGCGGATTGGTGGTACAGGCAACGGTAAACAGCTTTGGTATTCTATTCCTGACCGGATATGCCGCTGCCAACAAGCTGTATGTGCTGCTGGAAACGGCGGCGACTTCCTATGGACAAGGTATCCTGACTTATACAGCGCAGAATAAGGGAACCGGCAATAGCAGGAGAATACGGGACGGGCTTATTGCTGCATTGCTGATTGGAATTGTGACAGCCCTTATAATGTCCGGCATCATGGTCTTTGCCGGAGAAGAGATTGTAGGACTTTTTATCAAAGAAACGCAAAACGGAGCAGTTGAAATGATACAGGTGGGATACCGTTATTTGTGCGTGTTGGCGCTTGGCTTTCCACTGCTATATTGTCTTTATGTGCTTAGATGCTCCATGCAGGGGATGGGGGATGCGTTTGTTCCTATGTTGTCCAGTTTCGCACAGGTATTCATGCGGATAATATGTGCTTTGCTTTTGACCCGTGTAATTGGGAGCGAGGGTGTTTTCTGGGGAGAAGTGTCCGCCTGGCTGGGGGCGGATTTATTGCTTGTGATTACGCTTACAAAGAGGATGCGCATAAAACGATTTTAAAGAAAAGCTGCTTATCGACAGTGTATTTTACATGTTGATAAGCAGTTTTTTGATTACAATAAGCTGGCTCGCGAAACGCTGATTAAAGTCAGCCGTATTACACAAATCACGTGGGAATCCGCAATACCTGCCCGACGTTCAGCATATCGCTGGTAAGTCCATTCAGGCTTCTAATGGCATCCACGGTGGTTCCATATCTTCTTGAGAGCAGCCAGAGGGTATCGCCGGATTGCACCGTATATTCAATGTAAGGTCTGACACCGGAGGAAGGGATTTTCAGAACCTGCCCAACATTGATCAGATTGCCGGCAAGACCGTTTAAGCGCTGGATGGCGTCTACGGTAGTTCCGTATCGCTGGGCAATCAGCCAGAGACTGTCTCCTGGCTGCACCACATACTCACTGACACCAGTTCCGGTGCCGGGAGAAGGCTCTGGCAGGGGAATATTCTGATCGATTCCCAGATACACATTATACAATGCCTGCCATGTAAGTGGACCTACTATACCGTCGGCGCTAAGTCCCATTGCTCGCTGAAATGCAATAACTGCCTGCCTGGTATTTTCCCCAAAGATACCGTCTTGGGATGGCCCCGGGATACCGGGGTAATATTCGGAAACGATATTTAAAAGATATTGCAGTGTGATGACATCCTGTCCGGTACTACCATTCCGAAGTACTGTACCTGGCGGTACGGTGCCGATTCCAAGCGTGTTCCCTTCACTGTCAAGTTCCCCAAGTCTGGCAACTGCAGTATATAGATTGGATATTTTGTACCAGGTGGATTTCCCCACAATACCATCCTGTGTAAGATTAAAAATGCTCTGGAATTTGGTAACTGCAGCCTTTGTGCTTTCTCCAAAAACGCCGGCATCGTCTGTGATAGCAGGGATAGCAGGATAGTTTTGACGGATTCTATTTAAGTAAGTCTGAATCGTCTGGACATCTAGTCCTGTGCTTCCGACTTTGAGTGATGTACCCGGATAGGAAGAAAGCACGCCGGTTATAATGTTTGTCTCTACGATTTCTATGTCATTAGGATAATAAGACCGTAGAATCTGTAGAGGGGTACGTCCATTGTTTGCCAGCGTAACCGTTCCCCATTGGGACAGACCCTGACAAGAGACCGTGCTTCCGTTGCAGAAGGAAGTAAAGTAGGGAGCATTCTGCCCCTGACGTCGCACATACTCATTGAAAATTTCATCTACTATCCTGCTGATGGATTCATAAACCGGACCTCCATAGATATAATTCTGATCATAGGCAGTACTGTTGGTAATGTCAAAGTTATAGCCGCGGTTTTGATACCACTCTGTATAAACACGATTTAATGCAAACGTGATAATGGCATAGATGTTGGCTCTTAAGGAGGCTTCGGGCCAGGTGGGATAGATTTCATTGCTGGCAGCATTCTTCACATAGTCGGTGAAGCGGAGCTGTACATTAGGAGCAGAGGAACTGGGCGACCCCAGATGAACCGTGATGGGATTAGGGATTACCACCTGGCGCAGTACGCGGGAATCAGCAACACTTCCTTCCTGCTCACGCATTTGATTCATTGCAACTGCAGGTCCTCCGATATGGATTTCCGTCTGAACCGGACTGCGCTGTAGTTCCTGCATAGGTACAAGTACAATTGGCAGCAGCGCTGTTTCGCCGTCATAAATGGGGATATCTGAAATATACAGAGAGTTAAATCCGGCGGACTGTACCAGTACATTATAGCTTATGTATGGTAATCCGGAAAAATAGGGATTTTGTGAAAAACGTTTATCCATTGTTTCGAGTGGGACTTCTTCTGTTTCTCCGCTTTCATCTGTCTGTAGTTCATAGACACGATTTCCCTGTGTATCCAAAACCCTGATGTGTACGCCTTTTAGTGGGACAGCATCCTGACCAGTCCGCGCCTGTATGGTCAAATAACCGATAGCCATAAATCCAATATTCTCCTTTTGCCACTTAAGTCCTATAAACTATAAATATGTATGAAAAGTGAGAACAGTTCATGATTTTTTATTTATTATTATAATATTAATTCAACTACAGGTTTATTGAAAGCGTAAGACTACCGATATATAAGGCGACCATTCTTTGCTTGTATTAAGCAGATTTATGTTAAACTCGATGAATAGGAATATGTGGCGGGCAAAGAAAGTATTGACAAAACATTTCAGTGTTTGAAAAGGATAAAATAAAGGAGAAGAAAAATGCAAGACAAAGGAAAAGCGGCTTTTTATGTGATTGCCGGAGGATATCTGTTATATCTGGCATATCAGTTATTTAAGTCAAGGATGGACAATGGTGGTGAGAATTATGCATTGTTTCTGACTTTCAGCATCCTATTTGCCATTGTGAGTGCAGTGATTCTGATTTACACTGCACTCATGTATCGGAAAATGTTGAAAAGAGAAGCAGAAGAGGAAATGGAACCGGAAGAAAGCGGTGAGACGGGGGCAGATAAGCTGCTGGAGAGAGAAGAAGCGTCAAATGAGAAAGAGGAGCCCTTAGAAGAGAAGCAGCCATGACTAATTGTCATGGCTGGAAATTATATTTTGGCAATTGACCCTGCTTTGCTGCCGATTGCCGCAGCGAGAAAAATCCATATAAATATTTTAATCGGAAAACACAGGAACAACAGCATGGTCACAGCAAGGGGCTTTTTCATGATGCCGCCGAGAAGAGCAGCTGTCACGATTGCCGCTGCAAATACAACATGTCCGGCACTTTCCTGAAATATAAGTCCTGCGATTCCATAACCAAGGCAGACGCCTGCAAATATCACAGGAAAGAAATGACCGCCTTTAAGTCCGGACTGAATACAGATATTCGTAAGCAGGACTTTTAAAAAGGCGATGCCAATCAGACACCATGGAAGGTAATCCAGATAGGTTTCCATGAGTATGCCCATCTGTTCTTCGCCCGAGAACATGACGGCAGGAACCAAAAGCCCTGTGATACCAAGTACAAGACCGCCTAAAGTCTCCCGCAATATGGCGGGGATTTTGGAAGTGATTACCTGACAAGTGTGATGGGTGAACTGGTAAAATATAGCCAGAAGGCATCCGCTGAAGATATACAGGACAATCATCAGATAATCCTGACGTACAGCTTCTACCGGCGGAAAGGACGGAAATCCCTCCATCCCGGCGCCAAACAGGGCAGACATCAAAAGGTACATTCCGCTTCCAGCTGCCAATGCAAGTCCATAGATGAAGACCTTAGAAGTTCTGGTAAGTTCAGGGATTCCCTGTTCCTGATTTTCTTCTTCTACAGCAAATATGCCGAAGAGAGGGGAATGGAACAGTACGCCTAAAGTGACTGCCATACCGATATCGGAATATTCTTTTGCATGTTTGCGTGCAAATTTAAGGTTTTCACCTGCCCAACAGCATAGACCGACGATGATTCCTGTCAATCCGGCTTCAGGTCCTACGCTGCTTCCAATTAGCAGCGGCAGCAGTGCTGCAATAAGTAGAACCAGCATGTTTCGATATTCATAATGTTTCTCGATCTTTATTTTCCCCAGAACGGCAGAGAGCTCTTCCGGATAGTCACCAAATTTTTTCCGGAAGATACCGATCAGTACACTGCCGGATATGCAGACAAGAATCGTATAAAAGGGAAGCTCGACCTGTCCGGGAAGCCATTCCCAGAGAAAGGACATTCCAATTGACATTACTTTCAGGAAAAGCCATATGATGGTTCCTGTAAATGCACCTATGATTGCGCAGAATGCACTTAGATAAAGCTGGTTTTTTATTTTTATATTCATATCTTCACCTCTTGCGTTTTCAATTTTAGTCATTTGTTGACTTTTCCACTACTAGAAGTATACAATAAGACAGGATAAGGCACAAGGAGGATAGTGGAAGATGAACACATTTTTGATAAGTACGGTTATTTTGCTGACACTTGTGGTATGGCTTGGTTTTTTCAATGAGAAAGTGACGAAGTTCACCTATGAGATTTCACTGATGCTATTTTCTGTTCTGATTGGCGGGATTCTGGTAGGGGTGAGCATGCTGCGCCAGGGAACGGATACGGTCATGCAGACGATCACGAACTTTAAGATGTTTAATCTGGAAGATTTTCTGATTGAAGGTGTGCTATGCTTTATGCTGTTTGCGGGCTCCTGTCATATGCGGCTTTTAGATTTTAAAAAACATGTTAGGGCAATATCTCTTCTGGCAGTCGGTGCAACCTTTCTGGGCGCAGTATTTTATGGGATCTTATTTTATGTAGCAGGGCAGTTTCTGGGTCTGTCGCTCACATTGCCGGTCTGTCTGATGTTTGGGAGCATTGTTGCACCCACTGATCCCATTGCGGCAACCAGTATTTTGAAAAAGTTTAAGCTCCCGTCAGGTATCAGCTTTATTATTGAAGGCGAATCGCTTCTCAATGACGGTATGGGCGTAGCGCTGTTTGTTTTCTTTTCAAGTATGGCTACGGCACAGGAAAGCGGCGGATTTTTCTTTGTGATGGCAAAGGAATTGTTTGGGGCAGTATTGGTGGGATTGGTTGTTACGGCGGTCTGTTACCCCGTATTCCGTCATACCAAGGATGCGGCAAGGCAGATTTTTACCAGCCTTTTGGCTGTATCTATGTCATATGTATTATGCGAATATTTTGATTTTTCCGGGGCAATTGCATCTGTTGTCTGCGGCGTTTTGTTTTCTGCACTCCGCAACCTTGCACAACAGAAGGGATGTCCCCTTGAACTGGAGCAGTTTGATATTTGCTGGGGAATCTTGGATACATTGCTGAATTCTGTTTTGTATGTGATGTTGGGTCTGACCTTTATTCATATTCTTCAGATGCCTCATGTGCTGATTTTGTCCTTGATTGCGATTGTGGCAAATCTGATTGGACGTTCAGGGAGTCTTGGCGTTTCTTCCGTGTTTATAGGCCATCTTCCTGATGGGTATGACAAAATAAGCTTCATAAAGCTGCTCACATGGGGAGGACTAAGGGGAGGGCTTTCTGTTGCCCTTGCCATGAGCACCAGAGGGACGGTAGGAGATGAAATCTACAATATTATCTTAGGCGGAACCTATGCGATTGTATTCTTTACCACCATTGTGCAGGGGATGACCATGCATCAGGTGTATCAGAATATTAAGAAGAAAGGAAATTTATCATGAAGATGGAGATGAGCAGTCAAAAGCCGGAAGCGGTTATCCTGGCGTCAGAAAAAAAGAAGGGGATGAACTGGTTTATAGAGATTCTTGTCTTTCTGATAGTTTTCCTTGTGGTTGGAATTGGGCAGATATTGTTCCAGATACTCGGCGAACTGTTGTTGATTTCAAGAAACGCGGATTATCAGGCAGCGGCAGCGCAGATCGGCGGTACAGACATTTTTGCTGTCTTATCGTTGTTTACTAATATTGCCATGATCTTGATCGTGTTTGCGTTCTGCAAATTGATTCAGAAGAGAAATCCGGTAACCTTAGGCTTTACAAGAAAAGGCGCTATAAAAGATTATCTGATTGGACTTGCAGCAGGATTTTTAGTGTTTTCGGCAGCTGTTTTGATCTGCGTACTGACAGGGGCGCTTAAGCTTGATGGATTTGCTGAAAACTTTGGAATAGGAATGTTTGTGCTGTTTGTGCTGGGATTTATGATTCAAGGGATGGCGGAGGAAGTTCTTTGCCGTGGATATTTCATGGTATCTGTGGGAAGGCGTAATCCTATGTGGGCGGCTGTTTTACTGAATGCCCTTGTATTTGCGGCAATGCATTTGCTCAATAGCGGTATCAGCGTCCTTGCCTTTGTAAATCTGGTGCTCTATGGTTTGTTTGCTTCCATTTATTTTATCAAAGGAGGAAATATATGGGGAGTCGGAGCATTTCATTCCATGTGGAATCTGGTACAGGGGAACGTGTATGGTATATTAGTCAGCGGTATGAGCGTTGATTGTACGGTGCTCAAAAGCACCGCAGTGGAAGGAATGGAAATCGTAAATGGCGGCGCTTTTGGGCTGGAGGGCGGTCTTGCCGTGACAGTGGTACTCCTTTTAGGAATTGGATTTCTTCTTTGGCGGAAGGGGAGCAACCAAAAGAAATGAGACGTCGAAGAATGATAAGAAACCGCTGTGTTTAAATTGGAAGCGGATATTGAGACAGAATCTCTCTTGCCACGTAGAGGGTTCTGTCTTTCTTTACGGACAGAGTCCATTTGACTAAAGAGACAATTCCTTTTTCAATTTCCATACAGGTAATACAGCGTGGATGGACACAACTGCCGGTGTTCATATAGTAAGGAGCGGCAGGATCAAGCCGGGGTTTATGTGTATGACCGGTCATCAGAGGTCTTTGCATATGCTGGGCATAATCTCCAAGGCGTTGTTCGATTCTGTCCTTATGGGTGTAATTTTTTGCGGCGCTGGTGGGATCCAGAACGCCGAAATGTTCTAGTGTCCTCCAGATATATCTGACAAGAAACCTGTTGAATTTCCATAAGGTAGAATTAAAAAAATCAGCCTGGTGTCCATGTGTAAGATATAATTGATAATCATAACAAGTGCTTTTTAATATAAGGCCTTCATAAAAAGTAAGTGTGGGAAATAAGGTCTGAGTGCACTGGGCATCGGTACAGAAAAAGGAAGAACACATAGAGTCACTGTAGCCGGGTCTTTTCTTTTCCATATCATGATTTCCATAAATCATGTAGAGCCTGCCGCATTTGTAGAACAGGGAGAGGAGCCAGAATACATTGTTATGGATTTCGATAATCTGGCTCATCTTTCTGTTTTCCCACAGCTCATCCCCATCTCCAAGTTCAATATAAGTAAAACCGTGTTCATAGTAATGGCTAAGGGCAGTAAAATAAAGGTTTTCGTTTTTTAAGAAATTGTCGTTGGAGTCTCCGCTGCCTCTGTGACAGTCACTGATAATTGCATAACGGCTGTATTTATTTAAAGGTAAAACCGGTGCGTTCTCAAAGGCGCGGGAAAGACGGGAATAATAGCTCATGGATGATATCCTTTCATTTATTTTTGCATCTGCAACATCTGCGAGGTTTAAGCATCTTGCGGAAAGCAAACGGCAGGAGGTAATATAGATATAGGAGTTTATCTACCGTCAAACAAAAATAACGAGTGATATATAAATAAATACGGCAGAAAATCCGGTTAGTAAACTGGGACCATGCGCGGATCAGACGTTGGAAGCAGTTGTAATGTCGATCCTGGGGACCGCCATACTGGATGCGGATTTCGTTTCCGCATGTCTTTATAAACTCTTGGGAAAGATTTGTCTGGTGCAGAGCATCTAAAAAGCTGTGCATCATGTCATAGTCCGGAAAGATAATAGAAGCGTTCAGATACAGCTGCTCTGGCTTTGAAGACTGCCCCATACAGAAAGCGGTAAGCCACCATGTTCTTTTGGAAACGGATGCAATAGGCACCTTTTCCTTTGTAAGGCAAAAGGAAAGAGGCAGCATATCGCAGTCTGATACAACTTTGAAGTGGGCAGTGGGAAGTTCCGTTTCAGATAACAGATGGTCAGCGTAGTAGACGCCGATTTCTGCTCCTGTGTTGATTCCATACTGTCCTTTCCAGAGTTCAATCAGCCAGGTCTGATTCTGATAGGGAAAATAAACCGGGAGATAATCAAATACCATGTTAAAAAGGGGCGCTGAACGGTCAAACAAAGCGGTGTAGCCTGCTTCTCTCTGCCAGGCATCATTTCGGGAAGAGATGAGATCCTGCTCTTTATCATAGCAGTATCCAAAGGGTTTGATGAGAGAATTTAAAAGCTCACATTTTTCTATAGAGGTCATAGAACAGACCTTCTTAATTGCCCAGCGTTTGCGGCAGGTGCCAAGCACTAAAATAAGAAGAAGTGCAAAAATTACGATAATAATTGAAAAGTACATAAAATAATTCCTAAAGTATATTCTTACTATATAATATGTAAATAGTAGCAACCGGTGCGCTTGAAAAATGAAAGGAATGCAGTATAATGATTAATAAAAAGAGGAAGATGATTTAATCATAATTTTTACTGGAATGGAGGATGAAAGTTATGAACATTGAACAGGTTTTAAATCAACTTGACAGGCTGTTTGCACAGCACAAGGTAGATCAGGTGGAATCTTTTTTACTTCAAAGAATAAATGAGGCAACGGCAGAGCGGGATACAGGTTCGCTAATAACGTTGCTAAATGAAATGATAGGACATTACCGGGAAACAGGAGAGTTTGAAAAATCCATATCCTGCTGCAGGCAGGTGCTTATATTGATGGATGAGACGGGGTTGAAGGGCAGCATTGCTTATGCAACCACATTGCTGAATGTGGCAAACGCATGCAGAGCTGCGGGATTGCTTAGGGAATCCATGGCATATTATCAGGAAGTAAAAGCAGTCTATACGGAAAAACTTTCCCCCACAGACTTCCGGTATGCCAGTCTGTACAATAATATGAGTCTTTTGTTTCAGGAGATGGGCGATTATGAAAGTGCCTGTGACTGTCTGGAGCGTGCCCTGGGAATCGCATCTATGTACAGCGAAGCCCGGATAGAGGTAGCGGTGACTTACACTAATCTTGCCGCATCCCAGTTAAAGCTGGGACGGCTCGACGAGGCCATTGGTAATTTGAAAAAAGCGTTTGCCATCTTTGAGATGGATGAGGATAGGGATTATCATTACAGCGGTGCACTTTCGGCAATGGGGGAAGCCCAATACCTGGCGGGAAATTTAGAGGAATCTGCCCGCTATTATAAGCTGGCGCTACATGAAATCGAAAGAAATGTTGGGAAAAACAGGGCATATGAAATTACCCTGCAGAATTTAAGTGCAGTAACCGAAAAAATGCAGAATCTTCCGGTGAGAAACAGACAGTTTAAAAACGGAATGGAACTGTGTCAGGCTTTTTATGAGGAATACGGCATACCGATGATTCGGCAGAAATTTCCTGAATATGAGCAGATGATAGCAGTTGGTCTTGTGGGAGAGGGATCGGAATGCTTTGGCTTTGATGACCAAGTGTCACGGGATCATGATTTCGGACCGGGATTTTGTATGTGGCTCACGGATCCGGTGTATGATGAAATCGGTGAGGAATTGCAGAAGGCGTATGAGGCGCTTCCTTCCACCTACATGGGCATAACCCGCTTTACCACGGTAAAGGCACAGAAAAGAGTAGGTGTTTTCAGGATAGGTGATTTCTATGAAAACCTGATCGGTCTTCGGGATGTGCCGACGACGCAGAATCAATGGTTGTTTTTGGATGATTACAGACTTGCCACAGCGGTAAATGGCAAAGTGTTCAGGGACGATTTGGGAGAGTTTACACGGATCAGAAGAGGAATCCTTTCCTATTATCCTGAGGAAGTGAGAATTAAGAAAATTGCCCGTGAAGCAGCGCTGATGGCACAGTCGGGACAGTATAACTATTCCAGAATGTCCGGCAGAGGAGAGAAAGTGACGGCGGCGATTGCGCTTTCGGAGTTCATGAAGCATACTATGGCTATGGTCTATCTTTTGAACCGAACTTACGCACCTTTTTATAAATGGATGCATAAAGGAATGGAAAGGCTGGCTGTGCTGCCTGAAATCAGGGACATTTTAAATGCGCTGGTAGATTTTCCGGCAGGAGATGACAGGATCCCACAGACTATAGAGATTATCGTTGCACTAATCATCGCGGAGATGAAGAAACAGGGGCTGACCAGCGGCGAGGATAATTATCTGGACAACCATACAGATAATATCTTAAGAAGCATACCGGAAAAGGAAAAGACGGATGACTCCTTCAAGGCGGCCCTGGTAAACGAACTGGTTTCTCTGGAATGGGAAGCTTTTGATAAGGTCCAAAATGAGGGCGGAAGAGCTGATTGTCAGGATGATTGGAATACCTTTTCCATTATGAGGAAAAGCCAGTACTATACATGGACGGAAGAAATGCTGAAAAGCTATATCAGGGATTTTCATAAGGCAAACGACAAAGGATACAATCTGATTACGGAAAAATACGGACGGATGATGGAAAGCACAGCACCCATAAAATATATGCAGATTAAAGATGCTTTCCCTGAAATTCCGGAAGCCAAAAAAGAAATCATAGAGGAAATTGTCAAGATCCAGGTGGACTGGATGGAGGAATTCGCCGCTAAATATCCTAAGGCGGCAGGCAATGCACGGAGCATTCATACTGCGGAGGATACGCCCTACAATACTTCTTATGAGACGTACCTTCGAGGGGAGTTGTCCACCTATTCAGATGAGACGCTGGATTTATACGGAAGATTTATAGCGCAGCTATGCAGGGAAAATAAGAACCTTGCCCAGATGACGATGGCGAACACCGCCTTTTTCTATGGCTATGCAGCCTTAGACGACCTAGAAGCAAAATTGTAATCCTGCCTGCGCGGGAGAGGAACAGAACGGTATCCTGAAAGCAGACTGCATTGCAGCGCTGCTTGAGGTCTGTTTTCAGGATATCAGCGGATGATGTACTTATGCTGTTTCATAAAGACATAGATATGCCGTCGGCAATCGCCTGTGCAATTTCAGAAAAACGGCTGTCAAAAAGCAGGTTATCCCGCTCCGTATTGATGAATCCTACTTCTACAATAAGAGAAGGCATTTGGGTCTGGTGAAGGACGGCAAGACTTTTATGCTCATGTACGCCCTGGTTTGCAAAGCCGGTGCGTTCCAGTTGGCGGTTGATATTTTCCGCCATTTGCTGTGCCTTTCCGTATCGATCGTAGACCAGAGATTCGACGCCTGTGTATTGGTTCGCGTAAGGACTGGAATTACGGTGGATGGAAATGAAATAATTGGCGCCGGAGGCATTCCCTTCGGCGGCTTTTCTTGCCGGAGTCTCATAAATATCTTCCGTGCGGGTGTAAATCACATTTATGTCGGACTGCTCAAGAAGCTCCCCTATGGCAAGGGCAAGTCTTAGTACATCATCCTTCTCCGTACGCCCAAGATAGACAGCGCCGGGGTCAGCCCCGCCATGTCCGGCATCTAAAATTACTGTAGCCATAGCAACCTCGCAAATCATGTTTCTTTTATTATTCTATGAAAAAAAGAAAAACAGGTTCGTGGCAGATAAAAGAACTGTTACAGGAAAGGGACAGGTAAAATGGAAAAGAAAGTACGTAAATCCTATGAAATCGATATGTGCAATGGACCGCTGTTTGGAAAGATCATGCTTTTTACATTACCGCTTATGCTTTCCGGTATCCTGCAGCTGTTATTTAATGCGGCTGATGTCATTGTGGTAGGAAGATTTGCAGGAAACGAAGCGCTTGCAGCGGTTGGCGCGACAGGATCCCTGACCAATCTGCTGGTGAATCTCTTCATAGGGCTTTCCGTAGGCGCAAATGTGCTTGTGGCAAGGTATTATGGCGCGAGACAGGAGGAAGAGGTAAGTCAGACGGTACATACATCCATCCTGGTGAGTGCGGCTGGCGGAATTCTGCTTGCAATTGTGGGGATTGCGGCGGCAAAACCGCTTTTGCTTATGATGGATACGCCGGAGAATGTCATCAATCATTCCGTCTTATATATGCGCATCTATTTCTTTGGAATGCCGGTTATGTTGCTGTTTAATTTTGGAAGCGCTATATTAAGAGCTATTGGAGATACAAGGCGTCCATTGGTTTATCTTACGATAGCAGGTGTTATAAATGTCGTTTTAAATCTCTGCTTCGTGATAGTATTCCACATGGGTGTTGCGGGGGTGGCATTGGCTACAGTGATTGCACAATGTGTATCCACCTCACTTATCATCAGATGTCTTATGCAGAGCGAAAGCTGCTTTAAATTATGCTTTAACAAGCTGCATATGAATTGGGAGAAATTCAGAAAAATTGCTGCAATTGGGCTGCCGGCTGGAATACAGGGCTCACTGTTCTCTATTTCCAATGTACTGATTCAGTCTTCCGTCAATTCTTTTGGCTCTATTGCCATGGCAGGAAATACAGCGGGGAGCAATATAGAAGGATTTGTCTATACGGCAATGAACTCCGTTCATCAGACGGCAGTCAGCTTCACAGGACAGAATTTAGGCGGCAGACAATACGATAGAATCAACAAAATATTAATAGAATGCCTGTTATTTGTGACCGTGATTGGTGTGGTGATGGGAAATGGCGCGGTATTGCTGGGGCAACAGATATTAGGCTTTTATTCTCCTGACCTGCAGGTGATTTCTTACGGTATACAGAGAATGGAAATTATATGTGCATTTTATTGTCTGTGCGGTATTATGGATGTTCTGGTGGGGTGTATCAGGGGGCTTGGATATGCGGTCATGCCGATGATTGTATCTTTGATGGGTGCCTGTGTCTTTCGTATCATCTGGATCTATACGGTTTTTCGATGGGATAGGACGTTGCGCACTTTGTATATTTCCTATCCGGTATCTTGGGCACTCACAGCATTTGCTCACTTGATCTGTTTTATCGTTGTACGCAATAAATTAAATGAAAAGAAGGTATGAATCTGAAATGGAAGAGAAAAAAGCTTTATTAAGAGAGAAAAAATACGAAGCGGTCATATTTGATTTGGACGGCACATTGCTCAATACCTTGGAAGATTTAAAAGACAGTGTGAATTACGGGCTTAAAAAAAATCATATGCCGGAGCGGACGCTTGAAGAAATCAGACATTTTGTTGGAAATGGGGTTCAAAGGCTGGTGGCTCTTGCAGTGCCGGAAGGGACAGGCGTGGAAGAACAGAACAAGGTGTTTGCTGCTTTCAAAGAACATTATAAAAAACATTGTAATGATAAGACCGATTTATATCCCGGAATCCAGGAACTGTTGACAGAATTAAAAAAACGTGGGTTTTCTATGGCAATCGTGTCCAATAAACTACAGGAGGGTGTAGATGCACTGAGTAAGCAGTATTTTGAATCGTATTTGGGCACGGCAATTGGAACAAGAGAAGGACTCCGGAAAAAACCAGCGCCCGATTCTGTGCTGGAGGCTCTGCGACTCTTGAATATTCCAAAGGAACATGCCGTTTATGTTGGCGATTCAGAGGTGGATATTGCCACTGCTCAGAATACACAGATGGATTGTATCACGGTGACATGGGGATTCCGTACCAAGGAAGAGCAGAAAGCAGCGGGAGCAGATGTATTTGTGGATAGACCGGAGGAAATCATACCGTTACTCTATGAAAGATTGTGGTAAAATTAAATCATGATATAATTTTGCAACTGTGCATCAGTCTTGTCCACTGTTCATGAGGACAATGTGACTGGTGCTTTTTCTTTGTAGGAAAGTAATGAATATGAAAAAATACATATTGACAATAATGTATATATATGATATATACATTATACAACTATTAATACGACTGTCATACAAAACAGGTGTGATGGTTGAAAGAGCGTTCTGAAAGGCATAGGGAGAAAATGAACATCATCATAAGCAATTCAAGTGATAAACCTATTTATGAGCAGATTACCATCCAGATTAAGACCATGGTTATGAATGGTCAGCTGAAAGAGGGAGATCTCCTTCCGTCCATGCGAACACTGGCAAAGGAGTTGCGGATCAGCGTCATTACAACTAAGCGTGCCTATGAAGAATTGGAAAAAGATGGTTTTATTGCAACTATAGTAGGAAAAGGAAGTTTTGTGAAAGCAGCGGATACTAGACTGGTCCGGGAAGAAAAACTAAAGCAGATAGAAGAATTGCTTTCAAAAGCAATATCCACAGCACAACAGAGTGGGATAAGCAGAGAAGAAATTGAGGAAATAATTGATATTTTATATGAGTGCGGTGTCTGAAAGGACAGAAAGATGCCGTAACAGGGCATCATAAAGGTGAGATTTGAAGAGGATAAAGGAGAGGCGCGTATGAGTACGGAAAATGCAATTTCAGTTAATAATTTAACCAAAAGATATGAAGGATTTCAATTGGATAACATTAGTTTTCAAATTCCTTCTGGAACCATAGTGGGATTTGTGGGCGAAAACGGAGCGGGGAAAAGCACTACAATCCGCGCTATTTTAGGGCTGACCCCGATAGAAAATGGGGAAATAGAAATGCTGGGGCATCAGATTGGCTGCAATGAGCAGGATGGTACATGGAGGGAGCAGATTGGCGTGGTGTTTGATGAATGTAACCTGCCGGCTTCATTGAAGGTTAGGGATATCCGGCATATTATGAAGAACATTTATAAGACATGGGATGATGATAAGTTTACAGTCTATATGACACGGTTTAAAGTGCCTTTTGGTAAAAAAATAAAGGATTTATCCAAGGGGATGAAGATGAAGCTATCTATTGCCGTTGCTTTTGCCCACGACAGCAGACTGCTGATTTTGGATGAAGCCACCAGCGGACTGGATCCGATCATCAGAAGTGAAATTCTGGATATTTTCAGGGAATTTATTGAGGACGAACAACACACAATCTTCCTTTCATCACATGTAACATCCGATATTGAAAAAATAGCGGACTATGTCATGCTGATTCACAAGGGGAAGCTTTTATTTACAGAAAATAAGGATGAACTTTTGTATAATTACGGTATTGTAAGATGCAGCAAAACGCAGGCAGCATTGATACCGAAAGAACTTATTGTAGGAAAAGAAGAGAATGCATTTGAGACAAGTGTGCTTGTCAGAGATGTTAGGGGAATGAAGGAAAGCGACTTCTGGAGAGCGGCAGAGCGTAAAGGTGAAAACAGCTTTGTTGTGGACCGGGCAAATATAGAGGATATACTTCTTTATATTGTAAAAGCAGAGGAAAAGCGGTAGTCAAAAGAAGCGCATTAGGAGCGCTTTAGAAATGGAGGAAATAATGAAAGGACTTATTTTAAAAGATTTATATTTGCTTAAAGGATTGGGAAAACAATTGGGATTGGTTCTTGGTTTTTTGGTTTTATGGTCATTGATGATAAATTCGTTCAGTTTTATTATCATTTACTGTGTAGTGATGTGTGGTTCGCTGGTAATGAGTACTATGAGCTATGATGAATCTGTTTCCTTTCCACGGTTTGCGCTTACCATGCCGATTAATACGAGAATGCTGATACTGGCAAAGTATATTCTGGTTTTGATTATTATGTTGGGAGTTGCAGGAATCGGTGGGCTGCTCAATTTATTGCTCTGCTTTTTGGCTGATATAGATAGCCAGGCATTTGAACGGGTCGAAATCGCAGCAACTGTCGCAGTGTTCATGGCAGTGAATGCCTGTTCTCTTCCAGCAATGTTCAAACTAGGGGCAGAAAAAGCAAGGTATATTTATATTTTCTGTATGCTGCTGTTCGGGGGTGTGATTGTGGGAGGAATGTATCTGTGTGAAAAGATGGGAATTTCCTTTCAAGAAGCGGAATTATTTTTGTCAGGTGCAGGCATAAGTATGATGCTTTTTGCAATTTCAGCGGTGCTCATGATTATTTCTTACTTTGTTTCTGTGAGAATCGTGAAAAACAAAGAGTGGTAAAAAGATAGAGTCGTATGGATGTTTTTCTTGGCAGGACGGCAAAAAATTGTTATAGTTATAGGAGGCAGAGGAGTGTTGTGACGGGCAGATGCTGAACAGGGTAAGGAGGAAGTGATTTGGAAGAAGATATTTTGTATGTAAGTGATTTAGATGGAACACTTTTAAACTCTCGTGAACAAATCAGCCCATACAGCCTTCAGATTATAAATGGATTGATTGAAAATGGAATGAAATTTACTTATGCCACAGCCAGATCCCTGTCGTCGGCTTCAAAGGTGGCGAAGGGATTGTCTGTACATATTCCGGTCATTATCTATAATGGAGCATTTATTGTGGAAGCGGATACAGGAAAGATATTATATTCCACCGGCTTTTCAAAGGAGGAACAGCAGTTTGCTGCCAATCTACTGAAAGCGTCGGGATTGTTTCCGCTGGTCTATACCTACCGGGATAATCAGGAAAAAGTGTTGTGGTATCCCAGCCATGAAAATGACGGCATCAGAAATTATCTTTCTGCCAGAAAAGGGGATAAACGGATGGAATCCGTTAAGGATGAAGATAGTATTTATCAGGGAGACATGTTTTACTTTACCTGTATTGGAGAAAAGGAAGAACTGCAGGCGACATATGAACAGATGAAGGAGGATCCGCGTTTTCGGGTCACTTTTCAGAAAGAATTGTATAGATCAGAATACTGGCTTGAAATCATGCCGGCAAGGGCATCGAAGGCAGTTGCAATTAATGAACTTAAGAAAATCTGGAAATGCAGTAAGATTATATCCTTTGGAGATGCTGTAAATGATATTCCCATGTTTCAGATTTCGGATCAAGCATATGCGGTGGAAAATGCAGTAGATGAATTGAAAAAATATGCAACGGATGTAATTTTATCTAATGAGCAGGACGGCGTGGCAAAATGGCTGCAACAAAGGTCTTGTTTGGCTGAACATAAGGATGGCACGTAAAGCGTGGCATCCGTTGTTTAGTGCTTATAGAAAATAAATTAAATGGAGATTTAATTATTATGAATGTCTATCAGGTAAAGAAACTTGAGAATGTAAAGGAGATAATAATACAAGTACCGGGATCAAAGAGCATGACAAACAGGGCACTACTGCTGGCAGCGCTATCTAATTGCAGATGTACGCTCCATGGCGTTTTATTCAGTGATGATTCCAGGGCTTTTCTGGACAGTCTTGAAAAACTAGGATTTGAAGTGAAAGCAGATGAAAAATCGAAAGATGTGATCATTCAAGGGATGGGAGGGAAAATACCGAATCCCCATGCATCCATTGATGTGAGAAGCGCCGGCACCGCCGCAAGATTTCTGACGGTTATGCTGGCTCTTTCAGGGGGAGAATATGAACTTCTGGCATCACCGCAGATGTGCAGACGACCCATGCAGCCCTTGCTGGATATTTTAAAAAGAGCAGGTGTTATATTTATTTTTAAAGGGGAAGAAGATCATTTCCCTTTTGTTATGAAGTCCCATGCTATTTCAATGAAGGAAGTTTTAGTTGACACAGGAATCAGCAGTCAGTTTGCCAGTGCACTTTTAATGTCAGGGGTATTGCTCAATGATGGATTAAAGCTGATTCTTTCTGGAGACAGGGCAGAAGGATCCTATATCCGGATGACCATTGCCATGATGGAACAGTTTGGCATCCACGTGACCCAAAATGAAAATATTTGTCAGGTCCCTTATATGTATTCATTTGGTCTTGAAGAATACCAGATAGAGCCGGATGTTTCCGGCGCCTGTTACTTTTATGCAATGGCTCCTTTACTAAAAACAGACGTTATTGTAAAGAATATACATAGAAACTCTCTTCAGGGAGACATTAATTTTTTGAAGGTTTTACAGGATATGGGATGCAGCCTTTGCGACAGGCAGGAAGGGGTGCTTGTAGAGGGAAGCCGTCTCAGGGACTATCCGGGCATGGATCTGTCTATGAAAGACTTTTCAGATCAAACAATGACAATGGCTGCTTTAGCCCCATTTGCCGAAAGCCCGACGCTGATTCGAAATATTGGTCATATCCGATATCAGGAAACAGATAGGATAAATGCTATTTTAACGGAACTGGACCGTATGGGAATACAGTGCGAGGAAGTGCCGGAATATGATGGAATCAGAATTTTGCCCGGACAGATACGGGAAAGTGAAGTTGAAACTTATGAGGATCACAGGATGGCGATGGCATTTACGTTAATCGGACTGAGAACAGGAAAAATTGCGATTAAAAATCCGGAATGCTGCAAAAAAACTTTTGAAAATTATTTTGAATTAATTGAAGAATTATATCAGTGATTTGAGGGTTGAAATGGATATGGAAAATGAAAATAGCACGAAGACAGATGCATCTTACGAACGCGTGCTTTTGGTGGGTGTGGATGACGGAACCAGGAAGGAAGATTTCGTCCATTCCATGGAAGAACTAAAGAGTCTCGCAAAAGCATGCTTTATGGAGCCGGTGGGTGTAGTCACCCAGAAAATGGAGGGCATAAACAAGGGATTATATATTGGAACCGGGAAGGTGAAAGAGGTAAAGGAGGCGGTCAGCCTCCTTGAAGCTGTTTTGGTGATATTTGATGATACGCTTACGCCTTCCCAGCTTCGTAATCTGCAAAAGGAGCTGGGGGTACCGGTTATGGACAGGACATCCCTTATTCTGGATATTTTTGAGACTCGAGCGCGAACCAGAGAGGCGAAGCTGCAGGTGGAATCCGCAAAGTTAAAGTATCTGCTTCCAAGACTGGTAGGGATGCATGAGGCCTTGACAAGGCAGGGCGGTACCAGCGGCAGCATGAGCAGCCGTGGAGCAGGTGAAAAAAAACTGGAACTTGACAGGAGAAGAATTGAGCATCGGATCTCAGAGCTCTCAAGGGAACTGGATGAGGTGGTCAAGGAAAGGCAGGTACAGCGTAAAAAGCGAAAAGAAGCCAGAGTACCGATGGTTGCCCTGGTGGGATATACAAATGCGGGTAAGTCTACCATTATGAATGCAATGATAGATTCTTACGGTATGGATCAGGAGAAGAAAGTCTTGGAAAAAGATATGCTTTTTGCCACTCTGGATACGACTGTGAGAAGAATCAGTACCGGAAATAACAGGGATTTTCTTTTGTCAGACACGGTAGGATTTATCCACAGGCTTCCCCATAGCCTGATAAAGGCATTTCATTCTACGCTTGAAGAAGTGTTAAATGCAGATTTACTTCTTCAGATAGTAGATTATTCGGATCCGCACTATCGGGAACAGATGAATACGACCAGAGAGACGCTGGAGGAACTTGGCGCTGGGAAGATACCGATGATTACCGTATTTAATAAGGCAGATCGGCTAGAGGAGCCGATCAGATACCCGCAGATCGTAGGGGAGGACAAAATTTACATTTCGGCAAAGGAACCGGAGTCACTTACGCTTTTGACAGATATGATTCTGGAGAAAGTATACGCCGAATATATCCTGGCAGAATTTCTGATTCCCTATGAAAAAGGGAATGTTGCTTCTTATTTTATGGAGCACTCCCATATAATCAGCCAAGAATATGAAGAAAAGGGGATTCTGATCAAGACGAAGTGTCATAAAGCAGATCAGGAAAAATATAAAGTATATCTGGTCCGAAAGAACTAAAGTCGATGAGCCCGGCTTATAGATAGGCAGAAAGGTAAAGGGTACAAAGATGGATAAAGAGAGACTGAACAAATATCTGGCATCCTGCGGCATATGCTCCAGAAGAGAAGCGGATCGCTTGATTGAGGAAGGAAGAGTAGTAGTAAATGGAGAAAAAGCAGTGACAGGAATGCAGGTCTGTGAGGAAGACCAGATACTTGTGAATGGCAGACCAGTACATGGGAAAAATAAAAAAGTGGTATTGGCATATTATAAGCCGGTTGGCGTCGTCTGTACGGAAAAGGACCGGTTTGCAGATAAAAAAATCACGGACATGATTAAATTTCCTGTGAGAGTGACTTACGCGGGCAGATTAGATAAGGATTCCGAGGGGCTGATGCTCCTTACCAATGATGGCGCGTTGATTGATGCTATTATGCGGGGAAGTGCAGACCATGAAAAGGAGTATGTGGTTAAAGTAAATAAAGAAATTTCAGATGAGTTCATTCATAAGATGGAATCGGGAGTTTATCTCACAGAACTGGATGTCAAAACAAAGCCATGTAGAATAGAAAAAATGGGAAAATATACTTTCAAAATAATTCTGACTCAGGGAGTCAACAGACAAATTAAACGCATGGCAAAGGAAATGGGGTATCATGTCGTCGCAATTAAAAGAATCAGAGTTATGAATGTTCTGCTTTCAGGGCTTGCGCCGGGGCAGTACAGGCAGCTTTCAGAGGGAGAGTTACAAGTGTTATATAATTCTTGCTTTGGAGGAAAATCAGGTAAAAGCACAAAATATTGTGTAAGACCAAAATAGATATGGTAGAAAATAGGATTTTACCGTTGTTATGTATGAATTGATATAAAAAATTATGAAAACGATAAACGATAAATGAAAAAACGAGCATTTTTATGAAAAACGGGTTTTATTTAAAATGATTTTGAAAGGGAAAATGGCGATATTGAAGGAAAACTTGCAGAATTGGAGGCTGGAATAGATGGAAAATCATAAAATGAGGTGCGAAGAACTGGTAAAACGTCTGAATGAGGCATCAGAGGCTTACTATAACGGCAGAGAAGAGATTATGTCCAATTATGAATGGGATGCTATGTTCGATGAACTTGTTTCCCTGGAGGAAGAGACGGGATATATCCTGCCGGACAGTCCCACTCAGAATACGGGAATGGAAGAAAACAGTGGGGAAAGAGAAGCGCATGAATTTCCGGCATTGTCTCTGGCAAAAACCAAACAGATATCAGAATTACAGAAATGGGCAGAGGATAAGCTCATCTGGCTTTCGTGGAAACTTGACGGGTTGACTTTGGTTCTTACTTATGATGGCGGAAAATTGATAAAAATTCTTACCCGGGGAAATGGTACAACTGGAACCAACATTACTTATTTAAAGAATTCCATAAAAGGATTTCCGCTGAAAATAAAGTATCAGGGACATCTGGTCGTGCGTGGAGAGGCAACTATTTCCTATACAGATTTTGAATTGATTAATGATACCATTGAAGATAACGATGAAAAATATGCCAATCCCCGAAATCTGGCATCGGGGACTTTAAGTCTGGACGATCCGGAGAAAGTGAAGGAAAGGCACGTACATTTTCATGCGTTTACGTTGGTCTATCTGGAGGAAAACATGAAATCCTGGGGCGATAGAATGGATTTTCTTGTAAGTGAGGGATTTGCGGTGATAGACAGAGAGGCATTTGATGCGCAGACTCTGCCTGAGGGGATTGATAGATGGACAAGGAAGGTGGAAAGCGGCGAGATGGATATTCCTGTGGACGGACTGGTCATCTGTTATGATGATACGGAGTATGCTTCCTCCGGCAGTGTCACCGGTCATCATGCTACCAGGGCAGGATATGCCTTCAAATGGCAGGATGTGTCTGCAGAGTCGGAACTTTTGTATGTGGAGTGGTCCTGTGCGGCATCCACAATTTCCCCTGTAGCAGTTTTTAAACCGGTTTCCCTTGAGGGGACGACGGTTTCCCGGGCTTCTCTGTGTAATATCAGTGAGATGGAGAGACTGGGGATTGGGAAGCAATGTACGCTGGAAGTGATCAAAGCAAACAAGATTATTCCCAAGTGCATTTCGGTGAAAAATGCGGAAGGAACGTTTGAAGTACCTTCAAAGTGCCCGGTCTGCGGCGCCCAGACCCAGATCCGCATCAGTCCTAAAAGCCATACCAAAACATTGCATTGTACTAACTCTGACTGCACTGCAAAGCATGTCAAGAAATTCACACGTTTTGTCAGTAAAGCGGGGATGGATATTGACGGATTATCAATACAGACCATGCTGAAATTCATGAATGAAGGATTTATCAAAGAGTTTGCTGATATTTATCATTTGCCAGAGCATGAAGAGGTTATTAAGCAGATGGAGGGATTCGGCGAAAAATCCTGTGCCAATATGATGCGCGCAATAGAAAAGAGCAGGCAGGTAAAACCGGTCAACTTTATTTATGCCCTGTGTATCCCTATGATTGGAGTCGACGCCGGGAAAAAGATTATCGCTAAAGATGGATTTGAAGGTTTTCTGGACAGACTGGAGCAGAGAAAAGGATTTGAGGACATTGACGGTATTGGACCTGAAAAATCCGGTTCAGTCATGGAGTGGTACGAGAATGACAAAAATCAATCCTCCTTGAAAGCACTGTTAAAAGAGGTTACAATAGAAAAAGCAGACAGACCATCTGACGCATCAGGAAAATGCGCCGGTCTTACCTTTGTCATCACGGGGGAAGTGCATCATTATAAGAACCGGGATGAATTTAAAGCCTATGTGGAAGGGGCAGGAGGTAAAGTGACGGGAAGCGTGACGTCCAAAACCAATTACCTTGTGAACAATGATGCGGATTCGGTCTCTTCTAAGAATCGGAAGGCAAAAGAACTGGGTATTCCCATTATAACGGAGGAAGAGTTCCTTAAACAGTTTGGAGAAGCATGAGCCAATCTTGAATCAGACATTTTAGAATCATGTGAAATGGAGTAAAAAGACTATGCCTATAAAAGTTCAAAGTGATCTGCCAGCAAAAGAAATTCTGGAAAATGAAAATATATTTGTAATGGATGAATACCGGGCGATGCATCAGGATATCCGCCCTTTGCAGATATGCATTCTGAATCTGATGCCGGTGAAGCAGGATACGGAGCTGCAGCTGTTACGTGCATTGTCCAATACACCCTTACAGATTGACGTGACATTCATGAAAATGAACAGCCACGTTTCATTAAATACACCTATTCAGCATCTGAATAGATTTTACAATACCTTTGACGAAGTAAAAGACAAGAAATTTGATGGTCTTATCATTACGGGAGCGCCGGTAGAGCAGATCCCTTTTGAAAAGGTGGACTACTGGGCAGAACTTTGCGGGATCATGGACTGGACAAAAACACATGTTATGTCCACACTTCATATCTGTTGGGGTGCCCAGGCGGGACTTTACTATCATTTTGGCCTTGAAAAGATGCTGCTGCCTAAGAAATTGTTCGGCGTTTACTCTCATAAAGTGATGAATCGGAAAATTCCGCTTGTGAGAGGGTTCGATGATTATTTTATGATTCCTCACAGCAGACATACAGCGGTGAGCGATGAGGATATACATAACTGCAGCGCACTGACGGTTTTGGCGGAATCGGAGGAAGCAGGCATTCTGCTTTGTATGACAGAAAACGGAAAACAGATTTTCCTCATGGGACATCCGGAGTACGACAGGTATACCCTGCACAATGAGTATATACGCGATAAAAATAAAGGGCTGCCTATAGAGAAGCCACTGAACTACTATCCGGGAGACGATGATACAAAGAGACCGAACCTGCAGTGGCGGTCACATAGTAACAATCTGTATTCTAACTGGCTGAATTACTATGTATATCAGGTGACGCCGTATGAGTTGTAGAAATAAGTCTTAGATTTATGGAGGAATAACATGGGATATATGATTTCGCAGGAAAAGGAGAAGGAATTTATGGGATATGAGAGACAAATATTTAGAAATGACATGATTAACTGTGCGCTCTGTGAAAACGCACCATGTACAAAAACCTGTGCGAAAATAGACTGTGCCGGGGCCTTAAGGAGTATTTGGTTTGATAACGAGGATGGAGCGGCAAGAAAACTTCCAGAGACGCTTCCCTGTGAGGACTGTGATGCACCATGTGAAAAAGCATGTATACGGCCGGGGAAGGTTCCAGTAAAAAAATTGATGCAGAAACTTCATGAACTGCCGCAGGAAGAGATATCATATGACAAAGATGCGGAATCTGTTTTAAAGACAAATATCTGCGGGATTCCTTTGGAAAATCCATTTTTGCTGTCATCTTCTGTAGTCGCAAGTACATATGAGATGTGTGCAAGAGCCTTTGATATGGGATGGGCGGGCGCTGCATTTAAAACCATCAGTTTTTTGGATATTCATGAAGCATCTCCACGTTTCTCTGCAATCAAGGGAGACAATGGCACCATTATTGGCTTCAAAAATATTGAACAACTTTCTGATCATGCGGTGACAGAAAATATGGAAATTTTTGCAAGGCTTAAAAAGAATTACCCTCATAAATTCCTTTTGGTTTCCATTATGGGACGAAATGAAGAAGAGTGGACAACGCTGGCAAAAATGTCTGCCGAAGCAGGGGCAGATGCTTTGGAGCTTAACTTTTCGTGTCCGAATATGGCGGAGGACGGACTAGGCTCGGATGTAGGACAAATCCCGGAACTGGTGGAAAAGTTTACTGCGGCTGCACGAAGGGGATGTAATATCCCGATTCTTGCAAAGCTTACACCGAATACAGGGATGATGTCTGAGGCAGCCCTTGCAGCAAAGCGCGGTGGAGCAGACGGCCTTGCCGCAATTAATACGATTAAAAGTATTGTAAATATTAATCCCCATACCTACGTTTCATCACCTTCTGTACACGGACAGTCTGCTGTAGGCGGATACTCAGGAGCAGCCGTAAAGCCGATTGCCCTTCGTTTTATTGCCGAATTGGGACAGAATCCAGAATTGAAAGGAATGCATATCAGCGGAATGGGCGGCGTGGAAACTTGGAAGGACGCACTGGAATTCATGCTGATGGGCTCCGGAAGCATTCAGGTAACTACAGCTGTGATGCAGTATGGCTATCGGATCATAGATGATTTGATTGATGGACTTTTAGGATATATTGCAGAAAAGGGCTTTAGAAGTGTGGAAGAATTAGTTGGCTTGGGGCTGGATGCAGTGTGTGATACAGAGAAGATTGAGAGAGATACAATACTTTATCCCAAATTTCAGAGAAGTAAATGCATTGGATGTGGGCGTTGCTCCATTTCATGCAGGGATGGCGGACACCAGGCAATCACTCTTGACGAGAACAGAAAACCAATACTGGATCCGCACAAATGTGTAGGATGTCACCTTTGTGCGCTTGTCTGCCCGGCAGAGGCAATTCACTCAAGCAGGAAAAGAATATAAGATGGAAATAAAACAAAGGAGAATGAATTATGGCAAAACTTATCATAACGGTTGAAGGTGGAAAGATAACACAGACTCTGAACTTTCTGGACAGGAACATCAAAGATAACAGATACGTTTATGGAAACGGCAGTGAATCAGGTATCATAGGAAATCCGGAGGAAATATATGAGGATATTCCGGAATGTCAAAGTATAGCTGAGAGCTATGATGAGCTGCTTGAGGCAGTAAATTTAGGGAAAAGCCAGGTTACAAATGTTATGCGGCAGTTAAATGAACTGGAAAAAGAAATGAACCAGTATGTAATTCCGAAGCCAGAGAGTGCGCAGGAGCATGTGATTACGCTTAATAATGATGATATCATGAAACTTTTCAAAATACGTGGAAGTCTTCCGGTTATGACGGATAAGCAGATTGAAGAGGCGATAAAAAAACTGATACATGAATAAAATCCGGTACTTGTCCATATACTATAGTAATTATAGTTTTCAGGAGGTAAGAAATGGCAAGAGGACAAAGAAAAACGGTGGAAGAGAAGATTGCGGAAAAGGAAGAACTGATTTTGGCCCTGCGGACAAGGCTGAAATCGGAACAGAGCGAATTGGATGCGCTTTATAAAGAAAAAAGGGACCGGGATCTGGAGGAGCTCAGTCAGCTTCTTGAAGCATCGGGACTGAATTTGGAGGAGGCTTCCGAAATATTACAGGAATATGTACAAAGCCATATGTCTGAACAGCAGCCTGCGTAGAGGAGTGCTTTTTAGCAGAAGGAAGCAGATCGTTTTCCCACAGGGAGGATGACCTGCTTTTTTGCTGGGGAGGATTTTACAAATTTTCTATGGAAATTCATGTGAATATTGTGTATAATGAATAAATAGTGTAAACTATAAAATGAAATATATTTAGATTTGAAGGAGAAAGATATGCTTGTTACATTAATACCGTTATTTGATGAAAATATGAGCGTGCAGGCCTACTCGTTATTTTCACAAAAGAACAATTACCTGTTAAATCCCAGCCTGCAGGGAACCGGGCAGAATGACGGCGCAGTTGATATACCGGGATTTGAGGTCATTCAGCTTGTAGGACTTGAGGCACTCGCTTCAGGCAAAGAAATATTCGTGACAGCAAATAACATTTCCATATTTTCTGATCTCAATTCCCAGTGTCAGGCACCTCATGACCGTCTGGTTATCCTTATAGACAGTACGATTCCAGCTGAAGAAATGTACATAAATAGACTCCGGGAACTTAAGGAAATGGGATATAAGCTGGCAATGCGTAAGCTGGCAGTATCCAGTTTTGAGGCATACCGTGAAGTTCTCCTTTTGATGGATTATATTTTTCTGGATCATAAGAAAGTTGATGTCACCAAGGCAAAGATATATTTTTCGAATGTGTATCCCAACATTCATATATGCGTGGTCAATATTCAGACACAGGAGATTTTTGAAAAGCTGAAAGAAGAGGGCGGCTATAAACTTTATGAGGGAGAGTTCTATCGTGTGCCGGTGACGAAGGGCGAAACGGAAGTGACGCCCCTAAAGATTAATTATATTGAGCTGCTTAATATGGTGAATGCGCCTGACTTTGATCTTACAAAGGCAGCGGATGTTATCGGAAGGGATACGGCGCTTGTCATTTCACTTCTTAAGATGGTAAATAGAATGACTGTAAATTCAGAGATTACTTCCATAAGACATGCGGCAGCGATGCTGGGGCAGCGGGAACTCAAAAAATGGATTAATGCCGCAGTGGCAAATAACCTGTATGCGGACAAGCCCAATGAAGTCACAAGGCTATCCTTGCTTCGGGCTAAATTTGCAGAGAATCTTGCGCCTATGTTTGATATCAGCAAGATGCAGACTTCAGAATTGTTCCTTATGGGGCTTTTCTCCGTATTGGATTTGATTTTAAATACATCCATGGACGAAGCGTTAAAGATGGTGGTGGTATCCAAGGAAATCAGGGAGGCGCTCGTTGACCATAAGGGTGTTCTGGCACCGGTTATGGAATTTGTATTGAAGTACGAGAAGGCTGATTGGCAGGAAATATCAAGACTGATGATTCTGCAGAATATTAGTATGACACAGGTTTACGACGCTTATATGCAGTCACTCCAGTGGTATTGTGATTTGTTCACAAGAGAATAAAATTACGAAAACAGAAGGACAGCCTGCCGAGCGGGTTGTCCTTCTGTTTTGAAAATTGTCATGCCGTATTTGGCAGGGCAGTTTTTATTCATAATCTGGGGTGTTATTATTGTTCCTGATGGTAATTCCATTTACTTCCACATGGTCGTTGATTTCAATTACCAGACAACGTTTACCCTCTAAAGTCATGGTGTTGACCAGATCCGCCCGGTCAGGGTTGACTTTAACGACTACATCAGGAGTCTTTACCTCAAAGGTTCTGGTATTTGCAACATTGTCAACCATAAGGGAAGTACGCTCTCCAGCGGCGGCATCATAAAGCTTTTCAAAATCAGTCAGTTTTTCTTCTTCCACACCGCTTTTTTCAAACAGGCTCTTTACCTGATGCTTGTCCAACATGAGGGGTTCAGGTATTTCCTTATGTTCTTCAATCATTTCCGTAAGGTTTTCATGGATATTCTTAACAACTTCATATTCCGCCTCATCCCCCAGGGTTTCTTCTATGAGCGCCTGAAAGGTTTCTTTCTGACTGCCAGCGGTAAGCGGCAGAAGAGCGCCTAAAATACCGTCTACAAATTCCGGGTGTGGCTCTTCTGGTTTTTTGGAATAGTAAAGGGTACCGTGGATATCAGCGCACCTGTCATTAAAGCTGGGGAACAGAAACCCGGTTTCCGGCAGTTCCACGACCCAGTCGCGGACTCTGTTGTGGAATTCATTGGTTTCGCTGTCGTAGCTTAAGCCCGGTTTAGAAAGATTTACAGGGCAGATACAGCAGAGGATATATTCATAGACGCTGTCGGAGGCATCTTCCATGGTAAGTCCGTCGCTGGTTTTTCCGGGGACGTCATAAGCGTCATGAATCAGCAGGATCAGATAATTTCCCACATATTCATAGGAACCGATGACTTTGTCATAAAATTCTTCCAACAGGGCATCATCCTTCAATTTACTTTCCCTAAGCCGCATAAGAAATTCTTGTGTGCCCCCTTCTTCTTCGCTGGAAAGAGGGAATTCTAAGTTCAGCATATTTTTCCCGATGGACCCGGAAAGGGTTTTGCGCAGCAACTCAAAATATTTGAAGATTTCTTCCTCGGGAAGCGAAAGAAAGGCTTCCTTAAATTCTGTTTTCTTGTTTTTTTCGCCGTCTACGTAACAGCCGCAGATCCTTGTGATGGAGCAGTTGCTGGGTGTATATAGCCGTTTGATTTCATTGATTTCCTGTTTAATCATATAATTTCCCCTTTAAGCGGTTTCCTGTGCGTTTCCTTCCTGCCCAGGATGTTTTGTGGAATCTTTTTGTGTTTTCAGATTTTTATGGGCAGTGGAGAGCATCAGCTTAATTCTGTTTAACTGATTGACTTCACTGGCACCGGGATCATAGTCAATTGCAACGATATTACTTAAAGGATACTGCCTGCGCAGTTCCTTGATGACGCCTTTGCCGACTACATGATTTGGAAGGCAGGCAAAAGGCTGTGTACACACGATATTGTTCACGCCCTCATGGATCAGTGCTACCATTTCACCGGTCAGAAACCAGCCTTCCCCGGTCTGGTTGCCGATGGAGACAATAGGCTTTGCATATTCAACCGTCTGATAGATGCTGGTAGGAGGAGTGAAATGCCTGCTCCTTGCAAGGGCTTTAGAAGCGCTGCCACGCAAAAATTCAAGAGCGTTAATGCCGAATCTTGAAATGAGCGCCGCTTTTTTGCTCATGCCCAGTTCATCTGCCTTGTAAATCTGGTTATAGAAGCAGTAAAGCATAAAGTCCAAAAGATCAGGAACAACGGCCTCAGCACCTTCAGCTTCCAGTAATTCCACCAAATGATTGTTTGCGGCAGGTGCAAATTTTACCAGGATTTCACCTACAATACCTACTTTAGGTTTTACTTCGTCAGTGATGGGGATAGCATCAAAATCTTCCACTATCTGGCGGCACATTTTACGGAAAGTGAAGATATTCATGTGCTTTGCAGATACGAAATTCTGACATTTTTTCAGCCACTTTTGATGAAGTGCTTCCACGCTTCCCTTTTCCTTCTCATAAGGACGCATGCGGTAGATGCAACGCATGAAGATATCTCCAAATACAGCGCCGTAGGCAGCACGCATCAGCATGTCAAGATTCAAATGAAAGCCGGGATTAGATTCGATACCTGCCATATTAAGGGAGATAACGGGAATCTGCGGCATTCCGGCCTTTTCCAAGGCTCTGCGGATAAAGCCTACATAGTTGGTGGCACGGCATCCGCCGCCGGTCTGGGTCATGATGACGGCTACTTTATTTAAATCATATTTTCCGGAAAGCAGGGCATCCATAATCTGCCCTACCACCATAAGAGAAGGGTAGCATGCATCATTGTTCACGTATTTAAGTCCTACATCTACAGCCCGTTTGTTGTCGTTGGAAAGCACTTCAAAACGATAGCCGCAGGCGCTGAAAGCAGGCTCTAAAATATCAAAATGAATAGGCGACATCTGAGGACACAGAATCGTATACTCCTTCCGCATCTCCTCTGTAAATTTTACCTTATCGATAGCGGAAGAATGAATGGTCCGCTGTTTATTTTGTTTTTCCCTGACGCGGATAGCAGAGAGCAGGGAGCGGATTCTGATTCTGGCGGCGCCCAGATTGTTTACTTCGTCAATTTTAAGACAGGTATAAATCTTGTCTGAACCCGTCAGGATATCGTTGACCTGATCGGTGGTAACGGCATCCAGACCGCAACCGAAAGAGTTTAACTGGATCAAATCCAGATAATCCACAGTCTTTACATAACTTGCCGCAGCATAAAGCCGTGAGTGGTACATCCACTGGTCGGAAACGATAAGCGGACGCTCCGGCTTAGAAAGATGGGAGATGGAATCCTCTGTCAGCACGGCGATGCCATAGGAGGTAATCAGTTCAGGAATGCCGTGATTGATTTCAGGATCGATGTGATAGGGGCGTCCGGCAAGTACGATACCGCGCTTTTTGTTTTCCTTCAGATAAGAGAGTACCTCTTCACCCTTATCCTGCATATCTTTTCTCGCTTTAGCAAGTTCTTCCCAGCCAAGGGAAGCTGCCTCCACCACTTCTTCTACAGGCAACTCTTTGAATTCTTTTGTGAGCGCCTCTGATATCGTTTTTAAATCCCGGAAAGACATAAAAGGATTGCGCAGAACGGCTTCCCCTCTGCCGATTTCCTCCACGTTATTTTTAATATTTTCGGAGTAAGAAGTTACAATGGGACAATTGTAGTGATTGTTTGCCTCATCAAACTCATTGCGCTCGTAAAAGAGGGCAGGGTAGAAGATAAAGTCCACCTTCTGATTGATCAGCCAGCTCACATGTCCGTGTGCCAGCTTTGCAGGGTAGCATTCCGATTCGCTGGGAATAGATTCGATTCCCAGCTCGTAAATCTTCCGGTTAGAGACGGGAGATAACAGAACCCGGTAGCCTAATTTTGTAAAGAAGGTAAACCAGAAGGGGTAATTTTCATACATATTAAGGACACGGGGGATTCCCACGACGCCCCGCGTTGCTTCATCGGCAGCAAGAGGCTCGTATCCGAAAATGCGTTTTAATTTATAGTCAAAAAGATTGGGAACGCCGTTTTCGTTTTTCTGCTTTCCAAGACCGCGCTCACAGCGATTGCCTGAAATGTACTGGCGTCCGCCGGTAAATTTATTGATGGTAAGGCGGCAGTTGTTAGTGCAGCCTTTGCATTTTGCCATGCTGGTATCAAACTGCAGTGTATTGATCTTCTCAAAAGAGAGCATAGAGGTCTCGTAACCTTCGCTGTAACGCTCTCTGGCAATCAGGGCAGCGCCGAAAGCGCCCATGATACCTGCAATATCAGGACGGATAGCTTCACAGCCGGCAATCTTCTCAAAGCTTCTAAGAACGGCATCATTATAGAAGGTTCCGCCCTGTACCACAATGTTTTCGCCAAGTTCTGAGGCATCAGAAACCTTTATGACCTTAAACAGGGCATTTTTGATAACGGAATAGGCAAGTCCGGCGGAAATATCCGGCACGGAAGCGCCTTCCTTTTGCGCCTGTTTTACCTTGGAATTCATGAACACGGTACATCTGGTACCGAGGTCAATGGGATGTTCGGCAAAAAGAGCAGCGCGGGCAAAGTCCTCCACAGTATAGTTTAAGGATTTGGCAAAAGTCTCAATAAAAGAACCGCAGCCTGATGAACATGCCTCATTGAGCTGTACGCTGTCTACCGTCTGATTTTTGATTTTGATACATTTCATATCCTGTCCGCCGATATCCAAAATACAGTCTACCTGCGGATTAAAGAAAGCGGCAGCATAGTAGTGGGCAACCGTTTCCACTTCCCCATCATCTAAAAGGAAAGCAGCTTTCATCAGCGCCTCGCCGTAACCAGTGGAGCAGGAGCGCACAATCGTCACATCATCAGGGAGAAGGGAATAAATTTCCTTGATAGAGCGAATAGCTGTTTTTAAAGGGCTTCCGTCATTGCTGCTGTAAAAGGAATACAAAAGAGAACCGTCTTCGCCCACCAGCGCAACCTTGGTGGTAGTGCTGCCGGCATCAATGCCCAGATAGCAGTTGCCATGGTAGGAAGAAAGCTGATCTGTTCCGACCCGGGCTTTGGCATGGCGTGATTTAAAACCTTCATATTCCTCCGGTGAAGAAAATAAGGGTTCCATACGTTCGACTTCAAATTCCATTTTAATATCGGAGGAGAGTTTTTTCACCATTTCCTCCATAGTATAAGAAACATCTTCTTTGGCGTTTAATGCGGAACCGATTGCCGCAAACAGATGCGAATGATCAGTTTCAATCGTATGTTCTTCATCCAGCTTTAAGGTGCGGATGAACGCCGCTTTAAGCTCGGAAAGAAAATGTAAGGGACCGCCTAAAAAAGCAACATGTCCCCTGATAGGCTTTCCGCAGGCAAGACCGCTTATGGTCTGGTTGACCACAGCCTGAAAAATAGAAGCGGATAAATCTTCCTTTGTGGCGCCGTCGTTAATTAGAGGCTGGATATCGGATTTTGCAAATACACCGCATCTTGCAGCGATGGTGTAAAGAGAATGGTAATTTTTCGCATATTCGTTAAGACCAGTGGCGTCCGTCTGTAATAAAGAAGCCATCTGATCAATAAAAGAGCCGGTACCGCCTGCGCAGATACCGTTCATACGCTGTTCAACATTGCCGCCTTCAAAATAAATAATCTTGGCATCCTCTCCGCCAAGCTCAATGGCAACATCTGTTTTAGGAGCAAGTTCCTTTAAAGCGGTGGCAACTGAAATGACCTCTTGTACAAAAGGAACCGCTAAATGGTTGGCAAGGGTTAGACCGCCCGAGCCGGTTATCATTGGATGAAGTTTTATATTTCCTAATTGCCCATATGCTTCCTGTAATAAATCAGAAAGGGTTTCCCTGATATTGGCAAAGTGTCTTTTATAATCGGAAAATAGGATATTATGAGCATCATCCAGTATAGCAATCTTGACAGTGGTCGAGCCAATGTCAATGCCTAAAGTATTGTATTGATTGTCCATAATCTACCGCCTTTCAACAAAAATATGACATGCTTAGTAATTATACGACACGAAAATTCAAAATGCAACGCAGGAAACGAAACATTTTGTAAAGAAAAAATTGTAAAATTCTAAAAAAACAATGGCTTTATTTACAATTGAAGCAGGGGATGTTAGAATATATGATATTTCACGAGTGGTAATGAATGAACCTTTGAGAAAGTAAAAGGTTATAGACAAATGGAGGCTGTATATGAAATTCACTAGTAATTTCGAAAAAAAATTTGGCAAATATGCAATTAAAAATCTGTCGCTTGTACTAATTATATGTTACGCCTGCGGATATGTATTTGAACTGACCGCCCCAAGCGTTTTCCAGTATTTGTATTTGAATCCCTACCTGATTCTTTTTCACGGACAGGTATGGAGACTGATTACCTGGGTAATCGTACCGCCGTCAAACTTTGACTTTTTCACGCTTTTGATGCTCTATTTTTATTATTCGCTGGGAACGACGCTGGAACGTACATGGGGAACATACAGATATAATGTCTATATTTTTTCGGGGATATTGTTTACCATATTGGGGGCCTTCCTGCTGTTCGGCATCGGACTGCTTGGAGGGAAAATGATAGTGGGAAATATGATGACGTTCAGCACATATTATGTGAATATGTCCATATTCCTTGCATTTGCAGCGACTTATCCGAACATGCAGATTCTATTGTTCTTTTTCATACCAATCAAGGTCAAAATTCTTGGCATCATATATGGGGCGATGTTGATTTTGGGATTCCTTGCAGGATCGATAGATAGGAAAGTTGTGATTGCAGCATCTCTCATGAATTTTATTGTATTTTTTATTACAGGCAGGGGCAAGGTGCATATGACGCCCAGGCAGGCGAAGCGCAGGCAGGAATTTAAGAGAGAGGTCAAAAAGACAACGAAGGTCACGAGGCATAAATGTGCAGTCTGCGGAAGAACAGAAGAGACGAATCCGGAATTGGAATTTAGGTTCTGCTCTAAATGTGACGGTAATTATGAGTATTGTCAGGATCATCTCTTTACACATTCACATGTTAAAATGAAATAAGAAGATATTAACGCAGTATCGAAGATTGTGTCTGCGGCATGCAGGAGGTATATAGATGGAAACAAATCAGGAAGTTTTATTTGCCAGAACCCTTGAAGAGGTAAAAAGGCAGGCGAAAGAACAGCAGAATTGTATTTCCGAGCAACAGGTGCGGGATGCTTTTGAGCAGCTGCACTTATCTGAGGAACAGTTTGGTCTGGTATTCGACTATCTAAAAAAGCATAAGATAGGCATCGACGAGCCTGTGAATCTGGATGAGTATCTTTCTGATGAAGAAATGGACTATCTGGAAGAATATAAAAAAGAACTGGCAATGTTGGAGGAGGTCAGCGAGGGAGAAAAGGAAGCCACGATTCTCTCCGCCATGGCTGGAGAACGGGATGCCCAGAAGAAGTTAATCTCGTTATATCTTCCCCAAGTAGTAGAAGTTTCCAAACTTTATTCAGGGCAGGGCGTTTTTCTGGAAGACCTGATCGGAGAAGGAAATGTAGCGCTTTCCATGGGCGTTGCAATGCTGGGATGTCTGGAACATGCGAAGGAAGCGGAAGGCATGCTGATGAAAATGATCATGGATGCCATGGAGAATTGCATCAATGAAAATATGCAGGAGGCAGATAAGGACCAAAAGGTAGTGGACCGCGTTAACAAGGTGGCAGATAAAGCAAGGGAACTTGCCGCAGAACTTCACAGGAAAGTGACTGTAGAAGAACTTGCAAAGGAGAGCGGAATGTCGGAGAAGACGGTACGGGAGGCAATGCGTATGAGCGGCTTTGCCATAGAGGATCTGGAAGGATAGAGTGAAAACAGCTTATGAACATAAAAGGAAATGTAACGCAGTATGAGGATTTTAAATATGTACTCCAGGACGTAGGAAGTATTTATCTTGGAGCAGGCTTCTCCTATGAAGAGCTATTGGAGCATGAGATGATTCCCTTTAAGCTTAAAGCAATCCTGACACAATACATATTAAAGGAAGCAGCTCCTGACACAACCCTGGAAAGCCAGTTCTATTATATGGAGGAAAATACCTTTCTGTATGAGACTTTCCAGCAACTAAAGATACGCGTGAAGGTGCAGATACAGGAGGAAAAGAGAGATCTTCTGGGTAAAACTAAAATCAAATACCAGGAAAAAATATTCCCGCTGAAAGAGTTTGCACAGATGAATCTGGCAAGAAAAAAGGCATCTGGGGTGCTGGTGAGGGAGATTATTATTTCAAAACTGGGGATGATGACCTTTAGTTTATAATTAATTTGCAGGGGGTCAAGGAGATCGCACAGGATAGGTAAATATTCCAACGTCTTGGAGCGTACGGTTAGCCATCTTGTAAAAAACACAAAATATTTTAAATTTTTACAAAAAAGTACTTGCAAAGCAGAAGCGAACCTGTTATACTTTATTTGCAGTCAAGGAGAAATCCAGACTGAGTAATTTTTGGTAAAATTCCCCTTTTACACTGAGCGGGTTGGAAACTTTGTTTCCACCCGCTCTTTTATTTCCGCGAAAGATAGGGTATACTATACAACGAATGATGCCGTTTTTACGGTAGGAGGAAAGGATAACATATATGAAACAGCAGATTGAGAACATGAATGCCTATCAGATTATTGAAAAGAGAAAAATAAGCGATTTGAATTCGGATGGGTATATTTTAAAGCATAAAAAGACAGGGGCTTTGATCACGCTTCTTCTGAATGATGATGAAAATAAAGTTTTTTATATAGGATTCCGTACGCCGCCTAAGGACAGTACTGGTGTTGCTCATATTCTGGAGCATTCGGTGCTGTGCGGTTCAAAGAATTTTCCGGTGAAGGATCCTTTTATTGAACTGGCAAAGGGGTCTCTAAATACGTTCTTAAATGCCATGACTTATCCTGATAAGACGGTTTATCCGGTGGCAAGCTGTAATGACAAGGATTTTAAGAATCTGGTGCATGTCTACCTGGATGCGGTTTTTTATCCTAATATTTATAAAGAAGAAAAGATTTTCCGGCAGGAAGGCTGGCATTATGAGATGGAGAGCGTGGAAGACGAGCTGACTATCAATGGTGTCGTGTATAATGAGATGAAGGGGGCTTTTTCTTCGCCGGATGATGTTGTAGAGAGGGAGATCATGAATTCTCTTTATCCCGACGTCACTTATGGGCTGGAATCCGGCGGCGACCCTGAAGTTATTCCTGAACTTACTTATGAAGAATTCTTAGCCTTCCATGAGAAATATTATCATCCTTCAAATAGTTACATTTATCTGTATGGAAATCTGAATGCCGAAGAGTATCTTTCTTTTATAGATGAGAACTATCTGTCTGCTTTTGAGCCCCTCGAGGTGGATTCCATGATTGGAAAGCAGCAGCCTTTCGATGCGCCTAAGGAGTTGGTGAGAGAGTACTCTATTATGGAAGATGAGTCTGCTCTGGAGAATACCTATCTGACTTATAACGTGTCTATGGGAAGCAGTCTTGACAGGAAGCTGTATATTGCGCTGGATGTACTGGATTATGTGCTTTGCTCTGCGCCGGGGGCGCCCCTTAAGCAGACATTGATTGACAGAGGAATCGGCAAAGACGTATACAGCACCATGGAAAACGGGATCTACCAGCCTTATTTTTCTGTTATTTCCAAAAATGCGGATGAGGATCAGAAGGATGCGTTTGTATCCACGATTCAGGAAGTGCTTGTAAAACAGGTGGAAGAGGGGATTGATAAAAAGGCCCTGGCAGCTGCCATCAATTATTTTGAGTTCAGATACAGAGAGGCTGACTTCGGCTCCTATCCAAGAGGGCTTATGCTGGGACTGGAAGCACTTGACAGCTGGCTGTATGATGAAAAAGAACCTTTTATGCATATTGAGGCAAACCAGACTTTTGAAGATTTGAAAAAGTCCGTTGAAACCGGCTACTTTGAAGGATTGATCAGACAATACATCCTGGAAAATCCCCACAGGACGATTATGACGGTGAAGCCAGTGCAGGGACTTACCACGAGAAAAGATAAGGCGTTGCACGAAAAACTGCAGGCATATAAAGAGACTCTTTCCGAAAAGGAAAGGCAGGCAATTGTGGATCAGACTGCGGCTCTTCGGGCTTATCAGGAAGAGGAAAGTTCTAAGGAGGCATTAAAGACCATACCGCTTCTTGCCCGGGAAGACATGAAGAAAGAGGCAACCGGCTACATTAATGAAGTGTATGAGACGGAAGGAACAACGATTTTATTCCATGATATCTTTACCAATGGCATCGGATATCTGAATTTAGTATTTGATTTAAAAGATGTGCCTGCCGATTTGTTCCCTTACGTGGGAGTTCTGAAGGCGGCGCTGATGATGGTGGATACGGAACATTTCAGTTATAGTGAATTGTTCAATGAGGTAAATATCCATACAGGCGGCATCAAAACGGTGGTAAATACCTATACAAATGCCAACGATATGAAAAAATATAAAGCCACTTTGGAAATCAAGTCCAAATCCCTCTATGAAAAGAGAGATAAGGCGCTGGAGCTGATGAAAGAAATCATATTGACTTCCAGATTTGATGATACAAAGCGGTTGTATGAGATTATTGCAGAAGCCAAATCCAGAATGCAGGCTGTTATGAGCGGAGCGGGGCATTCTCTTGCCGCAATCAGAACCCTTTCCTACTTTTCACCTACTGCGGCAGTGTCGGAGCAGGTCAGCGGCATTCCCCAGTACAGGCTGCTTGAAGAACTGGAAAAGGATTTTGAGAATCAAAAAGATAAGGTAGTGCAAAATTTGAAAGAACTGACCAGATGTATTTTCAGACCGGAAAATCTTCTGGTGGATTATACTGCAGAGAAGGAGGCTTATTCCGGGATTGAACAGGCGGTAAGCAGTCTGAAAGCGGATCTGTTTACGGAAAAAATCGCCCATGAGGGATTTGAACCTGTACTTCAAAAGAAAAATGAGGCATTCATGACCGCAGGGCAGGTACAGTATGTATGCAGGGCAGGTAATTTTATTGATAAAGGACTGCCTTATACAGGCGCGCTGAAAGTCCTCAAGGTCATGATGGGATATGATTATCTTTGGAACCAGGTCCGGGTAAAAGGCGGCGCCTATGGCTGTATGTGCAGCTTCTATAAAAATGGGGACGGCTATTTTGTCTCTTACAGGGATCCCAATCTGGATAAGACCATTCAGGTTTATGAGCAGGCAGCCGATTATATTAAAAACGCAAAACTGGATGAACGCACAGTGACCCAGTTCATCATCGGTGCAATCAGTGAACTTGATACACCTATGACGCCTGCAACGAAAGGGATATATTCCCTTGGCGGTTATATGACAGGGCTTTCCATGGAAAGAGTGCAGAAGGAGCGGGATGAACTGCTTTCAGTGACTGCAGAGGAAATCAGAGGACTTTATAAGTACGTGCAGGCATTTATGGAGGATGCGTGCCTGTGCGTAGTTGGAAACGGAGAGAAAATCAAAGATAACAAGGAATTGTTCATGAATGTGGATCAGTTGTTCCATTAAGATTTAGGAGGATTTATTATGATGAGAAAAGACAGCTGGAAAGCAGTATTAACGATTCTGGTGACAGGAATTTTAATGACAGGGTGTGGCGGTTCTGCCTCATCAAAAAACGCGACGGCATCTGCGGAGACTGCTATGGAAGTGGCTTATGACACTTCAGCATCCTATGATTCCGGTGATATTTACAGCGGCGGTACGGTGGAGGCAGCGGCAGAAGCGAAGGAGAATGGGGGATATGACGAGGGAGAAGGAGGAACAGAAGGATACAATACCCAGCGCAAACTCATCAAAAACGTGAATTTGCAGGTGGAGACGGAGACTTTTGATGAACTTCTTGCCACAGTGGAGGAAAAGACACAAAAGGCAGGAGGATACATAGAGCAGAGCTATACTTATAACGGCAGTAATTATTATGGCGGCGACAGAAGGAATGCCAGCCTGACCATACGCATTCCGGCAGAGAGACTGAATGACTTCTTGTCATCTGTGTCGGAAGTATCCAATGTAATCAGCCGGAATGAAAGCGTTACAGATGTTACCTTGCAGTATGTGGATTTGGAAAGTCACAAAAAGGCATTACAGGCAGAACAGGACAGATTATTGGAGCTTCTTGAAAAGGCGGAAACCATTGAGGATATCATCAGTTTGGAGAGCCGGTTTTCAGAAGTGCGTTATCAGATTGAAAGTATGGAGTCCCAGCTGCGCACTATGGATAACCAGGTTTCTTACAGCACCGTTGAATTGTATATTGATGAGGTGGAAAAACTGACACCTGTGAAGGAACAGACGACTTGGCAGAAAATTTCCGTTGGATTTATCAAAAGCCTTAATAATATTGAAAACGGGCTTGTGAATTTTGGAATTGGTGTGATTATTAGTCTGCCGTATCTGGTTCTGTGGGCAGTCGTTATCCTGATCCTTGGGGGGTTCTGCTTGCTAATCATAAAAGTGAACCAGAAAAGAGTCGAAAGAGCCATGGAAAAGGCGGAAAAGGAATATAAAGAACAGAAAACAGAAAAGGAAGAGTAGAATGAATGACCAGTATAAATCCGGTTTTGCAGCATTGATCGGAAGACCGAACGTAGGAAAATCAACATTAATGAATTGCCTGATCGGGCAGAAAATCGCCATCACATCCAGTAAACCGCAGACCACCAGAAACCGCATCCAGACAGTGTACACCTCAAAGGAGGGGCAGATTGTCTTTGTGGATACGCCGGGAATACATAAAGCGAAGAACCGGCTTGGGGACTATATGGTGAACGTGGCACAAAGAAGCCTTAAAGAGGTAGATGTGATTCTGTGGCTGGTAGAACCTTCTAACTTTATCGGGGCAGGAGAACGCCATATCATAGAACAACTTCAAAAAATCAATTTACCGGTCATACTGGTCATCAACAAAATTGACACAGTAAAAAAGGAAGAACTTTTTGGATTCATCGACACCTATCGGAAGGAGATGGATTTTGCAGAGATCGTTCCGGTATCAGCGTTAAAAAGGGATAATACCCAGGAACTTTTAAAGTGCATTATGCAGTATCTTCCCTATGGGCCTGCTTTCTATGATGAGGATACGGTGACAGACCAGCCCCAGCGCCAGATTGTGGCGGAACTGATCAGAGAGAAGGCACTCAGGTGCCTGGAAGAAGAGATTCCTCACGGCATTGCGGTCACCATAGAGAGAATGAAGTGGCGCGGTAAGATTGTGGATATTGATGCGACAATCATCTGCGAGAGAGAGTCCCATAAAGGAATTATTATCGGAAAACAGGGAAGTATGCTCAAAAAAATCGGCACCAGTGCAAGGCGGGACATTGAGGAATTGCTGGAAAGTCAGGTCAATCTTAAACTCTGGGTAAAGGTGAAAAAGGATTGGCGGGACAGTGATTTTCTCCTCAAAAATTTTGGTTATAATCAAAAGGACTGCGAATAGAAAAAAGAAAACAGTAAACCCTAATATCATACTTTGAAAACATACTTTACAAAAGTATGTTTTCAAAGCTTACATTTTGATACTAGGGGGCACAAGATGAGAATTATAAATTACTGGGAACAATTTTTAAGTACTGGAAGGATTAATGATTATCTGGCCTACCGGGAGGAAGAGGCAGCCGGGCCAGAAGAAGATGAGGGAGCCGGAGAAGTTGCAGGAACAGATCAGTGTTACAGGGATGATTTTAAAAGCAGAACCAGTCGGTGAATATGACAGACGGGTAGTGATACTTACAAGGGAGAGGGGAAAGATTGCAGCATTTGCAAGAGGCGCCAGAAAGCAGGGGAGCCGGCTGCTGGCTTCCACCAATCCCTTTTGCTTTGGCGGGTTTAGGATGTATGAGGGGAGGAGCGCATATAGTATCGCGGAAGTCACCGTCAGCAATTACTTTGAGGAATTCAGGGTAAAGTTTGAAGAGGCATGCTTTGGGATGTATTTTCTGGAGGTCATGGATTATTACACCAGAGAAAACAGCGATGAAAAAGAAATGCTGAAACTCTTGTATCAGTCGCTGCGGGCTCTTCTGCATGAGGGGCTTCCCAATTCTCTTGTGCGATACATATTTGAAATAAAAGCACTGGCATTAAGCGGAGAATATCCGGGACCGCCCAAAAGAGAACAGCCTTATCTTGAATCCACGCTTTATGCGCTGAATTTTATTGTTGCGTCCAGCGTTGAAAAACTCTATACATTTACGGTGACGGATCAGGTACTTTACGAGATTTCCCAGATTGCCGATATCTTTCGGAAGCGTTTTATGGACAGAAAAATGAAAAGTCTGGAAATCTTATCCGAAATAAATGCAGATGTTGAATGAAATTCCATGTTGAAAAACAAGGGTAAGTCATATATAATGAATGGGGTAAATCGAAGAAAACAGGGGAACGATATGAAAAGCAGCTTTAAGAAATTCTATAAATTGATTACTGTAACACTGATTTTCACCGGAATGTTGGGAATTGTTTCCTGTGGAAGCAAAGTGGACGGAGTGAATGAATCCCTCCTTACGATTGAAAAGGATGGGACGGTTCGCGCGGAGATTGTGGAAAACTTTATGGAAGGCTATTATGATAAAGAGGAATTGCAGCAGACGATTTTAGAGCAGGCAGCCTCTTATAATCGAAATGCAGGAAGCGGGAGCATAACGGTTGAAAAGGTGGAATCGAAGGACGAAATGATTATCGTCCAGATGACCTATGCCGGAACGCAGGATTACGCTTCTTTTAATCGTGCCGTCTTTTTTGCAGGGACTGCAGCGGAGGCAAAAGAAGCTGGTTATAATCTGAACGTGGTGTTGAGCGGCGTAAAAGATGCGCAGGAAACCGTGGGTGAGTCAGATATCCTTGGAATGGAAAAGGGTAAGCTTCTTGTTACAAATATTAATGATGGGATAGAGTTAGACGGAAAAGCACTTTATGTCAGTGATAATGTCATCACAGCGCCGAATGCCAAAATTATCTGGTACACCGGTGATGAAGATGGATTAGCATATATTGTCTATCAATAATGGAGGATTATTATGGAAAAAACAATGGAAAAAATCGTTGCTCTGGCGAAGGCAAGAGGATTTGTATATCCCGGCTCCGAAATTTACGGCGGTCTTGCCAATACCTGGGATTACGGCAATCTGGGTGTAGAATTGAAGAATAATGTAAAGAAGGCATGGTGGCAGAAATTCATTATGGAAAATCCCTACAATGTAGGTGTTGACTGCGCAATTCTGATGAATCCCCAGACCTGGGTCGCATCTGGGCATCTTGGAAGCTTTTCCGATCCCCTTATGGATTGTAAGGAATGTCATGAGCGTTTCCGTGCGGACAAGATCATTGAAGATTTTGCAGCTGAAAACCATGTAGAGTTAGACGGCTCCGTGGATGGATGGAGTCAGGAAAAGATGAAGAACTTCATCGAAGAACATAACATTGCCTGCCCTTCCTGCGGCAAACATAATTTTACCGATATTCGTCAGTTCAATCTGATGTTCAAAACTTTCCAGGGCGTTACGGAAGATGCCAAGAACACCGTTTATTTAAGACCGGAAACTGCACAGGGGATTTTTGTCAACTTTAAGAATGTACAAAGAACATCCCGCAAGAAGATTCCGTTTGGAATCGGACAGATTGGAAAATCCTTCCGTAATGAGATCACACCGGGAAACTTTACATTCCGTACCAGAGAATTTGAACAGATGGAGCTGGAGTTTTTCTGTGAGCCGGATACGGATCTTGAATGGTTTGCTTACTGGAAGCAGTTCTGTATTGACTGGCTTAAGAGCCTTGGCATGAAAGAGGAAGAGATGCGTGTGCGTGATCACGACAAAGAAGAGCTGTCCTTCTATTCCAAGGCAACTACAGACATAGAATTTTTGTTCCCCTTCGGCTGGGGTGAACTGTGGGGGATCGCAGATAGAACAGACTACGATCTGACACAGCATCAGAATACTTCAGGAGAGGATTTGTCCTATTTTGACGATCAGAAGAACTGGAGATATGTTCCCTATGTCATTGAGCCTTCGCTCGGTGCGGATCGTGTGGTATTGGCATTTTTGTGTGCTGCCTATGATGAAGAGGAGATTGGAGAAGGTGATGTGCGTACCGTGCTTCATTTCCATCCTGCGCTTGCACCTGTGAAGATTGGCGTTCTGCCTCTTTCCAAGAAACTGAACGAGGGAGCAGAGAAGATTTTCACGCAGCTGTCCAAGCAATATAACTGCGAATTTGACGATAGAGGAAATATCGGAAAGAGATACCGCCGTCAGGATGAAATTGGTACACCGTTCTGTGTTACTTATGATTTTGAATCCGAGACAGACGGATGCGTTACTGTAAGATTCAGGGATTCTATGGAGCAGGAACGGGTAGCGATAGCGGATCTGGATGCTTATTTTGCAGATAAAATGACTTTTTGATAAATGATTACGGGCGACTGATTTGGAGGAAAGAAACGTGAAAGCATATGGTGTAAATGAACTTAGGAAAATGTTCCTTGAATTTTTTGAGAGCAAGGGACATCTGGCGATGAAAAGCTTTTCGCTGGTACCCCATAATGACAATTCATTATTGCTGATTAATTCGGGAATGGCCCCTTTAAAGCCATACTTTACAGGACAGGAAATCCCTCCCAGAAGGAGAGTAACTACCTGCCAGAAGTGTATCCGTACAGGCGATATCGAGAACATTGGAAAAACAGCGCGCCACGGTACTTTTTTTGAAATGCTTGGAAATTTTTCTTTCGGTGATTACTTTAAGCATGAAGCGATTGCCTGGACTTGGGAATTTTTGACTCAGGTAGTGGGGCTTGATCCTGAAAGGCTTTATCCATCCATTTATCTTGAGGATGAAGAGGCATTTGAGATTTGGAATAAAGAAATCGGCATTTCGGCAGAAAGAATCTTCCGCTTCGGCAAGGAGGACAATTTCTGGGAGCATGGTTCAGGTCCCTGTGGACCTTGTTCAGAGGTTTACTATGACCGGGGAGAGAAATACGGCTGCGGAAAGCCGGACTGTACAGTGGGATGTGACTGCGACAGATATATTGAAGTTTGGAACAATGTATTTACCCAGTTTGACAATGACGGTAAGGGTAATTATACAGAACTGGAGCAGAAGAACATTGATACCGGTATGGGGCTTGAAAGACTGGCAGCGGTAGTTCAGGATGTGGAATCTATTTTTGATGTGGACACCATCCGCGCGCTGCGCAACAAAGTTTGTGAGATTTCAGGCAAAGAATATCAGAAGAAATATGAGTGGGATGTGTCTATACGTATTGTGACGGATCATATCCGCTCTGCAACTTTTATGATTTCCGATGGCATCATGCCCTCTAATGAAGGCAGGGGCTATGTGCTGCGCAGGATTATCCGCCGTGCAGCCCGCCACGGAAGGCTCCTTGGCATTGACGGAACATTCCTTGCAGATTTGAGCAATACTGTCATTGAGGGAAGCAAGGACGGTTATCCGGAGCTGGAGGAAAAGAAAGACTTTATCTTTAATGTGCTCACTCAGGAAGAAAATAAATTTAATAAGACCATTGACCAGGGACTGAACATTCTTGCGGATATGGAAGAGGAAATGCGGAAAAGCGAAAGCACCTGCTTAGAAGGCGGGGAGGCATTTAAGCTGTATGATACCTATGGGTTCCCCCTTGATCTTACCAAAGAAATTCTGGAGGAAAAAGGTTTTACCGTGGATGAAGAGGGATTTGCGAAAGCCATGCAAGAGCAGAAGAATAAGGCAAGAGCAGCCCGCAAGGTCACCAATTACATGGGCGCAGATGTGACGGTATATGAGTCCATCGATCCGGCAATTACATCAACCTTTGTAGGATATGACAGATTAAGCCATGATTCAAAAATTACGGTGCTCACGACAGAAAGTGAAATTGTGGAAGCGCTTACAGACGGTGAAGTGGGAACGATTATTGTAGATGAAACTCCTTTCTATGCAACTATGGGCGGACAGTCCGCCGATACGGGTATCATTGCCTGTGCGGATGGAGAGTTTCAGGTAGAAGATACAGTAAAACTCTTAGGCGGCAAAGTGGGGCATATCGGAAAAGTTGTCAGAGGCATGCTTAAAGCAGGCGATACCGTCACTTTACAGGTAAATGAAGCAAACAGAGCAGATACATGCAAGAACCATAGTGCAACGCATCTGCTGCAGAAGGCTCTCAGAACCGTTCTGGGATCCCATGTAGAGCAGGCGGGATCATTTGTAAACGGCGACAGGCTTAGATTTGACTTTAGTCATTTTTCAGCAATGACTAAGGAAGAACTTGACCAGGTTGAAAAACTTGTAAACGAAAAAATTATGGAAGCCATTCCGGTGGAAACAAAGATCATGAGTCTAGAGGATGCCAAAAAGACCGGAGCTATGGCACTTTTTGGAGAAAAATACGGCGAAAGCGTAAGAGTAGTACAAATGGGAGATTTCTCCACGGAACTCTGCGGTGGTACCCATGTGTCCAACACAGCATCCATCATGCTCTTCAAGATTGTTTCAGAGAGCGGTGTAGCTGCTGGGGTGCGGAGAATTGAAGCTCTTACTGGAAACGGGGTGCTGAAATATTATAGCGATATGGAAAACACACTCCATAAGGCGGCTTCTTTGGTGAAGACGACCCCGGCTGACCTGGTGCAGAAGTTAGAGCATATGATGGCGGAAATGAAAGCCCTCCAGAGTGAAAATGAGTCCTTAAAGAGCAAAGCAGCAAAGGAAGCGCTGGGAGATGTCATGAATCAAGTTGTTGAGGTTTCGGGTGTAAAATTGCTTGCAGCAAAAGTTCCGGGTGTGGACATGAATGGATTGCGCGACTTAGGCGACCAGTTAAAAGCAAAGCTGGGAGAAGGTGTCGTTGTGCTAATCTCTGATAAAGACGGCAAAGTCAACATGGTTGCCATGGCAACAGAGGGAGCAATGCAAAAGGGCGCTCATGCCGGCAATCTGATCAAGGGAATCGCAGCGCTGGTCGGCGGAGGCGGCGGCGGACGCCCCAACATGGCGCAGGCAGGCGGAAAGAATCCGGCAGGAATCGATCAGGCAATTGCGGAGGTTTCAGAAGTGCTGAAAAGCCAGCTTGGATAATTTTAGATAAATTTTTGTAAATAAATGATTGACGTAGGGAAAAAATGTGGTATAATCATACGTGTGTATGTTAGTACACATGCGTATTTATTACGTAAATAAAAACCCAATCAGTCAATGTTGCTAGGAAGGGACTGAAGGGAGGTCAGGGTGTAGGATGTCAAACGTAATCGTCAAAGAAAACGAGACTTTAGATAGCGCTTTACGTCGCTTCAAAAGAAGCTGCGCGAAGGCTGGTATTCAGCAGGAGATTCGTAAGAGAGAACATTACGAAAAACCAAGCGTAAGACGCAAAAAGAAATCTGAAGCAGCAAGAAAACGTAAATACAACTAATGGTCCAATCGTCGGATACGAAACGAATGACAGTTGGAATGCAACGAAAAGTCCTTGTTTTTATAATCAAGGACTTTCTTGTTGAATATGAGAATGTCTTGGGAAGAATGTCAGTGTTTGGTTGATATGGTAATGAGGAAAGAGATATGTGGACAAAAGAAATATTTGGTACGGATGTATATCATCTTATTTCAGCCTTTATTATTTATAGTATGATTGGCTGGCTTGTGGAATCTATTTATATGTCGTTGTGCAACAGAAAACTGACGAACCGCGGCTTTGCACGGGGACCGTTTTGTCCCATTTATGGGTTTGGAGGTGTCATAGGCTATCTGATTCTTCAGCCTTTAAGCAGCAATCTGGTGATGCTTTATCTGGCAGGAGCCATTTTGGCGACGCTGTTCGAATATCTGGTAGGCAGGCTGATGCTTAAGGTGTTTGGAGAAGTGTGGTGGGATTATAATGAAAAACCTTGTAATTTCCAAGGAATTATTTGCCTGGAAAGTACCATTGCATGGGGATTTTACGCAATCATTATCATCACTTTTTTGCATGGCAGAATTCTTGGACTGGTGGATAAGTGTAACATGGAATGGGGGATCAGGGCATGTAAACTGATTCTTGTACTTGTAACGATAGATTACATCATAAAATTGATGAATGTTTTTCATATCAGTCTTAAGGAACAAAAGGACAGGATTGCGGATGTCTATCATTCGATCCGTGCAAGGTGGTATTAAAATTTGTACTTGCATTTTACAATCAAATAAAACATATCCATAGTAATAGAATACATAAGGGGAGAGCAACCACGTGAATAAATTTTTTAAAGTGACCCTATGCTATGTGATGTGTTTTATTTTTTTACTGATGATTCCAGTAAAGGCATATGCTGCGCCGGCCGTAGAAGCACCGTCTTATATCCTGATGGAGGCCTCTACAGGGCAGGTCATATGTGAAGAGAATGCGGAAGAACGCCGCAGCCCTGCCAGCATTACTAAGATCATGACGCTTCTCGTGATTTTTGATCATCTGGGTACCGGAAGGGTAAAGCTTGACAGTGAAGTAATGACCAGTGCATATGCAAAATCTATGGGCGGTTCCCAGGTTTTTCTGGAAGAGGGAGAAGTACAGACACTTGAGACCATTATCAAGTGCATTGCAGTGGCGTCTGGCAATGATGCCAGTGTGGCAGCTGCTGAATTTATTGCGGGCAGCGAGCAGGAATTTGTGAATCTGATGAACAAAAGAGCAGAGGATATGGGGCTTACCAACACCCATTTTGAGGATTGCTGCGGACTTACAGATTCTGACAATCATTATACCACAGCAAAAGATGTGGCGCTCATGTCGAGAGAGCTGATCACGAAATATCCGCAGATTCTGGACTATACGAAAATATGGATGGAAGATATTACTCATGTGACCAATCAGGGAACAAGTAATTTCACTCTATCGAGTACCAACAAATTGCTTAAGATGTACGAGTGGACCACAGGGCTGAAAACCGGTTCCACCAGCAAAGCATTATACTGTCTTTCTGCCACGGCAAGCAAGGATAATATTGACATGATTGCGGTGGTGATGGGATCTCCCAGCAACAAGAGCCGTTTTCAGGATGCAATGGCGCTTTTGAATTACGGGTATAGTGTCAGTGCACTGTACGAAGATCCCAATGAGGAAAAGCTGCCGTCTCTTCCGGTAAAAGGGGGAGTGCAGGAGGAAGCAACATTGGTCTATAAAGAGCCTTTCCGCTATCTGGATATAGCAGGAAGTGATTTAAATGCCATAGAAAAAACGATTTCCTTACCGGCTGAAATCAATGCACCCGTTGCCAGAGGGGATGCGGTGGGAGAAGCAGTATATAAGCTGAATGGACAGAGAATAGGAAGCGTATCCATCCTGGCGGATGTGACCATAGAAAAAGCAGGGTATAAGGACTATTTGATAAAGGTCTGGAAATTATACTGCTGCCTGTGAACTTCTGACAGGAGAACATCAAAAAGTAAGACAGGAAGGAAAAGACTTTGATCATATTTATTAGTGTGATAGCAGTACTTGCAGCATTTTTCCTAATAATCATGGCTGTGGACTGTAATCGGTTCGTAATCAGAAAATACAGATGTACAGGTAAGGCGCTGAAGAAGGATGGAACCATCATCCTTCTGTCAGACCTTCATAATAAATCATTTGGGAAGAAAAATGAGCGGCTGCTTGCCGCAATCGAAAACATACATCCTGATATGATATTGATAGCAGGAGATATGTATACCTCCGCAAAGGGCGGCGATATTCAAACGGCGAAGGAACTTGTATGCGCGTTGGCAAAGAGGTATCCGGTCTACTACGGCAATGGAAATCATGAACATAAGACCAGACTTTATCCGGAACACTTTGGTACCATGTATCAGGAATTCGCGGATGCAGTGAAAAACGCTGGTGTCCGGCATCTGGTAAATGAAAAAGTATCTCTGCCTGCTTTTAATATGGATATTTACGGGCTCGAAATTGAGAGGGAGTACTATGGAAAATTCAAGTCTGCGCAGGTGGAACCATCCTATCTGGAAGGACTTTTAGGAAAAACGGACGCTTCAAGATTCTCCGTGTTGATAGCGCATAATCCAGATTATTTTGGCGCTTATGCAGGGTGGGGGGCAGACCTTGTGGTATCAGGGCATGTTCATGGAGGACTTATGAAGCTGCCTTTCCTTGGAGGTGTGATTTCACCAGCGCTTAAGCTGTTCCCTAAGTATGATGGCGGAGAATTTAAAGAAGGAAAGGCGACCATGATACTCGGCAGAGGGCTTGGAACTCATACGCTTCCCATAAGAATCTTCAATCCGGGAGAACTTGTTGTAATCCGGCTTTCACGAAGTTGACGGCAAATTTAGTTCATGTTAATATGATTGAGGCGAAAAGGACAGGCATCTGCCCAAAGGAGCAAAAGGATGGCAATACCAGTAAAACTGCAGGCATTTGAGGGACCTTTGGATCTCCTCCTGCATCTGATTGAAAAGAATAAAGTAGATATTTATGATATTCCGATTGTGGAAATTACAGCCCAATATCTTGCGTATATCCAGGAAATGGAAACAGAAGATATGAATGTGATGAGCGAATTTCTGGTAATGGCGGCGACCCTTTTAGACATCAAGTGTAAGATGCTGCTTCCTAAGGAAGTCAATGAAGAAGGGGAAGAGGAAGACCCAAGAGCAGAGCTGGTTCAGAAATTGTTGGAATACAAAATGTACAAATATATGTCCTATGAACTGAAGGACAGGCAGGTGGATGCTGCACGTACGCTGTTTAAGTGCAGGACGCTTCCGAAAGAAATTGAGGAGTACAAGCCGCCTGTTGATATGGAGGCTCTTCTTGGCGGGGCAAACTTAGGAAAACTGCAGGAACTGTTTAAAACAGTGATGCGCAGGCAGGAGGACAAGATTGATCCTGTAAGGAGTACTTTTGGTAAGATTGAAAAGGATGAAGTGGATATGGATATCAAAACAGTTTATGTTGAGGAATATCTTCATAGCCACAAGACTTTCAGTTTCAGGCAGCTTCTGGAAAAACAGAGGAATAAGATGGAAATCATAGTTACATTCCTTGTCATACTGGAGATGATGAAGCTGGGAAAGATTACTATTGTACAGGAAGATACCTTTGACGATATCATGATTACTTCAAATGAGGTATAGGAGGGATAGAATTTGGACAGGCAGAAGGAAAAGGCCATATTAGAGGCAGTTCTTTTTACGATGGGCGAGTCAGTGGAAGTGGAAAGGCTATCAGCGGTTATCGAAGAGGATCAAAAGACGACCAGGGAATTGCTTATGGAGATGAAAGAAGAATATGATGATACAGCGTGCGGAGTGACCCTGATTGAACTTGATGATTCCTTTCAGATGTGTACCAAGGCGGAAATGTATGAATATTTGATCAAGATTGCCAAGACACCGCGCAAATATGTGCTTACGGACACATTACTGGAAACTCTTTCCATTGTTGCATATAAACAGCCTATCACAAGAGCGGAAATTGAAAAGATCAGGGGTGTAAGCTGTGATCATGCAGTAAATAGGCTGGTTGAATTTGGGCTGATTACAGAGGTGGGAAGGATGGATGCACCAGGACGCCCGCTTCTGTTCGGAACTACAGAAGAGTTCCTTAGAAGCTTTGGTGTGAAATCCCTTGAAGAATTACCGGAATTGTCGGCAGTCCAGATAGAAGAATTCAAAATGCAGGCTGAGCAGGAAGCAAGCGTGCAGCTGGAGGTATAAAGGCGTGCCTCCTGCCCGGGATTTTTAGTATAAGCTGTAGCGCACCAAAATTTGTTTCAGACACCAGATATAATCGATGGCGGGTATAGTGTCAGTGGTGATAATTGGCTCTATTCGGCATACTTCACCGTCAACAAGGTATTTGATGGTGCCTACCTGGGTACCTGCGGTTACGGGGGCGGTAAGCTCATCTGAAATCTGACAGTCTACCTGAATCTGCTCTCCCTTTTTAAGAAGGAGTCCGTCATCAGAAAAGGTATCTTCCCGCCGGTCTATTTTTATGTTGGTATAGGCATCGGCGTTTAACCGGTCTACCTGCCCGTTTATGACTTTGATGGGGCTTAAACTGCTTTCATCATAGGCAGCTTCCCGGAGTCTGTGAAACTCGAAATTTTCCAGTCCATAATTCATAAGCAACCGGGTATCGCTCCATTTATAGGTTTTGTTGTTTGGCCACCCGCAGGCAAGAAGCGCTACCACATAGGTTCGCTCATCCTGACGCAGTGCGCCTACATAACAGTAACCGGCATTGCCGGTGAAGCCTGTTTTACCGGAAAGTGCTCCGTCCATCATGGATAGGAATGCGTTGTGGTTATTACATTGAAAGGTACGCCCGCTGGGAGCGAAAGAACCGTCATTTTCCTTATAACTGCTAAAAGAATAGGAGGAAGTACGGGTAATCTTGAGGAATTCTTCTTTTTTGGGAGAATCCATGATGCAATATGACATAATACGGGCAAGGTCTGTGGCAGTGGTGGAGTGAGACCTTACGGTTCCGTCTTTTCCTGTTACGGTGGCATCTAAACCGTTAGGGGTGATGAAGAAAGTGTCAAAGCACCCTATGTCCCGTGCTTTCTGGTTCATCATATCGGCAAAAGCCTCCGTACTCCCTGCAATATGCTCGGCAATGACCACTGCTGCGTCATTATGGGATTCCAGCATTAAAGAGTAAAGAAGGTCTTCTAGTTTATAGTATTCGCCCGGGCTTACGTTAAGCTTTACCTTCGGCATACTGGCAGCATAGGAGGAGGCAAGGGCATAATCGTCCATATTGCCATATTCCAAGGCCAGGATGCAGGTCATGATTTTAGTGGTGCTTGCCATAGGCAGAATTTTCTGACCGTCTTTTTCATATAAAATACGCCCGGAGTCAGCATCCATCAAAACGGCGGACTGGGCGTAAAGTTTTAAGTTTGTACGCTCTTCCTCCTGGGCAGAGGCCTCCGGCATGGACACAGGGGTGAAGAAAATAAGAATGGAAATAAGGAATAAGCTGATAAATCTTTTAAGTGAGGGGCTTAAATGTTTCATTTGATTTTCGTCCGCACAGGTATCTTCTCTTATGTATATGTCAGCGAAAGTATAAAATATGCTATGTGATCAAACGGAAAGGGTGGCACTTTATGAAAAAAATACTGGTGGTACTTACAGGCGGTACGATAGGAAGCAGGGTGGAGGGAGAACGGATTGACGTGACCGATGCCTCTCCGTTTTATCTTCTGGAACTTTACAGGAAAATCTATGGCAGCGGCGATGAATTTGAAGTGATGCAGCCCCTTAACATTTTAAGTGAAAATATGAATCTACAGTTTTTTAGCCAGATTGCTCGGTTTATGTGGGAGATTCCTTATGAAAAATATGAGGGCGTCATATTGACACATGGGTCTGATACATTGTCTTATACATCGGCGCTTTTGGGGATGCTGCTTTGTCATGTGCCGGTTCCGGTGGTACTGACGGCATCTAATTATCCGTTAGGGGAAAAAGGCAGCAACGGTCTGAACAATTTCAGGAGTGCAGTGGAATTGATCAACACCCAGCTTTTTAAGGGGGTATTCAGCGTTTATCAGAATCAAAACGGAGAAAATAATGTGTATCTGGCAACCCGCCTTACAGAGGCTGATGCCTATTTGGATCAATTTGGAGGTTTTGGGGGGATTGCGCTTGGAAAAATGGAAGATGGTGTATTTCAATATAATGACAGCCCAGTCAATCCAACGCTTGCACAGATCAGAGAGATGAGAGCACCCATCACCGACAGTTGTCCTGTCTTTGAAAAACCGATTCTTATGCTTAGGGCTTATCCTGGATTAGATTACAGGATGATTGACCTGCGTACAGAGCCGGCGGCTGTACTTCACTGTCTTTATCATTCAGCAACAGCCTGTACGGAGGGGGAGGACAGCTCCATATTGGGATTTATGGAACGATGCAGAGCGAAGGGGATTCCTTTTTATGCATCGTCTGCTAAACGGACAGAGGGGAGTAAATATGTGACAGCCAAGGCAATTCGGGATAATGAGGCAGTTTTGATGGAAAATATTTCCCCTGAGGCGGCATATGCCAAGTTGCTGCTTTTACATAATCTGAAGTCCGGTGAGGAGCCCTGCAGGCATTTAGGAGAAACGATTTATTTTGAAAATCTGCCATTTCCTGGAGAACTGGCAGAAAATACAAAAAAATAACAATAAAAATCAACTTTGCTCTAGGCGATTTGTGACATTTGTGGTATACTGCTATAGACAAAATTATGGGGACACTTGTGTCCCTATGAATCAAGTTATAATTTTTTTAATATAAAATGGAGGGTTGAAAAATGAGTACTACTTCACAGGCGAGTCAAAGAATAGCAGCTTTGCTCGATGAAAACAGTTTCGTTGAAATCGGTGCGCAGGTAACAGCAAGAAGCACAGATTTTAATCTGAAACAGACTAAAACTCCTTCTGATGGTGTTATTACCGGCTATGGAGTGATAGGCGGCAGCCTTGTGTATGTATACAGCCAGGATGCGTCCGTACTTGGCGGCAGCGTCGGCGAAATGCATGCAAAGAAAATTGCAAACCTCTATGATCTGGCACTGAAAATGGGAGCGCCCGTAATCGGACTGATTGAATCTGCCGGACTTAGATTACAGGAAGCAGCAGATGCACTGAATGGATTTGGTGAAATCTACAAAAAGCAGGTAATGAGCTCTGGTGTGATTCCCCAGATTACAGCCATTTTTGGTTCCTGCGGCGGCGGACTTGCGCTTTTCCCTACTTTGACAGATTTTACTTTCATGGAAGAAAAGAAAGCAAAATTATTTGTAAATGCGCCCAACGCATTGGATGGAAATGAGATCGGCAGATGTGATACATCAGCAGCTTCTTTCCAGAGTGAGGAAGCCGGCATCGTAGATGTAACCGGAGATGAGGCATCCATTCTGACACAGATCAGAGAACTGGTGAGCATGCTTCCTTCAAATAATGAAGATGATATGGCATTTGAAGAATGCACGGATGATTTAAATCGTGCATGTGCTGAAATTGCCGGATGTGTGGGTGATACTTCAATTGCTTTATCCCAGATTGCTGATGATGGTGCAGTTTTTGAAGTAAAGGCAGCATATGCAAAGGAAATGGTGACTGCTCTTATCAGATTAAATGGTGTGACAGTAGGCGCTGTTGCGAACCGCAGCGAAGTTTACGGTGAAGACGGCAAGGTAACAGATAAGTTTGATACAGTCCTGACACCTGCAGGTTGTGATAAAGCAGCAGACTTCATTAATTTCTGCGATGCATTTAATATTCCGGTTCTTTCTCTTACGAATGTAAAAGGTTTCAAGGCGGATAAATGTTCTGAAAAGAAGATTGCAAAAGCAGCAGCAAAGCTTACATATGCGTTTGCTAATGCAACAGTTCCGAAAGTAAATGTTGTGATTGGACAGGCATTTGGAAGCGCTTATGTTGCCATGAATTCCAAAGCAATCGGCGCAGACATTACCATGGCATGGCCGGATGCACAGATTGGAACAATGGATGCAGGACTTGCTGCAAAGATCATCTGCGACGGTCAGGGAGCAGAGGCAATCGCTGCATGCGCAAAAGAGTATGCCGCACTGCAGACAAGCGCAGCAAGCGCTGCAGGAAGAGGATATGTGGATCAGATCATAGAGCCAGCAGATACAAGAAAATATGTAATAGGCGCTTTTGAGATGCTGCTTTCCAAGAGGGAAGACCGTCCTGCCAAAAAACATGGTACAGTTTAGAAAGGATGATACTTAATATGAAAAAATTGTTATTAATATTAGGTATGATTACCTGTATGCTGGGGTTGTCCGCATGTAGTCAGAAAGAGGAGGCTGCTTCTTTTATGACAGAGAAGGCAGCTGAAGAATATGTGTTGGAGCACATTATCAAGATCAACCAGTATGTTCAGACAGACACGAAAGATCAGGTGACTGATCAGGTATGGCTGAAAGCAATCGAAAGCTGGGAACAAGCCGCTTCAGATATGGGTGATTATGAAAAGGTTGTCAGCATTAAGTACAATCTACAAGAAAAAGACGGTGTTGTTAATGTCAGAATAAAGGGTTCCAAACGTGAGGCAACGGTAGAATTCGTATTTGATAATGGAGCAATCGCCAACGTTACAACAAATGTTGAATATACATTTGGCGAAAAAATGGAAAAAGCATTTTTAAATACAGTTCTCGGTATGGGAACGGTGTTTGTGGTACTTATTCTGATCAGCCTGATTATCGGATGCTTTGGTTTCATCCCTAAGATTCAGGCAAAATTTGAGAAGAAGTCTAAGAAAGAAGAAGTGAAGAATGCGGCAGTGGACAATACCATTGCACAGATCATTGAGAAAGAAGAACTTTCGGATGATTACGAGCTGGTTGCTGTTATTTCGGCGGCGATTGCGGCAAGCGAGGGCGCTTCTTCCACAGACGGATTTGTAGTGAGAAGTATCAGACGCGCGGGAAACAAATGGCAGCGCGCTTAAATGAGAATAATGTTGAATTGAAATCACAGGAGGATTTAAGGAATGAAAAATTATACAATTACCGTAAATGGAAACGTATATGATGTAGTAGTAGAAGAAGGCGCATCCACCGGTGCACCTGCACCCGCAGCGCCTAAAGCAGCGCCCAAGGCAGCGCCTAAAGCAGCAGCGCCCAAAGCAGCTGGCGGTGCAGGCAGCATCAAGGTAGAGGCTGGAGCAGCAGGTAAGGTATTTAAGGTAGAAACAAGTGTGGGACAGGCACTTAAAGCTGGTGATACAGTAGTCATTCTTGAAGCAATGAAGATGGAAATCCCTGTTGTAGCACCTCAGGATGGTACCGTAGCAAGTATTGATGTAGCTGTTGGCGATGCTGTTGAGGCAGGTGCTTTGCTGGCAACTCTTAATTAGTACTTTTGCCGAGAAAACAACAGGAGGTAAAAAAATGGATTACATCGTAACTACACTGTCCAATCTGATTCACCAGACGGCCTTCTTTAATCTTACATGGGGCAACTATCTGATGATTCTTGTGGCTTGTGTATTTCTTTATCTTGCGATTGCCAAGGGCTTTGAACCATTGCTTTTGACACCTATCGCATTTGGTATGCTGCTTGTCAATATTTATCCTGATATTATGATGAGTATTGAGGATTCAGCCAATGGAGCAGGCGGCTTACTGTATTATTTTTATCTCTTAGATGAATGGGCAATCTTACCGTCACTGATTTTCATGGGTGTCGGTGCCATGACAGACTTTGGTCCTTTGATTGCAAATCCTAAGAGCTTCTTACTTGGTGCAGCAGCACAGTTCGGTATCTTCGCCGCATATTTTGGTGCGATTGCAATGGGCTTTAATGACAAGGCAGCGGCAGCAATCTCCATCATCGGCGGTGCAGACGGTCCTACCTCCATTTTCCTTGCGGGAAAGCTGGGACAGACTGCCTTACTTGGACCGATTGCGGTAGCGGCATATTCCTATATGTCCCTGGTGCCTATTATCCAGCCGCCTATTATGAAACTGTTGACAACTGAAAAAGAGAGAAAAATCAAGATGGGACAGCTTCGTCCTGTATCTAAGCTTGAAAAGATTCTCTTCCCTATCATTGTAACGATTGTAGTTTGTATGATTCTTCCTACCACAGCACCCCTTGTTGGTATGCTGATGCTGGGTAATCTGTTCAGAGAGTCCGGTGTGGTAAGGCAGCTGACAGACACAGCCTCCAATGCACTTATGTATATCGTGGTTATCCTGCTTGGTACATCTGTAGGCGCGACCACCAGCGCAGAGGCATTCTTGAACTTAGATACTCTGAAAATCGTTGCACTTGGTCTGATTGCATTTGCATTTGGTACAGCAGCCGGTGTTCTGTTCGGTAAGCTGATGTGTATTGCAACGAAGGGTAAAGTTAATCCACTAATTGGTTCGGCAGGTGTATCAGCGGTTCCTATGGCAGCCCGTGTTTCTCAGAAGGTGGGAGCAGAGGCAGATCCTACGAACTTCCTGCTGATGCATGCAATGGGACCTAACGTGGCAGGTGTTATTGGTACAGCAGTAGCAGCTGGTACTTTCATGGCTGTATTTGGCGTATTTTAATAAAAATTAGGAGGAAATAGAAATGGCAGAACAGGCTAAAAAACCGGTTGGAATCATGGAAACCGTTCTTCGTGACGCACATCAGTCTCTGATTGCTACAAGAATGCCTACTGAAATGATGCTTCCAATCGTTGACAAGATGGATAAAGTTGGTTATCACGCAGTGGAATGCTGGGGCGGTGCCACATTCGATGCTTCCCTTCGTTTCTTGAAAGAGGATCCATGGGACAGACTTAGAAAGCTGAGAGACGGATTTAAAAATACAAAGCTGCAGATGCTTTTCAGAGGTCAGAATATTTTAGGTTACAGACCGTATGCTGATGACGTTGTAGACAGCTTCGTAGAAAAATCCATTGCAAACGGTATTGATATCATCCGTATCTTTGACTGCTTAAATGACCTTAGAAACTTACAGGAAGCAGTAAATGCGACAAACAAGATCAAAGCGCAGGAAGGAAGAGGACATGCACAGGTTGCTCTTTCCTATACGCTGGGTGATGCCTACACCATGGAATACTGGATGGATATGGCAAAGAAAATAGAAGAGATGGGTGCGGACTCTATCTGTATCAAGGATATGGCTGGACTTCTTGTTCCTTATAAAGCATCCGAAATGATTGCAGCAATGAAGTCTGCAACAAAGCTTCCAATCCAGCTGCACACACATTATACATCAGGTGTTGCAAGCATGACCTACATGAAAGCAGTAGAGGCAGGAGTAGACGTGATTGACTGTGCAATTTCACCTTTTGCAATGGGTACTTCACAGCCGGCAACCGAGGTTATGGTTGAGACCTTCAAGGGAACACCTTATGATACAGGTTATGACCAGAATCTTTTATCTGAAATTGCAGATTACTTCAGACCTTACAGAGATAAATGTCTTGCAGACGGTCTTCTCAATCCTAAGGTTATGGGTGTTGACATCAAGACTCTGCTGTATCAGGTACCTGGCGGTATGCTTTCCAACATGGTAAGCCAGCTGAAGGAACAGAATGCAGAAGACAAGTATTATGATGTGCTTAAGGAAATCCCTCAGGTTAGAAAAGACTTAGGCGAGCCGCCTCTTGTTACACCTTCTTCACAGATTGTAGGAACCCAGGCAGTATTTAANGTACTTATGGGTGAAAGNTACAAGATGGCAACGAAGGAAACNAAGGCAGTTCTCCGNGGTGAGTATGGTCAGACTGTTAAGCCTATGAACCAGGAAGTAATTGATAAGGTTATTCCGGGTGAAAAGAGAATTACCTGCCGTCCTGCCGATCTGATTGAGAACGAGATGGACAAGTTAGAGTCAGAGATGAAGGAATGGAAACAGCAGGATGAAGATGTATTGTCCTATGCACTGTTCCCGCAGGTAGCAACTGACTTCTTCAAATATCGTCAGGCTCAGCAGGAAAAGGTTGACATGACACAGGCAGATGTAAAGAATGCTGCATATCCTGTTTAATTCTTAAAAATAAAAATGAGACTCCCGTACAATATTTGTGCGGGGGTCATTTTTATGCTATAATCTAGATGTTGATGGAAAATAATAGAAAATTGGGAGGATTGCATGGACAACAAGCGTTTTGCGTTGCTTATAGATGCAGATAATATTTCGGCTAAGTATATTGGCGTTATTTTAGAGGAATTATCCACTTATGGAATTACCACTTACAAGAGAATTTACGGGGACTGGACAAGTACTCAGGCAACTAAGTGGAAAGGAGAACTTTTGGAAAATTCGGTAATCCCGGTACAGCAGTTCAGCAATACCGTTGGGAAAAATGCCACCGATTCCACGCTTATTATCGACGCCATGGATATCCTTTATACAGGGAATGTGGACGGGTTCTGTATCGTATCAAGCGACAGCGATTTTACCCGCCTTGCAAGCAGACTTCGTGAATCGGGTATGGAAGTCATTGGAATGGGGGAGGAGAAAACACCCCGTTCTTTCAGGGTTGCATGTACACGATTTGTCAATCTGGAAAATCTGGGAAATCAGGATGATGATACAGATGGGAAAGAGGGCAAGGACAATACCATTAGCAGAGATGTTATATTTAACGCCATTACCAACATCATTAATGAGAATGAAAACAAAGGCAAAAGCGTGGAACTGGCATCTGTGGGCAACCGGCTTGTAACGATGTATCCCGATTTTGACGTGAGAAATTATGGTTACAGTCTTTTGTCAAAGTTTGTAGAGGATGCAGGATTCTTCCTTTTGGAGAAACGCCAGAATGTCATTACAATTTCCCTAAAGGATAATGAGCAATCCCAGGAGGAAATCAGAAATTATATCATGCAAATTATACATGGAGCTGGCAAGAAAGGAATTGGCATCAGTGAATTGAGCAACCGTGTATACAGCAAATATGATAACTTTAATGTTAAGGATTTCGGCTACAGCCAGTTCTCCAAGTTCATTCAGGGTCTTGAAAATGTAGAACTCTATCAGGGCAAAAATGACCGGAAGCGGGCAAGAGAGCAGAATTAAGAAAATCTTTATTTTATGTTATAAAAATTAATTTCTTTTTTTGGTACACTATGTTCTGTTGGAGCGTTATATTTATTTTCAAAGGATGAGACGGATGGGACTGGAATTTATCGACATATCCAGGGAGGAAGGGTACGAAAGACCTCGAGTTCGAAGTACAATAAATGGGCGAAGAACTGAAAGACAAAATATAGTAGCACCAGAAAAGAGAAGAAGATCCGAAGGGAATCGTACATCAGAGCTGGAGCGAAGAAAAAGATTTGAAGGGCAGCGGACAGCAGTATCAGAGGCAAAAAGAAGGTCTGAAAGACAAAGTGCGGCAGTACCGCAAAGAAAGAGAAGAACTGAAGCTGAAATCTATCAGATGGCGGATAATAGAGAGGCAAGAAGGCGTGCAAGGGCGGCAGAACTGAGAGAAGAGCAGATTAGAATCCGCAGAAGGAAACGCAAACGGAGGAAGATAATTGCAGCAAGAATGGCAACACTGTGTTTTTTGGTGTTATTGATTGCAGGTTCCTTTTTTTTATTGGTTAAAATGGTGACAGAACTAAGGCATACGGAAGTAGTCACAAATGATTTTGCCGCCAATATTGAGCCGCAGGAAGTAGTTGTGGTCAACGAGGCGGAAAAACCAATCATAACGGAAGACTTCATACCGATTAACGAATTTTCCAGACCGGGAGAAGTCTTGCCGGAGGTAAACAATATTTTTGTACATTACACCGCAAATCCGGGAACAAGTGCAGCACAAAACAGAAGTTATTTTGAAAATCTTGGCATTACCGGAGAAACCTCCGCAAGCGCGCATTTTGTCATAGGATATGATGGAGAGATTATACAGTGTATTCCGATGAATGAGATTGCTTATGCGGTGGCGGGTAGAAACTATGATTCTATTTCAATAGAGTGTTGTTATCTGTCAGCTGATGGAAAGTTTACAGATGATACTTATCAGGCATTGATTAGATTATCTGCATGGTTGTTAAGCGAGTATGACCTTACGCCGGAAGATATGAGAAGGCATTATGATGAGGGAGGAAAGAAATGTCCGCTGTATTTCGTGGAGCATGAAGATGCTTGGGAGCAGTTTCTAAAAGATTTGCAAGATTACATTATGAGAGAACAGGTGTAATTCACTTTCCTAAGAGTGGCAAGTAATAAGGGATTCATGAGATGAGATGCCCTTCGGTCTGGCAGGTGTATTCTCTTGGAGGATTACCCACGGGTAATCCTCCAGAGAGTACGCCTGCCAGATCGAATTCAGGCTTGTTTTATTTATCGGGAGTGATGATTGTAATTTCACTTCCTTCGTATTTTTCTTCGAACTGGTCAATTTCTTTATGGAACGTTTCCCAGAATTCTTCGGTTAAATTTGTATCTGAAGTTGTAGTTACGAAAATTAATAGTTCATTTTCTTCATTTAATAAATCACTAATGTTATTCCCATCATAAAAAGTAGAAAAGTGAGTTTGCCAACGTGAAATTTCAACTTCAAATGTTACTCCGCTTGTTCCAAAGGTGTTCGGCATATTCTGCATCACTAGTTCTTCATATGCCAGGTGGATTTGTTCATATTGGTAATTGTCGTAATAGCTCTTTTCTGGAACACGACCTTGTATTTCATACTGCTTTCCATCAACGGTGAATTCACCCTCCCATATTCGGTCATAATGTGTCTTAAAATCAGATGAAAGCATATATATCTCTGGCTCAAAATAATTCATTTCAAAATCCATATGATATTTATCTTCATCAAAACAGCCCTCCGCTGCGTACAAAAATTACTGTCAAACTAAAAATATTATTTAATACAATCATACCATACAATCATAGCACAAACAATCTGATTTGAAGGAGCACTGCCGCAGAGGGGAGATATGTAATCCGGCAGTCGGGATAAAAAGCTGTACCGGACCTTAGGGGAAGTGATTAGAAGGACTTAGTATCCCTATAAATATCCAGCAATCGGCGGACAGGAGGTCCGACGAAGGCGTAACTTGGTCCATGGATGGACCAATACGCCGTTTGCGTCCTCATGGAAATACCTATCCAAGGGATACTTAGCCCTTCTTACCACTGTACATAGGTCCGGAGCCACTTTTTATCCCGACTGCCGGATTGCATATCTCCCCTCTGCGGCAGTGCGGTCTTTAACCTTACAGTAACGAGTGACATTTATCATACCGACGAAAAATGTCATTTCATGTTGACATAATATGGAATTCGTTGTAGACTAATAACATATGTTATATTAGGGAGGTAAGAGAAGGATGGCAAGAAAAGAGACAATTACAAGAGCTGACCTGATCCAGGCAGCATTTGCAATCTTACAGGAAGATGGAATAGAGCAGGTTACAGCCCGGAAACTAGCGGCAAAAGCAAACTGTTCCACTCAGCCCATTTTCCGCATCTATAAGAATATGGAAGAGTTGATAGAAGAATTATTTGGAAAAGCAAGTGATTTTTTTCATGATTATTATGAGGATTTTCAAAGACAGACAGTAACTCCGTTTGTCAATCTGGGACAGGCATACATCAAATTTGCCGGAGAACATAAAAAAATCTTTGAGTTTGTTTTTCTCTCTTCGGAGAGATTTGGGAGGAGTTTGTATGATCTTGTGAATGGTAACGGTGGTTATGTCAGCAGGGAAATACATGCAGCTACTTCACAGGGATGTTCAAATGCCAGCGAGTTGTTCATGAAGATGTGGATTTTCATTCATGGTGCAGCCTGCATGTCGCTTACGGGAGATTATGACTTGTCTGAAGATGAGACTATGCAGATGTTGAAAGAAGCATATCATTCATTTAGATAGTGGTATTTATATAACAGGTGAAATATTTACATAATTTGGAAGGAAAAAGGTATGGAACAACAGGAGCATGATATTATTACCCGGATGAATGATCAATATATGAAGATGAGCAAGGGGCATAAGGCAATTGCAGCATATATTTCAGACCATTATGAGCAGGCCGTATTTATGACGGCAGCCAAATTGGGGGAGACAGTGGGCGTCAGTGAGTCTACTGTGGTGAGATTTGCATCGGGACTTGGGTACGAAGGGTATCCGGAATTTCAGGATGCCTTGGAAGATTGGGTAAAGAGCAAACTTAATTCAGTACAGAAGATAGGTGCCAAGTATGGAAAGAGCACACAGTCGGAAATTCTGCATTCAGTTTTGAATTCGGACATAGAAAAGATACAGGATACGATTGTTAATCTGGATGCAATTGCCTTTGAAGCGGCAGTTGACATCATTTTGGAGGCAAAAAACATCTATCTTGTGGGAGTCAGAAGCTGTGAACCTTTGGCGGATTTCCTGCATTTCTATCTAAATATGATTCGTGGAGGCGTCATTCTTGTAAAAACAACAAGCGTTACTGAGCTTTTTGAGCAGATGATAAGGATCAATGAAGAGGATGCAATTATTGGAATCAGTTTCCCGAGATATTCCATGAGAACCCTGAAAGCAATGGAGTTTGCCAATGATAGGAATGCCAAGGTAATTACAATAACAGATAGTATTCATTCGCCCATGAATCTCTATTCTTCGTGTAATCTTCTCGCAAAAAGCGATATGGTGTCTATCGTGGATTCTCTNGTGGCGCCCTTAAGCGTGATCAATGCGCTGGTGGTTGCTTTNTGTTTGAAGCAGCCTGATGCGGTGAAGCACAATTTAGAGACACTTGAAGAGGTTTGGAACAATTATCAGGTTTATCTGAACGATGAGATCAATTTTATCGATGAGGAACCCATGCTGAATTATCCGTTAATGAAACTGGATGAGTAGCAGCATATCAATTACGATTGGAAAGATGAAGAAGATGGGACATATTATCGTAGTGGGCGGCGGGGCGGCAGGTATGATGGCTGCCATAAGCGCTGCCAAGGTCGGGGCGGATGTCACGCTGCTTGAGAAAAATGAGAAGACAGGAAAAAAGATTTATATCACAGGGAAGGGAAGATGTAATTTGACCAATGCCTGTGAGCAGGAAGATTTTTTGGGGAATGTCATCAGCAACGGGAAATTCCTCTACAGCGCTTTTTATCGGATGGATAACAGAGCGGTGATGGATTTTTTTGAGAATGCCGGATGCCGGCTGAAAGTAGAACGGGGAGAAAGGGTGTTCCCAACATCTGACCATTCTTCTGACGTCATTTCCGCCTTGAACAGGCAGATGGCAAAAGCGCAGGTAAAGGTGTGCCTAAATACCTGTGTAGAAGAAATTCTGACAGAAGACGATTTAGCGGAAGATGGCAAGGAGAAAAACCAATATAGAGGCAGAGTGAAGGGGGTAAGGCTTTCGGATGGCAGAAAGATGAAAGCAGACGCTGTCATTCTGGCAACCGGAGGGAAGTCTTATAGCGCCACAGGCTCTACAGGTGATGGCTATTCTTTTGCCGGAGCCCTGGGGCATACGGTGAAGGAGATCAAACCGGCGTTGGTCCCCTTTACGGTCAAAGAGGACTGGTGCATGGAAATGCAGGGGCTTGCCCTCAAAAATGTTTCCGTTCAACTGAAAAAGGATAAGAAAAAAATATATGAGGGGTTCGGAGAGATGTTGTTTACCCATTTTGGGGTAAGCGGACCTTTGATTTTGAGCGCCAGCAGTTATTATGTAAAAAAATTTGCAGGGATGCCGGTTCTTCTTGCGATAGATTTAAAGCCGGCTTTGACGAGGGAGCAGTTAGATAAGAGGCTGCTTCGTGATTTTGAGGAGAACAAGAACCGACAGTTTAAAAATGCGCTGGATAGCCTGCTTCCGACCAAAATGATTCCGGTCATAATCCGTCTGTCAGGTATTTCTCCGGAAAAAAGAGTGAACGAAATTACCAGAGAAGAGAGGTCTGAGTTGATTGAGTGCTTTAAAAATCTCACACTGACAGTTACGGGAACAAGAGGGTTTCAGGAGGCGATTATAACCCAGGGAGGTATTCATGTTAAGGAAATCAATCCATCTACAATGGAATCAAAGCTGGTAAGCGGGCTGTATATTGCGGGGGAAGTACTTGACNTAGATGCCGTTACTGGAGGATTTAATCTTCAGATTGCCTGGTCTACGGGATATCTGGCGGGGGTGAGTGCGGCAGAGAAAGCCATGTGATCATTTTTTGATTATNATAAAAGGTACAGAATATTTTTCAATTCTGTACCTTTTATAAAGTGTGCCAGGCGGCGTACGCTTCTCATGAAATATATTACATGATTATTCCATGGTGATGGCAGAAAATTTCTGTATATCCCATGTATCAGGGCTCTAACTGCAGTTCGACAAATCCGGGTGCAGCTGGAGCATCATACTGAGGCCACCCCTCAGCGGACAGCTGATATATGAAGCCAAAGAAATCAGAGTCTATACTGTATTGGACACCATAGACGGCATCATTTGATAATCCAATGAAATAATATACGGATCCATTTTCTATTTTGCCGTCAGAGGTTGTGTTGTAACCGCAGGTAGCTTTTGTGACCGTAACGTCAGAATTAAACGCGCTGGTCATAATTTTTTTGGCATTTTTGTAATTTGATCGTAGGAAGGATTCATCTGCTGTGGTGGGAGAGAGCGAGTATGATGCATAGTCTACTCCGTCTTTTACAATTTTCAGCAAAGATAAGCTTCCAGTCTTTCCATTAAGGTCTACGCTGTAGGACGTATTGTCGCTTTCTGTGAAAGTAACCTCGTAATCGCCGTAATCGCCAAATCCATATCCTAGCCAGTACTCGGCAGTAGCATCCATTTCGGAGCAGTCTATCCCATACATTTCCTTAAGATAAGTGGAAGCTCTTGTTATTGCAGCGTCCTCGGACAAATCTGTTTCATCGGGATAAGGATTCCGGTTAAATTCTTGTTGTGCCTGTATGATTTTCTGAGCCTCAGGTGTATGGCTGACAGCGTAAGCTGATTTTATGCTGAAATCAATCATCTGCAACAATTCTTCATCGGTCAGCTCTCTTTCAGGAAGGAAAATTTCTCTATTGTAGGTTTCGTAAATGGGTGAAGCAATCTGCATGCCGTCTTCCAGCTTCTCTACAATCTCCAGAGATCCCTCGGGAAACAGGCCTTCCTCGTTGTATTTGTTCCATAAAGCAGCATATCGATTGTTTTCATCTGCTGATAAATCCCTTGAATATAGGAGAGCTTCTGTGTCATGCTCTTTTGTCATTTTCTGTGAGTCATTTGCTTCTACATATTGTGCCTGCTCCTCCGGTTCCATATGTTCCATCCGCTCTTTTACATAGTCGCTGATTTTGGCGGATACCGGTATGCAGACCAGTGCTGCTGCGGCAAGCGCACAGGCAGCAATCCCGGCTTTTTTAAAAGAAAAGAAGGATGTTCTTGACGGTGCGGTGTCTGATTCGCTGCTCTTTATCGTCTCTAAAATATGGTCGATTTTTTGATTATACTCTTTACTGGTGGGACAGTTGGTCTTTTTGACCATTTGTTTGATTTTTTTATCCAATTGATTCATAAGTTTACCCTTTCTGATCATCTTGTTCCAAAGCCCTTTTTAATGTCTCGCGGGCTCTTGAAAGTCTTGATTTTACAGTTCCCTCAGATATAGCAAGAATGCTGGCGATTTCTTTTATACGAAATTCTTCAAAGTAGTATAAGAGGATGACTTCCCGAAAATTTTCGCTTAACTGGTACACGGATTCCAATAAATCATAGGATGATTTCTCTTTGGTTTCGTTGGCAGAAAACAAAGAGAAATCTTCCGTCAGTTCGACTTGCTTCCTTTTTCTTAAACAGGTCCTGCTCTCATTTGCTATAATCTGAAATAGCCATGCTTTCATCTTCTTTGTGTTCTTTAATTCTGCTAAATGGCTGTATGCTTTTAAGATACTTTCACTGACAACATCCTCGGCATCTTCCCGGTTTTGCACAATGGAATATGCCAGACGGAACATGGCAGTTCTGTTTTGATCCACCGTATCTATGAAGAGACTGGTTAGATTTTGTCCTTTGCTGTTCATGGTACCTCCTTCCTTTGCAATTAAGTCGACTTAACTATTAGACGGTTTAAAGAGGACATTGGTTCCCAAGGGGGATTTTTTTACAAAATAGTATATAAAATAAACGGGAATTTTTGCAAACTTGGCAAAAGAAAGAGTTCATGGTATGATAAAAATCAAAAATAAAAAGAAATGAGGATGGGGTATGAGCTATCAGATTGCCATAGACGGACCTGCCGGAGCAGGTAAAAGTACAATTGCCAAAAAAATTGCAAAGGAAAAAGCATTTATTTATGTTGATACAGGCGCAATGTACCGCGCCATGGCGTATTACCTGTTTTCACAACGTATAAATCCCGAAGATGATGCTCTGGTGGGAGAAAAATGTCAAGAGGCAGATATTACCATTCAATATGAAGGAGGAGAACAGGTTGTCCTTTTAAACGGTGAAAATGTAAATGCCCACCTTCGGACGGAAGAAGTAGGGAATATGGCATCTTTTACCAGCAAAAATCCCAAAGTTCGCGAACGGCTCACCGCCCTTCAAAAGAATCTTGCGTCAAAAAATAACGTGGTCATGGACGGAAGAGATATTGGAACCTGTGTTCTGCCCGGAGCGGATGTAAAGGTTTATCTCACCGCAAGCGCACAGGTGAGGGCAAAGAGAAGATTTGACGAGCTTTCGGCAAAGGGAGAAGCGTGCGACCTCCAAAAAATAGAGGAAGATATCATAAAACGTGATGAGCAGGATATGAATCGGGAAATAGCTCCTTTAAAACAGGCTTCGGATGCGGTTTTGATCGATTCCTCTTACATGACGATAGAAGAGGTCGTAAAAGAAATTCTTGCATTGTGCCGATAGATTATGACGGATAAGAAAGAATCATGCATGGAGGTTAAAGGATGGAAGTGATACGTGCCGAAAGCGCCGGCTTCTGTTTTGGTGTAAAGAAAGCTGTGGAGAAGGTTTATGAACAGATTGATGCGCATAAGAAAATCTACACCTACGGTCCTATTATTCACAATGAAGAAGTAGTCAGGGATTTGGAAAGCAGGGGCGTTACAGTGATTAAAGGGGAGGACGAACTAGCGCAGCTTAAGGAAGGCGCAGTGGTAATCCGCTCTCACGGTGTTTCCAAGAGGATTTATGAGTTGATTGGGCAAAATGGGCTGGAATGTATCGATGCAACATGCCCTTTTGTAAAAAGAATCCATAATATTGTAGAAAAGGAAAGCCTTGACGGCAGACAGATTGTCATTATAGGAAATGCAGGACATCCGGAAGTGGAAGGAATCATGGGATGGTCAGCTTCGCCGGCAATCGTCATTGAGTCTGTGGCAGAAGCGGAAAATTGCAATTTGGATAAGGAAAAAAACATCTGTATTGTATCCCAGACGACATTTAACTACAACAAATTTCAAGAATTAGTTGAAATTTTTCATAAAAGAGGTTACAATGTTAATGTTGTAAATACTATCTGTAATGCGACAGAAGAACGACAGACACAGGCTCGTGAAATTGCGGCCAAGGTCGATGCGATGATAGTAATAGGTGGCAGGCACAGTTCCAACACGCAGAAGTTATATGAAATATGCTGTGAGAAATGTGAAGCCACATATTTTATACAGACACTGGAAGATTTGCATTTAGAACTGCCTAAAACTGCTGCTCTGGTGGGTATTACTGCAGGGGCTTCCACCCCTAACAATATTATTGAGGAGGTTCAAAATTATGTCAGAATTAACTTTTGAACAAATGTTGGAAGAATCATTAAAGACAATACATACAGGAGAGGTAGTTGAAGGTACAGTCATAGATGTTAAGCCTGAAGAAATTGTTCTTAACATTGGCTATAAATCTGATGGTATTTTGACAAGAAATGAATATACCAATGAACCCAATGTAGACTTGACGACTGTAGTGAAACCGGGTGACACCATGGAAGTAAAAGTCCTTAAGGTGAACGACGGTGAAGGACAGGTTATCCTTACCTACAAGCGTCTGGCAGCTGACCGAGGAAACAAGAGAATCGAAGAAGCCTTCAACAACGCAGAAGTGCTTACTGCAAAGGTGGCACAGGTACTTGACGGCGGCTTAAGCGTCATTGTTGATGAAGTGAGGATCTTTATCCCTGCAAGCCTTGTATCTGATGTATACGAAAAAGACCTTACGAAATATGCCGGTCAGGAAATCCAGTTTGTAATCAGTGAATATAATCCTAAAAGAAGAAGATATATCGGTGACCGCAAACAGCTGTTGGTCGCAGAAAAGGCAGAAATGCAGAAAAAGCTGCTTGAAAGCATCCAAATTGGGGATGTTGTGGACGGTACAGTTAAGAATGTTACCGATTTCGGTGCATTTATAGATATCGGTGGCGCTGATGGACTTCTTCACATTTCTGAAATGTCATGGGGACGCGTTGAAAATCCTAAGAAAGTATTTAAGGTGGGAGACAAGGTTAAGACCTTTATCAAAGATATTTCAGGCACAAAGATTGCTCTTAGTCTTAAGTTTGAAGATGCCAATCCATGGAAAGATGCAGATGAAAAGTATGCAATTGGAAATGAAGTGACCGGTAAGGTTGCACGAATGACCGATTTTGGTGCGTTTATTGAATTGGAGCCTGGTGTAGATGCGCTGCTTCATGTATCACAGATTTCTAAAGAACATATCGAAAAACCTTCAGACGTGCTTAAGGTTGGCGATGAAATCACTGCCAAGGTAGTTGATTTCAATAGTGAGGATAAGAAAATCAGCCTTAGTGTCAAGGCGCTTCTTGCACCGGAACCGGAAGAAGAAGCAGCGCTGGAAGAGACTGAAACAGCTGAGGATGATGCTGATGTGGTATCAGTTGATATTGACGCAGTGATTGCTGCTGAGGCAGATGAATAAATTTAACACCCCACAGTAGATGTTAAGGGTATATAGGTGAGGCGATGCCTTACTGTTCAAAAAATAATGATTCAGGGCGGATGAATTATGGCATATGATTATGAAAAATTTAAGGATGCCGTTCTCGGACTGACAAAGATAGATTTAAGCTGCTACAAAGAACGGCAAATGAAACGTAGAATAGATGCTCTGATTACGAAACATGGTATAAAGGGCTACGAGAACTATGTTCAGGTTTTAAAGACAGATAAAGCCAGGTTTGAAGAGTTTGTAAATTATCTTACGATTAATGTTTCGGAATTTTATCGGAACCCCGACCAGTGGATGGTCATGGAAAAGCAGATTATTCCTGAACTGATTGGAAAGTTTGGCAAAAATTTGAAAATATGGAGTGCAGCTTGTTCTACAGGGGATGAACCGTATTCGCTTGTGATGGCGCTATCCAGGCATATTCCGCTTAATATGATTCGGATTACGGCGACAGATCTTGATAAGCAGGTCATTGCAAAGGCTAAGGTTGGATTATATAGTGAAAAGAGTATTGCGGCTGTGCCGGATGATTTAAAAAGAAAATATTTTACCAAAGTAGGTCTTTCTTACCAGATTTCGGACGAGATAAAGTCAAGGGTCGATTTTAAGGAACATAATCTTCTGGAAAGCAGTTACCCAAAGGACTATCATATGATTGTCTGTCGCAATGTGCTGATTTATTTCACTGAGGAAGCAAAGGATGAGGTGTTCAGAAAGTTTTACCAGACACTTTCACCCGGAGGAGTCCTTTTTATTGGAAGCACAGAGCAGATTATCAATCACAGAGACATTGGATACGAGCGTAAGAGTTCATTTTATTATGAACGTCCAAAAGGATAAAAGCGTATACAATTTAGAGGCATCCATTCGGATGCCTCTTTTCTTATGCAGAGCATCAATTACTCCTGTACTGCCATGGCGTTCAGCACATGGCTTGCGTAATCTGAAAATAATTGTCTGTTTTTTTTGATTTCATCAGTCAACTCGAAGAATAAATCTTTACTCTTGTATTCCCGTTTAAAAAATGGTTCCACCAGTATGCTCCACTGGGGAAGATAACAGGAAAACTTCCGGGTGTAGCAATTGGAAGCGACTGCCTGTTGGCGGTATTCCTTGTCTACGAAGGAAGCTATTGACTTGTGCAGGGCAATATCTTCTGTGGGAAGATAGTAATAATCTTTGAAATTTGCATAGTAATATTTTAGTTCTTCCTCGTAAATCGGAACAATTAAAGTGCCTTCGTAGCCTTCTCCTTTAAAGTGGCAGCCCCTGCCCATAAAAGTGGCAGGAACCGGAAGGGGAGAAGCGGTAACAAGCTGCAATACAAGTTCTTTTCGCGGAACGCCGTGAATATCATTGTAATAATTGGCTTGTACCTTTCGTGCTTTAAGGCTGCTGTTAAATAAATCATAGTAGGAAAGGATTGGAAGAATCTCAAGCATGCCTTTCATATCGTCAGAGTTATGCAGAAGCAGGGTGTGATATAAACTATAATCGTGGGAAGTGATGAAATCTCTGTAAATCTGAATCAGTTCCCCTCCGCTGTAGGTATCTTCGCGTTTGATTCCAAGGAAACGTTCCACTGTTTTTAGCTTGCAGTCAGAAAGCTTTAAAAAATTCTTATAAGGAATAATACGGCGGTAGATATCAAGTCCTTCTGTCTTACTGAAATCACAGGTAAGACCATACTGATCAGCTTTATGCTTTATAAAAGGAAGATCAAAGGAATTACCGTTATAGTGAATCAGATAAGTATATTTTTGCGCAAAAGACAAAAAGGATTTAATCAGTTCAGCCTCCTCGTCGGGAGACTGGGCAAACAGCTGCCGGATGATCCAGTTTCCTTCTGAAAAATATGCACAGCCAATCAGGTAAATCATGGAACCGGAAGACAAAAAACCGGTGGTTTCTATATCTAAAAATAAAATTTGATTTAAAGGAGCAAGACGTTCCAAGGGGTATTGAAGCTGAAAATTGCCAAGAATAATTTCTTCTGTTTTCATATGAACCTCCTATTTAACATTACTTGTTTAGTGTAGCATATTTTTAAAAAATACTGTAGTATTTTCGACAAAAAAATAGTATATTTAAAGGGATGAAAAGTATTTGTTTTATATGCGGATTATCAATATATATGGAAAGAAGGGTATTGAGTGGCGAAATTAACATTTACGGGAGGAATTCATCCTTATGACGGTAAGGATTTGTCCAAAGACAAACCAATCAAAGACGTTTTACCGAAGGGAGATTTGATCTATCCCTTGTCTCAGCACATTGGAGCTCCGGCGCAGCCAATTGTGAAAAAAGGCGATAAGGTTCTGACGGGACAGAAGATTGCGGAGGCTGGCGGTTTTGTGTCTGCACCTATTTATGCAACTGTTTCCGGAACAGTAAAAGCAATCGAGCCAAGAAGAGTGGTAACAGGGGACAATGTGATGAGCATTGTAATCGAGAATGATGGCATGTATGAAGAAGTCGAATGGCCGGAAAGTGCAGATCTTGAGACGCTTACAAGGGAAGAGAAGATCAAAAGGATCAAAGAGGCTGGTATCGTAGGTATGGGGGGAGCGGGATTCCCTACCGCAGTAAAGCTTTCTCCCAAGGAACCTGAAAAAATAGAGTATGTAATAGTAAATTGTGCGGAATGTGAACCGTATCTGACATCGGACTACCGCAAGATGCTGGAGGAGCCGGAAAAGCTGATAGGAGGACTGAAAGTCTCCTTAAGTCTGTTTGAAAATGCAAGAGGGATTCTGGCAGTGGAAGACAACAAACCAGATTGTGTTGAAAAGTTGAAAAGGCTGACCAGAGATGAAAATAAGATTATGGTGAAGGCGCTTAAGACCAAGTATCCGCAGGGGGCTGAACGTCAGTTGATTTATGCGACGACAGGACGTGCCATCAACTCGGCCATGCTCCCGGCAGAAGCAGGATGTGTCGTGAACAATGTGGATACCGTGATTGCGATTTATGATGCGGTGATAAATGGAAAGCCACTGATGTACAGGATTGTGACGGTGACTGGTGATGCCATTGCCGAGCCGCAGAACTTCAGAGTGAGGATAGGAACCAATTATCATGAACTGGTAGAGGAGGCAGGCGGTTTTAAACAGCCTCCCGTTAAGATTATTTCGGGCGGTCCCATGATGGGATTCGGTATTTTTGATCTGGATGTGCCGGCGACGAAAACTTCATCAGCGCTTCTATGCCTGACAAAGGATGAGGTGTCGGCTATGGAGCCTTCGGCATGCATCAACTGTGGTAAATGTGTGGAAGCATGCCCCGGCAGAGTGGTACCCCGGAAGCTTGCAGACTATGCGGAGCATTATGATGAAGAGGCATTTGTTAAGAACAATGGTATGGAGTGCTGTGAATGCGGATGCTGCAGTTATGTCTGTCCTGCAAAGCGTCCGCTTACACAAGTCATAAAATCCATGCGCAAGATGCAGCTTGCGAAGAAGAAAATGTAGGAGGAAAAGAACAAAATGAGCGATTTGATGAAGGTTTCATCCAATCCCCATATAAGGTCAAGGGTTACTACCAGTAACATCATGCTTGCAGTGGTAATCGCATTGCTTCCTGCGGCAGGATTTGGCGTATACAATTTTGGACTGGATGCACTTATTTTAATTTTTGTCACTGTGGCAACCTGTGTGCTCACAGAATTAATCTACGAAAAGGCAATGCGCAAAAAGGTCACGATAGGAGATTTTTCGGCAGTGGTGACAGGACTGCTTCTGGCTCTTAATCTGCCATCCTCGGCGCCATGGTGGATTGGCGTAATCGGCGGTATTTTTGCGATTCTTGTAGTAAAGATGCTTTTTGGCGGACTAGGGCAGAATTTTATGAATCCGGCTCTGGGTGCGAGATGTTTTTTGTTGATCTCTTATACCTCTATCATGTGTAATTTTGAATGTGATGCTTACACCGGCGCAACGCCCCTTGCCAGTCTGAAGGCAGGAGAGAGCGTTGATCTTCTTGCTATGGTGGTTGGAAAGACGGGGGGGACCATTGGAGAGACGTCCATGATTGCAATTGTAATCGGCGCCTGTCTGCTAATTTTGTTGGGGATTATTGATTTAAAAATACCAGGAAGCTACATAGTGACTTTTGTTGTTTTTATTGTTCTGTTTGGGGGGCATGGATTTGATCCTGCCTTTATCACCGCACATCTGGCAGGAGGCGGTCTGATGCTGGGGGCTTTCTTTATGGCAACCGATTATGTAACAAGACCTGTTACCAAAAAAGGACAATACTTATATGGTGCAATACTTGGACTTCTTACAGGTATTTTCAGGATTTTCGGACCTTCAGCGGAAGGTGTTTCTTATGCGATTATTCTGGGAAATCTGTTGGTGCCCCTGATTGAAAAGATCACCATGCCGAAGGCATTTGGAAAAGGAGGGGAAAGAGCATGAAGAATATGATGAAAGATGCTGCCGTCCTTTTGGTCATTACGCTGTTTGCGGGGCTGATCCTTGGTCTGGTATATCAGATTACGAAAGACCCCATTGCCCGGGCGGAAGAAAAAGCGGCAAAGGAGGCTTACGCGGAAGTTTTTCCGGGAGCTGCTGAATTTGAAATGTTAGAGAATGCGATGCCGGAGGATGACGCCTTTGCAATGGAGTGGAAAGAAGCGGGCTTTGAAGGTGTTGATATTATAAATGTGCTGGAAGCAAAGGACGATACAGGAAGTCTTTTAGGATATGTACTTACGGTGACAAGTCATGAAGGCTATGGCGGAGATATTACTTTTACCATGGGAATCTGCAATGATGGAACATTAAATGGGATTTCCATCTTAAGTATTTCTGAAACGGCAGGACTTGGAATGAAAGCAGAAGCAGTGCTGAAGCCCCAATTTTCGGGTAAAAAGGTTTCAAGCTTCACGTATACCAAGACAGGAGCCACATCTGACAATCAGATTGATGCAATCAGTGGGGCGACTATTACCACCAATGCTGTGACAACAGCAGTAAATGGCGGACTTTACTATTTCCAGTCACAGTTAGGAGGTGGCAGCAATGAAGCAGAATAGTATATCGGAACGTCTGATTAACGGGCTTATTAAAGAAAATCCTACTTTTGTACTGATGCTGGGAATGTGCCCTACGCTGGCAGTTACTACTTCAGCGATAAACGGCTTAGGAATGGGGCTTACGACTATGGTGGTACTGGCGCTCAGCAATATGTTCATATCTTTACTCAGGAAGGTGATTCCTGATAAGGTAAGAATACCTGCGTTTATTGTGATTATTGCATCTTTTGTTACGGTGGTCGAGCTTCTTTTAAAAGCATTTATTCCCTTTTTATATGATGCCCTGGGGCTATACATTCCGCTTATTGTGGTGAATTGTATTATCCTGGGTCGGGCAGAGGCTTATGCTTCAAAAAATGATGTGATTTCTTCTCTGTTTGATGGAATAGGAATGGGACTTGGATTTACCTGTGCGCTTACGATCATAGGGGCAATCAGGGAACTGCTGGGAGCCGGACAGATATTTGGAGCGAATGTGATGCCGGAAAGCTACGTACCATGCAGTATTTTCGTTCTTGCACCTGGAGCCTTCTTTGTTCTTGCTGTACTTACAGCGATTCAGAATAAGGTGAAGCTGGCAGGGGAAAAGAAAGGAAAGGATATGTCAAAAATACAGTCCGGCTGTAATTCAGATTGTATGAACTGTAAAGAATCCGGGTGCAGCAAACGACTTTTTGATGAATCCGCGAAAGGAGCAGCAGATGACTTAAAAGTTATAGAAATTACCGAAGAAAATGATTTGCCGGATATAAATACAGAAAAGAAGGAGGAAGAGAAGAATGATTAAAGATCTGCTTATTATTTTGATTTCATCCTCGCTGGTAAGCAATGTAGTTTTAAGTCAGTTTCTTGGATTATGCCCCTTTCTTGGAGTTTCCAAGAAAACTAGCACGGCTGCTGGAATGGGAACGGCTGTTATTTTTGTCATCACTTTGGCATCCGCAGTAGCAGGTGCAATTTATAAATATATTTTGACTCCATTTGATCTGACTTATCTGCAGACAATCGTCTTTATATTGGTGATAGCAGCGCTGGTGCAGTTTGTGGAAATGTTCCTTAAGAAATTCATGAAATCTCTTTATCAGGCGCTGGGGGTTTATCTGCCGCTTATAACGACCAACTGTGCAGTGCTGGGGGTTGCGCTTACAAATGTACAGAAAAATTATGGAATTCTTACCGGGATTGTAAATGGATTTGCCACTGCGGTAGGTTTTACCATTTCAATCGTTATTCTTGCCGGTATCAGAGAAAAAATGGAATATAATGATATTCCGGAATCCTTTAAGGGAATGCCTATCGTGCTTGTTACCGCAGGCTTAATGGCAATTGCCTTCTGCGGATTTTCAGGATTGCTGTAGGAGGTGTAAAATGAGTATAACAGGTGTTTTGACAGCGGTAGCTGTAGTTGGCGGTGTGGGATTATTCATAGGTCTTTTCCTTGGCATTGCTGCCATACAGTTTAAAGTTGAAGTGGATGAAAAAGAAGAGGCTGTTCTTGCAGCGCTTCCCGGAAATAACTGCGGCGGATGTGGATTTCCGGGATGCAGCGGTCTTGCCGCAGCGATTGCCAAGGGGGAGGCACCGGTAAATGCCTGTCCTGTTGGCGGAGAAGCAGTGGGAAAGGTCATAGCAGGTATCATGGGAGTGGAAGCCGGAGAAACCACAAGGATGACTGCTTTTGTGCAATGTCAGGGTGGATGTGACAAGGTAACGTTGGATTATGAGTATCATGGCATTGAGGACTGCAGGATGCTTTCCTTTGTGCCCAACGGCGGTGCGAAAAGCTGCAATTATGGATGTCTTGGATATGGAAGCTGCGTGCAGGTATGTCCCTTTGATGCAATCCATGTGGAAAATGGGGTGGCAGTAGTAGATAAAGAAAAATGTAAAGCCTGTGGAAAGTGCGTGGAGGTATGTCCCAAGCATTTGATAGAGCTGATTCCATATGATGCGAAGTACGCAGTGGCATGCAGTTCAAAGGATAAAGGTCCGGTTACAATGAAAGACTGTACCGTTGGATGTATCGGCTGCCAGCTCTGCAAAAAGAACTGCGCATCACAGGCAGTCAATGTAGCGGATTTTAATGCAGAGATTGATTATGAAAAGTGTGTGGGCTGTGGGGTCTGCATGGAAAAATGTCCCAGAAAATCAATCGTAACACATTAAAAAGAATGAGAACGTGTGATATTTATTCCTGGACAGTGAAAAGGAGACTAAGAAAAATGAAAAAGGACAGCGTACAGGTAAGGCTGGGAAGCACAGAAATCGTTGTGGACAAAAATGGTTTCGGAGCGCTGCCCATTCAGCGGGTTAGTGATGAAGAGGCAGTAGTTCTGCTTAAAAAGGCTTATGAGGGAGGGATGCGCTTCTTTGATACAGCAAGGGCTTACAGCGACAGTGAGCATAAACTTGGACTTGCCTTTGAAGGTATTCGGAAAAATCTTTACATAGCAACCAAAACGGGCGCTCAGACAGGGGAAGATATGCGCAAGGATTTGGCAGTGAGTCTTGAAATGCTACGCACGGATTACATTGACATCTACCAGTTCCATAATCCTTCCTTCTGTCCCAAACCGGGAGACGGGAGCGGATTGTATGAGGCGGCAATGGAGGCAAAAGCGGCCGGAAAAATCCGTCATATCGGTATCACAAATCACAGATTGGGGGTTGCAAAGGAAGCCATTGCAAGCGGTCTTTATGAAACCCTTCAATTTCCATTCTGCTATCTTGCGACGCCGAAGGACGAGGAAGTGGTAGAAGCCTGTAAAAAAGCAGATATGGGATTTATTGCCATGAAAGCGCTTTCAGGCGGTCTGATTACAAACTCGGCGGCAGCTTATGCCCATGCAGCCCAATTTGATAATGTGATTCCAATCTGGGGAATACAGCGCAGGGAGGAGCTGGATGAATTTTTATCCTACATTGAAAATCCTCCGGTCATGACAAAAGAATTAAAGGAAATCATTAAAAAAGATAGAGCGGAACTGGCAGGCGATTTCTGCAGGGGATGTGGCTACTGTATGCCTTGTCCAGCAGGGATTGAAATTAACAATTGTGCCAGAATGTCGCTTCTCCTCCGGAGATCGCCCTCCGCCCTTCAATTGACAGAGGAAGTGCAGGAGAAGATGAAGAAAATAGAAAGCTGCCTGCACTGTAACCAGTGTAAGAGCAAATGTCCTTACGGACTCGATACGCCGGCGCTTCTTGCAAAGAATCTTGAAGACTATAAAAAAGTACTTGCCGGCGAGGTCAGTGTAAGCTAAGGAAGCACTGATTAAATCACCGCTTCCCTAAAAATTGGCATAAAGAATTTCGCCGTCCTCTGTGATGAAAACAGCCTGTATATCCGGGTAGTTTTCAAGCAGTTGGGCGGCTTTTTCATATCCGAGGATAAAGCAGAGGGTAGAAAGGGCATCTCCGTCAATTGAATGGGAGCTTAAAATTGTTACTTGGGAAAGACCGCTTTCGGCGGGATAGCCGGTTTTGGTGGAAAGAATATGGTGGTACAGCCTGCCGTCTTTTTCAAAGTACCGCTCATAATTTCCCGAGGAAACCACACTGATATCGGATATATCCAAGGTGAGAGCAGTACTTCCCACACCGGCAAAGGGCTTTTGAATGCCAATACGGAAGGTCGTCCCATCCGGGCGGTTGCCCAGAGTGACAACATTGCCACCCAGGTTGATCAGTGCGGAAGTGACGCCTTTAGAAGAAAGTAATTCCTTCATTTTATCACCAATAAATCCCTTGGCAATGAATCCTAAATCTATCTGCATCTCGGGATCCGTGACCGTTACCTGACTGCCCTCTATGACAATCGCATTATAATCCACATGCGACAAAGCCCCGGCGATATCCTGTTCGTTGGGAATAATTTCCTCATTTCCAGAACCAAAGTTCCACAAAGAAGACAACCCGCCAATGGACGGATCCACCAGCCCATCAGAAATCCGTGCATAAGAAAGGGCAGTATTCAAAACAATAAGCGTATCCTCATCCACACTTACAGCTTCTCCCATGCTATGATTCAACTTCCAGACATCACTGCCCTCCACAGTAGTACTGAGAAGATCCTCATAATACCCGGCAAGCTCCATACACTGATTAAGCAATTCCTCCGACCCGCCTTCATACAGCGTAACAGAAATAACAGTATCAAAATAAAAATCCGTAGCTGTAAGCGGTTCCCCCCAGGAAGAAAGCCCACATCCCATCAAGATCAGCACACATAACATAACAACAAATAAAACAATTTTCAAATAATAACGAGGGCTGGAACAAGAACCAGAATAAAAACAAAATGAATCCATACAAACACTCCTGTAACGAATTATAGTTGTAATAAAAGCAAGTTTCATGTATAGTTATAAAATAGTGACAAAAAAACAATACCCTCATTCCAACAACTACAAAACATTATATAATCTATCCAAATAATTGAAAAGAGAAAGTGGTGAAGATAAATGCGATTACCCGAAGAACAAGATGAAAGAAGCATGGGAACCCCGGTAATATACACCATTGTTGCAGTTTCCATTTTCATATTGATTATTCTTGCTGTAGTGCTGGTAAGCAACACGAGACAAGGTGGGTCAGGCTCCGCCAGAAATGATAATACCAAGATAAGCCCTTCCCCAACCCCTGCGAAGACGGCAGAGTTTGCGCAGGGACAGGAGGATATCGAAACCCTCTACAAGGAACACAAACTTAGATCCGAAGATCTTGATTTCTGGGACATGTACCAGGATAATGAGAACCAGCCCATAGAGGTAGTACCTACGGCAAGTCCATCGCCAGAGCCTACCCATGAGCCTACGGAGGAGGAACTGGCTTCAGACGGAAGGCATGTAAAGGTGACCCACAGGGACGGGACGGAGGAGTGGATGGAAATCTCAAAGGACATTCCTCTTTATTCCTACGATTTTACCAATATAAAGATCAGCAACGGCAAGATGGCATACTATCAGGATGGGGAAGTGAATTCCTGGCTGGGAGTGGATCTGTCTAAAAATAACGGCGAAGTGGATTTTGAGGCGCTGAAAAACGCAGGTGTTGATTTTGTCATGCTAAGACTGGGGAGCAGGGGATATGAGACAGGTCTTGTCACTTTAGATGAGAATTTTGTCAGCAATATCACCAAGGCACAAAACGCAGGTCTGGAGATAGGCGTCTACTTCTTTTCACAGGCAGTGAATGAAGAAGAGGCAGTGGAAGAAGCTGAATTTGTGATTAATAACCTGGTTCCTTATCGAATCAGCTATCCGGTGGCTTTTGATATGGAATATATTTCCAATGATGAATCTAGAATCGATACCCTTGACGAGGAGCAGAGGACGAAGATAGCGGAGGCATTTCTTTCCCGGATAGAGAGGGAAGGATACAGACCGATTCTTTATGGAAACAAAAACTGGCTGCTGGGAGAACTGATACCAGATAAGCTGCTTAAGAAATATGATGTATGGCTGAACGATCAGTCTTCCATACCGGACTATCCCTACCAGTTTAAAATGTGGAAGTATAGTGCGGCACAAAAGATAGATGGGGTGGGAAGCGCTGCATCCTATACCATCAGCTTTGTAGATTATACACGCAAATAGGCTTTTATTTTTGGAGATATTTTTAATTTTGAATAGATGTCGGCATAAACAGAAGGAGAAAGATTTTCCAGATAATTGGGAGAGAAATTCTTGTTTATGCCGGCTTTTTTTAAAATATCGATGGCTTTGTTATAGGCAATGGCTGCTTCCACATCACTTTCATAAGAGCCGATTGTATAATTGCCATTTAAGTGTATCTTGGCGACGTACCGGGTTCCGCTTTTGGTTTCTTTTCTTATGACGCCGTGATAAGTGTTGAAAATTTCTATGTTCTCATATCGAAAGTCGAGATCATCGCCGTTTACAAACCGATAATCCCTGTCTCTGACAGCATAATTTTTAATTCCATACCTGCTCATGATATTCACCTGCATCCCGTAATCGGCAACAAAGAAATGCCGCCCGCGCCGCATGATTTTGTGGGAGGAGTAGTAAAACAAGTCGTCAATATCAAACTTCAGTACATCCTCGGGAGAAAGAAAATATTCAAAATAACTTTTACGTATATAGATGGGGGTGGCGAAATAAATTTGATTATCCCTGAAATTGATCAGGCATACCCACTTTGCAAAGGGCAGTACGCGGTGCGCTGAAAAATCGGCAAGAGAGAGTGAAACATCTGATAGAAGCGAAGTACCCTCTAAGTATGCGCCGTAAGCCAGAAGGGCAGTGGGATAACTTCCCAGGCTGATATGCTTTCTTTTATATGTGATGGAAGAACGGTAATAAAGAGTACCGTCTTTTTTTTTGGCTGTAAAGACGCCGGGGAGATTCTGCTCCATATCTGGGCTCCTTAAAATTTGGTTTTCTGTTTTCTATTCTAACATAAAAACTTGTATTTTTGAAATAAATTACCCTATCATACAATTTTTAGAAATATTTTTGGCAGTAACTGTATAAAATATTAAAGAACTATTACAAATGTGAAATGAAATTTAATAGTTACCATAGGCATTATAAGGCTTATAGAAGCAGGTGAGAAGAGTGGAAAATAGAAAGGACGCGTGTATAGTTTATGTATAAAAAATTTATTATGCAGTTGTTTTTGTGCAATATGATAGTATTTACAGGCTGTTTTTGCGTGAAAAGCCTGAAGATGAATCAAGTGGCTTCTACGCAGGCATTTAAAATCAGTATGGAGAATGCGCCCGAGCCGGAGGTGGACAGGTTTTTTGGAAGACTGCAAAGGGCTGCTTCCGGGCAGAGGGTAGTATCCTATGCTGTTATGGAAAAAGAGTACAAGTATTACTTGTCTGAAGCGGATTACGAAGCACTCTTAAAAATTGTACAGGCAGAGGCTGGCAATGAGGATGAGGAAGGAAAAATGCTGGTAGCGGGCGTTGTCATGAACAGGGTGGAGAGCGGAAGATTTCCGGACACGGTTACAGAGGTGGTCATGCAGCAGGAAAAGGGAGTCTATCAATTTTCACCGGTAGCCAATGGTACTTACCAAAAGGCAAAGGTCACACAGGAAACAGTTCAGGCAGTAGAAAGAGTCCTGAAAGGAGAAGACCTGACGAGAGGAGCGCTTTATTTTGCTGCCAGAAAGGCAGCCGACCCGGAGAAAATGAAATGGTTTGACTGTTCATTGGTGAAATTGTTTGAACATGGCGGTCATGAATTCTTTACAAATGGTTGATAAATATACTTTGGTTGTGGTAAAATATGATGCAGACTTTACAAAAATGCCTGTAATGAGAGACACAAAGGAGCAAAAAGATGGAAGTTTTATATAATAGTACAAGATCAAAAGGAAATCCAGTCAAGTCATCGGAAGCAATTCTGAAAGGACTTTCAGAGGATGGGGGATTATTTGTACCTGACAGGATTCCTGCTTTAGATAAAACGCTTGAAGAATTGGCGGAAATGACATATGGACAGGTTGCATATGAGGTGATGAAGCTGTATCTGACAGATTTTACAGAACAGGAATTGAAAGCCTGCATTGCAAAAGCTTATGATGAAAAATTTGATACAGAGGAAATCGTGCCTATGGTAGAGGCACAGGGGGCTTATTATCTGGAGTTGTTCCATGGTGCAACGATTGCTTTTAAGGATATGGCGCTATCCATACTGCCGCATCTTCTCACCACCTCCGCCAAAAAGAATCAGGTGAAGAATGAAATCGTGATTCTTACGGCTACTTCCGGGGATACCGGAAAGGCAGCACTGGCAGGATTTGCGGATGTGGAAGGGACCCGTATCGTTGTGTTTTATCCCAAAAATGGGGTGAGTAAGATTCAAGAAAAACAGATGGTGACTCAGAAGGGCAAAAATACATATGTAGTCGGAATACACGGTAATTTTGATGATGCCCAGACAGGGGTAAAACAGATTTTTGGCGATAAGGAACTGACAGCTTATATGGACGAAAAGGGATTCCAGTTTTCTTCAGCGAATTCCATCAATATCGGCAGGCTGGTGCCTCAGATTGTTTATTATGTATACGCATATGCGAGGCTTCTGAAGGAAGAGCGTATCAGCAGTGGTGATAAGATCAACGTAGTGGTTCCAACAGGAAATTTTGGAAATATTCTTGCTGCCTTTTATGCAAAGCAGATGGGGCTTCCAATTGACAGACTGATTTGTGCATCAAATGAAAATAAAGTGCTTTTTGATTTCTTCAAGTCGGGAACTTATGACCGAAACAGGGAATTTGTCTTAACCTCTTCTCCGTCTATGGATATCCTGATTTCAAGTAATCTGGAAAGGCTGATTTATCGCATTGCAGGAAACAATCCGGATAAGAACAAAGAACTGATGGCAGCCTTAGCAGGCGGCGGAACTTATACGATAACAGAGGATATGAAAGAGCAGCTTGCTGATTTTTATGGAAATTATGCGGATGAGGGGGAAACTGCAAAGACGATACATGATTTGTATGAGAGTACAGGATATGTAATTGACACCCATACTGCCGTGGCTTCCTGTGTCTATGGAAAATACAAGGAAGAAACAAAGGATACGAAAACGACGGTCATTGCATCAACGGCAAGCCCCTACAAATTTACGAGAAGTGTCATGAATGCGATTGATCATAAATATGATTCTATGGAAGATTTTGAACTGGTTGACAATCTTGCAGAAATTTCCAAGGTGGAAGTTCCGAAGGCGATTGAAGAAATCAGAGAGGCGCCGGTTCTGCATGATCACGTATGCGAAAAAACACAAATGAAGCAGATGGTAATGGATTTTCTGGGCATTTAGATAAACGTTTTCTACCAGATGCAGGAAGGGAGAGGCACAGGAGCATATGAAACGCATTTTCATGGTAGATGATGAACCGGTCAATTTGGAGTGTGCTGCTCAGATATTGAATGATTCTTATGAGGTGATGACAGCTAGATCCGGTAAGCAGGGATTGATTCAGTTAGAAAAAAGCATTCCTGACCTGATTTTGTTAGACATTAACATGCCAGGTATGAACGGCTATGAGGTAATGGATGAATTAAAAAAGAATCAGGTATTGAAAGATATTCCTGTTATTTTCCTGAGTTCTCATATGGATGGGGAAAGTGAAATAAAAGGGCTTAAAATGGGGGCAATGGATTGTATAAGAAAACCCTTTGAACCGGAAATCGTGCGGAGTAGAATAGATAAAATACTGAAGATGACAGAGCAGAAAAAAGAGCTTCAGGATATTGCCTTAAAAGATGGGCTTACGGATCTGCTTAATAGAAGATACATGGAAAAGCTGTTGAACCAGACGGAAACGGACGGCAAAAAGGGCTTTTTCATGTTGCTTGACTTAGATAATTTTAAGCTTGTAAATGACATTTTCGGACACAAAGTCGGGGATGATGTTCTTGTAAGATTTGCGAGAGTTATGGAAAAGCAGGTGGGCGATGAGAACAGTGTATGCAGGCTTGGCGGTGACGAGTTTGCTGTCTATTTTTCAGGAAACCACAAAAAAAAGGACATAATCAGCTTTGCCCAGAATATGATTGCGGGGATAGAGTACGAGATCAATGAGCTGCTTTTGGATTCCGGAGATTTTAATGTGTCTGTTTCCATAGGAATTGCGCAGAAGCCGGAGGATGGACAGGGATTTACAAAGTTATATTCGGCGGCAGATAAAGCGCTTTATTTCGTAAAACAAAATGGGAAACGGGGGTATCATTTTTTTAGTGATACAGCTGTTGAAGCGAAAGAAAGGGAAGAGGAGCGCAGGCAGATCAATCTTAGGCAGCTTCAGCGTCTGATGCTGGAACAGGGACGTGAAAGCGGAGCTTACAGAGTGGAATATGCCGGGTTTAAATGGATATATCACCTTATTTTCCAGTGTATTAAGAAGAAGAACTATAGTGCCCACCTTCTTTTGTTTACTGTCCATGATAAAGCAGGTGACGAATTGGAGAAGAGCAGGGCGGTGAAAGGCATTGAAGCTCTTGAACAGGCGGTGTCAAAATCCCTTAGTGGAAGGGATGCCGCTACGAAGTGCGGAAGAGTTCAGTATGTTGCGCTTCTTCCAGACACGTCACCGGAGGAAGGGAAAATGATTGCATGCAGGGTTCAGGAAAAATTTCAGGAACTGTTGGAGGATGATACCATGGAGCTCAGTTATGAAATGGAGAGTATTGCTGAAAATACTTAAAAAATATTCGGGTCAAAAAGCGCAGGCAAATTGCCTGCGCTTTTTTGGATAAGCCAGTTTGCGAAACATACCGGCTTGTGGTTTTATTTATTGCGTTCAGAGATATCTACATAGGTCCGGTCAGTACCGATCGGTTTATAAGCCGGACGGATGATTTTGCCATTGTTGGCGAGCTCTTCCATGCGGTGGGCGCTCCAGCCGGAAATACGTGCTATGGCAAAAATCGGAGTATAAAGTTCCAAAGGAAGTCCAAGCATATGATAGACAAAACCGGAGTAGAAGTCCACATTGATGCTGACACCTTTGTACATCTGCCGCTCCTGGGCAATCACTTCAGGTGCAAGTTTTTCAACCAGCGAGTAGAGAGCAAATTCTTTTTCAAGACCTTTTTCTACGGAAAGTTTTTCTACAAAAGACTTAAAGATAACGGCACGTGGATCGGATTTTGAGTAAATTGCGTGTCCTACACCGTAAATCAGGCCGGCATGGTCAAATGCTTCTTTGTGAAGCAGGCGGCGTAAGTAGAAGCGAACTTCGCCTTCGTCTGTCCAGTCCTTTACTTCTTTCTTCATTTCCTCGAACATCTGAACAACTTTGATATTTGCGCCGCCGTGCCGTGGACCTTTAAGGGAACCGATAGCAGCCGCAATAACGGAATAAGTGTCAGTCAGTGAGGAAGTGACCACATGGGTAGTGAAAGAGGAGTTGTTTCCTCCGCCGTGTTCCATATGGAGTACCAGTGCCACATCTAAAAGCTTTGCTTCAAGGGGGGTGTAGGAACTGTCTGGACGTAAAATATGTAAAATGTTTTCGGCAGTCGAAAGAGCAGGGTCAGGCTGATGGATGAAAAGACTCTTTCCGTCATGGTAATGGCAGTATGCCTGATAGCCATAAATAGATAAAAGCGGAAAAAGGCTGATCAGCTGCAAACTCTGACGAAGCACGTTGGGCAGGGATACGTCATCTGCACGGTCATCATAAGAGTACAAGGTGAGCACGCTGCGTGCAAGGGTATTCATCATATCGCTGCTGGGAGCCTTCATGATAATATCTCTCACAAAGCTCGTAGGGAGTGATCTGTATTTTGAAAGAAGACTTCTGAAACTGGCAAGTTCGTTTTCATCCGGAAGCTGGTTGAATAAGAGGAGATAGGTAATCTCTTCAAAGCCGAAGCGGTCATCCTTGGTAAAACCGGTTACAAGATCCTGCACATTGTAGCCGCGGTAAAATAACTGACCATGGGCAGGAACCTCGACGCCGTCAACGATTTTTTTAGCGCGTACATCGGAAATATTGGTGAGTCCTGCAAGTACGCCCTTGCCGTTTAAGTCACGAAGTCCTCTTTTTACATCGTATTTTGTAAAAAGTTCTGTATCAATGATATCAGCCTGTTCGCTCATTTTGGCAAGACGGACGATTTCGGGTGTGATTTCGGAAAATGCATTATGATCCATTATTATTTACTCCTTTCTGTGTGAAAATTATAAAGCTATATCTGGTAATTAAACATGAGATATGATTAATGTTGTCAGTTAATAGCAAGAAATGAAAGAACATTTCAGAAGAAACCAATTAATTTATAATAACATGCCAAACCAATTCAAACAAGAGAAAAATATCGGTTAACAAATATTTTAGAAATTGGAAACAATTATTAAATTCTTTTCATTAAAAAAATGAAGTTTATAAATATTGACTTTTAAAACCATGTTTGAGATAATACAAGAGGTGTGCCGGAATGCACATTTTATGTAAAAAACCGTAGTGCTGAAGTTTTTGACGGCGGCTTTGCGGTGGAAAATATATAATCATTATAAGGAGGACGTATAATATGTCAACAAAAGCGTATTATCCAATTTCCGAAATCGGCAAAGGTAAAGTTGGTTTTTCCAAAACCCGTTCTATTATCGAAGCTGCTTTTTACGGAAACAATGTAGTTAAGGTAAACACATTGAAAGAAGCTTATGAATTAGCTAAAAATTCACCCGGAACAATCGTAACGGACATGCCTGTCAAGGATGGAGACACATTTGGTCTTGAAAAAGATGCAAAGGTTCTTTTATTCAATGACGGCGCAGTAACCGGACGTTATGCAGCAGCCCGCCGAATAAAAGGTGAACCAGGGGTTGATGAAACAAAACTTGACAAAGTTGTTATGGACGCAGTTTATAATACACGTTGGAAAACTATGTATCATGCAGAATGCTTCGTAGGTCTTGATCCTGAATTTATGGTGAAGGCTCACCTTCTGATTCCCGAAGGAGAAGAGAACATTCTTTACAACTGGATGATTAACTTCCAGTATATGTCAGATGAATATGTGAAGATGTACAAGAATTCCAAGCCTGTAGGCGATGGAAAAGAACCTGATATTTACATCTTCTCAGATCCCCAGTGGGTTCCTCAGGATGCACCTGACGTTGATTTCAGCTGCTTGAGCGATCCTCTGACACTCTGCTATTTCGATACCAACGAAAACTGTGCAGCAATCCTTGGTATGAGATACTTTGGAGAACATAAGAAAGGCACCCTGACCATGGCATGGGCGCTTGCTAACAGAAATGGTTATGCAGCATGCCACGGCGGACAGAAAGAATATACATTACCGGATGGTTCCAAGTTCGTTGCATCTGTTTATGGTCTGTCAGGATCAGGTAAATCTACATTGACACATGCAAAACACGGCGGCAAATATCCGATTACTGTATTACATGATGATGCGTTCATCATCAACACAGATACATGTGCTTCTGTAGCATTAGAGCCTACTTATTTTGATAAGACTGCTGATTATCCTACAGGATGTCCTGATAACGAATATCTGTTATCTGCTCAGAACTGTTCTGCAACACTTGATGAAAATGGAAAGATCCAGCTGGTAACAGAAGATATCAGAAACGGTAACGGACGTGCAATCAAATCCAAATTATGGTCTCCTAACCGTGTAGATAAGATTGATGCTCCTGTTAACGCAATTTTCTGGATCATGAAAGATCCTACCATTCCTCCTGTAGTTAAATTGAAAGGTGCAGCGTTAGCTTCTGTTATGGGTGCTACACTTGCTACCAAGACTTCTACAGCAGAACGTGTTGCAGCTGGTACTGACTTAAATGCACTTCGTATCGTACCTTATGCTAATCCTTTCAGAACTTATCCTCTGGTAAATGACTATGAGAAGTTCAAAAAGTTAGTAGAAGAGAAGGACGTAGCATGCTACATCGTTAACACAGGCGACTTCATGGGAACCAAGGTTAAACCTGCTGATACATTAGGAATTCTTGAGACAATCGTTGAAGGCAAAGCTACATTTGAAAAATGGGGCAACTTCGATGACATCGAGATCATGTATGACTGGGAAGGAAAGACTGCTGACTTTAAGCCTGACTTAAATGATGCAGAATACAAAGCAGCACTTAAGAACGCTATGCAGAATCGTGTAGATGCTGTTAAGGGATTTGCTGAGAAGAAAGAAGGCTATGACAAGCTTCCTGATGAAGCACTTGCTGCTGTTCAGAAGCTGGTTGATGCTCTTAACTAATTTTAAAATAACAAATCAGTTTATAAAATCGGGCAGATGATTCTGCCCGATTTTTGATTCACATTGAGATTATTTGCAAAGCGTAATATCTGCTGTTAAAAAAATACCAGTTGTATTTTGTCTATGTATTGGATATAATAAAATTAACCTGAAATGTACGACAACTCCTGTTAGTTTTGAACCTACAGATACTTTAAACGGGATTCCTACATCATCTGGCGGCTGCCAAGCCCTCACTCTTTTATGAGGATTGGAAGGGAAGGCAAATGTGCAGATTGCGGTGACCCACCTAGCGCGGCTAGGAGTCAAAAGGCAGGAACCGGCATTTTGGGTATAAAACAAAAGAAAAAGCAGCCTTAAGCGGCTGCTTTTTCTTGTTATAATAAGCTGTCCGCAAAGTGCGGTAGTGTTTGTTTCAGATGGAGCATAATTATGAAAAAAAATGAAAGAATTCTGATTAAAATAGCAGTGATTGCGGTATTGACGATGCTGTTTATATGGCTGGTGTATCAGGATGAAAAGGTGTATCAGCTTTCCCAGCCGGAAGGGGAATTAGCAGAGGCAGATGATGTCAGAATCCTTGTAAGCGAACTGCAGAAAAACAGTGCAGGAAAGATAAAAGCGGCAGAGTTGGCGGAATTAATCGAAAAGTATCTGGGAGAAGAAAAGGAGTATATACAATATGCGGAATATCTGGAACTCTTGGATTGCTTGATTGGTCAGGAGGGGCAGTCAGAAGAAGGTGACAGGCTTAAGAAAAGTATTACATATAAGGATAAGTATAAAGAAGATTTCTACATTTTGAAAAAGGACTGGTATGACAGTTATGCAAAGCTGGTAAGATTTTATGGGCTTGAAGATGTATTAAAAGAAGAAAGAATAGAAATTTTATGTGGTAATTCTGACCTTGTAGGAGAGGAAGAAATCGGTGAGGACTGTCTTCTTGGAAGAGAAGGGAGAGTGTACCCTTTTATTTCTGGGAAATTTTCTTCTCTTAAGTTTGCTACGGTGAAAGCATATGTCAGCGGAGATATGCTGCTTACTTTGACGGATGTGCTTTCCGATAAAAGTGAGCTGGAGAATATTTGGATTATGGAGGCAGAAGAAGAAAATATTCGTTTTTTCTATGAGGGATATGAGATTCTTGCGCAGGCACGAGGGGCGGTGGAGGATCCACTTAAGGTCAGGGAGCAAGTGGCGGATCTTAGCTACAAAAGCGGTGATATTTCCGGGATTACGGTGAAAAGTGACAGAATAGGAGGAAAGCTGCTTGGAATAGATGACGATCAGATTGAGATAGAGGGACACGGCAAAGTTCCGATAAAAGAAAACTGTATCGGCTACATGCTCTATGAAGCCTTGCGAAGAGCGGAGAGGTCAGAATTGTCCATAGGTTATGATTTTGCAGATTTTGTATTGGATGACGGAGAAATTTGCGCATTTCTCATTACCAAGAAGGATAAAATGGAGACCATACGGGTTGCAATCAGAAATAACCATTTTGAAAGTTTATACCATGACCGGTTTGTTTTTTGCTGTCAGGATACCATGACAATCTATTACGGGGACTACGATAACAGAAAGCAGGAAGAAATATCTGCCGGACAGGAACTTGTCATTGAGGGGGGAAGCAAGTATCTTTCAGGTGACAGGGTAGAGATTGTTCCCGGTGTCAATACCGGGAAAATCCAGGTACTATCCTTGCAGCGCAGTCAGGGAACACCGTCTTATCGCGGGAAGATGGAAATCGTAAAGGCGGATGACGGGCTGATACTGATTAATGAAGTGTTATTAGAAGAATACCTTTACTCGGTGGTCCCTAGTGAAATGCCTGCGTCCTATCCGGTGGAGTCGCTGAAGGCTCAGGCTATCTGTGCCAGAACTTATGGGTATCAGTATTTAAAACATCCTGGGTATGAAAGATTAGGAGCACATGTGGACGACAGTGTAGGGTATCAGGTATATAATAATATTGCTGAAAACGTGAATTCCACCAAAGCAGTGAAGGAAACGGCAGGGATGCTTCTTTTGTATGAGGAAGAGCCGGTCAGCACGTATTATTATTCTACTTCCTGCGGATTTGGTGCGGATGCCGGTGTGTGGAATGAGGATCAGAAAGAAAATCTGCCCTATTTAAAATCTATCCACATTGCAAAACAGGAAGAGGGGGATGAAATTCTTTTTGCGGAGGATTTGACCAAGGAAGAAAATTTCAGAGCATATATTTCTCAGATAGATGAGAATGCCTATGAAAAAGAGGAAGCCTGGTTCAGGTGGACGTACCAGGTGGAAGAACTTGACGAAGCGCTTCTCGGGGAGAGGCTTCGGGAAAGGTATGATGCCGGAGCGGGGAAAATCCTCACCTATACAGGAACAGGAAATCCTGATGAGGATCCGGAACATTTTGAGTCAAAAAAGCCGGAAAAATTTAGGACAGTTTATGATATAAGGTGTTTGAAACGAAAAGAAGGAGGTGTTTTGGAAGAACTTTTGATTGAAACGGATAAGGGCATTTACAAAGTGCTTTCGGAATATAATATAAGATATATTCTGAATCAGAACGGACAGGTGATCAGACAGGACGGCTCCGTGTCCGAGGGATTTTCATTGCTTCCCAGCGCTTATCTGATAATAGATGTTGTAAAATCGGGAAAAGATATGGTAGGATATACTATTATCGGCGGCGGCTATGGACATGGAGTGGGAATGTCCCAGAATGGGGCAAAAACCATGGGACTGGAGAATATGGACTGTGAGAGCATTCTTTCTTTTTTCTTTAAAGACTGCCGGATTGATAAGATTTATTAATAAACCAGAGGAACTTTTATGATAAGAAGATTAATCTTGATAGGATTTGATTTTGGCAAACACATGAGCAGGAAGAACATCAGCGCATTTGCCGCCAGCACGGCATTCTTCCTGTTCCTGTCATTGATTCCGGCATTGATGCTGCTTTGTGCCATCATACCATATACCCCTCTTACTGAGGCAAACCTGATGAGCGCCGCCAAACAGATCTCACCGGATGCCATGAATTCTCTGTTGATCAGCATTATCAGAGATGTTTATGATAAATCCATTGGACTGGTGTCTGCCAGTGCCATCATCACGTTATGGTCGGCGGGAAAGGGGGTCCTGGCATTGATGCGGGGGCTCAATGCCGTCAATAATGTGGAGGAAAACAGGAGCTATATTGTGCTGCGCATGGTGGCATGCCTGTACACGGTATTGCTGCTTATAGCAGTGATTTTATCTTTGCTTATCATGGTGTTCGGAAATTCGTTGATCAGACTGATTGAAGGAGTGATCCCCCAGACCTCCTATCTGTTTGATTTGCTGATGCATTTCAGAACGCCTTTGATGTGGATGATGCTCACGATTGTGATTGCATTAATGTATGCTTATGTGCCGGGGACGCGCCTCGGTTTTAAAATGCAGCTTCCGGGAGCAGTTTTTGCAGCTGTGGCATGGAGCGTGATGACATGGGCATTTTCCGTTTATATTGATGATTTTAACGGATTTAATACCTATGGGAATCTGACCACCATCATTATATTGATGCTCTGGATATATGCCGCCATGTACATTATATTGGCGGGAGCATACATAAACCGTTATTTTAAACCTGCATTTCAATTTTTTGTTGGAAAAAAGAATATTGACAGGAGTGAAAAGATTGGCTAAAATGATAAACAGTTGAATTATAAATGGCTGTGAAGGTGTATAGTAGCGCAAGTATCTTCTGTCAGAGAGAGGGAGCCGTCGGCTGGAAGCTTCCTTGAGTTCAGATCTTGTAATGCGAATTTCCCACCGGAGCTTTCGGACCTAACGCAGACTGGCATAGTTGCCGAAAATTTAAATCTGTAAGTAAGTCTGAACGTGTGACGCGCGTTAAGTGAATGAAGAGTCTGTCATCATGACAGGAAAATGGGTGGTACCGCGGAAAATTTCGTCCCTTGCATTTCGATGCAGGGGATTTTCATTTTTATGAATAAAGAGAAAGGAAGAGAGCAATGAAAGAGAAATTAGAGCAGATTAAAGCAGAGGCTTTAAAGCAGATTCAAAGCAGTGACGCGCTGGATAAGCTAAACGAGATCAGAGTGAATTATCTGGGCAAAAAGGGAGAACTGACCGCTGTATTAAAGGGTATGAAAGATGTTGCAGCTGAGGACAGACCGAAAATCGGACAGATGGTAAACGATACAAGACAGGAGATAGAAAGCGTTCTGGAAGAAGCGAAGAACAGAATGGAAAATGCTATTCTGGAGGCAAGAATGAAAAGTGAAACCATTGACGTGACCCTGCCTGCCCAAAAGAATCATGTGGGACATCGCCATCCCAATACCATTGCACTTGAAGAAGTGGAAAGAATCTTTGTAGGTATGGGATATGAGGTAGTGGAAGGTCCTGAGGTGGATACGGACTATTACAATTTCGAGGCACTCAACATCCCGGCGGATCATCCGGCGAAGGATGAACAGGATACTTTCTACATCAATGGAGATTTCCTCTTGAGAACCCAGACTTCCAATACACAGGTTCATGAGATGGAAAAGGGCAGGATTCCAATCCGCATGATTGCGCCCGGAAGAGTATTCCGTTCTGATGAAGTGGATGCCACCCATTCACCTTCATTCCATCAGATTGAGGGGCTGGTAATCGACAAGCATATTACTTTTGCGGATTTGAAGGGAACGCTTGCTGAATTTGCCAGAGAGCTTTTCGGGGAAGATACAAAAGTAAAATTCCGTCCCCACCACTTCAATTTTACAGAGCCCAGCGCTGAGATGGATGTTTCCTGTTTTAAGTGCGGCGGCAAAGGATGCCGTTTCTGTAAAGGTTCTGGCTGGATCGAGATTTTAGGCTGCGGCATGGTACATCCCAATGTGCTTACCATGAGCGGAATCAATCCGGAGGAATATTCCGGGTTTGCATTCGGTGTGGGACTTGAGAGAATTGCATTGCTGAAATATGAGATTGACGATATGCGTCTTCTTTATGAAAATGATATCCGTTTCTTAAAGCAATTTTAACAGGCTAATATTTGGAAAGGAAGGAAATGAAATGAATACAGCATTATCATGGATAAAAGCATATGTGCCGGAACTTGAGTGCACCGATCAGGAATATTGTGATGCAATGACCTTGACCGGAACAAAAGTAGAAAATTTTGCACGGCTGGATAAAAATCTGGAGAAAATCGTAGTAGGTCAGATTGAAAAGATTGAGAAACATCCAGATGCGGATAAACTGATTATATGTCAGGTAAATATTGGCAGCGAAGTGATTCAGATTGTTACGGGTGCTCCTAATGTGAAAGAAGGAGATAAGATTCCTGTGGTGCTTGACGGAGGAAAAGTTGCCGGCGGTCATGACGGCGGTCCGCTCCCAGAGGAAGGGATTTCGATCAAAGCCGGTAAACTGCGGGGCATTGAGTCAAACGGTATGATGTGTTCCATTGAAGAACTTGGATCTGACCGAAATATGTATCCTGATGCACCGGAACTTGGCATCTATATTTTCCCTGAGGAGACCGAAGTGGGGGCAGATGCAGTAGAGGTACTGGGGATGCGGGATACCGTATTTGAGTATGAAATCACCTCGAACAGAGTGGATTGCTACAGCGTACTTGGAATTGCAAGAGAGGCGGCAGCGACTTTTAGGAAGCCTTTTGTGCCTCCGGTTGTAGAAGTGAAAGAAAACGGAGAAAATATAAATGACTATGTTTCTGTAGAAGTACAGGATCCTGATTTGTGTTCCAGATACTGCGCAAGGGTCTGCACGAATATAAAGATAGCTCCTTCGCCGGAATGGATGCAGAGAAGGCTCCGCGCCAGCGGAATCCGTCCGATTAATAATCTGGTGGATATTACCAACTATGTCATGGAAGAATATGGTCAGCCCATGCATGCCTTTGATTTAGATACGGTGGCAGGGCATAAGATTATCGTGCGCCGTGCAAAGGACGGGGATGAATTCCAGACACTGGATGAACAGGTGAGAAAGCTGGATAAGGATATGCTGATGATTTGTGATGCGGAAAAGGAAATCGGCATTGCGGGAATCATGGGCGGCGAAAATAGTAAAATTACAGATGAGGTAAAGACGGTTCTTTTTGAAGCGGCAACCTTTAACGGACCTAATATCCGTAAATCGGCAAAAAGATTGGGACTGCGCACAGATGCTTCCGGCAAGTTTGAAAAAGGTCTCGATCCTCATAATGCGGAGGAAGCCATCAATCGTGCCTGTCAGCTGATTCAGGAACTGGGCTGCGGAGAAGTGGTAAGCGGTATGGTGGATGTATGCCAGCCAATGAAGGATAAAGCAAGAATTAAGTTTGAGCCGCAGAAAATCAATGATCTGCTGGGGACAGATGTTTCAAGAGAAGATATGCTTGACATCTTTAAAATGTTGGAAATCGAGTATGATGAAGGTGCAAATGAACTGATTGCACCTACCTACAGACAGGATCTGGAGTGCCGTGCCGATATTGCGGAAGAAGTGGCAAGATTTTTTGGATATGACAAGATTCCTACCACGCTTCCCACAGGCGAGGCAACAGCAGGAAAAATATCCTACAAGCTCCGTATTGAACAGAAAGCAAGAGATGTGGCTGAATACTGCGGCTTTTCGCAGGGGATGAATTATTCCTTTGAAAGTCCCAAGGTATTTGATAAACTTCTTTTACCAGAAGATTCACCGCTTAGAAAGACGATTGTGATTGCCAATCCGCTTGGAGAAGACTTTTCAATTATGAGGACCATTTCCTTAAATGGAATGCTGACTTCTCTGGCATCCAATTACAATAGAAGAAATAAAGATGTCAGATTGTATGAACTTGGAAATATTTATCTGCCCCATCAGTTCCCTCTGACAGAACGTCCTGATGAACGGATGCAGTTCACCCTTGGCATGTATGGAGAAGGCGATTTCTATACGATGAAGGGCGTGATAGAAGAATTTTTCGATGCGGTGGGTATGAAAAAGAAAGTCGTTTATAATCCCGATGCCGGCAAGCCCTTTTTACATCCCGGACGTCAGGCGGATGTCGTATATGAGGGTGATACGGTGGGCTATCTGGGAGAAGTTCATCCGATTGTATGCAAAAATTACGATATTGCAACGAAGGTTTATATTGCAGTACTGGATATGCCCCTTATTGTGGACAAAACGACTTTTGACAGAAAATATGAAGGAATTGCAAAATACCCGGCAGTATCCAGAGATATCAGTATGGTCGTGCCGAAGAATATTCTGGCAGGGCAGATTGAAGCCATGATCGAGCAAAGAGGCGGAAAGATTCTGGAGTCTTATCAGCTGTTTGATATCTATGAAGGTGAGCAGATTAAGGAAGGCTTCAAATCAGTGGCATATTCCATTACGTTCCGCGCCAAAGACCGCACACTGGAAGAAAATGATATTTCAGGTGCAATGAAGAAAATTTTAAATGGTCTTGAGGGGCTGGGGATTGAATTAAGACAGTAAATGGGTTAAGATAAGCACAGTGGATGGAAAGAAATACCTTTTCCCTGCTGTGCTTTTTATAAGTTACATGATATCCGGGAATAATAATAAAAAGAAAGGGAATAGAAAAATGGAAAAGAAAAATACATGGGAAACCTACAATGACAAGCAATTAAAGGAAGTGGATGTGTTTGCAGATGAATACAGAAATTTTCTGGATGAAGGAAAGACAGAGCGGGAGTGTGTAGATTATATCGTAAATGCGGCAGAGAGGGCAGGATATCGTGAACTTCAAGCTGTCATCAAAAAAGGTGATAAACTAAAGAAAGGCGATAAGGTATATGCGGTATGGATGAACAAATCCGTTGTCATGTTCCGTATTGGAGAGCAGCCCATGTCAGAGGGAATGAACATTCTGGGCGCCCATATAGATTCTCCCAGGCTGGATGTCAAGCAGAACCCGCTCTATGAGGAAGGCGGTTTTGCCTATCTGGATACCCACTATTACGGCGGAGTGAAGAAATATCAATGGGTGACGATTCCGCTTGCCCTTCACGGAGTAATCGTCAAAAAGGACGGCACTGTGGTAGAAATCAATATTGGCGAAAATGAAGATGATCCGGTTTTCTTTATCTCCGATCTTTTGATTCACCTTGCACAGGAGCAGCTTGAGAAGAAAGCAGCTAAAGTCATTGAGGGTGAGGCGTTGGATATCATTATAGGCAATAAGCCGATTACCTTCGGAAAAGAAAAAGCTGCTGAAAAAGAAAGCAAGAGCAGCGAGGAAGCAGAGGGCAAAAAGAAGGATAAAAAGGAAAAGAAAGACAAAGAGCGTGCCAAAGAAGCGGTAAAGAAGGGAATACTGGATATTTTAAAGAAGACCTATGACGTGGAAGAGGAAGATTTCCTGTCTGCTGAACTTGAGGTGGTACCTGCCGGAAGAGCAAGGGAAGCAGGGCTTGACCGCAGCATGATCTTAGCTTACGGACAGGATGACAGGGTATGTGCATTTTCCTCCTTAAAAGCAATGCTTGAGGTGGAGGAAAGCAAAAGAACAGCCTGCTGTCTTCTGGTAGATAAAGAGGAGATTGGCAGTGTAGGCGCTACCGGCATGCAGTCAAGATTCTTTGAAAATATGGTAGCTGAGGTGATGAATCTGACAGGAGAATATTCAGAGCTTAATGTGAGAAGATGTCTTGCTTCTTCCTGTATGCTCTCTTCAGATGTAAGCAGTGCCTTTGATCCTGCTTTTGCATCCAGTTTTGATAAGAAAAATGTAGCTTATCTCGGAGGAGGAATGGTATTCAATAAGTTTACCGGTTCCCGGGGAAAATCCGGTTCCAATGATGCCAATGCAGAGTATCTGGCACACATCCGCCAGATTTTTGAGAAGGAAAAGATTAATTTCCAGACGGCGGAGCTTGGCAGGGTGGATCTTGGCGGCGGCGGCACCATTGCGTACATCCTTGCCTTATATGGTATGAATGTCATTGACAGCGGTGTAGCGGTCCTTAACATGCATGCGCCCTGGGAGGCGACCAGTAAGGCGGACGTATATGAAACAAAGCGGGGCTATATTGCCTTTTTAAGAGGAGCTGACCTGTAATGGAAGCGTCGGGACTTAAAACCGCAGATTTTTACTTTGATCTGCCCCAGGAACTGATTGCCCAGGATCCCTTAGAGGACAGGTCGTCCTCGCGGCTTCTCATGCTGGATAAAAATACGGGCGAAATCAGGCATGAGGTGTTTCGGAACATTGCGGATTATCTGGAAGAAGGCGATTGTCTGGTGCTGAACAATACCAAAGTGCTTCCGGCAAGGCTTCTTGGCGTCAAGGCGGAAACCGGCGCTGCCGTTGAGGTGCTGCTCCTTAAGCGAAGAGAAGGAGACGTGTGGGAAACGCTGGTAAAACCGGGCAGAAAGATGAAGCCGGGGGCGCATCTTGTGTTTGGAGACGGTATCTTGAAAGCGGAGGTTTTAGATGTGGTGGAGGAAGGCAACCGGCTGATCAGATTTTCCTATCAAGGGATATTCGAGGAGGTATTAGACAGTCTGGGGGAAATGCCCCTGCCGCCTTACATCACACATAAACTGAAAGATAAGAACCGTTATCAGACGGTGTATGCTAAGTATGATGGTTCTGCTGCGGCGCCTACAGCGGGGCTGCATTTTACAGAAGAACTGTTAAGGCAGATAGAGGAAAAAGGCGTGAAACTGGCTTATGTGACCCTTCATGTGGGGCTTGGCACCTTCCGCCCGGTAAAGGCGGACAATATCCTGGAACATCATATGCATTCTGAATACTATCAAATTACGGATCAGGCGGCAAAAACCATCAATGAGACAAAAAAGAGCGGTCACAGGGTCATCTGTGTGGGGACTACCAGCTGCCGTACCATAGAAAGCGCTGCGAATGCGGATGGAATGCTTAAGGAGTGCTGCGGAGATACGGAAATATTTATTTACCCGGGGTATCAGTTTAAGGTGCTGGATGGTCTGATTACCAATTTCCACCTGCCCGAGTCTACGCTGGTCATGCTGGTCAGCGCTCTTGCAGGAAGAGAAAATGTGCTTAGTGCATATCAGAAAGCTATAGAAGAGAGGTATCGCTTCTTTTCCTTTGGGGATGCGATGTTCATTAGCTGACACCGCTTCCTGGATGGGGAGAAAGGAGTTCATTATAGTTTGAAAAGAAAGAAAATCTATACAGTAATAGCGATAAGTCTTCTGATTGTGTTATACATTGCGATCTTTTGTTTTTCGGCAGAGGACGGAGAAAACTCATCTGACTTAAGTAATAAGGTTACAGAGATTATTATGCGGATATATTATAAAATGAGGGGAAGCGAAAGTGGAGGAGGCGTGGTGGAAGGAGCAGTTCTGCCGTTGGAAGGACTCATCAGAAAGCTTGCTCATTTCCTTGAATATATGTGTGTAGGACTCTTATCCTACAGTCTGGTGGTTTTGTGGCATAAGCCTGCAAAGATGGGAAGTCTGGCGGTTACTGCGCAGCTTTTGATATCTGCAGGTCTGGACGAATTTCATCAGTCCTTTATTCCTGGAAGATATGCGTCCATAAAAGATGTTATGATAGATACAGCAGGTGGAATAACGGGAATTCTGTTAATAGCGGTGGGAACGAAAATACGAAAACGCTGGCGGTACATCAGATCTCGTTAAAGTGAATAGACAATGTTCCTATGTAAACAAAAGGTTCTGTGGGTTGCCCACAGGACCTTTTTACCGCGCGGAGCGCGTCTGTGTTTGTTAATGTATGACATATCCTTTGGAACGAAGGATTTCTGAGGCGCTTTTAATGCTTTCCTCCTGATAAAATTCTACCCGGAGCACGCCGTCCTCCTGTTCTCTGTTGTGTACAATTCCTATGTTCTTGATGCTGATCTGATTGAGCGCAAGAATAGTTGCAATAGCAGCAAGGGCGCCCGGTTCGTCGGCAATCTCAATGCGGATGGAAAAGGTCTTTTTGATTGGACCGCTGGGGGCGTCAATAAAAGAATCTCGATATTGTCTTGCATCATCAAAAAACTGATATAACTTTTCAGGCTGCGGCTGATTAATCTGCGATTTGATCTGTTCAAGGGATTTAATGTATTCATCCAAAAACCGGACGATATTGCTTTTGTTGGTGAGGCAAATCTGCTGCCACATGAGCGGGGAGGAGGAAGCAATTCTTGTAATATCCTTAAACCCGCCGGCGGCAATCAGTTTCATGATTCCCTCATCAGAATCAGAAGCCTTGATCAGATTGACTAAAGAAGCCGCAACCACGTGTGGCAGATGACTGATAGCAGCGGTCACGTAATCATGCTGTGCGCAGGTAAGAACCAGAGGGATTGCTTTAAGGGAAGCAATCAATTTTCTGAATTCTTCCGTAACCGCAGGAGCAACTTCGCTGCAAGGCGTTAGAATATAGTAGGCATTCTGGAGAAGCAGTGCTCTGGAATTGATATAACCGGTCCTTTCGCTCCCTGCCATGGGATGTCCGCCTATGAACTGACCGGACAGTCCTGCTTTTTCAATATGGCTGTGAATATCGGTTTTTACACTGCCTACGTCAGTGAGCAGGCAGGCAGGAGAAATCATTTCTTTTAATTGCAGAAGAGTTTTGTCATTTTCTGATACGGGAGCGCATAAAAAGATATAGTTACAGTCTGCAAATTCTTTTCCGATAGAGGAAAGTGCAAGATTGATGACACTGTCATTTTCAGCAGCTTTTAATGCTTCCTGATTGATATCATATGCAAGCAGGCGGCTGTCTGGATAAAACTGGCGGATTGCTCTGGCAATGGAACCGCCAATCAGGCCAAGACCGATAAAGCCGCAGGTAAAATCACTTTTCATGAGAAATCTCCTTATTCTTTGAATGTTCTGCCCACCAGCTGACTAAAAGGCGCAATTTCATTGGTAAGGGCTGCAAATTTCTGGAAGGTCAGTGATTGGGGACCGTCTGAGAGGGCATGTGCCGGGTCATTATGCACTTCAATCATCAGACCGTCGGCATCACAGGCTACGGCAGCTTTTGCCATAGGGGCTACATATTTGTAGGAACCTGTAGAGTGAGAGGGGTCTACGATAATCGGCAGATGGGTCTTTTGGCGAAGCACTGGAACCGCACTTAAATCCAGGGTATTGCGGGTGGCTGTTTCAAAGGTGCGGATGCCTCTTTCGCAGAGTACCACATTGGGATTTCCCTCTGCAATAATATATTCGGCAGCGTTCAGCCATTCATCGATGGTGGCGCAGAGACCTCTTTTTAAAAGTACCGGAAGACCGGATTGCCCCGCTTCTTTCAGTAAAATGAAATTCTGCATGTTTCGGGCACCGATTTGAATCATATCCACATATTTGACGGCAGCCTCAATGGCATCCAGACTTACCACTTCACAGATGGTGGAAAGACCGGTAGCAGCCTTTGCTTCCTGCATATATCTAAGACCTTCCTCCTCAAGTCCCTGGAAGGAATAGGGGGAGGTACGGGGCTTGTAAGCGCCGCCGCGTAAGATGGTTGCACCGGCAGCTTTTACGGCCTCGGCAATGCACAGAAGCTGTTCTTCCGTTTCTACAGCACAGGGACCTGCCATAATGGTGAGAGTACCGGGACCGATGCTGGTGTTTCCTACCTTGACGGTAGTTGGCTCTGCATGGAATTTTCTGTTGGCGAGTTTGTAGCTTTCCGTTATGGGAACAATATGATCCACATCCTTAAAAATGGTGAGGGTTTCCGTGGAAAGTCTGGATTTGTCACCTACAAGACCGATGATTGTCACTTCTTCGCCTTTGGATAAATGAACTTGAAGGCCGTTTTCTTCAATATATCTGGTAACAGCCTGGATGCTTTTCTCTGAAGCATGAGGTTTCATTACGATAATCATTTGCTGACTCCTTTCGCGGCAATTCCTATTTTACTTGTCATTGCCTTCGTTTTCACAATATATCACTTCAACGTGTGAAAGTCAACAGGGATTAAAATAGAAAAATATAATGCTGAAACGCATGAAATATAATTGTGTATAAAATGCACGATTATGCTTGTGTAAAACATAAAAATTTAGTAAAATGTACTCATGGGAATTTTGGGGTCAAGTGTTTTTATTTGAAAATAATTGGCGTAATGCCCAAAAAAGCGGAAAATGGAGGGACTTATATGAATATTTACACAACTGACAAGATTAGAAACGTAGTTCTGCTGGGACATGGCGGAAGCGGAAAGACCAGTCTGGCAGAGGCTATGGCATATTTATCGGGTATCACATCGAGAATGGGGAAAGTATCAGATGGAAATACCGTCAGTGACTTCGGCAAGGAAGAACAGAAGAGAAAAATATCAATCAGTACTTCCGTCATTCCGATTGAGTGGGAAGGATATAAGATTAATTTGTTAGATACACCGGGCTTCTTTGACTTTGCAGGTGAAGTGGAAGAGGCAATCAGTGCAGCGGGAGCTGCCATTATTGTTGTAAATGGCAAATCCGGTATGGAAGTGGGGACTCAGAAAGCGTGGGATTTATGCGAAAAGTATAAACTGCCCCGCATGATTTATGTTACCAATATGGATGTGGATAATGCTTCATTCCGGCAGGTAGTGGAAGATATGACTCAGATGTTCGGGAAGAAGATGGCGCCGTTCCACCTGCCCATACGTGAGAATGAGAAATTCGTAGGTTATGTAAATGTAATTACGGAAACTGGTAATAGATGGCAGGGCAAGGAAGTTGTTGAATGCGAGGTTCCGGAATATAATAAGCCCAATCTGCAGATTTGCCGTGATACCCTTATGGAGGCAGTGGCAGAAACCAGTGAAGAAATGATGGAACGGTATTTCAGCGGTGAAACTTTCTCAGAAGCTGAGATCAGGGCCGCTTTGAGAACAAATGTGTGTGATGGAAGCATTGTTCCTATGACAATGGGCTCCAACGTGCTGTGTCAGGGAATTTATACCTTGCTTGATGATATTATCAAATACTTCCCAAGTCCTGAAAACAGAACGGTAGCAGGCATCAACATGAAGACGAATGAAATCTATCATGCGGACTATGACTTTGCAAAAGCAAAATCAGCATATGTATGGAAAACCATCGTAGATCCTTTCATTGGAAAGTACTCCCTGATTAAGGTCAATTCCGGCGTTCTTAAAACAGATGATTTGATTTACAATGTTGACAAAGATATTGAAGAAAAAATTGGAAAATTATATGTGCTTCAGGGAAATAAGCCGATTGAAGTAAAAGAACTTCACGCAGGCGATATCGGAGCGCTTGCAAAGCTGACTGCGGCCAGAACAGGAAACAGTTTATCTACCAAAGCAACCACGATTAAGTATGGACAATGGGATATGCCAAAGCCTTATACATACATGAGGTATAATCCCAAGAATAAAGGCGATGTTGATAAGATTTCTCAGGCGCTTCAGAAAATTTCACATGAAGATCTTACCATGAAGTATGTGAATGATTCGGAAAACAGGCAGATGCTGCTTTATGGAATGGGTGACCTGCATCTGGAAGTGATCGTCAGCAAGCTGCTAAATGAATATAAAGTAGAAATCGAACTGACACAGCCGAAGGTTGCATTCAGAGAGACCATTAAGAAAACTTCGGATGTAGAATACAAGTATAAGAAGCAGTCGGGCGGACACGGTCAGTACGGTCATGTTAAGATGAAATTCGAGCCTTCGGGAAATCTTGAAGAGGCCTACACCTTTGAACAGGTCGTAGTGGGCGGCGCTGTTCCGAAAAACTACTTCCCGGCAGTAGAAAAGGGAATACAGGAATCTGTGCTGAAAGGTCCCATGGCAGCTTATCCGGTGGTAGGCGTGAAAGCAATCCTTTACGATGGATCTTACCATCCGGTAGATTCTTCAGAAATGGCTTTTAAGATGGCGACGATTCAGGCATTCAAGAAAGGCTTTATGGAGGCGCATCCTGTTCTGCTTGAGCCTATCGTATCTTTGAAAGTTACTGTGCCGGATGCTTATACAGGCGATGTTATGGGCGACCTTAATAAGAGAAGAGGAAGAGTGCTTGGAATGAATCCGGCACCGGGCGGTAAGCAGGTTATTGATGCGGATGTTCCTATGATGGGATTGTTCGGATATTGTACAGATCTTCGTTCCATGACAGGCGGACGAGGAGAATATGAATATGAGTTTTCACGTTATGAACAGGCTCCTTCAGATGTACAGGAGAAGGAAGTTGCTGCAAGAGCAGCGAAAGTGGCGGAAGGCTCTGATGAATAGTGAAATTACAATAGCACGTTCTTTTTAGATGAGGGTGATAGGATGCTGTATATGGGGGTATACAGCATCCTGTTGTATTTTCACGAAAGAAAATGTATAATCTATGAAATAGGCTATATCTATGCATGTAGACGGAGGATTATATGAATAAAAAGAAACTTATTATAAATCTGATTTTCATTTTGGCAGGTATTGCAGCTCTTGGAATCTATTATTATGTGACCATACCTGCAATCAATATCCATTCAATTGGAACGTGGAAAGCCCTTTTGTTTCTGGTTCTTGTTTTGATGTTTCTGGTTATGGCAAGGCAGCTTCGGAAAAGCCATAAGACATCGGTAGAAGGAATAGAACATCTTCATTTCAGCCTAAAAGAGTGCAGTTTAAGTTTTAAAATTTTAGGGGTGATACTGATTGTGCTGTGCTTGGTTTTAGCAGTTGGTTCTCTGCTGTCTTCAACGTTTTTTAATGCGGCGAAATACCAGCAGCTGCTTACAATTGAGGAAAGGGAATTTACGGAGGATATAAAGGAAGTGGACTACAAAACCATTCCTCTTCTCGATAAAGACTCAGCGGCTCTGCTTGGAAATAGAAAGATGGGAAGTATGGTGGATATGGTTTCGCAGTTTGAGGTGTCGGATGATTATACACAGATCAATTATCAGGGAAAGCCGGTCCGTGTAACGCCGCTTACTTATGCAAGTCCAATCAAGTGGCTGACTAATCAGAGAAGCGGGATACCAGCTTATATACGTATTGATATGACGACCCAAAATACGGAATGTGTGAAACTGACGGAGGGAATCCGGTATTCCAAAGGGGAATATTTTAACCGGAATATTTACAGGCATTTGAGGTTCCATTATCCCACTTATATTTTTGATGACCAGATTTTTTTCGAAGTTGATGAAGAAGGAACGCCTTACTGGGTCTGCCCGGTCAAAAAATTTAACATCGGTCTATTTGGAGGACAGACGGTGGGAAGAGTAGTACTGTGTAATGCTCAGAGCGGAGAATGCGTCGATTATGCAGTGGAAGATGTTCCTGCGTGGATCGATAAGGTATATTCGGCGGAACTATTAATTGATTTATATGATTATTCAGGTCTGCTTAAGCATGGATACTGGAATTCTGTGTTGGGGCAGAGAGACTGCCTGCAGTCAACGAACGGCTATAATTATATTGCGCTGGAGGATGATGTCTGGGTATATACGGGTGTTACGAGTGTCAGCGGAGATCAATCCAATGTAGGTTTTGTGCTTATGAACCAGCGCACCATGGAAACACGTTATTACAAGGTAGAAGGTGCAATCGAAGATTCGGCAATGTCGTCTGCGGAAGGTCAGGTACAGAATCTGGGATATCGGGCAACCTTTCCGCTGCTGCTCAATATAGCAGATGAGCCCACTTATTTTATGGCACTTAAGGACGGCGCAGGTCTGGTAAAGAAATATGCGATGGTAAACGTTCAGAAATATCAATGGGTAGCGATTGGAGATACGGTGCAGGAGTGTGAGAAGAATTATACGGAGCTGTTAAATACGAATGGAATCGTTAGCAGTTCATCCGATATTAGCAAAAGCATCACCGGAAAAATCGAAAGTATTTCACCGGTTGTACTGGATGGAAATACCCATTACTATATCTGTCTGGAAAATAAAGAAGATATCTTTGATGTCGCGCTGGCGGATGCTTCACTGATAGAGATTGTAAGATATCAGGCAGGGGATACCATCACTTTGGAATATCTGGAAGGATACGGATTAAATGAGGTCAGGGCAATTAAATGAGGTCAGTGAGGATAAGTGAAGGAGTCTTCATTGGGGAAATATAGTTGAAGAAGAAATGTGAAATCTTGACATTTTATCATAATATAGGTAAAATTAGGACTGGTTTGTAATGCCTAAAACGAGAGGCGTTTTTGCCTCGGAACGGAGGAAACGATGGCAATACCATATAATCACAGAGAAGTGGAAATAAAATGGCAGGGGATCTGGGATGAAGAAAAAGCATTTAAGACCTCTGATGATTTTTCAAAACCCAAATATTATGCATTGGTGGAATTCCCATATCCATCAGGGCAGGGGCTGCATGTAGGGCACCCAAGACCATATACAGCGCTTGACATTGTGGCAAGAAAGAGAAGAATGCAGGGATATAACGTGCTTTATCCTATGGGATGGGATGCATTTGGACTTCCTACGGAAAACTATGCAATCAATAATCATATTCATCCCAAGATCGTGACCAAAAACAATGTGGAGCGTTTCAAAGGACAGCTTCACTCCCTTGGCTATTCTTTTGACTGGGACAGAGAAATCAACACCACGGATGTTGGATATTATAAATGGACGCAGTGGATTTTCTTGAAGCTTTTTAATGCCGGGCTGGCATATAAGGCGGAAATGCCGATTAACTGGTGCACTTCTTGTAAGGTTGGTCTTGCTAACGAAGAGGTGGTGAACGGCGTGTGTGAACGCTGCGGAGCAGAAGTAATCCGCAAAGTAAAGAGCCAGTGGATGTTAAAAATCACGGAATATGCGGATAAACTGCTGGAGGGGCTTGACAGCGTGGACTATGTGGAGCGCGTCAAGGTTTCTCAGAAAAACTGGATTGGCAAATCAACAGGTGCAGAAGTAGATTTTATTTTAAAAGACAAGGAAGATAAACTGACGATTTATACCACCAGACCGGATACACTCTTTGGAGTCACTTATATGGTTATGAGCCCGGAACATCCTTTTATTGATAAATACAAGGAGAATATTAAAAACTGGGATGATGTGATTGCCTACAGGGAAATGGCATCCAGAAAATCAGATTTTGAACGTACAGAATTGGCGAAAGATAAGACAGGCGTTATGCTGGATGGTCTGACTGCTGTAAATCCGGTCAATGGAAAGGAAATTCCTGTCTGGATTTCAGATTATGTGCTTATGTCTTACGGTACAGGCGCCATCATGGCAGTGCCTGCACATGATGAGAGAGACTGGGAGTTTGCAAAGAAGTTCAATATGCCGATTATTGAAGTGGTTGCAGGCAGCCCGGTGGATGTAAATGAAGCGGTATATACAGATGTGGCATCTGGAACCCTTGTTAATTCGGATTTCTTAGATGGACTTTTGGTGGCGAAAGCCAAGGAAAAAATCATTGCGTTTCTGACAGAGAAAGGGATTGGACATAAGAAGACGAACTATAAGCTACGTGACTGGGTGTTCTCCAGACAGCGTTACTGGGGAGAGCCTATTCCAATCGTGAAATGCGAAAAGTGCGGTTATGTAGCGCTTCCGGAAAGTGAGCTGCCTTTGGAACTGCCCGAAGTGGAGAGTTATATGCCAACAGATAATGGGGAATCCCCGCTTGCGCATATGACGGACTGGGTAAAGACGACCTGTCCTAAGTGTGGCGGCGAAGCGTTTAGAGAGACGGATACTATGCCTCAATGGGCAGGATCTTCCTGGTATTTCTTGAGATATACAGATCCCACCAATGAAAAGGAGCTTGCAAGCAAGGAAGCCTTGGATTACTGGATGCCCGTTGACTGGTACAATGGAGGAATGGAGCATACTACACTGCATCTTCTTTATTCCCGTTTCTGGCATAGGTTCTTGTATGACGAGAAAGTGGTTCCCTGTCCGGAACCGTATAAGAAGAGAACGTCTCACGGAATGATTCTTGGTTCTAACGGGGAGAAGATGAGCAAGTCCCGCGGAAACGTAGTAAATCCGGACGACATTGTAAGAGATTACGGCGCAGACACCCTTCGTACTTATGAGATGTTCATCGGTGCATTTGATTTGAGCGCCGCATGGAGCGAGGATGGTGTTAAGGGATGCCGCAGATTTCTCGAGAGAGTCTGGAAGCTGCAGGATATTCTGACGCAGGAAGACGGATACTCTAAAGATCTGGAAGTTAAGATGCACCAGACCATCAAGAAGGTGAGCAATGACTTTGAGAATCTGAAATATAATACGGCAATTGCCGCAATGATGGCTTTGATTAATGAATTTTATAAGAAAAATGCAGTCACCAGGGGAGAATTCAAGACTCTGCTTACTCTGCTTAATCCTGTGGCTCCTCACATTACGGAAGAAATCTGGCAGATGGTAGGTTATGAGGGAAGAATTTACCAGAGTACATGGCCTGCTTTTGATGATGCAAAAACCATCGAATCTACCATTGAAATTGCAATTCAGATCAATGGAAAGACGAAGGCAACATTGGATATTACAAGGGATGAAGCGAAGGATGCAGTGATTGCCAGAGCAAAAGAAGCTATCGCAGATAAACTGACGGGCAACGTAGTGAAAGAAATTTATGTGCCGGGCAGGATTGTCAATCTTGTTATGAAATAAATGTGTAATCTGGCGGCTTTGAAACCGAAGGCTGGATTAAAATAGCACTCGGAAGGGACATCCCTTCCGGGTGCTATTTGCGGGAACGCATTGCCATTACTTTTTCGATTTTTGATAGTTCTTCTGGAGAAGCGTGTTTTTTCAGAACGGCAACAATGGCGTCTATTTCCTCGTCTGAGAAGGATACCTTCTTTTCCTGCCCGCGTTTTGCAACTGCCATTAAAAAGGGCAGCATCTGTTCTTTTTTTAAATTGCTGCTTTCAAAGACAAGCGCCTGAAGAAATTCAAGTTTGTATGGATCGATATTTTTCAGAGATTCATCTTTCATCCATTCATTCTGCATTTTGATTACCTCCAAACATTTCATACATTTGTTTCTGCTCTGGTGTGAGCATGTTCATAAGCATATTCATCATATCAAAGCCGCCTTGGGAGTTATTATTGCCGTCAGGAGGGGATGAATCGCCGTCATCCGAAAAGGTATTGTTAAATGCATTTATATCCGGCATGAAGTCCTTCATCATTTCCATGGTTTTGGACATCTCCTTATACATTTCCATGCTTTGGAATACGCTCCGAATCTGCTCAATCTGATTTTTCTCGTTTTCGGTACAGTAGGGAAGCAGCTCTGAACACATTTTAAAGAGATCGGGAGAGGATTCCCTTTCCATACATCCGCAAAGCGGGGAAGAATGCTTTTTAAAGTATTCAATTGTATAGTTTAATTCGAGAAATTTAATATAGATTGCCATGGATTTCTGGGTTTTGTTATCCATATAGGGCAACATGACTTTGAGCATTTGTATATGATTGGTGCAAAAGAGAGTATCAAATGCGATTACTTTGTTGTGCTCATCCATAACTGCTCCTTCCACCTGTTTCAATATTTTATGTGTTTTAATTATCAGGTATGCAGAAAAGTAGGCTCTTTTCAGAGCCTACTTTTCAGACATGATGAAAAGAATTGTTTGAATTACTTAGCATCCGCATCCGCAGCCATTGTTAAAAATGCTTCCGTTTCCACAGAAGGAAAGCAGCAGAAGGATCCAAATAATGTTGTCGCATCCGCAACCACATCCGCTGTCACTGCCTCCGAAGAGGGATGTGCCGTTGCATCCGCCGCAGAGAGAAAGTAAAAGAATAATCCAGATGATGGAATTGTTTCCGCATCCACATCCACTGTTTGTGCTTGTGCCGCATCCGCAGCCTGTAGCTGTTAAATCACTCATATATTGCCTCCAAATAAGGTTTTGTTTTATGGTTTATCATATGTGCTATGCTTGTATGTGTTTCTATATGGGCAGAAAAATTTTTAAAAGAGACTGGGAAATAATGTAATACCATGTTTTGGAAGAAAAAAATGCACAATATCTGGATAAAATACTTGAATTAATTTCGATATATAGTAAAATAAGTTATATATGCGTAAAGGAGAAATGAGCCATGACGGCAGATAGTCTGACGGTTGGGGGGAAACGCTTTCGCACTCGTGCGGATTATGAGGCGGCGGTACGTGACCAGAAGAAAATCGATACTATTAAGTCACGGGCAAATTTAAATGATCCGAAACAGCTCTATGCATTGTTCAAAGAATTGCAAAGCGGAGTATATCAGTTTGAATCCCCAGTGGGAACAGACTTTGATGATGAGATATATGAGAAGATTGAAGAGCTGAAGAGGAAGGGGATTACCGCAGAAAATGCGGGGAAAACAGTCAAGACACATAAAAGCAAGGTCGATAAAACGGAAAAAAAAGCAAAGAAGATAAAAAAGCCTGCGAATCTGGCTGATTATGACCAGGATATGCAGAAGCAGATTCTGCTGGAGCTTAAGAAACAGGAAAAGAGGAGAAAGATGATAGTGATCTTTGCCTCGGTGGTGGCAGTGCTCTGTTTTGGATATTTTGGAATATACTATTTTTTCAGTATCAGAACCAGCATGGATTATAGTCAGCTTGCAGCGCTTAAGGGAAGCGACGCGCTGACTGATACAAACCATACATCAAATGACTTTGCAATACATAAGACTTCGGTGATGTTGCCGGATATACTCGATGAATACAAAACATTGTATGAAAAAAATAAAAAGCTAATTGGCTGGCTGAAAATTGACGATACAATAATAGATTATCCTGTGATGCAGACTTCCAATAATGAATATTATCTGGACCATAACTTCAATCAGGAGTATGATAAGAATGGCAGTCTTTTTCTTGATTGTGACTGCAGCGTCTATCCCGCCTCTACGAATTTGATTATTTATGGGCATCATATGAAATCTGGACAGATGTTTGGGCAACTTCAGCAGTATGCAAAGGAGTCATACGGCAAGGCACATTCACTGATACAATTTGACAGTATTTATGAGGAAGCAACCTATCAGGTGATGTATGTATTCCGTTCTCAAGTGTACAGTGAGGAGGAACTCGTTTTTAAATATTATCAGTTTATTAATGCAAATTCAGAAGAGGAATTTAATTCTTATATGAAGGAAATGGAAGCCATGAGCCTGTATGATACAGGTGTCACGGCAGGCTACGGCGACAGTCTTTTGACCTTGTCTACCTGTGATTATTCTCAGGAGGACGGGAGGTTCGTGGTGGTAGCCAAGAGAATTAAGTAACCAGAAGGAGTGCTATAATGACTAAGGCAGTAAAAAAGAAAAACAAAAAATTAAAGAGACAAATCAGAAAGACAGTGGGTGCATTGCTGATGGTGACCGCTATCACAGTTGCGGCTGTTCCGGTACCAGATGTAAGCGCTGATGGTCAAGACACCGAACCTGTGAGAGTAAGAGTTGTAAATTATGTAGATGCGAACATGCGGCTGTATGAAGATGTCAGAAGCGGCATTGAGGCGCCGACCACATGGCAAAGCAAGGTGCCTCTCGTTGATCCTTCTACAACGATATATACAACCGGAAGCGGAGAGGAGACAGGCGCTACCTTTCAGTTTGCATATGTTAAAGGCGGTACTGGTTCTACGGGAGATGAGATTGCCGTCATACTTGGAGCGGATGTCACGAATCTGGATGGTGGAAATCTGAAAATACCGGATACGGTAAATGCATACAGAAAATATACGGCTAACACGTCAAGTTCAGGATATTGTGCGGTGAACAGATTGGGAGATTTCTTGTATTACAAGACGCAAGTTCAATCCACAGATGAGTATGGATGGCTGTTGTATCGTGTCCCGAATCTGACTGATGCAAGTGGTGCACCCAAGGAAGTGAACCAATATGAGGTGACCAGAACAACCGTAAGCGGAGAGGAAAGATATACATATAGAGTAGAGACAGGGACAGATGATAACGGACAGCCGATTTATACAAATTATGATGCGGTTCCGGTTATGGAGGATGCATATGCCCCTTGTTATTACGATCAGCGCAGTGCGTGGGAAAATACACCAGATAGTGAAATGTATTGGTATGATCCGACGATTCCGGCTGTTTCTAACGGTACAAGGATGACGACTTATCGGATGAACAATGCTGTAGATACTGTAACACCTACGCCTACAGCGACATCTTCGCCCGCTGCAACAGCAACGCCTGCAATGACGGCGATGCCTGAAGCAACGCTTGTGCCTACAGCAACACCAACAGCTGTAAGCGCAGTGGGAACACCTGAAGTTACGCCGATACATGGAATGATGACGCCAGAGCCTACAGCAACACTGGTACCTGCTTCAACGCCGGAGCCTACAGCAACGCCTGCTTCAACGCCGGAGCCTACAGCAACATTGGCGCCTGCTTCAACGCCGGAGCCACCGACATCAGAAAACACAGAAAGTGACGAAGAAATAAGAACGGAAACAGGAGAAGTTGCTGCTCCGACAGCAATGGCTGGAGGCTATGTTAGCAACGTCGGGCAGACAAACTCATTGATCCATAATACATCTACAGGCATCACGGTTGATGTGGATTTTGAGCAGAAACAGCGATTTGTGAGGGCGACAGACAGGGATCATCAATGGATACATAATGCGGATGTCCGGTACATAGGAAGACAGAGATTGACTGGCGAAGACGGAGAATGGCGGATTGCAGAACAGGATTCGGAGCATGGCATTGGTCGGTATGGCGTTGTTGAAAATCCAGATTTAGGTGTTTTTGCAGGAAAAGGTCAGATTGTAAATCTTACGATAGATGATAAATTACTTGGAATCGGCGATTACGCCTTTTATGGATGCTCGGGTATTCAGAGCGTAACTCTTGGCAATGGTCTGAATACGATTGGTAACGGCGCTTTCGCAAACTGTTACAACATGAAGACATGTAATCTGCAATTATATTCACAGATTACTGCGATTGGTATGGAGGCTTTTGCAAACTGCAGAGGTTTAACTACAATTCTTATGCCGGTCAGCGTGCAGGCAATTGGAGATTATTGCTTCCAGGGATGCAGTAGTTTGTCGAGCATAGAATTATGCGGATTGAGGGAAGATGGGACACGGGAAAATGTTTCCTTAAGCGTAATTGGGTATAAGGCGTTTGCGGGCTGCTCCAGTCTATCATCCATTACGTTCCCGGATAATTTTGTGCAGACTAATAATCCGAACGAAGGCGACACTTATTGTAATGCGATGAATGGGAAAATACCTGTAATCTATTTTGAGGGATGTACTGCTCTGCAGTTTATCAAAATACAAAATTCGGAGTTAGATATTATTGATAGAGAGGATGATCCGAATCAGAACCGCGTTCATCCCGGCACTTGCGATATTACCACTTATTTAAATTCAGTTTTTCCGAAATCGTTTTATTTTGAGGGACCGGAGCGCTCTAATATTCATGAAACAGCGAAAGTTCATGAAGCAGCATTTAAGTATTTAAATGAAAATAAATTTGAAAAAGTAGTGCACTGTTCTGAAGCTGGTAGTCATCCATCAACTTTCATCGTGGATGATACAAATAGGCTGATTAGTATGGAATTAGATCCTGATTGTAAAATTATCATGATTCCAGAGAACATTGGAGAATATGGAGTCAGTACCATATCTGCCAACAGCTTTCAGGATAATTGTTTTATAGAAAAGGTTTATATACCTGCAACGGTAAAACTGATTGAAACTAATGCATTTAAAGGGTGTCACAGTTTGAAGGATGTTATTTTTACACAGCCTGAAAATAGTGATTTGGTGATTCAGGACAATGCCTTTAACACTCAGGATGTAGGATACCATAAAAGTAATTGTGATGGGAAAGTGGATGATGTGCCGGTTCTTACTTTTACCGGAACAATTTCAGCTTCTTCGAAACCGTTCCAATATGCAATGAATCCGAAGAATAATATCAATGTGGGGACGCAGCAGGCAAACACCTATATTACATATTACAGCGGCTGGCCTACGAATCTGACTGTAAAATATAATTGGCAGACAGGCAAGAATGAACTTCTTGATTATCCGAAGTATGCAGAGCTCGAACACTATGATCTTGATTCATTCCCGTATATGACGCAGGAGTATAAGGATGCAGCACAGGAAGCTGTAAATGCATATAAAAATTATTTAAAAGATAGCAGAAATGTACCTACTCAGAACCAGATGGATATTGTTAATTCCGCGCTTAATATCAACCTCCCAGAGGGCATAGAATCCATCGCTGAAGGAATTTTCTCGGGTAAGGATATAAACAACGAACAGGCGTATAAGTATGTATATGATAGTGACGGCAACCTGGATAAGCAGGAACTTGCTGCAAATACAGACATTCGTTCGATAACGATGCATACGGTGGAAACGATTGATCCATATACGTTTGCGGGGTGTAAAAATCTCACAGGATTTTATATGTCTGGCGGTGACAAGATTGATAACTATGCATTTAAGAACTGTACCAGTCTTGAGAATGTTGAGGTTGCACCTAGCGTAACGGAACTGGGACTTAGGCCTTTTGCGGGATGTACTAAATTGCAAGGAGTAAATTTCGGCACCAGTCCGAATTTTACGTGTGAGGATCAGATTATTTATGGACTCACTGATGGTACAAAGACTAAGATTATAGAATGTCTTGAGGCGAGAGGAGAAACGATTGGAAGTCCCCAGATTGGACCAGGGGGACTGGAAAGTATCAAGGAACTTGCAGAGGAAGCGTTTAAGGATTGTGATGGAATCGGAAGCGTGGATCTTACATCCACTTCTATCAGCACGGTTCCAAGGGAAGCTTTTTCCCAGACAGATAGAATATACAGTGTGATGCTTCCTAAAACAGCTAAAAGTATCAGAGACGGTGCATTTTGGAACAGTAGTCTTTCTTATATGGAAATTCCTTCAAGCGTCACCTTGATTGCGAATGATGCATTTGCCAATGTCAATGAGGATGCGGAGGGAGAAATTATACTGGATGATAAAGGAATACCAGAAATTGATACTTCTAAGGAACACAGACCGATTACCTTCTATTGTACAGAAGGAGGTGCGGCTGCTACCTATGCAGATGTTTATGATTACATTAATCCAACTTATTTCAAACCAATTATCATGCATGAAGTGAGGTTCTGGAATTATCCGAATTATCCGGATCGTACAGCGGCTATCTATTATACGACGGAGGTAGTTGACGGTGAAGCGGCAGTTCCGCCTGAAGATCCTGTGGTTGAAGGGTATGCTTTTGTTGGATGGTCAGCTGATTACTCCAATATTGTGCGTGATATGGATTTATATGCCAACTATAGCGATAATGTTTACACTGTTACATTCTTGGATAGGACCGGTGATGTACTTAAGATAGAAACGGTAGGGGCAGGCAAGACTGCTACAGCACCGGAGCCGAAGGTACATGAAGGCTATACTTTTGACAGGTGGTCCAGAGATTTCACCAATGTAACGGATAATATCATAGTTACCGCTCTGTATAAGGATAATTCCGGCAGTTCCAGCAGACATAAGGTGGTATTTTACGATAGTGACGGATTGACGGTATTAGATACGCAGATGGTAGATCATGAGGATAAGGCGAGACCGCCTGTGCCTCCTACAAAGGAAGGCTATACTTTTGTAAGATGGATTCCCTCTGATCTTTCAAACATAACAGAGGATTTGAATGTAGTCGCCTATTATGAACCGGGATCGGGAGCAAGTCCGCTACCTTCTGGTCAGCCGGGCACAGGAACACAGCCTACCAGTAAACCGAAGGAAAGCCCTGGACCGACAGCAACACCCACGGCAACGCCTTCAAATGAAGATAATGTAGTAAAATATACCGTATCAGTTTCGGGCGGAAGCGGAAGCGGAAGCTATCCGGCAGGTGCAATCGTATCAATAAATGCTTATTACATGGGAGAAGGGCAGTTATTTGACAGATGGACTTCTTCCACAGCAGGGGTAGGATTTGCCAACCCGAATGCTTCTTCAACGACCTTTACCATGCCCGCAGCCAATGTATCTGTTACTGCAACCTATAAGACAGGCAGCGGAAGCGCTGGCAGTTCAGGCGGAAGCGGCGGCGGAGGAACAGGAAGTTCGAGCAGCAGCGGAAGCAGCAATAATGGTACAATAGTTGAAGTAACTAAACCGGGAATATCCAACACCAATCTTGCAGGTGCAACGGTGAGCGGTGCTACCGATAACTTTGTCGTCAAGGTGACGGAGGATCAGGCAGCAACGGATGCTGTAATAGCTGCTCTGCAGGCAAGGTACGGAGATATAAGCAGAATTCAGTATCTGCCTATGGATATCAGTCTGTATGACTCTACTGGAAGAATTAAAATAGCAGATACCTCAGGAATTTCCGTGAATCTGACGCTTCCTTTGCCTGATGAACTGATTCAGTATGCAGGAAATAACCGTGTAGCGGCAGTGGCAAACGGTGCGTTGGAGGATCTGAATATCAGATTCACGACAGTAGGCGGCGTACCTTGTGTAAACTTTACGGCTACGCATTTCTCGCCTTATGTGATTTATGTGGATACTGCAAATCTGACAGAGGCAACCATTGACTCTACGCCGAAGACAGGTGACCCGATACATCCCAAGTGGTTTTTAGCGCTTGGTCTGGCATGTACTTCGTTGATTCTCTTTTTCAAGAGAGATAAGGTAGTACTAAATACTAAAAATGCATAGGAGTTCCTATGAATAGAAAAATTTTAAAATCTCTGAGTGCGCTATTGCTTCTTACAGCAATAGCGGTCACTCAGGTACCAGTGTCAGATGTAGAAGCGGTAGCGATTGCATCTGATTTTGAAATGGATGGAGATAAGTTAATGAAATATACAGGCACGGCGGAAGTCGTGTCTATTCCTGCTGGGGTGAAAATAATTGGTGAAGAGGCATTTGCAGGAAATGATCATGTAATCAAGGTCACAGTCGATGAAGGAGTGGAATCAATTGGATACAGGGCATTTGCCGACTGTGATAATTTGAGGACGATTGTGGTTGGAGACCAGGTCGAAGAAATAGGGACCGCTGCGTTCAGCAACGACAAGGAACTGGTGAATGTAACACTGGGAGCCGGGGTGAAATCCCTGGGAACAGGCGTCTTTGCAGGAAGCAGCCAGCTGAAAGAGTTGACGCTTTCTGAGGATAATACTTATTTACATTATTCCAACGGCATTTTATATGATGATGAAGAGACAAAAGTATATGCGCTGATGCCTGCCTATGAGAAGGGAGCCTATACGCTGCCAAGTACTGTGACTGAAATCACAGGGTACGCTTTCTGGGGAAATCCTTATTTGGAGAAAGTGCATCTGGGAAGCGGGATTTATGAAGTTCCGGCTTATGCTTTTTCGAATTGTATCAATTTGAAAGAGGTTGAGATTCCTTTGTCTGTAAGGGGAATCGGAGCCAAAGCTTTTGAAGACTGTGTGAATCTCACTAAGGTTACGCTGCCAGATTCCATGGCAAATATAAGCGATACAGCTTTTGACGGATGTCCCAGAGTAGAATTTACAGCGACGCCGGGAACCTATGGTGCGGAATATGCAGCAGCGCGCAAGACTTCAGAGGTTGAAGAAACAGAATATGAGGATGTGCAGGATGCGCAAGTGATAGATCCGGGGGCTGTTTCTGCTGAAAGTACACAGACAAGTGTTCCTGCTGCGGACGGTACGCCGGCAGAAAAAGAGGATGCCGGCAGCACGCCGACTCCGGATGCTCCGGTGCAGGAGTATGAACCGGTAATAGAGATAGAAAATGACAAGACACTGCTGGGCCAGTCCAGCATTGTTTCAGGAAGAGCAGTGGTTTTTATTGACAACAGGCAGCCGTTGGTGCGCAGCGGTACGCAGGCAACAAGCAGGATTGACTTGTCAGATTTTGCAGCCCCAGTAGAAAATGTCGGAGAAAGCGGGGGGCAGCAATCCGTAGAAAAGATGGAAAATATATTAGCTGACAATGCACAGAAGGGAAAAGATTTCCCCAAATATACCATTGTTGATGATAGAAAGATTGCTTCCCAGGCTTTTTATCAGGATAGTGAACTCAAAGCGTATGAAATAGAAGATGGAATCACAGAAATTGGTGAATTTGCATTTGCGAGATCAGGTCTTACATCTGTTACAATTCCAGAGGGAGTTACCAAAATCGAGTATGGTGCATTTTATCATTGTGACAGTTTAACAGAGATTTCCATTCCGAATTCAGTGACGGAAATTGAGCCATATGCATTTGCAAATACACCGTGGATTGAAGCACATACGCAGGATGCTCCCTTCCTGATTGCAGGGGATGGGATTTTGATTGCTTATTCAGGTGCTGACAGCGTGGTGAATATTCCGGATGGAGTGAAACAAATTGGTTCCGGTGCGTTCAAGGAACACATGGGTATTACGGCGGTAAATATTCCTGATACCGTTCAGGTGATCGGAGAAGAAGCGTTTATGAACTGTCGGAATTTAAAGACGGTCAATGGCGGAGAGTGTTTAGTTAAGATTGATGATCGCGCCTTTATGAACTGTCCGCTCTCCAAAGTGGTGGTTCCAGCATCTGTTAAGGAAGTTGGGCTGGGTGCATTTGCGCTTTCAAACGGAACGGATACAGCAGTGTTCGAGGGAAGTGAACTGCCGCAGCTTTCCATGGGAAAGGTGGCGCAGCGGCTTGCAAATCAGGGATACAGGGCATATGCTTTCCAGAATATCAGAAGCGCCATTATTCCTGACGATGCAGGAAGTCTTGATGGCACGGTGTTGGAAACAGGAACTTATGGATTTAACGGCATTGTCTATGGTGCATCTGGCAATCAGATTGCAGATAACAGGGCAGGTGTGGGCGCTGCGGAAGGCAGTGGGGTCGTGATGCGCATAAACAGCCAGGTAATTCCTAATAGTGAAAATGCCATGGCAACCATTCCGGGTGAAGACGGTACCTATATTCTTAAAATAACAGATTCTGAAAAGGCAGCGGAAGAGATTTCGGCAGCTTATGGTGAACTTTACGGAGGAAAGAATCCCTCTGGTTTATCCGCTTATGATATTTCACTCTATGATGCGTCTGGCAATATACCGATTAACAGGCTTGGAAAACAGTATATTAACATACTATTTAAAGTGCCGGCAGATATGACCGCTGATAATCTGCATGTTGTTACATTGGATCAGGATGGGCAGCTGGAAGCGGTAGAGAACCGTATCGTTCCCTTAGAGGATGGTGATTATATCCAGATTACCACCAGCCATTTTTCACCTTTTGGTATCTATCAGTATATCAGCACGAATGGGCAGTCGGCAGGCGGTTTATCAGGTAATAAAGATGATACACCAGATACAGGCGATTTTCTTCATCCTAAATGGTTTCTGGCATTAGGGCTTCTTGCCGGAGCGATTGCCTTGTTTTTTTATAAAGGAAAGCCCAAAAAAGGATTTAATTGAATTAATGAACTGTTCAAAACTCTCGGCATATCATAAATAAAAAAGCCGGGAGTTTTTTTATGCTTCGGGTAAGGCAGCAAGTTGGATGCAGTGATGAATTGGTTTATGCCTGTGGAGACAGAGGTGTAACCATAGCAATGTTGGATACAGGGATAGCCGTACATCCTGATTTTAATAATAGAATTGTAGATTTTAAAGATTTTGTAAACGAAAAAAGGGCGCTGTATGATGACAGTGGTCATGGAACCCATGTAGCGGGATGTCTGTGCGGAAGTGGGCAGATATCCAAGGGCAAGTACAAAGGAATCGCACCGCACAGCAGGATAGTGGTGGGAAAAGTACTGGATTATATGGGAGACGGCAATATTGAAACTATGGTAAGAGGAATAGAGTGGGTACTTGATAAACAGCGCGAATATGATATCCGTATTTTAAATATCTCCATAGGTATGGGAGAAAACACAGAAAAGGAGAGAATGGAAAGACTGGTAGGAATGGTAAATGAGGCATGGAACCGGGGACTTGTGGTGGTATGCGCAGCGGGGAATATGGGACCGAAGCCCATGACGATTTCTCCTCTAGGAGCAAGCAGGCAGGTAATAACGGTAGGGTGTCATGAAGGAGGCTATTTTGGAAACAGAGAGCATTTATGTGAAAATTATTCCAGCCGCGGTCCAAGCCCCTATGCGATGAAAAAGCCGGATGTAGTAGCGCCGGGAACGGATATTATATCCTGCAATGCGGGAATTGAAAAACGAGGACGTTATTTTAGAAATGCTTATATACAAAAGAGCGGTACCTCCATGGCAACACCCATTGTTTCCGGCGGGATAGCTCTCCTTCTCCAGAAATATCCTTATTACACCAATGAGCAGGCGAAGCAGAAGCTTCTCTATACATCCAGAGATTTAAAGGAGCCATGGAATAAACAGGGGTGGGGAATGATACAGATTGACAGACTGCTGAAATAAATCATTGACATAATATGTTGCATTGTATACAATGATACATGGATTTAAAAATGAAGATTACGGCAGAAGGGAGAACGAAAGATGGCTGAAAACAATCCTTTTTTAGACAGACCGGTATCGCTTAATACAAAGAATAATTTACTGGAAATTGAGGAACACATGTATATTCTGGATGACGTTGAAAAGCCTAATGTGTTCAGAAATATGTTCCCTTATTCGGAAGTGCCGAAGATTCCTTTTAACGATAGAATCGTGCCCCATAACATGCCAAAGGATATCTGGATTACGGATACCACTTTCCGGGACGGACAGCAGTCTCGGGCACCTTACACAACGGAGCAGATTGTAACGATTTATGATTATCTCCATCGTCTTGGCGGTCCTAATGGTATGATCCGTGCCAGTGAATTTTTCTTATATAGTAAGAAGGATCGGGATGCTGTATACAAGTGTATGGAGCGGGGCTATCAGTTCCCGGAGGTGACCAGCTGGATTCGCGCCAGCAAGGAAGATTTCAAACTTGTAAAAGAGATTGGGATGAAGGAAACCGGCATTCTGGTAAGTTGTTCCGATTATCATATTTTCCTGAAATTGAAGATGACAAGAAGACAGGCGATGGATCATTACTTAGGCATTGTGAGAGACTGTCTTGAGGAAGGAATCAGCGTCAGATGTCATCTTGAAGATATCACAAGAGCGGATATTTATGGTTATGTGGTTCCTTTTTGTCTTGAACTTATGAAGCTGATGGAGGAATATAAGATTCCCATCAAGGTTCGTGCCTGTGACACCATGGGATACGGAGTGAATTATTCCGGTGCAGTCATTCCAAGAAGTGTGCAGGGGATTATTTATGCCCTGCATACTCATGCAGGTGTACCCCATGAACTGATAGAGTGGCATGGACACAATGATTTCTATAAGGCAGTCGTCAATTCCACGACGGCATGGCTGTATGGCTGTTCCGGTGTCAACACATCGCTTTTCGGAATCGGTGAGAGAACCGGTAATACACCGCTGGAGGCAATGGTATTTGAGTATGCTCAGCTGAAAGGCGGATTAAACGGTATGGATACCACTGTAATCACGGAGCTTGCTGAATATTATGAGAAGGAAATCGGATATCAGGTTCCGGATAGAACGCCTTTTGTGGGAAAGAATTTTAATGTGACAAGAGCCGGGATTCATGCAGACGGTCTTTTGAAAAATGAAGAGATTTATAATATATTTGATACAGATAAATTCCTGAACAGACCGGTGCTGTGCGCGGTATCGAATACATCTGGTCTTGCCGGAATTGCCCATTGGATCAATACTTATTTTCAATTAAGCGCCAGCGAGCAGTTGGATAAGACAAGTCCTCTGGTAACGGAAATAAAGAAATGGGTGGACAAGCAATATGAGGACGGACGTGTGACGGTTATGACGGACAAAGAACTGACAGATCAGATTGCAGTCATCTGCAGGCAGCTGGATATGACCATCGGTTAAAGGAATGAAGGAAAGGTAAGCGGATAAGCAATGAGTAGTTATGATTTGAAGCAGGAAGTAACCGATAAGTATTCCCTTAGGGGAAGAGTGTTTCATAAGCTGAGAGAGGACATTTTAAATGGCAGGTATAAGGAGAATGAAGAGCTTAGAGAGGTTGCCATAGGGGAAGAACTGGGAGTAAGCCGCACGCCGGTCAGAGAGGCATTCAGGCAGCTGGAACTGGAAGGGCTGATTCAGATCGTGCCCAATAAAGGAGCTTATGTGACGGGGATTACGGCGAAGGATGTAAAAGATATTTATATGATACGCTCTTCGCTGGAGGGAATGTGTGCGCGTCTGGCAACAGAGCATATTACGTCGGAACAGTTGGAAGAATTGGAAGAGAATGTGTATATTGCCAGTTTTCATGCATCCAAAGGGCATATGGAGCAGATGACGGAGTTGGATAACCGGTTTCATCACATTTTGTATGAGGCATGTGATTCCAAGATGCTGCAGAATCTGCTGCAGGATTTTCATCAGTATGTGATAAGGATCCGCAAGAAAACCCTCTCCACGAAGGAGCGGGGAATTGCTTCCAATGAGGAACACAGACAAATCATGGAGGCAATCAGGGCAGGAAAGCCTGATGAGGCAGAGAGATTAGCCACTTGTCATATGAATAATGCTTATGATAATATGGTTAAAAATGGTCTGTATGATATGTTTGAGTCAGGGGAACCGGAAAAGAGCATGGAACAGGAAACACGCAGACAGAACGAAAAATAAAGGAAAAGAATGGAGTAAAAGATGGAAAAGATTAAGATGACAACCCCCCTTGTGGAGATGGACGGAGATGAGATGACCAGAATACTCTGGCAGATGATTAAGGACGAGCTTCTGCTTCCTTATATTGACTTAAAGACAGAGTATTATGATTTAGGGCTTGAGTACAGAAATGAAACAAATGATCAGGTCACAGTGGACAGTGCAGAAGCAACAAAGAAGTATGGAGTAGCAGTCAAGTGTGCAACCATCACACCCAATGCAGCCAGAATGACAGAGTATAATCTAAAAGAAATGTGGAAGAGCCCCAATGGCACCATCAGAGCGATTCTGGACGGAACTGTGTTCAGAGCGCCTATTCTGATTAAAGGAATCGTTCCTTATGTTAAAAACTGGACAAAACCCATCACGATAGCCCGTCATGCTTATGGTGACGTCTATAAGAACACTGAAATCAAGGTTCCCGGAAGAGGAAAGGCGGAACTGGTCTTTACTGCTGAGGATGGAACGCAGATCAGAGAATTGATACATGATTTTGACGGGGCGGGAATTATCCAGGGCATTCATAACACGGAGAAATCCATTTCCAGTTTTGCAAGAGCATGTTTTAACTATGCAATTGATACAAAGCAGGATTTGTGGTTCGCCACGAAAGATACCATTTCCAAAAAATATGATCATACGTTTAAGGATATCTTTCAGGAGATTTATGACGCAGAGTACAAAGAAAAATTTGAAAAGCTTGGCATAGAATATTTTTATACATTAATTGATGATGCAGTTGCCCGTGTCATTCGTTCGGAAGGCGGTTTTATATGGGCATGTAAGAACTATGACGGTGATGTTATGTCAGATATGGTGGCTACTGCGTACGGGGATCTTTCCATGATGACTTCTGTTCTGGTTTCTCCCAGCGGTGTCTATGAATATGAGGCTGCCCACGGAACAGTTCAGCGCCATTATTATAAACACCTGAAGGGAGAAGAGACTTCCACGAACTCCATTGCAACGATCTTTGCATGGACCGGTGCGCTTCGCAAAAGAGGGGAACTGGACAAAATCCCTGAATTAGTGGCATTTGCAGATAAGTTGGAGAAAGCCTGTATCAAAACCGTAGAGGACGGAAAAATGACAAAGAGCCTGTCCCTTATCTCAACCTGTGAAAATCCGGTTATTTTAAACAGCTTAGATTTCATCAAAGCAATCAGAGAAACCTTTGATTCTTTATAAGAGTTACTCGTTTAAAAGAATCTCCCATTGTTCATACAGCGGTAGCAGCTTCTCATTCAGATCCTGCTGCCGTTTTGCCAATTCCTGGAGTTTTGACACATCCGTTGCCACATCAGGCTGACTCATGGTACTTTCAATATCTGAAAGTTCCTGTTCTAAAGATGTGATGGCTTCTTCGCATTTTCGCAGATCATTTTCCTTTTTGCGCGCCTTGGCCTGTAATTCCTTCTGCGCCTGCCAATCCAGCTTTGTCTCGGAAAGTATGGTTTCTTTTTTGGAAGTAAGGGCTTGCGATGGAAGAGCAGTTCCGGTGATTGTATTTTTCTTTTCCAGGTAATAGTCGTAATTTCCAAGATAGCTGATTAGCTTTCCGTCTGCAAGTTCCAAAATCCTGTTGGCTGTGCGGTTGATAAAATAACGGTCATGAGACACATAAAGGACCGTGCCTTCGTAGGCATTTAAGGCATCTTCCAGAATTTCCTTGGAAGTAATATCCAGATGGTTGGTAGGCTCATCCAGTATCAGAAAATTGGATTCTGAGAGCATCAGTTTGGCGAGGGATACCCGCCCCCGCTCGCCGCCGCTCAAATCGCCGATACGCTTATAGACGTCTTCGCCGGTAAAAAGAAATGCGGCGAGAGTGCTTCTGATTTCTGTGTTATTTAAGTAAGGGTAGGCATCGGATATTTCTTCAAACAAGGTTTTTTCCATATGCAGGACATGGTGTTCCTGATCGTAGTATCCTATATGTACATTGGTGCCTAAGGCGATGGTGCCGGAATCCGCCTCCAGAAGATTGTTGATAATCTTTAAGATAGTGGTCTTCCCGGTGCCGTTGTCACCGATAATGGAAACATGTTCTCCCCGCTTGATATCCATGGCGATATCAGAAAAAAGTTCCTGCTTTCCAAAGGATTTTGAAAGTCCTTCTATATGAAGTACATCATTGCCGCTGGTACATCTGGGGGTCAGCGTCATATGAATATCCGTGCGTGCCATGGTGGGCTTGTCAAGAACCTCTATTTTGTTTAACATTTTTTCACGGCTTTCCGCCCGCTTTATGGACTTTTCACGGTTGAAAGATCTCAGCTTTTCAATCACTTCTTCCTGGTGCTTTATTTCCTGCTGTTGTTTCAGGTAGGCGTTTAAAGCGGCAGTGCGAAGCTGCTCTTTTTTTATGGCATAGGCAGAATAATTGCCGGCAAAGGAAGTAGCCTTTGTCTGATCGATTTCAACGACCTTTCCGGTAATCCGGTCAAGGAAATAGCGGTCATGTGATACGATAAGAACAGCGCCTTTATAATTCAGCAAATAAGTTTCCAGCCATGAGATGGAATTTAAGTCCAGATGATTGGTAGGTTCGTCTAAAATGATAAGGTCAGGGTTAAGGAGCAGAAGACGCCCTAAAGCAACCCGGGTCTTCTGACCGCCGGACAACGTAGATATCTGCTTGGAAAATTCCTCCTCCGTAAAACCAAGTCCTTTTAAGACGCCTGTAATCTCGCTTTTATAAGCATATCCGTTGGCAAGCTCGAAGGAGTGGGTAAGCCGTGAATAAGTCTCCATCAGATTATCCAAGCCGCTGCCTGTTGCCTGTTTCATGGAAAGCTCAATCTGGCGAATCTGACGCTCCATCTCAATGATATCCGCCTTAACGCTAAGGAGCTCATCATAAATGGTGTTTTCACTGTCCACATCCTGATTTTGAGCCAAATATCCTAAGGTCTTTCCTTTAGAAAGGGAGATGACCCCTTCATCCGCAGACAGTTCGCCTACGATAATGCGCAGTAATGTAGTCTTTCCGGCGCCATTTATCCCTACAATGGCAGCTTTATCGTAATCCTCAATATGAAATGAAACATTACAAAGCACAGGCTGCTCGCCAAATGCCTTTGATATATTCTGACATGATAAAATCATAATGATATGTCCTTTCCTGAGATTTCAGTATCTGGTTATTATTTACAGGGTGACCAGTAGTCCGCACAGGACAGGTGAATATACCAACGTCGTCGCGCTCTCGCTCCATAAAAACGTAACAGACGCTAGACTCGAAAGAACCTCGTCAAGCGCTGACGTTTTTATAGGGACTCCTTATGGTATATTAACCTGTCCTGTGCTACGCTATCGGTTAGCCTGCAAAATAGCATAATGCTCGTTGCTTTTCACCAGGTAGCCGAAACACAGCTCTGAGAGGATAAATAATCCATAAGGAGCCCCTCAAAAAGCGTCAGCGCTTGACGAGGTTTTTTCGAGTCTAGCGTCTGCTACGCTTTTTGCGGAGCGGGAGCGCGGCGACGCCTAATTATTTATCCTCTCAGAGCGTCCGTTCAGCCAATTTGTGAAAAGTACAGTACCAGTTTACAGATGATAAAAGGGAATGTCAATGAATTGACATTATTTTAACAGTGTTATATATTATTTCTATAAGCTTTTTTATAGTGATAGCGTGCTCATTGCGGCACTTTTGGTTACAGGAGGCAATCCGGGTGGACAATAAAGAAATCTCACAGGCTGTGATTGGACGTCTTCCAAGATATTTCAGATATCTGGGGGAGCTTAAGGATGAGGGGATTGAGAGGATTTCATCTCAGGAACTTAGCGATATTATGAAGGTCACGGCATCCCAGATACGTCAGGATTTTAATAACTTTGGCGGTTTTGGACAGCAGGGGTATGGATACAAGGTAGAATACCTTTATGAAGAAATCGGCAGGATCTTAGGTCTTGAAAAGACGCATGATTTGATCATAATCGGGGCAGGAAATCTGGGGCAGGCATTGGCAAATTATATGAATTTTGAGAGAAGAGGATTCCTGTTCCGGGGAATCTTCGATCAGAACCCAGAACTCTACGGAAAGAAGATACGTAATATGGAAGTAAGACCTATGGAGGAAATGGAGTCTTTTGTGAAGCAAAATGAGATTGATATCGCTGTTCTCACCATTCCAAAGGCAGGTGCTGTAAAAGTGGCTGAAAGGCTGGTAGATAACGGCATCAAGGGGATTTGGAATTTTGCGCACGTAGACTTAAATGTTCCAAAGGAAATTCAGGTGGAGAATGTTCATTTGTCGGACAGCCTGATGAAACTGGCTTATAATATAAATCGTTATGAAAGCGAATCCATTCAAACACCTGGCAGTTCTTTATAATAGAAAATTACGGGAGAATTAAGATGTCAAGATCAGATGAAATCTATAAACCTGCGCTGGAAAGCAAAAGAATACCCATTCTTACGCTGGATCATAAATGGCATAAGCTCTTTACACAGACAGAACCAAATAAACGGTTAAAACGGCGTGAAGAGGAATTGAATGAACTGATAAAGAAGCAGGGCAAGGCAAATACAGAAATCAAGGAAATCAAAAAACTGAAGAGAAAGCTGATGCAGGGAATCATGGATAATGCCAGTGAAGCTTCGTCGGGAAAGGATGCCAGAGCCATAAGGAAAACGGATGAGAGCAAGCGCCTTATAGGGGAATGCAATGAGAAAATTGCCGGTTATGAAGACGAACTGATAGAATTGCCCAGGCAGATTGACAAGGTCAATAAGGAATTAATGTTGATGACCATGGAAATCTGCTATGAGAGGTTGAAAGAAAATGAGAAAGAGATCGATGAAATCACAAAGTGGGTTACTCAGATAAAGGAGGAACTAAAGCAAAAACTGATTATAAAGCAGGAAAAGGAACTTATGAATCAGGAACTTTATTCTTATATGCACGATATCTTTGGGGCGGACGTGATTGATCTGTTTGATATGAAGTATAAGGTCGAAGAAACGGAAAACAGCAGAAGGTAATGAGGCTTGTATAAAATGAAATATATTTTGAAGGCACATGAAATGAAAGAGTATGACAGGGATACCAGTGAAAGAATTGGTATCCCTTCTATGGTTCTTATGGAGAGGGCAGCGCTTTCGGTGGTGGATGCTGCCTTTAAGAACAGACAGATGCCCGGAAAGGTGCTGATTGTTGCAGGAACAGGCAACAATGGAGGGGACGGATTGGCAGTTGGAAGGCTTCTGGCGCTTAAAGGGGTAGAAGTTACTTTCTTCATGGCGGGCGCGCCTGAGAAGATGAGTGAGGAAACAAAGGCGCAGGCTGCCATTATTAAAAATTTAGGGTTTTCCATACAGGGCAAATTAGAAGTGAAAGAATATGATATGGTAGTAGATGCTTTGTTTGGAATCGGTTTATCCAGAAATGTAGAAGGAGAATATTTAGGGGCGATAGAAAAAATAAATGACTGCGGGCGCAGGGGCGCTTTTATTTGTGCCTTGGATATACCGTCGGGAATCTGTGCGGATACCGGCAGGATTTTAGGCGGAGCGGTCCGGGCAGACTTGACAGTGACGTTTGCTTTTGCAAAAAGGGGGCATTTATTATACCCAGGAAGAGAATATACAGGGAAATTAGTGGTTAAAGATATCGGCATTACGCAGCAGTCTTTCCGAAAAGGAAAACCGGAGGCTTTTTGTTATGAAAGAAGCGATGTAGGAGGACTCCTTCCCAAACGAAGACCGGATGGAAATAAGGGGACTTTCGGTAAGGTTCTGCTTCTGGCGGGAAGTCATGATATGGGCGGCGCCTGTATTTTATGCGGAGGCAGTATTTTGAGGGTGGGCGCTGGTATGGTAAAAATCATAACGCCTTCCTGCAACCGGGAAATCGTGCAAAAAAAATTTCCGGAAGCCATGTTGTATACCTTTGATGAAATGCCGGATTTAAAACAAGTGCGTTCTTCCATGGACTGGGCGGATGTGATTGTTGCAGGTCCGGGAATGGGAACAGGCAAAAATGCAGGTCTGCTGATAGAATATGTGTTGAGAGAAGGAAAAGGTCCAATGGTGCTTGACGCAGATGCACTGAATCTGATTGCGGCTCATGAACGACTTCGTATGCTGGCGGCAGCATATGAAGCAGGCGAGCTGATTTTAACGCCTCATCCAGGTGAACTGATACGCCTTGCAAGGACGGGAATGGAGGAATATCATAGTCAAAGAGAAAGGTTTTTGTCTGAACTTGCCGGAGAAATGGGGAGCATCATAGTTGGCAAAGATGCAGTGACAATCGCAGTGCAGGCAGGGCGGAAGGAAGTTTATATCAATACATCAGGAAATGACGGGATGGCTACTGCCGGCAGCGGAGATGTGCTGGCAGGCATGATAGGCGGACTGCTTGCACAGAAAGCAGATGCCTTTGATGCAGCATGTCTGGGGGTATACCTGCATGGTCTGGCTGGGGAGGAGGCATCCCTGAAAAACGGGCGCCGGGCAGTGGTGGCATCAGATCTCATAAAGAATATCCCTTTCGTGATGGAAGATTTATGAGAGGGGTTAAAATACAATCTGCTACAGTGCAGAGGGAGAGAGGAATCGTTGTGAAAGAAGAGGAAATCATACAAAGGCTTAAGAGAGTTTATGCAGAAATAAGTCTGGACGCAATCAGAAGTAACATGGAAAACATGAAAAAAAATATTGCAGCAAGTACAAACATGATTGCTGTAATCAAAACGGATGGATATGGACATGGAGCAGTGCCTATCGCCCGGGAACTGGAAACGCTGGATTATGTCTATGGTTTTGCAGTGGCTACAGCAGAAGAGGCATGTATGCTCCGTGACGCCGGAATTTCCAGACCGGTTTTGACCCTTGGATATACTTTTCCATACAGCTATGAAAAAATGATACAGAAAGATATCAGAATGGCAGTTTTCCGCTATGATACGCTGGTGGAACTGTCAAATGCCAGCCGCCGTCTTGCTAAAGGGGGCATTCAGAAAAAGGCAAAGGTGCATATCAAGGTGGATACAGGAATGAGCAGGATCGGCGTACGACCTGATGGAGAGGGACTTTGCTTTGTGGAAAAAGCCTTTGAAACGGATGGAATTGAGGTGGAAGGGATTTTTACCCATTTTGCCAGGGCCGATGAAACAGATAAGACAGCGGCGGAGAATCAGATTGCTGTATTTGAGCAGTTTCTTGCCAAAATCAAGGAAAGAACAGGCAGGGAGATTCCTCTTAAACATTGCTCAAACAGTGCGGGGATACTGGAACTGCCCAGAGCCAACATGGATCTGGTGAGAGCCGGTATAACACTTTATGGATTATGGCCTTCCAGCCAGGTTAGAAAAGATATTGTAAGGCTTACACCGGCGCTTTCGCTATACAGTACTATTGTATATGTAAAGGAAATTGAAGCAGGCACCGGAGTCAGCTATGGAAGCACGTTCGTTGCGGAAGAAAAGATGCGGATAGCCACGATTCCAATTGGTTACGGGGATGGTTATCCAAGAGGATTGTCAGGAAAAGGATTTGTACTGGTACATGGACAAAGGGCGCCTATTTTGGGGCGGGTCTGCATGGATCAGTTTATGATAGATGTGACTCATATTCCTGAGGTGAGAGAGGGGGATAAGGTGACACTCATTGGATGTGACGGAAAAGATCAAATCACGATGGAAGAATTGGGCGAAATTTCCGGCAGATTTAATTATGAGTTCGCGTGCGATATTGGGAAGCGCGTGCCAAGGGTCTATAGAAAAGATGGAGAAATTCTGTGTACCGAAGAATGATATCAGGATTTTTAAATGCATCTGAATACCTTCTGACAATACGGTTATACTACTTAGTGACTTGAAATATCCTATTGAAATGAAGGGTGTGTGAAAAAGTGAGAAGAGGGGATATTTATTATGCAGATCTGCGTCCGGTGGTCGGATCAGAGCAGGGCGGCATCAGACCGGTGCTGATCATACAGAATGATGTGGGGAACCGGCACAGTCCCACTGTAATTTGTGCAGCAATTACATCGAAGATGAATAAGGCAAAGCTGCCTACTCATATAGAACTGAGTTCAGGGAGATATGATATGGTAAAGGATTCGGTCATTTTGCTTGAACAGCTCAGAACCATAGATAAGAAGCGTCTTAAAGATAAGGTATGCCACCTGGATGAAGATATTATGAGGCAGGTAAACCGTGGACTCATGGTCAGTCTTGAACTGGGTACATACATGTAAACCAATGCAGACCTTGACGATAAGAACAGGAAATGATATAGTCTAATTTGATATTTTGTACAAAAGGAGACAGAGAAATGGATGATGGTGGGTCTATACCCAGTTATATTGTTTTTTTAGTGCTATTGCTGATTGATATGCTGTTTTATGGATTTGGTGCGGCGGTCAGGGAATTGAATGCAAAAGAATTATCTGAACAATTTGAAGAAACAGGAAACAAGAAGGCAGGACGGCTCTATGAGATTGCAATAAATCCAGAGCAATACATCAACACGGTACAGTTGGTCGTGACGCTGATTAATCTGGTAATGGGAGCATTTGTCTTAAGGGTTCTTAGCAGGGTGGCAGGAAGACACATAGTAAGAGGCGTCATGGAGAAGCTGTCAGACAGGGTGATGCCGCCGGCAATGATCTCTATAGCAGCGCTTATTCTTGCGGGTGCGGTACTGTTGTACATATTATTGACCTTTGGCGTACTGATTCCTAAAAGGCTGGGGGTACGTTATGCGAATAAATGGGCTTATGCATGTATCAACCCAATCTTTTATATAACCCGTTTTTTCAGTCCTGTAACAGGTTTGGTATCCGTGACATCAAAAGGAATTCTCCGACTTTTCGGCATTCATACAGATCAGGATACGGAGGATGTAACGGAAGAAGTAATTATATCTATGGTCAATGAAGGACATGAACAGGGCGTGCTTCTGGCAACAGAGGCAGAAATGATTACGAATATTTTTGAGTTTGGCGATAAGCAGGCCAAGGATATTATGACGCACAGGGCTAATATTCTCGGAATTGACAGAAATATGACTCTGGGAGAAGCGCTTGACTATATGTTAAGCGAGAGCAAGAGCAGATTTCCGGTGTTTGATGAAAACATAGATCAGGTAATCGGAATCCTTCATTTCAGGGATGCGATGCGTGCCCACAGGGAAGAGAGCAACATGGAACGGCAGGTGGGAGACATTGAAGGACTGATCCGGGAGACGATGTTCATACCGGAGACCAAAAATATAGATGCGCTGTTCCAGATCATGCAGCACACCAAGACACAAATGGTAATTGTGGTGGATGAGTATGGACAAACCACAGGTCTGGTTGCAATGGAGGATATTCTGGAAGAAATCGTTGGAAACATTATGGATGAATATGATGAAGAGGAAGAGCATATTGAAGAAACAGAAAATGCCAACGAATATATTATAGAGGGCATCACACCGTTAGAGGAATTGGAGAAGAGATTTAAAATTTCTTTTAAAAAGCAGGAATTTGAAACTTTAAATGGGTTTATGATTTCAAAAATGGATAAGATTCCAGAGGAGGATGATGAAAATTTTTCTATTGAATTGGATGGATATCGCATTAAGATCTTACAGGTAAAAAACCGAATGATTAAAAGCGTTCTTGTGACAAAGCTTCCGGATAAGAAAAAGGAAGACGAAAACGCTGTAAAAGCAGAAGAAAATGAAACAGAAAATAAACAGATGTAAAGGAGAAAAAAATGTCAGGACATTCAAAATTTGCAAACATCAAACATAAGAAAGAAAAAAATGATGCTGCGAAAGGAAAGATTTTCACGATTCTTGGAAGAGAAATCGCAGTGGCGGTAAAGGAAGGCGGACCAGATCCGTCAAACAACTCAAAGCTGGCGCAGGTCATTGCAAAGGCAAAATCCAATAACATGCCCAATGATACCATTGAAAGAGGAATTAAGAAGGCAGCGGGAGATGCAGGAAGCGTCAATTATAAGTACATCACATATGAAGGGTATGGACCAAACGGAATTGCCATCATTGTGGATGCACTTACCGATAACCAGAACAGAACAGCGGCAAATGTCAGAAATGCTTTTACAAAAGGGAATGGAAATGTGGGAACCCCAGGTTGTGTGTCCTTTATGTTCGACAAGAAAGGGCAGATCATAATAGACAAGGAAGAATATGAAGGAGATTCTGATGAACTTATGATGCTGGCACTGGATGCAGGCGCAGAGGATTTTTCCGAGGAGGAAGACAGCTATGAGGTGATAACGGATCCTGAGGATTTTGATGCAGTGCTTAAGGCACTTCAGGACGGGAACATTGCACTGGCCTCCGCGGAGGTGACGATGATCCCTCAGAATTACGTTGAGCTTACGGATGAAGCAGCAGTAAAGAGTCTGCAGAAGATACTTGACTTACTGGATGAGGATGATGATGTGCAAGCAGTATACCACAACTGGGATGAATAAAAAGAAGAACTGGCTGTTTATGCTGCTTTGGCTTCTGGTGGCGGCTACCAGCAGAATACAGTATTTTATTTTTGGCGGACAGTCGATTGTTGATACATATGCATATTTTTCACATGCTATGATGCGGGCAGAAAAGCAGGAACCTGTTCTGAATTCAGGGTTATCTTATGCATTTACGAAAGGGCTATCAAGACTGCTCTGGTTTACAGGGAATTTAATTGATGCGGTAGGAATTTATCAATTGCTGATTCAGATTCTGTGGATCATTCTGCTTCTCATCGGCATCAGCATGTTGTTTGGCAGAATTGCGGGATTTGTATCTTCCGGCATCTTAATCGTATCGCCCTGGATTTTAAAATCTGTTTTTTCCGTATCACCTGAAAATTATTTTATGCTGTATTTTTCGGTGCTCTTGGTGGCACTGGGATATTTCCATTCCAAAGCCGTAAAGGGGGAATGGCATAGAAGCGTATGGGGCAGGCTTTATTTAAAGGCAGTCGGTTTTTTTGTGGGAATGATCTGCATATGGAACTATCTTGGGTGGATTTTGTTTGCGATGGTGGTGTATGTTCTGATTGGTCATTATAGTGCGTTGAAAGGCAAAATCAGGCAGCAAAGACAGGGAAAAAATCTGAAGGAAAAGAAACGGATTATGGGTGCAGGTTCCCAGCTGTTTCATCTACTGTTCGGGTGGATCATAGGAAGCTATGCCACGCTTATGAAGTATACGGGATTGACAGGGAATACCCTTAAGGAGCAATTTCATTGGTGGATTTCCCAGTTTGAGGATTTCCCGGGACGCTGTCAGGATGTTTCCCTTGCATTTTTGATATGGCTTGCGAGCGCTGTGTTGGCAGGTATTTTGTGTCAGCTGATTTATCATGTTGTGAAATCTAAGAAGATGGACGGCATGGAAGAGGAAACGGAAAGTGTTCAGGAAACGGAAGAGATTCGTGAAACAGAAGCCGTGCAGGATACGGAAGAGGTTCAGGAAATAAAAGCTGTGCAGATTGCAGAAGAGATTCGTGAAATAGAAGTCGTGCAGGATACGGAAGAGATGCAGGAAATAAAAGCTGTGCAGATTGCAGAAGAGATTCGTGAAATAGAAGCCGCGCAGACTGCAAAAGAGGTTCAGGAAACAAGAGCTGTGCAGATTGCGGAAGAGGTTCGTGAAACAGAAACCGTTCAGGATGCAGAAGAGATGCAGGAGGTGGAAGCCTGGCAGAAAGAGGTGCAGAAGGTGGAGATGATGCAGGAAGCGGAGAATGATTTGAAAGATCAGACTGGACGGAATCCTGGAACAGAAATATATAGGAGACCGGAGAGCAATCCTGGAACAGAAATGTACAGGAGACCGAAGCAAAGACTGGAAACGGAAATGTGCAGGAAACCGGAACAGGAAACAGCAGAAAACGGCAGAAAAGTACAATTTCTTGATAATCCGCTTCCTGTTCCCAAAAAGCATGTCAGGAAAGATATGGAATTCGATTTTGACGAGGTCAAAATGGATTTTGATATTGATATTGGCGAAAATGATGATTTTGACATATGAAATATCCTGAATAAAAAAATGTACAGGAAATATACTAAAAGGGACTGCTTTTGGCAGTTCCTTTTAAATTACAATAAGCTTACCGCGAAGTGCAGCGGCGTATGTTTAAAACAGAAAAGAGGTTGCAGATATGTCAGGAAAAAAGGTGGAAGAAGAAAAGCATAGAAGTGAACGGATCGAGGAGACAGGACAAGTTACGCTGGATAAAAACGGAAAGGCGCATACCATACATCTGATATCGGTCATTGGAGAAGTGGAAGGTCATGATAATCTTGGGACAAATTCAAAAACAACCAAATATGAGCATGTCCTTCCGGAACTTGCGGCGATTGAGGACAGCAAGGACATAGATGGTGTCTTGATCCTGTTAAATACCATGGGAGGAGATGTGGAGGCAGGGCTTGCAATTGCAGAAATGATTGCATCCCTAAGTAAGCCTACTGTATCATTGGTGCTGGGAGGAAGTCATTCTATTGGGGTCCCGATTGCTGTCAGCACGGATTATTCTTATATTGTTCCTACCGGAACCATGGTCATTCATCCTGTAAGAATGAATGGAATGGTCATTGGAGTACCTCAGACCTTTGATTATTTCAGGCAGATTCAGAACAGGATAACGGGATTTGTATGCAGTCATTGTAAGATTACCAAAAACAGGTTTGAAGAGCTCATGATGGAGACAGGTGTGCTCACTAAAGATGTAGGAACCATTTTAGTGGGAGAAGAAGCCGTATCGGAGGGAATCATAAATGAGACAGGTGGAATCAAAGAGGCAATGGAAAAATTACATTCCTTAATTTCAAAAAAGAAAAAAAAGTAACAAAAAATTGTTTGTTGGTGACAAGGATAGATGAAAATGCTATACTATATAAGATTATGTGAGTATCGCGAAGATACTTAAAGGGGTTTTAGTATGGCACAGACAAAGAAAGGCAGCGCCGGCAGAAGCAGTTCTTCTGCGGGCAGGAAAAGTTCAGGAAGAGGAAACACTCAAGGAAAAACAGCAAATTCGCGCAATACGAAGAGCGAACCTATGGATGTGGCAATCAGAAATGAAATTATTTTGATTGCCTTGTTTGCAGCAGCAATTTTTTTATTTTTATGCAATTTTGGAATAGCCGGTGTAATGGGAAATACTATCAGCAATATTATGTTTGGAATTTTTGGATTGACGGCATATGTTATGCCGCTTGCATTGTTTTTCATGATTGCTTTTGGTATGGTAAATAGCGGCAATGCCATAGCAACACGTAAGTTGGTGGCAGGTGTGGTGGTGTTTTTGCTTGTCGGAATGATGTGCGAGCTTTTTGCAGGAGGTCTGGAAACAGCTGAAAGTTATCAGGTTAAGGAAATTTATGTAAGATGCAGTGAGAAGCATAACGGAGGCGGCATACTTGCCGGTTCATTTGCTTATTTGTGCTATCATTTTATGGGAATGATTGGCACAATTCTGATTATCTTAGTTGCAGCAATTATATCTGTTGTGGTCCTGACGGACAAGTCTTTCGTATCGGGCGTGAAATCCGGCGGAAGAAAGGTCTATGAGCGTTCTAAAGAGGACGCCGCTTATCGCAGAGAAAGGGCGATGGCGCGAAGAAAAGAGCAGGAAGAGGAAAGGAAGCTTCGGGAGGAAGAGAAGAGACTTCGTGCGGAAGAACGTGAAAATGAGAAAATACTCCGTATGGATAAGAAGGTTTCCGGGGTCATGATAGATACCTCTCTGACGCAGAGAGAGGAAGAAAAGCATAAAACCAGGGATGATATTCATGAAATCAATCTGACGGATTTTGAAGAGCAGATGGAATATGCTGAAAATAAATCGGAGCAGACGAGGGAAGAGGAATTTGATTTCGACAAAATACGGATTAACAGCGCTTATATAGAAGAGGAAGAAGGGCATGATGAGCTTTCCGAGATTACAGATTTGTATGCAGGTGAGGAAGAAGAATCAAATGATGTACCAGTATATGATGTGGATGAAAGCCAGACGAATGCAGCAGAGACATACTATGAAGAACCGGTAAGAGTTCATGAAAGAGTCCGCCCTGTGGCTGCAGCGGCAGAAGAGCATAAGCAGGTCATGCCGAAAGATGCACCTGAAACACAGACGAATATGCAGATACCGAAAGAGCGCATTCCCAAAAAGTACATATTTCCACCTATCAGCAAGCTCGCCAAGGGCATGGGAAAAGCCGGGGGAGACTCTGCCAGGGAATTGAAAGAAACCGCAATGCGGCTGCAACAGACATTGCAGACCTTTGGAGTGCGTGTATCTATTACGGATATCAGTCAGGGACCTTCTGTCACCAGATTTGAATTACAGCCGGAGCAGGGGGTCAAGGTGAGCAAGATTGTGGGGCTGACAGATGATATTAAGCTGAATCTTGCAGCAACTGATATCAGAATCGAGGCTCCGATTCCGGGGAAGGCAGCTGTAGGAATTGAAGTGCCGAATAAAGAAAATATGACGGTAGCGCTCCGTGATCTTCTGGAGAGTAAGGAGTTTAAAGAGTTCCCGTCCAATCTGGCATTTGCAGTGGGAAAAGATATCGGCGGAAAAGTAGTTATGGCGGATATTGCCAAGATGCCTCATATGCTGATTGCGGGGGCAACAGGCTCTGGTAAATCTGTCTGTATCAATACACTTATCATGAGTATTTTGTATAAAGCCCACCCGGATGATGTAAAGCTGATCATGGTGGATCCTAAGGTGGTGGAACTTAGTGTTTATAATGGTATTCCCCATCTTTTGATACCGGTGGTGACAGATCCCAAGAAGGCTTCAGCAGCGCTTCAGTGGGGGGTTGCCGAGATGACCGACAGATATCAGAAGTTTGCAGATTTCAATGTGAGAGATCTGAAAGGATATAATAAAAAGGTAGAGGCGATGAGGGAAAAGGGCGATTCGGATGCCCCTGCTAAATTGCCGCAGATTGTCATCATAGTGGACGAACTTGCAGATCTCATGATGGTCTGCCCGGGAGAGGTGGAAGAATCCATCTGCCGTCTGGCTCAGCTGGCGAGAGCAGCGGGAATCCATCTGATTATTGCGACCCAGAGACCGTCGGTGGATGTCATTACAGGTCTAATTAAAGCCAATATGCCGAGCCGTGTGGCATTCAGCGTATCCAGTGGGGTGGATTCACGTACTATCCTGGATATGAACGGCGCTGAAAAACTTCTGGGAAAGGGAGACATGCTCTTTTATCCACAAGGGTACAGCAAGCCGGCAAGAGTTCAAGGCGCTTTTGTTTCAGACAAGGAAGTGTCGGACGTGGTTGAGTTCTTAAAAAACCAAACTCTTGGAAATATCTATGACACAGATATTCAGGAAAAAATTTCGACTTATGGAAGCGGCAGTGCAGGCGGTGCCGGAGGCGCAGATGGGGCGGAGCGGGATCAGTACTTTGTGGACGCAGCTAAGTTTATTATAGAAAAAGACAAGGCATCCATTGGGATGCTGCAACGGGTATTCAAAATCGGCTTTAACCGTGCTGCAAGAATCATGGATCAGCTCTGTGAAGCAGGGGTGGTAGGTGAAGAGGAAGGAACCAAGCCGCGTAAGGTTTTGATGAGCGAGGAGCAGTTTGAGCAATACATAGAGGAATGCCTATAAAATCAGGAGGTATATTATGAAGACAGATATTCAGATCGCACAGGAAGCAGTGCTTTGCCCAATCACGGAAGTTGCAGGAGCGCTTCAGATTCTTCCGGATGAACTGGAATTGTATGGAAAGTATAAGGCAAAGATTTCTGAAGAATATTTAGAGACAAATTCTGACAATCCTGATGGAAAGCTGATTCTGGTGACAGCAATCAATCCGACCCCGGCAGGAGAAGGGAAAACCACCACCAGCGTTGGGCTGGGACAGGCTTTTGGAAAGCTGGGGAAAAAAGCGGTGATTGCTTTAAGAGAGCCTTCCCTTGGTCCCTGCTTTGGCATCAAGGGCGGAGCGGCAGGCGGCGGATACGCCCAGGTGGTTCCTATGGAGGATTTGAATCTTCATTTTACCGGAGACTTCCATGCAATTACTTCCGCCAATAATCTACTGGCAGCTCTCCTTGACAATCACATACAGCAGGGAAATGAACTGGGAATCGATACAAGGCGGGTTGTCTGGAAAAGATGTCTTGATATGAATGACAGGGTTCTCCGCAACATCGTGGTAGGACTTGGAGCAAAAAGCGACGGAACGGTGAGGGAGGATCATTTTGTCATTACTGTTGCCTCGGAAATTATGGCAGTTCTTTGTCTTGCCAACGATATGAAGGACTTGAAAGAACGGCTGGGCAGAATGGTGGTTGCCTATGATTATCAGGGAAAACCGGTGACAGCTGATGATTTAAATGCGGTAGGGGCAATGGCAGCCCTTCTTAAGGATGCCATGAAACCGAATCTGATTCAAACCCTTGAACATACACCTGCCCTTGTCCATGGCGGTCCTTTTGCCAATATTGCTCATGGATGCAATTCTGTACGGGCAACCAAAGCGGCGCTTAAGATGGCTGACTATGTTATTACGGAAGCCGGTTTCGGTGCGGATTTAGGAGCAGAGAAGTTCTTTGATATCAAGTGCAGAATGGCTGATCTTAAGCCGGATGCAGTGGTTCTGGTGGCGACTATCCGAGCATTAAAATATAATGGCGGTATTTCAAAAGAAGCACTGGGAGAAGAGAATCTGGACGCCCTTAAGAGGGGAATCGTCAATCTGGAAAAGCATATTGAAAATCTGCATAAGTATGGGGTTCCTGTTGTGGTGACATTAAACAGCTTTGCAACAGATACAGAGGCGGAAACCTCCTATGTAGAAGAATTCTGCAGGGAACGCGGTTGTGAGTTCGCACTTTCCGAAGTGTGGGAGAAAGGCGGAAATGGCGGAATTGATCTTGCAGAAAAGGTGCTTGAAACACTGGAAAACAAACAGAGCAATTTCAAAGTGTTATATGATGACCATTTAAGTCTTAAGGAAAAAATTGAAGTGGTTGCCAGAGAGATTTATGGGGCAGACGGTGTGGATTATAGCGTGCAGGCAAAAAAACAGCTTCTTGAATTGGAAAAGCTGGGATTTGGCACGATGCCGGTCTGTATGGCAAAAACCCAGTACTCTCTGTCAGATGATCCTGCGCTTTTAGGAAGACCGGAAAAATTCAGGATGAATGTTAGGGAAGTCTATGTCTCGGCAGGGGCAGGATTTGTGGTGGTGCTTACAGGGGCAGTTATGACGATGCCCGGGCTTCCAAAGCAGCCTGCGGCATTTAGAATTGATGTAAATGATGACGGTGTGATTACCGGACTTTTTTAGAATCATTATAGAAAGGCGGCGGATTTATGGCAGCAATCATTGATGGAAAAACAGTTTCACTGCAAATCAAGGAGGAACTAAAGCAGAAGGCGGCAGACCTTCGCACGCAGGGCACTGCGGTGACGCTTGCGGTTATTCAGGTGGGAGATAATCCTGCATCCTGTGTCTATGTGAGAAACAAGAAGAAGGGATGCGAGTACATAGGAATCGGATCTTTATCCTACGAACTTCCGGAAGAAACGACCCAGGATGAGCTTCTTTCGTTGATACGGGAGTTAAATGGGAGAGGGGACGTGAACGGTATACTGGTTCAATTACCGTTGCCGGCACATATTGATGAGGATACGGTTATCAAAGCGATTGATCCCCAGAAAGACGTAGATGGCTTTCATCCGCAGAGTGTCGGTGCGCTTTGTATCGGTCAACCGGGTTTTGTATCCTGTACGCCGGCAGGGATTATCCAGTTACTTAAGAGAAGCGGAATCTCAATTGAAGGAAAAGAATGCGTCGTGCTTGGCAGAAGCAATATCGTAGGTAAACCAATGTCACTGTTGCTTTTACGGGAAAATGCCACAGTCACTATTGCACATTCCCGCACGAAAAATTTAAAAGAAGTGACAAGCAGGGCGGACATCCTAATCGTAGCAATAGGGAAACCTAAAATGATCACCAGAGAGTATGTGAAAGAAGGGGCAGTGGTGATTGATGTGGGAATCAACAGGGACGAGAATAATAAATTATGCGGTGATGTTGATTTTGAGGATGTTGAACCGATTTGCAGCGCAATTACACCTGTTCCGGGCGGCGTTGGACCTATGACGATCGCCATGCTTCTCAATAACTGCATTGAGTCAGTGCGTTTACAGTCCTGATTAAATGTCAGTGCACTTTGCAGACTGACATATCGGATTGGAATGGAGGCAGATATGAAGTGTCCCAATTGTGGATGTGAAATGGCGGAAGGCCATTTATATTGTGAAAAGTGCGGTATGGAAATCCAGATCGTACCCGACTTTGAACCTGAAATTGAAAACAGTATAATAGAAACTTTATCCACAGTTGCGGAGGAGATAGAGGGAAGCAATAAGATCCAGCAGCCGGCAGCGCAGGGAGAGGAAACCTTAAAGACGAAGGAAAAAAAGGACAAAAAAAAGAAAAATCCGTCTTTTTTTCCAGAGGAACAAGGAAAGAACTGGCTGCTCGTCAGCCTAATAACCTTCATTGTGGTAACTGTGACGGCGGCATTGGTAATCGTATTTGTGCATCATAGGTATTCTGTCAATTACCAGATAGAGAAGGCAAGAGAATACGCGGAAATGCAGAACTATGAAGAAGCGATTGCATATCTGGAAAAAGCAAGGCAGCTTAAGGATGATGCTGTGGATATTGTTCTCATGGAATCCAATTATTATTATCAGATGGGCGAAAGGCAGAAATCGGCAGATATTCTAATTCAATTGGTACAAAGAGGACAGTTGGAGTATGAGGATAAGGAAAGGGCGTATGAAAGCATCATTTACATCTATGATGAAGAAGGTAGATATGAAGAAATCAATTCTCTGCTTACGTCCTGCGATGATGCAGATATTGTGAATCATTTTCAGCAGTATATGGCAATGAGTCCCGAGTTTGGATATGAATCGGGAAGTTATGATAAGGTGATTACATTAAAAATAACTGCCAATACCACAGGAAAAATCTATTACACATTGGATGGAAGTAATCCGGATGCGAACAGTGAGGTTTACACGGCACCTTTATTTCTGGAGTCGGGAGAATATCAGGTGGCGGCTGTCTTTGTGAACGAATACGGTATTAAGAGTGATATAGCCAGAAGCTGGTATATTATTAACCTGACAGAGCCGGATCCTCCGGAGGTGCTGTTATATAGCGGCACTTACCGCGTACCCACCATGATAGAGGTGATTGTGCCAGAAATGGGAACCGTCTATTACACAATGGATGGAACGGATCCAAATAAAGACAGTCTTAAATATACAGAACCAGTTCAAATGCCTCTTGGAAGATCGAACTTCAAATTTGTGACAATCTCGGAGGAAGGTGTTCCAAGTGAGGTCATAAGCAGAAGTTTTGATTTCGCGCCGGAAACGGATGTGACGGTAGACCAGGCAATTGAAAATGTGATGCAGGCGCTTTTTGAGCGCAAGGTACTTTCGGATTTACAGGGACATGCCCATGGAATACAGGGAAAATATGTATTTAGTTATGTTTCTATTGTGGAAATACCTGATTTAGGATATTATTATGTTTTGAACGAGTGCATAGAAGGTGAGGATGGCACTCGGCAAATGACAGACCTCCTGTATGCGGTGGAAGTGTATACTGGCGCACCCAATCGTCTGATTTATGATGAGGATGGACAGATGGGGCTGATTTCTCTACAATAAATGTTCACAATAATTTTACATCATAAAATATTATTTTATAAATTAGGAAAGGGATTAGCAATGTACAAGATTTTAGAAGCAAAAGAGCTCGCTGCCAATATTTTCTACATGGTAGTGGAAGCAAAACGAGTAGCAAAAGCATGCAAACCAGGGCAGTTTGTAATTGTCAGGACAGATGCGGATTCAGAACGTATTCCCCTGACGATCTGTGATTACGACAGGGAAAAGGGAACAATAACGATTGTTTTCCAGATTGTAGGAGCAGGCACACAGGTTATGGCAACCCTTAAAGCGGGAGATTCTTTCCATGATTTTGTGGGACCTCTTGGATGCCCTTCGGAGTTTGTGGAGGAAGACCTTGATGTCTTGAAAGAAAAAAGAATGCTGTTCGTGGCAGGCGGCGTGGGAACAGCGCCGGTATATCCGCAGGTGAAGTGGCTCCACGAAAGGGGAATTGCCGCGGATGTAATAGTGGGTGCAAAGACAAAAGATCTTCTTATTTTGGAAGAAGAGATGAAAGAAGTGGCAGGTAACCTGTATGTGACCACGGATGACGGCTCCTATGGCAGAAGCGGAATGGTTACTCAGACCATTACGGATTTGGTAAATGAGGGAAATGATTATGACGTATGTGTTGCGATAGGTCCTATGATCATGATGAAATTTGTCTGCAAACTCACTAAAGAACTTGAAATTCCTACTATCGTCAGCTTAAATCCGATTATGGTGGATGGAACCGGTATGTGCGGTGCATGCCGTGTAACGGTAGGAGGCAAGGTAAAGTTTGCATGTGTGGACGGTCCTGAATTTGACGGACATCAGGTCAATTTTGACGAAGCGATGCAGCGCCAGCAGATCTACAAAACGGAAGAAGGAAGAGCATTCTTAAAGGCAAAAGAAGGGGATACCCACCATGGCGGATGCGGAAATTGTGGAGGTGATAAATAATGGACGTATTAAAGAAAGTCCCTGTCAGGGAACAGGATGCGAAGGTTCGGGCTGCTAATTTTGAAGAGGTCTGTTTAGGATATAATAAAGAGGAGGCCATGGAAGAGGCGGCGAGATGTATTAACTGCAAGAATGCGCAGTGTGTTAAAGGATGTCCGGTATCCATTGACATTCCCGGATTTATAGAAAAGGTAAAAGAGGGAGATGTGGAAGCTGCTTATCAGGTAATCAGCGCTTCTTCTGCGCTGCCGGCAGTCTGCGGACGCGTATGCCCTCAGGAGAGCCAATGTGAAGGAAAATGTATCAGAGGCATTAAGGGAGAGCCTATCTCTATAGGAAAGCTGGAGAGGTTTGTGGCAGACTGGGCAAGTGAGAATGAGATAAAGCCCCAAGGAGCCGAGGAGAAAAACGGAAAGAAAGTTGCCGTAATTGGTTCAGGACCGGCAGGTCTTACCTGTGCAGGAGACCTTGCCAAGCTGGGATATGAAGTGACTATTTTTGAGGCCCTTCATGAGCCGGGCGGTGTACTAGTATACGGTATTCCTGAATTCCGTCTTCCTAAGACCAAAGTGGTTGCAAAAGAAATTGAAAATGTGAAGTCTCTTGGCGTCAAGATTGAGACAAATGTAGTGGTAGGAAAATCTATAACGATTGATGAATTGCTGGAAGAAGAAGGATTTGATGCGGTGTTCATTGGTTCCGGCGCAGGGCTTCCCAAATTCATGGGCATTCCGGGCGAACAGGCAAATGGCGTCTTTTCTGCAAATGAGTATCTGACCAGAAGCAATCTGATGAAAGCTTTTGATGAGGAGTCCAGCACACCGATTATGAGAGGGCAAAAAGTGGCTGTAGTAGGCGGCGGAAATGTTGCAATGGATGCTGCCAGAACAGCGCTCCGCCTGGGCGCAGAAGTACATATCGTGTACAGAAGAAGTGAGGAAGAACTGCCTGCCCGTGTGGAGGAAGTACATCACGCAAAAGAAGAAGGCATTATTTTTGATCTGCTGACCAATCCGGTGGAAATTATTGAAGATGAAAAGGGCTGGGTAAAAGGTATTAAATGTATTCGCATGGAACTAGGCGAGCCTGATGATTCCGGCAGAAGACGTCCTGTTGAGGTTCCGGGCTCAGAGTTTACAATTGATGTGGACACTGTCATCATGTCTCTCGGAACATCCCCTAATCCGCTGATTTCTTCCACAACGGAAGGATTGGAAGTGAATAAATGGAAATGCATCGTGGCAGATGAAGAATTTGGAAAGACCACCAAGGAAGGGGTTTATGCCGGCGGAGATGCAGTGACAGGAGCAGCTACCGTTATTCTTGCAATGGGTGCAGGGCGTGCAGGAGCAAAAGGAATAGATGAGTATCTGAAAAATAAATAAAATGCGGCAACAGCCAACGTTGCCTCGAAGCGTGCCGGAACTTGTTTCCGGCATGACTTTTATGTGTAGGAATAAGAAAATATTAATAATTTTTATGGTACAAAATTAAAATTTTTATTGTATGGTTATCAAGGAGGATGCAAAATGGTTCATCATATTGTTTTATGGAATTTAAAAGAAGATTTATCGGAGCAGGAAAAAAAGGAAGCGGCGCTTGAGATCAAGAGAAGGTTGGAAGCGGTAGCGGATACCGTAGAGGATGTGGTATCCCTTGAAGTAGTGATCAAATCTATGGAATCCAGTAACAAAGAGATAGCCCTTATCTCCCGGTTTGAGACGAAGGAGGCGCTGAAAGCCTATCAGGTATCGCCGGCACATGTGGAAGCTGGAGGATATATCCGCACGGTGACTGCCGGGAGAAGCTGCTTCGATTATGAGGAGTGACTATGAAGAAATGGTTTGATGAAAGCGAAAATGAAAGTCCGGGAGGAGAATGGGGAAAAATTCTTGTCAAGGTGATCCCCTTCGTGCTGATTATTTTCATTCTTGCTGTCACATTGATCGTGAATCGTGTAAAGAAAGATTCTGATGGACAGACGGAAGATTTACAGCAGAATATTATGGATTATGCGGACGAAAACCGGATTGCCGAAACGTCGTCAGTGGTGACTGCCAAGGCATCGCCTTCTGCCGGAAAGGAAAGCAGCACAGAAAATGAGACCGTAGAGGAGACTGAGGAAGAAATAATGATTCCAAGCCCTACTCCTTATAAAGAAATCATGGAAGCTGGAAAAATAGATTACAGCAAGGTGAAGTTCAATAAGGATGCCCAGCTACAGGAAATGATGACTTACTGGGAGGATAATAACCAGAAGGCATTAGACGATTTGGCAAAGCTGGATCACTATATTGCCATGTCATGGCAGCTGAAAGGGACTACGGATTTTTATTATTGCGGAGAGGTAAATGCCAACGGGCAGCCGGAGGGCAAGGGAATAGCGGTATATGCAGATAACCAGTATTATTACGGCGACTGGAAAGAGGGAGTAAGAAGCGGAACGGGAACGTGGATTCATTATCACATCCATCCGACGGATAATGCAAAGGATCTGTATACCTATCATCAGTACGCAGGCGGTTGGGTAAATGATCTTCCGGAGGGAGAAGGATCCGAGCATTATGATTATAACCTGACTCTTTTAGCAGAAGGTGTGGGCTATGATGCAAATCTGATAGGCAGTTATGCCAAGGGGCTTGTTCATGGCGATTTTTATATTACTAATCTTTATGCAGATGAAAGCACCAAGGAATGGAATGCAAGTGCAGAACATGGTTCATGGGTTTATCTGAATGAGAACAAAGATAAAAAGGGAAACAGAACCGTCCATGTTGAAATAGGCGATCCTGACAACTATATCTGGATGCATCCAAAGGATAATGTCAATATTGGAGTGCCATGCCTGATTTCAAAGAATAAAAACTAGTGGAAACCTGTGCCAATCCGTAGTAGAATAGAAATTGGGGTAGAAGGAGGTATGGATATGGCGAGGGGATCGGTTTATGTCAACAACGAAGAAAGGGCGGAAGAAAATAGAACTTCTGCTTATACATTCCTGATTGTAGGCGGAGTTGGGTTTATTGTGATAGTCCTGTTTTTTATTGGTGTAATCGATATTAAGGTTTCTCTCACGAGCAAATATATGATTACCGGGGTTATGGGTGTTTTATTTCTTTTGTTTATCGTCATGGGAATCATCTCCATGAAAAATTTTAAGACCTTTAAGAGAAAGGCGTGCAAGGAGAACAATCTGACAATCGAGATCAAAAAATGGTGCATGGAAAATTTCAGTCAGGAAGAAATTGACGGTCTTCTGGAGATTGTAGAGCAGATGGAAGAAGAAAAATACTTTCAACGGTTTGACCATATGAAAAATGCAGTCAAGAATCAGTTCGTGAATCTGGACGAAGGTTATCTGGACAGGCTGGTGGAAGAAGTTTATCCTGAAGTTTTCGAGGAAGAAAACACATGAAGATTACCATAATCTGTGTTGGCAGAATAAAAGAAGAATTTTACAGAAAGGCTGTTTCAGAATACGAAAAAAGACTTGGCAGATACTGTAAGCTGGAAATCATAGAAGTGCAGGATGAAAAGACCCCTGATGGGGCAGGTCTGGCAGTGGAAGAGCAGATCAAGGAAAAGGAAGCAGCCCGGATTTTGAAACATGTGAAAGAAGATGCCTATGTCATTACCCTTGAGATTCAGGGGGAAAAGCTGGATTCCGTATCTTTTGCAAATCAGCTTGACCAATTGGCTTTGCAGGGGAAAAGCCATATACAGTTTATTATCGGAGGCTCTCTTGGTCTTCATGCAAGCGTATCAAAAGCAGCGCACCAGGCAATCAGCTTTTCAAATATGACATTTCCACATCAATTAATGAGAGTCATCTTGCTGGAACAGATTTACAGAGGATATCGGATTATCAAGGGAGAACCGTATCATAAGTAAGGGCTTATGTCAGGAATACTGATGAATTGCTTTGGGTAAAATGGTTGTATTATAATAGTGGCCTGACGGCTGATTATAGTATTTATGACGATCCATAGGAAAATGAGAATTAGCAGGTATAGCGGTCATTTTTTTCTCATATAGTATGGTATGATGAAAAAAGTAAACCGCAAATTTAAAAATAACTGGAACCGGACAAGAGAAGAAGGAGAAGATGGAAGGCGCCCTCAGGGAAAAGAACTTGTGGTAGAATCCTTGAAACTGCCGAAAGATTCGCTCCTTGGCGCATCGATTGTTACTTTGACAGGGAATACCGAAGTCTTCGTAGAAAATTATAAAGGAATTATCGAATATACCAGCCAGATGATTCTGCTCCAGGGCAAGACCTGTAAGATTGAAATCAGCGGAAAGCGGCTGAACATTGTTTATTATACAAATGAAGACATGAAAATAAGCGGATGTGTTGATACGGTCCGTTATCTCATGTGAAGATGGAATAAACTTTGTGAGGTGTGGTATGATACAGGTCATTCGCTATTTAAAAGGTTATCTTGCCATTAAGGTTTTCGGATTTTCACCGGAAAGATTTATGAATCTATGCAGTAATCATAATATATTTCTCTGGGACATTCAAAATCATGGTGATTATTATACGATGAAGATCAGTCTGAAAGGCTTTTATCGTCTCAGGGGAATTACAAGGAAAACGGGCACCAGGGTAGTCATAACGAAGCGTTATGGACTACCCTTTCTTTCTTTACAGATGTGGAAGCGGAGAATATTTGTGTGCGGTCTTTTGGGGAGCCTTATTTTCTGGATTTGGATGTCTGGATTTATCTGGGCGGTGGAGATTGAGGGGAATTATTATGTGACGACGGATGTCTTTCAGGATTTTCTCATAAGCAGTGGTTTTGAAGTGGGAATGAAAAAGAGTGCGGTTGAGATTGAGGCACTGGAAAAAGCTATCAGAAATGAGTTTGATATAGTGACCTGGACTTCGGCAAGAATCGATGGTACAAGGCTTCTTATCCAGGTGAAAGAAAATGATTTGATCCTTCCTAAGGAGGATGAGGCAAAGACGCTGGAGGGAGAAGGGATAGATCTGGTTGCAGATAAAGATGGGGAAATTGTCAGCATTGTGACCAGAAGCGGCGTGCCCAAGGTGACGGCAGGCATATTAGTGCAGAAAGGAGATGTGCTGGTAGAGGGCGGTGTTCCTATTATGAATGAGGACGGGACGGTCAAACGCTATGATTATTGTAGGGCGGATGCAGATATTATGCTGAGATGCATTTACCAGATGAAGGATGAAATCGGTGAACAATACGAGCAGAAACAATACACTGGAAATGAAAGAAAAAGTCCCTTTATTATGTTTGGAACAAAGAAACTTAAATTACCGTCAATTGGAAGGGAATACGACGAGTATGATGTGATAGAAGAAAAACAACAGTTAAAGTTGTTTGAAAATTATTATCTGCCGGTGTATATTGGAAGTGATCTTGTCAGAGAATATGTGGTTGAAGAGAAAATTTACAGCCAGAATGAAGTGAAAAAACTTTTTGAAGAAAAAATACAAAAATTTATTGAAACTTTACAGGAAAAAGGGGTACAAATTGTAGAAAAAAATGTTACAATAAATAAGGCTTCCGGCGTATGGAAAATGAATGTCGATTTTTTGGCAATTGAAAAGACCGGAACAGAAAGAAAAACCCAGCTTGTGCAGATTGAAGAGACACAGCAGGAAGGGGAAGAAATCCAGGAATAACAGATTGGGAGAAGCAGATGGAAGAAGTCTCTGAACGGATCAGGGTATCGGCAAAGGACCAGCAGAACGTTTTTGGTCAGTTTGACAGCCATATCAAAAAGCTTGAAAGACAGCTTCATGTATCAATTGTAGACAGGAACGGGGAAGTGCAGATTAACGGAGGCGCCCCCTTTGTCAAAAAAGCAAAGACAGTGATTCAGGAATTGATGGAATTATCAATGAGGGGAAATGTGATAGAGGAACAGAACGTGGATTATGCAATTACAATGAGTATGGAAGAAAATGAGGATGTTCTTTTAGAAATAGAAAAGGAGTGTATTTGTCATACCATATCGGGTAAACCAATAAAACCTAAGACCTTAGGACAGAAGCAGTATGTGGATGCAATTAGAAAGAATATGATTGTGTTTGGACTTGGACCGGCAGGTACTGGTAAAACATATCTTGCCATGGCAATGGCAATAACAGCGTTTAAAAACCAGGAAGTGGAGAGAATCATACTGACCAGACCGGCAATTGAAGCAGGAGAAAAATTAGGATTCCTTCCGGGAGATCTGCAAAGCAAGGTGGATCCATACTTAAGACCTCTGTATGACGCTCTTTATCAGATCATGGGAGCAGAAAATTTCATGAAGAACATGGAAAAGGGGCTGATAGAAGTAGCTCCGCTTGCTTACATGAGAGGGCGGACTCTGGATAACGCCTATATTATTTTAGATGAGGCACAGAATACGACACCTGCGCAGATGAAGATGTTCCTTACAAGAATCGGATTTGGATCTAAAGTAATCGTAACCGGTGATGCATCACAAAAGGATCTTTCGCCGGGAACGGTCTCAGGACTTGATGTGGCGCACAAGGTGCTTCAGAATATAGAAGGAATTGAATTTTGTAAAATGACGAGTCGGGATGTAGTCAGACATCCTCTTGTGCAGAAAATCGTAAAGGCATACGAAAATTATGAAGCAAGAGAAAACAGCAGTGCGAAGCGGAGAAACAGGAATACGGTTTATGGAAAGAGAAAGTGAGAATCAGGATTTAAAGGATATAAATATAGTATCTGGCAAAACAAGATGGACAACCCTGGGGCAGGAAGTTATTTTATTTTTGCTGACCATAACCCTAAGCGCGCTTGCTGCATGCTATTACCAAAAGCCAAAGACAGAGGTTGCAGGTATTGCAATTCTGGCAGGGATTGGATTTGGAAGTACGTGGTTTGCGATGGAGAAAAGCAGAGAAGATGGAATCTACTTATACGATAATGAGAAACATGCAGGGAGATTTATCATTATATATTTGTTCTCCTTAGGAGGAAGTATTTTGTTTCCCATGCTTCCGGCTTCCGGCTGGCCGTATCTGTCAGTCTTTGTAGGGCTGATGCTCTTTAGTAATCAGATGGTCGGAGTTTTATCAGGCAGTACGCTTCTGATGATTTCCGTTTTAATACAGGGCGGAAGCAGCACTTCTTTTTTTGTGTACTTTATCAGTGGATTCGTGGGAATTGTGGTTTTTTCTTATGTGAATGAGAACTTCAAGATCTGGCTGCCTCTTTTTATTTCGTTGCTCATACAGTTTATCTGCCTGTCTATACAGGAGGTGCTGTATGCGAATGAAATATTGTCGCTTAAAATGTTTGCAATTCCAGCAGTGAATCTGTTGGTTTGTGTTATCCTGCTGCTTATATTACTTAAGTTTTTTAGCTTTGCCATTATTTTCAGAGAACGGGATATTTATGTAGATATCAATGATCCAGAGTGTCCTTTGCTTGTGGAATTAAAAAATTGTTCAAAAGAAGAATATTATCATGCCATACATACGGCATACTTGTGTGATAGGATTGCCAAAAAGATAAATTATGATGATGCGCTGGTCAAGGCATGTGGTTATTACCACAGAATCGGAATGATAAAAGGTGAAAATACGTGGGAAAATGTGGAGGAGATTTTACAGGAAAATAAATTTCCGGCTGAGGTGCAAAGGATATTAAAGGAATATCTGGATCACGAAGAACAAATCTTGTCAAAAGAAACAGTACTGCTTCTTTTTTGTGATACGGTTATTTCGTCCATACGCTATCTGTTTTCCAAAGAACCGAAGATTGAATTGGATTATCAGAAAATCATCAATGCCATATTTAAAAAAAAGTTAGAAAGTGGTATGATAGATTACAGTGGAGCATCTTTTGGAGAATTGCAGGAGATGAAGAAGATATTAGTGGAGGAAAAATTGTATTATGACTTCCTACGTTGAAAATGAGACATCGGTGGTATTTGAATTTGATGTAAAAGAAATTATAGACCGGATTATGGAAGAGGTTCTCGCGCAGGAAGGATGTCCTTATGAAGCCCAGGTGAATCTCCTGATTACAGATAATCAGGGAATACAAGAGTTTAACAGGCAGTACAGGCAGATAGACGCTCCGACGGATGTACTTTCATTTCCGATGATAGGTTTTATGAGAGAAGCAGATTTTTCTGTTGTGGAGAATGAAGAAGCAGAATATTTTGATCCGGAAAGCGGAGAACTGATTTTAGGCGATATCATTATTTCTGCTGACAAAGTAAAAGAGCAGGCATTGAAATTCGGACATTCGCAAAAAAGGGAGTTTGCTTTTCTGACGGCACACAGTATGCTTCATCTATGTGGATATGATCATATGACGCAGGCGCAGGCGGATGTGATGGAGCAGAAACAGGAAAAGGTTCTGGCGGTATTAGGGATTACAAGAGATAATTGATTGAACCTGAGCGGGATCAGGCAGGAGAATTTATGAATAAACCAGAGAGAAAAAAAACAACTTCGACAAGAAGAGATTACTATATGATTGTTACGCTGCTCGCCTTAATCGGGACATTGATTTTCCTGATTTTTCTGGAACATTTGATTGGAGATAACGGCATTGCTTACTTTGGGATGGCAAATGAGCTTTATCTGGTAATTGCAGGAACGGTTTCCTATGGTCTGTCGGAAGCAGTGGCGGTACTGGTAAGATACCGGGTGAAAAGAGAGCAGTTCAAAAGTGTAGAGAAAGTGCTAAGTAGTGCTTTGATTTTAGGAGGAAGTATCGGACTGGTCTTAAGCGTTCTTTTTGGTTTCATGGGACATAGCTTTGCAGACAAGGTTTTTCATATCCCGTTGGCGGGAATGGCAGTAAGCTTGATGGCTCCTGCAATGTTTTTTTCTATTGTAACAGGTGTCTTCAGGGGATATTTCAAGGGAAATGGATCAAGAATACCGGCGATGCATTCTCAGATATTGCATACTGTATTTTTATTTATCGGCGGACTGATAGGTGCGACGCTGTTGCATGAGTATGGTGAAAAGGTTTCAGCTTTCCTACAGAATGAAGATTATGCAGGCGCTTATGGCGCAATGGGGGCGTCTATTGGTCTTCTGACTGCTTCGGTATTTTGCTTTCTTCATGGGCTCATTTTGTTTTTTATCTTTAAATCTTCCTTAAAAAATCAGATGGGCAGGGAGTTACAAAGAAATCAGGATACCAGGTTGCATGTAATGCAGCTGTTGATAGGAAACAGCATCTTCTCTTTTTTATATTGGATCAGCTTTCATGTTTTGCCATTGCTGGATCAATATTTGTTTTTCCGCTGTGCACAGACGGATAACCAGATTGGTGAGTGGGGGCAGTATTATGGGAAATGCCTGGTTATAATCGGCATTATTTGCGGAATCGTCAATATGATATGTATGATGCCGATCAGACGTATCATGATCAGCATGGAAAGAGAAGAAAACCGTGTTGCAAGGGAAAGGCTGGGAATTCTGATACATCAATGTGCAGTCATTGTGATACCGACAGCGGTGTTTCTGGCCGTGCTCGCGGAAAATATTCTGGATGTGCTTTTTACAGGAAATCAACAGCCGGTCTGGTGTGTTCAGCTGGGAAGTTTGATTATTGTTTTTTATGTGTTTGCATCTGTGTTCATGGAAATATTGATAAAGAGCCGGAAAATGAAATATGTGACGGGAATGGGGGCGATTGCACTGATTTTACATGGTGGCATTGCAGTGCTGCTTTTAAAAACTGCAAAAATGGGCATTACAGGGGTGGTCACTGCAGTGATTGTTTTTTATGCAATAGTGGCCGTCTTAGGATTTTTGCTAATCTGCCGCAGTTTCCAATACAGTCAGGAATGGGTCAGATGCTTTGCGATAACGGTGATAGCTTCTGCCATATCGGGGGTTATCGCAATGCTTTTGAACAAAGTGTTCGCGCCTTTGGTTGGAAGCCTGATTTCAATGATTATCTGTCTTTTGATCGCTGTGTCTGCTTATATGGTGCTGTTAGTTGTACTTAGGGCATTTAAGGACGGAGAATTGGAAGAAATGACAGGAGGCAGGATTTTAATTATGCTGGCGGGGCTGCTTCATTTTTCATAATGGTATAGATTTAAAATTTTTGGCTGATACTGTTTATAAATAAATTGTAAAGGTGTACATGCCATGAAATTTGTAAAACGTATCAGTTTGTTTTTTATCTATCCGCTTAGTATGTTTTCCCTAGGTTTCATATCCAATATGGCAATTATGGAGTTTTTTTATCCGGGGAAACATAATGAACAAGTGCAGATGCAGGTACAGCCTGCAAAGGAAATGAAGGAAGAACCGATAGAAGTATCAGTTAATGAAGAACCGGTTGTGACGGCAAACACGCATTATGTTGTTCAAGAATATAATACCGTCACAGGAGAAACCGTTGAGGAAGAGGTGGATGCGCCCGATAAGTTTATAGGTCTTGACAGGGACAAGCTTGTTCAGGAGATAAAGGAATATAATCAGAATCCGTCATTGACAGATTTGGAGAAGGGATTTGATTATATGGAACTGGTTTCTTTTTCATCAGGAAGAGTCGTGGTCAGAAAAAGCTATGATTTTGGGGAGGAAGAAAAAGGATTTTTCCTTTTAAATGAAAATCATTATGTGGTTGTCTATGACCATAGTTTATCATATGTCTATATGAATACCGATATAATAGTGGAAGAATTGCCGGACAGCCTTCAGGAAGAAATTTTAAATATGAAATATGTGGAAGATGAAGGGGAATTATATAATTTTCTTGAGTCTTATTCCAGTTAGCACTATATTAAAGTAGTAGATAAAATTGATAGAAATGGGGAAATGGATGGAAAATAAAATGAAAATTGCAGTAGTAGGTGCAGGTGCATCTGGAATGATGGCAGCGGTCAGCGCTGCAAAATATGGTGCGGAAGTAACCTTATTTGAAAAAAACGAAAGGGTAGGCAAAAAAATTCTTGCTACCGGAAATGGAAAATGTAATCTGGGTAATCTTACCTTTTCCACAGACCAGTATTATTGTGAAGATAAAGAAAAACTTCACAAAATCTTCCGTGTATTTTCTGTATGGGATACCATGATGTTCTTTGAAAATATCGGATTGATGATTAAAAGTAAAGGCGGATACCTTTATCCTTATTCAGAACAGGCATCGACTGTTTTGGATATCCTTCGCATGGAGCTTAAAAGAACAAAGGTAAATGTTGTGACGGAAGCCGAAATTGTGAATGCGGTATATCGTGATGCAGAGGAAATGTTTGAACTGAAAGATATTCAGGGAAATACATATCAGTTCCAAAAAGTAATCATAGCATGCGGAAGCCCGGCATCTTTGAAAAAGGGAGAGGGAATGACAGGCTATGAACTTGCGCAGAAGTTTGGGCATCAGATTAATCAGGTTGTGCCGGGGCTTGTTCAGCTTAAGAGCAATGACAGCTTTATAAAGGCACTTCAAGGAGTCAGATGTCAGGCTGGTATCAAGCTGCTTGTTGATGGTCAGGAGGCGGCTTGTGAAAACGGAGAGTTACAGTTTACGGAATATGGCGTTTCGGGGATTCCTGTTTTTCAGATAAGCCGTATCGCAGCGTATGCGCTTAAGGAAGGAAAGAAGGTTGATGTTCTGGTAGACTTTTTCCCGGATCAGGATTATAAAGCTTATATATATATGAACAGGCTCCGTTATGAAGCTCAGATGGATAAGACGCTGGAAGATTATCTGACAGGGATGCTCCACAAAAAAATCAATATGGTTATGATTAAACAGGCAGGATTAAAGCCTGGAATGAAGGCAGAGGAGGCTGGTTGGCAGGCGATACAAAAGCTCATACAGCAGTATCGCTCTTTCAATATACATATATACAGTGACAATTCGATAGAAAATGCTCAGGTGTGTGCAGGCGGTATTGCCATAGACCAGGTAAGCACTGAATTGGAATCTAATCTTGTAAAAGGGTTATATTTTGTGGGCGAAGTTGTAGATGTAGATGGAAAATGCGGCGGATATAATTTGCAGTGGGCATGGAGCAGCGGACATATAGCAGGAAGAAATGCAGCTGGTTCCTCCACAAAGGAAATTGCAGAAAATGAGCAGTATCAGCCGGAACAGGAAGAACCATAGAAGGAAACATGAAATGTTAAGAATCAATCAGCTGAAACTTCCCGTGAATCACACGGAAGAAGAACTGATAAAGCGCGTCAAAAAGCTTTTGCGGTGCGAGGAAATACCGGAGATTACGATTGTCAGAAGATCCATAGACGCAAGAAAGAAGCCGGAATTATATTTTAACTATATTCTAAATATACAGGTAAAGAATCAGGCATCTGTTTATCGCAAATGCGACAAAAAGCAGGTTCTCATATGGGAAGAGGTGCCTTACCGGTTTCCTGTGGCGGCATATGGGGGAAGCACCAGACCTGTAATCATAGGGACCGGACCAGCAGGGCTTTTTTGCGGTTATATGTTGGCAAAAGCGGGTTTTTGTCCGATTCTGCTTGAGCGGGGAGCGCCTGTAGAGCAGAGAACAAGGGAAGTACAGGAATTTTGGGAAAAGGGAAAATTGAATCCGGAATCGAACGTGCAGTTTGGAGAAGGCGGGGCAGGTACTTTTTCCGATGGAAAATTAAATACACTTGTAAAGGATAAATACGGAAGAAACAGGGAAGTGTTGTCCCAGTTCGTAAAATTCGGAGCACCGGAGGAAATTCTGTATGACCATAAACCGCATATTGGAACAGATATTTTGTGCAGTGTTATTGTCAATATGAGAAACGCCATTTTAGAAATGGGCGGAGAGGTACGTTTTCATGCGAAGGTGACGGATCTTGTCACCGAGGATGGGCACATTACCGGAGTTGTGATAAACGGACATGAGAGGATGGCCGCAGAGTATGTAGTTCTGGCATTGGGGCATAGCGCCAGAGACACATTTGAAATGCTTTATGAGAAAAAAATAAAAATGGAGGCAAAACCATTTGCAGTGGGAATGCGGGTAGAACACCCCCAGAAATTGATTAACTTATCCCAATATGGCAAAATTAAAGAAAAAAATTTGGGGAACGCTCCCTATAAGGTGACGGCAAAGGCAAAAAACGGAAGGAGTGTGTATTCTTTTTGCATGTGCCCGGGAGGGTATGTTGTAAATGCATCATCAGAACCCGGCAGACTTGCAGTGAATGGAATGAGCTATAGCGGCAGGGACGGCAGCAATGCCAATAGTGCTGTCATCGTATCGGTGACACCGGAGGATTATGAATCAGCGCATCCTCTGGCAGGAATAGCCTTTCAGCGCAGGCTGGAAGAAAAAGCATTTGAAATAGCGCAGGGAAATATACCTGTAGAACGGTATGGTGCGTTTAAAGAAGCTGTAACAGACAAAAGTATATGTGACGGACAGAAAGCGGCAAAACCTGCCTGTATACCGGATGAGTTTGTCCCCTGCATGAAAGGAAAGTGGGAATTTGCTCCGGTTCACGAGATATTTCCCAGCGCACTTAAGAATGCCTTTGTGGAGGGAATGGAACAGTTTGGCAGAACAATCAAAGGATTTAACGATGACAATGTTCTAGTGGCAGGAGTTGAGAGCAGAACATCTTCCCCGGTGAGGATTCTTCGGGACGAAGAATTACAGTCTTCATTAGTGGGATTATATCCCTGCGGTGAAGGAGCAGGTTATGCAGGAGGTATTACTTCTGCGGCGATGGATGGCATTTATGTAGCAGAGAAATTGGCGGCTCATATCATAGAGAGTGAAAAATAAATTAAGATACGAAGGAGGACTGTTTATGGAAAAGAAAGAATTTATCAGCAAACAGGAACTACGCGGCAGGTACCTTAATTACAGAAATCAGCTTTCCATAAGTGAGCGGAGGGAAAAGAGTGCTGAGATATGGAGACTGCTGAAAGAGGAAGCAATCTATCAAAATGCCGGAATCATCCTTGTGTATATGGATTACCGCAGTGAGGTTATGACCACTGGATTGGTGGAAGAGTTATTTGAAAAAAAAGAAAAACGGGTGTTTGCACCGAAGGTGGAAGGAATGGATATCCGGTTCTATGAAGTACATGGAATGGAAGACTTCGTGGATGGTTATCAGGGAATCCGGGAGCCGGAAGGTGAGGAGCGCAGGCTTTTCACGGAGCAAATGATAGCGCAGGAGGAGTGTCTTTTGCTGGTTCCGGGAGCCGTGTTCGACAGGGAAAGAGGGCGTATGGGATATGGAAAAGGCTTTTATGACCGCTATCTTGCTGCTTTTTCGGAACTTTACAGCGTTGCTCTTGCTTTTGAATGTCAGATTGCAAAAAGAGTGCCCATAGAGGCACATGATAAGAAACCGGATATAATTGTCACAGATAAAGGAATCATCAGATAAAAGTTTTCAAGAAAATATAATAATGCAATACCGCAGGTATGGTCTGCGGCAGGCAGGGAGAGTAGATATGGAAATGTTAGTTCAATTGGGTAAAAATGCGGCAGAAGCGAAGTATGAATTGCAAAAGCTGACCGCAGAGCGAAAGAATCAGGCACTACATGCAGTGGCACAGGCGCTGATTAATCAAAGCAGTCTGATTATGAAAGAAAATGAAAAGGATATTGCAAGAGGCGAGGAGAAAGGAATGCACCCGGGGTTAATCGACAGGCTGCGTCTTACATCCGAGCGGATTTCGGGTATGGCAGAGGGGCTGAAACAGGTGGCTGACCTGCCCGATCCTATTGGGGAACTCTTAGAGACTATAGAGCGCCCTAACGGGCTTAAAATTGAAAAGCGGAGAGTGCCAATGGGAGTGATCGGCATCATTTATGAATCCCGTCCCAATGTCACGGCGGACGCTTTCGGACTCTGCTTTAAAAGCGGCAATGCGGTCATCTTGAAAGGTGGAAGTGATGCAATCTGTTCCAACATGGCAATCACGAAGGTAATTAGACAGGCCTTGAAGGAGGAAGGCATCACGGAGAATGCTATCCAGCTGATTGAATCCACAGACAGAGAGGTAGCAAAGGCATTCATGCGGCTTAAGGAATATGTGGATCTGCTGATCCCCAGAGGCGGTGCAGGACTGATCAGGAGTGTGGTAGAAAACAGCACCATACCGGTAATCGAGACAGGAACAGGAAACTGTCATATCTATGTGGATGAATTTGCAGATCTAAAAAAAGCTGTTCCCATCATCATTAATGCCAAGACCCAGAGAATCGGTGTCTGCAATGCCTGTGAGTCCTTGGTCATCCATGAAGAGGTAAAAGATAAGTTGCTTCCGTCCCTTGCAGCGGCGCTTAGGGAACACCACGTGGAAATACGCGGGGATGAGAAAGTACAGCAGGTGATTGAATGCATTCCCGCGACGGAAGAAGATTACGGAACAGAATATCTGGACTATATTATTTCCATGAAAATAGTATCTTCCGTGGAGGAAGCCATTGCGCATGTCAATCGCTACAGCACCAGACATTCAGAAGCGATCCTTACAGAAAATGAGGAGAATGCAGAGAAATTCTTAGACGGAGTGGATGCAGCATGCGTTTACGTCAATGCCTCCACTAGATTTACGGATGGATTTGAATTTGGATTTGGTGCGGAAATCGGCATCAGTACCCAGAAACTGCACGCCAGAGGTCCTATGGGACTTAGGGAGCTTACCTCCTACAAATACAGAATTACTGGTAATGGACAGATACGTTAATATGACAGAAAACGTCTGGAAATACCATACCTATATCAGATAGAAAGGAAAATGTTCATGGGTATGAAGATGATTAAGATCAGTGATAATATACCGGAGGTATCTGCCATTGGACTGGGATGTATGCGGATCACGGGGCTTGGCAGTACGGAGAAAGCAAAGGAACTGGTGGAGGCAGCCTTAGAATCAGGAATCAACTTTTTTGATCATGCGGATATCTATGCCGGTGGGGAAGCAGAGGCTGAATTTGGCAGAATCATGACGCCTGAAATGAGAAAGAAGATGGTTCTGCAGACAAAATGTGCCATTCGCCCCGGTATCTGTTATGACTTTTCCAAAAAATATATCTTGGAAGCCGTGGACGGAAGCCTTAAACGTCTTAAGACAGACTATATAGATATTTTATTGCTTCATCGCCCGGATGCACTGATGGAGCCGGAAGAGGTGGCGGAGGCTTTTGATATTCTGAAAAAAGCGGGAAAGGTGCATTGCTTTGGAGTCAGCAATCATAATCCCATGCAGATAGAGTTGCTGAACAGTTGTTTAAATGAGCCTNTATGTGTCAACCAGATTCAATTTTCCGCNGCGCACTGCCCAACNATTGACGGAGGTCTTAATGTAAATATTCANAATGATGCGGGATGCAGCAGAGATGGCAGCCTGATTGAATANTGCAGGTTGAAAAAAATAACCCTGCAGGCATGGTCGCCTTTCCNNTACAGTAAANGGGTATTTATTGNCAGCGAAGAATTTCCCGANCTGAACAAAGTGNTGGAGCNCCTTGCAGAAAAATATCAGGNNACANGTAACGCCATNGCCGTTGCATGGATTATGCGGCATCCNGCNGGGATTCAGACCATTGTGGGAAGNACTCAAATCAGACGGGTGCAGGAAATCTGTAAAGCNTCCGATATCNTNCTNACNAGAGAAGAGTGGTATGAGATTTATCTCTCAGCAGGGAAGGCATTGCCATAGGGAACTGGTGCAACCAGTGATGGAGATAAAATCCAGTACCTAAAACTGAATAAAAGCGTCTGAGTAAAAGCTCACTACTTAAAGCTGGTGGTGGGCTTAATTTAATGAAGATACGCCCTGTCAAGTCTGATGATGCAAAAATGATGCAAGTATGATTTATAATATATGAAAACAGAATCGCTATTATGACAGCTCTGTTTCAGATTATATATATCGTATTTCTGAAAATTGGGCATAGAATAGATACTCCAAGGATTTAGAGGTGATTAAATTGAGGCTAAAAAAGGCAGGAATGTGTTTTTTACTCATAGCGATAGCATTGTTATGCGCATTTGTAGGATGGCGGGGAGAAGCAGCGTACCGTGTAAGCCATAGTTTTGAGAAATTCAGTTATGCAATGATGGATAATCTTATAAAACCAGCTTTGGAAATCAGCATGGAATTAGAAGAATATTTGGAGACGCTTTTATCTGATGTAGAAGAAACTGTGACAGAACCTGTAGCAAGCCCCAAATTAAATATAGATCTTGAGGAAGCAGATTTCCTTGTCACTGACAGCAGGGGCGGTGAGTATTCGTTAGGATATCCTGACAAGGAGACCTTTTTAAGGGATTTTGGCTTTGAAGGGAAGGAGCCTTTTTATCAATATGTGGAGGAAACAAGCGGTGAACTCCAGATGGAGTTTTTTTATGACGAAAACACGGCAAAGGGCTGCGGAATTAGATATTATCCGGAGGAGGGATGGCAGGCGCAAGGATTTGTCTTTAATGGTTCCATGATACCCTCATATCGGGAAGATGAGCATTTGCTGAGGGATAGAAACAAGGAGGCAATTTATTCCAAACTGACCTATGACGGATATGATCCAAGTCAGGATGAGTGCATAGAAGAGTTCGAGGAAAAGACAGAGTATACTGCAGATGGTAAGATGAAGCATTATATTGCAACCGGATGGATTACATATATGAGTGATGAACCGGATATCAGCACCATAGTGGAAATGGGCTTTGTGTATCGGGAAGACGGTTCCTTGCAAAGTAAGGATAGTCATCATAATCAGGCATATGGAGGAACATGGTACAGCAGTGTACATAGCTTTTATGACAGCCGGGAAAGATTGGTTTTCGAAGACTGCTATATTACGCATGGAAGTATGGAATATTATTATATTTATGACGGAGAAGAAGAGGAGCCCTCTTATTATCTTGTGATTGACTATAATCCATCGCCCTACGCAGAAATGATTTCCTATCATGATGCCGTAGAGGATGCAGATGGAAAGTGCTATGGAAAGGTCGGACCGGATCTTTCAGATAACTCATACGTTCGGACGGTTAGGAAAGCCAATAAGGATAAGAAATACAGCAGTGACAGTGTCAGTCATACCTATGAGATGGATTATGATGGGGATGGGAGGAGAGAAGCATTTGTTATCATCGGGGAGTATAGGGATGGGCTGTCAGGAGAACCTACAGAAGACCTTATTGATGGCAGCGCCTGGTTTGTAGATAGTGAAAATAATGTGATGTATTTAGACACTGCCACCTTTAGAGTTTACCAAGAATATCTATGGCAGGATGGAAAAGTCTATTTGTTTTTACACCATTCTGTAGGGCTGCCATGGGAAACGGATATTTTTACGGTGGAAGAGAATAGAGCCTGTAAAATATTTGAAGGGAGAAGTGCATTTTTAAGCGACAACGGACAGGTGATTCAGGTACAGGATACTTATGACAGCACTTATGAATATGAAATTTCCCATGAAAATGATGAACTGGAGGGATTCTGGTATGGGCATACATGGAAGCGCTATACTTTTATGTTTGAACATGGGGAATGGAATGAAATTCCAGCAAGGGAGATCAGTAGAAAGCAGGTGGATGAAATAGCACAACTCCCTTCTGAATTTGATGAAAGCCAATATGACGGTGTACAGTATATTCTTCGGGAAAATGGAGAATTGGATATCAATGTGGCGAAAGAAAATGAGAAGTTTGATATCATTGATTTTTCTTATTTCATCTATCAGTTAAATGACTATATGGAATGGGAACTGATGGATAAAGCTTCGGGGATTTACTTAATACAGCTGGACGGAGAAAGCCACTGGGATTATCTTAGCAAAATTGAAAATGTTGAAACAAAGCTGCAGCAAAGAAAAAGAGATGTCATTTTATATCAGGAAGTGCTTGAAGAGTTTGAGAGACTGTGGAATACTGATTATGAAAAAGAAAGTGTTGCGTCCGAAGATACCAAATATGCAGGGGAATATTTTATTAATGCCTGGTGCCGAGGGGAAAAAGAAAATAAACAATTATGCTACAATTTGCAGGATTTGTCGGGGGATGGAGTCTGTGAATTATTGATTGGGATAAAATACAGCAGTGCTTATAACGAAGAGATGGAGGTGCTGCAGAATATTTTTACCTGCCAGGATGGGAAAATCAGCAATATCTTCCGTGATGAAAATCAAGGGAGCCAGTTTTGGGGATTATGTGAAGGCAATGTAATTGAAGTGTCCCGAGCGGTATATGGTTACGGTGATTACTGGTATTATGCTTTAAGACCTGGTCATGGAGAAGTAGATTTGATAGATACAGTGGGATATGATTTCATTGGCAGGGAAAAAGGCGAGGAGATGTACCTTTATTACGACAGAATGAAGAACGAGATTTCAGAAGAGGAATTTGAAGAAGTGCTAAGCAAATATCCGAATATAGAGATTTGGTGGAAAGAGTTAAAAGGTTTTATAAAATAAGTGAAAACGATATAAGGTAATATTTATGAAAAAAAGAAATTATTTTTGGATACTGGTATTGGTGATAGCGGCAGGTATTTTTTCTGTGGTTATGACTGTAAATAAAAAGATAAAGATAAATCTTGTATTTGCCGGAAACTATGAACTTCATGGTGTGGATGTATCTCATTATCAGGGAAGAATTGACTGGTCAAAGCTTGCACAGCAAAATGTGGATTTTGCATTTATAAAGGCGACAGAGGGAAGCAGTTATTTAGACGAATGTTTTTTTGATAACTGGGAGGCGGCGGAAAAAACGAATCTGTACATAGGAGCGTATCATTTTTTCAGTTTTGACAGTGAAGGGGAGAAGCAGGCGGAGTTTTATATTGAGACGGTGGGCAATCTTAGCGGAAAACTGGTGCCTGCTGTTGATGTGGAGTTTTACGGGGATAAGGAAAGTAATCCGCCGGCGAAAGAGGAGGTGGTAGCAGAGCTTAAGAAAATGCTGGCCGCCTTAGAGGACTATTATCAGGTAAAACCTGTCATTTATTCTACCTATACCGTTTACAACAAATACATCAAGGGAGAGTTTGAGGAATATCCGCTGTGGATCAGAAATGTATATTATCCGCCTGTTGGCAATTTGGGGAATGGATGGACTTTCTGGCAGTATACGGACACCGCTGTTTTAGAAGGGTATGAGGGAACTGAAAAATATATTGATATGAATGTGTTTAAGGGAACCACTGATGAATTTAATGAACTGATTGTGAAATAGATGAGAACCGCCCACCGGCTGTTGTGCTGGCAGAGCGGTTTCATTTATTTAAGTCTGATTTTGTTTGGCTTTAGTCTGATTTTACTTCTTTCCAAAGATTGTTGTATAGTTCTTCTCCTTCGGAACCTAAATATTGAAAGGTTTCAAGATTTTCATATTGGCTAAGGTCAGGAAAAGCAATTTCAGAATTTCGGATATCCTCATCCTCAATCAGTGCCTGTGCGGCAGTGTTTGGGGTAGAGTAGGTAATATATTCAAAATTCATAAGGGCGATATCTTCACGGCACATAAAATTGATAAAAGCTTCCGCGTTTTCTTTGTTAGGCGCATTTTTAGGAATGACCCAGGAATCAATCCATACATTGGTACCTTCCTTTGGAATGACATAGGCAAGGTCTGCATTTTCTCTCTGGGTATAAATCGCTTCACCGGAGTAAATAACGCCGAGAGCGGCTTCGCCGCCAATCATTTTGTCCCGCACCTGGTCGATGACATATGCCTGTACCAGAGGCTTCTGCTCGATTAAAGTATCTTTGGCAGTTTTAAGTTCCGTTTCATCTAATGTGTTCATGGAATAACCATTCAATTTTAAGGAAACCATGAAAGCATCCCTGACGGAATCCTGCATCAGAATGTTGTCAGCATATTTTTCATCCCAGAGGACAGACCAGCTTTCGATTGGTTCTTCTACCATGGTCTTATTGTAGAGAATGCCCACAGTGCCGAAACAGTAAGGAACGGAATATTTGTTTTCCGGATCAAATTCTCTGGACTGTTCAAGGTACTGCTGACCGATATTTTTGATGTTGGGAATGTTATCAAAGTTGATTTCAGAAAGCAGATCATTATCAATCAATTTCTGAATCATATAATCGGAAGGACAGAGCACATCATAAGCGGTAGCGCCGGCTTCCACCTTTGGATACATGATCTCATTCGTCTCAAATTCATCATAAACGACCTTGATACCCGTTTCTTCTTCAAACATGTCAATCGTCTCCGGGTCAATGTACTCGCCCCAGTTGTAAACGATAACTTCACCGTTTTCGCCGCCGGAACTTCCGCAGCCAGTCAGCAGTGCTGATAAAATGACACAAAACATAAGAACAGAGCATATTATTTTTTTCATCATTTTCCTCCATTTAGAAATTTCTTTTTACTTTTTTATTTTCAGAAGGTGCCTTATTGACTAAAAGAAGCAGAACAAGTACCGTTACAAATATGATTGTGGAAAGTGCATACATTTCCGGTTTGATTCCCTTTTTTACTTCCGTATAGATTTTGGTAGAAAGGGTATCTACACCGGCGCCTTTGGTAAAGTGGGTGATGATAAAATCATCCAACGACATGGTAAATGCCATTAAAAACCCTGAAAGCACACCGGGAAGTATTTCCGGAAAGACCACCTTGAAAAATCCATATACGGGACCTGCACCGAGATCTAAGGCAGCTTCGTATGTATGGGGATTTAGCTGTTTCATCCGGGGCATGACGCTCAAAATCACATAAGGAATGCAAAATGTGATGTGTGAGAGCAGGATCGTCTCCATGCCAAAACGAAGTCCCATGCTGATAAACAAAAGCATAAAGGAGATACCGGTAACAATATCGGCGTTCAACATGGGGATGTTGGTAATGCCGATCACAATCGCCCTTGTGTTTTTTTTCAGATTCATGATTGAAATACAGGTAATCGTGCCGATGATGGTAGCAATTATGGATGCGGTAAAGGCGATGAACAAGGTATTGAACAGTGCCTGCAAAATCTCCTTGTTCTTAAATAATTCACCATACCATTTCAGGGTAAATCCGCCCCATTTTGCCCGTGTCCTGCTGGCGTTAAAAGACAGCACGATAAGAGTAACAATGGGAGAATATAAAAAAATGAAAATCAAAATAATATAAATTTTTTTGACGGCATTTCTTATCATAATACGGAGCCCTCCCCGTCTTTATCAAAAATAGAAGAAATGATCATGTTTATAATGATGAACAGCATCAGTACAATGGAAAGACCGCTTCCCAAATTCCAGTTGCCCGCCTGGGTAAATTCTTCCTCCACCACATTGCCAATCAATAGAATCTTGCTTCCTCCCAGCAATTTGCTGATTACAAAGGTGGTAAGGGCAGGAATGAACACCATGGTAATCCCGCTGATAATACCGGGCAGAGTTAAAGGCAGGGTAATCTTTGCAAAGACCTGCAGTCCGTTTGCCCCTAAGTCTCTGGCAGCATGAATCACATTACGGTCAATTTTTGCCAGAGAGTTGTAAATGGGCAGAACCATAAAGGGCAGGAAATTGTAAACCATGCCGAGCACGATGGCATAAGGTGTGTTTATGACATTGAGGGTAGGCAGATGCAGAAAGGAAAGGATATTGTTGATAACGCCTGTCTTTTCAAGTAAAGTCTGCCATGCGAGGGTACGGAGCAAAAAGTTCATCCACATGGGTAGAATGAAAATAAGTACGATAAAACTGTGCTGATTTACATTCATGCTGCTTAAGATCATTGCCAGCGGATAGGCAAGAATCAGGCAGATCAGGGTGGAAATAAGGGATAAACCAAGTGCCAGATAAAGAGCCTTTGCGTGTTCCGGCTTTGAAATCGCTATGATGTTTTCAAGGGTAAAGGCACCGCTTTTATCTGTAAGCCCATAATAAAATACCATGCATAGAGGAATGATGATAAATAGAATTGACCAGATAAAATAGGGAGTGCCCAGCAACTTTTTCTTATTCATTGATTCCCGCAGCCTCCTCGTCTTCCGAAGCAGGTTTGTTCATAATCTGGATATTGAAGGGATCTACATCGATGCCTACCTCGGTGCCCACAGGAAACATGCCTGTAGAATGAACCAACCATTCATAGCCGGCGGCAGTGACTTCCATTTCATAATGAACGCCTTTAAAAATGAGGTGAGTTACAGTTCCCGTCATTTTCCCTTTGGCGGGAGAGGAGAGAATGACATCCTCCGGCCGTATTACCACGTCTACAGGCTTGTTGCATCCGAAACCTGTGTCAACGCAGGGAAATCTGGTTCCTAAAATATCTACCAGTTTATCTTCAATCATAGTAGAACTGATAATATTGCTGTCACCGATAAAATCAGCGACAAAAGCGTTTTCCGGCTCGTTGTATATTTTTTCGGGAGTACCGATCTGCTGGATATATCCCTGATTCATAACCACGATAGTATCCGACATGGTGAGAGCTTCTTCCTGATCGTGAGTTACATAAATAAAGGTAATGCCCAACTCATTTTTCAGCCGGATCAATTCATATTGCATATCCTGACGCAGCTTTAAGTCCAGCGCTCCTAAGGGCTCATCTAAAAGAAGAACCTTGGGCTCGTTGACGATAGCACGGGCAATGGCAATACGCTGCTGTTGACCGCCGCTTAAGGAATCGGGCATACGATTCTCAAAGCCTTCAAGATTGACAAGCTTTAAAGCGTATTTAATTTTGTCATTTATGTAGGATTTGCTTTTGTTCTTGATCTTTAGTCCAAAAGCAATGTTTTCGGCAATGGTCATATGGGTAAAAAGCGCATATTTTTGAAAGACGGTATTTAACTGTCTTTTGTTGGGCGGAAGCTTTGTGATATCGCTGCCGTCAAAAATAACACTGCCGGTATCGGGCTTCTCAAAGCCCCCTAAAATACGCAGAGTAGTGGTCTTGCCGCATCCGCTGGGACCAAGCAGAGTGAGGAATTCGTTTTCACGGATATAGAGATTTAAATCGTCCAGAACCATCTGACCGTCAAAAGATTTACTGATGTTTTTAAGGTCAATCAAAATTTTTTTCATAAGAAAACCTCCTGCATATCTGATCATTTAAAAGCTTGGCGGACTGCTCACCCAGATGAGGACAGCGCCTGTTTTATTATCTGCTTTTAAATAGTGGGATTGTTTAGCTGTAAAGTAAAATGATTCCCCTTTTTATACTTTGATCGTTTTTTTCCCAAGGACCAAAGAAACACTTCCTGATATGACGTAACCAAATTCTTCCCCTTCATGCGGATTGTCAGGGTAAGTGCTCCCGCCGGGAGATAAGGTAAGCCGTATGGGCTCCATCATATTTTTCTGGGCATTTGGAATAATCCATTCAATTTTATTTTGAAGCTCTTCATCTATTTTCTCAAAGTAATCTGTTTCCTTAAATGAGACCTGCGTATCTTCGGAATCATTAAAAAACTCCTTAAGATCGGTACCGAGACATTGAAGAATATCTACAAGGGTAGTAATAGAAGGAGAAGTTAAATCCCTCTCCAACTGAGAAATGAACCCCTTTGACAACTCACAGCGATCCGCCAGCTCCTCCTGCGTCAACCCCTTCTGACAACGCAGATCTTTAATTTTATTTCCAATATTAATTCCGTTATTCATAAAATGTCCCATGTCTTTCTTAATGCAATTATAATAAACTGGAAGTTTAGTAAAACTAAACAAAAACACTGATAATCATTATACAGATATATAGAGGAAAGTCAATAGAAAATTAAGGACTGAAAATATATTCTTTTATATTTTCTTTAAAATTCTTATATGCTTTTTATGAAATTGGTGCAAAGAAGGTGTAAATATGGACTTTGATATGGTGTAAAAAAGAATCATTTTGAATTCCAAGAAAAACTCTGAATAAAAAAATATAGAGAAAGATGGCAGGATAAAATAGGTTTTACCTTTCAAAGCTGAAAAGTGTTTAGTTGTATTGACAAATTTTTGAGTTTGCCATAGCATAAAATGAAAACGCATAATGATGATGTAACCTGAGGATGGCACTCTGAGTGAAGCGAAACAGACAACATTAAATTTCTCGAAAAGGGGCAAATTAGCTTATTTGCGGGATATTGTCAAAACAGTAGGAGCTACGATGGGGCTTTTACGATTGCTATTACAGTAAGAGAAATGGGCAGAAAAAAGTATAGCGTGTAGATAAATAGAAAGATAGGATATACATCAAAAGAGGAAGGTAGAAAAATGCTTAGGATTGGTATTTGTGATGATGAAATTGCATTTGGCTGTCAATTAGAAACATATTTGGAGGAATATTCCAGAAAAGAAAATATTGAGATAGATGTAAAGGTATTTATATCAGGAGAAGAATATCTTCAATTTATGGATAAAGAACCTGCACTTGATATACTATTTTTGGATATTGAATTAGGGAAGGAGGTCAATGGTGTTATAGTTGGGAGTATAATGCGTTCTGATTTGACTAATGAGTCAACTCAGATTGTGTATGTATCATCAAAAGAGAGCTATGCTATGCAGCTTTTTCAAAACAGACCAATGGACTTTTTAGTAAAACCTATAAAAAGTGAAGATATTGAAAAGATTATGAATCAATATAAGCGACTTTTCTCAAATAGTAAAAATTTTTTTGAGTTTCATGTAGGAAAAGCAAGTTATCGTATTTGCACTGATGAAGTTATTTTTTTTCAATGTTCCGGAAAAAAGGTTGTAATCAGAACAAATAAGGGACAGAATGAATACTATGGAGGAATGGAGGGGGTTATAAAACAAATAGACAGCGGAAAATTCTGGAACATTCATAAATCATATGTTGTAAATGTAAATTATGTATCAGAATTTCATAGTGATAAAGTAATTATGACGACGGGAGATGAATTGCCAATTAGCCGTGCCAGTAAAAAGAATGTACAAGAAAAACTTCTGAAAATGAGCATGTCGAGGAGGCGATACCAATGAGAATATATGAAGGATTGCTCAGTGCAATATTTAATCTTTTTGGTTTATATGTTGGAATTCGTGTAATCAAATTATTTTTACCTGTTAAAGTTACGAATAAACGGATTACAATTCTTGCCTATGCAGGCGTATGGATTAGTAATTGGTTCGTTTATTATTTCTTTAATACACAAAATTTGACGACAATATCTTTGTTTGTTGGATTAATGCTTGTCACATTCATTTTTTTTGACGGTAGTGCAGGAAAAAAATTAATCTCTGTAATTGTGTCAATAGCCTCGGGGGCTGTTTCGGAAAACGTTATTTGGACGATAAGTAAAAGCGGAATCATTCCGGTAGAAAATGAACTGGTAGAATCATTATGTGCTATAGTAGCAGAATTTTTGGTTGTCCTAGTGATTGAAAGGTATATTCATTTGGAACGATATGTATTCCTTCCAATGGGCGGTTATATCAATATTATAGTTTTGGCAATAGGGAGTGTTATTTTGTCAGAGATTATAGTGTTACCAGAGTGTTCGAATGGTATAATTATGGTCGGATTAGGTATTATAAGTTTAATGAATGTAAGCACATATTATATTTATGAAAAAATATCGGAATCATACAGACAAAATCTTGAGAAGGCTGCTATGAAACGACAAATGAAAATGTATAAAAGGCAATTTGAAATTATTGGACAATCTCAGGAAAATTTGAAATCGATTCGGCATGATATGAAGAATCATTTATCTTTAATTTATACATACCTTCAAAATCATGAATATGAAGAGGCCTGTGAATATGTGGAAAGGTTTAGAGAGAATATAGAGACAGGCAAAGAGTATGTAAAAACTGGAAATGTTGAAGTGGATAGTATTCTGAACTATAAGCTAGAGCATATTGATAAAAAGATAGGGTGCAAACCCCAGATTTTGATAGATGTTCCAAGCCAGGTATTTATGATAGATTTCGATTTAAATATTATATTGGGAAATCTATTGGATAATGCCATAGAAGCTTTGGAAAAAGTGGAAAAGAAGTATCTGAGCATTGAAGTCAAATTTTTTAAAGGAGCTTTATATATTAGTATATATAATTCTTTTGATGGTAAGGTACAATACAAAAATCAAAGATTTTTAAGTGGAAAAGATGAAAACGAAAAACATGGTATTGGTCTTATCAATGTGAATAAGATTGTAAAGAAGTATGACGGGATTATGAAATTTAGTAATAAAGATCAAATATTTGGTGTAGATATTATTATTTATGTTAACGGAGTGTAAAAGTAACGAGCACTCCGTTTTGCTTTTGCTTTTTATAACCAATTTTTCCATGTACAATGCCAATTTTTCCGTTTTGATAAACAATCTGTAAAAAAATGGTATGATGCCGGGGTCAAAACATCGAATTTTTATGTTTGCTCCTTTGCAGGAACCTTGAAAATTTAATATTTTACGGTAGATTTGTTATAAGAGGTTTCATCAGCTTACAATCATTAGTATACTTTTGGCTTATATTTAGACCAATACCGGATTCTGTGCATAGTTCCCCAGATCCTTTCGGAATCCGAAGAGTTTCCTGAAGTTCAGTGCTGCTATTTTGCTTCCGAAAAAGAATTTACCCCGTTGTTTTCCTCTTGGAAGTTTGTCGAGATGATAATTCTTTCGGATGTTGGCAGGAATGGTTTCCACTCCGTTTCTCAGCCTTGACAGATTGCTGAACTCCTCACTTTGCATATATCTCTGGCTTTTTGCTCTGTTTGAGGCATTTTTTGAGGTAATAAAGGTAGCTACTTTTTTATATATCTTCGGACGGCATTGATCCTGATATGGACAGCCGGCACAATTCATTTTGGATACTCTGGAACAGTTGTCAAAGAAGGAACATATTTTGTAGAATATGTGAACGAAGAAATTCATAAAATTGATCAAAAGAACAAGGATATCATAATCGTAGGTAATCAAGCTGGAACAATTCCGAGATTTGCGTATAATGTCAATCACCTTAGATTAATGGAATTAGAATTTTTGCTTGCCGCAAATCCTGATTGCATAGTTTTGTGTGTTAATATTTATGATGATATAGATTTTATTTTCAGAAGTATACTGGCTATAGAAAACATAATTGATGCTAAAGTAGTTGCGATTGCAATATCTCCTATGGTTTATAAAAATGATTTGTATTTAATGAATGAAAAAAAATCTTTGGCTGATGAAGGAGAAATAGTTTCTTTTCAAACATTATTAATTGAAAAATTTCATATACCGGCATTTCCTATATTACAGGGAGATAATGTGGAAAATATATTGAATTGCATTATTGATTATTTAGGTGAAGAAAATGCGTAATTATTCTAATTTAAGAAAGACAGCAAAGTTCTCAACACAAGTATATAAAGGAGTTAGGTGGGTACCGCTGAATACATTAGGTAAAAGTAGATTTTGTGGGTTGAAAATCAAAAAACTTCTGTTGCTTAAAAGAATGTGTCATTGTTGTAATAATGAAATAATAAAGGAAATTAATACATTGTATGATGCAATTCGATATTTGCAAAAAAGCAATTACAAGAACACCGATGACAATGAATTTACGTTTGAAGAGGGTGTAAATTGGGAACATCATAAATCGGGATTTGAAAGCTTGAAAAATAATAGCGGATGTTGTGCATCGGTAGCAGCAGCAATATGTACATTACTAAAAGATAATTACGATATTGTGAAAATGATAGTGGTGATTGCACTTAATGGGAGTTGTCATGTGTTAAATTACATCGAAAACAACGGAAAAAAATATGTAGTAGATGCGTATGCTATGACAAATGAATATAAAAAATTTGTTCCAGTAGAGACAGGCGAATTTAAAGATTTTGTTTCGGCAAAACTGCATATAGGCGTTTTACTGAAAATAGATAGTTTGCAGGATTTCTTTGAATTTTATAGACGTTATTTTATAAGAAGGAAAGACTGCTATGATTTTTTCCTCGTTGATGGTGAAAGTGTTCCAAGTATATCGTTAGAAAGAAACTCAGATAGCATAGAAATTACGATAGCTGGTAACAGTATGAAATTAGTTTCAAAAGATAAGAAGAAACATGATCTAATTGTTAAAAATATCAATAATACAGTACACTAGAATTTAGAGGTGGAAAATGAAAGAGGATACAAAAAATCATTATAAGTTAGTCAGTAATATTAAATACGCGATTAATATGTTGGCGAATAAAGATAAAGTTGTGATGTGTTTGTTGGTAATCAGTGTATTGGTTGAGATGTTTATATCACTTGCCGGAGTGTATTTTCCTAAGTTTGTCATAGAGCAGATAGGGCTTCCTATTGAACCATATGAGATAAGCATTCATATCTTATTTTTTGCAGTATTAATTGGAATTTTGAATTATATAGGCAAATTTTTGAATACAAAAATTAATTGGTATCTGGTGAGAATTCAGGCTGAGTATATTTGGGATTTGTATATGCATTCCATAACTTGTTCATATATGGATATGGCGAGCGCAAAAGGACAGAATAAATATCAAAGGGCAAAAGATGCCGTATATCAGGGAGATTTGGGATGTATCAAAACGATGATACCTGCATTATTAAATATTTCTATAGGCTTATTGGGAACAATAGTTTATGCCTTGCTTCTTTTAAGACTTAACTGGTGGATTCCGATAATTCTTATTGGTTTATCATTAGTGAGTATTTTTGTTTCATCATATAGCAGGAATTATGAGCAGAGTAAAAAGGACAACTGGGTTATTATAGACAAAAAACTCAATTATTTTATTAATAAATGTTCTGATCCTAAATGGGGTAAAGATATACGTTTGTTTTCTATGCAGAAATGGCTGTTTGCCATTATGGAGAAATACTTGAATGAGAGAGCTTATTGGTATAAAAAGGTTGAAACACGGCGTTCTTATGCGTTAATGTGTAATTCATTTGTTGTTTTCATGCGTGATGGAATGTCTTATGTATATTTGATTTTATGTGTTATTCAAAAACAAATTGGAATTTCTGATTTTGTGTTATACTTCAGTTTAATCGCGACTTTTTCACAATGGATTACAAGAATTGCTGAACAGATTTCTGTATTGGGGACTGCATCAAACTTAATATCTGATTTTCGAGGTTTCATGGAATTAAATAGCGAGTATACTGGAGAAAGTGAAAAGAATTATCGTAATTTAGATAATGGTATAAAAACGATAGAATTTAGAAATGTGTCATTTTCTTATGACGGAGAGAGGAATATACTTGAGGATCTTAATCTCGTTATCAAAAAAGGTGAAAAATTAGGTTTGGTAGGAATTAATGGTGCGGGTAAGACTACATTTGTAAATCTTATATGTGGGTTATTTGAGCAAACACAGGGACAGATCTTAATAAATGGGTTCCCTAAATTAGAATATGATCCAGTTGAACTTAGAAAGGAAATTTCCACAGTTTTTCAGGATGCCAGTGTATTTCCATTTACTGTTGCAGAGAACATATCCATGAGGGAAAAAGATAATACAGATATTGAACGAGTATTAAGTAGCATTAAGACAGCAGATTTGTCAGATAAAGTTAATGATACAGAAAAAGGAATTGACAGTACAATGTTAAAGATTACGGATAATAAAGGAATACTTATGTCAGGAGGAGAAATACAAAAACTTTATTTAGCACGAGCTATTTACAAAAACGGTAGTGTTATAATTTTGGACGAACCTACAGCAGCACTCGATCCTATTTCGGAAAGGAAACAGTATCTTCAGTATGAAAGAATCTGTAAGGATAAAATTACAATATACATTTCTCATAGGCTGGCAAGTACAAGTTTTTGCGACAAAATAGTATTTCTTGAAAATGGTAAAATTATAGAATGCGGAAGTCACGATGAGCTTATGAAATTAAATGGAAAGTACCATAATATGTTTGAAGTTCAAAGGGAATATTATAAGGAAGACGATAAAAATGATGTTTTAGATACGGATCGAATTACAGTTGTACAGTAGTTGTACAGTAGATAATATGAAGTGACCCCGCATTTGTAGCAACGTGGATTTACCTGTATACTAGAGTTTGATAAGAACAATGGTAACAGGGATTACCGCATACAAAAGGAGGTCACCTATATGAAAAGAATACTAAAAATCGGAATGGATGTCCATAGTACAAATTATACTTTATGCGCAATGGAGCCGGTAATCGGAGCGGAGGACAGAGTTTTTGCCAACATTCAGGTAACACCGGATTATAGAAATATCCTGATGTTCATTGAAAACCTAAAATGCAAACTGGGACTAGAAGACGCATATGACATTGAATGCGGATATGAGGCAGGATGTCTGGGCTACTCGCTTTACAACCAGCTTACGGCATCCGGGGTCAAATGCGTAATCCTTGCACCGACTACGATGCTGACACGGCAGGGACAGCGCATAAAGACGGATGCCAGAGACGCCCATATGATTGCCCAATGCCTTTCCTATGGCGGATATCATCCGGTATATATACCGACAGAAGAGGACGATTCCGTGAAGGAATATCTGCGGATGCGGGATGACCATAAGAAAGCCTTAAAGAAGGTAAAGCAGCAGATCAATGCGTTCTGTCTGAGGCATGGTTATCATTATGATGGAACGAAATGGACATTCGCGCATTTGAAATGGCTAAAAAAACTTGAACTGTCCCCGCTGTATCAGGAAACGCTTGATGAATATATGGCATCCTACGATGAGCAGACTGCAAAGATAGAAAGGTTTGATGCAAGGATCGAAGAGATAGCGTCCCAGGCGGGATATTCTGATAAGGTGAAGAAATTGGGGTGCTTTCTGGGAATCAGAACCCACACTGCGCTGTCACTGATTGTAGAGACAGGAGATTTCAATAGATTTGCAAAAGGGAACGTGTATGCGGCATATCTGGGGCTTGCACCGGGAGAACATTCCAGTGCGGAGAAAATAAACCGGTTGGGAATCACAAAGGCGGGAAACAGTCATCTGCGACTGCTGCTTGTGGAAGCTGCGGGAGGAATCTGTAAGGGTGCCGTCGGGCATAAATCAAAAGAACTACGGCATCGTCAGCAAGGGAATCCGGCAGAAGTTATATCCTATGCAGATAAGGCAAACGCAAGAATGAGGAGCAAGTACTATCGCCTGATAAGGCATGGAAAGAAACGGAACATCGCAGTGGCGGCGATTGCGAGGGAGCTGGCATGTTTTGTATGGGGAATGATGACAGAAAATATAGAAGCAAAAGCGGCATGAGGTATCATCCGTCCAGATGCCAGTCAAGGGTGCTGCGCACCGCTTCGCGGCAAGCCCTTGACAGCCATCTGCCCGAATGATAAGGGTAGTCAAGCAGAAAACAGCGGCAGAGCGCAGATTTCTGCCACAGATAACAATGAAACAATCTGACAGCATCCGGGAGGAGCCAGATAACAAAACGGTTCGAGTCAACTGCGATCCTCCTATGTGCGCACATGAAACCGTGATCCACGAAAGTAGATAGCAGGACTCTCGGCGGACCATTAGCCTGTTGGTAACCAATCCACGAATAACAGAGTGGCTACATGCCGGAGACTGTTAAAATGGCTCTTTCCGGATGCTGTCAGACAATAACAAATGTGGCTGATTCAAGGGAAAAAGTTTCTTTTGAAATTTCCTCTTGACAAAGGTCACTTCATAACAGGAGGTTATATTGTCTTGAAAAAAACGATTGATAATTTGATGACACTCTATAAAATTATTAAAGAGATGGATAAAATAATAGTTTCATTAATGCTGATTAATAGTATTTTGAGCGCTGTAATTCCGTTTGGAGCAATAATCATTTCAGGAAGGGTCATTGATATGATGGCGGCAGGAATACAATATACTCTTATAGTTTCAATTGCTGTTTTAGGCTGTATCATTATGCTTGTCATTTATTTGACGCAAAATCTTTTACATAAAATATGTGAAGTAAGGAAGAACTTGTGTGTTAGAAAGTATGATACGCTGATTGCTAAACATACAATTAACATGAAATATGAATACTTAGAAGGAGAGGAAGTACAGGAGATAAGGTCACGTATCAGGGAAGATAATAATTGGGGATATGGATTGTTTGGAATGTTTTCATTGGTTGAAGAGTTTATGCAGAAATTGTGCATGATGATTATTTCGATGATTATGCTGGTGCCTTTACTTATACATAACAAAGTGATCGCCATGGCCTGTGTTGTTTTCGGAGGAGGGGTATTTATTGCACTTGTTTGGCTGCTTAAAATACGAAAAAAGGCTTATGACCAACAGATGAAATCAATGGGAGAAGTCGAAAAAACGAATAGGCTGATAGCTTTTTACACAAATGATATCAGCTATAAGGTAGGAAAAGATATACGAATGTATCAGATTCAGAACTTGATTGACCGGGGCGGCGCAGAAAGCTATTTTAAAATAAGGAAAGAGATATCTAAAAATATTGGAAGCTGTATGGGAAAAAGCGATGGACTGTCAGGATTTCTGATTGGTTTTAGTGAGGGCATAGCTTATTTATTGGTGGCGTATCAGGCAATATTAAAGGCTATTTCGATTGGGCGAGTTGTTACTTATGCTGGAGCAATCAATCAGTTTGTCAGTGCATTGTCATATTTTGTTATAAATATAAATGAGATCCTGGTTCATGCAAGCCGTTTTTTGAGTACGTTTGAATATTTGAAGATACCAACTGAAAATGATTATGACAAGCAGACAATAAACAACGAGGAAGAAAGTATTAATATTATAGAGTTTTGTGATGTATCATTTGCTTATCCAAATAGCAGTAAGTATGCATTGAAAGATATCAATATCAAAATAACTGGTGGAAAACAGCTGGCTGTTGTAGGTGTAAACGGAAGTGGGAAAACAACGTTTATAAAACTTTTGTGTCGTTTATACAAGCCGACAAGTGGAAAGATTTTGCTAAATGGTATTGACATCAATGATATAGAAATAAATAGCTATTTAAATATGTTATCAGTTGTCTTTCAGGATTTTTCTCTTTTTGCCATTCCAATAGTTGACAATATCTGCATTGATAATAATGTTGATGAAGATAAGGTGTATAAGGTAATTGAGCAGGTTGGATTAAGGGAAAGGATTGATAAGGAACAGGATGGTATTAAGACGCCAATCTATCATGAATTATATGAAAGTGGAATAGAGCCTTCAGGAGGAGAGGCTCAAAAAATTGCACTTGCAAGAGCTATTTATAAAAATGCATCACTATTAATTTTGGATGAGCCTACTGCTGCACTTGACCCATTGTCCGAGGCTGATTTATATAGTAAGTTTTCTGAGATTGCACAAGATAAAACGGCAATATTTATTTCTCATAGACTGGCATCATGTAAGTTCTGTGATGATATAGTTGTTTTTAACGAGGGGAGTATTATTCAATATGGCAGTCACGAAGAACTCATGGAATGTCCTGAGGGAAAATATTATGAATTATGGAATGCACAGGCGGAATACTACAGATATTGAAGTGTACGTTTATAGGAGGATTCAATGAAAAAACTTCCAATTGCTAATTCGCCAATTAATGGATATACAATCCATGGTTACCCACTTTCTATTATGTTAAATGAGCCTGAGAGTCAGGGATGGTTTTATAGTAATTATATCCAGCTTGTTTGTAATCCAGAGTTTACCAGCAATTTTTTTGACTTCAAAAATATTTGCAGTATCATTGAGGGAGATGCGTGGATCAATTGGTTATATCCGGGAAATCCATGGTTGAAATGTGAATCGTTAGCTTTATATAAAGACTATGATAAGAAAATATGCGAAACGATTATCTGGGCAATACAGCAAAATGATTATGTAGTTATTACGTTGGACGAATATTATTTACATAATAAACAGAATTATAATGTAAGACACAATTTTCATGAAATTTTATGCTATGGTTTTGATGAGGCAGAAGAAATAATTTATACACTTACATATAACGAAAGAGGTATATTTGCAGAGGTAAAAATAAATTATAAAGATATTCAAAAATCCTATGATTATGTAAGGGAGGCTTGCAATGACAAGAATAATCGTATAAATCCAATAAAACTGCTATCTGTTAATAAAGATTTTTATTACCCATTTAATGCGAAGTTGGTATATGATCTGCTTATAGATTATATGGAATCAAAAGATACAGTTGGATTAACAAAACAAGTATATTATAATTCTTCAAACATGGTGTATGGAATAGAGACATACAGGTTATTAGAAAAATATTATTTATCTAAAAGGGACAATTACGATATAAGACCTATCCATATTATATATGAGCATAAAAAATGCATGATATTGCGCCTCGAATATATATTTGAATTATTTAGGGATGAGAGATTTAAAAATATAGCAAAAGAATATGAAGATATGCAAAAAAAGTGTTTAATGGCGAAAAGAATGTTGGTAAAATATATGTACACATTAAAAAGTACGAATAGTATAAGTATATTAATTGATTCTATTTTTGTGAAAGAACAGAGGCAATTAGAGCGATTGATTAAAGTATTACAACAATATATATAGCGGCTGTTGAAAGAAGGGCATTTATATAGACATACATAGGCAGTCTGTAAATTATGAAATATAGAAAAAGTTTAAAATAATTAAAAAAAGAATTGATATTACCTATGGTGTTACTGTGAAACCTAACCTAATATAAAATGGCGGTGGGGTGGTGGAAGATGAAGAAAATTAGTTTGAAAATTTATAAAATACTATTTGATATCGTTCTTGTTGCAGCAGTGATTTCAGTAAATACTACGTGGTACAGGAAATGTTATCAGGAAGAATTTAACCTGAATTATTCACGATAGATTGTTTGTGCATGAAATTTACCGTAGTTTTCATTACAACTACATCCAATACTTCATTTTGCCAGAAGTTCACCTGAAAAAGGACAGACTTCGCCTGTGATATTTTCAAAAGTTGATTGTGGTTGTCCAGTGGTCCGTTAATAGTTGTTATTTCCACTGTGGCTGCAGATTGCGGATGTTTTCCAGTGTCTCGTAGAATTCTTTCTTGCATGAACAACTGTTGCACAGTTTGAAATAGTTGCAGTTTTTATCTTCAAGAACTTCATATAGATCCGATGATGCAAAGCCACTGTCACCTCGGAGATAGAGCGGCATGTCAGGAAAGTCACGGATGAATTCATCTGGAAGGGATTTCATGAAAAGATCGGCATTCCTTCTGTAATACGTGGAGTTGTCATGAAGTTCGGCCTTTAACAAATCGCCAGGCAGGTCATCATAACACAACAGTGGATGATAACCGTACGCCTGATAATGATAGTTTAACCTATCATCCTTATAGATGCAGAACCACGCGGTATAGGTTTTGAACGTACGATTGATAAGCTTAACAGCTCCGATTTTAACAGAAACCTCTTAAAAAGGAGAAGAAAATTAATTGTAATTTGACTATTGCTTTCTAAGCTTACGGTGTTTAAATTTTCATAGGGAGATTTTCTTTCCAGGGTATTTGTTTGGATTCGGCACCTAAATTTTACCATAGATAGAGGTCTTTTTCTATTCACTTAAAAGGTAAAACGCAATATTCAAATAAAACACAGTAACTATGCGGATTTCAGCAATTGTTGGAGCTGTTGTGTCGTGAATAATTCAGGATGAATATGATATTACTTTGCAGGCTAACCAGTAACGTAGCACAGGATAGGTAAGTATACCAAAAGGAGTCCTTATAAAAACGTCAGCGCTTGACGCAATGTGGTCAACTTAAGAACCTTGAAAACTAAATAGTAAAATTGCACAATAAAATAACCTTATAAACATCATTTTTACCGTTGACAAATGTCCCCAAAAATGTTGCGCCGCCTTGTAAATACTTTTTACGGGAGGATGCACACTTGCCTAATACTATTATCTGTCAAAAAATTGTTTCCGGGATAAAAGAAATGCTCCTTTGTGATGATTTTATCTCAAAATTCCGAACACCGGGTGCCTTTACCAGAAAACGTAAGCTTTCAATGTACCAGGTTATTCTTTTCCTTTTGTATACTTCCAAAAGAAGCATGAACCTCAATCTTTCAAATATACGTGTGGACCTGCACAGCCTTGGATTCCCGGCTGTTTCCAAACAGGCTGTTTCCAAAGCACGTAAAGGAATCCTGCCTGAACTGTTCCTGTCCCTGATGCACTTTGTGGCAGAAACCTTCTACCTGCTTACTGACCAGCGCAGGTCATGGCATGGGTATTATCCTTTTGCAATCGATGGTTCCAAGATACAGGTTCCTGGAAACAGGGATACCCTTTCCTATTTCGGCTCTGCCCATAATGATAAAGCCCGGCACAGGACTGCCATGGCGGCTGCTTCCGTCTTATATGATGTCAGCCATGACATCATTGCAGATGCCCTCATCCATCCCTTTGACCATGGAGAAAGAAAAGCGGCAGGAGAACATCTGGCTCATCTGGAAAATATGGGGCTTCACAAAAATGCTGTCATCCTGTTTGACAGAGGATACCATTCCTTCGAACTCATGCAGCATATTGATGATAAAGGGTATTATTTTCTGGAACGTGTACAGAAAAATATCCATGCATTTGCAGATGTGGCATCCGATGATGAGATCATCGACTATTATCCTTCCTATAAAAAAGAGGCGCAGATAGAGCCGGTAACGGTAAGGGTCCTCCACGTGCTGTTGGATGATGGCAGCACGGAATATCTGGTCACCAATCTCTTGTCCCCTGCCATAACGCCCCTGATGCTGAAAGAACTTTATTTCCAGCGCTGGCTGGTGGAAGGAAAATATATGGAACTTAAATCACGTTGGGAGCTGGAGGAATTCAGTGGTGCGACCCATATATCTGTGGAGCAGGAATTTTTTATCAACATAATGCTCTCAAACCTGACGGCAATGATAAAAGCAGATGCCGACAAAGAAATCGAACAGACCCGCCGACCGGATAATAAGTATCATTACCAGGCCAATCGCGCAAATATCATTGGGCATATGAAGGATTTTCTGCCATTGATGTTATGCGGGGAGAAAGCAGTTGCCGCACAGCTGGAATGGATATACGGGGAAGCATTAAAAGGGCGCTCGCAGATCCAGCCAGACCGGAAAAGCAAACGCCCCAGAGTGCAACTTAAGCGAAAGCATTTCAATAATAGAAAACGATGTATATGATCCGCACAAATCTATACGTCATCAGAAGGCTTACGCTGTAAGTCAGATTAGTATACCATTTTTTCCGGAAATGGGAAAGCAATTTTAGTATTTAGTTTTCAGGGTTCGGCTCAAGAATAAAATATTTTACGCAACTACTAAGTTGACCACATTGAGCGCTTGACGAGGTTCTTTCGAGTCTAGCGTCTGTTACGTTTTTATAGAGCGAGAGCGCGACGACGTTGGTATACTTACCTATCCTGTGCGGACTATTAACCACTCTATGATGAATTTATGAAAAAGTAAAACCATCTTTTATTGTGTGGAAAAATAACCTGTGCTATAATGAAAATGGTCTATTTACAAAATTTATTTATCAAAAAGAGTATAAGAGGGAATCATCATGGGAAAAGAAAAATATGTAGCCTACGTATCCACTTACACATCCGGAAATAAGAGCAGTTTCGGAATAAAGATTTATGACGTGGATATAGAAAACGGCAGATTTTCCGAGAAGGATCAGGTGGAAATAACGAATTCTTCTTATGTGACAATATCTCACAACCGTAAATATCTCTATTCGATTACAGATTTCGGTGTGGAATCTTACAAGATACTGGATGATGGAAGTCTAAAAGTGATCAATCATGCGTCGATCAACGGTATGCGGGGATGCTACCTATCAACGGATTATGACGATAAATTCCTATTTGTGGCAGGATATCATGATGCTAAGCTTACAGTTCTGCGGGTAGAAGAAAACGGCGCCATTGGAGAGATTACAGAGGAGATTTTCCATAAAGGTCTGGGGAGCATTGCGGAAAGGAATTTCAGACCTCACATCAATTGTGTGAAGATGACCAGGGACAACAAGTTTTTATGCGCAGCAGATTTGGGAATGGATCATGTGGTGGTTTATGAACTTAATCATGTAAACGGAAAACTCCGGCAGGTGGATATTATCAGAAGCGAACAGGAATCAGCACCCCGCCATTTGAAATTTTCAAAGGACGGCAGTTTTTTGTACATTGTGCACGAACTAAAAAATTATATTGATGTGTACACTTATTCCGTTGATGATCATGGAAATCCGGTTTTTGACAAGATACAGAATATTTCCACTTTGAATAGCTACCACGCCGGTGGGTCGGCAGCCAGCGCGCTTAATTTTTCAGAAGACTTCAAATACCTTTGCAGTTCAAATGCAGGGGACAACAGTGTCATTGTTTATACCATCGATCGGGACACGGGACTGCTTATCAAGAACTTTTGTCTGCCGGTCAGTGGTGATTATCCTAAAGATGCAGCGCTGTTCCCGGATAACAGGCATTTAGTTTCTTTAAATCACGAATCTAATTCGATGACCTTTTTCAGTATCGATATGAAAAAGGGAATTATGGTCATGAATGGAAGGGAAATGAAAGTGGATCAGCCGAATTGCATTATATTTTACCGTTTGAAATAGGCTTAAGAAATAATATTTTTATCAAAATAAATATGGAACTGACCGCCAGGCATTAAATCATTATCTGATGTCTGGCGGTCAGTTTGGTTTAGCATAAGAATGTTTCGCGAAGCGTGGTATTCGTTGTTTTAATTGTAGAACTTTGTAAGATAGTCGAGCCTTGCCGTCATATTCATCATGCACGCATCCAGAATCGTAAGTGCAGTCATGGCTTCCACCACAACTACGGCTCTGGGAACAATGACGGGGTCATGGCGTCCTTTGATGGCAATTTCTATGTTTTCCATATCTTTGTTTACAGTCTCCTGAATAGAGAAGATAGAGGGAGTGGGTTTTACGTGCGCCCTTAAAATAATCTGGGAGCCGTCACTGATGCCGCCCAGGATTCCTCCTGCATGGTTTGTTTTTTTGGTTACGGTCCCGTCTGCATTTGTAAAAGCGTCATTGTTCTTAGACCCCACAGCCGTTGACACGGAAATTCCATCCCCGATTTCAACTGCTTTTACTGCGCCGATGGACATAATGGCTTTTGCCAGATTGGCGTCCAGCTTTTCAAATACGGGATCGCCTATGCCGGCAGGAAGCCCGGCAACGATGCATTCAATGATTCCACCGCTGGAATCTTTCTGTGCCATACATTCTTTCAGATAAGCCATAGCTTTTTGGTCTGCTGCTTCGTCGGGCATACAGGTAGCGGTGTGGCAAATCGCTTCTTTATTAAAATGGGACATATCGATGGTGATGGAACCGATGGACTTGGTGTAAGCCGTGATGGTAATTCCCATTTCTTTTAAAATCTTAATGGCAATAGCCCCCGCAGCTACTCTTCCGATGGTTTCCCGCCCTGAGGAACGTCCGCCGCCGGTATAGTCGCGGAAACCGTATTTGGAATCAAAGGTATAATCGGCATGACCTGGTCTGTAATAGGAAGCAATTTCACTGTAATCAGATGATTTCTGGGATGTATTGGGAACCATCAGTGAAATAGGGGTGCCGGTGGTTTTGCCTTCAAAGATGCCGGAAAGTATTTCCACCTGGTCCGATTCTTTTCTGGGGGTGGAGATGGAAGTCTGTCCGGGTTTCCGGCGGTCAAGGTAGGGCTGTATATCCTCCGCGCACAGTGAAAGTCCTGCAGGACAGCCGTCAATTACAACACCTAAGGCTTTTCCGTGGGATTCTCCCCAGGTGGTTACTTTAAATATCGTTCCAAATGTTGAACCTGCCATAGAAAACTCCTTTCAAGAATAAATTCATTTAAAAATTATAGCTGATATATACTTATTTTACAATTATTTTTATATCACCTATTGTAGAATTAGACAGATTTGTGTAAAATATTATGTAAATCGCTTTGGCGATTTATTTTGGCACATGATTTTAGGTAGGGACAGATGAAAAGAAGTTTAAACGAGAGAGCAAAGATGTATTTTATCAATATGGGACGTCGCAGCAGGATATTGAGAGTTCCGGCGATTATCGGACTGGCGGTGACGATGCTCTTATACAAGATTTATGACTATTGCAGAAGGGGAACCAAGCGGTTTGCGTGCACGATTTTTATATTATGCTGTTTCATGGTCGGCAATAGTTTTTCTTATCCTGTATTCCAAGAGGAGAATGGCTTTGTCTCCGGCAAGGAGAAAGAAACTTTGGTGACAGCAGCGGTGGCTTCTGACATTACATTGGCAGATGCGCAGCAGATTGAAATAGAGGAACTGGAGATACTGGAAGATGCAGATGTGCTTGAAGGGTATGATGATGCAGAGCTTCATGGCATGGAGGGAGTGGACAAGTATCTTCTGGACGAAATTATAAATGATGATCAGCAGATAAGTGTGGAGACTGAATCAGATGAGGAAGAAGCGGAAGAGGCTGCAGCGGAGGCAGTTTCTTTCGATGCAGACGACTGGAAGCTGATACTGATCAACAAGCAGCACCCCATTCCGGATGAATATACTTTTACACTAGGACCAATCAAAACGATTAAGGGAACGATGCAGTGTGATGAACGGATTATTGAGGAATTGCTTGCCATGATGTACGCGGCGAGCGAGGATGGAGTCAATCTTGCAATCTGCTCACCTTATCGGGATCTGGCATGGCAGGAGGTTTTATTTAACCGTAAGATCAAGGCGTATATGAACAAGGGAATGTCCTATATGGAAGCATATAAGATTTCTTCCCAGGCAGTGACCGTTCCGGGGGCAAGCGAGCATCAAATAGGGCTTGCCATAGATATTGTATCAGATACGTATGTGACGCTGGATGAGGGATTTGCGGATACCAGTGCAGGAAAATGGCTTGAAGAGCATTGTGCTGAATATGGATTTATTCTTCGTTATCCGAAGGGGAAGGAATACATCACCAGCATTGAATTTGAGCCCTGGCATTTCCGTTATGTGGGGAAGGATGCAGCTAAAATTATCATGGAAGAAGAACTTTGTCTGGAAGAATTCTGGGATAAGTATTTATAAAATTGTCTGGAGGAAATTATGTTTCGGTTGTTAAAGCAGGAAGGAAGAGCAAAGCGCGGAGAATTCACAACCGTTCATGGCGTGATACAAACACCTGTATTTATGAATGTAGGAACAGCGGCTGCAATCAAGGGCGCTGTTTCCACGGAGGATCTGGAGCAGATTCATACGCAGGTGGAACTTTCTAATACCTATCATTTACATGTAAGACCTGGGGATCAGATTATAAAGCAGCTTGGGGGACTTCACAAATTTATGTCCTGGGATAAGCCGATTCTGACGGATTCCGGCGGATTTCAGGTCTTTTCCCTTGCAGGACTTAGAAAAATCAAAGAAGAGGGCGTATATTTTAATTCCCATATTGATGGACGTAAAATTTTTATGGGACCGGAGGAAAGTATGCAGATCCAGTCTAACTTAGCCTCCACGATTGCAATGGCTTTTGATGAATGTGCCCCTAGTAAAGCAGACCGTTCTTATGTGCAGGCATCTGTGGAGCGGACCACCAGGTGGCTTGAGCGCTGCAAAAAAGAGATGCGGTGTCTAAATACATTGGAGGATACTATTAATCGGAATCAGCTTTTATTTGCCATCAATCAGGGCGCTGTCTATGCGGATATCAGAGTGGAACATGCAAAGCGGATTGCCGACATGGAGCTTGACGGTTATGCCATCGGCGGTCTTGCTGTGGGTGAAAGTCACGAGGAAATGTATTATATTATTGAAGAAACGGTTCCCTATCTGCCGGCAGATAAGCCGGTTTATTTGATGGGAGTTGGAACGCCGGCGAATATACTGGAGGGCGTAGAAAGAGGGATTGATTTCTTTGACTGCGTTTATCCAAGCAGAAACGGGCGTCATGGTCATTTGTATACGAATCATGGAAAAATCAATCTCTTCAATGCAAAGTATGAACTGGATGAAAGGCCAATTGAAGAGGGATGCGGATGCCCTGCATGCCGCAGATATTCAAGAGCCTATATCCGGCATCTGTTAAAGGCGAAAGAGATGCTGGGAATGCGTCTGTGCGTGCTTCATAACTTGTATTTTTACAACATAATGATGGAAGAAATACGAGATGCCTTGGATAAAGGGGAATTTGCATCCTACAAAAAACAAAAGCTTGCAGGTATTGCACAGGGAACAGACCGGTGACAGATGAGGAACTGTTGTGACTGGAAGCACAAAAAGAGCAAAAGGGCTTGTTTTTAACTGCCTAATTGTGTATTATATTTGTTAGGCTTATTTACAAAGTTGAAAATAGGAGGAAATTTGAATGGGTATTCTATTAGATGGATCAGCGGAGGCGGCAGCGACAGGCGGTATTGGCATTGGGATGATTTTATGGCTTGTGCTGATTGTTGTATTTATGTATTTTTTTATGATTCGTCCCCAGAAAAAAGAGCAAAAGAAAATGGCAGCCATGCTGTCTTCTCTTGAAGTTGGCGACTGCATCCTTACCAGTAGCGGCTTTTACGGAATCGTTATAGATATTACAGATGATACAGTCATCGTAGAATTTGGTAATAACAAGAATTGCCGTATTCCTATGCAGAAATCTGCTATAGCGCAGGTTGAAAAAGCAGATGCAGAATAGACATGAATCTGGAAGTAAGGCGCATAATATGCGTCTTATTTTATATCAGCAGGATTGCTGAATCAGATGTACTTAGAACAAAATAAGGGAGGTCAAAATGAAATTAAATATTGCATGTATCGAAGGTGACGGTATCGGACCTGAAATTGTGACAGAAGCAAAGAAAATCCTGGATAAGGTGGCTGAAGTTTACGGTCATGAGATTGTATATACAAATGTATTAATGGGAGGGGCTTCCATAGACGTGCATGGGGTGCCGCTCACAGAGGAAGCAGTTAATGCGGCGAAGGCAGCGGATGCTGTGCTGATGGGCTCAATCGGCGGCGATACGACTACCTCCCCTTGGTATAAACTTCCGCCCGAATTAAGACCGGAAGCAGGTCTTCTTGGCATTCGCAAGGCATTAAATTTGTTTGCTAATTTAAGACCAGCTGTTTTATATGAGGAATTATCCGATGCCTGTCCGCTGAAAAAGGAAATCAGCAGTGCAGGATTTGACATGATGATCATGCGGGAACTGACTGGCGGATTGTATTTTGGAGAACGTTATACAACAGAGGAAAACGGCATCCGCAAAGCCGTTGATACGCTGACTTATGATGAAAATGAAATCCGCAGGATTGCTGTAAAGGGATTCGATATCGCCATGAAGCGTAAGAAGAAGGTGACCAGCGTAGATAAGGCAAACGTGCTGGATTCTTCCAGATTATGGCGTAAAGTGGTGGAAGAGGTGGCTGCGGATTATCCTGAGGTTACTCTGGAACATATGCTGGTAGATAACTGCGCTATGCAGCTGGTAAAAAATCCTGCGCAGTTTGATGTGATTCTGACAGAGAATATGTTTGGTGACATTTTATCTGATGAAGCAAGTATGATTACCGGATCCATCGGAATGCTTGCATCCGCGTCTTTGAATGACAGTAAATTTGGACTTTATGAGCCGAGCCATGGCTCTGCACCGGATATTGCAGGAAAGGGGATTGCAAACCCTATAGCGACCATTCTTTCAGCTGCCATGATGCTGCGCTATACTTTTGACCTTGACAAAGAAGCTGATGCAGTGGAAAATGCGGTAAAAACGATTCTGAGAAAGGGATATCGGACAATCGATATTATGTCCGAGGGATGTACACAGGTTGGCTGTAAAGAAATGGGTGACTTATTAGCAGATGAAATCAACTAAAGGAATAAGGCAGTTTTTGGGAAATCAGAAACAGGAAAGACAGGAAAGGGCTGCATTTCTTGTATTGCTGGCAATTATGGCAGTCTATTACGGCTACAGGCTGTTTGCGCTTACGCCATGGTATGATGAATTGTACACCTACTACTGGTTTATCAGTAAGGGACCGGTGTATGCTGCCATTCACTGGCCGCTTCCCAATAATCATGTAGGATATTCGGTACTTTCCGCGTTCCTTGATTATCTGGGAAATGCATATATTGGTCTGCGGGGTATATCTTATCTGTGTGCACTTTCCAATATGTGCCTCTTATATAAAATCATAAAAAGATACACAAAGGGCTGGATTCCTATGGTTACAGTTCTTTTGTATGTATCTATGAATCTGGTCAATCAGCTTGCGGTTCAGGGGAGAGGATATACGCTTGGTATTACCTGCTATCTGATAGCATGGTTATGCATGATTCAGATATGTGAAGAAAAAAAGACTGCCAAAAAGATTTATTTTATCTATATCGTGTCCCTGATACTTGGATTATATACCGTCAGCAGCAATGTGTACTGGGTTCTGCCCTTGTGTATCGCAGGCGGCGTTTTTCTCTTGGTCAGGGGAATACAGGAAGGAAGAAAGGAAAAATGCTTTTGCCTGAAGACGGAAAGCGGAAAGAAGCTCATCAAATTAGTCCTTGCATCTGTGAGCGCAGCAGTGGGAACAATCTTGATGTATACAACAATATGGCTTGCAATCGGGTCCAATCTTCTGACAAAGGATGAGACGGGAGCCTACTATGGCATAGGACATATCGATATTATCTTAAGAGCTCCTTTTGCCGCCATAGGCAGGGGAATGAGATATATGCTGGATACGCCTTATATTCAAAGTGAGGAAAGAACAGGATTTGCCGGAAGGCTCTGGGACTTTCTGGTGACGCTGTCCGGTTATTATTATCAATCGCTGGTCGTGATGATTTTATGGGGAATAGGGATTGTTTTTCTCGCCTATAAGATTATAAGAGGTATCAGGAAAAAGGAAAATGCAGAATTGCTGCTTTATCTGTCTTTGTTTACAGGAATCGTGATGGTGCCGGTTTGTCTTCTGATCCAGTGCAAGAGACCTTATTACAGGGTCTTTACTTATGGAGGTGTATTGCTGGCAGTTCTGATTGGCGTACTTCTTGAAATGGTTATAAAAATTATTTGTGCCAGAGTCGTCGGTGAACGTCAGGAAGAGAGGATTTCTGTCTTGATGCTCATTCTGGCAATTGCATTCGGAGTAAAGTGCATTGGTTTTTCCGGATATAATGAGCAATATGGTGCGAATGAACATGCCATACAGGAGGCATTTTCCCAGACAGATTTAAGTCAGTGGAGTCACTTTTGCGTCACAGACTGCAATCAGGAATATCTGCTGTATTTTCTTTATGGCATTCGCTGTGAAAACAGAGAAATAGAGGGGGCAGATGTGGTCCTTTTGGATAAGAGGATGACAGATCCGGATTTTCATGAGATGATTTGGGAATTTTATCATTATTACGATACGATTCCGTGGGAGTATGTGGAGAAGAATATGCTGCCCGTGTATGAAAATGATAATTATATTCTTTATATAAGTAAAGATGAAACGAAATAATTCAGGAGGAAAAGGGATGAGAAGCGATAATGTAAAAAGCGGTATACAGCAGGCACCGCACAGAAGTTTGTTTAATGCGCTGGGATTTACTGAGGAGGAGATGAAAAAGCCCATGGTTGGGATTGTCAGCTCCTACAATGAAATCGTTCCGGGGCATATGAATCTGGATAAAATTGTTGAAGCAGTTAAAATGGGAGTTGCTGAGGCTGGCGGTGTGCCAGTGGTTTTTCCAGCGATTGCTGTATGTGATGGAATTGCAATGGGTCATATCGGTATGAAATATTCTCTTGTCACGAGGGATTTGATTGCAGATTCTACGGAATGTATGGCACTTGCCCATCAGTTTGATGCCTTGGTCATGGTTCCGAATTGTGATAAGAATGTTCCGGGACTATTGATGGCGGCGGCAAGAATTAATGTGCCTACCGTGTTCGTTTCAGGCGGTCCCATGCTGGCAGGTCGAGTAAAGGGACAAAAGAGAAGCCTGTCTTCCATGTTTGAAGCGGTAGGATCTCATGCAGCGGGCACGATGACAGAGGCAGAGGTGAGGGAATATGAAGAGAAAGTCTGCCCTACCTGCGGCTCCTGCTCGGGAATGTATACGGCTAATTCCATGAACTGTCTGACAGAAGCGCTTGGAATGGGGCTTAGAGGCAATGGAACGATTCCGGCAGTATATTCGGAAAGAATCAAACTGGCAAAACATGCCGGAATGGCAGTTATGGAAATGTACCAAAAAGATATAAGACCAAGGGATATTATGACAGAAGAAGCGATTCTAAATGCGCTGACAGTGGATATGGCGCTTGGATGCTCCACCAATTCCATGCTGCATCTGCCGGCGATTGCCCATGAGATAGGATTTGATTTTGATATTGCTTTTGCAAATGAAATCAGTGAAAAAACACCCAATTTATGCCATCTTGCGCCTGCAGGTCCTACTTATATGGAGGATCTGAACGAAGCAGGAGGTGTCTATGCCGTGATGAAAGAGCTTGCGGATGCAGGGCTTCTGCATACAGGATGTATGACTGTGACAGGAAAGACGGTAGGAGAGAATATTCAGGATGCGGTCAATAAAAATCCTGAGGTAATAAGACCTCTTGATCATCCATATTCAGAAACAGGCGGTCTTGCCGTATTAAAAGGGAATCTGGCGCCTGACGGCAGCGTTGTAAAGCGTTCGGCAGTGGTTCCTGAGATGATGGTGCATGAGGGACCTGCCAGAGTGTTTGAATGTGAGGAAGATGCTATTGAGGCAATCAAGGGCGGAAAGATCGCGGCAGGAGATGTAGTGGTGATCAGGTATGAAGGTCCTAAGGGCGGACCGGGGATGCGTGAGATGCTTAACCCCACTTCGGCAATTGCAGGAATGGGACTTGGCGCAAGCGTAGCTTTGATTACAGACGGACGTTTTTCAGGCGCATCCAGGGGAGCATCCATCGGTCACGTTTCACCGGAAGCAGCGGTGGGTGGTCCCATCGCGCTGGTGGAAGAAGGCGATATCATCAGCATTAATATTCCTGAGATGAAACTGGATGTAAAGGTTTCAGATGAGGAAATGGCGGCAAGAGCAGCAAAATGGCAGCCAAGAGAGCCAAAAGTTACCACAGGCTACCTTGCCAGATACAGGGAAATGGTTACAAGCGGAAACAGAGGGGCAATTCTGGAAATCCCCAGAAAATAACAGTAGACTTGGAGGAATAGATAAGATGCAGTTGACAGGTGCGGAAATCGTAGTGGAATGCTTAAAGGAACAGGGAGTTGATACCGTTTTTGGTTATCCCGGAGGGACCATTTTAAATGTATATGACGCATTATATAAACACAGCAGTGAAATTACACATATTCTGACTTCCCATGAGCAAGGCGCAGCACATGCGGCAGACGGTTATGCCCGTGCCACCGGAAGAGTGGGGGTATGTCTTGCCACCAGTGGTCCCGGTGCAACCAATCTGGTTACAGGTATCGCTACCGCCTACATGGATTCTGTTCCGGTAGTGGCAATTACATGTAATGTGAATCTGCCGTTGCTTGGAAAAGACTCCTTTCAGGAGGTTGATATTGCAGGTGTGACCATGCCGATTACAAAACACAGCTATATTGTGAAGGATATAACCAAGCTTGCAGATACTATCAGAAAAGCTTTCGCGATTGCGAAAGAAGGAAGACCGGGACCGGTACTGGTGGATATCACCAAGGATGTGACGGCAGCTTCCTTTGAATATGAAAAGCAGGCACCAGCTGCTATCTGCTCTTCCTGTAAGTACACGAAAGAAGATCTTGAGAAGGCGGTATCCCTGATCAAGGAATCTAAAAGACCATTTATCTATGTAGGGGGCGGAGCGGTGATTTCAGGTGCCTCCGAAGAAGTAAGGAAGCTCTCAGAGCTTATGGATTCACCGGTCTGTGATACTTTGATGGCAAAGGGAGTCATGGATGGTCATCATGAGAGATATACTGGAATGATCGGCATGCATGGAACAAAGGCTTCAAATTTAGGAGTTAGTGAATGTGATCTTCTTGTAGCTCTGGGCGCAAGATTTTCTGATCGTGTTGTGGGAAATGCAGCGATGTTCGCTTCAAGGGCAAGAGTGCTTCATATTGATATTGATGCGGCAGAGATCAATAAGAATATTAAGACAGAGGCTTCAGTTGTGGGTGATCTTAAGGAAATCCTCACATTGATCAATCAGGAACTGCCCCAAATGGAACACAAAGAATGGAATGCGCATATAAAAGAACTAAAAGAAAAGTATCCGCTGAATTACGATGAGAGTGCCCTGTCCTGTCCTTATATTATGGAGGAGATTGATAAGGTCACAGGCGGAGAAGCCGTGATTGTAACGGATGTGGGGCAGCATCAAATGTGGGCAGCGCAGTATTATAAATATTCACGCCCAAGAACCTTTTTATCATCAGGAGGGCTTGGCACGATGGGATATGGTCTTGGCGCCTGCATTGGTGCAAAAGTCGGAAATCCGGATAAAATCTGCATCAATATTGCCGGTGATGGATGTTTCCGCATGAATATGAATGAATTAGCGACCGCCTCCAGATATCAGATTCCTATTATAGAGGTGGTAATCAATAATCACGTTCTGGGGATGGTAAGACAATGGCAGACGCTGTTTTACGAGAAAAGGTATTCCCAGACAGTACTTGACGACGGCGTGGACTTCTGTATGGTGGCGAAGGGGCTTGGCTGTGAGGCTATCCGTGTAACACGTAAGGAGGAGGTTGCAGATGCGCTTACCCGGGCAATTGAAATGAAAAAGCCTGTGCTTATAGAATGCGTGATTCCGGAGGATGACAAGGTATTTCCCATGGTTCCTGCGGGAGCTCCCATCAGTGAAGTGTTTGATGCGACGGATTTGGAAAAGAAAAAATGAGTAAAAATGTTTTAAAAGGAATCGCCATTGGCGGACTGATTATACTTTTATCACTGATCGCCATGTATCTTGGACTGGTATTTTACTATGATGACGGTTTCAGTTATGGTACACGAATAAACGGAGTCTATTGCGCCGGAAAAAGTGTCAATGAAGTGAATGAAGAACTTTTAAAACAATGTGATTATGCCGGACTTACCATCATTGACAGTGATGGTAAGTCTTATACTATTTCATCAGAGGAGATAAACCTCACGGCTGCTTTTGATGAAGCATTGAATTTATATCTGAAGCAGCAGAATCCTTATTTGTGGGTGGATAACCTGATTGGTGATTCGGGAAATAAGAATTTGAAACCTGTATTAACTTATGATAAAGAAACCTATGAACAGATTGTGGGGGGCTTTCCTTTCTTTCACGGACAAACGCCGGAAGAGAGGAAGGTTGAAATCATAAAAACCGGCAATGGGTATGAGCTGAAAGATGAAAGAACGCATGTACTCAATGAGGAAAAGGTGAGAGAGATGATAAAGGATGCCTTTGAGAATTTGGAACCGGTACTTGATCTGGAGGCAGCTGGATGCTATGAGGACTTTCCTCTTGACGATGAAATGAAAAAGGCGAAAATGCTTTGGGTGAAACTTGAGGAGTATCAGGATTGCGGGATTGTTTATCAGTTTGGTGAGGAGACTTATCCCATAGATGCAGGTGTTGTATGTGATTTTCTTTTGCTGGATGATGCAGGAGAATTTGTTTTAGACCGCAATGGGAATTTATGCACAGATGAAGAAAAGGTATATGAATTCATTGACCGCCTGGCTGATGAATATGATACGGTAGGTATCAGCCGTCAGTTCAGGGCAACCCGGGGAGAAATTGTGACAGTAGAGGGAGGTACCTACGGTAATAAAATTGACCGCGAAGCAGAAAAAGAATATCTTCTGGAGGCATTTCTTGACAAACGGCGCGAAGTGCATGAGCCTGTTTATCTTCAGACAGCAGTTAAACAGGGGAAAGATGATATTGGAGATACCTACATAGAAGTGGATATGACGAACCAGATGATGTATTACTATGAGGCAGGAGAGCTGAAAATCGAGACTCCGGTTGTGACAGGAAATACGAGCCTTCGGAGAGGAACGCCTTCCGGCACTAACTTCGTGTACAGTAAGGAGACAAACCGGATTTTAAGAGGGGAAGATTATGCTTCTCCGGTCAAATACTGGATTCCGGTAAGAGGGGCAATCGGCATCCATGACGCTTCATGGCGAAGCAAATACGGCGGGGAAATCTATAAAACAAATGGGTCTCATGGATGTATCAACACACCTCTTGATAAAGTGGCAGAACTTTATGAAATGGTGGAAATAGGTACGCCTTGTGTAATGTTTTATTAAATTAGTTGACTAAAGTGTAAAATAAGTTTAAAATGTTTTGCAGGTGTTTTTTGCTATCAATTTGGAGAGAAACCCATAAACAGGAGGAGATAAAAGTGTCCAGAGTGTATAACTTTTCAGCAGGTCCGGCAGTTTTACCTGAAGAAGTATTAAAAGAAGCTGCAGATGAGATGTTAGATTATAAAGGTTCAGGAATGTCGGTTATGGAGATGAGCCATCGTTCCAAAGTGTACGATACGATCATCAAGGAGGCAGAAGCTGATCTGCGGGAACTGATGAATATTCCTGATAATTATAAAGTGCTGTTCTTACAGGGCGGCGCCAGCCAGCAGTTTGCCATGATTCCCATGAACTTAATGAAAAATCGCAAGGCTGCATACATTGTGACAGGGCAGTGGGCGAAAAAGGCTTATCAGGAAGCAAAAATTTATGGTGATGCGGTAGAGGTTGCATCTTCGGCAGATAAAACGTTTTCCTATATTCCCGATTGCTCAGATCTTCCTATCCCAGAGGATGCTGATTATGTTTACATATGCGAAAACAATACAATTTATGGTACGAAATTCAAGACTCTCCCCAATACAAAGGGGCATACACTTGTTTCTGACGTTTCATCCTGCTTTTTGTCAGAGCCTGTGGATGTATCCAAGTACGGCGTTATCTATGGCGGCGTTCAGAAAAATGTTGGTCCTGCCGGCGTTGTAATCGTGATTATCAGGGAAGACCTGATTACAGAGGATACACTTCCCGGGACGCCTACAATGTTGAAATATAAAATCCATGCAGATGCAGACTCACTGTATAATACGCCTCCGGCATATGGTATTTATATCTGCGGTAAGGTATTTAAATGGCTCAAAAAGATGGGCGGTTTATCCGCAATAAAAGAATATAATGAAAAGAAAGCAAAGATTCTCTATGATTTCTTGGATCAAAGCAGTTTATTTAAAGGCACTGTAAGAAAAGAAGACAGATCTCTTATGAATGTTCCTTTTGTGACAGGAAGTGAAGAACTGGATGCAAAATTCGTTAAGGAAGCCAAAGAAGCCGGATTTGAGAATCTGAAAGGGCACAGAACCGTGGGAGGCATGCGTGCAAGTATCTATAATGCAATGCCGATTGAAGGAGTTGAAAAACTGGTTGCTTTCATGAAAGAATTTGAAAAAAAGAATGGTTGAGAGTCGGTCAAAGGAGAAAATAAAATGTTTCAGTATTATTGCTTAAATCCCATTGCGCAGGTGGGACTTGACAAATTCACAGATGAATTTGTAAAAACGGAAGATGTGAATGCGGCAGAAGGAATTCTGGTAAGAAGCGCTGCCATGCATGATATGGAGTTATCAGATAAACTGCTTGCAGTTGCAAGAGCCGGTGCGGGTGTCAACAATATTCCGCTGGATAAATGTGCGGAAAAGGGAATCGTTGTATTCAATACGCCCGGAGCAAATGCAAACGGTGTTAAGGAGCTGGTAATCGCAGGCATGCTCCTTGCATCCAGGGATATCGTAGGGGGTATCAACTGGGTAGAATCCGCTAAAGAAGATGAAAATATTGCAAAGGCAACCGAAAAAGAAAAGAAACGTTTTGCAGGTACCGAGATCCAGGATAAAAAACTTGGAATTATTGGACTTGGTGCAATCGGAGTCAAGGTTGCCAATGTTGCAAAGCATATGGGCATGGAGGTATATGGGTATGATCCTTATGTCTCCGTAGACGCAGCATGGAATTTAAGCAGAGATGTAAAACATGTAATCAATGTTGAAGATATTTATGAAAATTGTGATATCATTACGATTCATGTACCTCTTTTAGACTCCACCAAGGGGATGATCAATAAAGAAGCCATTCAGAAAATGAAAGATGGTGTTATTCTCCTTAATTTTGCAAGGGATCTGCTTGTAAATGAAAAGGATGTTCTGGAAGGCATAAAAGAAGGAAAAGTTCGCAGATATGTGTCTGATTTTCCCAACACTACCACCGCAGGGCAGGAAGGCTGCATCGTGATTCCTCATCTGGGAGCTTCCACAGAGGAATCCGAGGATAATTGTGCAAAGATGGCAGTTAAGGAAATGATGAATTATTTGGAAAATGGTAATATTGTAAACAGTGTGAACTATCCAAACTGTGATATGGGCGTATGTACGCAGGCAGGACGTGTGGCGATTTTCCACAAGAATAAAGCCAATATGATTACCAAGTTTGCGGCATGTTTTGGTGATGAAGGAATCAACATCACGGATATGGTGAATAAATCCAAAGGAGAAGTGGCATATACGCTGCTGGACATTGAAACGCCAGCTGATGCTGAAATCATCAAAAAGCTCCAGGCAATTCCGGATGTGTTCCGTGTAAGGGTGGTAAAATAATCCTTGGAACAAAAAGGGTGTGCGTTTTGACGCACACCCTTTTTAGAATTCTGTAAAATCTGTTAATCCTGCTTCGTTCAAATCTTCCTTTAGAGCTGAATTCTGCTTGGCGGAAACCATACTGGCAAGATCCATATACCTGATAAAAATATCCTCCAGGGAAACACCTTTTTCATCGGCAATTTCCTGCATAATGGGTTTTAACTTGTCCAGTTGGAAAGAAATGCGGGTCTTTTGTGGATCAATATCACAGAGAACCTTCTCGGCATAGGCATCAATGCGGTCAAGCATGTCCTTATCCTCGTCCGGCAGGGCATCATATTGTGCGGAACGATTTGGTGTATCAAACATATTTTCACATCCTTTATCATAAATTAATCATGTTATGATTGTAACACTTGATGCTTGTGTTGTATAGATATCTTTGTTAAAATAAAAAGTATATAGCGGAAGAAATCCGCTGTCGGATTATATGGAGGGATGGAATGAACAACAAACTATATAAGTTAATGAACTGGCCGAGAATTGAAGGAATCATTTATTCAGAGGAGGATAATCCTCATGAAATCTTAGGACCGCATATCACAGGAAAAAGCGTCCTGTTCCAGACCTTCTGGCCAGGAGCAAGCAAGGTCAGCATTCTCATTAAAGGTGATGACGACAAACACGAGATGGAGATGGTAGATGAATCCGGTTACTTTGCATGTCTTCTTCCCGGAAAGATTCCGGATTGGTACGAGTATGAGGTACAATATGAGGAAGACATTGTAGTCCGTGCAAAGGATCCCTATAGATACAAGATTGGACTTACGAAAAATGATATTGAGAAGTTCAATGCAGGAATTCATTATTCGATATACGAAAAACTAGGGGCGCACTTCATGGAAATTGACGGTGTACAGGGTACTTTTTTTGCTGTCTGGGCACCGAATGCAATACGGGTCAGCGTAGTGGGGGATTTTAATCATTGGGATGGCCGCGTTCACCAGATGAAAAGGAACCAGGAAGGCGGAATCTTTGAACTATTTATTCCCGATGCCATGCCTGGGGCATGCTACAAATTTGAAATCAAAGTGAAGGGAGGTCTGACTTTCTTAAAAGCAGATCCCTATGCTTTTGGACAGCAGCTTCGCCCGGAAACAGCCTCGGTCATCCAGGATATTTCTTATGGATGGAAAGACAGCAAATGGATGAAGGAAAGAGGAAAACAACAGCAGGAAAATTCTCCCATCAGTGTATATGAATTATATCTTGGATCCTTTAAGAAAAACAGAGATACAGACGGCTATTTAAATTATAGGGAACTGGCGCCTGAAATTGTGAAATATATCAAGGACATGGGATATACCCATGTGGAACTGATGCCGATTATGGAGCATCCGCTGGATGCGTCATGGGGCTATCAGGTGATTGGCTACTATGCACCCACAGCAAGATATGGAACGGCGGAAGATTTCATGTATTTCGTGGACGCCCTTCACCAGGCTGGAATCGGGGTGATTTTGGACTGGGTTCCGGCGCATTTTCCCCGGGATACTTATGGTCTGTCACAGTTTGACGGCACATGTCTGTATGAGCATGCCGATCCAAGGCAGGGGGCGCACCCTCATTGGGGAACGTTGATTTATAATTACGGAAGACCGCAGGTGTCCAATTATCTGATTGCAAATGCACTTTACTGGGTGGAAAAATACCACGTTGACGGTATCCGTATGGATGCAGTGGCATCCATGCTTTACCTTGACTATGGAAAGAAAGACGGAGAGTGGATCGCCAATATTTACGGCGGCAATGAAAATCTTGAAGCAATCGAGATGCTGAAGCATTTAAATTCCATCATGAAAAAGAGGAATCCGGATGTGCTTATGATTGCAGAGGAATCCACGGCATGGCCTAAGATTACAGGCAAAGTGGAAGAAGATGGACTTGGTTTTGACCTTAAGTGGAACATGGGATTTATGAATGATTTCCTGTCCTATATCAGCTTTGATCCTTATTTCAGGGCACATCACCATGATGAGCTTACCTTTAGTATGATTTATGCCTACAGTGAAAATTTCATGCTGGTATATTCCCATGATGAAGTGGTTCATGGAAAAGCAACTTTGATTGGTAAAATGCCGGGTGTTCTGGAGGACAAGTTTGCCAATCTGCGTATCACCTACACATACATGATGACGCATCCCGGAAAGAAACTTTTATTTATGGGACAGGATATTGCGGAGTTCCGTGAATTCGACGAGACTAGGGAAACAGAGTGGGCATTGCTGCAGTATGACACCCATAAGGGAATCAACCGGCTGGTAAAGGATTTAAATGCTCTCTATAAAGAGAAACCGGCGTTACACGTACTGGATACAGAACCGGAAGGGTTTGAGTGGATTAACTGCATCTCTCCGGAAAAATGTATGGTCTCATTTATCAGGAAGTCCAAGAAAGAAGAGGAACTGCTTGTAGTTGTCGTAAACTTTGCGAATGTAGAGCAGGAATTTACCGTGGGAGTTCCGCTGGAGGGAAAATATAAAGAAATTTTAAATACCGATGCTAAGTGCTATGGCGGACTGGGCAGGGTAAACGGAAGACCAATATTTGTGCAGGAAGAAGAGGTGGATGGAAGACCATATTCCTTTAAGATGACCAGCGCACCATTGTCCGCAAGTATTTATTCTTATATTCCTTATACTGCAAAAGAAAGAATGCAGATAGAAAAGAAGAAAGCAAAGCTTGAGGCACAGATAAGGGCGGAAGAGGCAAAGAAAGAAGCGCAGGCAGCCAAAGAAGAAGCAGAAAGAGCAATGGAGGAAGCCAAGGAGGCAAAGCGACAGGCTGAAGAGGCAATGGAAAGAGCCAAAGAGGCAGAAAAAAGAGCTTTAGAAGAACAGAAGAAAGCACAGGATGAATTAAAGAAAGTTGAGGAGCTGCGCAAGGAAGAGGAGGAACTGAAGAAATCTGCTGACAAAAAAGGAAAAACTAAGGAGAAGGCTTAAATGGGAGCAGAGGCGCTTGAAAAAGAAGTAAATCCGGGAGTGATCGAGAATTTTTTACATCAGCTCCCGGAGCAGATTTTTCATCTCGGGCTCAGAGTCGTCCTGGCAGCTCTTGCGTTTCTAATCGGCATACAGCTGATTGGTCTGATGAGACGCATATTGAAAAAGACACTGGATAAAAGCCATGTGGATGACGGGGCAGTGCGTTTTATAGATTCCTTCGTAAAGTTCGGGCTGTATTTTGTTTTAATCCTTATGATTGCATCCAGTTTGGGCGTGGATGCTGCCAGTATCCTTGCCATACTGGGTTCAGCAAGTGTGGCAGTTGGTCTTGCCATACAAGGAAGCCTCAGTAACTTTGCGGGAGGCATCCTGCTTCTGGTACTGAAGCCCTTTGTAAAAGGAGATTATATTAAAGACGGGCTTGGAAACGAAGGCACGGTTGATGCTGTAGATATTTTTTACACGCAGATTATTACACCCGAAAATAAAGTGATTGTACTGCCCAATGGCACGCTGGCAAACGGCACAATCACCAACTACACAAAGTGCAGCGAGCGCAGAATCGACATCCCGGTAGGAATCGCTTACGAGGAGGATATCAAAAAAGCCAGACAAGTCATTGAGAATGTCCTGACACAGACCCCTTCCGTCATTAAGGAGCAGGAAATCAGAGTCTTTGTGAATTCCTTAGGGGAGAGCAGCGTTAATCTGAACGTGAGATGCTGGACACTCCAAGCAGACTTCTGGACTACCAAATGGGAACTTACCGAACAGATCAAATATGCACTGGATGAGGCAGATATTAGAATACCTTATCCACAGATGGATGTTCATGTAGATAAAGGATGAGGGGCGATAAACCAACAGCACATCGCCCCTCATCGTTCCGCCTTACCGCCCCTCAATACCAGTACCGCATCCACCATATCGCCCACACTTTTTTAAAAATATCTTGCAAAATATAGACGGTGACGTTATAATGTTCTTTGTGATGCTACTGTGGCTCAGTTGGTAGAGCAGCTGATTCGTAATCAGCAGGTCAGGGGTTCGAGTCCCCTCAGTAGCTTTAAGCCGGCTTTATGAGCCGGTTCTTTTTTTGTAAAAATGCTCGACCCATTGAATACATTGGTATAATCCCATTGCAATCACGCATAGAATAATAATGGAAGTAATGACCATATTAAGCTGGAACACTTGGGAACCATAAATGATCAGATATCCCAATCCCCGCCTGGCAGCAAGAAATTCACCGATGATTACACCGACCAGTGCCAGCCCGACATTTACCTTCATACTGCTTAAGATGATGGGAATACAGGAGGGCAGGACGACTTTATGGAAGGCATCAAAGCGGTTTCCGCCAAGGGTATAAATCAGTTTTAGTTTTTCGTTGTCCACATGTTTGAAGCCCGTGTAAAGGCTGATAATCGACCCAAAGATTGCCACAGAAATACCTGCCACGATGATGGTGTTGATGCCTGTGCCGAGCCAGACAATAAACAGCGGTGCAAGGGCGGATTTCGGAAGACTGTTTAAAACTACCAGATAGGGTTCCGAAATTTCTGAAAGCGTCTTGGAATACCACAGCGAAGTAGCGATTATGATGGAGATAACTGTAATAAGCAAAAAGCTTAGCAGGGTCTCTAACAGGGTAATTCCGGTATGGGTAAAAAAGGATCCATCCATGACCATTTTGAGGAAGAAGGAAACAACCATGCTGGGACTGCTGAAAAAAAACGTGTCAATGATTTTGCATCTTCCTGCAGCCTCCCAGATAATAAGGAACAAGAACAGGACGAGCAGGCGCAGAAAAGTAACAATGTGATGATGCCTGTGATGGTTTTTGACATAAAGCTGCTGGGGAGTTGGCATTTCCTTTTGACTTTTGGTATGTTGGGAAGCATGTTCAGTTTTCTTCATGATATTCATCAGAAATCTCCTTCCATAATAAAGTAAATAATTCCTGAAACTCAGGGGCGCTTCTTGCCGCAAGAGGTGAATTCTCTTTCAATGTGAGATGGACTGGAATTTCTCTTTTTATGGTGGCAGGGCGTTTTTTCAGTACAAGAATCCTGTCTGCTAAGGATATGGCTTCTGACAGGTCATGCGTGATCAATATGGCAGTGATGCCGGAAGCACGGATGATGTTTCCGATGTCAGCCGATACCATAAGCCTGGTCTGATAGTCCAGTGCACTGAATGGTTCATCTAAAAGAAGAAGTCCTGGTTCCATGACCATAGTTCTTATGAGAGCAGCACGCTGCTTCATACCTCCGGACAATTCTCCGGGTTTTTTATCCTTAAATTTCAGCAGCCCATAATCAGATAACAGTTTTAGTGCAAGTGCTTCTTTTTCGGGACTGAGTGTTTTCGTGATTTCTGGTCCCAGAAGGATGTTTTTCCAGATAGTACGCCATTCCAACAGATGATCCTGCTGAAGCATATAGCCAATCCGAACGGTATCCGGGTCGCTTAAAATGATTTTGCCGGACTCGGGGCGAAGGAGTCCGGCAATGATGGAGAGCAGTGTGGATTTACCGCAGCCGCTTGGTCCTACAATTGCAAGAAATTCTCCCTTATCAACTTGAAAGGATATATGAGATAAAGCATTTGTTTCGCCATTTAAGTTATGATAAGAGAAACAGATGTCTTCACACGCAAGAATAGGCTGATTCATAGTTCCTCCCTTGATTACCTTCCTTATACATATAATCTATGCGCTTTCGACATTTATGTGTATAAAGTATGTTGCTTTTGCATTGGCTTTATAAGAAATGATTGAAATGAGGCTTAAAATGTGATAGTATCAAATTCAGATTTAACATTGGAGGACGATACTATGGCTCAGTTATGGGGAGGACGTTTTACCAAAGAAACGGACAGGCTAGTTTACGAATTTAATGCGTCTATTACCTTTGACAAGAAACTTTTTGAACAGGATATAGAGGGCAGCATTGCCCATGTGGTCATGATGGAAAAACAGGGAATCATCTCCTGTGCGGAAAAGGACGCGATTGTAAAAGGATTGACGGGAATCCGCAGCGATGTTGAAGAGGGAAAACTTTCCATTACAGATGAATATGAGGATATTCATAGCTTTGTAGAAGCGAATTTAATAGATAGAATCGGTGACGCTGGCAAGAAAATGCACACCGGAAGGAGCAGAAATGATCAGGTGGCGCTTGATATGAAGCTTTACACAAGATCAGAGGTGCTGCAGGTCACAGCGCATCTTAAAGAATTGCTCGAGACATTGATGACAATCATGGAAAATAATCTTACGACCTATATGCCAGGATTTACCCATCTCCAAAAAGCGCAGCCGACGACGTTGGCACATCATATGGGCGCCTATTTTGAAATGTTTAAAAGGGATGTGCTGCGGCTTAGGGATCTCTATAAGAGAATGAATTATTCTCCTCTTGGAGCAGGCGCTTTTGCGGGAACGACTTATCCGCTGGACAGATTTTATACATCAGCGCTTATGGGATTTGAAGGTCCGACGCTCAACAGCATGGACTCTGTGGCAGACAGAGATTATGTGATAGAATTTTTATCTGCACTTTCTACTATCATGATGCACTTAAGCAGATTCTCTGAGGAAATCATCATCTGGAATTCCAACGAATATCGTTTTGTTGATATTGACGATAGCTTTTCAACGGGAAGCAGCATCATGCCCCAGAAAAAGAATCCTGATATCGCGGAACTGGTGCGGGGAAAGACAGGACGGGTTTACGGGGCACTGATGTCCATTCTTACCACAATGAAGGGGCTGCCTCTTGCTTATAATAAGGATATGCAGGAAGACAAGGAAGTCACTTTTGACGCCATAGAGACTGTAAAACAATGCCTGGTACTTTTTAATGGGATGCTTGCAACCATGAAGTTTAACAGTAAGGTTATGGAAGAAAGCGCGATGAAAGGATTTGCCAATGCCACAGATGCGGCAGATTATCTGGTAAATAAAGGGGTTCCGTTCCGGGATGCTCATGGTATTATCGGCAGGCTTGTGTTATACTGTATTGATAAAAACAGTAGTATTGACGCTCTTAGTCTTGAGGAATTAAAAGCAATCAGTCCGGTATTTGAGGCAGATATTTACGATGCAATCAGTTTAAAGAACTGTGTGGAGAGGAGACTGACTGTAGGTGCGCCGGGATCAAAAGCAATGGAAGAGGTCATTAAAATCAATAAGGATTTCCTGGCAGATATCTGGATCAAAGAAAATAAATTATAGGAAACATAAAGAGGAGATTGAAAAAATGAGTGAAAAGATGAAAGTAGGTATTTTAGGCGGAACCGGTATGGTAGGACAGAGATTCATTTCTCTGCTTGAAAATCATCCATGGTTTGAGGTGACTACAATTGCTGCTAGTGAACGCTCAGCAGGAAAGACCTATCAAGAGGCTGTGGGCAATAGATGGAAAATGACAACACCTATGCCGGAGGCAGTAAAAGACCTTGTGGTCATGAATGTAAACGAAGTGGAAAAAGTGGCATCTGAAGTGGATTTTGTCTTCAGTGCAGTAGATATGACCAAGGAAGAAATCAAAAAGATTGAAGAGGCATATGCAAAGACAGAGACCCCTGTGGTTTCCAACAATTCAGCACACCGCTGGACGCCTGACGTTCCTATGGTGGTGCCGGAGATCAATCCGGAGCATATGAAAGTCATTGATTTCCAGAGAAAGAGGCTGGGTACCACAAGAGGTTTTGTCGCAGTAAAACCTAACTGCTCCATCCAGAGTTATGCTCCTGTTCTTACCGCCTGGAAAGAATTTGAGCCTTATGAAGTGGTTGCAACCACATATCAGGCAATTTCTGGTGCAGGAAAGACATTTAAAGACTGGCCGGAAATGATTGAAAATATTATTCCCTATATCGGCGGGGAAGAGGAAAAGAGTGAAAAAGAACCTCTCAGAATCTGGGGTGAAATAAAAGACGGCGTTATCGTGCCTGCATCCTCCCCGGTGATTACCTGCCAGTGTATCAGGGTTCCTGTGTTGAACGGACATACAGCAGCCGTATTCGTAAAATTTAGAAAGCAGCCTACCAAAGAACAACTGATTGAAAAGCTGGTTTCTTTCAAAGGACTGCCACAGGAACTGAATCTTCCCAGTGCACCGAAGCAATTCATACAGTATATGGAAGAGGATAACAGACCGCAGGTAAAGCTGGATGTTGACTTTGAGAATGGAATGGGAATCAGTGTAGGCAGAATCCGCGAGGACAGCGTATATGACTGGAAGTTTGTAGGACTTTCCCATAACACAGTTCGCGGCGCAGCAGGCGGCGCAGTACTCTGTGCAGAACTTTTAAAAGCACAGGGCTATATTACTAAAAAATAAGATACAGGTAGTCAAACACTCCGTCTAAGGTTAAGGTACGGAGATAACTATGCACGGACCGGAAGGTCCGTGCACGTAGTCAAAAGAAGGAGCAGGTATTTTATGGACGAACTGCGTTATCAGGTAGATCTGCTGAGTGCGATGAACCAGAGACTGAAAAATGATGAGAAGATGTATCGGCTGATCTGTGATACATCCAGCAATGCATTTTTATATGTCAATTTTGTGGAAAATGATGTGAGGACGCTTGCCAATTGGGAGTTCTTTTTCCCGGAGGTGGAAATAAGGGATATGAAGGACCTGGCAAAGCTATATTCACAGGTGGAAGATAAATATGTGCTTCCGCTGCGTGACCTGCTGTTTCTTGAAAAGACGGAAATGAACGCTGACAGTGGAATTATTAAGCTGAAAGATGGCAGGACGTGGGTGGAATGTGAATCTGCCATTTTATATGATGAAGAAGGATATGCGACAGACAAGGTCATCCGTTTTAAGGATATATCAAAGTTTAAGAGTCAGAATGAAGAATTGACCTATATGGCATATTATGATGTGCTTACGGGTCTTTATAATAGAAATTATTTTGTAAGGCTTTTATCGGATTATGTCCGGAAGGCAGAGGAAGAAAATTCTATTGTGGCAGTTATGTTCGTTGATATTGATGATTTCAGGAAGATCAATGACGGAATGGGATTGATTGTGGGAGATGAGGTTGTACAGCAGTTTGGACAGTTTTTATCCGGTTTCCAAAGTGAGAACATTCTGGTATCTCACTTTAATGCAGATATTTATTGTATTGCAATTTATAATCCAAGTGGAAACCGGAGTGTTGAACATATTTACAAAACAATACATGAACGTGTGAAAACACCGTTTTCCTTGAGTACTGGTCAGGAACTCCTGATATCTGCAAGTGCGGGTGTTGCTGAGTATCCGGAAGCAGCAAAGACGACATTGGATCTGATTAATTGTGCGGAAATCGTCATGTTTAAAGCCAAAAATCTTGGTAAAGACACGATTCAGTATTTTGATGCACCGATTTTGAAAGAATTTTTACAGAATGTGAGCATAGAAAATAAATTAAAAGAAGCTGTTTTCAGCCAGAATTTTACTATGAATTTTCAACCGCAGTATTACGTGGAAGATAAGAAAATGCGGGGAATGGAAGCGCTGATCAGATGGCGTGATAATGATGGAAAGATGATCAGTCCATCCGTTTTCATCCCGATAGCAGAAAAGAATGGAACGATAGTTCCTATAGGGATGTGGGTAATCGAAGAGAGTATAAAAACATTTTCAACGTGGAAAAAGAAATACGATTGCAGCGTCATTTTGTCGCTCAATATTTCGGCGATTCAGTATATGCAAAATGAATTTGTTGACAATATCCTCGCAATCATCAGAAAATATGATGTAAATCCGGAGGAATTGGAACTTGAGATTACAGAAAGCGTCCTAATTGAAAATTTTAAAGAAATTACAGAAAAAATATGTATTCTTAGAGACTACGGAGTCAGAATTTCACTGGATGATTTTGGAACAGGATATTCTTCTCTATCTTATCTGATGGGACTTCCCATAGATACCTTAAAAATAGATAAAAGTTTTATAGATACCAGTATCACAGATGCAAATACCAGCGTGATTATAGAATCAATCATAGTCATGGCCAAGAAGCTGGGATTTGAAACAATTGCTGAGGGCGTGGAGACAAAGGAGCAGTTTGATTATCTTGAAGATATTGGATGTGAATGTATTCAGGGATATTTACTTGGAAAACCAATGCCGAAAGAAGAGATGGAGCAGCTTTTACTTAAACAGAAATGACAGATGGCAGGGGGATCATAATGATTTTGGGGCGGACATCAGAACTAAAATATTTGAATACATATTATGATCGTGCCGGAAGTCAGATCATGGTGGTTTACGGAGAAAGGAATGTTGGAAAAACTTTCTTACTGCGTCAGTTTACCAAAGACAAATCCTGCTTTTATTACAGAGCCAGATCGGCTTCTGAAAGAGAACAGAGATACCAGTGGAGATGTGAACTTGAGAAGGAAGGTAGGAAACTGCCGAAGTATCCGTCTTTTACAGATATATTCAGCATGATTCTTAGTGACCAGGATGAAAAGGTAATTATGATTGTTGATGAGTTCCAGTATATTGTCAAATCAGGGGATACATTTATGAAGGAACTGGCAGACTTTGTAAATCATATGCCGCAAAACACGTCGGTCATGTTTCTCTTATGCAGTTCTTCGATTGGCTGGGTGGAAAACAGCATGGTCACAAGGATTGGCGAAGCAGCATATGGTCTTTCCGGTTTCCTGAAAGTGAGAGAACTGGACTTTGAAATGATGATGGAATTTTTTCCGGCATTTTCCATGGAACAAAGTATTGAGACGTTTGCCATTCTGGGAGGAGTGCCGGGATTCTGGAAATGTTTTGATGACAGGCTGGGTGTAAAAGAGAATATATGCAGATCTATTTTAAATCAAGCTTCCTTTCTATATGGGGAAGGACAAAGAATAGGCAAAGAGGAACTCAGGGAGATGGGGGTGTATAATACCATCCTTGCTTCTATCGCAGCAGGTCATCACAAGTTGAATGATTTATATCAGCATACTGGGTTTTCCAGAGCCAAGATAAGTGTCTATTTAAAAAATCTGATAGAACTTGAACTGGTAGAGAAGATTTTTTCGTATGATACGGAAGGAAAGGCCAATGCACAGAAGGGCATATACAGAATCAGCAATCACTTTGTACATTTTTACTTTACTTATTTATATCCCAATCTGAGCAGTCTGGAGCAATTGACACCGGGAGAATTCTATAATAAGTATATAGAACCTACCTTCAGAAAATATGTGGCTGAATATTATAAGAAGGTCTGCAGGCAGTATGTTGAAAAATGGAACAGATGGGAAAGGCTCCCCATAAAAGCAGAGAGAATCGGAGAGTGGGTTGGCAAGCTGGGCACGATCGATATTATTGCCCAGAGTAAGAGCGGAGAGACGATGATCAGCATCTGTAATTGGGATAAGCCCATGATGCGGTATGATGATTATGAATGGCTTCTTTTCTGTGCTGAAAAAGCTGGGATACGGGCAGATTATATTTATTTGTTTTCTGTCCGCAGTTTTGATGAGCAGCTGAATCTGGAAGCAAATGTGAAGCATAATCTTAGATTGATCAGTATGGATGAGATGTGATGGGAAAAAGTATTTATATAGCTGAGAAACCAAGTGTGGCAAGAGAATTTGCAAAGGCACTGCAGATTAGTGTAAGCAACAAAGATGGATATATGGAATCCTCTGATGCTGTTATCACATGGTGCGTAGGGCATCTGGTGACGATGAGTTATCCGGAAGCCTATGATGAAAAATATAAAAGATGGTCGCTGGAAACAATTCCGTTCATTCCTTCCGAATTTAAATATGAGGTCATTGACAGTGTGAAAAAGCAGTTTGGAATTGTCAGCGGACTTTTAAACCGTGAAGATGTAGAGACCATTTATGTATGTACGGACTCCGGGAGGGAAGGAGAATACATCTACCGTCTTGTGGAGCAGCAGGCGCATGTTACAGGCAAAAAACGAAAGAGGGTCTGGATCGATTCCCAGACCGAGGAAGAAATCCTTCGCGGAATCAGGGAGGCAAAGGATCTGTCGGAATACGATAATCTGGGGGCTGCCGCATACCTGCGTGCAAAAGAAGATTATCTTATGGGAATTAACTTTTCCAGAGTGTTGACTTTAAAATATGGAAACTGCGTCAAATCATATCTGAAAGCGGACAGGGCAGTCATCAGCGTGGGGCGGGTAATGACCTGTGTTCTGGGTATGGTAGTGAACAGAGAACGGGAAATCAGGGAGTTTGTAAAAACTCCTTTTTATCGTGTGCTTGCAGATGTGTCTGTGAGCAGCAGAACCTGTGAATGCGAATGGAAAGCAGTGGAAAACAGCCGCTATTTTAATTCTCCTTTACTGTATAAGGAAAATGGTTTTAAGGAAAAGAAAGATGCGCAGGCACTTATAGATTCACTTATGGATGCGCCCCCGGTGCAGGCGGTGGTGGAATCCATTGAGAAAAAGAAAGAGACCAAAAATCCGCCGCTTTTATATAATCTGGCGGAGCTGCAGAATGATTGTTCTAAATATTTCAAAATCAGTCCAGACGAAACCTTGAGAATCGTTCAGGAATTATATGAAAAGAAGATGACCACTTACCCGCGTACAGATGCGAGAGTGCTTTCCACCGCGGTTTCCAAAGAAATATACAAAAATATAAAAGGGCTTGGGAATTTTGGAATGGTCAGCGGGCTGGCGGCGGAGATTTTAAGCAGCGGCAGCTACAAGACAATTGCAAAGACCAGATATGTGAATGACAAGCAGATCACGGATCACTACGCAATCATTCCTACAGGACAGGGACTTAACAATTTAAATACCGTCAATCCCACTTCCGCTAAGGTTTATGAACTGATTACGCGCAGATTTTTAAGTATTTTTTTCCCGCCTGCAATATATAGAAAGGTGTCGCTGGGGGTTTCTGTCAAAGAGGAGCGCTTTTTTGCCGGATTTAAGGTGCTTGAAGAGGAAGGGTATCTGAAAGCGTTAGATTATTCCTTTGGAAAAAAGAAGGAAAGCAGGGATGGAGAAGAAGAGGAAGAAGGTACTGATCAGAATTTTATGGAGGCAATAAGCCGCTTGAAAAAGGGAATGACGCTTTCGGTCAAGGAGATGCAGATTAAGGAAGGTGAGACCACGCCTCCCAAACGCTATAATTCCGGGACGATGATTCTCACAATGGAAAATGCCGGACAGTTTATTGAAGATGAAGAACTTCGTGCCCAGATCAAAGGAAGCGGAATTGGAACATCGGCAACACGTGCTGAAATCTTAAAGAAGCTCATAAATATTAATTATCTGGCGCTCAATAAAAAGACCCAGATCATAACGCCTACTCTGATGGGGGAAATGATTTACGAGGTAGTGAATAACTCCATCCGTCCGCTTTTAGATCCTGCGCTTACCGCAAGCTGGGAAAAGGGGCTTACCATGGTGGCGGAGGGCACCATCACGGAGGAAGAATATATGAGAAAGCTGGATGACTTTGTATCCAGGAGAACAAATATCGTAAAAGGCTTGAACAATCAATGGGCATTAAATCAGCAGTTTCACAAAGCTGCCGGAAATTATAAAAATGGTGGAAAGGCATAGGTAAAATCATGGAACAGTTTACGAACAGAAACTTATACAATTTGGAGGAAACCATAGCGGCACCCCTCTTTGAGGGCGCTGTATACCCATGGGAGCTGCTTCCTAAAATCAGCAGCTTTATCGTGGAGTTAGGGAAGAAACTTCCGAAGGATCGCTTTACAGAGGTGAAAGAGAATGTGTGGGTTGCTTCCACGGCAACTGTTGCACCCACAGCATTTATTAATGGTCCGGCAATCATCGATGAGGAAGCGGAGGTAAGACACTGCGCTTTCATACGTGGAAATGCCATTGTAGGAAAGGGAGCAGTTGTAGGCAATTCTACGGAACTTAAAAATGTCATATTATTTAATAAGGTGCAGGTACCTCACTACAATTATGTGGGAGACAGTATCCTTGGATTTAAAGCCCATATGGGAGCAGGCTCCATCACTTCCAATGTAAAAAGCGACAAGACTCTGGTTGTGGTGAAAAACGGAGAAGAGCAGATAGAGACCGGACTTAAAAAATTTGGGGCGATGCTGGGCGACTTTGTGGAAGTCGGATGTAACAGCGTCTTAAATCCGGGGACCGTGATTGGAAGAAATTCCAACATATATCCCACAAGCATGGTACGCGGATGCATTCCAGCAGAAAGCATTTACAAAAAGCAGGGGGAAATTGCTGGAAAGTATAACAGATAATGTAAAAAATCATCAAAAGTACTAGATTTTTTGCGTGATATATGCGAAAATATAAGTTGTGATTATGACAAAATATTCACATACATTATCTACATATTGAAAGGAGTTTTCACATGATTTATTCAAAGGAAGTTGAAGAAATGTGTACAGTTGCACAGGGTGTTCATCATGGCTGTGCTCCTATCCCAGAAGAAGCAAAATGGGTTCAGGCTAAAAAAGTAGAAGACATTTCAGGGTTGACACACGGTGTTGGCTGGTGTGCACCTCAGCAGGGCGCATGCAAACTGACCCTGAATGTTAAGGAAGGTATTATCCAGGAGGCTCTGGTTGAGACAATCGGATGTTCAGGTATGACACATTCCGCAGCTATGGCATCTGAAATCCTTCCCGGATTAACTGTAATGGAAGCGTTAAATACAGACCTTGTATGTGATGCAATCAATACAGCTATGAGAGAATTATTCTTACAGATTGTTTACGGACGTTCTCAAAGTGCATTTTCAGAAGACGGACTTCCTATCGGTGCAGGTCTGGAAGACTTAGGAAAGGGTCTTAGAAGTCAGGTTGGTACAATGTACGGAACATTAAAGAAAGGACCCCGTTACCTTGAAATGGCTGAAGGATATGTTACAGGCATCGCACTTGATGCAGATAATGAAATCATTGGATATAAATTCGTAAACTTTGGTAAAATGACAGACTTCATGAAAAAAGGTGATGATCCGGCTACTGCATACGAAAAAGCATGCGGACAGTATGGTCGTGTAGATGATGCTGTTAAGATCATTGATCCAAGAAAAGAATAATTATAGGAGGAATGTAAAAATGGCATTATTTGAATCATATGAAAGAAGAATTGATACGATCAATTCCGTTTTAAATTCTTACGGCATTTCTTCTATTGAAGAAGCTGAAAAAATTACAAAAGATGCTGGGCTTGATGTTTACGAGCAGGTTAAGAAGATCCAGCCAATCTGTTTTGAAAATGCTTGCTGGGCTTATACAGTAGGCGCTGCAATTGCAATCAAGAAAGACTGCAGAAAGGCTGCTGATGCCGCTGCAGCAATCGGTGAAGGTCTTCAGGCTTTCTGTATTCCGGGTTCTGTTGCAGATACACGTAAGGTTGGTCTTGGACACGGCAACCTTGGTAAAATGTTGCTGGAAGAAGAGACAGAGTGTTTCGCATTTTTAGCAGGACATGAATCTTTTGCAGCAGCTGAAGGCGCAATCGGTATTGCTGAAAAGGCAAACAAAGTTCGTCAGAAACCCTTACGCGTAATCTTAAACGGACTTGGCAAGGATGCAGCAAAGATTATCTCCAGAATCAATGGATTCACTTTCGTTGAAACAGAGTATGATCCTTACACAAACACAGTAAAAGAAATCGAGCGCAAGGCTTATTCCGAAGGACTTCGCGCAAAGGTTAACTGCTATGGTGCAAACTCCGTTCCGGAAGGTGTTGCAATTATGTGGAAAGAAAATGTAGACGTTTCTATTACAGGTAACTCTACCAATCCTACAAGATTCCAGCATCCTGTAGCAGGTACATATAAGAAAGAAAGAACAGAAGCGAATAAGAAGTATTTCTCAGTTGCATCAGGCGGCGGTACAGGACGTACCCTTCACCCTGACAATATGGCAGCTGGTCCTGCTTCCTACGGCTTTACAGATACTTTAGGACGTATGCATTCTGACGCACAGTTTGCAGGTTCTTCTTCTGTACCGGCTCACGTTGAAATGATGGGACTAATCGGAATGGGAAATAACCCGATGGTAGGCGCTACCGTTGCAGTTGCAGTTTCCGTTGAGGAGGCAGCTAAGGAAGGCAAGTTCTAACAGCTGAATGATGAAATGCAAGATAAAGCCCGTAAATTCAATGTTTACGGGCTTTTGCTATGAATATTCATATCTGATTAAGTTCACTCGGGAAGTATACTGGTGTTTGCTTCTGTTTCGTCGGCGAGAGGTCTTCGTTTCCCTAATAATTTGAAACATAATACCATGAATAAAAGGGAAATAACGAAATGCCCAATCAAAACCGCTATGTTGTATTCTTCGGGATACAGTGAAAAATAATAATCAAGGAATATAGAGGAACCATTGATTGCACAGTGCAACAGCATGCAGAGCCAGATGCGCCTGTATTTTCCATATATGTATCCTAAAGCAAGTCCCATAAAGAAAGCGTAGGTTCCCTGAACCAGATTTCCGTGAACCAGTCCGAATGCAAACGCCTGAATTATATTTGCAATCCAGAAACGGCTGCTTACTTTTCCTGCAAGTCTGAAGATAATTCCCCTACATAAAAGTTCTTCGCCTATGGGTGCCAGAATAACGGCTGCAACAAAAGAAAGGACATTAAGGTCTGCTAAGCCTGCTACTTCCATAAGTTCCATATATTTGTGAAGCAGATTAGGAGCTAGTTCAAGGAGAAGGTTTAAAATACATGATGTAAATATCTGAATACAAATTCCGAGCCAGATGATTGTTGCTGCTTTCCATATATTCGGCTTCTCTGTGCCAAGGGGTCTCTTTTTCCTGCCATATGCGAAGTAGTACCATATGCCAAATACCAATAGGCCAATCACATGATATAAAACTACCGAATAAATAGCATTTTCAATATAAATACTCAAAGCAAAATTTATAATCTCGTCAGTCGAAAGGGTTCCTCCCTGCTGTCTGGCTAGTTCCTGCAGGGTATAGATGAATAAAAGCACAACGGCACATCCAATCTGTAATAACAGGCAAAGTGCTGCCGGCAGAAGGGATACAATGAACCAGCCAAATTTTTTTAAAATTTTCATGACTTAAATGCTCCTTAAATTTTTGTTAATCATATCATTTTCCGTTCTGTTTTTCAATAGGATGTATGGGTATAGTGAGGCTTGCTTTTTTCTGCTTCCATATATGACCTACGCACAGAAAAGCATTATTGGATCCGGCGGAGGAATTTTATACAGAAAATATTTATATGGACATTTACAGATAATTATTTTAAAATAAAAACAAATATTTTTTTCAGAAGAGGGAGAATAAAATGATTTATTGTACACAATGTGGAAATGAAAATGAAGAAACATCCAAGTTCTGTAGGAATTGCGGTGCAAGGCTGCAATCACCTAACACACAGGAACCGGATAAGCAGGAAGACGTAGTGCTTTCAAGTGAAGAAACAATGCCTGTCTATGAGAAGATAACAGATGCAGAGGAACAGAAACCGGCACCGGTTTTATCTCAGGATGAAATTACAATCAATTCGTATAGCGGATCTGAGCAACAGAATAACAGCAACAGCAGCAGTGCAAACACCAATCCTTATTATGATGTTCAGTCGCCGCAGTATTACAGCTCAAATCAAAATGAGACAATGCAGGGAGGCGGACATATCGGAGTTGCCATTGCATCTTTGGTATGTGGTATCTTGTCCATCATATGTTGTTGTTTTTCTTTATTCAGTGGTGCTCTGGCTGTTGCTGCAGTCGTGCTTGGCATCATTACGTTATGTGCTAAATATGATGGCAAGGGAATGGCTATTGCCGGCATCATTACAGGCGGAATTGGTTTTCTGATTGTTATTGCTATGTTGGTTATCGGCGGAAGCGCCGCTTATAATGATCTGCTTGATGAATTCTACTATGATTATTTCTATTAAAATGAAATCAAATAGAAGGTATAGGGCGGACGAAATCTTTTACCAGATAGGAAAAGGTTTTTGGCTGCCTTTTTGTCTTGCGGGTATTTGGTTTTCACATGGCGGCTATGAGAGGTATGGAGGACTGACAGCATGTGCAGTGCGCAGGATATGTGGCTTTCCCTGCCCAGGCTGCGGTGGAACCAGGGCATTTTATTACTTATTCAGGGGAGATATTATAAGGAGCTTTTATTTTAATCCGACGGTCATTTATGGTGTGCTGGCATATGTGCATTTTATGCTCCTTTATTTTTACCGGAAACATATAAGCGGCACGATTCAGGAAAAGGAAATACATATACAGTATTATATGTATGCAGCAATTGTTGTCATTTTAACTCAGTGGGCGGTGAAGATAATAAATATTTTACTGATTTTATAATTTTTTAATATTCGCTTGCATTATTTAATATTATAAGGTATAGTTGTGAAGTAACTTTATTTTTACCTTAAGGAGGATTATTATTAATGGACGCAAAAACAACAAGTATTGTAGCGTATCTGACATGGATTGGACTTGTGATAGCTCTTTTAGCAGGAGATAAAGAAGGGGCTAAATTCCATCTCAATCAGGCACTGGTAGTTATGCTGTTTTCCCTTTTGGGTGTGATTCCATGTATCGGATGGATTTGGGCAGTATTCATGCTCGTCTGCTGGATTATGGGTCTTGTAGCTGCCATCAATCAGGAAGAAAAAGAAGTTCCGCTTATCGGTAAGATTAGAATCTTAAAATAAGAAAAAGCCATTTCATACATAATTATGAATTGAAACGCCTGAGAGTAAATCTTAGGCGTTTCAGTTTTATCAACATAATACATTGTGTTTATAATCGAATGATGATTATTCTTCAGCTGCTTCTGGATTTTCAGGTATTTCTTCGGTTTCGTCATCATAAGTATAAATTTCTTCCGGGATATCGCCGTGAAAAATTGAAACAATATACTGAAGCATTTCATTAGCACGTTTATAATTCTGACGGGCAGCATCCTCAAGAGAAGCATTATATTCCCCCTCATAAGCCTGATGATAATAAGAGACGGCTTCTGACATACAGGAGCTTGCTTCATCTGCAAGCTCTTCCACACCAGGGAAACCGTCCGGCACCTCAAGGGATGCCATCTGCGCAAAGGAGGTATCCATGGAATCTAATAAAGCTAAGAGTTCTGATACGGCGGTTTCAGAATCAGGGTCAATCGAATTTATGGATGAATCAAATATTCGGACATTCTCAAAAAATTGATTCATGTTTGCTTTATAATTTTCAAGTTCAGCATCTTTTCCGCAACCTGTCATAACAAACAGACACATAGAAATGAGTATTAATTTTAAAGTAAAGGATGTTTTCAAAAGGAATCCCCCTGTGTATTTTTATAAAATATCTATTTAAAGGTATCATAGTTGTCGATTGAAGTCAACAACCCTGGTGCGGGTGCCGCACCATGTAGCGCTGCGTGTGGCGATACAGGAACAGTGACACCGCTGGGCATATATATTAGAAAGATTAAATGTTTTACAATTGTAGTTTTGATAAAATTATGCTAACATTGAAAATGCAGTGTAAATATATAAGGCATAGGTATAAAAACGTGAAAAAAGAAGAGTTTATGAAATTTGTAAAGAATAGATTAATCTATTTGGATGGCGCCACAGGCTCGAATCTTATGAAAAGAGGAATGCCCGGCGGTGTCTGCCCTGAAAAGTGGATTTTAGAGAATCCTGATATTTTTATAGGACTTCAGAGAGAATTTGTGGAGGCAGGGAGCAATATCATCTATGCGCCTACCTTTACTGCAAACCGGATCAAATTAAAAGAGTATGGACTGGAAGGGCAGATAGAAGAAATCAATAATCATCTTGTAAAGCTTTCTAAAGATGCGTCAGGCGGAAAGGCTCTTGTTGCGGGAGATCTCACTATGACAGGGCGTCAGCTTGTACCTATGGGTGACATGGATTTTGAGGAGCTGATTGATGTATATAAGGAGCAGATTAAACTAGTTTGTGATGCAGGTGTGGATCTTCTTGTGGTTGAAACAATGATGAGCCTGCAGGAGACCAGGGCAGCGCTCATTGCAGCGAAGGAGGTCTGTGATCTGCCGGTAATGGCAACACTTACTTTTGAATCTGATGGCAGGACTCTTTATGGCACGGATGGTGTGAGTGCTGCGATAACGCTTGAAAAGCTGGGTGTGTGTGCGATAGGTGCAAACTGCTCCACAGGACCTGATAAAATGGTGGAACTGATTCAGAATATTTCTGAAGTGGTTTCCATTCCGGTTATTGCAAAACCCAACGCCGGTATGCCGAGTTTAAATAGCGAAGGTGAGACTGTTTATGATATGGATGCTGCCACTTTCGGAAAAGAAATGAAGAAACTGGTAGAGGCAGGGGCGAGTATTTTAGGAGGATGCTGTGGAACCACACCGGAATATATTGAAAAGCTGGTTGAAGAAACGAAGGATATGCAGATAGTACCCAAAGGCCGTTCCGGTATGCGCTATCTTTCCAGCGAACGGAAAACAGTATCCTTTGGACTGGATTCGCCTTTTATGATCGTAGGAGAGCGCATTAACCCTACGGGCAAAAAAAAGCTGCAAGCCGAGTTGCGGGAAGGTAATTTGGAACTGGCGCTTTCTTTTGCAGAGGAACAGGAAGAATGCGGGGCAGCGCTTTTAGATATCAATGTGGGAATGAGCGGTATTGATGAAAAGGAAATGATGCTTAAGGTTTTAGATGAAGTAACGACCATATCTAATCTTCCCTTATCCATTGATTCCAGCCATGTGGATGTCATTGAAGCTGCTCTGCGCAGATATCCGGGAAGGGCGCTGATTAATTCCATATCGGGGGAAACGGAAAAACTGAATAAACTGCTTCCGCTGGCAAAGAAGTACGGAGCCATGTTCATTCTGCTCCCCCTTTCCGATAAAGGGCTTCCGGACTCGCTGGAAGAGAAGATTGAAATCATAGACCGGATCAGTCAGATGGCATTTGAACTGGGCATGACAAGGGAAGATATTGTGGTAGATGGTCTGGTAGCCACGGTGGGGGCTAATCCAAACGCGGCAAGGGAAGTGCTCGAGACCATCCGGTATTGTAAAGAGAAAGGATTTGCAACTATCTGCGGGCTATCCAATGTTTCTTTTGGACTGCCGGAGAGAAGTTTTGTAAATGCGGCATTTCTTACCATGGCAATCCGGGAAGGGCTTACCATGGCAATCGCCAACCCATCCCAGGATCTGCTGGTCAATACAGCCTTTGCTTCGGATCTTCTGATGAACAAAGAAGATGCGGATACGCGGTATATTGAGAGAATTGGTGTATATAAAGAAAAAGCGCCTGCCATAGTCAGTCAGCCGGCGGCAGGAAAAGAGGCAGGGCGTAAGGAAGCTTCCCAGACAGAGGATACTGCAAAGGATGCTGTCAGCGCGGCGATGCTGGATAATCAGATCTATCAGGATGTGATGAAGGGAAACCGGAAACAGATCACAGAGCATACGAAATGCATGATGGAAAGCGGGCAGGAGGCTTCTCATATTTTAAATGACATGCTGCTCCCGGCAATCAATGAAGTGGGTATTTTATTTGATAAAGGAAAATATTTCCTGCCCCAGCTGATTGCAAGCGCGGAGGCAATGAAACTTTCTATTGAGTATCTGGAACCCTTTCTTTCTACGCAGACCAAGGGGGAAGAAATGCCTGTAATTGTGATTGCCACCGTGGCGGGAGATATTCACGATATCGGAAAGAATCTGGTGGCGCTGATGTTAAAAAATCATGGTTTTCAGATTATCGACCTTGGAAAGGACGTGCCCAAAGAGGTGATTATTGACGAGGCCGTTAAGCATAACGCCCGGATCATTGCAATGTCGGCGCTTATGACGACCACGATGCAGGAAATGAAGCAAGTGATTGATTATGCAAAGGAAAAGAAGGTAAATGCCAAAATTATGATTGGCGGAGCTGTCATCACATCGGAGTATGCAAAGGAAATCGGTGCAGACGGGTATTCAAGAGATGCGGCGGAAGCAGTGCGTGTAGCAAAACAACTTCTTGATATGTAAGAAAATAGATGAGTAAGAAAATAGAAAAAGGAGTGAAGAAATTAAATGATAGGAGCAGATGCAATCGTAAAATGCCTGGAGGCAGAAGGCGTTGAATATGTTTTTGGTTATCCCGGGGTGGCTATTTGCCCATTCTATAACAGTATTTTGGATTCATCGATACAGACCATACTTATACGGACAGAGCAGAATGCAGCCCATGCTGCAAGCGGTCTTTCCAGAGTTTCAGGGAAGGTGGGGGTATGCGCTGTCACCTCCGGTCCCGGGGCTACCAATGTGATTACCGGAATTGCAACCGCCTTTGCAGACAGCATACCTCTTGTATGCATTACGGGACAGGTTAATTCCGAGCTGCTTGGGAGCGATGTGTTCCAGGAGGCGGATATCACAGGAGCGGTAGAGTCTTTTGTGAAATACAGCTATCTTGTAAAGGATGCCAGTGATATTCCTCGGATCTTTAAGGAGGCATTCCACATTGCTAATACAGGAAGAAAGGGACCGGTTCTGATTGATGTACCTATTGACATCCAGAATGCAGAAATTCGGAAGTTTAGTTATCCTGAGACCATTTCCATGCGTACTTACAAGCCTACTGTAAAGGGAAATATGGTACAGATCAAAAAAGTGGCGGCGGAACTTGAAAAGGCAAAACGGCCAATCATCTGTGCCGGGGGCGGCGTCCTGCTTTCGGACGGAGAAAAGGAATTACTCGCCTTCGCTGAAAAACATAAGATTCCGGTGGTTTCAACGATGATGGGAATCGGGGTCGTTCCAACCAGACATCCCCTTTATTTCGGCATGGTGGGCAACAATGGAAAACCCTATGCCAACAGGGCGATGAATGAATCAGATCTTTTGATCATGGTAGGTGCGAGAGTGGCGGACCGTGCAGTCAGTCAGCCTGATCTTATCACAAATAACAAGGTGCTGATTCATATTGATGTGGATCCGGCTGAAATCGGAAAGAATGTGGGGCCTACTATACCGCTGGTGGGTGATGCAAAGCACATTTTTGAAGATCTTCTTGCACAGGAGTTTGAATGTGAGCATGATAAGTGGCTGGATACATTAAATACATATAGAGAAACAATGGTTCCGAAGCGTAATCCGGATCCTGCCTATGTGGATCCTGCCAGATTTATCACACTGCTGTCCGAAAAAATGCAGGATGACGGTATCTATGTTGCCGACGTGGGGCAGAATCAGATCTGGTCCTGCGGCTATCACATTGTAAAAAAGGGAAGATTCCTTACCTCCGGCGGAATGGGAACCATGGGATATTCTATTCCGGCAGCCATGGGTGCTAAACTGGCTGATAAAGGGAAACAGGTCATTGCCGTCTGCGGTGACGGTTCCTTCCAGATGTCCATGATGGAACTTGCGACTATGCGTCAGCATGGGATTGCGGTGAAAATCATCGTACTTAAGAATAATTATCTGGGAATGGTAAGAGAGTATCAGCATTATACTTATAAGGATCATTATTCTGTGGTGGATTTATCGGGAAGTCCCGACCTTGAAAAGCTTTCGTCGGCTTATGATATGAAGTTCCTCCGGCTTGAGAATATGGATAAGGCAGATGAGATTTTAGATGAATTCTTAAAAGAGGATGAATCTGTACTTTTGGAATGTATCATTAACCCTATGGATTTGGTAAAGTAAGGAGGAAAGGACTATGAAAAAAATTTATTCCGTATTAGTAGAAAACCGTTCCGGCGTACTTTGCAAGGTGGCAGGGCTGTTTTCCAGAAGGTGCTTCAACATTGATTCCCTTGCGGTGGGAGAAACAGATGATTCCCAAGTTTCCTGTATGACCATTGTCAGCAGTGGGGATAAACGTACCATAGAGCAGATAGAAAAGCAATTGAATAAAAAGCTGGATGTCATCAAGGTGAAGACTTTTGATGAGACCAGCAGCATCAGCAGAGAACTGCTTCTTATGAAGGTAAAATACAACAAGAGCAACCGCAGGGATATCATGGAGATCTGTGAGATCATGAATGCGCAGATCGTGGATATGTCAAAGAATCTGATGCTGATCCAGATGTGCGATACGCCGGAGCGGGTGCAGCTTCTGATCAGTATGTTCAAAACAGTCAGCATTGTGGAAGTAGCACGTACCGGTACATTGGCGCTTCAGAAGTGCAACGAGACAGATTAAAATAAATCAATATTTCAATTAATTATGTAAGTTGACTTTTCACTGGTATGTTGATAAAATGGTTTTTAAATGTTAAGGAGGATGAAAAGTTGCGTAAGAAAGTATTTCAGCTTTTAGTGGACAATACCGCGGGCGTGTTAAGCCATATTTCAGGTCTTTTTTCAAGAAGAGGTTATAATATTGAAAGCATTACGGCAGGTGTTACAGCTGATCCCAGGTTTACCAGAATCACCATAGTTGCTTCCGGGGATGATGAAATCCTCGATCAGATTGAAAAACAGGTGGCAAAGTTGGTGGATGTAAGGGATATCAAGGAACTTGCTCCGGAAAACAGCGTCTATCGTGAACTGGCTCTCATCAAAGTAAAGACGAACCAGAATCAGAGACAGGGCGTTATTGCCATAGCAGATATTTTCCGCGCAAAGATTATCGACGTGGCATCGGACAGCCTTATTGTAGAGCTGACAGGAAATCAGGATAAAATCGAAGCGTTCATCAATCTCTTAGAAGGCTATGAAATCCTGGAACTTGCAAGAACGGGTATTGCAGGTCTGGGAAGAGGAACAGAAAACGTTACTTATCTGTAAAAGCAGTGGGTATATATTTCATTATCAATAAGGGAAACCTCACAGAGGCAGAACTTTTTCGAGGCAGAACCTCGCAGGAAAGGAGAAAAAATGGCAAATATTTATTATCAGGAAGATTGTAACCTGTCTTTATTGGAAGGAAAAACAATTGCAGTCATAGGTTACGGAAGCCAGGGACATGCACACGCATTAAATGCAAAGGAATCAGGATGTAACGTCATCATTGGTCTTTATGAAGGATCAAAATCATGGGCAAAGGCCGAGGCGCAGGGATTTGAAGTATATACGGCGGCTGAGGCTGCTAAGAAGGCCGATATCATCATGATTCTTATCAACGATGAATTACAGGCAGCTATGTATAAGAAAGATATTGAACCCAACTTGGAAGAGGGAAATATGCTGATGTTCGCACACGGCTTCAACATTCATTTCGGTCAGATCGTGCCTCCTAAGAATGTGGACGTTACCATGATCGCTCCCAAGGGACCCGGTCATACCGTAAGAAGCGAATATCAGGCTGGAAAGGGTGTTCCTTGTCTTGTTGCAGTTCATCAGGATGCTTCAGGAAAAGCGCTTGATAAGGCTCTTGCATATGCACTTGCAATCGGCGGCGCCAGAGCAGGCGTACTTGAGACCACTTTCAGAACAGAGACAGAGACAGATCTTTTCGGTGAGCAGGCAGTTCTTTGCGGCGGCGTATGCGCACTGATGCAGGCAGGTTTTGAGACTCTTACAGAGGCTGGTTATGATCCCAGAAATGCATATTTTGAATGTATTCATGAAATGAAGCTGATTGTAGATTTGATTTATCAGTCAGGATTTGAAGGAATGAGATATTCCATCTCCAATACGGCAGAATACGGCGATTACATCACAGGTCCTAAGATCATCACAGATGAAACTAAGAAGACCATGAAGAAAATCTTGAAGGATATTCAGGATGGCAGCTTCGCAAAAGACTTCCTGCTTGACATGTCACCGGCAGGCGGACAGGCTCACTTCAAGGCTATGAGAAAACTGGCAGCTGAGCATCCCGCAGAGCAGGTTGGTAAGGAAATCCGTAAGCTGTACAGCTGGAATAATGAAAATGATAAGTTGATCAATAACTAAGTGGAAAAAAATAAACGTTTTGTGTGTTATGCTTATGTCAAAAAATCCCTGCGAATTTCAATTCCGCAGGGATTTTTTTGACGTACGGATAATATATTTAAAGCCGCGTCTGATAATATTGTATCAGCGTATTTAGAGCACCGGAAACAGGTGCATTTATGGATGGATACGCGAACCCAATCTGACGTTTTGGAATCCTGTGGCCTAATTTCAGTTCCCGCAGGGTTCCGTTTTTTATGTCATTGCTTACAAAATCACTGATTACACAGGCAATCCCTAAGCCTGCTTTTGCAAATTCGATAGATAAATCCATATTATTTACTTCAATGATATTGTGAAACTTAAGATGATGAGCAGATAAAAAGGTATCAGCATGCTTGCGGGAGATATTATCTTTATCCAGCATGATAAAGGATGCCTCGTTAAAAAATTCCTCCTGTTCATACAATTCACTCTTGTGTTTATTATGTAAAGGGGCGAGATATGAGTCTGTAGCAACAAAGATATCTTCAATGGTCTTTAAAGGAAGATAAGTAATCCCGCGTCTTTCCTCCAATTTTGAGGGGAGTCCTACCAGACCGATATCGATAGATCCATCCTGCAGGGAGGAGAGAGTATTAAAGGTAGACTGGCAGGAAATTGTAATCTTTATACTGGGATTTTCAGCAATAAAGTTTTTTAACAGGGGAAGCAATACGTATTTACATAAGGTGGTGCTTACTCCTATGGAAAGATGGCTTACATTCTGGGAGATGGATGCCCTAAGTTGTTCCTCGCCGGATTTTAAGAGGAAAAGAGCCTGTTCCACGTGTTTATATAAATGTTCTCCTTCCGGCGTTAAAGTGACTCCTCTGGAGGAACGATGGAAAAGCGTGGTATTTAAGTCTTCCTCCAGCCGGGAGATAGATTTACTGACTGCCGGCTGGCTTATATATAGTTTTTTGGCAGCAATGGAAAAATTTTTGCATCCTGCCACTTCGTAAAAAATATGATATAAGTTAAGATTTTGTTCCATAATTTCTCCTTGTCAAAGGTACAGGTTTAACGTTCAAAGAAATAATTATTTGTAATTATAACATTATGATTTCATAACTACAAGTTATAAAAGCTATGAATAGATACTATTTTTCAAAAAAGGATTTCTATGTTAAAATCATACATAGTAAATGAGAAAATGAATCAGAAATTTACAGGAGGGAATGACCATGGGAATGACGATGACCCAGAAAATACTGGCAGCACATGCCGGACTTGATAAAGTAGAAGCAGGGCAGTTGATAGAAGCAGAGTTGGATCTGGTTCTTGGAAATGATATCACAAGTCCTGTTGCTATTAAAGAAATGGAAAAAATGAAGGTAAATGGCGTGTTTGACAAGGATAAGATCGCGCTTGTACCGGATCATTTTGTTCCAAATAAGGATATTAAATCCGCAGAGCATTGCAAATGTGTAAGGGAATTTGCTTATCGCAATGAGATAACCAATTACTTTGAGGTAGGAGAGATGGGAATCGAACATGCCCTTCTTCCCGAAAAAGGCTTAACGGTAGCAGGCGATGTGATTATAGGCGCGGACTCCCATACCTGTACCTATGGTGCATTAGGGGCTTTCTCAACAGGTGTTGGAAGCACAGATATGGCAGCCGGCATGGCAACCGGAAAGGCATGGTTCAAAGTGCCTGCGGCAATTAAGTTCAATCTTGTAGGCAAGCCGCAAAAGTGGGTGAGCGGCAAGGACGTGATTCTGCACATCATTGGTATGATTGGCGTTGACGGAGCTCTGTACAAATCCATGGAATTTACAGGAGAGGGCATTAAGAATCTGACCATGGATGACCGGTTCACAATTGCTAATATGGCAATTGAAGCCGGCGGAAAGAACGGTATATTCCCTGTGGATGATCTTGCCATCGCATACATGAAGGAGCATTCTAAGAAACCTTATACTGTTTATGAGGCGGATGAGGATGCGGTTTATGATGAAGAATATACCATCGACTTAAGCGCCTTACGTCCCACCATTGCATTCCCGCACCTGCCGGAGAATACCAGAACGATTGATGAGATCAAAGAGGATATTAAGATCGATCAGGTGGTGATTGGTTCCTGTACGAACGGACGTATTGATGATATGCGTATCGCAGCAGAAGTCTTAAAGGGAAGACATGTGGCAAAGGGAATGCGGTGTATCGTTATCCCGGCTACCCAGTCGATTTATATGCAGGCGATGGAAGAAGGACTCCTTAAAATCTTTATCGAGGCAGGCGCCATTGTAAGCACACCTACTTGCGGTCCCTGTCTTGGAGGGTACATGGGAATATTGGCGGAAGGTGAGAGATGCGTATCTACGACGAACCGTAACTTTGTAGGGCGTATGGGACATGTGGATTCTGAAATTTATCTTGCAAGCCCCGCTGTAGCGGCTGCAAGCGCCGTCACAGGAAAGATTTCCTGTCCCTGTCAATTATAAGATTTAGGTTGAAAGAAAGGAAAACGAACATGAAAGCAGCAAAAGGAATTGTTTTTAAATATGGAGATAATGTAGATACGGATGTAATCATTCCCGCCAGATACCTGAATTCATCAGATCCGGCAGAACTGGCGTCACACTGTATGGAAGATATTGATAAGGACTTCATCAAAAATGTGAAGAAGGGCGATATCATTGTTGCCGATAAGAATTTTGGCTGCGGTTCCTCCAGAGAGCATGCGCCCATCGCCATCAAGGCAGCCGGTGTAAGCTGTGTGATCGCAGAGACCTTTGCAAGGATTTTTTACAGAAATGCCATCAATATAGGACTTCCGATTATCGAATGCCCTGAGGCGGCAAAGGGGATCAGTCAGGGGGATGAAGTTGAAGTGGATTTTGAATCCGGCATCATTAAGAATCTCACCAAGGGAACTGAGTTTAAGGGGCAGGCATTCCCGGAGTTCATGCAGAAGATCATTGCGGCGGAAGGATTGGTGAATTATATCAATCATTTTTCTTAAATACTTTCTTTTCTATTAAAAATGTAGTAAAATAGCATGGGTATTCACAGGATGGACACATTTTCCTGCTAGGATAGGAAATCAGAGAAGAATGATTGGAAATGAGGAGGAACTTTACAAATGGCTAAGAATAATACGCCTGAAGTAAAAACGGAGCAGAAGATTCAGACAAAATATGACCGCAAGATGGAAGCAAGGAGACAACAGAAGTTAAAGGATGAGCGCCAGGCAAAATTGACAAAAATGATTGCGGCAATCATCGGGCTTGTAATAGCAGTGATCATCGTGGCTTCTATAGCCGCGCCTATCATCAGAAAGAATGCAGCGCTTAACGGAACTTATGTTAAAGTGGGCGAGCATGAACTTAATGGACTTGAGTATGATTATTATTATGAGACTACTGTCAATAATTATTTAAATAGTTGGGCATCCATTCTGCCATATATGGGGCTGGATACTTCCGGTGATTTTTCAAAACAGCAGTATATGGACAATATGACATGGAAAGATTTTTTTGATGAAATGACGGTGGAGCAGATCAGGCAGACAAAGGCTCTGGTAGATGATGCCGGAAAAGCGGGATTTACTTATGATACAACAGAGGAATACGAAACCTTTCTGACGGAATTTAAGGCAGCCGCTGATTCTGCGGGGACAAGCGTAAGTGAGTTTTACAAGATGAATTTCGGAACCTATGCGACCGAAAAGAATGTAGCTCCGTTTGTAAAAGAAGGCATGGTTGCAAATGCATATTATGATGAACTGCTTGAAACAAATACTCCTTCGGAAGAAGAGGTTAAGGCGTATTATGAAGAGCATAAAGTAGATTATGATAAAGTAGATTACAGAAGCTTTACCTTTACCGCAGATGTTTCCGAAGAAGCCACAGAGGATGAAATAAACGCGGCTATGGATGAAATCAGCGATAAGGCGGATGCAATGATGAAGGCGCGTCAGGACGGAGGGGATTTTGAAGAGTTATGTATTCAAAATGCTTCCGAGGATATGAAAGCTTCGTATGAAGACGCGGAAACGGAATACAGTCTTAACGAAGGAAGAAATTCTTCCTCCATCCCCGACGTTGTATCAGACTGGTTATATGATGAAGGCCGCAAGGAAGGCGATATCGCAGTTTTAAAGGATGAGATCTATAATCAATATTATGTGGTAGAGTTCGTGAACAGATATTATGATGAGGCTGATGATGCAAATATTTCAAGTACTCTGGCAAGCCAGGCGGTATCCGAATATATATCAGCTCTTATTGAAAATTATCAGGTGACAGACGTGAAAGGAAATCTTAAATACCTGACCATTGATGAAACCGAGAATGCCGAAGAGACCGGGGAAACAGATGCTGAAGGCGATGGCACAGATGGAAGTTCTGAATAGGTGATAGATACAGGAATCCTCAAAAGGGATTCCTGTTTTGAATATAAGGAACAGTTCGCGAAGCCGGCAGCGTTTGTTTTGTATTATGATTCAAAACAACTTGAAACATATGTTCGCTTGTGGTAAGATGGATTTATGAAAAAATTGAAAAAAGATATCATACTTCTTGTGGGAATTCTGCTTATCGCGTTTATCATCTGGCTGATTCCCCTGTTCTTAAATAAAGATGCACCTGCGGTAGTCAGAGTTCTCCAGGAGGGGCTGGAAATTGGAACCTACAGTATACTGGAAGATCAGACAATTTCCATTTCTTATGAAGAAGAAGGTTATAATCTGCTTCTCATCAGCGGCGGACAGGTTTCTGTTTCTGATGCGGATTGTCCGGATGGGCTTTGCATCAGGCAAAGAGCCATTTCACGGAATGGTGAAAGTATCATCTGTCTCCCTCATAAGCTGGTGATACAAATTGAATCAAAGGAGGAAAGTGATCTGGATGCAGTCACTTACTGAAGATGAAAAACAAGACGGCTTATTTAGGGCTTCTATTGGCATTTGCACTGATTTTGTCCTATATTGAGACAATCATACCCTTTCAAAGCGGAATTCCAGGGATAAAACTTGGGCTTGCGAATCTTGCCGTAGTGCTCTGCCTGTATTTATTCGGATGGAAGGATGCCTTTGTCTTAACGATTGTCAAGGCTTTGCTCAGTGGTTTTATGTTTGGAAGTCTGTCCATGATTATGTATTCTTTGACAGGGGCTCTTGTGAGTGCGTTTGTTATGACGATTCTTCAAAAAACCCATTGGTTTCATGTACCGGTGGTGAGTGCAGCGGGAGGCGTGGCACATAATCTGGGACAGCTTCTGGTGGCATTCTTCGTGGTCGAGACTTATGGAATTGTCTACTATATACCGATTCTTATGATTGCCGGTCTTATTACCGGCATTTTAATAGGGATTGTGGCAGCGTTGGTTCTGCCGTATATTCAAACCATATTATCGAAAGGAACCCCTTAAATGATAGCATTCGTAAAAGGAAAAATAGATGACATCACAGAAGAAAATGTAGTGGTGGACACAGGAGGCATTGGATATAATATAAAGATTTCTACCGGGACGGCATCTCTTCTGCCCGGCGTGGGCGAGGAGGTGAAATTATATACCTATACCTGTGTCAGGGAGGATATGTTCAGTCTGTATGGATTTCTGACCCGGGATGATCTGGAAATTTTTAAAAAGCTGATTACGGTAAACGGAATTGGGCCTAAAGGGGGATTGGCAATTTTGTCTGTCATGAGTGCAGATAATCTGAAGTTTGCGATTATTTCAGGTGATGCCGCCGCCATATCCAAAGCACCCGGTATCGGAAAGAAAACGGCAGAAAGGGTCATTCTTGATCTGAAAGATAAGATTTCCCTTGAAGATACATTGATTCATAAAGAAATGAAGCAACTGGGGGATGGCTTGTCCGGCGCAGGAAATCATGCCAGAAACGAAGCTGTGGAAGCGCTTACAGCGCTTGGCTATTCTGCATCGGATGCCCTGCATGCAGTAAAAGGTGTTCAGGCGGCGGATGATATGGATGTAGAGACAATCTTAAAGCTTGCGCTTAAAAATATGTTTTAAAACGGACAATATGGAGCAGGAAGTATGGCAAAAAGAATGATAGAGACAAATTTGCAGGAAGAAGACATACGGATTGAAGGTTCCCTTCGTCCCCAATGCCTCAATGACTATATTGGTCAATCCAAAATTAAGGACAGCCTGAAAATTTATATAGAAGCAGCAAAGCAAAGAAAGGATTCTCTTGATCACGTGCTTTTCTACGGTCCCCCCGGTCTTGGTAAAACTACCCTTGCCGGAATCATTGCAAATGAAATGGGAGTAAATATGAAAGTCACCAGCGGTCCGGCAATTGAAAAACCGGGAGAAATGGCGGCTATTCTAAATAATCTGCAGGAAGGCGATCTGCTTTTTGTGGATGAAATCCACAGGCTGAACAGGCAGGTGGAGGAAGTGCTTTATCCGGCAATGGAAGACTTTGCAATTGATATTATGATAGGCAAGGGACCTACCGCAAGATCCATAAGACTTGATCTTCCTCATTTTACCTTGGTAGGCGCTACCACACGGGCGGGGCTTTTGACAGCGCCTTTGCGGGATCGTTTTGGAATCATACACCGATTAGAGTTTTACAGTGTGGAAGAATTGCAGACAATCATTATGCAATCGGCAAAGGTCTTAAATGCACCTGTTGAACCGGCAGGCGCCATGGAGATGGCAAAGAGAAGCAGAGGGACGCCGAGACTTGCCAACAGAATGCTGAAAAGAGTCAGGGATTATGCGCAGGTAAAACATGACGGCATCATAACGGAAGCGGTTGCAATGACGGCGTTGGATCTGATGGACGTGGACAGAATGGGGTTGGATCATATTGACAGAAACATTCTTTTATCCATGATGCAGAAATTTGGCGGAGGGCCTGTGGGATTGGATACGCTTGCAGCGGCAATCGGAGAGGATTCCGGCACCATAGAGGATGTTTATGAGCCTTATCTTCTGAAAAATGGATTCATCAATCGCACTCCCAGGGGAAGAGTTGTGACAGATTTGGCATATCATCATTTAGGGCTTGAAATTCCAGAATAATCTGCTTATAATAGATGTTGTATTACTACTATGGATAAGCTATATATTTTGTGTATAGAGGGGTGAGCCTGATGTCAGCAAAAACAGATACAGAAGTAATTATTGGCGGTAAAGTATTTACTTTAAGCGGCTATGAAAGCGAGGAATATTTGCAGAAGGTGGCTTCCTATATCAACAACAAAATGGCTGAATATGGTAAAGTGGAGTCCTTCAGAAGGCAGCCTCTGGACACGCAAAGCGTCTTACTTCAACTGAATATTGCAGATGATTATTTTAAAGCAAAGAAGCAGATCAGTCTTCTTGAGGAAGAAATTCAAAGCAAGGAAAAGGAATTATATAATCTGAAACACGAATTGATTGCTTCTCAGATTAAGCTGGAAAATACAGAAAAGAATGTGAAGTCACTTCAGAATGAAGTAAATGAAAGCGCTAAGAAAATCATAAAACTTGAAACAGAATTAAAAAATAGTTGAAAGCTGTCTTGAGAAGACAGCTTTTTGTGCGAGTTGACGAAAAGGGAAAAAATGGGAAGAGTAGAATTACTGTCTCCGGCAGGAAATTTCCATGCATTAAAGGGGGCAATAAAAGCGGGGGCGGATGCTGTTTACCTGGGAGGAGAGCTTTATGGCGCCCGTGCGTATGCAGATAATTTTACACAGGATGAGATTTGCGAGGGAATCCATTTGGCGCATGTATTCGGAAGGAAAGTTTATCTTACGGTGAACACCCTTGTGAAGGAGAAGGAACTGGATGAATTGTATCATTTCTTGTTGCCCTTTTATAAGGAGGGGCTTGACGGTGTCATCATACAGGATCTGGGAGTACTGCGATATATAAAAGCCTGTTTTCCGGGGCTTGAGCTTCATGCAAGCACCCAGATGACACTGACTGGAAGCCTGGGTGCATCATTTGTTAAAAAGGAAGGTATAAGCAGAATTGTTCCCGCCCGGGAATTATCGCTGGAAGAAATTAAAAAAATCAAGTCCGAAACAGGGATTGAGGTAGAAGCCTTTGTTCATGGTGCCATGTGCTATTGCTATTCGGGGCAATGTCTTTTAAGCAGCATGTTGGGAGGAAGAAGCGGGAACAGGGGAAGGTGCGCACAGCCCTGCCGTCTTCCCTATGAAACAAAAGCAGGTAAGCAGTGTTATCCCTTGAGTATGAGGGATATGTGCACAATTGACCTGCTTCCTTCGCTGATAGAAGCTGGGATTGATTCTTTCAAGATAGAAGGCAGAATGAAAAAGCCTGCATATGCGGCGGGCGTGACGGCAATTTACAGAAAGTACATTGACTTATATTATCAGGATAAAGATCATTACCATGTTCTGGAAGAGGACAGGGATATTCTGCGTACTCTATATATTAGGAGTCAGACGGGAGACGGGTATTTTAAGCGTCATAATGGAAAAGAAATGTTAAGCCTTGAGTCACCCTCTTATTCCGAAACAGATGCCGGATTTCTTGCTGATATAGAAAAACAATATATTGATGCTGAACTTTGCCGTGAAGCCGTGGCAAAGGTATATCTTGCACCGGAAAAAGAGGCATGTTTTTCTTTACAGGAAGGGGAAATCTGTGTCACCTGCAAGGGTGATATCGTACAGAAGGCTCAAAAACAACCGCTTACGATGGAAAAAATAGAAGAGCAGATGAAAAAGAGCGGCAATAGTCTCATAAAAATTACGGATGTAGATGTTGCCATAAGTGATTCGGTATTTCTGCCGGTGCGTTCTTTAAATGAACTGCGCAGAATGACTATAGCTGCCGTGGAGAGGGAAATGATCTGCCGGAATGGTCTTGATTATCCGGGCAGAAAGGCGGCTGTGCCAGAAGAAACCAGCTGCAATCAGCATTCTTCTGTAAAAAAACAAAACATGGGAAAACAATGGGAAAAGCAGAAAGTGTTGCATGTGCTTGTACGGACAATGGAACAGCTGGAGGCGGCCTGCGAGGAGAAGATTGCCCGTATTTATCTGGATTACACCCTTCTTTTTCAAGAAGGTCTTCAAAAACTGAACGCCTATAAGGCAGGTTGCATGGAAGGCGGGCAGACATTTTTTCTGGCAGTGCCTTATATAGTCAGAGAAAAAGACAAAAAATATCTGGAAAGAATGGAAGAAGCGCTTCAAACAGGATTATTTGAAGGAATTTTGATTAGAAATCTGGAAAGCTATCAATTCTTTTACTATAAGAATCCTTCATGGAAAATGGTATTGGATGCCAATCTTTATATCTGGAACAGAGAAACGCTCAGATTCTGGGATGAACGTGCATCAGAATTTTATCTTCCTATTGAATGCAATAGGTACGAATGGAGGGAACTGCTGGCAGCTTCTCCGGAAAGGAAAATGCAGGCATCCGCAATTGTTTATGGAAGGCTTCCCATGATGATTACGGCTAACTGTATCAGAAAAACCATGGAAAGCTGCAGCCATACGCCGGGAACTATGATGCTGAAAGACAGGTACGAAAAACAATTTCCTGTTTATATGGACTGCTTATGCTGTTATAATGTTCTTTATAATAGTGTACCGTTATCTCTGCACAAAGTTTCTTATGATAAGATGTTTCCGGCAGAAAATTTAAGACTTGATTTCACAACGGAAGAAAAGCAGGAGACTTTGCAGGTCATCCGTTATTATCGTGATATTTCAAATATATATAGAGATCCTTTTTATAAGGAATATACAACCGGACACTATAAACGAGGAGTAGAGTAAATGGTCGTTTACATCAGCGAGTTTTCAAAATATATCATTGCGCTGTTGATAACTTTATATACGTATGAGAGTTTTGCTGTATTTCGTTATGATAATGAGGAACGGCGAAACGGTATTTATGTGAGGCAGAATCTGTTGATGTTTGCTTTTCATTTCAGTTGTTTTCTTGTAATCTGTTTTGAGACAGGGGATGTGACGTATCTGTTCTTTTATGCATTTCAGCAGATTATGCTGTATGCAGCCATTGTACTGTACCGTATGCTTTACCCAAAATCAAACAGGCTGATTGTGAATAATATGTGCATGTTGCTGGGCATTGGCTTCGTGATACTGACAAGGCTTGATATGAACAAGGCTGTAAAACAGTTTGTGATTGTCACAGGATCACTGGCGGTAGCGCTTATCATTCCCTTTTTTGTCCATAAATTTAAGTTTTTGAAAAAACTGAAATGGATTTATGCCATAGTGGGAATTGCGGCATTGTCCATTGTTATGATCTTAGGACAGACAACCTATGGAAGCAAGCTTTCTTATTCTATTGCAGGAATCACCTTCCAGCCTTCAGAATTTGTGAAGATTCTATTCGTATTTTTTGTAGCGAGCGCGCTATACCAGTCTTCAGGCTTTTTTGAAGTCTTTACCACGGCAGTGTTTGCGGCGGCGCATGTAATTGTGCTGGTAATTTCAAAGGATCTGGGAAGTGCATTGATATTTTTTATGGTATATGTACTTATGGTGTTTGTGGCAACGAAAAATGTTTTTTATCTGCTTGCCGGCGGGATAGGCGGTTCGGCAGCGGCTTATGTTGCCTACACGGTGTTTTCCCATGTACAGGTAAGGGTACAGGCATGGAAGGATCCTTGGAGCGTGATTGACTCAGCAGGATATCAGATTACGCAGTCTTTGTTTGCGATTTCCAGCGGAGACTGGTTTGGACTGGGGCTGTACAAAGGAACGCCGGGGGCGATTCCTTTTGTGGAGGCGGACTTCATATTTTCAGCGATTGCGGAAGAGTTTGGAATTATATTTGCCGTATGTTTGATTTTGATCTGTATGAGCTGCTTTATCATGTTTATGAATACAGCTGCGGTGCTGAAAGATAAATTTTACCAGCTTACGGCATTTGGACTTGGGGTCACCTATATTTTCCAGGTTTTTCTTACCATTGGCGGCGGAACGAAATTTATTCCGCTCACTGGAGTTACGTTGCCTCTTATCAGCTATGGGGGAAGTTCTGTCCTTACGACGCTGGTCATGTTTGCAATTGTGGAAGGGCTTTATATCATAAGGCAGGATGAAAGTGAACAACAAAAAATGGCATTGAAGAAAAGAAAAAAGAAAAAACAGCCTGTCAGGAAGAGGATAGAGGATGATGAGGAAGAATTTTACCAGACAGCTAACGGCATAAAACGTAGACGATATTCGGCGGGAGATGAAATTGAAGACGAAGAATAAGAATCTGAAAAAGAGAGTAAATCAGAAAAATAAAGAGATCGTGATTGTTACCTGGGCATTTACTTTCCTTTTCTTGTGTATGGCAGGATATATTACGCACTATGCCATAACCCATAGACAGGAATTGATCAATAATAGTTATAATGGAAGACAGCAGATGCTGATTGCCCAGAACAGAAGAGGCAGGATATACGCCGCCGACGGAAATATACTGGCACAGACTGTGGAGGATGAGGAGGGAAATGAAAAAAGAGAGTATCCCTATCAGAATTTATTTTCTCATGTGGTAGGATATGCATCCAATGGGCGGATGGGAGTGGAAGCGCAGGCAAATTATTACCTGATTAATTCAAATGCACCGCTTTCCCAGAAAGCCGCTCTTGATGTGAGCGGCGAGAAATATCCGGGGGATGATGTGTATACCACATTAAATGTGGAACTACAGCAGGTTGCCTCCACAGCGCTTGGCATATATCAGGGGGCAATCATTGTGACAGAGCCGGGTACAGGGAAGATTCTTGCGATGGTTTCAAAGCCTGATTTTAATCCTGAGCAGATCTCGGATATGTGGGACGAGCTGATACAGGATGAGGAAAGCAGTGTTTTGCTGAATCGTGCAACACAGGGACTTTACCCGCCGGGTTCCACCTTTAAAATTGTTACGGCATTGGAATATATTAAAGAAAATCCGGATACCTACCAGAATTATAACTATAACTGTACCGGCGCTATTACAAGAGGAGAGGACAGGATACAATGTTATCATGGAACTGTACATGGACAGGTGGGATTTGAGAGATCTTTTGCAAAATCCTGCAATACATCCTTTGCCAATATGGGGCTATTACTTGACCGGGGCAGATTTGAGCGCACCCTTGACCAGTTATTGTTCAATCAGGAATTACCTGTTTCTTTTAGCTATAATAAAAGCCGGGTGGATATGTCGGAGCAGACTTCCGATTCAGAAATGATGCAGATTTCAATCGGACAGGGAACCACCGCCGTCACGCCGCTTCAGCTGAATATGATTACCTGTGCTGTTGCCAATGACGGAATACTGATGAAACCGTATCTGATAGATTATGTACAAAACAGCGCCGGTACCAATGTGAAAACTTTTTCACCCTCCGCTTATGGCAATCTTATGGATTCAAAGGATGCGGCAATCCTGAAAGAACTTATGACAGATGTGGTTGAGGAAGGAACGGCTACCAGACTAAAAGGGCTTCCCTACACGGCTGCCGGAAAAACCGGCTCCGCTGAATATGGAACAGTCAAGGGAGAGAGCCATGCGTGGTTTACAGGATTTGCACCGGCAGAGGATCCGCAGATCTGTGTGACGATCATTATTGAAGGAGCAGGCGCAGGAGGGGACTATGCGGTTCCCATTGCCAAGAGAATATTTGATGCATATTTTGGAGTCTGACAATGAAATTTTATAAATACCTTTATATTGGCGATACTGTTACCAATCCCCAAAAAGTTAAATGGAAATTAAAGCATCATGCAGGCGTGCAGGTATATGTGATTACAGCAGCGACATCGGCAGACCAGCTTGAGATTTTTCACAGCGCGTATCTTAAGCAGCGATATTACAGGTATCATCCGCCTGTTATCGTGGGGATTGCTTCGGATTATGGGGAGGCAGTACAGATTATTATGAAAATCACTCAGGAATGCCTGGAGAACACAGGAAATTGCAATTTGAAGGAATATTTAAAACGTAAAGCAAAGGAGCAATTATGATATGCTGTCAGTACTGCTGATGATTTTAAAAGTGCTAGGCATGATAGTCCTTATTCTGCTTGGAACCATATTGTTACTTATATTGCTTGTGCTTTTTATGCCCGTTCGATACCAGATTACATTGCACCGGAAGGTGGGGGAAGAAATACCTGTTGTGGTTAAAGTAAAAGCTACATGGCTTCTGCATGTTTTAAATGCAGCATTTTCTTACCCAGAGGCGGCATTTTGGCGGGTCAGGATTTTCTGCTTTACGATTTTCCGCTCTGATAAACCAAAAGAAACTGCCCCAAAGGAAACCGACCAAAAAGAAAACGTTCCAAAAGAAAATGTTCCAAAAGAAACGTCTCAAAAAAAAGCGGCACAAACGATTCAAAATGGCGGAATCAAAGAAGGGGATGGACAGAAGAAAGCTGAAAAAAAAGTCACAGTTGAGAGTCAAAAGGAAAAGACAAGTGATAGGAAAGAGAGTGTCCCCGAAAAGCAGGAAGATGAACCGGAAGAAGGCGGGAAAAAGAATAAATTTTTTGCATTTTTAAAGAAGCTTTGGTATGTATTTAAAAATATAAAGTACACAATTATAAAAATATGTGATAAGATAAAGCATATTGTAAAGAATATCCAATATTATCTGAGGATTTTACAAAGCGATACCTTTCATCGGGCATGGAAAGTCTGTTCCGGGCAGGTGTTTTCCCTGCTTAAGAGCATTTTTCCGCGCAGGATACGCGGAAATCTTCTCATAGGAACCGGTGATCCTGCCGGTACTGGTCAGATCCTGGCAATTTACGGTATTATATATCCGTTGATTGGAAATCATATTGACATAGTTCCTGACTTTGAGCGGCAGATTGTAGAAGGTGATTTGCTGATTAAAGGGAAAATAACGGCATTTAAGGCATTAAAGACAGCATGGATTGTTTATTTTAATAAGGATTTGCGCAGATTGATTAAATTATTTAAAAGGGAGGCAGCATAAATGGCAGAAAATAACTTTACAGGAGTAATCGAATCGTTGATGAGAGGCATGAATACGGTGTTATCTACCAAAACAGTGGTAGGGGAAGCAACGAAGATCGGCGATACGATCATATTACCTCTTGTGGATGTGACATTTGGAGTTGCTGCGGGCGCCAGTGTAGGGGACAAGAAAAACGGCGGAGCAGGCGGTTTTTCAGGGAAACTGACTCCCAGTGCAGTGCTGGTTATCAAAAACGGCAGTACAAAACTTGTCAATATCAAAAATCAGGATACCGTTACCAAGGTTCTTGACATGATACCAGATATTGTAGATAAGTTTACGTCGCCTAAAGAAGAAATGATCGACGACGAGGATGCAGTGGATATTGCCTTTCCGGAAGAGGATGCTGACAAGCAATAATTCCGGTCAAGATGCATAAGATAATGTAAGAGAGCATAAGTGAGTGGTACGCATGAAGAAACTGATTGGATTTATTGCATTTTGGATTGCTGTAGGGATGTTACTTATGCTTTTTCTTGCGCATCATTACCTGATTGCGCTCCTGATTATTGCATTATTATTGTTGATTGGGTATAATTGTTACTTAAACTGATGGATTGAGCCTGCATGGAGGATGGATAAATGAGCATATCTGAAAAAGCCATAGATGACCGGAATTATGAAGAAATTCTGGCAGAAGGCACAGAGGACGAGCTGAATGAATTAAAAACCTGGCTGTTTAAGGAAAATGTACGCCTTAAGATGGAGCAAGGGGAACTGAAGCACGCGCAGAATCAGTTTGCCAAGGAGAGAGAGGAACTTAGGGCGGAAATGGCAAAGCTGGAGCAGCATCTGGAGTTTGAACAAAAACGCCTCCGGCAGGACGAGTCCTTTTTTGAAAAAAAGATGGACATCCTTAAAAATGCATTTGCCCAGCTTGATGTAGAACGGAAAAAGTTAGAGCGGGAAAAGATTCAACTGGAGGCAGAAAAAAATATCCATGTAAGTCATACGAGACAGGAAAAAAATATGGAAATTGCAGAAATGCTGTTCCAGGGGGTCAACAGCCATCTGGCATTGAAAAAAAGATACAAGGATCTGATCAAAATGTTTCACCCTGATAATATAGCTGGAGATCATGAGATGGTGCTTGTAATCAACCGGATTTATGATGAATTGAAAAAAGACTATGAAATGGGGAAAAGAGCATAGCAAGCTGGCACGCCAGCTTATTGCAACAAACGCAGGCGAACTGGTTTATTGCAAAAAAACTGACCGCCATAAGCGGTCAGTTCGATGTTTAATCATTAAGCTCTTTCAACTTTTCCGGATTTTAAGCAATTTGTACAAACGTGCATTCTTTTGGAAGCTCCGTTTACTTTACACTTAACACTTTTGATGTTTGATTTCCAGATTCTGTTAGATCTTCTATGAGAATGGCTTACGTTGTTTCCAAAATGAACGCCCTTACCACAAATATCACATTTAGCCATCGTTGCACCTCCTAACAATTCAAATTAAATATACACAACAGTTGTATAATATCAGAAATCAAATAAGAATGCAAGCGAAAATTTAACAATTTTTTCAGATATTTTTGTCAAATAATTTTTTTTGTTTCTTTTTTTTTATTTTACGGTTATAATACATAATATATGTTCAAAATATAAGGAGGCAGCCTATGAAAAATTCTTCCATGAAGGGAACTTCTATGAACACTCATATGGGCAATATTGCGATTGATAATGAAGTAATCGCCCAATATGCGGGCAGCGTTGCAATGGAATGCTTTGGTGTTGTAGGAATGGCAGGCATTAATGTAAAAGATGGTCTTGTAAAATTACTCAAAAAAGACAGCATGACCAGAGGAATCAATGTGTCAATCAGAAACAATAAGCTTACACTGAATTTTCATATCATTGTGGCTTACGGTGTAAGCATATTAGCGGTTTCCGATAATCTGATCAGCAATGTAAAATATAAAGTTGAAGAATTTACGGGAATAGAAATTGAGAAAATAAACATCTTTGTTGAAGGTGTTAGAGTGATTGATTAAGGAGGAGTTGATGTGACTAATACAATCGACGCTAAGATGTTGGCAAAGATGTTCTTAGCTGGAGCCAAAAACCTGGAATCCAAGAAGGAATGGATTAATGACTTAAATGTTTTCCCTGTGCCGGACGGTGATACGGGAACCAATATGACGCTTACGATCATGTCTGCGGCGAAAGATGTTGCGGCTATGGAAAATCCGAATATGGCATCCCTTTGTAAAGCAATTTCTTCGGGATCGCTAAGAGGCGCAAGAGGAAACTCCGGCGTTATCTTATCCCAGCTGTTTCGTGGATTCACCAAATCTATCAGAGAAAAGAATGAACTGAATATTTCCGTATTTGCAGATGCATTTGAAAAGGCTGTGGAAACCGCCTATAAAGCGGTTATGAAACCCAAGGAGGGCACTATTTTAACGGTAGCGAAAGGAGCAGCCACGAAAGCAAGGGAACTTTCAGACGAAGGCTGTGATGATCTGACGGTCTTTTTTGATGAAATCATTAAATATGCAGATGGAGTCCTTGAGCAGACGCCCGAGATGCTGCCGGTGTTAAAACAGGCAGGCGTGGTGGATTCCGGCGGTCAGGGGCTGATGCAGGTCCTCAAAGGGGCTTATGATGCATTCCTAGGCAAAGAAATTGATTTGACGCTGAGTGAGGATGTCCAGACGTCTCCGGTGAAGGCAAATGTGGAAGCGCAGGCCGATATGGAAATCAAATTTGGCTACTGCACAGAATTCATCATTATGCTAAGCAGAAACTTTAATATCAAAAATGAGATGGATTTTAAAGGATATCTTGAATCTATCGGCGATTCTATTGTGGTCGTGGCGGATGATGACGTGGTAAAGGTGCACGTACATACCAATGACCCTGGACTAGCCATTCAGAAGGCGCTTAAGTATGGTGCGTTATCCAATTTAAAGATTGACAACATGCGTTTGGAACATCAGGAAAAATTGTTCAAGGCAGGGCAGAACGAACCGGAAAAAACTGCCGCCAGCGAAGAACCTATGCCCCATAAGGAAGTTGGATTTATTGCAGTTTCCGTAGGGGAAGGAATCAACGAAATTTTTAAAGGTCTTGGCATTGATTATATCATTGAAGGCGGGCAGACCATGAATCCCAGCACAGAGGATATGCTCAATGCCATTGAGAAAGTGAATGCAGATACCGTATTCATTCTTCCTAATAATAAAAATATCATCCTTGCGGCAAATCAGGCACAGATGATGGTGGAAGACAAGAAAATCGTTGTGGTACCTACTAAGACAGTGCCCCAGGGAATTACGGCAGTCATCAATTATGTATCTGATATGACCGCAGAGGAAAACGCCGAAACCATGAAACAGGAAATCAGCAATGTGAAAACCGGTCAGGTAACTTATGCAGTCAGAGATACGGTGATTGATGATAAGGAGATTAAGCAGGGAGACTATATGGGAATTGGTGATGCAGGAATTTTGTCTGTGGGCAGTGATGTTTCTGATGTCACATACCATATGGTGCAGGAAATGATGGATGATGATCTGGAACTGATTAGTATTTATTACGGTGAAGATGTTACCGAGGAAGCGGCAGAGAGCCTGAAAGCACGTATTGCAGAGGCATTTCCTTCATGTGATATTGAATTGCAGTATGGCGGACAGCCGATTTACTATTACATCATTTCCGCAGAATAGTCAAGATTGTTGTAACAAAAAGGACGGAGAGACCGTCCTTTTTGTGTAGTATGAAATGTAGAAATAAAATCTAGATGTCGTGGTTATAAGGAGCACCAGATGAAATGTTCGGATGATATCATTCGTTTAAAGGGAATAGGAGAAAAGACGGCAAAACTTTTTTATCGGATTGGAATTCATACCACAGAGGATTTGCTTTTCTATTATCCCAGAGACTATCAGACATTTGCGCCTCCAATCAAGATTGGGGAAGCGGCAAAGGATGAGGTGGTCACGTTAGAGTTGTTTCTTCCGGCTTCTTTCAAGTGGAAGAAGGTACGGAATCTATCGATTGGTTCGGGGATTGGAAGTGATGGCGAAAACCGTATTTCCATAACTTATTTCAATACGCCTTATTTAAAAAGCAGACTTGTTGCGGGAAGTGCCTATTTATTCCGGGGAAAAATAAAAAAAGAAAACGGAGCATACCACATGGATCAGCCCAAAATCTACACATGGGCGGAATATGAGGAAAAAATGGGACAGCTTCAGCCATGCTATAATCTGACGGCAGGTCTTACCAACCGGACGGTGGCAAAAGCAGTGGAACAGGCGCTTAACTGCTACGAAGAAGAGGAGTATCTTCCAACGGACATCCTGCAGGAATACGGACTTATTTCAAAGACACGTGCTGTGTATCAGATTCATTTTCCAAAAGACTGGGACAGCCTTATGGAGGCGCGGAAAAGGCTGGTGTTTGATGAGTTCTTCTTATTTCTTCTATCAATCAGACGCATGAAGGAGTACAACGAAATGCTTGATGCGGATTATCCCATGATAGAGACTGCCTGGACAAAGCGGTTTATAGAGGGACTTCCGTATCGACTGACAAATGCCCAGCTTAAGGTATGGGAAGAAATAGAAAGAGATCTTGTGGGTGGCAAATGCATGAACAGGCTGGTACAAGGAGATGTTGGCTCCGGGAAGACGGTGCTTGCTTTTTTGGCACTTTTGCTTGTAGTGAGCAATGGATATCAGGGAGCGCTCATGGCACCCACGGAAATACTGGCATCTCAGCATTTTGAGCAGATAAGCAGTATGACCCGGGAATATAATCTTCCTTTTAAGCCTGCGCTTCTTACCGGTTCAGTAAGCGCAGTGGGAAAAAAGGAGCTTTATCGCAAAATAGAAGAGGGAGAAGTAAATGTCATCATCGGGACCCATGCATTGATACAGGAAAAAGTGAGTTACAAGAATCTGGCACTGGTGATTACGGATGAGCAGCACCGTTTTGGAGTAAGACAAAGAGAGAGTTTAAGCGAAAAAGGGGGACAGGCTCATGTCCTTGTCATGAGTGCGACCCCGATTCCGAGAACGCTGGCAATCATCTTGTATGGAGATCTTCACTTGTCTGTAGTGGATGAACTGCCTGCTCACAGGCTTCCTGTGAAAAATTGTGTGGTGAGCACTTCCTATCGGAAAAAGGCTTATGAGTTCATTACCAAAGAAGTCCGCAAGGGAAATCAGGCATATGTGATTTGCCCCATGGTTGAGGCCGGGGATGAGGGCACAGAGGGGCTTGAGAATGTAACAGATTACGGAGAAAAGCTCAAAAACACCCTGCCGGCAGATATTCATGTGGAGATTCTTCACGGAAAAATGAAACCGTCGGATAAGAAAAGAATCATGGATGCCTTTGCGTCCGGCGATATTCATGTACTGGTATCCACAACCGTCATTGAAGTGGGAATTAATGTCCCGAATGCAACCGTGATGATGATTGAAAATGCAGAACGTTTTGGTCTTGCCCAGCTTCATCAGCTGAGGGGAAGGATTGGAAGAGGAAAAGAGCAGTCTTATTGTATCTTTATGAATTGTTCTGACAAAAATATGTCCATGGACAGATTGAATATTTTAAATAAATCCAATGATGGATTTTACATTGCGGAGGAGGACCTGAAGCTGAGAGGGCCGGGGGATCTTTTCGGCATCAGACAAAGCGGCGCCATGGAATTTAAGCTTGCAGATATTTATCAGGATTCAGAAGTACTGAAAAAAGTCAGTATGACGGTAGACAGGCTCCTTTTGGAAGATGAAAATCTGGAAACGGAAAGATGTGCTCCGCTTAAACGGTATTTGAATGAAAATACTGGAAATTTTATTGACTTTAGGACAATCTGACAGTAAGATATATTTGTGTTCCCATTAAGGAAAACGCACAATATGTTGTATTTTAAGAGAAAGGAACGGTGAATCAATTGAATCAGAAGATTGCAATCGTTACGGATTCAAACAGCGGGATTACGCAGGCGGAAGCGGAGGAACTTGGAATTAAAGTCCTTCCCATGCCCTTTATGATAGGTGAAGAAACTTTTTTTGAGGATATCACATTGACCCAGGAGGAATTTTATGAAAAGCTGGAGAGCGGCGCAGATGTGGTGACCAGCCAGCCTTCTCCGGAAGCGGTGATGAATCTTTGGAGGGAAACGCTGAAGGAATATGATGAAATCGTCTATATTCCAATGAGCAGCGGCTTGTCGGGCTCCTGTCAGAGCGCGCTTATGCTTTCAGAGGACTTTGACGGAAAAGTACATGTGGTCAATAACCAGAGAATCTCCGTTACGCAGAGACAATCGGCAATGGATGCCAAAATGCTCGCCGGAAGGGGCATGAGTGCAGCGCAAATCAAGGAATTCCTTGAAAATGATAAGTTCAATTCCAGCATTTATATTATGCTTGACACCTTATATTATCTAAAAAAAGGCGGAAGAATCACTCCGGCGGCGGCAGCAATCGGAACGATCCTTAAATTGAAGCCTGTACTGACGATTCAGGGTGACAAGCTGGATGCATTTGCAAAGGCAAGGACTTCCGCTCAGGGGAAGTCGATTATGATAAATGCTATCAGAAACGATATGGAGAACCGCTTTGGCGGCGCCAGCGCGGATAATATCTGGCTGGAAGTTGCTTATACCAAGGATGTGAATGCTGCAAGACAGTTCGTGGATGAACTTTCAAAGGAATTCCCCGGATTTAACATTGTGGTTAATCCGCTTTCGTTAAGTGTTGCCTGTCATATCGGACCAGGGTCTTTGGCGGTTGCCTGCTGTAAAAAGATAAAGTAACAAGTTATTTCAGTATAGAGAAAGAGGTTTGTAGTAAATGTCAAAAGCAGCAGTTTATGATGCATCCAGCATTACCGTACTGGAAGGGCTGGAAGCGGTAAGAAGAAGACCGGGAATGTATATCGGCAGCGTTTCCACGAAAGGGTTGAATCACTTGATTTATGAAATCGTAGATAACGCAGTGGATGAGCATCTTGCAGGGTACTGCGATACGATTTACGTCACTCTTGAGGCGGACGGCTCGGCTACCATTGAGGATAACGGACGCGGAATTCCGGTGGGGATGCATGAAAAAGGAGTCAGTGCAGAGAGACTGGTCTTTACCACTCTTCATGCAGGAGGAAAATTTGATGATACTGCTTATAAGACCAGCGGAGGACTCCACGGGGTAGGCTCTTCTGTTGTAAATGCGCTGTCCACTTATCTGACGGTGCAGGTCAAAAATGGAGGACACTTATATGAGGACAGATATGAGCGCGGCACGCCTGCAATAGAGTTGGTGAATGGATTGCTTCCTGTGGTCGGGAAGGCAAAAGGAAGCGGAACCCGGATTAATTTTCTGCCGGATGACACGATTTTTGACAGAACAAGATTCAAGGAAGATGAAATCAAGAGCAGGATGCATGAAACAGCCTATTTAAATCCTGCCCTGACCATTGTTTTTGAAGACAAGAGAAAAGAAGAGACGGAACATATTGAATATCATGAGCCGGACGGCATCATAGGCTTCATCAAGGACATGAATAAATCCACAGAGGCAGTCTGCGATGTGATTTATTTTAAAGGGGAGAGTGAAGGCATCTCAGTGGAAGGGGCTTTCCAGTACATCAATGAATTCCATGAAAATGTGCTGGGTTTTTGTAATAATATCTACAATTCAGAAGGGGGCACCCATCTTACTGGATTCAAGACGGCGTTCACCAATATTATCAATACATATGCCAGAGAATTGAACATACTGAAAGAGAAGGATGCCAACTTTACTGGTGCAGACGTGCGCAACGGGATGACGGCGGTCATCTCTATCAAGCATCCTGATCCAAGATTTGAGGGACAGACGAAGACGAAACTGGATAATCAGGATGCATCTAAAGTAGTCTCAAAGGTGACAGGCGATGAGCTTGTCCGTTATTTTGACCGTAATCTGGAAACGCTCAAGAACATTATAGGCTGTGCGGAAAAAGCTGCGAAAATCCGCAAAACGGAGGAGAAGGCAAAGACCAATATGCTGACCAAGCAGAAGTTCTCCTTTGATTCTAATGGGAAGCTTGCCAATTGTGAGTCAAAAGATGCATCAAAATGCGAAATATTCATCGTAGAGGGTGATTCTGCAGGAGGAAGTGCAAAGACTGCAAGAAATCGTGCATTTCAAGCGATCCTTCCTATCCGCGGAAAAATCTTAAATGTGGAAAAAGCAAGTATTGATAAGGTACTTGCAAATGCGGAAATCAAGACCATGATCAATGCATTTGGATGCGGATTTTCAGAAGGGTATGGAAATGATTTTGATATCACGAAGCTCCGCTATGATAAAATCATCATTATGGCAGATGCGGACGTGGACGGGGCTCATATTTCCACTTTGCTGCTGACGCTGTTTTATCGGTTTATGCCGGAACTGATTTATGAGGGACATGTATATATTGCCATGCCTCCTTTATATAAAGCCATGCCAAGTAAAGGGAAAGAAGAGTACCTTTATGATGACAAAGCCTTAGAGCAGTATCGAAAACGTCATAAGGGTCCCTTCACCTTACAGAGATATAAAGGTCTTGGAGAAATGGATGCCAATCAGCTCTGGGAAACGACCTTAGATCCTGAAAGCAGAATCTTAAAGCTGGTTGAGATTGAGGATGCACGTATGGCGTCAGAAGTGACGGAAATGCTGATGGGAACAGAAGTGCCGCCCAGAAAAGCATTTATTTATGAACATGCTACAGATGCGGAACTGGACATCTAAGAAGTGAGGAAAAGTCTACATGGAAGAAAAGATCATAAAAACTGAGTATTCTGAGGTAATGCAGAAATCTTATATTGACTATGCTATGAGCGTAATCGTGGCAAGAGCCCTTCCGGATGCCAGGGACGGGTTGAAGCCGGTACAAAGAAGAGTGCTGTATGATATGCATGAACTGGGAATCAGATATGACAGACCTTATAGAAAAAGTGCCCGTATAGTGGGGGACACCATGGGTAAATATCATCCTCACGGTGATAGTTCTATTTATGAAGCGCTGGTGGTAATGACCCAGGAATTTAAGAAGGGGCTTGCGCTGATAGATGGTCACGGTAATTTCGGAAACATTGAAGGAGACGGAGCCGCTGCTATGCGTTATACGGAGGCGCGGCTTACAAAAATTACCCAGGAATCCTTTTTATCTGACTTAGACAAGGATGTGGTGGATTTTATTCCCAATTTTGATGAGACAGAAAAGGAGCCTACAGTTCTTCCTGTGAAATTTCCCAACCTTCTTGTGAATGGCTCTGAAGGTATTGCAGTCGGCATGGCAACCAGCATTCCGCCTCACAATTTAGGTGAAGTAGCAAATGCGGTAAAAGCCTATATGCAGGATGAATCCATCACCACAAAGGAGCTTATGAAGTACATAAAGGGTCCTGATTTCCCTACCGGAGGCATTGTGATTAACAAGGATGATCTTCTGGAAATTTATGAGACCGGCACAGGTAAAATCAAGATCAGGGGAAAAGTAGATATTGAAAAGGGAAAAGCAGGTAAAACAAATGTGGTCATAAGTGAAATTCCCTATCCTATGATCGGAGCAAATATCTCTAAATTTCTCATGGACGTAGCAGCTCTTTCAGAGACCAAAAAAACTCAGGATATTGTGGATATTTCCAATCAATCCTCCAAAGAGGGAATTCGAATCGTCATTGAACTTAAGAGGGATGCGGATGTTGATAACTTTATAAATATGCTCTACAAAAAGACCCGGCTTGAGGACACCTTTGGCGTGAACATGCTTGCCATAGCAGATGGACGTCCTGAAGTCATGAGTCTTAGAGAGATCATCAAGCATAATGTTGATTTTCAGTTTCAGGTTGCTACCAGAAAATATACCACTCTCCTTGCAAAGGAAAGGGAAAGAAAAGAAATCCAGGAGGGATTGATCAAAGCATGCAATGTAATCGATCTTGTCATTGAAATCCTCCGGGGGTCCAGAGACAGAGCCATGGCAAAAGACTGCTTGACGCAGGGAAAAGTGGACGGTATTAAATTCCGCTCAAAGGAATCCAAGATTATGGCATCCCAGCTGATGTTCACAGAAAAACAGGCAAATGCCATACTGGACATGCGCTTATATAAGCTGATTGGTCTGGAACTGGAAGCGCTGATCAATGAACATGAAGAAACCATGGCAAACATCTATCGGTATGAGGATATACTGGAGCGCCGTGATTCTATGGCGCAGGTAATCATAAATGAGATTGATGAGATACGAAGAAACTATGCGCGTCCCAGAAAAACGATCATTGAAAATGCGGCAGAAGCAGTTTATGTGGAAAAGAAAATGGAAGAGATGGATGTAGTCTTCCTGATGGATCGTTTTGGCTATGCAAGAATCATAGACACCGCCACCTATGAGCGTAATAAAGAGGCGGCAGAGGCAGAAAATAAATTTGTATTTCCATGTAAAAACACAGGAAAGGTATGTATTTTTACCAATACAGGGCAGCTTCATACCGTGAAGGTCATGGATATTCCTTTTGGAAAGTTCCGGGATAAAGGCATTCCGATTGACAACATCAGCAATTTTAATGGCGAAAAAGAGATGGTAATTGCTGCGGCAAGTCAGACCAGCCTTAATCTTTACCGTATGATATTTGTGACCAGACTGGCAATGATGAAGGTGGTCGATGGCGGTGAGTTTGATGTGGCAAAACGTACGGTTGCCGCTACAAAGCTGACAGAGGGCGATGAGGTGGTGAGTGTCGTCGTCTTAAATGACCAGAGACAGATGGTTCTGCAGAGCGCGGAGGGATATTTTTTAAAATTTGCAGTGGATGAAATTCCCGAAAAGAAGAAAAATGCAGTGGGTGTTCGGGGGATGAAACTAAGCGGAAGCGACCATATCGAAAATGTTTACTATATCCAGAACGGTATGGAAAATACCATAGAATATAAAGATAAAACCCTTGATTTAAATAAGCTGAAAACGGCAAAAAGAGATGGCAAGGGCACGAAGGTAAGAGGATAGAAGCAAAATCGGAAAGGAGTACCCCAAATGCGCGTGATTGCTGGCAGGGCAAGAAGCCTGAAACTAAAAACACCGGAAGGAACAGATACCAGACCTACAACAGACAGAATCAAGGAAACATTATTTAACATGATACAGGGTGAGATTCCGGGATGCATCTTTATCGATCTGTTTGCGGGAAGCGGCGGAATCGGCATTGAGGCTTTAAGCCGCGGGGCGTCCCATGCCTATTTTGTGGAAAACGGAAAAGAAGCGATTTCCTGTATTCAGGATAATCTTTCCTTTACAAAATTTTCCGATGATGCTACACTGCTGAAACAGGAAGTTTTCAGTGCACTTCCCATGATTCATGAAAAGGAAGCGGATATTATCTTCATGGATCCTCCTTATCAGGCAGGTTATGAAGAAAAAATTTTTAAGGCACTTTCTGCCCAGTCCTATGTTACGGAGAACACGCTTTTGATTCTGGAAGCTGAAATCAGCAGAGCGATGGACTTTCTAAAAGAAGCTGGATATGAAGTAATAAAAGAAAAGAATTACAAAACCAACAAGCATGTATTTATAAGAAAGGCGGGTAAGGAATGAAATCAGCAATCTATCCCGGCAGCTTTGATCCGGTCACTTACGGACACCTGGATGTTATCCGGCGTGCAGCCCGGATTTTTGACGAACTTACGGTCAGTGTTTTGAATAATAAACTAAAGACTCCATTGTTTTCTGTGGAAGAACGTGTTAAGATATTACAGGAAGCAGTCAAAGACATTCCCAATGTGAAAGTAGAATCTTTCAGTGGTCTTCTGGTGGATTATGCCAGGTCGCGGGATGTACATGTAGTGATTAGGGGACTGCGTGCGATTACCGACTTTGAATATGAACTTCAGAATGCACAGACGAATGTAAAATTGTCAAATGGGGCGTTGGATACTATTTTCCTAACTACGAGTCTGGAATATGCTTATCTTAGTTCTTCCAGCGTAAAGGAGATTGCAAGTTTTAACGGCGATATTTCCATGTGCGTGCCTGATTTTGTAGCAGAGCTTGTGTATCAGAAATATGGATATTAGGAAGAAGTAGACGGGGGAAAGCGCATGAGCAGCAGAATCGAACAATTAATTGATGAAATTGAAGAGTATATAGACGGCTGTAAATACCAGACTCTTTCAAACAGTAAGATTATTGTCAACAAGGAAGAAATCGACGAACTTCTCCGCGAACTTAGAATGAAGACGCCGGATGAGATTAAGCGATACCAGAAGATCATCAGCAATAAAGAAGCCATTTTAAATGATGCCCGTGCCAAGGCGGAGGCTCTTATCAACGAAGCCACGCTTCATACCAACGAGCTGATCAATGAGCATGAGATTATGCAGCAGGCCTATGCGCAGGCCAATGAAGTTGTTAAGATGGCGACCCAGCAGGCGCAGGAAATTCTGGATAACGCGACTATGGAGGCAAACAATATGCGCATGGCTGCTATGCAGTATACGGATGACATTCTTGCAAATGTAGAAAATCTTATGACACAGACCATGCGTACTACAACGGATCATTATGAAAGTTTTATTGGTGCGTTGAATCATTATAATGATATTGTTAATGCAAACAGAGTGGAATTAAATCCACCTGAGCCAGACACGTATATTGGTGAAGATCTGGAAAATGAGGCAGAGCAGGCAAAGGACAAGGGTGAGAACTTGAATTTGGATCTGCTGTAATACAACGAATGTCACGCTTTGCGCTACATTCTTATGTTAAAGTAAAGTCTGATCCGGCTTACGGCGTAAAAGTAAGCCGGATTTTTTGATATGTTTATGAATAAATTTTCATGTATGACAAGGAGAAGGAGATTGAAACAAAACCAGTATTTACACAGCAGATTAAAATATATTATTTGGATTTTTCTTTTTTTCCTCCTGTGCGGAGCTGGCATTTTATGTACCCCTGCGGCAGCACAGGCGGATCAGCCGATTGTGATCGTTATAGATCCCGGTCACGGCGGAGAAAATCTTGGGGCGGAATTTGACGGTTATACCGAAAAAAATATGACACTTATAGTTGCTAAAGCTATGAAAGAAGAATTGGAAAAATATGAGGGAGTAGTGGTCTATCTGACACATGAGACAGATCAGGACATGACCATAAAAGACAGGGCAGTGTTTGCGGGAGAAAGAAATGCCGATTTTTTATTTTGCCTTCATTTTAATGCTTCTGCTGAACATAATTTGTTCGGAGCAGAGGTGTGGGTGCCTGCCAGCGGAGAATACTATGCAAAGGCTTATTCCTTTGCACAGATACAAATGGATGAATTTTCAGATATAGGACTGTATTCCAGGGGAATTAAGACAAGACTAAATGATAAGGATGAGAATTATTATGGCATTTTAAGGTATTGTACAAGTGAGGGGGTACCGGCAGCACTGATCGAGCATTGTCATATGGATCAGGATAAGGATAAGAAATTTTACCAGCTGGGAGAAGAACAGCTTGTTGCATTTGGGCGTATGGATGCCACAGCAGCCGCCAAGTACTTCAGACTTAGGTCGGACATCCTTGGGGTGGACTACAGTGAGTATCCGGTACCGGAAACGGAGCTTCCTGACGGGCTTGTACGGCCTGATAAGACGGAACCCGAATTATGCAGAATTGAAGTGACGCAGATAAATGAAGATACAGGCGAGGTGACGATTCGGATGGAAGCCGAAGATGCAGACAGCTATATCTTATATTATCGTTACAGCATTGACGGCGGAGAGACTTATATTCTTCCTGAGGAATGGCCAAGACCGGAAGCATGGAATGAATCTGCCCCTGACTGTAGTTTCACGATTAAGGTGCCATTTGATGAGAAAATAGAGCTCCTTGCTTCGGCAAGTAATGGATTTGATAAATGGGCAGAAAGTAATCTGATTGAGATAGATCCCATTCCCGATCCAGAGCGTTTAAAAGAAGAACTGTATGAGGAACAGGAAGAAGCACAGGAGCAGGAAGAAGCACAGGAGCAGGAAGAAGCACAGGAGCAGGAAGAAGTGCAGGAGCAGGAAGAAGTACAGGAGCATTATGAAGAAAGCCAGTACCTGGAGATACAGGCGGATGAAGAGGAACTGGTTGATGATGGCAATTATGCAGACAAAAATCTTCTGCAAGTCACGATGATTATTGTTGTACTCATTATTTGTATAATCTTTATTTCTTTCTTTATGGCAAGAGCAATATTTTTGCTGGTAAGAGGTAATAAAAAACAGTGATGGCTGTTAAAATCATCTTGTGCATTACATATTCGGTGATGGAAAGATCGGTATCTTTGATCATACTGTAGGTTTGAGCGATACAGGACAATCCGCCAAAGGGAAGAACGCATAAAACAAATAAAGGAGCCCGATTTCCCATAATTCCGATGCCGCCGGTAATTTCCAAAAGGCATCCTACACCGCCTGTAAACAAATGGGAAAGTTCTCTTCCCAGATGGAGATAGTTTGAAAGCAGGGAAGGCAGAATAAACAAAAGATTGAAGAAAATCATATATCCGCCCAGCTTTGCAATGCTGTAAAGAGAACTGAATATGGATTCGTCCAACGCCTGCATCAAGGGGATAGAGGAGTCTCTGGTGTGGGTGCGGCAGCTGTTTAAGGAAATCTGATCAGCATATAGGACATATCGCAGAAAAAGCCCGTAAAGGAGAGGAAGTCCATACATTCCAAACAGAAAAGGCAGTATTTTGCCAAGGGATAAGGTCGGCAGCACAAAACTTAAAAAATATACAGGACCGATATTGTTGCAAAAGGCAAGAAGAAGGGAAGCTTCTGCTTTTGAGATCTGTTTCTTTTCATAGAGCTGGGCTGTTACGTGTGCCCCCATGGGAAAGCCGCACAGAAATCCGATTATGATGCCATAAATGCAGGAAGGATTTAGGCGGAAAAGTTTCCCAAGGATAGGATTTAATATTTTAACAAAGGAACCGGTCAGATTCATGCGGATGATAATCCCTGAAAGAACCATGAAAGGGAATAGAGTGGGAATCATTCTTTCAAACCAGAGGTTTAAGCCGTTCAAGGAAAACGACAGGCAGTCGGCAGGAAAGGAAAGAATCACGATTGTAAGTGTAAAGGCAAGAAGGGTATAAAGATAAAATTTCAGTTTCATAATAGGCTCTTTTCCCTTTTTGTGTTATGATAATGTTTATGAGAATTGACAGATTATTATGCGAAATGAATATAGGCACCAGAAAAGAGGTAAAGGAACTGATTAAAAAGGGTCAGATTTCCATTGACGGTGCTGTGATACATAAACCGGATCTGCATGTGGATGAAAAAAATGTAAAAGTGACCTGTCAGGGAAAAGAATATGTTTACAGGCCTTATGTCTATTATATGCTGAACAAACCTTCCGGTGTGATTACAGCCACCGCTGACAAGCATGATAAAACAGTTTTAGACCTGATGAAGGATCAGCTTGAGGATCTTACCGGCGGGAGCGGGGCAGGCATTCCCCTGCAAGATATTTTTCCGGTGGGACGGCTGGACAAAGATACGGTAGGGCTGCTTTTGCTCACCAATGACGGGGATCTTGCCCACAATCTGCTTTCTCCTAAAAAGCATGTTTCCAAAACATATTTTGTCAGAACCGACCAGCCCCTTACGGATGATGGGATAAGATGTCTGGAAGAGGGGGTTTTAATCGGAGAAGGAGAAAAGACACGTCCGGCGAGGGTGGCATGGCAAGGCGGAAACGAGTGCCGTATCACGATTACAGAAGGCAAGTATCATCAGATAAAGCGTATGTTCCATGCGGTGGGAACGACAGTCATTTATTTAAAACGTCTGTCCATGGGAAGCCTTGTATTGGATGAGGAGCTTTTAGAGGGACAGATACGGGAATTAACGAAGAAAGAGGTTATGGATTTATGCTCCGGGATATAGAAGCGGTATTATTTGATTTAGACGNATCACTGGTGGATTCCATGTGGATATGGAGAGANATTGACATTGCATATCTTGATAGGTTTGGCATTCCTCTGCCGGAAGATCTGCAGGCACAGATTGAGGGCATGAGTTTTTCNGAGACAGCAGAATATTTTAAGACAAGATTTCAGATACCCGATTCCATAGACCAGATNAAAGANGACTGGAACCGGATGGCNTGGGATCAATATACTTATCATGTTCCGCTTAAAGAAGGCGCCAGAGCCTTCGTGGAATATTGCCAAAATGCCGGAATCAGNTTGGGAATCGCCACAAGCAATTCAAGAGCGCTGGTGGAAAATGTCATNAAAGTGCATGGGCTTTTNGGCAGCTTTGACTGCATCGTGACTGCCTGTGATGTNGAAAAAGGAAAACCNGCTCCGGATGTCTATCTTGAGGCGGCAAAAAANTGCGGAGTCAGNCCGGAAAANTGCCTTGTGTTTGAAGANATTATTCCNGGAATCATGGCNGGAAAAGCGGCAGGCATGAAGGTCTGTGCCGTTAGGGATGAATATTCCCTTGACCAGGATGANGAAAAGAAGAGACTNTCTGATTTTTANATAACAGATTATNCAGATATCATGGAAGGGCTGTCAGTGCCGGGAGGTTNGCTTGTTTAATGGATTTTTACCTGTCTCCAGACAGGATATGNCAGAAAGAGGAATAGAACAACTTGATTTCGTGTATGTCTCTGGGGATGCCTATGTGGATCATCCTTCTTTCGGACATGCCATCATCAGCCGCATCCTTGAAGCCCACGGCTACAGTGTGGGCATTATNTCCCAGCCGGACTGGAAAGATGAAAACAGTATCGCCNTTTTNGGAANACCAAGGCTNGCNTTCCTTATNTCCGGNGGCAATATGGATTCCATGGTAAATCATTACTTTGTCTCAAAGAAAAAGCGTCCCACGGATGCATANACGCCGGGCGGCGTTATGGGAAAAAGACCGGATTATGCAACGATTGTGTATGGAAATCTGATNCGGAGAAAATATAAGGATGTTCCNGTGATCATTGGNGGAATAGAAGCAAGTNTAAGACGCCTTGCNCATTATGATTACTGGAGTAATTCCCTAAAGCGCTCCATCNTATTAGACAGTCAGGCGGACCTGATTTCCTATGGCATGGGNGAAAAATCCATNATAGAGATTGCAGATGCCCTTGACAGCGGAATTGATATCAGGGATCTTANCTTTATNCCGGGAACNGTNTACAAGACAAAGGANATTTCCGGTATAACCGGGGCNGAGAAGGAAAAGGANAATGCTATTTTCCTTCCCTCCTATGATGAATTGAAAGAGTTCCCTTTCAAATATGCGGAAAGCTTCGGCATTCAATATAAAAATACAGATCCNTTCACGGCAAGGGTTTTAGCAGAACCTTATCCGGGCGGCACCTATGTGGTACAAAATCCCCCTCAGAAGCCTTTATCNATGGAGGAGATGGACGATATTTATGGACTTCCCTATATGCGCACTTACCATCCGTCTTATGAAGAGATGGGTGGNGTTCCGGCAATATCAGAAATTAAATTTTCCCTAATCAGCAACAGAGGATGCTTTGGCGGATGCAGTTTCTGTGCGCTTACCTTTCATCAAGGAAGAATCGTTCAGGTGCGGAGCCATGAATCGATTCTTGAGGAAGCGGAAAAGATGATACAGGATCCTGAATTTAAAGGATATATTCACGACGTAGGAGGTCCTACTGCCAATTTCCGGCATCCTGCCTGCCAAAAGCAGTTAAAANCAGGTGTCTGCACAAACAGGCAATGNCTGTATCCGTCNCCNTGTAAAAANCTGAACGCCGATCATCAGGATTATCTTTCCCTGCTNAAAAAATTGCGGGCGCTGCCGGGAGTGAAAAAAGTCTTCATACGGTCNGGAATCCGCTTTGATTACTTATTGGCNCAGGAGGATGATGCCTTTTTCANGGAACTGGTAGAGCATCATGTGAGCGGTCAGCTGAAAGTNGCGCCGGAACATATTTCNGATGCCGTTTTAGACAAAATGGGAAAGCCGAAAAGAAGCGTATATGAAAGATTTGTAAAAAAATATTATAAACTGAATGAAGAACTTGGCAAAAAACAGTTTCTNGTGCCTTATCTGATGTCTTCCCATCCGGGTTCAACATTNAAGGANGCTGTGGANCTTGCCGAATATCTGCGGGATTTAGGCTATATGCCGGAACAGGTACAGGATTTTTATCCAACNCCNTCTACGCTGTCCACCGTCATGTATTATACAGGCATAGATCCNAGAAACGGTGAAAAGGTGTACGTATGCCGTAATCCCCATGAAAAGGCCATGCAGAGGGCNCTTATCCAGTATCGGAACCCTAAAAATTANGANCTGGTTCACGAAGCGCTCGTAAAAGCCGGACGGGAGGATNTGATTGGCTTTGACAAAAAATGNCTGATCAGACCAAAGGGNAAAAAGGCTGATTTAGGTGGACAGAGTGATAAAAGAAAGCAAAAATCGAATGACCNAGTCAGTCGAAAGAAAAAGAAGACCATTCGCAATGTTCATAAGAAAAAGGGATGAACTGGAAGCATGAACTTGAGAGGAGACCTGAATTGAGAAAAGCGGTAAAAGGTAATTTTGGATATATTNCAGCAAAAAGGCGGCAGGTAATCATAAGGACATTGATTTTTTTCGCCATTTCANTATCTATTTTTATAGCAGGATATGTAACAACCGGTACAAGAAAAAATCTGCTGACGGTGGTTGCTGTCCTTGGCTGTCTTCCCGCCTGCAAGAGCATGGTCAANATGATTATGTTGATTCGTGCCACCGGATGCAGCAAGGAGGCAAAGGAAGTGCTTGCACCTTTGGAGGGCAGGTTGATTGGGATGTATGATATGTACTTTACTTCTTATCAGAAAAATTTTGCAATCAGTCATATGATCGTGGAAGGAAAAATCATCTTAGGTTATACAGAAAGTGAGCNGTGTGATGGGAAAGCCTGCGGGGAGCATCTGCAGACAATGCTGAAGCAGGGAGGATTTAAGGATATGACCATTAAGATTTCTGATGANCTTAAAACCTATGCCGGGCAGCTTAAGAATTTGAATGAGATGAAGCAGGAGAATGATCCTTTGAAAGATGATGAAGTCAGAGTGCTTCTTTATGATATTTCNCTGTAATGTTCATAATCAGATTTAAGTCTATAGGAGAAAAGCTATGCAGCAGATTGTGATAGGTGAAAACGAAGCGGGACAGCGGATGGATAAATTCNTACGGAAATTCATGCCCTTAGCNCCTGCTTCCTTTTTTTACAAAATGCTTCGGAAAAAGAATATAACACTGAATGGNAAAAAAGCAGAGGGAAAAGANAANCTTGCAGNTGGAGATGTGATTTCATTTTACCTGGCAGATGAAACGATAAGCGGTTTTCGCGAAAANGGGACAGATGTAAAAGAGTATGAAGAGGCTTANCGTCGTTTGAAAGGGATTCAGGTTGTTTATGAAGATGAACATATTGTGATTATGAATAAACCGGCAGGGATTCTGTCCCAGAAGGCGGNGCAGGAGGATNTGTCTTTGAATGANTGGATGATTGGCTATCTTCTTGCGCATGGTCATTTAGATNCCGGGCAGTTATCTACCTACAGACCATCCATCTGCAACAGGCTTGACCGCAATACAAGAGGCTTGGTGATTGGAGCGAGGTCGCTTGCCGGAAGCCAGGAAATGAATCGTCTGATCAGCAGCCGGAAGATNAGGAAGTATTACCGTATGCTTGTAAAGGGACCGGTGGAAAAGGAAGAGATTCTGGAAGGCTTTCTTGTAAAAGATGAGANNAACAATACCGTACATCTTGTAAGCAGCGGGAGCGGTGAAAAGGGCGATTATATCAAGACCAGATATTATCCAATCAGGCGGTTTGCGGACAGGACACTGGTGGAAGCGGAACTGATTACCGGAAAATCCCATCAGATCCGCATTCATATGGCGAGCACTTCTCATCCCCTTCTTGGAGATTACAAATACGGCGACAGAAAATGGAACGATAAATATAAAAAACAACATGGGGTCAGCAGCCAGCTTTTATATGCGTGCCGGCTGGAATTTCCCGAAATGGAACCCCCATTTGAAAAGCTGGATAAGAAAATATTTGAGATTCCCTATCCGGTAGAATTTCAAGGATTGATATAAAATATAAACACAGGGAGATATACAGTATGGCAACATGGAGTTCCAGAGGGCTTCGGGGTTCCACGCTCGAGGATCTGATCAACAGGACAAATGAAAAATATCTGGAAAATGGATTGGCGCTGATCCAGAAAATCCCCACCCCGATTACTCCAATCAACATTGATAAAACCACCAGACACATTACGCTGGCTTATTTTGATCAGAAAAGTACGGTGGACTATATCGGTGCGGTACAGGGAATTCCGGTATGTTTTGATGCCAAGGAATGTGCGGTGGACCGATTTGCCCTTCAAAATATTCATGAGCATCAGGTGACATTTATGGAACAATTTGAAAAACAGGGCGGCGTGGCATTTTTCCTGATCTACTTTTCACACAGGGACGAATTTTATTATCTACCTTTTGAAATTTTCAAATTCTTCTGGGACCGGGCCGGGGAGGGTGGAAGAAAAAGCTTTCTCTATGAAGAACTGAATCCGGAATATATCCTTCCTAAAAAGCATGGAATATTTGTCCCTTACCTTGACATGCTTAGCAAGGATTTGGATGAGCGAGAAATGATGTGACAAAATCTGTGGTTTTTATTCACATATTGACTAGCGGGACGCTCTGAGAGGATAAATAATCCAACGTCGCCGCGCTCCCGCTCCGCAAAAAGCGTAGCAGGCACTAAGCTCGTGAGGAACCGCATGCTTTTAAGCATGTGCTGAGTGCTGACGCTTTTTGAGGGGCTCCTTATGGATTATTTATCCTCTCAGAGCTGTGCATTGGCTACTTGGTGAAAAATAGCGAGCATTCTATCATTTTATAGGCTAACCAGTAACGTAGCACAGGACAGGGAAATGTACCATAAGGAGTCCCTATAAAAACGTCAGCGCTTNNCGAGGTTCCTNNCGAGNCTAGCGTCTGTTACGTTTTTATGGAGCGGGAGCGCGACGACGTTGGTATATTTCCCTGTCCTGTGCGGACTNCTGGCTACTCTGTGAAAAGTAACAATCTGTGATTTGACAAATTTATAGTTTGACAAGANCAATGACTTCNTGTATACTACCAATAGTTTCATGTGCTAATANGATAACGAATTANNACTTTAAAGNNNTNAAGNNGANTTGGATAANCTGCTGTAACNATGAGGNAATNAGAATCGTAGAAATGAGGATGGAAATGAATAANAGACAACTGGTACATACGCCGGAAGGCGTNAGGGATATTTANGGAAAAGAATATGCAAAGAAGCTGGCAGTGGAAGATTTCATACATAAGCAGCTGAATCTGTACGGCTATCAGGACATACAGACGCCCACGTTTGAATTTTTTGANGTGTTCTCTAAAGAAATAGGAACGACCCCTTCCAAGGAACTGTATAAGTTTTTTGANAANGAAGGAAATACGCTGGTTCTNAGACCNGANTTTACCCCTTCCATGGCAAGATGNGCGGCGAAATATTTTATGGATGAAGATATNCCCATCCGGTTCTGCTATGTAGGAAATACTTTTACAAATACCACCAGCCTTCANGGAAAGCTTAAAGAAGTCACCCAGATGGGAGCNGANCTGATAANTGACGGCAGCGTGGAAGCNGATGGTGAGATGATTGCCATGGTGGTGGAATCNCTTCTGGCGGCAGGACTTAAGGATTTCCAGATCAGNATCGGNGAGGTGGAATACTTTAAGGGNATATGTGACCAGGCAGGATTNGATGAACAGACGGAATATGAACTCCGNGANTTTATATCGGGCAAGAATATTTTCGGNGCNCAGGAACTGTTAGAAGGGCGGGGGATTGCAGANTCTTACAGCAATATGCTCTTGAAAGTGACAGANTATTTCGGCACNGTGGAGGTTTTNAAGGAGGCAAAAGGGCTGGTCNGCAATACACGTTCCNTGATGGCGATCGATCGNCTTGAAAAACTTCATCATGTGCTCTGCGAATANGGTGTTGAAAAGTATGTTTCTTTTGATCTTGGAATGCTCAGTAAATATAATTATTATACAGGCATTATTTTTAANGCTTATACCTACGGCGTTGGNGAGCCCATTGTCAAGGGAGGCAGATACGACCATCTTCTTGGCTACTTCGGAAAGGAAGCGCCGGCAGTAGGTTTTGTGGTGGTNATNGATGATCTTATGTCTGCNCTGGAGAGCCAGAAGGCAGGAATGGAAATAGNNGATGANNTGCANTATCTTACNTATAATGCNTCCAANTATGANAGCAGACTTTCAGAGGCAAAAGNTCTTAGNANAAATGGGAAAAAGGTNGCTCTGATTCCCGAAAAATNATGAAAGGCATGGATANCGAAATGAGCGAAGACAGATATTTGACTTTTGCCCTTGGAAAAGGGCGGCTTGCAGATAAGACGCTGGAGCTTCTTGAACAGATCGGCATTACCTGCGAGGAGATGAAAGATAAAAAATCCAGAAAACTGATTTTTGTGAACGAAGAAANAAAACTCCGTTTTTTTCTGGCAAAAGGACCGGATGTGCCTACTTANGTGGAATANGGCGCAGCGGATATCGGTGTNGTTGGNAAGGANACCGTTCTGGAAGAGAACAGAAGGGCATATGAAGTGCTGGATCTTGGATTTGGCAAATGCCGCATGTGNGTGTGCGGACCGGCATCNGCAAAGGAACTTCTNCTCCATCATGANAGAATCCGCGTGGCAACCAAGTATCCNATCATTGCCAAGGATTATTTTTATAACAAAAAACATCAGACAGTGGATATCATNAAGCTNAANGGGTCGGTNGAGCTTGGTCCTATTGTAGGATTATCAGATGTGATTGTNGATATTGTGGAAACTGGTTCCACNCTNAAAGAAAATGGGCTTGNAGTGTTGGAAGAAATCTGTCCTTTGTCTGCAAGGATGATTGTCAATCAGGTNAGNATGCAGATGGAAACAGAGCGGATAAAGNCGCTGATTTCCCAGCTGAAAGAGCGCATCTGAAAGGNAAACGGTAAANTAAAANCATTAAAAGGAGCAGATTCATGCGTATTATAGAATTAAACGANACAACCAGAAATAACCTGTTGGAAAATCTTCTTAAAAGAAGNCCCAACAGTTACGGACAGTATGAACAGACTGTCAATGAAATCATCGAGCAGGTGCGCACAAAAGGGGATGAAGCGCTGTTCGGATACACCTTAAAATTTGATAAATGTGTGATTAACGCGGATAACGTAAAGGTGACGGATGAAGAGATCGAGGAAGCCTACGAAAAGGTGGACCCCGAGTTGGTAAAGGTCATGAAAAAATCCGCTGCAAATATTATAAAATTCCATGAAAAACAGCTTCATAACAGTTGGTTTGTTCCGGAGGATAACGGAACGATCCTGGGGCAGAAAATTACCCCCATCGAGATTTCCGGTGTGTATGTGCCCGGCGGAAAAGCTGCTTATCCTTCCAGCGTCCTGATGAATGTACTGCCTGCCAAGGTGGCAGGGGTTTCCAGAATCATTATGACAACGCCTCCCGGCGCTGACGGAAAGGTCAATCCGGGAACGCTGGTGGCTGCGGATATTGCAGGCGTGAATGAAATCTATAAAGCGGGCGGGGCGCAGGCGATTGCAGCCATGGCATTTGGCACGCAAAGCATTCCCAGAGTAGATAAGATCACCGGACCGGGGAATATTTTCGTGGCGCTGGCGAAAAAGGCATGTTTCGGCTACGTCAGCATTGATTCCATTGCAGGTCCCAGTGAGATTTTAGTGCTGGCGGATGAAACCGCAAATCCAAGATACATAGCGGCAGATCTGTTGTCCCAGGCAGAACATGACGAAATGGCAAGCGCGATTTTAATTACCACAAGCAGACAGCTGGCGGAGCAGGTTTCTAAAGAGGCAGAGGCTTTTACCCGGGAACTTTCCCGGAAGGAAATCATTGAAAAATCTCTTGAAAGTTATGGTTATATCCTGATTGCGCAAAACATGGAGGAAGCTATAGCGGCAGCAAATGAAATTGCTTCCGAGCACCTTGAGATCTTAACAGCAAATCCTTTTGAAACGATGACAAAAATAAAGAATGCAGGCGCGATTTTCTTAGGTGAATACTCCTCAGAGCCTTTAGGAGATTACTTTGCAGGTCCCAACCATATTTTACCAACCAACGGTACTGCAAGATTCTTTTCTCCTTTAAATGTGGATGATTTTCTGAAAAAGACCAGTATTATTTCCTATTCTCAGGATGCGCTTTTGAAAGTACATAAAGATATTGAGTTGTTTGCCGAAAAAGAGGGCTTGACTGCCCATGCAAACTCTATTAAAGTAAGATTTGAATAGGGCAACAGGGAGGATTTTTATGAAGCGAAATTCCATTGTAATGCGTAAGACAAAAGAAACGGATATTTCCATCACTTTAAATTTAGACGGGGATGGAAGCGGCAATATTGAAACCGGGATCGGCTTTTTTGACCATATGCTGGAAGGGTTTTCAAGGCACGGCTTTTTTGATCTTGACGCAAAAGTAACCGGAGATCTGCATGTGGACGGGCATCACTCGGTGGAAGATACAGGTATCGTGTTTGGGACTGCAATCAAAGAAGCCCTTGGGGATAAGGCGGGAATCAGGCGCTATGGTTCGGTCATTCTGCCTATGGACGATGCGCTTGCCCTGTGTGCAATCGATTTGTGCGGCAGACCTTATTTTGCCTTTGACTGTGAGTTTACAGCTGAAAAAGTAGGAGACCTGGATACAGAACTGGTGAGAGAATTCTTTTATGCCGTTTCTTACAGTGCGGGAATGAATCTTCACATTAAAATGCTTTCAGGTATGAACAATCACCACATGATAGAAGCAATCTTCAAGGCTTTTGCAAAGGCACTTGATGAGGCAACAAGAAAAGATGAAAGAATTAAGGATGTTCTTAGTACAAAAGGCAGCCTTTAAAGAAAGAAGTACAAAACGATGAATGATTATAAAAAATTTATACCATGTATTTATTTACTAAATGAAAAGGCAGTTGCAGGTTTTAAGGATGACACGGTCATAAGCAGCAACCCGGCGGAACTGGCAAGATTTTATGGAGAAAATAATGCAGATGAGCTGATTGTGTTTGATTTGTCCACAGACGATGCTTCCCATGAAGCAGCCCTCGATCTGTTAAAACTCATATGCAAAGAGGCGCAGATTCCGGTTATCGGGGCAGGCAACGTAAAGCGGATGGAGGATATCAAAAAACTCCTTTACGCCGGTTGCGCGAAGGCGGCGCTCAATTACTCCAAGGAAAGCAATATTGAAATTACGAGGGAGGTTTCTCTTAAATTCGGCAAAGATAAAATCATAGCCTGCATTGCGGAGGCTTCTGAGATTGAAGCAAACGAATCCCTTCTTTCAGAATATGTGGAGCAGGTCATTTTAATCAGTCCGAAAGGCATTAAGCAGGCAATTGATGTATCAAAGCTTCCGGTCATTGTAACGCTGCCCGAAGTGTCTCTGGATAAAATCATTGAACTTTTATCCGCCAGCGTGATTTCGGGTGTCACAGGACCGGCGATCAACGCCAATGCAAAGGAATTAAATGATATCAAAGATCTGTGTGCGGATAACGGCGTCGGCGTGCGGACTTTTGAACCTTCCATCAGCTGGGAGGAACTTAAGAAGAACTCTGATGGGCTTGTGCCCGTAGTCGTACAGGATTACAAAACACGTGAAGTATTGATGGTGGCATATATGGATGAAGAGGCATATATGCATACTTTAAAAAGCGGACGCATGACCTATTACAGCCGGAGCCGCAAAGAACAATGGATCAAAGGAGAAACCAGCGGGCATTTTCAGTATGTAAAGGAAATGCTTGCAGATTGCGATAAAGACACGATTCTTGCAAAGGTTTCCCAGGTAGGCGCTGCCTGCCACACCGGAAACTACAGCTGCTTCTTCAATGAAATCATGAAAAAGGAATATGATGAAACCAATCCGCTTATGGTCTTTGAATCTGTGCTTAGTGTCATCAAGGACAGAAAAGTCCATCCAAAGGAAGGATCTTATACAAACTATTTGTTTGATAAGGGAATTGATAAGATATTAAAGAAGCTGGGCGAGGAGGCAACGGAAATCGTCATTGCTTCCAAAAATCCTAACGCAAATGAAATCAAATATGAAATTGCTGATTTCCTTTATCATATGATGGTCCTTATGGTTGAAAAAGGCGTGACTTGGGAAGAAATCACGGAAGAACTGGATAAAAGATAACATAAGAATGTCACGCAAAACGTGACATTCTTATGTATTATGGCAATGCACCGCATAATTTGGCTATGCGGTGCATATTTTTTATAAATCAATAGCCTGGACGATGATTTTATGAGTAAGGTAAACACCGATAAAAAGCTGGAGCTTGTGAAGGCAATACGTATGCAGAATCAATATAACAGACAGTTATTCCGTTCAAGGGAGGGATTTTTGTATTCGGACGAACCTCTGGTAAGACGGGGAGAGATATATAGTCTGGAAGCGGAGGATAAGCCGGAGGTGCCAAACAGCGGAAAAGTTTATGGAAGTTTCCGGATCAGGTTTCTGATTGCGATGGTTCTTCTGGTTGTATTTATTTTATGTGACGTCAATCATTTGAGTTATGAGGGAGAAAACACGGACACGATCTTTGGTCGGATCACTCAGAATATGGATATTACAGAGCTGCTAGAGGGAATAAAATAGTGCTTGCAAACAGGAATAGAGAGCACGTATAATAACCTAAGCGATACAAACGAACTATTAAGAAAAAAGGACTTTGGAGAATGAGAAAACTGGCATTAAGTGATGAGATACTTATGCAGGTGGAAAAGCCTGCCCGCTATATCGGCAATGAAGTCAATGCGGTCATGAAAAACAAGGATCAGATACAGATCCGGTTTGCCATGTGCTTTCCGGATGTATATGAAATCGGGATGTCCCATCTGGGAATGCAGATTATCTATGATATGCTGAACCGGCTTGATGACGTCTGGTGTGAGAGAGTGTATTCCCCCTGGGTGGATTTGGATGCAGTGATGCGGAGGGAGCAGATTCCTTTGTTTGCGCTGGAATCCCAGGATGCTGTCAGGGAATTTGATTTCTTAGGCATAACGATTCAGTACGAGATGTGCTATACCAATATTCTTCAGATTCTGGATCTTTCCGGAATACCGCTTCTTTCTTCCCAAAGGGGGGAAGAGGATCCGATTGTAATTGGAGGAGGTCCGTGTACTTATAATCCGGAGCCAATCTGTGATTTCTTTGATCTGTTTTATATTGGAGAAGGGGAAACACAGTACAGGTGTCTTCTCGACTTATATAAAGAGTGTAAAGAAAAGAGAATTGGAAGAAAGGAATTTCTCAAAAAGGCGGCACTGATTCCGGGGATGTATGTTCCGTCTTTATATGACGTTACCTATCGTAAAGACGGAACCATAGATAAGCGGATTTTGTTAGCGGACGGAATACCGGAAATCATTGAAAAGGAACTGGTCCGGGATGTGACAGATACCTATTACCCAGACAAGCCGGTGGTTCCTTTTATTAAAGTGACTCAGGACAGGGTAGTTCTGGAAATCCAAAGAGGATGTATCAGAGGCTGCCGGTTCTGTCAGGCAGGACAGTTGTATCGTCCTGTGCGTGAACGGGATGTGGAGATGTTAAAGCATTATGCAATAGAGATGCTTAAAAATACCGGTCACGAAGAAATCTCCTTAAGTTCCTTGAGCTCCAGTGACTATTCCAAGCTGTCGGAACTTTTGGATTTTCTGATTGAAAACTGCGAAAAGAGAAAAATCAATATTTCATTGCCCTCCCTTAGAATTGATGCTTTTTCGCTGGACGTGATGAATAAGGTCCAGGATGTGAAAAAGAGCAGCCTGACTTTTGCCCCGGAAGCAGGGAGTCAGCGGATGCGCAACGTGATCAATAAGGGGTTGACCGAGGAAGTCATTCTAAACGGCGCCCATCTTGCCTTTGAAGGTGGGTGGACTAGAGTGAAACTGTACTTTATGTTGGGACTTCCCATGGAGACTGATGAGGATATCCGGGCAATTGCAGAGCTCTGCAATAAAATAGCCGCAGAATTTTATGACACCGTCCCCAAAGAAAAGAGGAACGGAAGGGTACAGATTGTTGCAAGCACGTCCTTCTTTATCCCGAAACCTTTTACCCCTTTTCAATGGGCAAGCCAGTGCACGAAGGAAGAATTTTTGGACAAGGCCTATCTCACAAGAACCTCTATCGCAGGTCAGTTAAACCAGAAGAGCATCAAGTATAACTGGCATGAGGCGGATGTGAGCGTATTGGAAGGCATCTTTGCAAGAGGCGACAGGCGATTGAATCAGGTGATTCTTCATGCCTATCAGAGCGGCTGTCTTTATGATGCATGGAGCGAATATTATAAAAATGATGTGTGGCTTTCGTCATTTGAGGAATGCGGAGTCGATCCGGATTTTTACACCACCAGAAAAAGGGCGGACGATGAGGTATTCCCTTGGGATTTCCTTGACTGCGGTGTCAAAAAAGAATTTTTGCTTAAAGAATGGCATAGAGCCCAGGAGGAGGCAGTTACACCCAACTGCAGGATGAAGTGCAGCGGCTGCGGCGCTGCCCGTTTTAAGACGGGGGTGTGCTTAGAGAAAAGGGAGGTGGAAATGCCATGAAGGTAAGGATTAAATTCTCCAAGGAAGGTCCGGTAAAGTTTCTCGGACATCTGGATGTGATGCGGTATTTTCAGAAGGCAATCCGGAGAGCAGATATCGATATTGCTTATTCGGCAGGCTTTTCCCCACATCAGCTGATGTCTTTTGCAGCGCCTTTGTCGGTAGGACATACCAGCTGCGGCGAATATTTTGATGTGGAATTAAATTCCCTGACCAGTATCGAAGATTTGACAGATCGTCTGAATGAAGTGATGGTGGAGGGCTTTCGTGTGCTGGATGCAAAGGTTCTGGATGATAAAGAAGGAAACGCCATGGCAAGTGTTGCGGCTGCGGATTATCTGGTGTCTTTCAGTGATAAACTTGCTCTGCCGGATGACTGGAAGGAACGGCTTTCTTCCTTTTATCATCAGGAAAAGATTCCGGTGATCAAGAAAACCAAAAAAAGTGAAAAGGAAATCGATTTAAAGGAGGGGATCTATCAGCTTGAAATCAGAGGCGAAGAAGTTTACATGCTGTTGGATGCTGGAAGCGGAAGCAATATAAAGCCTGGGTTCGTACTGGAAACTTTTTTTGAGTCCACAAAAACCATTCTGCCGGAATTCCCTTTCAGGGTACATCGGTTAGAAACCTATAAAAGAGAGGAAGACGGACAGCTAACTCCGCTTATTTCCTGATTGGAAAAAGCAGGACAGATAAGGAACCGTCACATGGAACAATGGGCAAATTGGTGATTACAAAAGAAAAAAGCTGTTTGCTTTTGAGTTTGTTTGAAGAGAAAAAACCTTATTTTATGAGAGCGGTATCCCTCATGCAGGAGGAGACCATATTGGGAAATATCTATCTTGCCAGAGTCGATCAGATTGTTCCGGGAATCAATGGCGCATTCCTTTCAATCGACAAAAAGCGGAAGGTATACCTGCCTTTGTCGCATGTGAAGAATTTTCTGATTGGAAACCGTGAATTGGAAGATGGGGAACACATAAAAACGGGGGATGAAGTCGTCATACAGATTGAGGGGGAAGCATTAAAGAAAAAACAGGCAAGGGCATCGGTTGACCTTACATTAACCGGACAATACTGTGTGTGCAGCTATTGGGGACACGGGCTTTCTTACTCCAAAAAACTGAGTGCGGAAAAGACGAGTCAGATTCGGGACTTCCTGCAAAACGCTAAGGCAGAGGGGAGAAAAAAATATCAATTCACAATCCGCACCAATGTGGAAAATCTGACGGATTATGAACCGCTTCTGGAAGAAATGCGTTCTTTTATTGAGACATTCGATGCGCTGACAGATACTTATAGGCATAGAACCTGCTATACCTGTTTTTATCATAGAGAGTCTGAGCTGATCAGCCAGATTAAAAATGTTTCACTGGCATTATATGATGAAATTGTGACCGATGATGCAGATGTGTTTCAACGGCTGGAAAGTGTATTTACAGATAAAAAGATCAGATTTTATCAGGATGATCTGCTTGCGCTGTCCAAGTTGTACAGTATCAATACTCATTTACAGGAAGCCCTTGGAAAGAGGATATGGCTGCCCTGTGGAGGATATCTGGTTATTGAGCCCACGGAGGCAATGGTTGTGATCGATGTAAATTCCGGCAAAACGGAAAGTAAAGGAAAAAAGAGCCGGGACTATTATCTTAAGGTGAATCTGGAGGCGGCAAAAGAAGTGGCAAGGCAGCTGCGCATCAGAAATTACTCGGGGATGATCATGGTTGATTTTATTAATATGGATGCGGAGGAAGATAACCGGAAGCTGCTTGAAAGACTGGATGCTTATTTACAGGAGGATAAGGTTAAGACACGGCTTGTAGATATGACAGCGCTGGGAATCGTGGAGATTACCAGAAAGAAGGTGAGCAGGCCGTTGGGGGATTTCTTCCTTGAGTGAGGGAGGTCATTTTGATAAGGGATGGGCAGTTCGCGGATGATTCCATGGATATGCGCATCCATGGAGTCAAATTCTTGACAAGCTTGTTTATGGTTTGATATTATGCTTATGGTGGCAAATTTTTAACATTACGGAGGAATAATTGTGAAAAAAATACTTGTAACTTTGGCTGTGATTGCAGTGGTATTGTCTTTGGCAGGCTGCAATAAGGACGAAAAGAAGGACAGCTCCGCCGAATCCACAACATCTGTAAGCGACTTGGCAGTAGGCGGTGATACCGAATCCAATGAGGATTACGGTGACATCAGTTCTAAAATCAAGAAAGAGATAGACGATTACGAGGCTTTATGCAGCGAATATTACACGCTTTTGACGGAGAATATCGGCGCAGACGAGGAACGCAGACAGGAAATAATACTTGATCTTTATGATCTCAGATATGACAGGGAAAATGCTGCGATGGCAATTTCGGATCTCGATATGACGGTGGACGAGCTCCAATATTGGATTGACGTTAGTGACAGCTGGAATGAAAAGATAGGACAGGCGGAAAGCGATTTCTGGGCTTAATAACTTGTTAAGAAAACTCTTGACAGAAAGCTGCCTGAATGTTATATTTTATGAGTATGCCGCATAACGAGGCAAAAGTGCGCCTAAAGCGCCGCCGCAGTTAGCGAGTAAAATCAGTATGACTGATTAGTATAGGAGGTGCCATATGTACGCAATCATTGCAACAGGTGGAAAACAGTACAAAGTTTCCGAAGGTGATGTAATCAAAGTTGAAAAACTTGATGTAGAGCCCGGAGCTACTGTGACATTTGACCAGGTTATCGCAGTAAGCGATAAAGAACTTAAGGTTGCCGGAGATGTAGCAAACGCAAACGTGACTGCAACTGTTATGGAACAGGGCAGATACCGCAAGGTTATCGTTTACAAGTACAAGAGAAAAACCGGTTATCATAAGAAAAACGGTCACAGACAAGCATACACACAGGTTAAGATTGAAAAAATCAACGCTTAAAAAGTATGACTGACATTACGATTATAAAATCCAAAAACGGGGAATATAAGAGAGTCACCTGCACAGGACATGCAGGCTATGCAGATGCAGGAAGCGACATTGTCTGTGCTGCGATATCCATGTTGGTAATCAACACCATCAATTCACTGGATGAACTGACGGATGTACGGATGGAAGTGGAAAGCAACGAGGACAAGGGGCTGATTGATTGCCGGTTTGTTGAAGAGCTTGATGCAGATGCGGTGCTTCTTCTTGATTCCATGGTACTTGGATTAAAAAATGTCGTATCACAGTACGGCAAACAGTATCTGAAACTTAAATTTAAGGAGGTGTAAATCATGTTAAAGCTGAACCTTCAATTTTTCGCTCATAAAAAGGGTGTTGGTTCTACCAAGAACGGCAGAGATTCCGAATCCAAGAGATTGGGTGCGAAGAGAGCTGACGGCCAGTTCGTTAAAGCAGGAAACATTTTATACAGACAGCGCGGAACAAAGATTCATCCCGGTATTAATGTGGGACGCGGCGGTGATGACACATTGTTCGCATTAGTTGATGGTGTACTTAGATTCGAAAGAAAAGGAAGAGATAAGAAACAGGCTTCCGTGTATCCTGTAGAAAAATAGTACGAATTTGCCAGGCTTCAAACAAAAAATATGTTTGAAGCCTTTTTTAAACTGAAAGGGAAATGTGATGTTTGCAGATAGAGCAAGAATCTATGTAAAAAGCGGAAAAGGCGGAGATGGTCATGTCTCCTTCCGACGTGAAAAGTATGTGCCCAACGGCGGACCGGACGGCGGAGACGGCGGAAATGGCGGAAGCATTATTCTAGAGGTGGATGACGGCTTAAATACTCTTACCGATTACCGTCATGTGCGCAAATATCATGCGCAGGACGGTGAAAACGGAAATAAACGCAACTGCCGTGGAAAAAACGGATCAGACCTGATTTTAAAGGTGCCCGAAGGAACTGTGGTTAAAGAAGCGGAAAGCGGAAAAGTGATCACAGACATGTCCGGCGAAAACAGACGTTTCATCCTTCTTGCCGGAGGGCGCGGCGGTAATGGAAATCAGCACTATGCAACCAGTACCATGCAGGCGCCCAAGTATGCCCAGCCAGGGCAGCCATCAAGAGAACTTGAACTTCTTATGGAGCTTAAGGTCATTGCAGATGTGGGGCTGGTAGGCTTTCCTAATGTAGGAAAATCCACCTTTCTGACGCAGGTTTCCAATGCAAGGCCTAAAATTGCAAATTATCATTTTACCACCTTGAATCCCCATCTGGGAGTAGTGGATCTGCAGGATGCAAAGGGCTTTGTCATTGCGGATATTCCCGGTCTGATCGAAGGGGCATCTGACGGAGTCGGGCTGGGGTTTGAATTCCTCCGCCATATAGAAAGGACCAAGGTCATCATTCATATTGTGGATGCTGCCGGAACGGAGGGAAGAGATCCGATTGATGATATATATGCCATCAATAAGGAACTGGAAACTTATAATCCGGATATCGCGCTGCGTCCCCAGGTCATTGCAGCCAATAAAACAGATATGATCTATGCCGGGGAAGAAAATGAGGACCCCGTAAAGAGGCTGAAGGAGGAATTTGAACCGAAAGGAATCAAGGTATATCCGATTTCTGCTATCAGCGGAAAGGGAATCCGTGAGCTGCTTTATCAGGTAAGAAATATGCTGGATCAGATTGATGATAAACCGATTATTTTTGAACAGGAGTTTTTCCCCGAATATATGCTTTCTGTTTCAGATGAACCTTACACAGTGGTCTATGATGAAAAAGCAGATGAATATGTAATAGAGGGACCAAGGATTGAAAAAATGCTGGGATACACCAATTTGGAATCCGAAAAAGGATTTACTTTTTTCCAGAATTTCCTAAAATTGAATGGTATTCTGGATGAGTTGGAAGAACTTGGCATACAGGAAGGGGATACGGTCAGAATGTATGGCTTATCCTTTGACTATTATAAGTAGGAGGCACTTATGACAAGCAAACAACGTGCATATTTAAAAGGGCTGGCAATGAATATAGAGCCTGTGTTCCAGATTGGAAAATATGGTCTGACTCCTGAGGTGACAGAAGCCGTCAGGGAGACCTTCAACACCAGAGAACTGGTAAAGATAGGGGTATTAAAAAATTGTATGGAAGATCCGAAGGAAATGGCGGGCATGCTTGCTGACCGTACAGGAGCCCAGGTGGTACAGGTAATCGGTAAAAAAATCGTTCTGTATAAGGAAAGCAAAGATCATAAAAAAATAGAACTTCCCTAATGGAATATGCTGCCTTTACGGGAAGTGCAGGATGGAGTAATGGTATGGGAAAAAAAATCGGTATTATGGGGGGAACCTTTAACCCCGTTCATAATGGGCATCTTCTTTTAGCTGAACATGCAAGAGAGATTTTGGAACTTGATGAGGTTCTTTTCATCCCCAGCGGAAATTCATATATGAAAGATGCTTCTTCTGTATTAGAGGGCAGTGTACGAGCGCATATGCTTGCCCTTGCACTGGAGGGAAATCCATATTTTCATCTGTCCCTTATAGAAATAGACAGAGAAGGACCTACGTATACCTGCGATACACTTGCAGAGCTGAAAAAGCTGAATCCGGATAATGAATACTATTTTATTGTGGGTGCTGATAATCTATTGATGCTGGAAAGCTGGAAAAATCCGGAATTTGTCCTGCAGAATTGTATCATAGCTGCAGCTGTCCGCGGAACAGGAACGGAGGAAAAACTGGAAAAGATTGCAGGGCACTTGATTTATGAGTATCAGGCAGACATCAGAATTCTTCCTGCAAGATATATGGATCTTTCTTCTTCTGAAATAAGAAAAAGGCTTAAGGATAGGGCATCGATACGGTATATGGTTCCGGATAAGGTACTCGAATATATAGAAATGAACAAACTATATCAATCTGTTTAATTGGGAGAAAATGTGTGGAAACTGTTGATATAAGAAAAATCAGAAAAAAAATGGAAAAGATGATGGATCATAAACGTTTTGATCATACGCTTGGAGTGGCTTATACGGCATCTGCTCTTGCCATGTGTTATCAGGAAGATTTAAACAAGGCGCAGATTGCAGGGCTTTTACATGATTGTGCCAAATGCATGGATAATGAAAAAAAGATAGCCATCTGTCAAAAACATCATATACCGATTACCGATATCGAGCAGCGGAATCCGTTTCTGCTTCATGCAAAGGTAGGAAGCCATATTGCCAGAAAGAAGTATCACATTCATGATACAGATATTTTAAATGCAATTTTAAATCATACAACCGGAAGACCGGGTATGTCCCAGCTTGAAAAGATTATTTATATTGCTGATTATATTGAGCCGGGAAGAACGCATGCCCCTAATCTGAAACAGGTACGTCAGCTTGCATTTACAGATATTGACGCGACATTATTAAAAATTTTGCAGGATACACTGGAATATTTAAAGGATATAGATAGTCCCGTTGATCCCATGACACAGCAGACTTACGATTATTATATGAATAACAGTAGAAAGAAACAGAAAAAGGAGGATTAAAATGGCAGATTTATCCGCAGAAAAGGTGAGGGAAATGGCAAAAATGGCTATTTCTGCACTGGAGGAGAAAAAAGCAGAAGATATACGTGTAATTGATATTAGTGAGGTCTCTGTAATTGCTGACTATTTTATCATTGCCAACGGAAACAATAGAAGCCAGATACAGGCTCTTTCTGACGAGGTGGAAGAGAAGCTTGGACGCGCAGGGTATCTTATGAAGCAGAAAGAAGGCTATCATAACGCGAACTGGGTTCTGCTTGATTTCGGAGATATCATCGTCCATATTTTCGACAAGGAAAACAGGCTTTTTTATGATCTTGAAAGAATCTGGCGTGATGGAAAGATTGTTACGCTTTGAGAATTCTGCTTCTATTTTAAAGTAAAAGGAATCAGAACCGGAAAAGTGCAGGGTCTGATTCCTTTTTATAATGAATTTACATAAAATTGGGCTTATGAATCCCTGGTCTGTGCAGTACCGCCGGCATACATATAAAATGTAATCAGGTAAAGACCGCAGATGCCGACAATTGCGTAGACGATTCTGGATATCCATGACATATTGCCAAAGATAAACGATACAAGATTAAAATTAAAAAACCCTAATAATCCCCAGTTGACCGCACCTATAATTGCAATGGTAAGAGCGATACAATCAAGACATTTGTTATTCATTTTTGCACACCTCCATGATTTTTTTGAAGTCTGAAATTATATAGGCATTCTATTTTATTTTTTCTGATAAATGAAATTATATACTTTATAAAAGTTGACAATTATTCGCATTTAAGGTATTATTGCACATGAAATAAATTTTTGAGGAGGAATAATTATGAAGAAATTCAAAAAAGTAATGAGCCTTTTACTTGTTGCTGCAATGATTTCACTTGTTGGATGTGGCAATTCAAACGGCTCAGCTGAAACAGGTTCAGCCGAAACAGGTTCAGCCGAAACAGGTTCAACAGACGATGCAGCCGGTACAGAAAGTGATGCTTCTTTGGCAGCTTCTGACGGTGCAACATTTAAGATTGGTGCAATCGGTCCTGCAACAGGCGGTGCAGCAGTTTATGGTATTGCTGTTCAGAATGGCGCTGACCTTGCTATTAAGGAAATCAATGAGGCAGGCGGAATTAATGGAATGCTCATTGAGTATAATTTCCAGGATGATGAATGTGATAACGAAAAATCCGTTAACGCATACAACACCTTAAAGGACTGGGGTATGCAGATGCTGGTTGGTACTACCACAAGCGGATGCTGTATTGCAGTTGCAGCAGAATCTTCAAATGACAACATGTTCCAGATTACCCCTTCAGGTTCTTCTGTAGACATCATCAATAACACTGATAATGTATATCAGGTATGCTTTACAGACCCTAACCAGGGTGTGGGCGCCGCACAGTACATCGGTGAAAATGCAGTGGCAGAGAACGTTGCTGTGATTTATGACAGTTCTGATGTATATTCTTCAGGTATCTATGAAAAGTTTGTTCAGGAAGCAGCAAATCAGCCTTTCGAAATCGTATCAGCAGAAGCGTTTACCGCTGATAACAAGACCGATTTCTCTGTACAGCTTCAAAAAGCAAAAGATGCTGGAGCAGAACTTGTATTCCTGCCTATTTATTACACAGAGGCATCTTTGATTCTTACACAGGCAAATGCCATGGACTATGCACCTAAGTTCTTTGGATGCGACGGTCTTGATGGTATCCTTAACGTAGAAAACTTTGATACAGCTTTGGCTGAGGGCGTTATGCTCTTGACACCTTTTGCTGCCGATGCTGAAGATGAAGCAACAAAGTCTTTTGTAAGTGCATATGTAGCAGCTTATGGTGAGACACCAAATCAGTTTGCAGCTGATGCTTATGATGCTGTTTATATCCTTAAGGCAGCAATTGAAAAGAGTGGTGCAACACCTTCTGACAGCGTTTCTGATATCTGCGAAAAGCTTAAAGGCGCTATGTCAGAAATCACTGTTGACGGTCTTACCGGTGAAGCAATGTCCTGGGATGCAGATGGCGCTGTAAACAAAGCTCCTAAGGCTATGGAAATTGTAAACGGTAACTACTCCTTGATCCAGTAATGGTTATTCCATAAATGAATATATTCATTTATGGATATTTATCAAAGGCGTTGATAGCCAAAGAGGGCTGCAAAAATGGCAGCCCTCTTTTCTTAACATGAGGATTCATTTGAACAAAACTTGCCAGCAGACCATAACATCTGCTATACTAGATTAATAAATTTTTTACAGAGGTGTTATTATGAGTTTTATATCTTATCTGATCAACGGAATAAGTTTAGGAAGTGTATACGCAATTATAGCCCTTGGTTATACGATGGTATATGGTATCGCCAAGATGCTTAATTTTGCACATGGAGATGTCATCATGGTCGGCAGCTTTACGATTTTCTTTGCAGTCAGCATGCAGGGGCTGCCTACAGCCATAGGTATTGTTTTGTCTGTGATACTCTGTACATTGCTTGGTATTGCGATAGAATATATTGCGTACAGACCTTTAAGAGGGGCAGCGTCTTCCCTGGCAGTTTTGATTACGGCAATTGGTGTCAGCTATTTCCTTCAGAATATGGCGCTTCTGATTTTTGGAGCAAATACAAAGGCATTTACCTCTGTTGTCACGATACCGGCAGTCAAGCTTGCCGGAGGGCAGATCATTATTTCAGGTGAAACGATTGTAACAATCATTTCCTGTATTATTATCATGATTGGACTTACGCTTTTTATCAACAAGACAAAAGCAGGACAGGCAATGCTTGCCGTTTCAGAAGATAAAGGGGCCGCCCAGCTTATGGGAATCAATGTAAATGCTACGATATCGCTTACTTTTGCAATTGGATCGGCGCTTGCGGCGATTGCCGGTATGCTCCTTTGCTCTGCATATCCGTCTCTTACACCGTATACCGGTTCCATGCCTGGTATCAAAGCATTTGTTGCGGCAGTTTTTGGCGGAATCGGTTCTATTCCGGGTGCTCTTATTGGTGGAATCGTTCTTGGAATTATTGAGATTTTAAGTAAAGCATATATTTCATCACAAATGGCAGACGCAATTGTGTTTATGGTACTGATTATTGTCCTTCTTGTTAAACCCACAGGAATTCTGGGCAAGAAGATTCAGGAAAAGGTATAGGGAGGATAGGACAGTGAAAAAACTTAAACTTAGCAAAACATTAAAAGACAATATCCTTACCTATGGTATGGTTATTCTGGCTTACATCATTATGCAAATACTAATCGGTACCGGGAATGTCTCCAGTCTGATGCAGGGGCTTTTGGTTCCTTTATGCGTTTATGTGATTCTTGCGGTGTCCTTAAATCTGACCGTCGGAATCCTTGGAGAACTCAGCCTTGGTCATGCAGGGTTTATGTGCGTAGGCGCTTTTACAGGGGCCTTTTTTTCAAAATGCATGCAAGATGTCATTTCTATAGATCTTTTGCGCTTTATTCTTGCTATTATAATTGGCGCTGTAGCGGCAGGCATTATCGGCCTTCTGATTGGAATGCCTGTTTTGAGACTGCGAGGCGATTATCTTGCAATTGTAACGCTTGCATTTGGCGAAATCATTAAGAATATAATTAATGTGTTATATATAGGAAAAGACAATAATGGATTCCATTTTTCCCTGAAAGATTCGCTTTCACTTGGATTGGATGAGGGCGGAACCGTTATCATCAACGGCGCCCAAGGTATTACTGGGACACCTAAGGATTCTACTTTTACAATGGGAGTGATCTTAATTATCATTACATTGATTATTGTCTTGAATCTGATTCATTCAAGAGATGGACGTGCGATTATGTCAATCCGTGATAACTTGATTGCTGCGGAATCCATTGGAATCAATATTACCAAGTATAAACTGATGGCATTTTCCATTTCAGCGGCGCTTGCCGGCGTGGCGGGTGTATTGTATGCACATAACCTAAGCAGTCTTATGGCAACGCCCAAAAATTTTGGTTACAACATGTCCATCATGATCCTTGTGTTTGTAGTATTGGGCGGTATCGGAAATATGAGAGGATCTATTATTTCAGCCGTCATACTGACACTGCTCCCGGAGCTCCTTCGCGGACTCAGTAATTATCGTATGTTGATTTATTCCATTATTCTGATTGCAATGATGTTATTCAACTGGAGCCCTAAACTGATTCAATTAAGGGAAAAATATTCCTTGAAGAGATTATTTAAAAAGACCAGGGAGGTGCAGTAAACATGGCAGCATTATTGGAAGTTAAGAATTTAGGCATTTCCTTTGGAGGTCTTCGTGCAGTTGATGATTTTGAAGTATCTATCAAAAAGGGGCAGCTCTACGGTCTGATTGGACCAAACGGAGCAGGCAAAACGACGGTATTCAATCTGCTGACAGGAGTGTATAAACCCAGCGAAGGCATGATTTCGCTGGATGGCATAAATATCACGGGCTTAAAGACCATAGAAATCAATAGGGCAGGTATTGCAAGAACCTTTCAAAATATAAGGCTTTTTAAGGATTTAAGCGTAATAGACAATGTAAAAGCCGGTCTTCACAATCATTATAAGTATTCTACTATTGAAGGCATTTTGAGAATGCCGGGTTACTTTAAAATGGAAAAAGAAATGACTGAGAAAGCAATGGAACTATTAAGTGTTTTTGAACTTGATGAAGAGGCGGATTATCTGGCAGCAAACCTTCCCTATGGCAAACAGCGTAAACTTGAAATTGCAAGAGCGTTGGCAACAGAGCCCAAGCTTCTTTTATTGGATGAACCGGCTGCCGGTATGAATCCCAATGAGACGTTGGAGCTTATGGATACCATACGCTTTGTGAGAGATAATTTTGATATGACAATTCTTTTGATTGAACATGATATGAAACTTGTCTCAGGCATTTGTGAGGAACTTACAGTGTTGAATTTTGGCCGTATATTGGCACAGGGACCTACAAGCGCTGTCCTTAATGATCCACAGGTTATTACAGCATATCTGGGCGAATAAGGCTATCAAAGAGCATGGAGGAAATGAAGCTATGGCAATGCTTGAAATAAAGGACTTAGAAGTATATTATGGAATGATTCAGGCTATCAAGGGTGTTTCCTTTGAAGTAAATGAAGGCGAGGTCATTGCGCTTATTGGTGCAAATGGAGCCGGCAAGACCACCATTCTGCATACGATAACAGGGCTGCTGGAAGCAAAGCGGGGTTCTGTTTCTTTTGATGGTAAAGATGTTACAAAAATACCTGCACATAAAATTGTATCAATGGGAATGGCACATGTACCAGAGGGAAGACGTGTGTTTGCCAATCTTTCTGTTCTTCAGAATCTGAAAATGGGTGCATATACCCGGAAGGACAAGAATGAGATAGATGAGACTCTGAAAACCGTTTATAAGCGTTTCCCCAGGCTGGAAGAGAGGCAGAATCAGCTGGCAGGTACATTGAGCGGCGGTGAACAGCAGATGCTTGCCATGGGAAGGGCTCTTATGTCCCATCCAAGAATCATTCTTATGGATGAACCATCTATGGGGCTTTCTCCTATTTTTGTAAATGAAATTTTTGATATTATCAAAGAGGTTAGTGCCAGTGGAACTACCGTTCTTCTGGTAGAGCAAAATGCTAAAAAAGCACTTTCAATTTCGGATCGGGCTTATGTTCTTGAGACTGGCAAAATTGTCCTTAGCGGAAACGCTGATGATTTACTTAATAATGATTCCATAAAGAAAGCTTATCTGGGAGAATAAACTATGGGGGTGTGTTAAATGAAGGAAAAAATTGTTATTACGATTGCAAGGGAGTATGGGAGCGGAGGACGCACCATAGGGAAAATGCTTGCAGAAAAGATGGGGATCCATTTTTATGACAAGGAACTTATGAAACTTGCCTCGGAGGACAGCGGAATCAATGAAGCTCTTTTTGCCAATGCAGATGAAAAAATAAAAAGTACAAAGCTTTTTAAAGTAGCTCACAGTGTTTACCACGGGGAGTTGATTCCTCCGGAAAGCGATGATTTCGTGTCCACTCAGAACTTGTTCAACTATCAGGCCAAAATAATTAAACAGCTGGCGCTTGAAGAATCCTGCGTGATTGTTGGTCGTTGCGCAGACTTTATTTTAAAAGATTATGATAATGTACTGAGTGTCTTTATCCATGCACCGCACGAATATTGCATGGAACAGGCGGCAAAAAAGCACTGCATGCCGTCTAAAGAACTTGAGAAATTTATTATCAAGACAGATAAACATAGAGCTGACTATTATAAACATTATACTGGCAGGGAATGGACAGATGCGAGAAACTATGATTTATGTCTTAACAGTTCCAAATTGGGATATGAAAGATGTGTGGAAGAAATCATTTCTTACATTGATGTTCGTTTTAAATAGAAACTCATTTCAAATCCAAAAACATGTTGATTGTCTTAAACAGCAACCTATGCGGTTCGGAAACTCCGTATAGGTTGCTGTAATCATATTAGCGAAGTAATCTGAATACTCCAAAAACCTTGCCTAAAATCTGGCAGTCATCTACGATAATAGGATCCATCGTATCATTTTCAGGTTGAAGCCGGATGTGTCCATCTTCTTTATAAAAAGTCTTAACTGTGGCAGAATCATCAATCAGTGCCACGACCATTTCTCCGTTCTTAGCAGTGTTGCAGGAATTGACAAAAATCTGATCACCGTTAAAAATACCTGCATTTATCATAGAATCACCTTTCACATTTAAAATAAAGGACTCTCCATGGGGAATTATTTCGGCGGGAACCGGAAAATAACTTTCGATATTTTCTTCTGCAAGAATAGGAGAACCCGCAGCTACACGCCCGATAACAGGAATGCTGACCATCTCTGTGCGAACCATCTGAAAATTATCATCACAGATTTCAATTGCCCTTGGCTTGGTTGGATCTCTCCGGATATAACCATTCTTTTCAAGAGTTTCAAGATGTGAATGGACAGAAGAGGTGGATTTTAAATGTACGGCCTCGCAAATTTCCCTGACTGCCGGAGGATATCCCTTTTTTAATATCTCTTCTTTGATGTAATCTAAAATTTCCTGCTGTTTGCTGCTGATTTTTCCGTATCCCATGAATATCCTCCTTAATTTGCATTATTCTATCACAAAAACGACTGCCCCTTACGTGCAGTTAAATTACTTTAAAAATTATATCACAGAAACACAGAAAAGGCAAACGTATATTCCAAATATTTGTTCGATTTTTTGGGTAAAATCTATTGACACAAGAATGTTTGTTCGATATAATGCAAATACAAGAACAAACGTTTGCAACATTTGTTCGTTTTGTTTAAATTATGGAGGATTATAGGATGAATGCTGAAGTAGGCAGAATAAGCGAACGCAGAATAAGAAATAACAGAATTAGAAGAAGAAGAGAACTTAGACACCGCTTTATGATGTGTATCTTTACAATTTTACTTGTAATTGGTTTTTCCACCCTGTTCTTCAGTTTTAAAACGAAGGCGCAGGGAAATGATGAGGAAATACTTTATAAATATTACAAGAGCATTGTAGTAGAAGAGGGGGATACGTTATGGAATTACGCCTGTCAATACGTAGAAGGCTCATATTATAACAGTTATGATGACTATATTAAGGAAGTTATCATGATAAATTCCTTGACGGATGATGCGATTACAGTGGGGCAGCATCTGATTCTTCCTTATTATAGTCCGGAGTTCGTAAGTTAATACTTTATTTTTCGCGCAGATGAACTGCTTTGGCAGCCATTCTCCGCCGATTATCTTCAAGCGCAGCATAATGCTTTCGGGTAGTATTGACATCTTTATGCCCTAGAACATCAGCTACCAGATATATATCGCCGGTTTCCTGATAGAGAGCGGTTCCATAGGTACTTCTGAGTTTATGCGGAGTGATTTTTTTAAGTCCTGTTACATGAGAGGCATATTTTTTCACCAGATTTTCTACTGCCCGAACGGTAATCCTACGATTTTGGATGGATAAGAACAATGCATTTTCGTGTCCTTCCAGGGGAATCATGTGGCATCTTTTTTCAAGATAGTCGCTAAGCGCATCGGCAACTTCCTCACCGAAGTATACAACCGTTTCGTAACCGCCCTTTCTTCGGATTTTAATTCCATTATTTTTGAAATCCACATCATTTATATCAAGCCCCACACATTCTGAAACACGTATGCCGGTTCCAAGCAGGAGAGTAAGAAGCGCCACATCACGTATCTTGGTCTTTTCATGGTATCTCAGCTGATTTTTAGTTAAATTTTCTCCTTCTTCAACCTGATCAAGCAAAATAGCCACCTCGTCAGCATCAAGACGGATAATCTCTTTTTCATGCTGCTTTGGAAGCGGAACAAGAGCAGCTGGATTCGTCTTAATCAATTCTGCACAAAAAAAATAATTATAAAAACTCTTCAGTGCAGCCAGTTTTCTTTTTTTTCCTCGTTCATTATTGGAATATTCTTTTCCATCTTTTATGTAATAAGTAATATATTCGAGATATTCCTCAATATCTTCCCTTGTAATCTGGTCTAAAACAGATAAGGGAAGGTTAACAACATCCATCTTTGCGCATACGCTGTTATTACTGAGGATGAACTCAAAAAAAACGCGTAGATCATAAGCATAGGCAAGTCTGGTACGAGAAGAGGTATATTCCTGTATTCCTCTGAAGAACTGCTTGCTAAAGGATGGAAGTGTAGAGACCACCTCCCGCATTTTTAAAGTATTCAGATTATTTTGTTCATCATGATAATTTTTACTGTTTTCCATAATAACTACGCCAGCCTTTCATATTTCCGTTTTGAATTGCGGTAAACATTCTTTCTTTCACTCCGGGATTTTCCTGATTTAACTTTTTCAGGAGTTCCTTTACATATTCACGTTTTGTGTATCCATCTGCAGGACAGGGACTTTTCACTACCGGCACTTGAAATTTATTGACAAAGCCAATCACATCAACTTCGTTCATATACATAAGCGGTCTGATTACTGTTAAATCCATGCGGTCAAGATAGGTAACCGGACTGAACGTGTGAAATCTGCCTTCAAATATTAATGACATGAGCATGGTTTCGACTACATCATCCTTATGATGAGCATAAGCAACTTTATTACATCCAGCATTCTTGATTGCCTCATTTAAGGCACCTTTACGCATTTTTGCACATAATGAACAGGGATTGGTTTCTTTCCGCTCGTTAAATATAATATTAGCAATATCCGTTTTTACAATCGTATATGGAACTTTCAGATGTTCGCATAATTCTTCGATTTTTGATAAATTCAGATTATCGAAGCCAAGGTCAACTGTAACGGCTTGGATTGTAAAAGGCTTGGGATAGAAGCGCATCAGCCCGTGAAGACCATAGAGAAGAGTCAGACTGTCTTTTCCGCCTGAAATTCCTACAGCAATGTTGTCCCCGGACTCAATCATATTGTAATCATCCGCAGCACGCCGGATATAACTGAGTACTTTTTGCAATGTCATAATATCTTCCTTTCTTAAGTAGTCACACAGTTTACGCCAAATAACCTAAAAAGCATTAAATGATGGCAAAGTATGACCTGCAACAGAATTCAATTAATTCTAACATATTTCATGATTAAGCCATAGTATCTTTCTAAAAAAAATGTTATACTGATTATAGTGTTTATAAAACATAATGAATACAAGGAGGCTATGGGGGTTCCCAGCGCATATGAAAATACAGTTAAATAAAAAATATCTTCGTATTGGCATGACCGCTTTTGCAGTAATTGCCGCATCCATCTGCTTTTACTATCTTATTTTTCATGGAGATCGTTTTTCAGCACAGGTAAGCGCACTATTTAAAGTAATCAGTCCCGTAATGTACGGTATTATATTTGCGTATCTCATGACACCGATGATAAATGGAATCGAGGGACGGATTCTTACGCCCATATTTACTTTGAATGGAAAAAGCAAGCTTTCCGACAAAAAGAAAAAATACATGAGAATGATATCTATCTTATTGACACTTTTGATTGTTGGCCTGTTGATCAATAGCTTTTTCTCCATCTTAATACCCAATATCATCAAGAGTATCAGAAGCATTTCCTATCAGTTTCCATACTACATTCAAAATCTGACAAACTGGTCGGCAAAATTTCTGGAGGATAATCCTGATATCGAGAAGATTGTCGTTCAGTTTCTTGACACCTATTCAGAAGAGTTTATGAGTTATTTAAATAATAATCTTGTCCCACAGATGGAAACACTTGTAAAGCAGGTGTCCCTCAGTCTGATCAGTGTGCTCAAGGTGTTGTGGAATTTTATTATTGGTATCATCATTTCTGTCTATGTACTTTTTAGTAAAGAAACCTTTGCAGGTCAGGCTAAGAAACTTGTATTTGCGTTCTTTCAAACCAAAACAGCAAATCAGTTTATTAAAGATGTACGCTTTGCAAGTGATACTTTTATCGGATTTATCATTGGAAAAATCATTGATTCCATTATCATTGGATGCATCTGCTTTGCGGGAACAAGTTTGATGCAGATGCCTTATGCGTTGCTTGTAAGCGTCATTGTGGGAGTTACCAATGTCATTCCCTTTTTTGGTCCCTACCTTGGCGCCGTTCCAAGCGCTATATTGATTTTAATGGTTAATCCTCTGAAATGTGTTTATTTTATTATTTTTATAGTGATATTACAGCAGGTGGATGGAAATCTCATAGGACCTAAAATCCTTGGACAATCCACAGGATTATCTGGATTCTGGGTGATTTTTTCAATCACGGTTTTTGGCGGTATCATGGGAATACCGGGAATGATTATAGGTGTTCCGTTTTTTGCTGTTCTATATGCACTTGCCCGGCGTGTTATCAACCGGATGTTGAAAAGAAGAGGACTGCCCTTAGAAACCGAGCAATACAAAAATGTAGAATACATTGATGATAATGCTGTGTTTATTCCGCAGCCTATTGAAAAAAAGAGCGCTTTTTTCAGGTTTGGCAAGAAAAAGTCCAGCCCAAAAGCCGATAATAACGATGCAAGTACAAAATAATGATATTTAAAAAGAGAAAGAGAGCAGTAGCAGTGAGATTTGTTGTACAAAGAGTAAATAAAGCCAGTGTATCTGTTGGAGAAAGAACGATTGGATCCATTCAAAACGGTTTCGTTGTTTTAGTAGGTGTTTGCGATACGGATACCTATGAAATTGCAGATAAAATGATTCACAAATTATTACATCTGAGAATATTTTCTGATGAAAACGGAAAGACCAATCTGGATATCAAAAATGTAAATGGCGAATTGTTAATTATTTCACAATTTACTTTGTATGCAGATTGCCGAAAGGGAAACCGACCATCCTTTATAAATGCCGGCGCCCCGGAATTTGCCAATGAAATTTATGAATATATTTTAAGAAAATGTGCTGAAGAAATACCGCATGTAGCACATGGAAGTTTTAGAAGTCATATGTCAGTTTCCCTAATCAATGACGGTCCATTCACGATTGTCATGGATTCTGATCAAATATGTTAAGTAGAGGAATACTATATGAAGTTTTTATTGATTATAATAATTGGATTTTTAGTCATATTATATATATATACCTATATTAAATATAAAAAAAGAAGTAAAAAAGAAATTGATGCTGTAGGTGACTACAGAAGAAATTATTTGGAAAACAATTCCAATCAAAATCCGCCCCCAAATGACGGATATACGAATTATCTGACCAAATATAACAGTTCCTTAGATTATATAGAAAAAGAAACCTTCCTAAAAGAAGCTGCCGAACCAGAGGAACCACCCAAGCCAACCCATAAAAAATTACAATTTTAGTTATATAATATAAAGGTATAAGCAAGCAGTTTACATAATAAAATTATGTAAACTAAAGAAACCACACCAACCACCCGCAAGTTTAACGAACTAGTTAGTGACTGCGTCCATAGACATAAACATTCATTTTGCCTAACCTCACAGTCGCCAACTATTCGTTAAACTTGTGTTTTGCGAATAGTTGGTTCTCGCTTATCCTAGGGCTTCAAAGTCCTCTATATACTGTATAAGCAGCTTAACAGTTCCCTCAATACCAAGGATACTGCTGTTAATACAAAAATCATAGCTATCAGCGCGTCCCCATTTTTTTGAAGAATAATAATTATAATAGCTTTGGCGCTGTTTATCTTTTTTGATGCACATGTCTTTAGCCTTGGCAGCATCAATATTATATTTCTGCATGATTCTTTTTGTCTTTGTATCTTCATCCCCGTATATAAAAATGTGTACACAGTTTTTCATATCGTTCAATGCATAATCTGCACAGCGTCCGACAATGATGCAAGGACCTTCCTGGGCGATTTTTTTGATTGTATCAAACTGAGCCAGAAAAACCTTATGACTGATCGGCATATCGACAAAATGTGATGCATTATACCCAAAGGAATAAGTATCCATAACCAGATTATAGAGAAAGGAATTCGTTGGTCTTTCATCGTGGTTTTCAAGCATTTCTTCACAGAAACCACTTTCTTTTGCTGCCCTGCTTAAAAGCTCTTTGTCATAGCATTTAATGCCAAAGTGCTCTGCAAGCTTTTCTCCGATTTCGCGTCCTCCAGAGCCAAATTGCCGACCTATTGTAATTACTGTATTCATAAATGATACCCTCCTTGCTCATTGATAGATTTAAATAATAATTATAATTCATATTATACACAAAATTCTTTTGTTACACAATGAATTTCACTTAAGGAGTACTTCTTCTCCCGTCTCATTATATAAGAAAACCGCATTCACAAAGAATGCGGTCTTCTACTCTACCTATGAATAAAATATTAAGCCTTTTTGGCTTGTTTCTTTAAGAACAGAGTCTGGAAGCCTTCTATTACCAGAATGACTGCCAAAACTGCCATTGCAGCGGCAAAAACCAACTGGAACCAGTCGCCCCATGCTGCAGTTCCGCCTGCAATCATGACAAGTTTGTTCTTTACGGTGATAATCAGACTTGTTAATGTTGCTGCAAGCATGAAAATCATAGGAATATAGAACATCTTGTTATTCTTTCCTGCATTGCCGAGCCATGCAGCTACAGCCATCAATGCAAGACCTGCCAGCAGCTGATTGGCAGCTCCAAACAGTCCCCAGATTTGGCTTAAGCTTAATCCGCCCAGAATACAGCCGACAATTACCATGAATGCTGTGCCAACCAGTGGATGTGCCAGTGCTTTACGCACTCCCTTGGCATCTTTATAGGTTGCCTCATCCTTCTTTAAAAACAGCTCTGAAAACATAAAACGACTTAAACGAGTTCCGGTATCCAGACTTGTCAAAGCGAACACGGAAACAGCAAGGGTAAGCAATGCATAAATGGTTGCATACACAGCACTGGTCTCAGTACCGAACATGGTTGCAATACCTGCAGCGAAAGCTGCGGAAGGTGATCCAAATTCTCCGCTTGTATATTTTTCGAAGACCATACCTACTGCAATCAAGGAAACTATACCAAGAGCAGACTCGATCAACATAGAACCATAACCAATGGGCTTAGCATCCTTTTCACTTGCAAGCTGCTTAGAGGATGTTCCTGTGGCAATCAGACTGTGGAATCCAGAACATGCACCGCAGGCAACCGTAATAAATAAAGTAGGGAATAATGTACCGATTCCCACTTTCCATCCCACAAAAGCAGGAATAGTAAATGTTGCTGTATGCGTGAAAGTGGAAAGAATAATTCCGCCTAATGCAACGATCATCATTGCATAAAGAAGGAAGCTTGATAAGTAGTCACGTGGCTGTAACAGAATCCATACAGGAACCAGTGAAGCAACCGTGATATATACACCAATCAGCACGATCCATGCGGTACGTCCTAGAACAAGACCAAAATTCAGACCTAATGCAACGATCAGAACAATTCCGATGATGCCGCCGATTGTAGCCGGAACGGTTCCGACATGGAGACGGTTCGTAACAATTCCATAAATAATTGCCAGTACAATAAAAAGTACTGAAATCATAGCCGTTGTCTGGCTTCCAGTGGGATTAGCTGTGATGCTAAAGCCTCCTTCCGGGGTGAAAAAGGTTCCTGCCACTACGTTTACAAAAGATGCAATTACCAGAATCAGAACCAGAAGTGCAAAAATGGTAAACAATCTCTGTGCCCGTGCGCCCATGGAATCCTTAATAATTTCCCCAACAGACTTTCCGTCATGGCGTACAGAAGCGAACAAGGAACCAAAGTCCTGAAGACCTCCGAAGAAAATACCACCAATGATACACCATAAAAATACAGGAATCCATCCGAAAACAGAAGCCTGAATAGGACCATTGATTGGACCTGCACCTGCGATGGATGAAAAATGATGTCCCATCAGAACAACGGGCGGTGCGGCAACATAATCGACGCCGTCAGCCAACTCCTGCGCAGGAGTCTTTTTGGTAGGGTCAATGCCCCACTGTTTTGCCAGCCATGAGCCATAAGTTACATAGCCGATAACAAGCAAAACAATTGCAGCAAGAATAATAAGTAGTGCTGTCATTTTCTCTTTCTCCTTTACTTATTGTAAATTTTATAAAATATTGCAAACGAGCTTCTTAAAACTCCGTCCCAGACGGTTATATGCTGCCCGTCCGGAGGACTGCTCGATGGCAACCAGCCGGTAATTGCTCCATCCGTGAAACCCAAGATGGTAGCTTTGATAGTGACGCAGCTTCCGAATCCGTGCAAAGGCCTCTTCTGTAATCTGCTCTGCGACAATAATAAGCGCCACGTCCGTATTTCGATGACTTCCATGGGGATTGACTTTTTCTGTTCCCCGCGTCCACGCTGCCTGATCAAGTTGAAGGAGTGTTTCCAAATCCAGACACTCTTCTGCGGCAAAATAAACATATTCCCGGGATTCCGCTTCTGAAATCACTGCACTTTTTACCAGAAAAAACTGTTCATCATGGGTATGAAAAACAGCTTCTGCCACAAACGGCGGCTCTACGTCTTCCCGTTTAACATCATAGTAAACCTGAAAAGAAGAAAAAAGCTTCTCCAAAATCTCATTTATATTCATATGTATGCTACTCTCCTGTGCAGATAGCATTTTGTATTTATAACAAAAAAACAGATATCCGCCAAAGGATACCTGTAACTTTTGTGATACCTCTTTGTATCCGCATTTATTAATAATTATACTCTCAATACGCAAAAAAACAAGTGTTTTCTAAATAAATACTTTACAAAAATTTATAAATATTTAATTTTCTTTTTATCCTTTCAGAATTACGGAAGGATTTTTAACAGCTTTTCAAAATATTCCGGAAGGGGCGCCTGGGTTTCTACATAGTTACCAGTAGCAGGATGTACGAAACCTAGTATACCGGCGTGCAGGGTCTGCCCATCCAGCCTGTAGAGGTTGGATTTGGCACCGTATACCTGGTCACCCAGAAGAGGATGTCCTAAGTGCGCCATATGAACTCTGATCTGATGAGTACGTCCTGTTTCCAATGTACATTCAATATAGGTTGTATTTTGAAAATGCTTAAGTACACGGTAATGGGTAATGGCTTCTTTTCCGCCCTGGTTGACCACTGCCATTTTTTTTCGGTCAACAGGGTGCCTTCCAATCAACGTATGGACTGTGCCCTCCTCTTCTTTTAATACTCCGTGTACGATTGCCTGATATTTTCTCACAATGGTATGTTCCTTCAACTGCCGTGCAATTTCATTGTGTGCATGGTCATTTTTGCATGCAATGACAGAGCCCGTCGTATCACGGTCGATTCGGTGAACAATGCCAGGCCTTAAGACACCGTTAATGCCGCTCAACTCATTTTTGCAATGATACATCAGCGCATTGACCAAGGTACCTTCATAATGCCCAGGCGCAGGATGAACCACCATTCCTTTCGGTTTATTGATCACGATCACATCCTGATCCTCATAAAGAATAGACAGGGGAATTTTTTCGGGGAGAATATCCGGGATAATGGAAGGTGGGAGCACCAGAATAATCTCATCATCCACACTGACGCGGTAGCTTGGTTTTACATTCCTGCCATTTGCAGTCACCTTGCCCTCAGCTAAAAGCTTTTGGATATATGAACGCGACAAAGACTCCATAAGTGTATTTAAGCACTTATCGATTCGCTCCTCTTCCATCTCTTCAGTTATTATAAAACGAAATTCTTTCTGCAGATCCATCATATACTATTTCAATTCTCTGAACTTCTTCTTTTTGAAACTAAGAAAATGAAAATCATTTTCTTTATAAACAAAAAGAATCTGAATAATTAAAATGAATGTTGAAAACGTGACATACATATCCGCGACATTAAAAATCGGAAAATTAATCAGTACAATATAAATAAAATCCACTACATAATCTAACTTCAGGCGGTCTATCATATTTCCAATCGCACCTGCGGCAATCATTACAAGCAGGAAATGAAGCCGTGTATATTTTTTATCATTTGGCGTTTTAGCCAGTACATAGACAATCACACCCAAAAAAATCACAGCAACAAAAACAAAAAAACTTTTCTGATTCTGTAGCATGCCAAAAGCAGCCCCACGGTTTTCTAAATAATTAAATTCAAGGACTCCATCAATGATGTTAAAGGCAGGCTGATTTTTAAGCTTCAACACTGCCGTATATTTTGTAAACTGATCCACGACCACAAGCAGGATCAGAAGCAACAAATCCAAAATGAGTAATTTTACTTTATGCTTGCTCATAATCGCTCCTATTCATAATCTTCGACATATCGAATTTCCGAGATGGCATTCAGAATTTCTTCATCTGTCACAGTTCTGTCAATCAGAGCCTTTCCAACCTTTTTGAGAAGGATAAATTTAATGCTGTTTCCCTCCATTTTCTTGTCTGACTTAGTCAATTTAAGAATTTCTTCCGGCTCTATGTCTTCAAGAGAGATGGGCAGATTAAAAGGCACGAACATGTCTCTGATTTCATAATATTCTTCCATGGAAAGCCATTCATGCTTCCAGGAAATGAAAGCGGCAGCAACCATTCCAAGCGCCACACATTCTCCGTGCGTCATGGCAAAGTTTTTATATTTTTCAATTGCATGACCGATTGTATGACCAAAATTAAGAAGCGCTCTGTCACCCTTCTCGGTGGGATCCTTTTCCACTACAAGTTTTTTAATCTTGCTGCTCCTTTCCACCATTTCAAGCAGCGTGTCGGTATCCCTGTCATTTATTTCATACATATGATCTAAAAGCCACTCATAGAAAAGACTGTCTTTGATCAGTCCATGCTTCATGATCTCAGCAAACCCACTGAAAAACTGACGATCATCTAATGTTCTTAAAGCCCCGACATTCATATAGACGAGCTTTGGCATGTAAAAGGCGCCTACCATATTTTTGTATCCATCAAAATCAACCCCTGTCTTTCCGCCGATGCTGGAATCTGCCTGTGCAAGCAGAGTTGTTGGAATCTGTACAAAATCAATTCCTCTTAGGTAGGTTGCCGCCGTAAATCCTGTAATATCACCAGTTACGCCGCCGCCTAAGGCAATCAGAAGATCTTTTCTGTCAAACTGTTCCTGAATCAGAAAAGCATAAATATCATTTACCGTTGTAAGAGTTTTTTGCTCCTCTCCTGCTGTAAAGGCATATAATACATTTTTGATGCAATTTCCGTTTAAAATATCCATAATTTCTTCTCCGTAAAGGGAAGAGACATGAGAATCCGTCACAACACATATTCTTCTGTTTTCGATATCGAATGCTTTCAGTTCTGATAGCAGATCCTGGAAATCAGTAGCAAAAACAATATCATAACAAGGTTTTTTATCGTATAAAATTGGAAGTCGACTGTTCATGAATTTATCCTTTCTCTAAAAATGAATGTCAAGAAAAAACTTCCTGCCCGAAACAAGAAGTTTTCAACCATAAATAAAATTTAAATACCGTTATTGATCGGCACATCAAAAGATCCTGATAAAATTTCCTGAAAATCACCCGATATATCAACAATAGCCGGAGTAATAATGAATATGTAATGGGAAATCTTTTGGAGATTACCACTGATAGCGAAACAGGAACCGGAGGTAAAATCAATGATCCGCTGCGCAATATCGACATCCAGACCTTCAAGATTAAGTACTACTGTCCTATTTGCAAGAAGAGTTTCTGTAATTTCTCTTGCATCCTCAATGGATGTGGGTTTGATTACACATACTTCCATGCCATTTCCGGTCTTCTTTGCCTGACGCATAGGCGTTACTTTAGGCGTTGATTTTTTGATTAATTTATCTTCATCTGAAATAGGATCTTCTTTGATGGGCGGAAGTTTTTTGGACTTCTCTTCCACTGGACCTTCATCATAGTAGTCGTCATCATAAAAATCATCATCATCTTCATTTAGTTTCATATAATTAAGAAACTTATCCATTACTCCCATTTTAAAGTGCTCCTTTTAAACTGGATATTGCCGTTCTCCAAAGATGCCTGTCCCAACACGGACATAAGAAGCACCTTCCTCAATGGCAACCATATAATCGCCTGTCATTCCCATTGACAGAACATTCATATTAACATTATCAATGTTTTTTTGATTTATGTCAACAGCTAATTGTTTCAGCCTTGCAAAATATTGTCGATTTTCTTCCGGGTTCATGACAAATGGGGCAATTGTCATAAGACCTTTAATATGAAGACCGGGTAAAGATGCCGCGTCGCGTACCAATTGTTCCGCATTTTTGGCAGCTACACCAAATTTTGTATCTTCCCCGGCTATGTTCACTTCAATCAGAACGGAAACATCTACCTGTTTTTTTACTGCTTCACGGCTGATTTCTTCCGCAAGTTTTAGCGAATCCACACTATGGATTAATGCTGCTTTGCCCACGACATATTTTACTTTATTCCTTTGTAGGTGACCAATCATGTGCCATTTGATGTCTTTGGGCATTATTTCATACTTTTCCACAAGCTCCTGCACTTTGTTTTCGCCAAACTCCCTGCACCCGTATTCATAAGCCTCCATCAGCATGGAAACCGGCTTGGTCTTGCTGACAGCAATCAAGACGACTTCTTCTCTATTCCGGCCTGCATTTTGGCATGCCGCTTCTATATTCTGATTGACATGATCCAGATTCCTCTTTATCACGGTAATCCCTCCCTGCTTTTTACTAGCCTATGGATGTTTAGTAAATAAATTCATTATCTTCTACCGCTGTAGCGTCTAATACAATATAGTCATAAACATTGAGACCATACTGCGTATTTGATTTTACAATAGAGTATTCATCATTCTGATCCAAAAGATTAATCTGTTTAAAATCAGCATAGCCTTTATTGATATTATAGACACCCGTTAGGCTTCCTCTTTTGCTTATAGCATATTTTTCTGTGGATTCAGGTTTGATGATATAATTGCCAATTCTTAGAACCATATCATCAATGTAATATTCCGTATCAGTTTCACCGTAAATCGTGGTGGCAATAAATTCCGTGGTGGCAGTGCCGTCTTCAGCATAGGTTTCAAGCATCACACCATAGTCACTGCTGTTTCCGCCCTGTATGACGTATTCTTTTGGAATAATGAAAAACTCTTTCTGTACAATGGCGGAATTGGGGATTTTAAGTCCGGTATCTTCCTCCAGGATCAATTCAATATCAATAAAACGATCCGTACAGAATGTTACCATGGAATTTGTAAAGGTAAGTTCAACAAAAATATCCCCCTCAGCATTTGTATAACTGGAAACTTCTCCCCAGGAAATGTCTTGGTTCTTTAAAAATTTGACTTTTACATACTCTGCATCTAAAAGCTCATCTGCTTTTTTACGGTCAACTTGAATGACAATAGACCAATCTTCCTTTTTGGAAATTTTGTAAACAGGTTGTCCAACTTCCACCAAATCATTTTCGATCAGCTGTGTTTTTTCGTAATTTTTTATATCATACAAATCGCTGGTAAATTGCTCTAAAGTAAGGTCCTCATATCCATCAACGGAATAGATGATAATCCCGGTAGACGGTGCACGACAGAATGAAATTAGTTCTGACATACCGGAAGCATTTATCTTATCAATATTTTCCAAAATATTTGCATTTGCCAGTTTTAGGACGGTACCCTTAACGCTGTATTTAAAATCATATACGGAAGAAAAATATTCCTTATCAAAATTATTTTTAAAACCAAGGATTTCCGTCTTTAACTCATTTAAATCTCTTGCTGTCAGGGTGTTGTCGGAGTTTTCAGAGTTCATATAGTCAGCCAGCTGTCCTGACTCATCCAATGTGTATACCAGATTTCCAACGCCTACACGCTCTCCCTCTCTGGCATAGTAATTTACATAGCCTGTTTTCTGTGCAGTAACAATTTCTTCCTCTCTGAGTGCAATACCCTTATAAATATTGTTTGATGAAAGAGAACCCATCGTCACCTGATGCGCTTCAATATGCTTTTGCGTAAAGTACATAAAAACACAGATGATAATATACACAAAAATAACTGCAAAAATAACCATACCAATATTGATGCGAAAGGGTCTTCTGTATTTGACGATCTTATTACTTCTGTTATCTTCCACTTTACATCTCCTTACAATAAATCTGTCTGGGCAAAAAGACTAAACAGCTATAAGCATGCTTCGAGGGCTGTCCTTATGTTAATCAGAAAAATCCCCCGGATGCCTCCGGGGGTATGTAAATTATAAAGAAACAATAATTTTATCTTTATCAGAAGCTGGAATATCTTCTTCGTCTACTGAAATACTTATGACAAAGTCTATATTAAACGTCTTACTGAGTTTTTCCAATTTTTGAATAATTTCACCTAAATGCTCTTCTTCCAGACAGGCAATTTTCAAAAAGCTGTCAAAGTACATCTGCTCTAAATCATGATCTTGTGAAATAATTCCGCTTATAAAGCCAATGAATTCGTCTGAATTTGTAATCAGATAGGATGATACATCAATCAATCTGATTTTGTTATTCAGTTCGTACATATGCTTCGTGCTTTTGTCCAGATATACAATATTGCCGGATACGTTTTGTACCTCTGTATTCACCTTATCTAATAAATGTTTGGTCTTGCCTTTTCCCTTTTTTCCGACTATTAATTGAACCATTGGTAATCCCTCCTGAAGTATATTGGCTGCACATAAAATTTAGGTCACGGCCTAAATTTATTATAAGTGATTGTATAGCAAAAAACAACTGTTAATTATTTATTTCCTCTAACAAATCTGTCATCTGGGAGTAAAGAAGTTCTCCGCTCTCTGCACGCATGATGATGGAAATATAAGGATTACTCGAAGAATCTCTTGAGAGAAGGATAAGACAATGTCCTGCTGCGTTTGTCGTACCTGTTTTTCCACCCATTACGGTTATTCCGCTGGGAGCCTGCGCTGTTCCCTGTATGTACCGATTCGTATTGTTTACAGTGATTTCCTTTGAAGCACCATTTTTATCTGTATATACGGTAGTATAAGAATCCATGTGAATAATATCATTAAAGGAAGTATAGTTAATCGCCTCATTCATGATCAGATACATATCATAAACTGTCGTATAATGGTTGTCATCAGGAAGACCATGTGGATTCACAAAATGCGTATTTGTTGCACCCAGTAAAAGCGCTTCCTCATTCATCATATCTGCAAAGGCTTCCACCGAGCCGGCAATTCCTTCTGCAATCAGAACAGCCGCATCATTGGCGGAATTGATGAGCAAAAGATGTAGTGCCTGATCCAGCGTCATCTGATCTCCCTCCTTGATTCCACAGACCTGTGCGCCGGATTCCTGTATTTTTACATTTGCAGAGGCTGTCAAAAGCATATCGTTTGAACCGTTCTTAATTGCCACCAGTGCAGTCATTACCTTAGTCAGACTTGCCGGATATAGTTTCTCGTGGGGATTTTTGGCATAGAGCGTACTGCAGTTTTTGATATCGAACAGTCCGGCACCTGATGCCGCCGCCATATCTACATCGCCGGACTCTATGTTGGAATTTACAACGCAAAGTCCGGAGGCAAAAGGAACTGCTGTTCCGCGTTCTTCTTCCAAATTAATGACCCTGAAACTGCTCACTTCAGAATCAATACTGTATGGTATATCAAAACGACTCTGCCCGCATCCTGTCAATAATAAAAGAACCGAAAAAAGTGCTACAGATACTATTCTTTTGGCAAATCCTGTTTTTTCTTTTTTATTTGTACATTTCACGCCACTCTAAATCTCCTCTGTCCAGGGACTTAATCAATAATTCCGCAGTGGCAATATTGGTTGCCAGCGGGATATTATACATATCACAAAGCTTTACAACATTATTGACGTCGGGCTCATGCGTTTTTGAAGTCAACGGATCCCGCAGAAAAATGACAAGATCTATCTGATTATGCTCAATCTGCGCTCCAATCTGCTGCTCTCCGCCAAGATGTCCGGCTAAAAATTTATGAATATTTAAGTTTGTAACTTCTTCTATCAATCTTCCTGTTGTTCCCGTTGCAAATAAATCATTCTTAGTCAATATACCCCGATATGCAATACAGAAATTTTGCATTAATTTCTTTTTCGCATCATGTGCGATCAGCGCTATATTCATCGAAAAACCCTCCTATTACGTCTGATACCCATATGTATAACTATTATACATCATTTTTGCCGGCATTGTAACCCCACATTTAAAACAAATCCAATTCCAATAAAGCAACTCACCAATGACGTCAGACCATAACTGACAAAGGGAAGTGGCAGACCGGTATTAGGCAGCAAGTATGTGACGACGCCGATATTGATAAAGGCCTGCAGCCCTATCATGGCGCCTATTCCCGCCGCAATAATCGTCCCCGCCAGATCCTTTGCCCGTCTGGCTATCAACATACATTCCACACTGATGAGAAGAACCAGGACAATGACCGCGCAGGCACCTACAAAGCCAAATTCTTCTCCAATTACTGCAAATATAAAGTCTGTCTGCTGTTCTGCAATGAAATCCGCATTCTTTACGGAGCTGATTTCATTGTTTTTATATCCTTTTCCTGTAAGCTGTCCGGAACCAATTGCCATGACAGAATATTCCTGTTGATATCCCAGTGAATTGGCAAATTCTTCCTTGTTAAAGAAAGAAATGATCCGGTTCAGCTGATACATATGCTTTTCGGGAATAATTGTCTGGTCCGGCTGCAAAATCAGGTACATAAAAATCAAGAATACAGGAATTGCCACTGCCAGAATGCCGCCAATCACCTTCCAGCTTAATCCGCCCGTAAACATGATGACGCAGAAAATCAGGCAGATTACGATGGTCGTTGACAAGTCGGGCTGATAACCGACTAAAAGCGCCGGGACAGCAAATAAAATCACACAAAGCGAGATGTATTTAAAGGAGTTGAGCTGATCTTTATGCTTATAAATGAATTGTGCAAAAAACAGAATAATCAGTATTTTTGCAACTTCCGAGGGTTGAAAACGGATTCCTGCCATTTCAAGCCATCTTTGGGATCCCTTGGCATCGTCTCCCATTACAATGACCAGAATAAGAAGAACAAGATTAAAAAGATACATCAGCCAGTAGAGATTTAAAAGTGTCGAGTAATCAAACAGAGAAATAACCAGCATCAAGAACAGACCGAAGGCAAAACCTGCGATCTGTCTGTTCTGAAGCGCCGGTTCGGCACTGCCTACTGCGACAATTCCGATGACTGCCAGTGCAACCACGAGCACCACCAGCTTAAAATCATAGTGACGTATTTTATACTGTTTGAGCATATCCATTCACCTTTCATAAAGCTGCCATGTGCTTTGCGTAAAAAACAGCTTATCAGTTGACATTCTTATGTAAATCCAGAATAGGAATATTCGCATATAAAGTGGGGGTTTTATCCCGTCCCTTATTGTCTGTTTTGCTGATCTGTATTTCCATACTCTGTGTATCTATCTTCATGTATTTTGATATCACTTTGGCGATATCTGTCTTGATCATTTCCATCATTTCCGGAGAACAGTTGACTCTGTCAGAAATGAGCAGTATTTTTAAACGGTCTTTTGCTATTTCTCTTGATTTTCTTCTGTTAAAAAAATTTCTGATTCCCATATAGCCCACCTCCTAATTTTTGTGGAAAATACCTGACACTCTGGTCCAGAAAGAAACACCTTTTTCGAATTCCAGAAACGGAATTTCTTTTCCGGTTACCCTGTAGCATATATTCTGATATGCTTTTCCTGCCAGTGTACTGTTTCCCACAAGAGGCTCCCCTTGATTGGTTGCAATGACTACATTTTCATCATCAGGGACAATTCCGATCAGACCGATTGCCAGAATGTCCACTACATCTGCGGCGCTCATCATATCCCCGCGCTTTACCATATCGATTTTCAACCGGTTGATGATCAAATCGATTTTGGTAAAATCATTTGCTTCAAGCAGACCTATGATACGGTCAGCATCCCGTATGGCAGACACCTCCGGAGTAGTAACCACCAATGCTCTGTCAGCACCGGCTATGGCATTTTTAAATCCCTGTTCAATTCCCGCTGGACAATCCAGAATAATATAATCGAACTGTTCCCTAAGCTGGTTGATCATTTTTACCATCTGTTCGGGATTTACCGCAGTTTTATCTTTCGTCTGGGCAGAAGGCATAAGATAAAGGCTGGGGTGACGCTTGTCCTTGATTAACGCCTGTTTAATCCTGCATTTTCCCTCCACCACATCCACAAGATTGTAAACGATTCTGTTTTCCAATCCCATAACTACATCAAGATTGCGAAGGCCGATGTCGGTATCGATCAGCACAACGCGTTTTCCCATTGCAGCAAGACCTGTTCCTACGTTTGCGGATGTGGTGGTCTTTCCCACACCGCCTTTCCCTGATGTGACGACAATTACTTCACTCATACTTACCTCCGTTTCACCGCCTGGCGGCTATTCCATATAATGAATTAATCGTCCCCTGAGAAACTCCTTACTTAAACGGGCAATTCACTCAGTAATTCTTTTGTGAGAGAATCAACTATGACTTTTTTATCTTTGACGTATGCAATTTTCGGTTGTACCTTAGGTTTGATGGACCATTTGGATGTCTTTTCTTTGGCTTTATATTTGAAATCACCGATTTTTAATTTTTCCGGTGACATTTCAAGCGCTGCAACATAATGTTCCTTGCTGCCATTTCCGCCGGCGTAGGCCTCGCCGTATAAACCGCCTAAAACAATGATATCTCTTGCGGAGATAATTGCGGAACCTGGATATACATCCCCCAGAATCACAATGCTTGATTCTGTTTCAAGAATCTGACCGTTCTTTAATGTTCCGCGATAAAACTGTCCCTCGCTTCCAGCCCCGGAGCCTTCAGAAAAATCCGCCTGGTGCAGGGCTTTGATGAAGTTTTGATTGGTTGTTTCATCTTCGCCAACCAAACAGATAATACGAAGATCTGAGTTTAAAGAAATAGCGTCAAGAATCTGTTTTTCTTCCTGCTCATTAAGGCTTCTTCCCTTAATGGAAAGAGCCATTTTAGCATCTTTAAAAAAGCTGCTGGATTCCCTGAATTTATCTTCTATATCGATAAGCAGTTCCTCAAAAGAAATTTCAGGATCCAGATGCAGAACGATTCCGCTTTGAAAGCTTTTGATAATGACTGAATTTTTCAAAATAGCACTCTCCTTTAGCTATATATTAATCGGTGACGGCCGTACTACCACTCATCTGTGATGCAGTTCCTGTGATAATCTGCTCTTCCTCTTCCAGTTCAAAATAATATTTGAGGACGTCTTTGGTGGTCTGCGCAGCGTAACTTGAAGTGTAGCCGTACGCAATTCTGGTGGCAATAGCAATTTCAGGATCCTCATAGGGAGCATAACATACAAACAAGGAATGATTGGCACGGTTTTTATTTTCCTCTGCTGTACCGGTCTTACCTGCCACGTTGATTGTAAGGTCCTTGTAATAAGACTTATCTTCGATTACCTGACGCATACCCTGATGGATAGCATCCCAGTAAGCGGGATCCATATTGATTGTATTCCTGATTTCAGCGCTTCGATCTTCGAGCAAAATACCACTGTGATCGGTAATCTTATCCACTAACGTGAGTTCATAGCAGGTACCGCTGTTTGCCACTGTGGTCACATATCTTGCAAGCCCTGCAGTGGAATAGCTGTTATTTCCCTGTCCGATAGCAGAACGCACGGGATCTTCTGTAGATACCTTTGGGGAAGATTCCTCAATTTCAATACCGGAAGTTTCCGTAAGTCCATACATATCTGCATATTTCTCAAGTTTTTTCAGCCCCACATCAGGAGAATAGGTGTCACCTACCGTTCCCAACCGATATCCCAATTCATAGAAATACAAATTACATGAATTTCTGATAGCGCCTGTAATATTCAGCGATCCATGGCGTCCTCTGGGATAAATCCAACAGGTAGCGGGCGGGCTGATCTTATCAAATATTCCGGTACAGGAAAAGGTTGTGTAAGGGTTTACGATTTCCTCCATAAGCCCTGCAGTGGAAGAAACCATTTTAAAGGTGGAACCAGGCGCTGTCATCTGCGTGGTCGCATAATTTATGAGCGGTTTTGACTGATCATTTAAAAGTTGTGAAAAATATTCAGCATTTACCCCGTTCGCCATTTTATTATTATCATATCCCGGATAAGAAACAAGCGCAAGGACATCCCCTGTCTTAACATCCGTGATGACCATGGAAGCTGAATAGGGATCCAACGCAAGCTGTGCCGGAGTGATATCCAGATTCTGAATACGGTTCATCATGAAAGTATATGCTGAGACGGAACCTCTGTCAAACTGCTCCTGCTCTTCGTCAGAGATTTCAACCAAATCCTGCTCCAAAAGGATTCTACATATCTGTACTCCTGAGATGACATCATTCTTGATCATAAACCGATAGATTTTTTTGGTAAAGTCAACGTCTTCATCCAACTGCTCAAAAATATAATCAACTATACGTGCATAGATTTCTTCCGAATCGGAATATTGACTTTCCAAGTCAAGTTTTGTGACATCAATCCAGTTCATAGCAATACAATAATTTAAAAATTCATTTAAGCTGATGACCTCGTCCGTTGTCCATGCAATGTATGTCTCATCTGCTGTATCTACGCGGTCTCTTACAATAATCCCATTGCTATAAAGCATTTCTGCAATATAACTCTCATAAACCTGATATTCCATGTCAAGATTTTCATAAGCAGTCTGTGTCTGCGTCAATTCCATGCGCAGATTTTCAAAAACCGCTGCTTTTCTATCGAGGTAGGAAGCATAAACTGCTCTCTCATTTTCTCCGGCATCCTTTGCACTGAAATGATCGATATCAATGACATTATTATTGATCAATGCATAATAAACATCATAGATTGGAATCTTGATACTACTGCTGCTCACATCAGAAGTATTGAATTCCTTTGCATTTATGATATTGGTATAGAGGATACTGGCAAGTTTCTCCTCCAGAATCTTATAGGCAGCAATCTGCAGATCCTTATCGATCGTCAGGTAAACGTCATTGCCGGCAACCGGTTCCACATAGTCGGTGATATCTGTCACCTTTCCAACGCTGTTGACAAAAATCGTCCTGCTTCCTTTGATCCCCTGTAATTTAGACTCCATTGATTTTTCGATGCCCAGCTTACCTACAGTATCATTCAGATCATAGGAATTTTCTCCATTTTCATCCTGAAGTGTGGTAAGTTCCTCCTGGGAAATTTTTCCTGTATACCCCAGAATATGAGCAAAATAAATGCTGTCCACATATTTGCGGATGGTATCTTCCACAATGGAAACTCCCTCTAATTCCGCATTATTTTCCATAACCACGGCAACTGTCTCTTCGCTGACATCTGTAGCTACAGTGGTGGGAATGAACTTCTGAAAGCTGTTGTTGTTCATATCGTAACGTATGGTAAGAATCTTTAATATTTCTTCTTTCGTATATCCGTTTCCAGGGATAAACGTCTTCTTATTGTCGTCTTCTGTATAGTTGCCGATCCGGAACCTGTCCCATCCGCATAGATAGTCCACCACTTCCTGCGCGGTAGCTGTGCGCTCTTTCTCTTCCAGGTCATCAATGGTGAGATGTCCGTATACATCCGCAAGGAAACGATAGAGCTGGGTGCCCTCAACGGTATAGGAAAAACGGCCATTTTTATCTAGGATGATCTTAAAATCGCTTACAACAGAATCTCCATTTTCTTCGATGATACAGATCAGCTTATAAATCGTGCTGTTCAATCGATAATTTTTTAATGTACCGCTTTCATAAACGTCTTCAATCGTAACAGAATGCGCAAGTTCATTATACGCAAGAAGATTGCCGTTTCTGTCATAAATACATCCCCGGCTTCCCTTAATAGTCTGCTCTCTCATGATTTTCATTTGAAAAGAGTCCAGATATTCTTCACCATGCACGATCTGCAGATCAAAAATCCTGTTGATCATAATACCGCCAATACCAATCAGCACCAGAATCAGAACAAATATCCGGGAGGTTATCATATTCAAAAAATTTTCTTTAAAATTCTCAAACAAACTTTCGTGCACTCCTTTTTTCTGAAGCCTCTAATTTCTTGTTAATCCATAAAACCAGAGGATACAAAAGCAATGTAATCAATATGGTATAAATCATTTCCGGTAAAATTACGTTCAGGAAATAATAACCGATATGAAACCGTCCCCTCATAAGGAACAATGTAATATAATATAGAAATCCATAGGCCAAATCACTGACAAGAATCAGACAAAGCGGCAGCTTGATATCCTCTGGGAAAAAAATTCGGTTGAATTTTCCGTTTGCATATCCAATATACATGTAGATCATTGCATTTAATCCCAATACGTTCCCAAAAAAAATATCCGCAAGAAAGCCACAGAAAAATCCAATGATAAGCCCTGTCCGTTCTCCCCGCATAAAGCCGAAGGATGCCGTAAGAATAATCAAAAGATTCGGGACGATGCCGCCAAAGTTAAGACCTTTAAAAACGGTGGTCTGGAAAAGAAAGCATATGATAATCAATAATACAGATACTATAAATCGTTTCACTTAAGAATCCCCCGTGGAATTTTCAGCTGTCTGTTTCATTTGGGTGATGACAAGTACCTCTTCTAAATGTTCAAAATCAACCGCCGGTGTAATCAGCCCGGACTTTGTCAGGTTGTTTGAATCCACATTGATGCTGGAAATATATCCAATCAGAATACCCGGCAGATATTTGTCGCTGATGTTGGAGGTGACGATTTTATCCCCTTCCACCACCCGGTCTGCGCTGTCAGTAAGCTTTTCAAAACTGATCAGTCCGTCCGCATAAAGTTCGAGATCTCCGCGAACCATCAGATTATCTGACGTAGATAGAACCATTCCGCTGGTATTGGAATTATCGTCAATGATGGACATGACTTTAGACCAGTTAGGTCCTACGTCCACAATGCGTCCCACCAGACCGCTTCCTGCCATGACATTCATATCAATCATGAGACCGTCATTGGACCCTTTATTGATCACAAACGAATGGAACCAGTTTCCGGAATCCCTTGCAATGATACGGGCGCCGATTTTTTCGTATTCATCATATTGCATATCCAGATCATAAAGTTCTCTTAAATTTGTAAGTTCATACCGATCCTGCTGAAGACGGATATTTTCCATAGTAAGCTCATCAATCTGCGCCTTCAGTTCCTCATTCTCCTGGATGAGCGAGCGGATCTGTACTAATTCCTCTGAACGTGTGGACAGCCAGCTTCCCGCTTTGCTAATCCCTTCCTGCAAAGGCGCAATAAAAGAACCTCCTACCGCACTGATAGGTGCGCTTAAGAAATTGGTGCTAAAAGTGATTACAATTAAACCCGTACATAACAATGTTAAAATAAAAAGGAGATATTTACCGGGTAATGTAAACTTCTCTCCTTTTTTCTTTATAATTGGACTCATTTGCTCATTCCTTCAATTGCATAGGCAACCGATTTGTAATTATCATCCTTAATGATCTTAGCAAGTCCCAGCGCCACACTGGTCACAGGATTTTCGGCTACGTTTACCTTAAGTCCGGTTCCCTTTTGAACCAGCTCAGGAAGATGATTTACCTGTGATGCGCCTCCGGTCAGATAAATACCATGGCGGTATATATCCGCTGCAAGTTCCGGCGGCGTCCGCTCAAGGATGACCTTGATATTATCAATAATCGTATGAAAATGTTCTATCAGCGAATCATCAATCAGTTTGGTTGGAAGCTCTCTTTCCACCGGAAGACCTGTGACGATGTCTCTTCCGTACACCACGGCACCTTTTCCGTCTTTTTCGAGATCTCTTAAATTCATTTTTACATTTTCGGCTGTTTTTCCTCCGATGATAAGACTGAACTCACGTCTCACGGCAGACCGTATCGCATCATCGAATTTTTGTCCGCCAACCTTAATAAGACGGCTTAGTACAATGCCTCCAAGTGAGAGAATAGAGATTTCGGTGGTATCAAAGCCCACATTGACAATCAGGACGCCTTGGGAATTCTTTACATCGATATCCAGTCCAAGTCCATCTGCCACTGCTTTTTCAACTACCAGCACCCTCCTTGCCTTTACGCCCGCATCTCTTACCAGATCATAAAAAGCTCTTTTTTCCACTTCCGTAACATCGGTAGGAACGGCAATGTAGTAGTCTCCCTGTTTGATGTTACTTCTAGTCAAGTCGTTTATAAAATATTTAATCAGAAGCTCCATGTTTTTAATATCTGCAATGACACCATTGGAAAGCGGATAAGAAATACGAATATTTCCGGGTGCCTTTTCATACATTTCAAATGCAGAATCACCGTAAGCAAATAAGGCATTCTTATTTTCAATGGCAATCATGTTTTTTTCAACAAGAATCGTATCATCTGAACGACTGTAGATTTTTATGTTGCTGGTTCCTAAATCAATACCAAATGCATTGTTTGACAAAGTTTAATACCCCTTTCTATAATAAGTCTTTTTCTTTCAAACTGACGTAACAGCCATCTCCCATGACAATATGGTCAATAAGCGGAATGTCCATCAGTTCTCCTGCTTCTTTTATCTTTTGTGTAATTTCGATATCCTGCTTACTGGGTGCCGGATCTCCGCTGGGATGGTTATGCAAAAGCATCAAATGACATGCCCGGCTCTTAAGCGCCTTAATAAATACTTCCCGGCTGGATAACAGGGAAGCTCTTACTGTTCCCTGAGAAAGCGTATACTCTTCAATCAGCCTGAGCTTATTATCCAGCAAAAGAAGCAGAATCATTTCTGTCTCATGATGGCGCATCTTTTCCATGTAATAAGCAGCCACCGTTTCAGGAGAATCAAATTTAAGAGAGGCAGATGCCTTTTCAATGGCCATCCTCACTGCCAGTTCCGAGAGGCATTTGACCTTCACTGCTTTTACTTCCCCGATTCCGGGGATTTCCATAAGCTCCTTTAAAGATAAATGGTGCAGGGAATTTAATTTAAAGTCCTTCCCTCCTGCAAGGGCAAGGATCTTTTTAGCCATTTCAAGAGCGGAACAATTTCGCGTTCCTGTTCTTAAAATGATAGCAAGAAGTTCGGCTTCGGTTAAGGATTCCGGTCCGTGGTTTAAAAACTTTTCGTAGGGAAGTTCCTTATTTTGCTCAGCTGTCTGCATAATCTAATCCTTTCCGGTCTCTTCTCTCAATCAACCCCAAAAGGAAACGCAGCTAGATAAACCGATATATAACCAGTGCAATCACAATGCCTATAATGCTGGCAACTGTAATTTTTATCGTAAGGCCAAACGTGATACACATAATTCCTATATCAAAAATAATTGGCGCTGAAAGCCCGAATGTCTGTCCATAATTCAGCCATGTACTGGGAAACAGATTCCCAATAAAGCCTCCAATCACAATACCGGCTAAAATAAGCAGAAAACAGGCCCAGTTATTTTTACGCATTCTGTACCTCCGGAACATCTTTTGTATAGCATGAGTTTAACCCATAGCCACCATTTATATTAACACAGTTGGAAATTTATGTATACCAATTTCATGGATTTTTTATAAGTTTCGTCTGCCAAAATCCTTCATAATAATTTCTTTTTCCACTAATTTTTGTAAGGTATTCATAATTCCAAGCTTTCCGTGCTGCCAGGTAAGTCCCCCCTGAAAATATACAGCATAAGGCGGTTGTATGGGACCATCTGCGCTGAGTTCTATGGAAGAACCTGATACAAAAGCGCCTGCCGCCATGATCACAGGACTGTCATAGCCCGGCATATCCCATGGCTCCGGCGTGACATGTCCATCTACCGGCGCTGCCTGCTGGATTCCCTGACAGAAAGCGATTACACCTTCGGGATTTCCAAAGGTGACCGCCTGAATAATGTCATGTCTGGATTCCTTGCCATCCGGCACCACTTCAAATCCCAGCTTCTCATACAGATTAGCGGCAAATATAGCTGACTTCAGAGCATTTGCCGTTACTGACGGAGCCAGGAACAATCCATGATAAAAGGAAGGCAGGACCTGTAGGGATGCCCCCACTTCTTTGCCCAGCCCTGGTGAGGTGAGCCGGTAAGCAGCATTTTCAATGCATTCCTTTTTACCTGCAAGATAGCCGCCGATAGGTGCAAGACCTCCCCCAGGGTTTTTAATCAGTGACCCCACTACCAGATCCGCTCCCACATCAGAAGGCTCCTTCGTTTCGGTAAATTCTCCGTAACAATTATCCACCATACAGATTACATCCGGTTTGATTTCCTTTATGAAAGAAATCAGTTCGCCGATGCGCTTTACCGATAAGGTGGGTCTTGTCTGATATCCCTTGGAACGCTGTATAGTCACCAATTTGGTTTTTTCATTAATTGCCCGGCGGATGCCATCAAAATCAAAGCTTCCGTCGGAGAGCAGGTCAACCTGCCTGTAGCTGATGCCGTATTCTTTTAAAGATCCTTTCGACGGGCGAATGCCGATGACCTCCTCCAGTGTATCATAAGGCTTCCCAACAGGAGAAAGGAGCTCATCTCCCGGTCTTAAGTTGCTCATAAGAGCCAGTGCAAGGGCGTGGGTCCCGCAGGTAATCTGCGGGCGAACCAGGGCATCCTGCGTATGAAAGATGTCAGCATAGACCTTTTCCAGTGTTTCTCTTCCAAGGTCATTATATCCATAACCTGTCGTTCCAAGCAGACATGCCTCGCTGACATGATTTTTCTGCATGGCCTTTATGACTTTTAACTGATTGTATTCTGAGAGCGCATCGATTTCTTCCCATCTGTCCTTTAGGGAATTCCATATTTCTTCACTGTACGAGATAACCTCAGGGCTGATGCCCATGTCACGGTACATGTTTTCTATATCTGAATGCTTCATTTTTTATCCTTTCAATGCCTGTTACAGTTTATCAATTTTTTCAATCATATAATTTAAGATTTTATTATTATCGTATGAAAAAGTCTTCTTCTCAATCCAGATTACATCCCGCTCCCGCTTAAACCATGTCAGCTGTCTTTTGGCAAAATGCCGTGTGCCCCGTTTGATTAGATAGACTGCCTCATCCAGCGTACACTCTCCGTCCAGATAAGAAAGAATTTCTTTATATCCAAGCCCCTGCATAGATACCATATCTTTTCGGAAACCCATTTCTTTTAAAGTTCTTACTTCTTCTACCAATCCCTTTGCCAGCATCTCATCCACCCGCTGATCGATTCTCTGATAAATCAGTTGTCTGTCATCATTCAGCACAAAATAATAAAAATCATAGGGGGATTCTTTCTGCCGTTCAAGTTGATTATGCTGGGAAATAGGGGTACCGTTCAGCTCATAAAATTCCAAAGCCCTGATGATACGTTTTTGATTGTTGGGATGGATTGCTTTTGCAGAATCAGGGTCTACTTTTTCTAAATATTCATGAAGGAAACCATTGCCCTTTTCTCTGGCGGTTTTTTCCCATCTTTCCCTAATGGCGGAATGGTCTTTCTCTTCTCCAAAAGCGATATCGTACACAAGCGCCTGAATATAAAAGCCTGTGCCGCCTACAAGAATCGGTAAATGTCCGCGCTCGTAAATTCCTTTCATTGCTTCCTTTGCCAGTTCCTGAAAACGGAAGACATGAAATTCTTCATCCGGATGAAGCACATCAATCAGATGATGAGGAATCCCTTCCATCTCCGTTTTTGTTATTTTGGCGGAGCCGATGTCCATATATTTATAGACCTGCATGGAATCAGCTGAAATAATTTCTCCGCCGATACGTTTCGCAAGGCTGATGGATAATGCAGTTTTTCCCACAGCAGTAGGACCAGTAAGAACAATCAGCTTATTTTTTTGACTCATTTCACTCCTTATATACTTTAGACGATACGTTTGAATTTCTTTTCAATCTCATATTTGCTCATGGATATAATCGTGGGGCGTCCATGAGGACAGTGATAAGGGTTGTCCAGCGCAAGCAGCTCGTCAAGAAGCGCTTCCATTTCTTTTAAATCAAGCTTATTATTTCCCTTTACTGCGGATTTACATGCCATGGATGCCAGTTTGTGTAAAATCACTTCCGGTTTTCCCTTTGCCTCGTTTTCAGCAAGTTCATCCAGAATATCCGTAAAAAGTTCCTTTTCATTGCAGCCATATAAATCAACAGGCATACTCCTCAGCGCCATGGAATTGCCGCCGAAGTCTTCCATCTCAAACCCAAGATCTTCAAAATAAGAACGATATTCTCTTATCAGCATCTCCTCTCTGCCGGAAAGTGTAAGGATAACAGGAGGATTCAGCATCTGCGAGGGAATCTGCTTTGCTTCAAGTTCTTTCACAAGGCGCTCATATTTTACTTTCTCATGGGCAGCATGCTGATCAATAATGAACAGCTTGTCCTTAAACGCAACCAGCCAATAAGTGTCAAAAATCTGTCCCAAAATCTGATAATCTTCTTTTGCCTCTTTGGTCAGAAATTTTTCTTCAAAAAGATCCAGCTGGGCAGGTTTTTCTACTATAATATGCTCCTTTGCTTTGATAATATTTGCATGAATTCCTTCACCACTAACAAATTTTCCGGCATTTTCGTTGCCAATGATCTTATTTTGGGCTATTTTTTGCAAGAAATCACCTACCTTAGGTTCTTTTGGCAATTCTTTAACTGCCGCAGCGGTATGATATTCATTTTCTTCCTCTCTCAGTATAGCAGTACGTCTGACCTCGAATGGTTCGGGTGATTTGGGAAGCGGAATCTGTTCTTTCGAAGCCTCTGAAAGTTTTACATCGGGGATCAACTCTATTTCACGAAGCCGTTTCTGAACCGCTTTAGAAATCTGTTCATAAAGTTCGCTTCCGTGAACCAGACGGATTTCCATCTTGGCAGGATGCACATTGACATCAATTGTATCCGGCTCCATGGTAAAGTGAAGTACAAAGAACGGAAATTTGTGTTGCATCAGATAAGCTCTGTACCCCTCTTCTATTGCTTTCGTGATGATATCATTTTTAACATAGCGGCCATTTACAAAATAAGTCTCAAAATTTCTGTTGGAACGATTCAGTTCCGGTTTTCCAAGAAATCCACTGACAGATATTCCCTTATCCTGTAAGGAAAAGGGAATCAGCGCGTCCGTAACATCTTTACCATAAATACGATAAATGACCTCTTTTAAACTGCCGTTTCCCGAGGTATGGAACTTCGTCTGACCATTCTGCATGAATTTGATTGAAATATCAGGATGAGAAAGCGCAAGATGCTCCATCATATCCGATACATAACTGCCCTCTGTCTGAGGCTGCTTTAAAAATTTTTTCCTGACTGGTGTATTAAAAAAGAGGTTGTGAACTAGAAAGGTGGTGCCATCCGGGGCACCTACTTCTTCCATCTCCTCTTCGCATCCCCCGGCAATCTGATAATGCACTCCGGTAAGGTCTTCTTTTATTTTCGTAATGACTTCTACCTGTGCCACTGCTGCAATACTGGATAATGCTTCCCCTCTAAAACCAAGGCTTTTCACATAGTCAAGATCATCAATGGAGGTAATCTTACTGGTGGCATGCCGGAGGAATGCTTTTTTGACCTGTTCTTTTTCAATTCCACATCCATTATCGGTCACTCTGATTAGGGAGATTCCCCCATCTTTGATTTCCACCGTAATGGAAGATGCACCTGCATCAATCGCATTTTCAGTGAGTTCTTTTACAACACTTAAGGGGCGCTCTACCACCTCTCCGGCTGCAATCTTATCTATCGTGTTCTGGTTTAATAAATGAATAACCGGCATAGTTCCTCTCATTCTGCCGCAGATGCGGCGAAACATTACCATCTGTTCTTCAACTTGTTCTGAAGCCTGTACAGCGTATTTAAAGCATCTAAAGGGGTAAGGTTGGAAATATCGATCTCCTTTAACTCATTTACCACGTCCTCATCCGTCACAGTATCAAACAATGATATCTGGCTCAAATCCACTTCATCATATTTTACAGGCTTGCGCTTTCCGTCCTTCTGGTCGACCGCTATGCGCTGCACTTTTTCAAGAATGTCGTTGTCGCATAGCTGAGCTACGATTTCTTTCGCTCTGTCTGTGACCATTTCCGGTACACCTGCAAGTCTGGCGACCTGAATGCCGTAGCTTTTATCCGCACCGCCCTTGATGATCTTGCGCAAAAATACGATATCATCTCCTTTTTCCTTGACGGCAATGCAATAATTATTTACATTGCTCATCTTCCCCTCTAACTCCGTCAGTTCATGATAGTGGGTAGCAAATAAAGTCTTGGCTCCTAAAAGCTTTTTGTTGCTGATGTGTTCGATTACCGCCCATGCAATGCCAAGACCGTCAAAAGTGGATGTTCCCCGTCCAATCTCATCCAGAATGAGCAGACTATCAGAAGTGGCATTTCTTAAAATGTTGGCGACCTCGTTCATCTCCACCATGAATGTACTCTGCCCGCTGGCTAAATCATCCGATGCCCCCACTCTGGTAAAGATGCGGTCCACAAGACCGATGTTGGCGCTGGATGCGGGAACGAAAGAGCCAATCTGTGCCATCAGGACAATCAGAGCGACCTGGCGCATATAAGTTGACTTACCTGCCATATTGGGACCTGTAATAATCGATACACAGTCTTTATGATTGTCCAGATAAGTGTCGTTGGATATGAACATGTCATCCGAAAGCATCTGCTCTACCACCGGATGCCGTCCTGCTTTGATATCAATTATCCCCTTTTCGTTAATCAACGGACGGACAAAATGATTCCTTTCAGCTACGATTGCAAGGGAGGCAAGTACATCCAGTTTTGCAATCGCCTTGGCTGTTTTTTGGATGCGTTCCATCTCCCCGGCAATGGCATCTCTTATCTGGCAGAACAAATCATATTCCAGTGTAAAGAGCTTATCTTCCGCATTTAAGATGGTATCCTCCAGTTCTTTTAACCGCGCGTTCGTATAGCGCTCCGCGTTGGCAAGGGTCTGCTTTCGGATATAATCATCCGGCACCAGACTTTTATAAGAATTGGTCACTTCATAATAATACCCGAACACCTTATTATAACGAATTTTTAAGTTCTTGATTCCGGTCCGTTCTCTATCCTCTTCTTCCAGCTTTGCCAGCCAGTCCTTCCCTTCTGTCTTGGCATTTCTCAGATTATCGATTGTTTCATCAAAACCTGTTCTGATTATGCCGCCTTCTTTGATGACAATGGGCGGTTCATCCTCAATGGCATTTTCAATCAATGTGCAGATATCAGAAAGATCGTCCATTTCTTCCCTCAGCTGAAGCAGCAATTCGTCTTCAAATTCTCCCAGAAGCGTTTTGATATGAGGAATCATCTGCAGGGAATTACGGAAGGCAATCAGATCTCTTGGATTTGCCGTTTTGTAGCTGACCCTTCCAAGAAGTCTTTCAAGATCATAGATGGGGTTTAAGTATTCTCTGATTTCATCCCTGGTCATGGATGTTTGGAATAATGCCTCAACACCATTTAGTCGTTTTTCAATCTGTGTCTTGTCAATCAAGGGCTGTTCCAGATACTGCCGAAGGCTCCTTGCACCCATCGCCGTTCTGGTCTTATCCAGTACCCATAAAAGAGACCCCCTTTTCTGTTTTTCCCTTAAAGTCTCAGTAAGTTCCAGATTCCGTCTCGTGGAACTGTCAAGAAGCATGTAGCGGCTGGTGAGGTAAGGGTATAAATGGGTGAAATGCGAAAGAGAGGTTTTCTGCATATCCGTCAGATACAGCATCAGACTTCCGGCAGCAATCAGACCGGAAGGAAAATCTTCAATTCCCATTCCCTGCAGTGTAGTTACATGAAAATGCTTCAGCAGGCTTTTTCTACATCTGTCCTCATCAAAGAAATGAGGTTCAAGGGGATATACTGCAATGTGCAACCGGTCCTTTAAGTCTTCCACATCAATACCGCTTACAAGAAACGCATCATTGCATATAATCTCGCTTGGACCATACTTGTTTATTTCATCTAAAAGCTTCTTGTTATCATCCGCCTCTGTCAGATAATAATCACCGGTTGTCACATCGGCAATGGAAATACCACTTTTCCCTTGAAAATACGCAATACTCATGATGAAATTATTGCGTCCTTCATCGATGCCCTGCACATTCAGGTTCGTGCCCGGTGTAACAATCCTTGCCACCTCTCTCTTAACAAGCCCTTTTGCCAGCTTGGGATCTTCCATCTGTTCGCATATTGCTACCTTATAGCCCTTTGAAATCAGCTTATTCAAATATCCTTCCACGGCGTGATAGGGGATGCCGCACATAGGCGCCCTTTCCTCAAGTCCGCAGTTTTTGCCGGTAAGCGTGATTTCAAGTTCCTTGGATGCAGTGAGCGCATCCTCAAAAAACATTTCATAAAAATCACCTAACCTATAAAAGAGGATGCAATCCGGATATTCCTTCTTCGTTTCCAGATACTGCTTCATCATTGGTGTGAGTTCTGCCATTTTTACCTCCAAATTTCCCCCAGGTAATAAAAGCCATGACATTCCTTTAAATATACCGGTACAATCTGTCCAATCAGACTTTTGTCCCCCTTGAAATGCACGATTGTATTGTTGGACAATCTGCCCGTCATAAGACTTTCGTCCTGTTCATTGATTTCTTCCACAAGCGCATCCAATACCTGTCCTTCAAGCCTGCTAACTCTTTCCCTTGCCGTATCCTGCACTACTTTTAGAAGTCTGTCAAACCCTTCCTTCACGACTGCCTCAGGTACCTGGTTTTCCATGGCTGCAGCAGGGGTTCCTGTCCGTTTGGAATAAATAAAGGTAAATGCGTTGTCATACTGTACTCTTCTGATTACATCTATGGTCTCATCCACATCACAAGGCTCTTCACCTGGAAATCCCACGATAATATCGGTTGTGATTGCAATATCCGGTATTTCTTTTCTGATTTTTTCGGCAAGCGCCAGATATTGTTCCTTGGTATAATGCCTGTTCATGGCATTTAAGATCCTGGTGGATCCTGACTGAAGCGGCAGATGAAGATGTCTGCATATTTTTTTTGATTCCTTCATCACTTGAATCAGCTCATCCGACAAATCTTTGGGATGAGATGTCATAAAACGAATCCGCTGCAAACCTTCGATTTTCTCTACTTCCCTAAGAAGCTGCGCGAAGGTCATGGGATGCTCTAAATTCTTTCCATAAGAATTCACATTTTGTCCCAGAAGCATGACTTCCACCACGCCGTCAGCTACCAGCGATTCTATTTCATGAAGAATATCTTCAGGATTACGACTCCTCTCCCGCCCTCTTACATAAGGCACAATGCAATAACTGCAGAAATTATTGCAACCAAACATAATATTGATTCCTGATTTAAAAGAATATTTCCGTTCAACCGGAAGATCCTCCACAATCTGATCTGTATCTTCCCAGATATCCACCACCATGCTGTCTGTCTCAAACATATTTACCAGCAATTCGGCAAACTTGTAAATATTGTGTGTGCCGAAAATCAAATCAACAAAGCGATAGCTTTGACGGATTTTCTCTATTACAGAGGGTTCCTGCATCATGCACCCACACAGAGCAATCTTCATGTGTGGATTTTTCTTTTTCAGGCTATTTAAGTGCCCAAGTCGTCCGTAGACCCTCTGATTGGCATTGTCCCTGACGGTACAGGTGTTATAAATAACAAAATCCGCATTTTCATCTTCTGTCAGTTCATATCCTACCTTCTCAAGTATTCCTGCAAGTTTTTCAGAATCTCTGGCATTCATTTGACACCCGAACGACGTCAAGCTACACGTCAGCGGGCGGCCCAATTCTTCGGACTTCTTCTTCACAATCTCCCGACACTTCTTCATAAAATAATATTGCCTGTCCGGTTCTTCCGTTGGCGGCTCCTTCGTTAGATCCTGCGCTTCTATCCTATCTATATATTTATCATTCATAATCGGTTAAATTCCTTTCTTTGCTAAAAAATCAATAACGAATTCTATTATACACGAAATAACCATTTTTTGAAAGAAAAATATCCGGCTTTTTCCTCTTGTGAAGAAAAGCCGGATCCCGTGATATATTATTCCTTGCTTTGCCGTTGACCGTTTTCCGCTTCTATGTCTTCATTGTATATTATCCCCTTCCCTGATTATTTTATGTAGATTTCGCCGGATCCTGATATGCCGCAAACATATCCCGACGGGATCTTCACCCATATAGCGCCGCCCGTTGCCTTTTCAAGCCCTTTACACGTGACGACGGTTCCTTTCTTCAATACAGCTTTCCCGGCGCCGTCCGGGTAGCCGTGGGCCTTCCCGTCTGCCGTCAGTTCTGAAAATGAAAGCTTTTCGCCGTTCGGCGTCTTGCGTACATACATATTCGCCTGCAGGGTGTAGTTCCTGCCTACTTTATAGGCGGCGTCCGGTTCATTCTTTCCGGCGGGCGTCGGTGTTGCTGCCTGCTGCCCGGCGTACTTATCAAAATATTTCTGCCCGTTGGAAGCCCGCTTTTTCTGCGCCGTTGCGCTTTTATCTGCCGGGGCTTCATATCCAAGCATAAAAGCGCTTGCAGCGTCCGCCACGGATCCGGCGGCCTTTAACTGCTGCAATACTTTTTTATATCCGCCCTGCAATTCGTCCCACATAAAAGAAAGCTGAATATTCAGATCGCCGATTGATTTTCCGGCGGCCTTCGCCTTGTTATAAAGTCCCTGCTTCCTTGTGCTGTATGTCCATTGCGCAAGGCCGTACCCGGCGGCGTCCTTTGCGAAGTTCGTATATGTCCCGGCGTCAACTGCTGCCGTGTATTCATCATCAGACATGTTGATCCGTTTTTCGCAACTGTTTTGAAGGTTCCGCGTGTTCAGCCCGCTTTCTTCTTCAAAATTTCCTAAGATCCCGGCGGCTGCGTATGCGTTTAAACCTTTCCCGATCAAGAAATTCCAGATCGTTTTTTCTACCGTTGCCGCCGTTGGCGTTGTTGTGGGCGTTGTTACTGCCGCCGCCTTTGCCTTCGTGCCTGCCGTCAGGTTTACGGCCGCATGTGCGCCATCATTCAAAAGAATATCACCCGGAAGAAGATATTCGGACGAAGACAAATATTTGCTTTCTGTTAAAACGGTGAAGCCCGCCTTCTGTAAAGCTGCCCGCATGTTTCCGGTGTAACCGTCCGGGTTTATCTGCTTTAAGGCAGCAACCCCGCATTTATACCCGGCCGCGATAATATTTGCAAGCGTGGACGCGCTGCAATCCGCTTCGACGGGTGTTTTGATTGCCGCAGGGTTCCAATTTGCCGCCTTTAATGCGTCGTGGTACGTCCTGCGGTGTGTCTGGCAATAGCCGATATTATTATTTTTTGCGGCCGCTTCGCTGATCCTTGCGATTTCTTCCCCGACTTTCTGATCCGGGAAGCGAAGAACGCACTTCCACGGGCGGGAATACCACGAAATGACGGCGTATTCTTTCCCGGTCTGATCCCCCGGCGTTCCGCCCGTTGTCTTCCCGTTTTCGTTGCTTCCGCAATTACTGATCTTCGTTGCCATTGTCCGCGCCCCTTTCTGCTGCCGCTGCTGCTTTTGTTTCCTGAACCTGCTTCAATAACTGAATGATTTTATCATACCCGACCATGCTTCCGATCCACACAATAACAATCATAATTGCAATACAGATAATATTGTTGACCGTCCACGGGATCCCCAAAAGCATATAAACGGCCGCCATTCCAAGCCCGCCGATTACTGCCGCATTGATTAACGCGATCACGTTCGCGCTGTACTTGCGCCCGGCGTTGGTGTATGCCTTTTTGATCGCTTCTGTCAAAAGACCGCTAACCGCTGCCGCCGCTGTTATAAATGTGATAAAAAGTGTAACTGTCATATTACGCAATATCCCCTTTCTATACCGATATATTTTCTTGTGTCGCTTCCGCTTCCGACGCCTTGCACATAACCAAGTCTTGAACGTGTCCTTCTGATTGCCTGATAATGTCTATTAGCTGTTCGTCCAGTTCTTCCGGGGACTGCCCGATCCGCTGCTTGAAGCGAATTGTCCTTTCAATGAATGAAAACCATTGATTTAATGCGTTTGAAAGCTTTTCTTTGTTGCTGTATGCCGTGTGTGCTATTCCTGCGAATACTGCAAGCCCGCATATAACAACACTGAACGGCGTCAGGACTTCCGACGCCGAAAAAACAGGTTCTTCCATATTCAGGATCCGGATCACGCTGTAAACGAAGGCAATCACCGACACGATCAAAAGGGCGTCCGGGATAATGACAATAAGCTTTGAATATGTAAAGCGCTTTGAAGACTTCCGGCGAAGATCGTCTTCTTCCCGCTTTAACTGCCTTCCTGCTACTGTCATTAGTCGCCGCCCCGTTCGATCATGTAGCTTTCAAGGGCCGCCGTTGCCTTGTCAATGTCTGCCGTGTTGTGCGGATCCTTCGCATTTTTCAGAAGTGCAAGCAAACATTGAAGCTGAATCGCGTTCGCGCTTTTCAGGGCCTTTTCCAGTTCTTCGATCTTGTTTTTATCATTTTTCAGATATTCCCGAAGTTCTCCGATCTGGCTGTCAAGTTCCCGAATCCGGTTTTCACAATTCTGGATCCGTTCGTCCTGTCTTTTGTCCGGTTCGGTGATTTTGTTCTTTGCCTTTCCGATATATGTTGCCGCTGAACCGATCGCCGTGATTGCTGCACACAATCCTAAAAAGACAGTTAAAACCGTGTTAATATCCATTGTCCCGATCTCCTTTCTTTCGCCGTTATTTTATTTCATTCTAGCGGATAAAAGCGTGTAATTCTGATATGATTTCCGGCCCCGTATTCGCCCCATTTAGGCAAGAAAAGCCCCAAAGGATAAAATATACCCTTCGGGGCTTTTCGCGTCGTTTTGGGCGCTTCCCGCGCTTCCTTATGCCGTTTCTTCTGCGTCCAATATCCCGCCTACTACTTCCCGAAGGTTGAAAAGGTTCGGGATCTGTTCGCGGGTGTATGTCCCGCCCTTCACCAGATTAACCCATGTTTTTACAAGTCCGCTGTTTTCTGTAAAATTCATATTACGCAATATCCCCTTTCTTTTACTGTGCCATGATTGCCGATACAATGATCGTTAATTCTGCGACGCTCTGCAAGGCGTCGGAAAGCTGCGCCCGAAGGTTTTTGTTTTCTGCTTCCGCTTCCGTCATTTCACGAAGCGCGAACCGGGTTCCGCCTTCATACTCATACTTGCAGATCAAGATCATGTTTTCGTATGCTTCGCCGTCGATTTCAACCTTTGAAATATTTTCCGGGGAAAGAACGCTGTCCGCGATCGGCTCCGCGCTTTCGTATGTGCTGCCGTTAAGAAGTACGATCAATTCTGTACCGTCTTTCAGCCGGATCTTGACGTTTTGGGAAGTTGTACTGTTTGTATTCTCCCCTGAATTTGCTGTGCTTTTCTTTGCCATTGTTTTTATAACTCCTTTCTTTGTCATTTTTGAATAGCTGATTGAAAAGTTTATCCATACTTCGCATAGTGCGGTATGAATTAAAATAACTGATATAGCCTTTCCATGAATTATACGCCTGCTGAACGTCCGCGAAGGTGATCTTTCCTTCGTCTAATTTCTTTTTCAGCTTTTTCAGCTTCCGGCGCTCTCTCACAATGCTATTGTGATCCGGGCGCATGATAACGCGGCCCGTGTCCGTCAGGTGAATTTTCCCTTTTAAGAATTTGAATTCTTCGGAAAGCTTCACAATCTTTGTTTTACGTTCGTTTAATTCGATCCCAATTTCCGCATACATTCCCCGGATTGTTTCAAGGCAGCTTTGCAAATATTCCCGGTCTTCATGGATCAAATAAAAATCGTCCATATATCGGCCGTAACCTTTTATTTTAAGCTGTTCTTTTATGAAGTGGTCTATCCGGTTCGGATAAAATACGGCTGTCATTTGTGAAACCTGCGAACCAAGCCCCAAAGACTGATCCCCGAAAGCGTCTATGAAGTCCATTGTCAAATTGACAATATCGGGATCATACCCGAATATGCGCGAATATTCTTCAAAGATCGGCCCGTGTTGTATGGAATCGAAATAACCGTGAAGATCTGCTGTCAGGATATACCCGTTATTTGAACCATGCTTCCGAAAATAGCGCCACAAGTGGACTTTTAAGCGGTTCAGCGCGAACCGGGTTCCCCGTTCTTTCATTGAAGCCGCATTGTCATAAATAAGCTTCGGCCGAAGGACGGGGACTAAAACCAGATCATTTTCTGCCCGGTGAACAACCCTTTCATTTATGTGTATCGAACGAATTACGCGCCTTTTGCCGCGTTCGCATATCGGAAAGACGATAAAGCCGTCAGACATTCTTTCGCGCCCTTCAAGACGCTTCTTTGTAAGGCGCACGCGCTCTATTCTGTCCAAATAGTAAGCCTGTGTCGAATATTTCCACGTCACGCCTTCCATGCACTTCTTTGCGGCTTTCATTAAATTATTAGGATCTGTTATTTCCTGAAATGTCGGTAAATTCTTCATATTTTCATAATTCCGCCCGCTTATAGATCAACATAGTGTAGGACTTAAAAGCACTATTGACCGTCAGGCGAATAATTCCGGCTTGTGCCGTGGTTATACGTTCCTATCGTTCTATACCGCGCGGATCTTTGTCCGCATGAAGACGATATCGGGGCAAGGGCCAAATCGTTGGCGGCGCCGTTGTTGTTGCTGTTGCCGTTGTTGTTGAAATTGCAAAAGTTCGTCGTGTTCGCCGCCGAAGGGTCAGCCGTCCAAAAGTTGACGCGCCCGGCTAATCAAAATCAACGCATAACCAATAAAATTATTATTTCTTCCTTTCTTTCCGCTGCTTTTCTTTCTGCAGGCGGGCTTCTTTCTTTTCCGGGTGCAAGAATTCGTCATAGTCCCGGATCGTTGACTTCTTCCATTTATACAGATAATTCTTTGTGTTTTCCAACTGTTCAGAATATTCCATATAACGCGATAAGTCTATGTTGAAGAATTCTTCAACGAATAACACTTCCTGCCGTATTTGCGCGATATTCCCGATCGCGGCGTCTTCCATAAGGATCCGTTTTACATATTCTTCTTTTGTCCTGCATTGAATTTCATTCGCTGCCGAAATGTTGCTAACAAGATCCGAAGAATACCGGAACAAATTTTCCCGGACTTTTTCTATTATCCATTCTGGATATTCTGTCAGAAGCTTTTGTTTTTCGACTTCGTTTTGATAGTTGTCGATCCTTTCAAAAAGCCTTTTCAATTCCGGGTACTTTTCCCGCGCCTGCCTTCCTATCAGGGAATTATATTTTTCACGCTTCAAGCCAAAATTCCGCATGATTATTTGTGTTACTATGTGCCGCAATTTTACGGCTTCATAAAATGCGTCGAGTTTTGACGCTGTTCTATTCCACGACGGGACGGACATTTTCTTGCACTTCCTTTCTATCTGCGGCGGCGCTGTCGGCCGCCGCGATTACCAGATTATGAAAGAACGATTAGCGGGGCAAGGGCCAAATCGCTGGCGGCGCCGTAGGTGTAGCTGCTGCCGTGGCTGGCGAAATCGCAAAAGTTCGTCGTGTTCGCCGCCGAAGGGTCAGCCGTCCAAAAGGCGACGCGCCCGGCCTTTTTCTTGTTAAAGCCTGCGCCCTTCAAAATGTGCGCGTTTCCGCCCGTGAACAAAGGAAGCTGATTGAAAGCGCCGCCGGAATACTGATCCGCCCACCCGTTCGATCCGCACAATTCCACGATACCCGGAAGGAAAATTCGCCGGGACGCCCAAGCCCAAGCCCCCTTGTTATTTTCCAGACGCCGGATCGTTGTCATGTAACCCTGAAGCTTTGAAGAAAATTTCTTCGCTTCCGTTTCAAGGTTTGCGGGCATAAGTGACGCGGCATAGCCCCCGGCGTTCGTGTTTGTCGAATTAAATTTATAATATGTTTCCAGACAATCACGCGGGCAGCATACAATATGCGGGGCTGTCAATTCCGTATCGCCGCAATGCAAATATGAATTCTTTCCGGCCACTTCCCACATGATTTTTTCCCCGGAAGAAGTCGTTTCGATAAAATAATCGCCTATTGCGAATTTATCCCACGATCCCGCCTTCACAAGTGCCATAAGTTCATCAAGGCCCCATTCAATACCGAAATAGCCATATGACGCCATGCTTTCGCGCTTCATCACTTCATAATCTTTCAGAAGATCTTCGTTTTCTTTGATAACCTTCGTCAAGTTCTGGTTAATGATGTACGCAAGATAGCCGGAAGCAATCTTCTTTTTCAGATCTTCTTCATATGCCGCCCGCGCTGCTTCGGCGTCTTCCCCTTCTTCCATTTCCGGGAATTCTGAAATGATATTTTCCTGCGTTGTTCCGGCTTCGATCTTTTTGATCGTGTCCGCCTGCCATTTTTTCAGCTTCCCAATGATAACGGGAAGCGTGTCATTTTCCCCGATTTCCGGGAATTCTGCTTTACTTTCTGTAATTCCTGCCGCGAATATGCTTTTGCAAAAATCAGAAAATACAGCCTGCTTTGTACCTTCGGGCGTTTCTACTACAAGATAGTGTGTCCCTAATATTTCAGGGACGCCCGCAAGGTCACGAACCTTTTTTTGTGCCATGTTTTGAACACTCCTTTCTTTTTCGGTTATCTATCTAAACACTTGCACGTGTCAGACGTGCGAAGCGTCCAGAACGCCATAAGCTGATCGCCGTCGTCGGTCACAAGATCGTTTCCTTCGTCGTCTGCAAGATTGACGCATACTTCCGAAGTCGTCAGCATATCGAAGATCGCTTCGATTTCCATTTGTAATTTTGCGGCCACGTCGCCGGAAAGAACGACTTTCAGCGCGTCGAACCAATCTTCAAAATCTTTCTTCCAACCCGTTGTATTTGTAAGATACCAATTATTGAACGCGCCTTCCTGATTTTGTCGCCATTGTAAGAAAGTGCTTTCTACTCCCTGCCGCCACTGTTCAAAGTCGCCCTGCTGCCCTTCGATCCACTCCTGATATAATTCTTCCTGCTGCCCGGCGTACTCCGTGAAGGTCTGCTTCATCAATTCAAGGGCCGCGGCCGCCTGATCGTTGTAATTATCCACGTCCTGAACGAAGCTTTGAAATTTGTCTGATATATTCTTTCTGTAATTCGTGAAATACTGTTCAAACTGCGCCGAAATCTGTGTGAAGTCGATTTCCTTCACCGTCGCGGCCACATACCCGCAAACGTCCGTAATTAAGCGCGTGTCGGTGATCTCTGCCTGCGTTATTTTCACCGTTCCGGCGGCTATATAGATTTCTGCAAGCTTCAAGTCATAAATAGGCCCTTCGCGTACCAAAGGCGGCGAAACTGGCTTCGCGGCGTTCCCGCCCTTCACAATCAATAAATAGATCATTCTTTCCGTGTCATTCCGGCGCAATATTACATTGTCGATCCGGTTCAGCGTACCGGAAGCCGTTTCAAGGTCAAGCTGCGTTGGCGTCAGAAAATGACGGTGTTTCCCGTTTATGTAGCCATACCCGGCCCCGACGGTCACACTCATATCATTATTTGCCGTCACCTGCATTTGACCGTTGAAAACGCCATTCACGAAGAACGGCCGCAACCAATCCCCCATAGAATCGGCGTCATAATAGCGATCTTTTTTTGAATTCCAGAAATAATCATAACTTTTTACTTTTTCCATTCTTTTTCACTCCTTCCGTTAATCGTCCCACTTTATCGTATCTGGCATAGGATCGCCAAGCGTCGGAACCACTACCAAGCCGCCAAACTCATATATTTCTTGAAGTTCCGTTATCCGCTGATCCATATTCAGGCCCCACCGTTTCTTGCGTACTGTCACAATATCCCCTAGATCATAATCTTCTTTATAGGTGAAATTGATCGCCGCTTCCGTTTCACATTCTAGCGTTTCCGAAATGATCGCTTCGTTTAGTGCTTCCTGCGCCCGCTGTAAAAGTGCCGCTTTGTACTGCGCCGCCGTCATTCCCGACGGGTTTATGTCCCTTGCGTCAACGAATAACTCCCGAAGGTCAAGACCGGATCCGCCGCCTAATTCGTAATATGTCCGGGCGTCGCCTTCCCCCTGCCCGCCGACAATCACTTTTGTTTTCAAATTCTGATCGTTATATTTATAAATTGCGTTATTCAGATTGTTATAATCTTCTGAAAAAATGACGCGGTTATTTTCATGTTGTTTAAATGTCCGGTTTTTCCCCTGATATGTTTCAAATATGATTTTCCGCTTTTTAAAATCTGGCCGGAAACGATACCCGATCGCCCCAACTTTCGCAAGCTTTGTTTCGTATGAAAGAAGGTTTTTCATAGTGGCTTGAAATTGTACTGTTTCCGGGAAGTTATTCAGCGGCCCCAACTCTACAAGCGGGATCGGATCTGCCCCGGTCAAAAGTTGCCGCATACCATTTTCAACGGTTCCGCTGAAATTAACAGTCTTTTTTATTAACCTTCTTCCCATGTAGGAAGAAAGAAAGCGTCCCTTCACGGTTATTTCGTTTTTTATGTCGCTTTCTTCCTTCTCTATGCTTTCTACGACGCCCGCTTCTTCGGATCCTTTTTTGCCTATCAGATTTCCGGGCCGAAGCAAGAAAAGATTTTCGTCCGTGATCGGCGCGTGGATCTCAAAACTCCCCGGCTCGTAAAATTTCCGCGTCCAGATTAAAGAAGTTTGATTTTCCATTTGTCCGATCCGGTGCAATTCTTTGTTATAAATTCTCACTTCCATATCTACACCCCCAAATAACGGAAGCGGTATGTTATAGTTACATTCAGATAATCTTCGCCGCCGTCTGCGTCATAAATAAAAGTATTCTGTCCGTGTACAAGCTGAATAAATTCGCTTTCTTCGTCCAGATATTCATTGATCTTTTTTGTTTCGCCGCCTGATATTAAGTAAACATTTTTTTCATTAGTTCCCGTCGTAATTTTTACAGCGTCGCCGGGCTCCATAACAAGCGGAAAGTCTTCTGTCCCGACTTTTATATGAATGTCCTGCTCTACATGATACAAAACCGGGTTCTTTACGCTTCCCGTTGCTTCCATGTAGATTTCAATTCCGATATGATCCGCGGCGCTGTCGTTTTCAATGGTCTTTACCAATTCCGCAACACGGACGCCGAATTCTTCCAGTTCGTCAGTGAATTCATGGACGAATTCAAAACAAGGTTCCCACCCTGCCATTGTGATCGTTGTGTCCTGCAAGTCCTTAAAGAACGGATCCGGGCAGATAAGGGAAATTGTGACGTTTCGGACGACGCCTTTTTCGTCTATGTCGATTGTTTCCACATAGTAGTCAATTTCCCTTTTTTCGGCGTTCTCCGTATATGTAAGCGTCCCCGGCGTCTTCGGTTTAAAGCATTTATAAAGAAAGTCCCGGCGGGCCTGATAATCTTCGTCAAACTCCGCCGTAATGACAATATTTCTTTGCTTCGTCGTGCTTCCCTGATACGTGGATCCGTCCGTCATTGTGTTGGCGGACGTTACCACGTTGTTAGAAACTGAATAGGCGCCTTCAAGCGATATTAAAAAGAATTCCGCGTCTTCATCATAGGAAAATTCGATCTGAACGTCGTCTTCATTTATGCAAGTAATTTTCTTTGCCATTATCCGCGCCCCCCTTGTAACTGTAAAACCATATTGCGCGTTGCGTTCCGCGTCTGTCTGGCTGCTTCCGACGGCGAAAGCGCCTTCGGCGAAGTGTAACTGTTGTATTGATAAAAGTCCCCGCCCCGGCCGCCTGCTGCCCTGCTGCCGCCTTCTTCTACTGCCTGCGCCGCCCGTTCTGCCGCTTCGTTTATGTAGCCTTCCACGCGATTATAGAAAGTATCAAGCGGAAGGATCGCTTCGTCGCCTGCTTCTCCGCCGCCCTGCAGCTTCCCGCCGTACATGCCGAAAATTGTCGGGTTTTTCATAATTCCGCCTAATGCGTTCCATGATATATGCGGTACTGGAATTGATATTTTTGATCCGCCGTCCCCTTCTTTCGATTCAGATCCCCATGTGATAGACAATTTCGGAAGCTTGATCGACTTTATACCTTCAACTAATGAATTTATCATTTTCTTTCCGGCGTCCAGTAAAGAAAAGCTGTCGAAAACACTTTTGATCTTATCTATCACATTCGTTTGGAACCACGAACCAATATTTTTAAATACGCCCGTTACATTGTCATAGGCTGCCTGAAATTTCTGTCTAAACCATTCCGGGACGCTTGACAATACATTTTTAATATCTGTCCACCGGGCCGAAAACCATTGTCCGATCCCTTTGAAAATATTCGTCACATTTGTATAGGCGTTTTGGAAGGTAGTCTGAAACCACGAAGCCACCGTCGAAAGCGCGTTCTGTATATCCTGCCACCGGGCCGCGAACCACTGGCCGATCGCTTTGAAGATATTCGTCACATTTGTATAGGCATTTTGGAACATGGTTTGAAACCACGTCGCCACGGTTGAAAGTGCGTTCTTAATATCCGTCCACCTAGCCGCGAACCACTGGCCGATCTCTTTGAAGATATTCGTCACGTTTGTATAGGCATTTTGGAACATGGTTTGAAACCACGTCGCCACTGCCGAAAGCGCGTTCTGTATATCCTGCCACCGGGCCGCGAACCACTGGCCGATCCCCTTAAATGTGTTCACTACCGCGTTATATGCTATCAGGAAGATAGAAGCTATAAATTCGCCGATTTCCGAAACGCCTTGCTTCACCGACTGCCAAGCGTTGACGAAGGTTTGCTTTATCCCTTCCCAAGCTTCGGCCCAAGTAGTGCCGAAAAAACTACAAACAACATTCAGAATATTTTTCAGTATGTTCACGTAATTTTGAAAAGTATTTTTCACAAACTCCCACGCGGCGCCGAAAATTTCTTTCACGCCCTGCAAACATTGATCCCAATTTCCGGTAAATATCCCGATAAATACATCAAGGATCCCCGTTATTACGTCTAAGACAAACGAAAAAATATTCGCTATCTGCTGAAAAGCGCCCTCGAAAAGCGGGGCTAAAAATTTACATAGTCCTTCCCACAATGCCCGGATCACGTCGGTTATATTTTCAAAGTTGAAGCCGATCGCGTTCAGCCTATCGACGATCCCTTGCGCGAAACTGTTAAATTTTTCTTTTATGCCGTTCCATATTGAAAGAATTTTGTTTCGGAAATCTTCGTTTGTCTGCCATAGGTGAACGAAGGCGGCCACAAGTGCGGCCACAACCGCGACGACGGCAGCCACGGGCGCGGCTATTGCGCCGAGTGAAGTTCCGGCCGCTGCTGCGTTCGCGGAAGCTGCGGTCAGTTTTGCGCCAAGCGAAGCAAAAGTCGAAGTCAGCTTCCCCACAAGGGAAACCGCCTTCCCGCCCGTCACCAGAAGCGGCCCGATCGCTGCCACGATTGCCGCTATTTTTATGATCTGCTGCTTCTGTTCTTCACTTAAACCCTTAAACCATTGTGTAATTTCTTTCACTTTATCAACCATTTTTGTTATCATAGGTTGAACCGTTGTCAATACGCTTTCTGCAAGTTCTTTTCCGGCTACTTTGACATTATTCAGCGCGATTTTTGATTGATCCCACGGATCTAAAGTCGCGTTGAATGTGTCTTCTACCGTCGAAGCGTAGTCGTCAAGGGATCCCGTCAGGTCTTCGATTGAAAAGCGTCCTTCCCGGATCGCCTGCGTCATTTCGGCGGCCCCTTTCTTCCCGAAAAGTTCCGTCGCTATCTGCAGGGCCTCTGTTTCGGATCCTGCGTCTTTAATACTCTTTATCGTTTCGCCTAATGCTTCATCAAGCGTTTTTCCCTCTGCTGTCGCGTTCTGCTGCGCCTTTTTCAGCCCGGCAAGCGCTGTCGAAGCGTCAACGCCGCTACTTTCAAATTGTGCCAAAAGGTTCACGGAAGAAGTCAGATCAAGGCCCATTTCTTTAAGCGTGGCGCCGTTCGTTTCCAATGCGCGATAAAGGTCTTCCATAGAAAGCCCCGTGTCCTGCCCGGCCTTCGTCATAAGCCCTAAAACCTTTTCAGTCTGCGACGTGTCAACGCCGAATTTCGTCATAATAGCGTCTACACTATCAATAGACGAATTCAAGTCCGTTCCGTTGATTTCTGCGAACCTGATAAATTGTTTTGAAAGCTTTTCGCACGCTTCCCCGGTAAGTCCGAAGCGGGTATTTACTTCACCGATTGCAATTCCGGCCGTTTCTGCGTCCGTTGGAAGGTCTGCAAAAACATTGTCCATTGCTTCGGTCAGTTCGTCTAACGCTTCGCCCGTGGCGCCTGTTTTGGTTATGATAATGTCATAGCCATTGTCTAAGTCCATAGCGGCAGCAACGGCAGCCGTACCAAGTCCAGAAATAGCCGCCGTTACCGGAAGAAGCTTATTTCCGACGCCCGAAATTTTGTTCCCGACGTCTTCAATTTTCTTTCCGGCGTCTGCTACGCCCTGCCACTTCATTTTTGCGGCTTCTTCGTTCAGGCTTTTCAGATCTGCTTCTGTCTTTATGATCTCCCGCTGCAGGGCGCGATACTGTTCTTCCGACACTTCCCCGCGTTCAAATTGTTCCTGAACCTGCTTTTCCGCTTCTTTGAGAATATCAAGCTTTTTCTTTGTTTCTGAAACCGATTCAGCAAGAATTTTCTGCTTCTGCGCCACAAGTTCAGTATTTCCGGGATCCAATTTCAAAAGACGGTTGACTTCTTTCAGTTCTCTTTGTAAAGACGCCGACTTTTTGCTTGTTTCCGAAAGCGCTTTATCAAGTTTTGTGGTATCGCCGCCGATCTCTATTGTTATTCCTTTAATACCGTTTGCGGCCATTATTTCGCCCCCTTCTTCCCGAATTTTTCCCGAAGCTTCATTCTTTCCGGCTTCGTCTGCGTCAGTAACCAACATTTTTCAAGATAGTCCCGGCCTTCTTCGGTCTGGTTCATGTTGTAAATAAATGCTTCGCGGACGTAGAACAAATATTCGTCTATGTCCATTTCGTTAATCTGCCGAAGGTTCAGGCCCGTATATGTGATTACAAGGTGTTCATTTTGCGTTTTCGGGTGATAGTATATTTTCTTTTTTTCGTCCGCACTCCCGCCGGGGAAGTACGGGATCTTTAGTTTGGGTTATCCGTTACCCCACCGACAAAGTTGTAATATTCATTGATAAAAGCCTGCATTTCTTCAATGTCGTAATTGTCCGTTATATCCTGCGTTGTCACCTTTTCCCCGTTCATATTGTGGGAAAGACATTCAGCACAAAGGGCGCCGAGTGTGTCCATTGCGTCGTCAATGTTTACTTCTTCCGAAAAATTCTGCATTTCTGCCACCTTTTCAAAGGTTTTTTTCATAGGCATTTTCACTTGCAGCTTGCGCCCGTCCTTTAATTTCACGTTGAAGAATGTCCTTTTGATTTTGTTAAAGTCAAAACTTAAATTTGCCATGATTTCAGCTTCCTTTCATATTGTGTAATATGTATTTTAGATATTGCGTAATATATAAATAGCGGCGGCGGGTACTCCCTGCCGCCGCATTTTCTGTTTCTGCCGCCCTTATCCTGCTACATCTTCCCCGGAAGAATTGTCGTCGGGTTCTTTTCCGTCGCCTTCGCCTTCGTCTTCGCCGTCCGGTTCTCCCCCGGTATTCGTTCCGGGGCCTTCGTTGCCGTCCGGCCCTTCGCCTGCTGCCGCGTCGTCTTCGATAATTTCTTCCGCATATTCGATCAAGGTTCCTTCGCCGTCCATAGGCATTGCGTGAAATTCTGCATTTACAACCGTCGCCGCGTCCTTTGCGAATGACAGTTCAAAACCTGCCTGATTGTTTCCGACGATCATCACGTAAATATCGCCGTCCACGGGATCCACATGATGAAAACAAATAATATATTTCTTTCCTTTGCGGTTTGCCACGCCGCCAACCTTCACAACCCGGTATTTCTTCCCGTTCACGGTCTTTTCGCTCTCTCTGGCCGTGTCTACAAGCTTATCAAGCGTCTTTCCGTTAAAGGTCATAAGCCCCGCCGTCAGTGTCGCTTCTTCTTCGGTTATGATCGTTTTAGAAACCTTCCCTAAATCGTCTTTAGCTTCATAGTAAGACGGGGCATATTTCAGCGTTGCGCCGCCTGATATGTACGAAAAAATATTGTCGTCCGTACAAAATGCCTGCGGCTCCGGTAATGTTTCCGACGCCTTAAATTCTCCGATATGGATATAGCCGGAACCAAGAATAATTCTTTCCGCTTCTGCTTTACTCATTGTTTTTGTTCTCCCTTCTTATCTTCTCAACCACTGTAAACATATAGGCCGTCTGAACCATATTTTCATTTCTGATTAGTCCCTGCTGCTTTTCGTATTCAGTGTCGAAGAAGACTTCTTCTTCAATTCTTTTTTCCAGATCGGGATCGTCCCGTCTGTCCGTGTACAGTTCAAGTGCGCCGTCCACCGTTCGGATCCGGATCATATTATCCGGCCCGGACGTGTTTTCGTCAGAAAGCCAAACAAGAAAGGGCGGATCCGGCGCCGGACTATTTTTTGTATCTTTAAATTCATTGTGCGCGATCGGAAGTCCTAACCCTTCCGCCCGCTTTATGATTTCATCAAAACGCGCCACGCCTTCGCCCCCTTCCTTTATGCTTCGCCTGCTGCCCGGCGTACAGCTTTATTTACTTCTGAAATTGCCATTTGTTCGGCTAATTCTTCCGCGGGCTTTATATGCTCAAACGGGCGAACGCGCGATCCATTTCTGGAAACGTGGCCTTTTTCAAGTAAATGTGTAAGCTGATAATTCTTTTTATTGTAGACGGTGTATTCTTCCGTCATGGTTACGCTTGAATAGGAACGATTGCGAAGCTTCACGTCCCAATCGCGGGTATATTTCCCGCTGCGTTCGTTGTACGGGCCGCCCTGCCGAAGTGTGGCCGCGGTCTGTTCTGCGACTTCTTTCAAGCCTTCGTTTATTTCCCGGTTTAATGCCGTTCCGAAGGTCTGTAACTGCTTCTGAATTTCTTCCGAAAGACTGTTATAATCAACTTTTACGACCATTCCCGATCCTTTCCGCGGCGTAAAGTTCAATCTTATCATCTGCCCGCGGCCCGTAGGTTCGGTATATTGTCAGGTGCTTTTCGTTGAATATCGCTTCCGGCTGTCCGTCATACTCTGCCGCCCATATAACAAATTGATATTGCGCTTTATATCCCGCCTGCCCTGCGTCGTTGAATTCGTTCCGCCCGACCGGGTTTATTTCACCGAATACGGCCGTTTTTTCGTCGTCCGCCTTCGTTTCTCCGGGGTGTACTAAAGTGATAAGCCCTTCAATCATGCTTCGCCGCCTTCCTGCCCTGCTGCCGTGGGCGCCTTTTTCTTTCTGCAGCGCTTCGGCTGCGGCTTCGGCGCCTTATACTTTGACGCGCCTTTGATCTTTGTCAAATTCGTTTCATATATCCCATTCAATACCGGGTATTGATCCGTTATACTGAAATTTGCTTTAACATAAGACAAGACGGCTTCCACGATTAAAGGATCCGACGGTTTTTCCGTCCAAGAAGGATCTACGCCGATACGTTTTATATCTTCAAGCGCTGCGTCTATCAGGCGCGAAACGTCGCTGTCCAAATCGTCGGCGGCTGTCTTCCTGATACGGATCTTCGCCGTTTTTAAAAGTTCCTTCATTGTCATTTCTGCCGCCTTTCAAATTACGCCTTCGCTGCTGCGGCGCCTGCCTTCTTTGCCCGGATAAAGCCGTTATATGACGCCACGGCGCCGCCTGCAAAGATAGAAGCGCGGAAACAAATCTGCCCGGACTTGAATTTGAAGTCTTCGCTTTTGCGCGTGTCAATGTCGGAAAAGATCGCCATTTCGTAATTTTCAAGCGGGCCGTATGCCATAGAGTAAGCGCCCGCGGCGGTCTTATCGTCTGTTACTGCTTTACATGCCGAATTGATAACAAAGGGAACGCCGTCAATGGTTCCGGTGTTTCCACGGTTTACAATGGTGTAAACCTTCCGGCCCTGCTTGTCACGAAGCTTTGCGAAGGCTTTCAGGTCTTTTTTATTCAGGATCAATGTTGCCACGCCTTCGACTTCTTCTTCGCCGCCGTAACTGTAGATCAATTCGTCAAGCGTTCCGTCGTCAATGCCGGAAAGTTCAATGTCAGTTTTCGGATCAATAACCTGTTCGGAAGTGTCCGTCGGATTGAAGAAAATACCTTTAAACTTCGCCGTTGCTCCGTCGCCGATCAAGATCTGTCTGGACATATAGCGCCGAATAGCCTTCCGAACGCTGTCTTCCACAATGCCGTCATAGTCCGCGTTGGGAAGTTTAATCATTTCTTCCGGTTCTTCGGTGTATGCCGTGATCTTCTGTTTACTGATAGTCACATACGCAAAAACGGGTTCCGTTTCGTTGTAGTCCTTGCCTTCTTCTGTCGGGCCTGCGCCGTCGCCGTATGATTTCACATAGGCGCGTTCGTATGTTTCGCCGCCGTTTAACATGACATTTTTCACCAGATCTACAAGGGAAGACACGTTGCCAAAAGTCGGTTTAATGTCGCTTGCGGTATGTGTTACGGGCGCCGTCTGTTCTACCGATAAAGCATTTTTTACCGGGACAACAATCTTCGCGCTATAAGAAACGGCCTTCCCGCCCTTCAAGTCCTTTCCGCGGGCGTCAAACGCCTTCACCTTTTCGCTGCTGTTCATCTTTGCGCCCTCTCCTTCGCCTGCTGCCGGATCCGGATCATCTGCGGAAGCTGCCAAGCCTGCAAGGGCGGCGCGGTTCTGCGCGTCTGCCATAATGCCGCTAATGTCTTTCGCTTCTTCCATGATCGCGTCAAGCGCTTCACCTTCTGCCGTCTTTGCCTGCTCATTCAGGGCTTTCAGGCGGGCTTTCAGGTCTTTCATGCTCATTTTCACAAGTTCTTCATGTTTCATTGTTTTTAATCTCCCTTCATGTAACTTTGAATTGTAATTCGCTTTATTGCGTCCCTTTTTGCTTCGTCGTCCCTTTTTGCCTTTACAGCTTCAAGATCCGGCGCGGAAGCCCTTTTCAGCGCCTTTGGAATATTCCGGGCGCGGTTCAGATAGTCACCGACGGCCGCGGCATATTCCACGGGCGCGGACTGTTCAATGTTGAAATATTTTTCAGCTTCGGCGCCGTTCAGCCATGTTTCGGCGTCCATAAGCTTTTTTATGTCGTCGATCGTGGCGCCTTCTTTCAGGTGATCTTCGTAGATATTCAGGATCCCTTCCCTGATTTCGTCCAGATCGTCGGCAGATTTCCTAAGATCTTCTGCGTTTCCTTCTGTCAGGATCCACGGGTTATGTATCATCAAAAAGGCGTTCGACGGTATCTTCGGCGGCTCCGAACCTGCGAAGGCAATCACCGACGCTATGGATCCGGCCAACCCGTCAACCGTCACTTTTACGCGGTTTTTCTGCGCGTGGCGCCGAAGCATATTGTATATAGCAATTCCCGCAAATACCGATCCCCCGCCTGAATTGATAAAAATATTTATGTCCTTGTCTGCATGTTCCGAAAGGAAATTCTTTATGCTTTCGGGATATTGATCTTCATTCTGCCAAGCGCCCCAATAGTCGGAAGTAATATCGCCGTAAAAGTAAAGATCGGCGCTTGTTTCCGTTTCATTTTTGAATTCAAAGGCGTTAAGGAATTTCTTTTTCATTCTGCGTTTTACCCCCTTTCTTTGTTGTTGGAATAGCAAGTCTGTATATATGCGCCTGCTGCCCGGCGTCGCCTTCCTGCTGCCCGTCTGCGGCTCCGCTGCCTATCTGGTAAATACTTTGATCGTCAGCTTTGACATAATTCAGGCTAACCATGCGGACGTCGCCTTCTTCGATCGGCTCATAATACATCAATTCCCGGTATTCGTTTATTGTAATGATCCCCCGGTCAAAAAGCCCGCCGCCGATCTCCATTCGCGTTTTAAGCGTGGCATACTGCAGGCGGTTTGCCGTGAATATGATTTTGTTTCCGAAGCCCCGTTCGCGTTCTGTTAAAAGCTTGAATGTAAATTCAAGTGATAGCTGAACGGCGATCGGCTCAATTACGCTTTCATAAAACGACGTGAATTCCGCTTCCGTGAAAGTGGAAGTCAGAATTTTATCATTTGTGTTGTAATAGCGATATATATTGTCCCGTAGGAATTGACTTTGAACGACTGGGATCTGCGGCGCTGTCTGGCTTATCTCTTTAAAGTCCATTGTGCTGTCAAGTCCGGCGATCCCGCCGTTATTTTCCGCGTTCATATAGGCGGCCTGAAACTCTTTTACCTTCTGTTTCAGATCGTCTTCGTCTGCAAGATTGCCGTATTTCAGATAGCCCCTTAAACTCGTTGAATTCTTTACCGTATTCCGCAACGCTTCCCCGGTCAGGTCTAAAAGTTCAACCGTCGTTTGGATCTGATCGTCCGGCGGTGTTCCTAAAAAGCGCCTTTTATTCAGGCGGGCTTTTATGTGAATAACTGATTGATACGGAAGTGTGTATTCTTTCCCGTCGTAGTCCCACCGGAAGCGAAAAAGCAGATTCCCGCTTTCATCTTCCCAAATCTTGAAGTCGTGGGCCGTTACCGGGACGATCGACTTCACGCGCAAAAAATCGTCAGTATAGAAAATGACAGCGAAGGCGTTTGAACGGTACACCAGATCCGACGCCATTTTATAAAGCGCGTCGTATGGTGTGTATTCTGGCGCCCACCGAAGCGCAAGAAGCCGGGAAAGATAATCGTCTTTTATCTGCAATCCTGCATTGTTTGTCTGTCGGACGATCTGCGGGTTTAGCTTTCCGACTTGTGATCCGATCGCGTTTGCAATAGATCCGACAATATCGCTTTCATACAAATTCCCGTTCGCCTGATAGTCGCCACGGGACGCATAAAAGGGCATATATTTTACACGCCGGAAATTTATCAAGTCCGCAATTAAACCCATGTTTTCGCCCCTTTCTGCTGCTGCAAATAGTCTTTCATGCTCTCTATGTTACAAAAAAATACCGCGCAATTCTGATATACTTTTCAATTCAGAATTACGCGCTATTTTCTTTCCTTCCGGCCGCTGCTGCAAGCTTTTCATTCAGCAAAAGGCGCCCGATCTCTTTATGGTATTTCTGCCGGACGGCGATTCCGTCAAATATAGATACAGCGCCGTCTATGTGCGAACGTCTGTCAATTTTTACGGGCTTCATGCGGCTATCTTTAATATTTATATCAACTGCCACATTTAAAAGGTGTGATTGTAAAAGCGCATTGTCCCCGATCTCATACACTCCGCTTTTCAGGTCTGCTTCAAGTTCATGCAAGCAAGGCGTTAAATTTGTTCCCTGATATACGTCGTCCATGTGGAAGCCTGCTTCCTTCATATCCTGAATTAGATATTGCGCTGAATATCTGTCATAGCCCACGTATAACGGTTTAATTTTGTAAACCTTCACCAGATCGAAAAACCACTGATAAACGTCTTTATAATTTACCGCGTGTTTCCCGGACAACTGCAGGAAGCCTTTTTCAAGATACAAATTGTAAGGGACATTTTCTTCATTGATCGCCACCTTGTACCGTTCTTCTGGCATATAAAATTTAGCGAAAATATATTTCTTCCCTGATAGTTCAATGATAATTGAAGCCGCTGTCAAGTCCGTAGTACGCGAAAGGTCAATCCCGCCGATACAGTAAGCGCCCCGGAAGTCGTCAAGCGATAGTCTAACCGGGATCCCGTCTTTGTCCTTCGTCAGCGCTTTTTCAACGTCTGTAAATTCAAGCCACGCAACCGAAGAATTTTGTTTGATATTACAAAACTTCGTCAGGAATTCCGCCTTCTTTGAAAGCGACGCGCGGGCGATCGCTATTTGTTCCCGGTAAAAGTCCCATGAAACGGAAACATTCAAATTAGGGTTCGACTTTTCCAATTCTTCGCGGGTGTCCCACTTTTCCACATCATCAATGATGTACAGAAGCGGCAAAATACGGCGTTCCTGCGAACGTCCCTTCAAGAAAGCCGTCGATCGGCGCATAAGTTCATCAAAGATCCCGTCGTTTATGTAGCCCGCCGTTGAAGTTGACATTATGATCGGCTGCTTCCTGCTGCCGATAGCGGAAGTCATAACTTCATATTGCTTCAAGCCCTGATCGCCGGGCCACGCTTCCATTTCATCATTTAGGACAAAATGCGGGTTGAAGCCGTCGGACTTTTTGCTATTGAAGGCGATCTTTTTTATGGACGTGTTGAAGTCTTTTATATAAATATCCGAACGGCGCTTCTTCGTGATTTCCTTTAGTTCGTCGTCGGATTGTGTTATCTGATAAAATGCTTCATAGCATAGATCCGCCTGATCCAACTTCGGCGCAAGGTGATAAAGCTTCGCGCCATATTCCCCGTCAATGTATGCCATGTATGCGGTTATAGCTGCCGCGAAAAGCGTCTTCCCGTTCTTTCTGGCTACCAGAAGAAAGACTTCCCGGAACATTCGCCGTGTTGGTTCTTCCGGATCCATAATTCCGAAGATAGCAGAAACGGCCGCTTTCTGCCATAACTCCAATTTTAGAAGATCGTTTCGGCCCTCTGAATGGTGACAGAAATTTTCTATAAACTTGATCGCCTTCCGCGCCTTCTTCGGATTGAAAATATATGTCCCGTCCGCGATCCCGTCCGTTAAAATCTGGTATATCTTTTTGATATACTTTCCCGCCCGGATCTGGCCGGACGTGATCGCGTCATAATATTGCGCAATATAATTTTGCTGTACTGCTGCCGCGGCCATTGTTTTAATCTTCGTCCCGAAGCGCTGCAAGCTTTGAAACGGTCTTCTTTTCCTTCGGCGGGAGAAGTTCGATCAACTGTTTCATGTTGGAAGTGTAGGAACGGGCGTAACGGTCATAAGTGGCAACCGCGGGATTTTCTTTGATGAATTTCTGCGAAGCGTTCTTCGTTTCCGTCTGCAATCCCTTCTCGATCATTTCCTGTCGGGCTGCCTTCATAGCGACTTTCTGGAAGGCCACTTCTTCAATGATTTTGAAAATAAGTTCTTTCTTGCTATCGTCTTCTATCCCTGCAAACATTTTTTTAATTTTCCGAAATTCCTTCCCGACGTTCTTTTCTGTCAGGATCTTTTCTGTATCTTTTTGCATTTCAGGCAAAATATAACCCCCCTTCATACGTGCGCGACCTTGCAGAGTTTTTTTGACCTCACTCCCTCGGTTCTTTGTAGGCGCCTAAAAATGCGCATACCGGGGGGTATGCTGCGGAAACTCCGCCAATTCGCAACGCACGAAATAAAATTATTTTTGTGCGAAAATATATTTGTTTTTATTTATTTTTCAGACGGTTTTATATTCTTTTTTCATTCGTTCGGTATCAAACGGCCGTCTTTGTCAAAGGAATAGCGCTTCTTCTTCGCCTTATGTTCTTTGTTGTGGTGTTCGTCACATATTCCCTCTAAGTTTTCAAAAGATAACGTCACGCGCGGATCGTTGATATTGTCCGGCGTGATATGTTTTCGGTGATGTACAATCTTGATCGGCTGCACTTCTTCAAGGCTTCGTGTCCCTGCTTTAAATTCCTTCATACATCTTTCGCAATAGCCGCCGGAAGCTTTAATAAAAGCGGCCCGCGTCTTCTTCCATGCGTCAGACTTATAAAACCATTCTGCATACTGTTTCGCCATTGTGTCACCCTTTCCGGCGCCTGCTGCCGGGCGGCGCTTTCTTTCCTGCCTGCTGCCGAATGATCCCCAAATTCTGCGCCACCAGATAACAGAATTGTTTCCGGTATTCGTAGAAAAGAGAACGGCAGCAATATGTTTCGCCGCTTAATTCCCACGGCGTATTATAAAGCAAAGACTTATATATTTTCTGAATAATGATTTCCCGGACTTCTTCGGTCACTTCTCCAAGATCAAGATCCTTCTTTGCTTTCTCAATAGCTGCCGTCGCCTTCGTGTCGAAGGGCGTTTTCTTTCCTGCCTGCTGCCGCTTCTGGCGCTTTTCGTCTGAATGGATCACAGCTTTAACTATTTTCTTTTCGTCATTGTCAAGATTAAAACGCCCCACACTTCCGGCCCCCTTTCCTGAATAACTATAAAATTTCTATCCCTTCCAGATACTTCCAGAAGTTCGCTTCTTCTTCGTCGTCTTCAACTGGTGTTCGTATTCCTGCCATAAGATAACAAGTATTGTTTCCCCAATACATGAAAGGCGCCGTCGGGCAAGTCGTAACCGGGCCGATCGGTTCATACTCTCCGCCGTCATAGTCAATAGCTTTCGGATCTATCAGGTCAATAAATATTTCAGATACGGCCGCAACGTGTCGCGTCGTTCCGTCTTCCTGAATGAAACGGATCACTTTATCGCCCTGCTGCCCTAATAGCTTTGTAACTCTGAAATGACATTCGCACTTTTTGAAAGCTGCAGGAAGGTTGAATATTTCTTTCTGTTCAATTTCGTACTGGTTCCCCATATCCTTAATTGCTCTGAATACTTCACCCACGCCCGGAAGATCCCCGCTTAACTCAATGATAGCCGCTTTCGCTTCCTTCGGCATTTCGGCAGCCGAAAACCACATAACCCACCAACCGGAAGAAATATAATAGCCTTCCGGATCCGTTTCATTTTCTGCCATGTGTCCCACGGTAAGCCCGGCGCCTTTATATGCTGCCTTAAACATTCGCTTCAAAACTGTTTGTTTGAAAAACATTGTTTATTCCCCTTTCTTTTTGTTCTCTTTGTATAATTCGCATTTTCTACAAGGCGACGCCGGGAAGACTTCTTCCGGGACGCCTTCGCAAGCGCCGAACATTTTCAAGGCTTCTTCGCAATTCACCAGATCGAAACCTTCCGCCCTTGCAAGATAATTTCTTATGATTTCGCGGGCCTGCTCTGCGCTATATGCCACTTTTGCCATGTTCCCGGCTTCCTGCAATGCTGCCATATATTCGCGCTGCGCCTTCGTCGGGCGATTGTTGCCGAATTTCATTTCGATATACAGCGCGTTATATCCCTTCCGCGCAACCGGAAGACAAATATCAGGGACGCCCGCTTTCATTCCTTCGGCCTTCATAATCTGCCCCGTGGTCTGCTTCCGCTTCCCTTCGTTCGGTACATGGTACATTAAAGCAAGTTCCGGTATATATTCCGCCTGCTGTCTGGCCCATGTGAAAAGCTTAATTTGTTCCGTCGTTTCCGACGCCTTCATGTTTTGCAATCTCATTTTGCCACCTTTCCGCGTTTTATATTGCGCAATATGTTTTATTCAATCCCGAACCATGCGGGCGTATATGTAAAAGCCGCCGTTTATCCCGTTGACGTTCACTTCTGCGTCAATGAATTTATATCCCGGATATTTTTTTAAAAGCTGCTTTTTCAGGAATTCGCTATCTGTCGCCATGCGTTCGGCCGTCTTCTTCCCAAATTTTGAATAGCTGCGGGAAACTTCCGGCTTTTTCAATCCCCGCGAAGCACTCCACCGCTTTTTTCCTTTCGGATCCTTCGTCAAGTAAAGCGAAAGCCCCGTCAAGTGTGTATCAGGATCCGGATCAAGCCGTCTTGTTTGCGTCCTGCTGCCATATATCCACATTTTTTCTAGTTCGTCCCGGTCTTCGTCCCCTGAAAAGATCATGTGATGATGACAACGGATCCCCTTCTTCGGATCGTCTGAAAATTCTGTCACATAAATATATTTCAGATTGTCTTTCCCCTGCTTCTTCCTTTTCCGGTTTATCTTCCTGATAAAGTTCCCAAATATTTTTATTGCTTCGTCTATACTCCCCGGAAGATGATCTTCGTCATAGCTGAACGTTCCCCAAAGATCCCCCTTGCCAAAATTAGCGGCTGTCAAATTATTCAGATAGCGCCGCGCCCTCTTATCATTCAAATTTTTTTGTGAAGGTCTGCTTTCCCTCTTTCTTTTTGTCCGTGGTTCGTCCTGCTTATTCCCGAATGACGGATATATGTCTGCTTCTAACTGATCCCCCGCCTTCGTTGTTGTTGTCCTATACAGACTATTGATCTGCTTCCCCTTCATCATCTGTTCAAGTTCCCATTCTGTCAGGGTGTCGATCTGCTTCTGATATGCTTCTTCATAATCATAATTATCATAGTGCTTCTTCTTCATGTTCCCCCGCCTTCTGTCTTCATAAAATTATGATCTCTATCCTTTACGCTAAGTTAATACCCATTACAAGGCCGGGAAGCCTTCGCCCCGCGCTTTTACTTCCTTATAATAGGAAGAAACCCGTTTTACAATTTCGGGCCGCCTTTCGTGTCGTGCTGTACTGTCAGATCGCTTTCGCCGTCCGATATAGACACAATAGCGGGCAGAAGAACGACTTTTTTCTGTCCTGAATTGCATATCATTTCAAATACTTCTGTATGAAATGATTGTCCCGGACGGAACACGCTTTCGATTCTGATTTCTGTATCTTCTGGAAGGTCTTTTGTCATTTCCCGAAATTGTTTCAAATTATACATATTGCGCAATATTCCCTTTCTGTTTTTTGTTATAAAAATATCAATATAACAAGAAATAACCCGGCGGCCGTGTCTTTTTTCCGCTTTGACATTCCCCCGACTTTCTGCTATAATGATTAAAGGTTAAATTCCTTATGGATCCGGATCAAAGGTTCCCCGCCTTCTGTCCGGATCCATAATTTTTTTACGTTTTGAAGTTAAAACCCGCCGGAAGAATTGTAAAATGTCCGGCGTTTGGGTTTACTGCCCGATCGTCTATGTAAAAATCGGCGTTTATTTTCCGTGTGTCGCCGCCGTATAACTCTATCAGTTCAGGAAGGTTTTCATTTACCGCGTCGAATTCAAGTCCCCAATCCCGGCAATACTTGACGGCCGCTTCCAACTGTTCGCCGTTTCTGCAGGTGTCCAGAATGACGCGGGCGCCCTTCTTTTTCTGCTGTATCAGGAAATCAAACAAAATTTCGTTCGGCTCCCCAAGTTCCGGCCAACGTCCCCGCGAAAGTGTCCCGTCGAAGTCAACCGCATAAATAATATTTTTGTTTGTGTCCATGTGTTTATCTCCTTCAAAGTTCAGCTTTTATATAATCTTTTCCGCGCGTTCAAGCCATTCTTTCAATTCTTCCGGTTTGATTATCCCGCTTTTATTTCCGTCTTGACTTGCATAGTCGAATAATTCTTTTAATACATCTTTCTTTAATTTGTACGGAAGATTTTCAAAAGCAAATTCTACAAGATCCATTATCTGCGCTTGATCTACTGCCGCCCATAAATGCCGTATTACCTCATTTATTTCTTTATGATCTGATTTTGTCACCTTCACGCGGGCCGCCCTTCTGCCTGCTGCCGCGGGCAAGCCATAATATGAATATCAAGCGCCGGAAGGCTCCGGATCGCTTCGGTCAGTTCTGCTTCTGTTTTTATCCCTATCTTTTCAAGGGCTTTTTTCAATTCTTCAATTTTATTCATTTTCAGCCGTCCTTTCATTCTCAAATAAAAGCATTTCTTCGCTTGACAGAATCGCATTTCGCGCCATAGCTGCGCATACCGTCGCGGCCGCTGCAAGGTCAACCGCAATCCGATAAATTCCCGTATATGCCGCGTGAAGGACTTCGGGATCCTGATCTTCCTTCTTCTTTGTCAGTGTCCAAATACCTTCCATGTATTCGTCAAGGGCCTGCGCTTCGTTCCAAGCTTCTTCCCCTGCTGCCTTCGTCGCTGCATATGCTTCATAACATGAAGAAAACGTCGGGAATTCCTTCTTCACTTCTTCAAGTTCAGCGTCTGCAAGCTGCCGTATTTCGTTCTTTGCTGCTTCGTTCATTCCTGATCCCCCTGAATGTAAATATCGTAATAACTGCGATAGTCTAAGTCTTTGACAGAAAAGGAAGCCGGGATCCCCGGTTCCATAGGCGGCAGAAGGCCGCGTTTTATATAGTCTTTGTGACATACATCATTAGAAAATACCAATTTCAGCACGTCCCGGCCTTCATATTCCGGCGGAAGAATAGTATTAAATGCTATGTGCAATACTTCCTTTTCGCTTTTCTTGATCCTGATCCGGGCGGAAGGCGGGATAATTGCTTGAATATCCTTTACTTTCATATTGCGCAATATCCCCTTTTCTAATAAATGTAGATTTTCAGGACATAACGCCCGGCTTCTTCTGGCAGCGCTTCGGGAATGATGAATTTTATCATGCGATCCGTGTCTACTTTGTCGCGGGCCTTTGCTGCCACTCCCTTATATAAGATCTGATCTTCGTCCTGCTCCCCTGCTTCTTCATCAATAACCCGGATAATTTGCGCCGGGCCGATTAAAGTAAAAAAATCTTTCAATTTTATTTCAGCTTTCATTTTGTCCCCTTTCTGGTCTTCGCTGCGGAAAATCACCAACATAGAAGGAAACGGCGCCGCGTCTTTGCTTCCGCCGAATTTCAGCCGCCCTTTTATGAAGCGGACTTCCGCTTTTTTGTATATGTACTTGTGAAATGCCTTCGTGTCAGTACGGGCGGGAATAAGCATAACAACAACCGTTCCCGGCTTCCTGCTTTCGTTGTAGCATTTTTCGATCCAATCCCCTGTTGATTTTGCGCCATAGGGCGGATTGCAGAAAACGGAAGATCCCCCCCATTCCTGCAAAAGTCCGTTGTCTTCTTCGGTGAAATAGCGTTCGCACTTGTGATTTTTATCACTTGCACACGGATCTAAATTGAAGTGAAATTCTTCGTTCAATTCATCAAAAAGATCCTGCGGCGTCGCCCAATCCTGCCGGGCGCTGCTGAACATAGCCGCCCTTTTGTCTGTTATTTTCTGCTTTTCTTCGTTCATGGTTAAATTCCTTTCTTTCCTGCTTTATTTGCTTTCTTCCAGATTGCGGCCGCACATAGGGCAGCACTTAATTTTTATATTTTCAATAAAACCCGGATAAGCTTCATTGAAAATTTGTAAATATGCGCCCTGAATTGAAATGAAAATTCGCGGATCTGCTTCTTCTATAACTGCCAATGTTTCCCCCGGCGTCCCGCAATATTCGCATGTACAGCGCTTTTCTGTTACCTTTTTATATATTTCTTCCGCGAATTCTTCCGCTTCTTCTTCGTTGAACGGCTCCCCTTCGCAATACTGCATAAAATGCTTGTATTCATGTGCAAGTGTTTTTATCAGGCTTTCTTCTCCGCCCGGCATATCTCCCGCGATAAATATTTCTAATGTTTCCGGTACAAATACGCCGAAGCCTATTCCGTCCGGCGTTTCTATTGTGTCGTAACCTTCCACAACATGAACGATCGCCCTTTTATCCTGCGGATAATTGTCAATCAAATAATTTGACGCCTTCAAAAAGTTGCTGCTTTCACCTTCTAACATTTTTCGCCTTCCTTTTTAAAGCCTTCTATTATAATTTTCCTTATGTTTTCCATTGTGCAATCTTCTTTTGTATATTCCGACTTACACATAAAAACCTTTCTTTCATCTTCTCCGGCTCCAAATACAAGATCTGCCCGCAATCCTTCGTTGTGCTGTCTTCCGCTTCTGTAACTGATCCGGCAAGTTGGCGTTATTATTTCAAGTTGCGGCCTTTTCGCTTGTGGCTTCCCGTATTTTGAAAATCTCAAAAGATCCTCTTTCCACCAATTCAGCGCCGCTTCTTTTGTGGCGGCAAGAATAATAATTTCTAACATTTTTTACTTTCCTTTCAGGCGTTCTTCCAGACGTTTGATCTTTTCATTTATGAAGTGATTTATCTTCCCTTTGTTTTCAAAGATAATTTCAAGCTGCTTCAACATAATATAGACGTCTGCCATTTCTTCGGAAATATTGCTTTCCCTTCCCCTACGGTTATTAAGAAGCGCTTTTGTCAATTCTGCCATTTCTTCGATCATCATATCTGTTTGGGCTGCTTCTCCCCATGTTTTAACCGCTTTTTCTAATACTTCATATTGCTTTTTATTCATGGTTAAATTCCTTTCAAAATAGTGTTAGCTGCTGTTCGCGCGGCGGCCGATTACACCAAATAATTTCCTTCCGGGGCTTCGCGTTTTGCGCATAATTTGAAAATTCTTCCCGGCGCCAACCGGAAAGCATATCGTCGTATAGTTCCGAAGCATAGCCGGAAATAACAACCGGGCCTTTATGCTGCAATAGCGTTTCTAATAATTCCACGTGATCGGCGTCCGTCATTTCGTCTTTGTACTGCTTCCGGTTCCGCGTAGAAAGAACATAAGGCGGATCGCAATATATCAGGACATTTTCAAAATTGAAGCGCCGGATCACTTCGACGGCCGCTTTCTGCTCTATCTGTACGCCCCGCAACCGTTCCGCGGCTTCAAAAATCTTCCTGGGAATGTTGCGCCAATCTTCGGCAGCATAGGCCCTTTCGCGCCCCTGAATGTCGGACTTCCACCCGACTTTTTCCCCGGTAGTCCTGAAGCCGTGGCCCATATTCAGACGGATATAAAAGAAGACGGCAGCTTCCAGACTGCTTTCAGGTTCCCTTTGACAAGCTTCTTCATATGCTGCCCGCGCATACGGTGTATAATATATTTCATGTGCCAATTTTTCGGGATCGTCTTTTATCCACTTGAAAAGGTTTATCACGTCGCCGTTAATATCGTTTATTGTTTCAATATCCGATCGCGGTTTATTGAAGAACACGCCGCCGGAACCGAAGAACGGTTCTAAATAACTATGATGATCCGGAAAATTCCGAATGATCCACGCCGCCGATCCCCACTTACTACCCGGATATTTCATAATTGCTTTCATATTGCCCCCTATGCCCGCCCCGGCCGGGACGGGCGATTTTATGATTATTCGATTACAAATAGCGGGGCAAGGGCCAAATCGTTGGCGGCGCCGGTGTAGTTGCTGTTGCCGTAGCCGAAATAGCAAAAGTGCGTCGTGTTCGCCGCCGAAGGGTCAGCCGTCCAAAAGGCCCGAAGATCGCCTTCTTCGTCAACTATAAGGCGATTTATTCTTTCTTTCAGATAGTCGAATACTTTGTCAACGTCGTTATATTCCGCGTATCTATTGCAGCCCATGACTTCAAATTCAGAAGGAAGGAAAAGGAAGTCGTCGGACAGTGTTCTTTTTCCGTTGATCTTCTGGTTTGTATCATGCTTTACGATCACGGCCTGCAATTCATCAGGCAGAAGCGGGAAGAAGTCTTCATTCAGAAGGCGCCGGGCTTCGCAATCATGCCACCCGCCCGCGTTGGTGTGTTCTTTGTTCATTCCTGCGAATGTCAAAGGCTCCACAATGCGGAAAACGGCGTCGCGCATGTTATAATGGTTTATACCTATAACGACCGCTTTCGCGGGCCTTCCGTCTTTCAATGTGAAGTGAATTTCCGTTCCCGGAAGAAATTCAGCCGCGTTTCCTTCCTGAATGGTTTTTTGAATGTCGGCCCAATCCCGGCGGCGCTGCTTGCGTTCGTATAACTTGACTTCGCCCACGCGGACGCCTTCTTCCTGCGCCTGCTGCCCGGCGTCGCCTTCCTGCTGCCCTGCTGCGGCTTGCCGCTTTGCTTCCCGCCGCGCTGCTTCTAATGCTTTGTGAATTTCTTCCGGATCCGGCATGTGGCAAGTGATCCCCGTTACCTGAATTCCTTCTTCCTTTTCCCCGGTCATAACTTCCCTTAAAAATTTGTGTGGTACGTCGCACTTGATCCCGTTCATAAGAAGATCGTGTTTTACTGCTTTCGTTGTCAGGCCGTGAAGCTGCTTGAAATTCAGTTCGATTTTGTCTTCTGCTGCGAATAAGTCTACAAGTCCCATTTTGTTAAATTCCTTTCTTTTTTGTTATATTTCACAAGTCAAACACTTCATTTATAGCCGTACACGTCACAAGCGCACCCAAAACGGCGGCGCCTAATAAAATAGCCAATATTAAAAGTGTTACAACTGCGATTTTCATTTTTCTTTTTCTCCCTCTGCCGCCGGACTGCTTTTTCTTTTCCCCTGCCTGCTGCCGTGGTATAATCACGGTATGGAAAGGGGGTGTTTTCAATGTCCGAAATTGATATTGATCCGAAACCCGGAAATATAGCCGATATTTTCAAGTTAAAAACCGATAAGCGTATAGGCGATAGCCTGCTTTTGGACGAACAAACGCGCACCGTTTTTTCTGTTCTGCAGGAAGAAATGTTTGACGCTTTGCGGCTTCTTGAAAATGCTATTATTTCCAAGTGACGCGACGGCCCCGGTTTATGTCCGGGGCTGCTTCCGCTTGTACGGCGTTCCCTGCTCTGCCAATTCATTTTTGATAATATTTTTCATTAACTCCGGTATAAGCATTACTTCCGCAAGTGTCAGGCCCTTTTCTTCGGCCCGGTCAAGTGCTTCATGTGCCAACGCTCCGGCCGTTTTCAGTCTTTTTTCTGCGTCTGTCATATTCAGGCTCCCTTCTTTGTTTGCCCTGCTGCCGTCCTTATGCTATGATTAAAATAAAATGAAAGGCGGCGTTGTTATGGCTATTGAATTTCGATTTGATCCGGAAAATAAAAGTATTTTTATTGGTGAACCTGAAAAGGAATTGTCTTTGACTTCCGACGAAGAAACCCTTCTTGAAACCGTGTGTTCATTTATCGCCGATCATGTTGATGTTTCTATGTTAGGTATAGAAAAGCGTTCAAATGATTACATAAGCATAATTTACGGCGGTATGAATGATTTTCTTCGCTTCAAGTACACTTCCCGGACAAAATGGATCTCCCTTCGGCTTCCTATTCCTTTACAAAAGGAAAATGAAAACAATCCTTTGTTTTCTGCTCAAAAGAATAAGCGTCAATTACATTGGAAAGCTTCGCTTTCTTCTCTTGACGATCTGGAAGCCCTGAAACCCTTTATAATTGCTTCATGTGTTCCCTGATATGTGGCGGCGCCTTTTATGCGGGCGCCGCTGCTAACATTCCCGCAGGGGCTTCTATTTCCCCGAAAATGTCTTCAAATTGGCAAGCGTAAAATTTCATCAGCTTTACGATCTCCGAAAGTTCAAATTCTACTTCCCCGCGAAGTCTTCTTCTGGTGCTGTCTTCGCTAATCTCTAAAACCTTCGAGAGATCCGCGACGTTATTTCCGTTATAGGCCATTTTTGCTTTTAACTTTGGGTATTTGTTAATCAATGGTTTTGCCATTCTTCCGATCTCCTTTCCTAAACGCAATTTGTGTTTGTTGATGGTTATATAATAAACTCATTTCGTGTTTGTGTCAAGCGCATTTTATAATTAAATTATTGCATTTTGCGTTTATACCCCTTTACAAGTCGCATTTTTGCGTTTATAATGTATTCATGTGGAAAGGTGGTGAAAGAAATGACGAAAATTCCGGCGAAGACACACGGCGAAGATTACGAACGTTTCGGCCGCAATCTTGCAGCTATGAGAAATAAAATCGGTTTGTCGCAATATGAAATCGCTGAAAAATTAGGTATGTTACAAAGTACCTATGCCGGATATGAAACCGGAACAAGAAAAATTCCTTTATCTGTTATTGTTCAGTTATCGAAATTTTTTAATGTTGAAGCGGGTGTTTTGATTGGCCTTTCTGATTATGTCCCGCCAAAACAACCCGAATTTGAATTGAAAGAAAGCGAAAAGAATTTGATTTCTACATATCGAAAACTAAACCGGGAAGGAAAACAAAAGCTTTGTGAACGTGCGGACGAATTGCTTGATCTAGGCTATATCGAAAAAGGGGACGCCGCAAAAATGGCGTAAAATACCGATATAAAGAAAAAGGAAATATTATTGAATTGAATTTCGGAAAATAAAACGCCCCACGGCTGCAACCGTCAGGCGCTTTATATAGATCGTTACCCGTCAACCCTGCGGGGCTGCTATGATAACACCTTCGACAAGTGATATTATAGCATGAAGTCCCGCTATTTTAAAGGGCTTCTTTTTTACGCCCTTTTTTAGAAGGTGAATAAATGGCATATGCAAAAATGATGAAGGCGGCAGCCGCCGCCGGAAAAATTGTCGCGCTTTATGTGCGCGTGTCTACCGGGTATCAGGTAGACAAAGACAGTCTTCCTTTCCAGAAAAAAGAATTGAAGTCATATTGTGAACATGTTCTTCATATCGACAAAAGCCGGATTGAAGTTTTCGAGGACGCCGGGAAGTCTGCCAAGAATACCGATCGGCCCGCTTTTCAAAGAATGATGAACAAAGTTAAGGCCGGGCAAGTGTCCCATGTTATCGTCTATAAGCTTGACCGCATTTCCCGCGATCTTGTGGACTTTTCGATCATGTGGAAGGATTTCAAGGCGGCCCGCGTGACTTTTATTTCCCTGAATGAACAATTTGACACTTCTTCCGCAATCGGTGAAGCCGTCCTGAAAATTATACTTGTGTTTGCTGAATTAGAAAGAAAGTTGACTTCTGAACGGGTAAAAGATATTATGATCGGCCGGGCGCATGAAGGAAAATGGAACGGCGCCCGTATGCCTTATGGTTGGAAATGGAATTCCGAAAAACAGTTCCCGGAACATAACCCGGAAGAAATTCAGGCGGCCCGGCTTATCTATTCCATGTATGAAAAAACAAAGTCTTCTAGTAAAGTCCGGGACTACCTGAACGGAAACGACATTCCCACGAAGCGCGGCGGCGAATGGACAACGAAGACTATATCGGACTATATCAGAAACCCCATGAATAAAGGCGACTATCGCTATAATTACCGGGAAAGCCCCCACGGGAAGAAGAAGCCAGAAGAAGAAGTCGTCTACATGGAAGGCGTATTCCCGCCGCTTGTGGATCCGGATCAATGGAACCGCTGCAACGCTATCATGGATCATAACGCCGAACGGCTCCGCAACGCGGGCGCGGCCCATAATCAAAAACACGTCCACCCGTTCGCCGGGCTTATTGTCTGCGGCGCCTGCGGATATTATTTTCAGTCTATGAAGCCGGATCGCCCACGTGCTAACGGCTTCCGGCCGTCCCTTTATCGCTGTTCTGGACGTGTGACGAAAAGATCCTGCACCGCCCCCGGCGCTTCGGACGTTAAGATCGGCCCCGTGGTCTTCAACTTCATTTCGCATATTGTCGCCGCTACTAAAAAACGTCAGGATATAAAGACGCCGGAAGAATTAGAAAGCCTGCTTCTTTCCGGGCCTGAATTCGCCCCGATCGCCTATATTGAAGAAAGTTCCCTTCGTGAGATTTTCGACGCGCTGCAGGGCCGTTCACGGTCAAAAGACGGGCTTTATTTGCCGGAACCATTGTCGCGTCAGGCGGCGCCGGATCCGGGCAGTATTGAAGCGAAACGGGCCGAAGCTGCCAAAATAGGCCGGGCGCTTGAACGCCTGAAAAAGCTTTTTCTTTTTGATGATAGCGCTATGAATGAAAAGGAATATCTTTCGACGCGGGCAGAATTGACGGAACAACTAACCCGGTTAAATAATGAGATAAGCGACGCCGAAGAAGCAAGCTTCGGACGTGTGGAAGAATTAAACTTCGTCAATTCCGCTTCTTCCTTCCTGCTGTCCTACTCTATCCAATCCGGCGAACATATTCAGTATAACGAATTCGCGGCAGCAGTAGACGATCAAGTTTTGAAAGATTTCCTGAATTTGATTATAGATCATATTGTCGTTAGCGAAGCCCACGTCGCCGAAATACACTTCAAAAGCGGTCTTCATGCAAAATTTATCTATAAATCATCATAAAACAAGCGGGCGTCCTGCTGCCGGGCGTCCGCTTCCTGCTTTCATTCTTTTTTCAGTATTCCTTTTAAAATTCTGTATGCTGATTCGATAGCGCCTTCGCCCGTCAGTCTTTTCATGATAAATTCTTCCGCCTTCACCGCAAAATAAAATATTGTCCCGGCTCCCGTCCAACATAAAACGCATATTGTGATATATTCTATCATGTGTCCCCCCTTATATTGCGCAATATTAAAGCGTGATCTTTTCGACTTCAAAATTAAACATATCACAATATGCCTTCACCTGTTCGATCGCCCTTTGTGCGTTGAATTTCTTCGTGAAGACTTTCGCTTCCTGCCTTTCAGAAGAAACAACCGGGTATTTCTTCCCGTCCTGCTTATATGTCCCGCCGACATAATAATTTTGTTTGCCACTGTCAACCACAATGAAGCCAACTTCCCCGGCCTTTTGTTTCGGCGCCTTCTTTGCGGCCTGCTTCGGTTCTGCAGGTTCCGGCTTCTTTTCTTCCGGCCCACTTCCAGACATGCGGGCGTCGATCGCGGCGTTTATGAAGTCATTGACGCTTTTTCCTTCGGCTGCTGCCGCTGCCTTGATCTTTTCCTTTTTTCCCTTCGGTACTGTCAGATTAACACGATCATATTTTTCTTTGATGAAGTTATTCTGATAGCTGAATTGATCGAATTTCTTTTCTTCCATGTTTCCCCACCTTCCATATTATTTTTAAAGCAACTTTTCGGGCGTTGTAAGATCCCCGGTTTTCAATGGTACTTCTTTATTTTTTGACGTGGTATAGAAACGGGTGTAACCTTCCCGCGCCGCCCTGTTCACATTAAACCCGGCCGAAACTTGTCAAACAACATTACAACGCCCTATCGTTGCACCCGTCAGCATTTATAAAGGCTTCGGACTTTCACGAACCCCCGCGGGCTGTTCGTGGCTGCTTTAGTGCTTCCGCCGGGCGGTTCCCCGTTCCGCCCGGCGCCTGCGGCTTATGCGAATAGCTTTTCAAGTTCTTCCCTTTTGGTCTTAATCATAGCTTTCGCCGTTTCAAAATCAATCTGTCCGCTTGTGATTTTTACGATCTCATTTGCAGCTTTCATATAAAGATTATATTCTGCTTCATATGCCCGATCGAAGGCTTCTTCTTTTTCGATATTTTCCGGATCCGCTTCGTATGCCTGATCTGCTTCGTCTGCTGCCTTCTCTGCTATTGCAAGTCTTTTCAATAATTCTTTCATGGTTAAATTCCCTCCTTTCCTTTACTGTAATTATATTATATCTCATATTGCGCAATATGTCAATAGATATTACGCAATATTTTAAAAATATTTTTGCTCATATTGTGGCGCCGAAGCTTCCCCAATGCCCCGGCGCCTGCTGCCTATCCCTTCCGCAATTCTTCATAGATCTTCGGGCCTATCTCATTTGTAACGGCTTCCCTTACGTCTTCATGTTCTAAAGCCATTTTGTAGAAGATCGCCCCGAAGAAGCTTTCCTTCCATGCCTGCCATTCTTCCGGCGTCAGGCCCTTTTCTACTGCTGCCGCCGCTGCCGCTTCGGTGATTGCCTGCGCCTGCGGATCCGTGTTTAAAAAGTTTGTAATTGCTTCGCCTATTGTCTTTGTGTTCATCATGGTTAAATTCCTTCCTTTCCGCCGGGGAAGTTCCCCGGCCTTTCCTTTATGCTATTTTATCATTGTCAGATTCAAAGAATATTCCTTCAAATTCGCAATACTGATTTATACCGTTATCAACTATCTTGCAGCGCTTTGTCTTCTCATACTTCCCGCCCTTATGAATTGTGATTACAACGGTTTTTTCTGTTACCTTTTCTACATGATAGATTGCTTCCGTTTCCCCTAAGTATGTTCTATAAGTTCCGATTTCAAATTTCTTCATTTTGTTTCCCCGCCTTTCCTTTACTGTAATTATATTATAACTCATATTGCGCAATATGTCAATACATATTACGCAATATTTTTAAATATTTTTTCTCATAACAAAAGCGGCTTTCATGCCGCTTTGTCGTCTGCGTCGAATACTGGACACATGGAATATTGACCGTATGGGAAGATAACTTCTTTCCCGTCTATCAGGTGAATTTTGCAGCGGCTTTGTTTGCCCTGCTTTTCAACTGTTACGGTTTTTTCAGTTCTCTTTATAATCTTTATTGTGAAGATACAATCATGATCGCATATACTCCGCGTCTGGTATGTCGCGCCGACTTCAAAACGCTTCACTTTGTTTTCTGCCGCCTTCGCCGCTGCTTCTTCGCGGGCCTTCCTGATTGCTTCTTTTACTAATTCTTCATAATTTTTCATGGTTAAATTCCTTCCTTTCTTTTATTCCGGGCGGGCGGTTCCCCGCCCTTCCGTCTTTTATGCTATTACTTTGTCGCTTTCTTCTTCTGCTTCCTGAAAGATTATTATTGCCTTGCTTTCTTCCTTCGTTCCGTATGCGTGCGGAAGGTTTATAAGTTCTATTTTGCAATTTCCGCACCATTCATTTCTAGCCACATCTTCTATTGAATTGAATGTTATTGTGTCGCCGCTTGTAATGTCTATTAGCTGTACTTCTTTAACCCCTTTATTTACATACGCTTCAATGATTGACAATTTCAATTCTGCGATCGTGAGTTCCCTTGTTTCTACCTTTCTTTCTCTGTAGCCTAAATATTTTAACTTCATTCTGTTTCCCCGCCTTTCTTTTATTTCCCTTTCGGTAATTATAATATATCACATATTGCGCAATATGTCAATACATATTACGCAATATTTTAAAATATTTTTAGGCATAGAAAAAGCGCCAAAACACAAGCTTTTTCTTGCGTTCTGGCGCCTGCTGCCGGGCGGCGCTTCTATATCCCGTGTACGGCGTTCATTTGACAGCCGAAGGTAGTCACACAGCAGGAGGGCTTACGTCCCAGATTGCGGGTTAGTTCTTCCACGTAAACGCAAGCCTTTTCCATGTATGTAATCTGACGTGCCGTTTCCTGCGGACCGGCATATCTTTCGGTAATTCTCATAAAAACAATCAACCTCTTTTCACTATACGATAGGTATACGCTTTTCCTCTGTTCTCACATCGTTCAATTATATGGAGATAATGTAAGATGTGGAGAACTTTTGCAGCAGTTTCTTTCCGTTCCTTCACAGCTTTCCCAAATTCCTGTACAGTGAATGGTTCCGAAAGCCCTGCCGGAATGAGCTGTGCATAATCCTTGACACTATCCAGTCTCACTTCGCCAAGAAGCGCTGTAGGAATTCTGTCGAAGCGCTGGGACCCTTTCTTTCTGTCCCGGCTCCATCCGTTAAGGAGCCTGTATTCTTCCAGTTCCAAAAGAGGGAAGCACAGGTGGAGATTTTCATCAGAAAGATACGGCTTTATTTTGTACAACTCATAAAAAGCTCTGTAAACAGAGCCCTTTACATTACTTTTTCTTGGTTTGGAACATTCCCCGGTTTCCTCATCGATCCAGATCAAATATTTGATCTGCGGAACCGGATATACCAGGGTCACCGGATGCTCCGGTAGAAAGGAATCCAGTTTATTTCTCAGTTTGTTGAAATTTGAAGTCTGGATTTCAACGATTTCCTTGCCGTCATAAATATCTGCAACGTATCCGCCCACCCGGATTTCCTGCATGTCCTTATCAGGGGCATAATAATCCTTCAGTATGGCATGGACGGTTTTTTCCTGTAAAGTTCCTATGCCGCCTCGTGCTCTTTCCGTGCCTGCAACGCTATTTTTAATCTCTTCAAAACGCTTTGTATCCATGCCTTATTTTCTTTCCAGAAACAACTTTCTTGAAATGAAATTGTACACCATAACGACTCCGGTAGCAACAAAAGTGCCAATGGGTACCATAAGAGAATCAGCGACGAGCCTCTGCAGCGTGGCATTGTTTTTGTAAATTACATCAATGCAGAGGAACATAACAATTTCATTAATAGCAAGACCAAATGCTGAAAGGATCAGGAAAACTATAAATTCCTTTTTCTGATCCATTTCCTTCTTTTTGGTAAAGACAAATTTAATGCTCAAAAGGTAATTTACAACCGAAGAAATAACGAAACCAAGGAATTTGGAAAACAGATAGTGAACACCAAGCAGATTGGCAAATCCTGTGGTAATTCCAATATCAATAAAAAAACAAAACAGACCAACTATGCCGAATTTTATAATCTGATTCAATAAGTTTTTCATATTCATACCCATGTCTTTCCCGCATAGGTTTTTAAACCTAAATACGTTTTGTCTGCATATAAAAATAAGAATGTCATGCATACATAGGCTATTATAACATGACATTCTTATTTTTACATATTAAATTTTAATAATTTCTAATTTTGTGATTCATCACATCCGCAGCCTGCGCTCTGGTTAAACACAAAGGGACGCTGCTCAAAACGGGGTTCAGCACGGAACTCGTTTCTACATCCGCAGTCGCTATCATCCTGACGTTCATTCCCGCGTCCGCTGCCTGCACTTCCGCATCCGCATCCGTCATTTGAATTGCTGCGCTCTCTGCCGCTGTTTCCGTCACGTCTTCCACCGCAGCCGCATCCGCTGTCAGAACAACTTCCGTTATTTCTGCAGCTTAATAGTAATAATACCCAAATCAGACAATTCATGTTTTATCACTCCTTTTTCATATGCTTTATCATATGCAGAAGTGATTAAGATGGTGAAATTCTGATATCAGGATTTATGTAAAAGCTTTTTCCTGATATAGGCAAAGGTGTAATCCTCCCCCTTCACGGAGAGCATGCGGAGCAGTTTTTCCAAAAGTTTTTTGGTCTCAGGGTGAAGCGGCACCTTATCTCTCCCTATTGCATAATACTCCCACGGAGAGGAATCTGTATACCGTTCCTTATTATAGACTTTTGACGCTGCAATCCGATCCATCAACATTTCTATTACATATTTTACCGGCATTGGAGCAGGAGCCATGACGCCTGCGATATCCCGGGTACTGTAATCAATCCAATATTCATAGTGATGTTTGTTCCGCCCCTTATGGTGAAGCCATGCAGAAGAATATCCAATATCTTCCCGTTCTGCATTATTAGGGCTCCTGTTGCCCTGATAATATTTCGCACCTACAAGGAACTCGCTGAGGCTGTATTTCGATAAATCATGAAGAAGTCCCTGCTTATACAATCCCACTTTAAAACAGCCCTTCATCACCAGATACTTATGATAAGTTATGGTCTTAAAATGTTTCCATGCTTTCATGTTTTCGGTTGTCTTTCCTTCTTCTTTACAGTTGTTTTTTTCTTTTTGCCGGATGCAGGTGCACATTTTTGGGTCATAAAGACCGCGATGCTTCTGCTGTTTACCGTGACAACTGAATGTTCATCCGCTGCCATGTCGCTTTGTGCCGTAAACGTCTCCGTGGGAAGCGAGGTATCTGATAATTTAATCCATTTCTCACCATTAGAGAACTTTGGAAGAGCCAGTTTATGAGGCTCCCAATGCATATTATAAGCAATGTAAAAGGATGCGTCTTCCCTATCCGGCGCATAACGCCCATTTAAGACAATGCCAATCATCCTGCCAATATAACTTAAATCCGGTCTCCATGCCTCCGAGCCATGATAAGAAAGATCCGGATAGCCCAGCCCCTTATAATCCATCACCCGCAATTCTTCCTTCAAATGCAGAATGGAATGCTCTTTGCGAAGTCTTATGAGAAATTTAGCATACTCAAGTATTTCCCTTGAAAAGAGATTATTTTTCCAATTGACCCATCCGGTCTCATTATCCTGGCAATAGCAATTATTGTTTCCTCCGCGGGAAGAAGCAAATTCATCGCCGCTGAAAAGAAAAGGAATTCCTTGAGAAAGGAATACAAAGGACAATGCATTTTTTATCTGTTTAAGGCGCAGATCCATGACAGACTTTCTGCGGGTCTCACCTTCAATACCGCAGTTCCATGTCAGATTCACGTCAAGTCCGTCGCGGTTGTTTTCTCCGTTTGCTTCATTGTGTTTTCTTTCATAAGAAACACAATCATACAGCGAAAAACCGTCATAATCTGCCAGATAGTTGATGACGCTGTACTGTGCCGGATTGTGGCGCTGATAAAAGGTTGCCTGATTCAGCAAGCCTTCATCGCCCTTAAGAAAACGTCTGATATCATACCGATAATTTCCGTTGTCCGAAATAAAGTTTTTAAAAACCGGATTAGTAATCACAGAAAGATCTTCTGATGGCAGGTAATTGCACCAGATTTTTGTATTTTTCAGAATCGGTTCTTCTGCAAGGAGACGGAATGGAATGTGGAATCCGCTGACCCGCACACCGTCAATGTGATATTCCATAACCCAGTACTTTATCACGTCCAGCATATAAAGCTGCCGTATTTCCGGCGGGAAATAGAATTGCATCATGACTTCTATTCCGTTTTTGTGCAGTTCCCTGACAAGTTCTTTAAAAGAAAGATCAGGTAATTTAGATGCACTGTAAGCGGCTTTAGGGGCAAAATAAAACCCGTTCTGGAATCCCCAGCAATTTAAATGTACATTATCCGTTTTTAATGCAGGTGCAGGAATAGCTTCCCTGATTGGCGGAACTGCCGTACGCGCAGCCGATTTTTCAGGAAATGATTTGTGATAATAATTTTCCTGCAAAATGCACTCATCGTACTCATAGCATGGCATCAGTTCAATTCCTGTTATTCCCAACTCTTTTAAATAAGGGATCTTCTCAATGATGCCTTCAAAGGTTCCCTTATTCTTGACGCCGGAGCTTTTGTGCATGGTAAATGCACGTACATTCAGTCCATACAGGATGCTGTCTTCCGGCGGTGTCATAAGCGGCATATCCCCCTGCCAATCAAATACATGGTGCGTCAAAGCACCGTATGTTTTGCGTTTTTTTGTTTTCCCCGCTCCCCACTTTTCCAGTCCGCGAACTTCACGCGCATAAGGATCCGTTATAATATGATCATCTATATAATAATTGTATGTATATGTCTCAATACCTTCCCCTTCTATCTGAAGACCATAAAGGGTTCCGCTTTTTCCTTCTTTTTTAAAAGGAATTCGCCTTGCGGATCCCTTTTTATCATATAAAACAACACCGCATTCCTTATCTGTGAGTAAGTACGCCGCAAACTTCACACTGCTTTCTGCAAAAAATACGCCCTGCCTGTCCGGTTTAAAATATGTTATGATTAAATCTGATTTCATGCATCCTCCAGTAAAAGTAGTAAAAAATTTTGCTCACTTTATATCATAGCATAAATTTAGAACGCTGTGCAAAAAAAATAAGCTTCCCTTGCATAGTTGCCGCCTGAATAGTAAAATAAAGGCAGACAATAGGAATTTATATCAAACTATAAAGGAGAGATTATGAACAAGAATCAGCAATCAGACAGTTCCAACAATCATATGCCTGGTCAGATGGAAAATCCCGAAGAAGAAATGACCGTTACCCTTGATCTTATGGACGGTACTTCTGTCACCTGTGCAATCGTCACCATACTTGCCGTGAAAGAGCAGAATTATATTGTCCTGCTTCCTCTGGATGAGGACGGAGAAAATTGCGACGGCGAAGTATGGTTTTACCGTTATCACGAAAACGAGGCGGATCCTAACGAGGAACCGGAATTAGAATACATTGAAGATGATGAGGAATACGAAATTGTATCGGATGCTTTTGACGAATATCTTGATAATGTAGAATTTGATGAAATTATGGGGAAGGAATGATTCCTTCCAGAAATCGGGATGGTTTTCTGCCCCGTTCTTTGGTGTAATAAATCGTTAATTCATTTTTGGCTCTTGTAATGGCAACATACAGGAGCCTTCTTTCTTCTTCAAGGGCTTCCGATGTAATACAGTCTTTTCCGGGAATGATTCCGTCGTTGACATCCGGCAGAAAAACCTTGTCAAATTCCAACCCCTTCGCGCCATGCATAGTCAAAACACTGACCCCCTGCGCTTCTGTCGTCCGGGGAAATGCCTCTCCCGCCTGCTCCGCCTTTCTTTCTGCAAAATCTCTCACAGAGCTTCCGGGCGAAAAATCCTTGATGCAGTTCTGTATTTGATCCGCCTGTCTCATCAGCCTTTGGTATTCTCTGTCATCTTTTGCTTTTTCTCTCAGATACCGGTTATATCCTAATGTTTTCCTAAAAAAAGAAAGGGAAAGAAAAGGATTTAAAGATGCAGCTATGTGCAATTGTCCGAAAAAAGTTTTGATCTCAGAAAGCATAGAAGCATTGTTGCGATAATATTGTTCTATGCATTCTATATTGACTACCTCACTCAGAATGGCTGACCGAGTCAAAAAGCGATTAGGCTTATTCATGAACCGAATGAAATCTCCGCGCTTATTTCCTTCATACAAATAAGACAAAAAAGCAATCATATCTTCCATCACAAAACCATGAAAGAAATCCATATCGGAAATACGTTTTCCTTTTACTGCGATACCTGCGCTTTTTAAAAGTTCCCCAAATTGTATAACTTCCCGGTTCGTCCTCAATATAACAGCTGTACACGGCAGCTGTTCCGGCTTTAAAACAGAAATAGCTGCAATAAGAGCGACTTCCTCTTCCCTATGGGTATCAAAACATAGGACGGATATTTTTCCTCCCGTTCTTGTAGGAAAAAATTCTTTGGAAAAACGTTCTTTATTCCCATCAATCATCCGCCCTGATAATTTAACGATTTTCTCCCCGCTACGGTAATTTTCTGTCAATAGGATCTGCTTTCCGTCTTGATAATCGTCCATGAACCGTTTCATAATACCAGGGGTAGCTCCTCTGAATCCGTATATCGCCTGATCGTCATCTCCTACTACAAAAAGATTATTAAAAGGATGGGCTAAAAGCTTTAAAACCTGGTATTGAGGTAAATTGATATCCTGAAACTCATCCACTAGAATATATTCAAATAATTCCTGATATTTTTTACATATGTCCGTATGAGACACAAGAAATCTGGAGCATTGCAGTATCATATCATCAAAATCCAGCATCCCCTGTTCTCTTAAATATTGGTCATACTCCTCTTTCATCTGCATCAATTCATCTGACGAAAAATCGATATTGTCCATAAAACCGCCCAAATCATTTTCAGATAAATTTTTCATACGGCTGATGGCGTTTAACAGATTAGTAATATTCTCATAGGTACATTTGGAAGATAAACCATGATTGTTCAGTATCACTTGAAGGAGTTTTCTTCTGTCCCTCTCTTTTATCAAGGAATCAGGATGGGCAAAGCCGCACTGCCTCAAGATATTATAACAGATGCTGTGAAACGTTCCAAAATGAACATTTTCAATATGACTGTAAGCTTGCGGAGAATGGCTGGAAAGTAAAGAATCGGCGGCACATGCTTTTTCGTAGCGTTCTTTCATTTCGGTTGCTGCCGCTTTTGTGTAAGTGATGACGAGAATTTTGTCCGGTTTGATATGGTATTGTTTGATGAGATATAAGATACGCTGGATGATGGTATAGGTTTTCCCACTGCCGGGACCTGCGATTACCTCCGCTGGTCCCGATAAATGGGTAATTGCCTGTTTTTGTGTTTTACCTGGCTTTTTCAAGCAATTCGATCCCTTTCTTTATTCTGGTTATAGATTCTTCTTTCCCAAGAAGCTCCATGATTTCTGTTGCCCCTGCAGGCGTCATCTGCTTCCCGGAAACTGCTGTCCTTACCGGCCAGAGTACATAGCCGTTTTTACAGCCTTTTTCCTCCACATAGGACAGGAGCAACTGATAAAGTGCATCATTTGAATAATCCTCCTGTTTCTCTAACAGCGGAAGGATATCCTTTAAAACCTCCAGCGAGGATTCCTGACTGGTCTTCATCTTCTTATGCTCATACATGGAAGTATCATATTCCGGCAATTCCTGTAAGAAATCGATGAGCGCAGGAATATCCGGGAAAGTTTCTATTCTGGTTTTGACCATGGATGCAAGCTTACGCAGATCCATATTTCTGGAAATGCCCTGCTTTAAATAAGGCTCAGCCTGCTCATAAAATGCCTCGTCGTCCATCGCCTTGATATATTCACTGTTCATCCATTTTAATTTGGTGTAATCAAAGACCGCCGGAGACTTTGACATGTGATGATAGTCAAAAATCCTGGCAAGTTCCTCAAGAGAAAAAATTTCTTCATTACTCTCGGACGGACTCCATCCAAGCAGCGCCACAAAATTGACAACTGCTTCCGTCAAAAATCCCTGTTCAATCAAATCTTCATAGGAGGAATGTCCGCAACGTTTGCTCAGTTTGTGGTGCTCTTCATCTGTAATTAGGGGACAATGCACATACACTGGAACCTCCCATCCAAATGCCTCATAGAGCCGGTTATATTTGGGTGAGGAAGAAAGATATTCATTGCCTCTTACCACATGAGTGATTCCCATCAGGTGGTCGTCCACCACATTTGCAAAATTATAGGTTGGATAGCCATCAGATTTAATCAAAATCATGTCGTCCAGCTCTGAATTATCCACCGTGATATCTCCATATATTTCATCATGGAAAGTGGTTGTTCCTTCTGTGGGATTATTTTGTCTGATGACATAGGGAATTCCTGCTTTTAACTTTTGTTCCACTTCTTCCTTCGATAAGGAAAGGCAGTGTTTATCATACACCGTAATCTCCTTTCCCTCAACAATCTGTGATTTCAGACCAGCAAGGCGTTCCTTGTCACAGAAACAATAATATGCTTCCCCTTTTTCAATCAGTTTTTTGGCATACTCCAGATAGATGCCAGACTGTTGCCGCTCGGACTGTACATAAGGTCCTACCCCGCCGTCTTTATCCGGTCCTTCATCATGTTTCAATCCCGTTTTTTCAAGGGTGCGGTAGATGATGTCAACAGCTCCCTCCACGTAGCGTTCCTGATCTGTATCCTCGATGCGCAGGATAAAATCACCATCCTCATGCTTTGCAATCAGATAAGCATAAAGCGCCGTTCTTAAATTACCTACATGCATCCTTCCCGTGGGACTGGGTGCAAATCTTGTTCTTATTTTTGTCATCTTGTTGACCGTTCCTTTCTCCGTTACAGATCTTCTCCCATATCGGGAATTTTTCTTTCGGCCTGCGCTTTAAATCCCGCAACTTCTTTCATTGCCTGTGGAATTGCTATGTTCGTACCGGCTCCTGCTACACAGCCTCCGGGACATGCCATCCCTTCAATCAGACAGCCGTTCTTTTTGCCTGCTTTTGCAAGCATCAGCATTTTTTTACATTCTGTCAGACTCTCTGCATGTTCAATATTCACATCCACATCCGGATAATATTCCCGGATACATTCTTCAATCGCACTGGAGACTCCGCCTGCAACTCCGTAGCCTCTTCCTGCGCCTGTGGCATCATTCATCTGATCGATTGCCGTAACCGCCTCAGGTAAGAGCCCCCTTGCCTCAAACATTCCTGCCAGTTCCTCAAATGTAATGACAAAATCCACATCCGACCGGATTGTTCTGCGGGAAGCCTCTAATTTCTTGGATGCACAGGGTCCGATAAATACCACACTGGCATCAGGGTGATCTTCCTTGATTTTACGTGCCGTTGCCACCATAGGGGTCAAAGCGTTGGATATTTTATCTATGGTTTCAGGGAAGAATTTCTTGGCAAGCGAAGACCAAGAGGGACAGCAGGAAGTAAGAAGGAAGGGAAGTTCTCCCGTTGCCACTTCTTTTACATAATGTTCTGCTTCCGCCATTGCTCCCATATCTGCACCGATCGCCGTCTCATATACGTCATAAAATCCTAATTCTTTAAGGGCTGCTTTTATTTTATCAGGAGTCGCTGCTTTTCCAAATTGTCCCACAAAGGCGGGGGCAACCTGGGCAATGGTCTTCCTGCCCGTCTGCATAGCACGGATCAGCTGGAAAATCTGGGATTTGTCAGCAATGGCACCGAAAGGACAGCTTACCATACACTGACCACATGAAACACAATGTTCTGTATCGATATAGGCACGTCCCTTTTTGTCACTTTTGATTGCATTTACACCGCAGTGATCCAGACAGGGACGAGTCTGATGGGAAATCGCATCATAAGGACAAATCGATTTACATTTTCCGCATTTGATACATTTTTCCTGATCAATCACGGATTTCCCGTTGCTCATGCTGATAGCGCCTCTGGGACATACCTCCCGGCAGGGATGAGCCACACAGCCCATACATTTATTTGTAACCTCATATTTATTTTCAGGACATGCATTGCAGGCAGACGGAATAACCTGCATCAGAGGCGGTTCATAATATTTCTCATCAATATTACTTTCTTCCAGACCCTGGGTAACATGAACCGGCGCATTTTCCGGACGCAAAGATAATCCCATTGCCAGGCGGATTCTTTCTCTCACAATAGCCCGCTCCCTATAGATACTCTCATACTCCGATTCATCATAATCTATTATTTTATAAGGTAACGCTTCTATATCATCTTTTAAATTAGCAGATGTATAGGCCAGATTTGCCACTTCCTTAAAAATCCGTCTCCTGTTTTTACGAACCTGCGTATCTATTCCTCTCATAATTTTACCTTTCTATCTATATCTGCTACATTATAAAGGACTCTGACTCAGTTTCTAAAGAAGCAGAAATCCTTACAGGTTTTACTTGTATATTTTTACATAAACCTGCAAGGAAATCAAGGTATAAATCTATTAAAAAAAAGAAGGCTTCTTATCCAGCATCTTCCAGCTGTTTAAAATCATCCAACGTTTTATTCAAACCATAATAAAGGGATGTATCTGCTGTATACACTGTTTTTTCATCGTTGATGTTGATATAATATCTGTTTATTACAGGATTGAAATCGCCTAACCTGAGGGTGTACATATTGTCGTCCCACTGAAAAGTCACATTAATCTGTGGCTGATCGATACCATATTGTGACAGGTCATCTACCTTTTCAATTCTGATATCTGATGTGATATCCGATGCCAGGTCAAGAAAGTGTTCTACAGCATCACTGTCAATCTTCACACTTTCATCCTCCATACACTTCCATCCGTCTTCACTCCTTAAAAGATTGATGGATTCTGTGCCATTAATCATTCCAATCTCTTCCACTTGCGACGGATCGATTTTCATGACAACATAGCTTTCTGTATCCATTTCAGATGTTTCATGCGCATTTGACTTGTAAATCTTAAGCGCTGCAAATGCTGCCAGTATAAGCAGAAATAAAATGCCCAAAAACAGTAGTTGTCTTTTTCTTTTTTGATCCATATTCATCCCCCTCTTAACGCCTCCTTCTTCTGAACCAGATGATAAATCCACTGATTAAAAAGGCAAACGGTATCACGATGATTGTAATAAATGCCAGAAGGACTATCTTATTTTGTGATATAGTGAGCACATCGACATCATAGCTCTTGACAGGAACGGAAACACTGATTGTATGATTGACAAAACTTCCGATTGTACTTGTAAATAGCTTTAAATTCGTTCCTGACACCATTGCATCTATATCACGTGTAAATAAATCCATGCTGGAATAAATAACAGCCTTTGATGATTGACCGTCAGTAGTCTTTTCACATGCCACCCCGACTGCAAATGGTCCATCCTGGTCTGTCTCCAGCTTTGTATATTCCGAAATACTTTCCATATCGTTTCTCGCATAACTGTTGTCTGAGGTATACAGAAGCGTAGTGGCATTCACTTCTTCATTTTCATTTATGGTAAGTCCCTGTGCACAGGGGACAAAAACATAATTTCTGCTATAATAAGCGCTTTCCGTTATATCGGTATAAACAATCTCGGGAAGAAGAAAGAAAGGAACCTGATAATAACTATTCTTATCTCCCTCAATGACAAGGCCTTTCGTGACTTCTATATCATAGAAAGAAAGCAATTTATGAAAATTTGTCATTTCATTTTCTGTGTATGCGGTAATCAGAAAAACATCACCACCATTTTCCATGTAAGCTAACATTTTTTCTGTGTCATCATCTGAAAAATCTGATGCGGGGGCATACACAATCACACATGCGGCATCCTCCGGCACAGAATCATAATTCATCAGATTAATTGTTTCATAACTTACATTTTCTTTTTCCACAGCTTCTATAAACTCTGCATCAAAGACGCATTCCCCATGTCCTTCAAGAAGATAAATCTTAGGCATATCATCTGATGTTACATAGGCAATTGCGCTGGTCAGCTGCCCTTCACCGTCATACCCTGTAACGGTAGATGAGTAGGTATAATAATCCAGTTCTGTCTGATAAATGCTACTGTAATCTATTACTTTGCTTCTCTTGCTGCCTTCTACGATAATACTGCTGAAAGAAACATCTGAATCTGTATACTTTGTGAAAAATTTAGGGTTTACCGCAGGATCCACATAGGAAACTTTAATATTTGGATTCAGGTCTTCATAGTTTTTCAGCGTGGTATCCAGAGTCATATCCGCCTGTGATTCATTTGCCAGCACATAAATCTGAATCTCCTCCTCTATTGGGGATATGATTTTTTTGGTTTCATCTGTCAGAGAATAAAGCTTGTTGGAAGTGACGTCAAATACTGTAAATTTCGAAGGCAGTTCTGCCACCAGTACATTTAATAATACGATTACCGCAGTACTGATGAGCAGAACCGTCGAACTATAAACACTCATACTTAAATTTATGGATAAAATATGATAACGCCTTTTTTGAATGGACTGTACCGTAAAAATCAGGAATAGTAAAATCACTGACAGGAAATAAAGAATACTGGTCAATTGCAGAGAACCGCCTAAAAGTGAATCGAATCTGCTTACCATGTTAAATGCGCTCAGTATTTTTGTTGCGAGATTTCCGGTGGTGGAAATCATATTACAAATTCCTCCCATTACGTATCCCAGAAACAAAAATCCAAATGTGATAACTGCTGCAATCACCTGGCTGTCTGTCAATGATGAGACAAAAACACCAATTGCAATGCACGAGAGTCCATAAAAGAAAAAGCCAAGTATGGCAAGATAAGTTTCGCCAAATGCAATCGTCCCAAAGATACTGAGAATCAGCGGATAAATGCAGATAATGCCTACCGGGATGGCAAATATAGTTGCCAGCGCCAGAAATTTACCGACTACAATGCTGCTGACACTGACAGGCGCTGTAAGAATCAATTGATCTGTTTTTTGGTGGCGTTCTTCCGCTAGTATGCGCATTGTCAGTATGGGAATACCAATCAGAAATAAAAATACGATGGCTGACAAGGCATATCCGATATATGGATTTCCCATAAAAAGATTATAAGCCGAAAAATAAATTCCAAGCAAGAACAGCAGCACTCCGATGAACAAACTGCCCAGAAAGGAATGAAAATACGCTTTTAACTCTCTTTTATAAATTGCTGCCATGTTTTTGCTCTCCTTCCTTTCCATCTGCCGCTTTTATGTTTTCTGAATCTTCATTGGTAAGTTCCAGAAATACGTCTTCCAGAGATTTTTCCACCCGGATTAAAGACATAATCGGCAACTCTTCTTTTGCAAGCGCATAAAAGAGTTCCTGGCGGATATCCTCTTTTGCATCCGTTTCGATAATCACCTTTACGCACTCCTTTTCATTGCTCTCTTCAAAACGATATTTTTGTATTCCATGCAGCTTTCCTATTACACCCTCTGCTTTTTCCATACTTCCCATGATGCTCAGTTCTAACCGGAAGCCTTTGTCCATCCATCCTGTGAGACCATCGGGGGTATCACAGGCCACGAGCTTTCCTTTTGAAAGAATCATAATCTCATCACAGATAGCCTGTACTTCTGACAAGATATGGGAACTTAAAATAACTGTGTGTTTTTCCCCCAGCTTCTTTATTAAATCTCTGATTTCTATAATCTGTTTAGGGTCAAGACCTACGGTAGGCTCATCCAGGATAATGACATCCGGATATCCAAGCACTGCCTGCGCCAGCCCCACTCGCTGCTTATATCCTTTAGACAGATTTTTAATCAGGCGATTCTGAATATCGGAAATCATTGTAAGATCCATGATTTCGTCAAGCCGGCTTTTTAACTCTGTTTTTGGAATTTTCTTAAGAGAAGCCGCAAAAACCAGATACTCCCTGACAGTCATATCTTGATATAAAGGAGGAATTTCAGGCAGATATCCAATACATTTTTTTGCCTCTTCCGCATCCTTCAAGATATCATGACCGTTGATTTTTACGCTTCCCTCGGTGGCTGCTATATATCCGGTCATAATATTCATCGTAGTGCTCTTCCCGGCTCCATTCGGCCCCAAAAATCCATAGATTTTTCCCGGTTCCACCCGAAATGTGAGATGGTCGATTGCCAGGTGGCTGCCATATCTTTTTACAAGATTTTCAACTTCTATCAAGATTGTGCTCCTCCTTATTTTTTATGGAATTAAAATTCTTTTTATAATTTAATTCCAAATTGTGTTAAAAATGAAAAGAAAATGTGAAAAGTTTGTGTTTAACCGGAACCCGGAATTTTTCCTATCATACTATATTATTAAATTACTTTCTGATTTATGAAAGGAGAATTATGCAGGATTACAGTTTTAACGAATATTTTGATCGTTTTCCAATTGCAATGGCATATGTTCCCTGGCAGCACCTTACAAATGTTTTCGAAAACCTAGATGAGGCGTATAAAACAGGTACGATATTCCCTGAACTGGAAAAACCTTTTACAGGAAGGAGATGCGTGAAATGACAAACTCAAATAACAGCGAACAGCGCAGATTATTTCATGATATCGGTGTAATCGATTTTGTTATCGTGGAGATGAACGAATATCTTGATACGCATCCGACCGACAAAGAAGCCATCGAATATCTAAGCCACTATGTACGCATGAAGAATCAGGCAATGCGGGAATATGCAATGAAATATGGTCCCCTTAGAATATCTGATGCAGATGGTTGTAACCAAGATGAATGGAAATGGGCAACCCAGCCCTGGCCTTGGGAAGGAGGATGTTAAAGTATGTGGAGTTATGAAAAAAGATTGCAGTTTCCTGTGAATATTAAAGAACCCAACGCCAAGATCGCACAGGTGATCATGTCTCAATACGGCGGTCCTGACGGGGAACTGGGCGCTTCCATGCGTTATATTTCCCAACGCTATACCATGCCTTATAATGAAGTGGCAGCGATCTTAACTGACATTGGCACTGAGGAATTAGCACATCTGGAAATGGTATCTACTATTGTCCATCAGTTGACAAAGAATTTATCCATGGAAGAAATCGAAGAATCCGGTTTTGCAAACTACTATGTTGATCATACCATCGGTATCTGGCCTATGGCTGCCGGCGGAATTCCTTTTAACAGCTGCGAATTCCAGTCTAAGGGGGATGCGATTACAGATTTGTTCGAAGATATGGCTGCAGAGCAAAAAGCCCGCACTACTTATGATAATATTTTACGCCTGGTACATGACAGTGATGTCTGCGAACCCATAAAATTCCTGCGTGCACGTGAAATAGTCCACTTCCAGAGATTCGGTGAAGCAAACCGGGAACATTGTAGTAAATCGGAACACATCAAATACAATCACTAAGACGCATACCCACATTTCCTCAAAGCTATGATTTAGGCTTTCGCACTAAAAGAAAGGACAAGTTTATTATGCCAGTATTCAGAGTAAAGAAAGTCAAAGATTATACGATTATGCCAAATCTTCATTTACGCAACCGCCAGTTGTCCCTGCGGGCAAAGGGATTGCTGTGTCAAATGCTCTCAATGCCCCCGGAATGGAATTTTACGCTACAAGGGTTAGCGTATATCAACAAAGAGGGATTAGACGCCATTACGACGGTTATACACGAATTAGAACAGGCAGGATATATTACCCGTTCCAGAGTACGGAACGAAAAGGGACAACTTCGGGAAATGGAATATACCGTCTATTCTTCTCCAATGCTGAATGAGGATTATAGCAATAAGCCTATCATGGAAAAGCCTACACTGGATAATCCAACATAGGTATTTCCAATACAGGGAAAACCAACGCAATAAAATATAGATATATAAAATACTAAAGAATAAAATACAGAATAATAAAATATCTATTCCTTTCCTATCCGTTCTTTTAACTATAAGGCGATTTTTCCTATCATGTGAAGGAAATGGAAGGGAAACGAATGTAGACAACATAGTTATTCATTTATGCCTTAATTACCCCTTTATCAACGACAGACAGCCATATCAAGGATTTACCGCTTTAGCGGCGTTTACGTCCTTGACTTGGCTGTTTGGCGTTGATAGTCTGGGAACGGCATAAAAAGAATTTGCCGGACTTGTGTTTCTGCCTGCTGAAGATATGGAGTAATAAAAAAAAGCCGGGGAGTGGCAGTATATACACTGTCATTCCCCGGTATCTTTTTTACGCCCTTGTGGACGCTTAGAAACTGTTCTAATTACATATCTGCATATTTCCCCGTCTTTACACTGAAAAGCCCTTAGAATAGCCTTATAACGCTTTCTCTTGCCTATGTAACCAAGTAATCTGCTATTTAATTCAATCTATTTTCATATCTATGCAATCCCGTTTGCTCTCTTATACTCATTGATAAGTTCATCTATCCTGTCACGCGCAGCTTGATGTGCAATCTGATCTGCGTCTTTTATATTTATCGTACCACCAGAGGAAGCTAGAGCATAAGGATCACCAAGCGTTACTCTACCACCTAATAACAACGCCTTTTCTTGACGTAACGCCATTTCTCTCTCTGCTTCTGACATATCGGCACGGTAATAGGGCGAACCCATGAGCAAGCCAAACTTCGTGTATTTCATTGAAAGATAATTCATGCTATCCGTAATACTGCCTTGCGAAAGATTATCTTGATGTGCTTCGGCATAATACGCCGTAATCGTATTTTCTGCACATTGATATTGACGAAGAAGCGATTCTGCATAGGTAAGTGAATAAATCTTTCCGTCGGGGTCAACGATTTTTCGATAGTGCCATTCTTCGTCCACGGGCAAACTGCCCTGCTTCTCCTTAAATTCTTCTAAAAGTGCCGGTATGTCCGCATTTTGAATGGCTGTTTCAATCCTATTTGCCGTATCTTCATCAAGGTCAAAAGTAGAAGCTAAACGCCCGCTTTGTGAAATCTCAACGCTGTCTTTATTCCGAGCGGAAAATGTTTTATTATTTTTTTGCTCATATTGAGTAGAGTTAATCGCAGTCGCAGAATAATTCTGTACACTTGATTTAACACATAAATTGACATTCATAAAAAACTCCTTTTCTGTTTATCTCTTTCAATAGTGCTGCTTTCTATATCGAATATACACTATTGGCAGTTCTTCTGTCATTGGTATCTTTTTTACGCCCCATATGGACGCTTAGAAGCCGTTTTAAGTACATATCTGCATATTTCCCCGTCTTTGCACCTAAAAGCCCTTAGAAAGCCTTATAATGCTTTCCCTTATTTAGTAAATCTGTTCAACACATTGCATTCGACATTTTATAAATTTTGTAACTTCTCTAAAAACGCAATATAAAATTCTCTTTCCTTGATACAGGCTTGCTGAACTTCTATGCTTTTGGGAGTGTATACTATCGGGTGCTCTAAATTATATAGAGCTTGTTTCGTTGCCAGAATTGCAGATTCCGTTGTGCTTCCCAAAATGTCTAAACTCTCCGCATTTCCCTCTCCCTTAATCATTTTATTAAGTCTTTGAACCATCATTTGTGATATATGGCTCAACATTCCGTTCCCCTTTATTCCCAAACCATTTGCACCCGTTTCCTTAGCCGCTTCTATCCACGCCTGTTTTACACTTTCTGGCGCATTGGGGGCTATGTATTCAAAAGCCTTTTCGTTTATATCATCTTTTTTCTCAATCGCCTTTTCAGAAACCACATCTGAAAATGATTTCTGCGGCACAACACTTTCTGCTTTTCTTGTTTCATATCCTGCTATCGGATAGTGCGTTGTTCCAATACCGCTAACACTCATTTTTCAAGTCCTCCATTTGTTATCAATATTTTTACAGCGGTTCTTCTGTCATTCAGAACCGCCTTTGCCCCCTTGCAATAAATCCGGGCATTTCATTACCCTAAAAACTCCAAAAATTTCTTGTAAAATATCAATTCCTGCCCTGCAAAATACGGGTTCGCCGCTGGTGTCAACGGGTTCTCTAACCTATGTATAATCTTTTCCGTCATAGATTTTGCAGAACCTACATTGTCTCCCAAAAATGTAGAACTCAAACCCTGTCGCCCGCTTTCAACGTGCAGGACTAAAGCTGTTGAAATACGGTTCATTGGAAAAGGATTTATCCCTGTTTCCGCAAGCGTCTTATCCCATGCCTGCATTACTTCATCGGAACTCTCTGGTCTGAAAACATTTGTTTCTTTAGGTGTTTCATTCTTTGTTGCAGCTTTGTTTATCACATCAGTAAAGTTTCCTCCTGCAACATTTCCTTCTGTCTTTCTTGTTTCATATCCTGCTATCGGATAACCTGTTGTTCCAATACCGCTAACACTCATTTTTTATGCTCCTTTTCATTTTTCATTATCATTATCCCCCGCAGCTTTCCATATCGAATTTATATCCGACACCTAACATAGTTTTTATATATGCCGGGTTTTTGCTATCCGGCTCAATCTTTTTCCGCAGGTTGTATATCACATTTACAACGCTTGAATGGCAGCTATCACTGTTCATATCCCAAACGGCTTCAAAAATCTGCTCCTGCGTGAACACCCTGCCCGGAGAGGACGCAAGATAAGCAAGCGTCCCATATTCAAGGCGGGTAAGGGGAACGTCCTCCCCGTCCCTAAGTACCCTACGTTGATACAGTTTGATTTCAAGACCGGGAAAGGAGAGTACAGGGCTTGTGACAGCCCGCACAGGTTCAAGACCGATTTCATCTGACAGGACGGACAGTACCCTTTCTATTGCCTTTTCTTCATCATCATTGAAAGATAATATTAGTATTTTAGCTATGGTATCAGCCCTCCTTTGTCATTCAAATACCTGTTTATCAAACTTGTCAAAATGTAGCATTAAACCCTGTCTTTATGATATTACTGTTAGACATATCTTTTAATTGTCCGTTTTCAAACCCAATATTCAAATACATATCATCAATACTGTTTACATCTGTTGAGGTAATCTGTTTTATATATTCCTCAAAAATATCGTATGCTGCTCCCTTAAACTCTGACGGAACTTTGGACGATTCCTTAATGCTTTTCTTAAATACATCTAAAATATTATTTCCGTCCCCGTCTATAAGACCGTCTTTCGTTTGAGTAAAATTCCGAATATCCAAGTTGGTATATTCCCTCAACATACTTGCCGCCCTATATTTTGCCAATACATTTTTATCTATATTTGTACTTCCAATACTGTTTAGAATATGAAAAAATAACTCTTTTGAATTTCCATTTTCATTCAGTAAAGTTTCCATTTGTGACATGATAGATTTATCAGCATTTCCCTCAACAGTAAGTTGGTATGTATATGGATTGATGATAAAAGTAACACTGCTGTTTCCAAATAGGTTTTGACTGATTCCGTTATTTGTAAAAATATTATTGATTTGATTATTCACACATTGACGATTATAACTTTTTTTCTCACTGTCTGTTTCTGCATAAACCGCTCCGTTCAGTCGAGGATCATTCATATTACCACAATATCCAAACGCACTCATACTAAGCTCATTTTGATACATTGCGTTGCGTTCAGCAGAAGAATATTTTGAATACTCTGCCGAACTATATTTTTGAGCTATGGCATTTTGCAATTCCTCATAACTTGAATATTTTGCACGATTAGCCACTCCTAAATCATAATAAATATCCTCTAATTTAACATACGCCTTATATACTTCGCTGTCTTTATTACTGTTGTTCCCCTCAATTCTGTCCTCAACGCTCTCATATTTTTCTACCCACCCTGCTTTTTGAGGTTCAGATGTTGTATATCTACCCTTGACATTATAATAATTATAATAGTGTGATTTTACATCAATTTCCACTCTAACACTCCTTGCTGTTCAATATAGTCAATTCTATCTATGCCCTTTATCAGCCAAGCAGAGAATCACTGTCTGTAACAGTTTCCTCCTGCAACATTTCTTTCTGTCTTTCTTGTATCATATCCTGCTATCGGATAACCTGTTGTTCCAATTCCGCTAACACTCATTTTTCAAATCCTCCATTGTTATCAATATCTTATATCTTCTGACTTTCCATTACGCTTTTACTGAATGTGCTTATAGTGTCCTCATAAGCTGTCGCCGCTAATGCACCTGCGCTAACTGACTGAAAAGCTGACATATCCGAAGTATTCTGCCCGTTTTTGGCACTCTCTATAAGAAAACTATGTAACCTTTGCTGACTTTCAAATTGGCTTTTCAAGTAATTTTCTTGTGCTAATGCTTTTCGTGCCTGTGCTTTTTTCACCGCTTCTTTTTCCTGTTCCTCTAATAATTCTTCCATTCTTTCATGGCGTTTTTCCCACCATGATTTTTCATTTCCCGAAATGTTTGAACCGCTTCCCCCTACTGGTCCGGCATAACCATAACATTCCTCCGGCGACGCTCCAATGACATCATAGCTGACATGACCTGAACCTACAGGCAACCCCTGAACTGAAAATCCTGAACGAACCCGGTTCAAAACATAGTTTTCATACTCCGGGTCATTTTTCATTGCCTCAAAAGCTTCCTCTTTGATTACAATCGCTCCCGATGAAAATGTGGATCGAACCCATCCACTCACAGGCATTTTAGAAATTTCGTTCATAACCCATTGCTTATACTCATCTAGCGTCATTTCATCTTTTGATTTTATGGAGATTGAACTGTCATATGAAATGTTACTTAAGTTCAGCGGATAACTGATTGTCACGTCCCCCGGATACTTTATGGTACTTGAATCTGTACTGCCCGTCTGCACATTCTGGTTTTCTTCCGCTTTTTGCACCTCCTGCGCAAAGTTTCCCGTACTTGTTGTCTTACTACTGTTGTTTGTGTAGGCATATGTATTTACTCCCATGCCATATACACCGCTAGTATTCATTTTTTCTCCTTTCCTGTAACAACACGGTTACATTAAACTCATTTTTCTTTACCTTGATGTCTACATCTCCCATGTATTTATCTACCTCACGCTTTACATTGGATAAGCCAATGCCATGCAGAGATATATCCTTTCCTTTCGTGGAAAGTGGAAGATTGGTTTTTGTGTCAAACGCCACCTCCCCCTCAAATGAATTTTTAACATTTATCAGATAAAACTTTTTCTTCTGCCTGCC
>JAAUZD010000024.1 GCA_014804785.1 Lachnospiraceae bacterium
GCCACTTTACACCGCTTCTTGCCATGTAATCTTCCGGGTCATCTCCAAGCATCAGGATCATTGCGCTATCACTTTTATTTTTGGTTTTCCAATAAGCTCCGTAAAAACCATCCGTTTCCACCTCAAAATGTACCTTTTTCATATCTGCATACCCTCCTCACTCTCCCATTCAGTTTTTCATTTACGGTTATCAAAAGCTAACCTACTCCTAAAAAAAGAAGCGGCTACTTTATGTTAGTCTCTGCTAACTCATATCAAATATACTCCTTTCTCTATTCATTTGTCAATGCCAATCCGGCTTATTCCTAATAAAAATCGGGAGCACAAATATAAAACATTCCACTCTTTTGCGCTTTGAAATCCCTCTTGATCTCTACGTGCTTTCCCGTATATCATTGCCTCCCAGCAAGTAACCACACTCTCTGTTACACTCACTTACCAGCACAGTCAGTCAATTTAAATTTTTCTTGACATTGCTTTTTCTTTAGCAATTAAGCCGTCAGGCTTAATTGCTTTTTCTTTGTTATAATATAGGACGTAAATAACAGCTACTATCTAAATCAAATTTATGGAGGGATTGAAATGGCAGAAAAACTAATTTATGTCAGCAATGAACCGGTGATGGAAAACAGTGCATTGGAGGAAACCATGATTCATGTGGCGGAAGAATTAAACGCAAAAATTATGGTCAAAGATTTCGAAGCAGACAGTGATGAAAGCGTAAACGCGCCAATCATTGTCATGTGTGATGGTGTCAATGTACAAGATGAAACTATTCTGGCAAATATCGAGAAAATATATTTTTCAAATAATCATGTCATCCTGTATAAGCCCACGAACAACGAAATAAATTCTGTCTATGAAAGGCTGGAGGGGAGGAAATACTTTAAAGCTGATAACAAGGTAACCGGATACAGCCTGTTTGGTCTCAAAATTGCAAAAAATGGAGTGCGCTATATACTGGAGGATCATGAAAAACAACTCAATGTCATATCAAAGAATATGGTTGACTTTCTGGAAGACAAGCAGGAGTTGAACACACAGATGCTACAGCTTTTAAACGATAAAGCATCTGACATATTGGGTTCTGATGCATCCGATATCAACCTTTCCAAAATGGCAAAACAGCATGTTATTACCAAAAGCTTTCTGCTCCAGGGAAAACCTTGTTCGCTTAGTTATTTCATGGTGTCCTGTCATAAGTATGACGGAACAAACGCAGACGGCGGAGAAGACTGGTTCTTTATTCAACAATATGGAATCTTAGACGGTGAACCCGGATACGATAAACACTGGGCAGGAACTCGGATAAACGTCAATAATGAGTCCTGGTATGTGGGGCAGGGCGAAGTCTGCCTGAATTATGTTGATTTCTATAAAATGAAAAATTATATTCCTCTTCCTAATGGTGCAGAAAAACTATCGGCAGAGTTGGTTTATGTGGATCCGCAGGCCATAAACAGCAAGACCGCCTACACGGTTACTGAAGCTGTTGAAATCGGCGGAACAATAGGCTTTGAAGCCGGCGGAAGCAAAGGGGGACCGGAAGCAAAAGGAAGCGGCTCCTTCTCTGCAGGTGCCAATTTTAGTTCTTCCTACTCATTTGAAGTTCTGGACTGCAGCTGTAAGGGCACCTCACTAAGCATAAACAGCTCTTCAGCCGAATGGGAATACAGATTTAAGAGGGCTTCCCAAAACAGGAGCTCCGGAAAATGGCAGTATCTCCATGACCCTGCCGCCCTCTCCTGCTCCACATTCTCTCCTCTCAATTCATGGGTATGGAAATTTGCCACTGACAAAAGAGATGATTATAAGGGTTTTGTTTCTGAAATGGAAATAGGAATCATGAATACCATCAGCCGCTACAGCGGTTCACAATCCCCCAAAAACATTGCGGGAAAATGTGGAAAGGACGAACAGAGTAATATTTCTTTTGATATTACCTTTAACATGCCGCCTCTTTTAGGAGTTGATGCCAAAAGTCTTATGTTTGATAAGGACAGCAGTACAAAGAAGCTGAATATAGCTGTTCAGGGAACATGGACCATGAAAATAGAGGGAACGTCTTCCTGGATCAGAGCCGACCAATATAAAGGAACCGGAGAACTCACAGAAGTTTTCATATCTGTTGACGAGAATACAGGCAACGAGGAGCGTCAAGAACTTCTGCAGATATACAGAATGAAAGATGTGAGTAAAAATATTTCCGACGAATTGATCGAGGTCAAAGTCATTCAGTCTGCCGGCAAAATCAGTTGATATGGTTACTTAAGGGGCGAAAATTTTCGAACTTCGCCCCTTACCTGTATTATACAAATATTTTTGTTCATTATCATCAGATGCAACTTTTTTAATTTGAGCTTCCCCTGGGCTTTTCACCAATGCTCAGTCTGGAGAAGGAAAATCTTTCACCGCTTCTGAAATATCGGTTCCATCTCCAATCTTCGTCAGCAGCTGCCACCATGCAGTACGTGCCTTTTCCCATTCGGGGGTAATCTGATAATAGTCACCCATGTATGGCGTAAAAATGCTGTATTCCGTCATCAGCATATCATTTTCATATATATTATCCATATCCCGCACCGGCCAGTAGGAGGACGCCCTTACTGCCCTTGTGTATGGAACATCATTTTCTGTCATATAGCGGATAAAGGTTTTTGCTGCCGCGATCCGCTCCTGGCTGCCATTGTCAAAAATACCAAAACCCCAGATACCGCCCTGAAGCTTCGGTGTATCTTCGCTGGTCGGAAAAGCCATCGGAAAAACTTCAAAATCCAAATCCGGGTGGTTGATGGTCTGTTGAACCTCCATGGACACATTCCAGCAGAAACACATGGCAGTTTCTTTTTTGCAAAACAGATCGATTGCATCCGCAGAGGAAAGAGAAGGTTCAAAGGCGATACCCTCTAAATCATAAAGAAGCTGCAGGGCTTTCCTGTTTTCTTCGCTGTCAACTGTATAAAATGTATGTGCGGCATCGGTAAAAGTGCCGCCATACAGATTGTTCACCAAGGCACGTGTTCCCTGGTCGCCGCTTTGATTTTTACAGTATAGGATGCCCGCACTTCTATCCTGCCCCTGGGCAGTTCCGTAAGCATTCAATGCCTGAACCGCTTCGATAAAATCCTCCGTCGTCCAGGTGTGTGTTTCTTCATCTATGTACTGGAGGGCTCCGGCCTCCTTAAACATATCATAATTAATAGCCATGCAGTGTGCAGACATACAAATTGGAAATACATAATAATCTCCGTTTCTGTGCTGGCAGGCTTTTCTTATATTATCATATATTTCACCGGCCGTATCAGATTCCCACAGTTCGGACAAATCGACCATGCATCCTTTTTCACCCCAGTTTGCCACAAGGCGCTCCGGTCCTTCCAGAATCAAATCCGGCATACATCCGTCTGAAATTGCCTGATTGATTTTTTCATCTCCACTATCGTAAGTTAAATATTCCACAGAAACATGAATGTCAGGATATTCCTTATGAAAATCGGTCAACATGCTGGCTACCGCCGTAGGATTTCCCCAGTTGCCTACCGGAAAAGTCCATAAAATCAGTTCCGTATCTTCCTTGCTGTCACCAACGTCCTCCGATTCGACATTTAAAGTTTTGCCGCCGCAAGAAGACAAAAGAACAGCAGACAACAGGAAACTTATCAAAGCATACATTTTTTTCATAACAAAAATTCCCTTTCCATTAATCTTGATTCTTAATGAAGATACTGACCTAACAAGGAGACAATTTTCTGTGGTTCTAAGGGTTTTGCCGTGTGGGCATTCATACCGCAGTCAAGGCATCTTTGAATATCATCTTTAAATGCATCTGCACTGACCGCAATAATCGGAATGGTTTGTGCATCTTCCCGTTTTAGCTTTCGTATCGCCTCTGCCGCTTCAAAACCTGTCATAATAGGCATTCGAAGATCCATCAAGATGGCGTCATACCATCCTAGGGCAGACCGGTCAAATAGTTCTACACAAATCTGCCCGTTTTCCGCCCACTCCACTTCAAATCCAAATTCACGAAGTATTTCACTTGCAATTTCCCAGTTCAATTCGTTATCTTCTGCTATGAGTATCCGTCTGCCCTTTAATTCAACATCAGACTCTTCTTTCTGTTCCTGCTGGGGTTCATCCACTTCTGTAAACCGGCGCAGCCCATAATAAAGACTGGAGCGGAACAGGGGCTTTGAAATAAAACCACCGATGTTGTTTTTTTCATCTTTTATCTCCAGTTCATCCCATTCGCCATCAGTGAGGATTATGATAGGCAGTTCCTGACCGAAACGTCCGGACAGTTCTTCGGCAACCTTTATCCAATCCTGCCCCTGTATATTCCAATCCACCAGAACCATGTGATAGTACTCATTTTGACCGCAACGCTCCTCTATCATCCGGAAAGCCTGTTTGATATCTGTTGCCATCTCCGCCTTAAGCCCAATGGATTCCAATGAGGCAACGGCAAGATTTCCTGCTGTTTCATCATCATCAATGATCAGAACATTCTTCTTCGGCAAATGCAGTTCTTTCTCTTGGTGCATTGTTTTTTCCATATCCAGAGCAATGTGGAAATGACTTCCTTTCCCCTGCTCACTTTCTACGGTGATGGTACCGCCCATTGCGTCTACAATATGCTTGGTAATGGTCAGACCCATTCCAGCTCCGGCTGTTTTATCCACACGGGCGTTGTCTTCTCTGGCAAACGCATCAAATATTTTATCCTGAAATTCTCCTGACATCCCTATGCCGTTGTCCTTCACATGTAAATGGGAACGGATATATTCATTTCCTTTCGGAGAAGCCTCTTCATACAGATTAACCTCAATGGTGCCTCTTTCCGGAGTGAACTTGACCGCATTTCCGATAATGTTCAAAAGAATCTGGCTTAAACGCACTCTGTCCGAACACACATTTTCATGATAGATATCATGTATATAAATATTGAAATGCTGTTCTTTTTCCTGGATCTGCGGCTGGATGATGGTCTCAATATTCTGCATAATATCACGAATACAAAGCGGTTCCATATTTAGTATCAGCTTACCGCCCTCAATTTTGGACATATCCAGCATATCGTTGATCAATCCCAGCAGGTGACGGCTGGATACATGTATCTTTCTCAAGCAGGAACGTACCCGGGACGGATTATCTATACTGCCGATGGCAATCGATGTCATTCCCATAATGCCGTTCATTGGTGTACGGATATCATGGCTCATATTAGAGAGAAATTCATTTTTAGCCCGGTTAGAGCGCTCTGCTGACAGCATTGCCTGTTCCGCGGTTTTTCTGGCTTCCTCCAATGCATGCATCTGCATTTTTGTCAGACGGTAGTATCCAAAAAAGACAAGAAGCAGTGCACAGATAATCAGGCTGCCGCCGCCAATGGAAACATAAGCCCATTTTTTCTGAAGAAGATTTACTGTCTCATTCAATGTATTATGAGAAATTTTCAAAATCAAATACCACTCTGAATTTGGAAGACTGGTGCAATAGACATTCCATGTTTCACCCAAAATCAAAACTTCACTGGTATAATCCCTGCCGGCTTCTATCGCATTACGGAGTTCTTCTGCATACTGGGCAGGTTCTTTTCCATTGTAAGTTTCATAAAGTCTTTCAATCCGCTCAAAATAATTATTTTCTTCTATGGCATTGTTATTCAAAACATAGCTGCCATCCTTACGGATAATCGAATATTCCATGTTACTGCTTCGAATATTATTTTCCAATGTATCAGCAAGATACCTGGTGGGCAGTCCCGCAACCAGCGCGATGCTCGTATTTCCGTCACTCATGGGATACACAGCCGGTACACCCATTAAAACAACCGGATTTCCTGCCGCATCCTTTCCTGCACAAACATTATATTTGCCCCCTTGAACAGAACGGTGCAAATCCTCCGGAACATCTGCCGTCACCTGGGAACCGTAGAGCATATGAAAGTTTCCGTCCTCTGTATAAAGGGCAAGATATTCAAAGCCTGCGGAGCGTGCATTATAGTTCAGAGCTATCCGCATGGAGCTTTCTCCTGTAACGCGTCCGGGCGGAACGGAATCTACAAGCGATTCTACCTGTGACAGACGAAGCTCAATGGTAGTTCCAAAATGTGATGATACCTGCTCGCTGATTCCCGACATATAAAAGACACCCAGCTGCCGGATGGCATCTTCTCCCATAAGATTCACACAGATTGCCTGGATAATAAATATGAATATGCAGAAAATCGATACCAGAACAAGGCTTACGTTCAGAAAACGTGTTGTTCTCTTTTCCATGATTCCTATCTCCCAAAAGTAATGATTAAATTGTCTGTTGATATTTTAACTCATGCAGACAAAATAATATATGCCTATTATAGTACATCAGAAATTTACTTTCAAGGAATCTTGAATGTTCGGTTTCCAATTCAGCAGCCATAAATAACAACTCCTTTTAGCAGTTCCTACAACTTCTTCAAATACTCTTCCACATTCAGATACGTCACATCTTCTACGACATCAACTCCTGCCTCTGACAACGTTGTTGTTGCACCTCTATAAATTACATACTTACCAGTGATTGGACCATACCTGAATTCCGTGTCCTTACATTTTTGTTCATCCAATAGATGTCTGCACTGCTGCGGAACAACTTCCCTGCTATGCTTAATCTCATAAACTTCACAATTTCCTTCCTCCGGATAGAAAACCACCATATCAAATTCGCCTACTGCAAACTGCAGCCGAAATACTTCGCAGTTCTTTTTAGAAACCTTAGTTTCCAAAAGAACAATATCCTCCATCATTCTACCTTTGATCTCATCAATAATTCGCTCGGTTACTCGATTTCGCTCTTCCAAAGACAATTCTCTGAACACCTCATCCTGCATAAGCGATTTAACAAGGGACTCCGCCTGAGAATATCGCATCCCCGGCTGTGAAAATGCCGTTCTTGTCTCCCTACGATTATAGTCAGACATCCATCTGCTCTCAATTTCTACCGTAAGATCCAGCAAATCCAGATATTCCTTTATTTCAAAACGATGAGCATCCTGTATTTCTACCGACTGTTCTGCTTTATCTTTGATTTCCAGCAAAGCCTTAAGCGTTTCATTCACTTTCAGTATATCGATGCGGTCAAGAATATCTGTTGGTGCCTCCCTGTCTTTTCTCAAATTACTCGCAGAAATTCTCAAATCATTTGACTTAAAATCTCTGGTCAAAACCTCCATAGTGAACCGATGGTTCATATCCTCTACAATTCTATTGATGGCATTTGTTAATTCATTTTTCTCATACAGTTCCCGCAATGAACGAAAATGTCCTTCATACTTATAATTCTTCAATGAATGTTGAATATTTCGTGCAATGGCACTATCCACATATTCATCTGTACTTTTCTTAGTGGCAAAAATCATTGCATTATCATTATACTGTTTTCCGCCAGGACTCATTGTTCCGCCATATCGAATAAAGTCATCAATGCCGACAATTCCCAATACTCTTTCGAACTCGCGATAAGGAATAAAGGTTGTGTGTGACATGATGCATCTATCATACAATTCCTCATCCTCAGAAAACATGAAGCCGAGGGAATCTGTTCCTGATAACACAATCTTCATTCCGCTGGCTGCAAATACATCGGAAAATAAAGCTGCCCCTTCAATAAACTCATTCAACAGTGTAACTTCATCAATAAACACATATCTGTAGCCCTTCTGTTCCAAATACTTCAAATCCTGATTTACATCATCCAAAGACTTACTGTCCTGTGTTTGAATAAAAACCGTCTTGCTTCGCATGGCAGAATCCATTTCAGATATCAGCTGACGAATCAAAGTCGTTTTACCTGTTCTTCTGAGACCATACAAAATATACACTCTATCATGTATATCACCATAAACGTAATCATGAAGTTGCTGATAACACTCTCGTTTTACCCACTTTGCAACTGGTTTTACGAAATATTCCAGTTCTTTTCCAATTCTAACCGCACATCGAAGTTGATGTGATTCTTTCTTCCCATCACCTTCTTGCATATCAATATCTTTTATCAAATTCTGGAGTTCTTTTCTGCGTTCAATCTGCTTTGCAAGTTCCTCTAACTCTTCGTCCTTTGTTCTTCTGGAACGTTGCTTACCTTCTTCCCTCCATTGGTAATAAGCATATTCTTTGCCATTTATTTTCTTGTAAGTAATACCGCCGGATGGCAATATTTCAATCTCGGCAATAATCTTGTTATATTCTTCGCTTGTCATAGACACCACTCCTTACATAGCCATTTTAACTTTTTTAACTTCGTCTGTAAAGTTAAATCAGAAAAATAGCGGCTTCCGATTCATCGCCAGAAGCCGCTGCATTTATTCATCAAGTCTTTTTATCCTAAATGTGTGCAATATCATATTCTCTTATCTCATGTCCCAGCAACTGCATAATTTCCAGTTCATCCTGCGCATCTAAGACCGCATTATGTGTTTCACTGTATCGTCTGTTTTTTCTGAGCATTTTCAGCACATCTTCAACACTATATCCGCGCTTCAATCTTCCCGTCTTAAAACAATCCGCAGAAGCCGGTATCGCCGAATTGTATTGGCGGTATGCCGCCAGTCGCATAATATCATACCATTCAAACTCCGAATATTCTGGCAAATGATTCTTATCAAAAGATGCATTATATGCAAAAAGTTTCTTCACACCATAAGTATTCAGCCACTCTTTCATCTCTTTAAGAGCCTGCTTTCTGTTGGTGACCCGAACTGCTTCCTCATCAAGATGTAATTCATCAGAATACATTCCTCCCACTCTATATTCTGGGTCGATGATATAATAGATTGAATCTACTTTTTTCTTAGTCTCTGAATCAGCGACTACTGCGCCTATTGACATTACCTCATCATTCCAGTTGGTCTCCGTATCAATTACTGCAAATCTGTCCATAGTATTTCCTTCTATCCTTAGGTATTTTCATTCATGTTACAGTCCAGATTCTATCATGTTCCGTCACCTAATTTATCGACAGATTTTAACCAGAAATTAGGTTCAAATATGGTTCTTCTCCTGTTGGTTCCCTTTTATCCTTTGTTACTTATAAATCTGATTAACTCTCCTTGCTTACTCTACGCGGATTTCCGTCGCAATGACAGCTTTATCTGCAACACTGCTGTTCATTCCTTCGTCCTCCATCCGAGCCCAGTCATCAAGATTGTCAAAAATAAAAATATGCAATGTACTGATTTCTTTTCCCTGAACAGCAAATCCTGCCCAGCCCGCCATTTCTATATCCGAATAAAGCATTTCTCCATCCTGATTAAACACGATTGTCTGACAGGGTTCGTAAGACCACCCCAGAATCTCAAACATTTCTTCATCCGTCAGGTCAGGATTTTCTGAAAGCAGTTTTTCTCTTCTGTCCTCGGTCAGTTCCCGCTGTTTTCCTGGTGTTGTTGCATGGACAACCACCTGATACGGGGATACCACCACATCATGGAGCGTAATATTCCCTTTCGTCTCGCCTACTTCAATGGTCTTCACGTCCGCCCCGTTCACTTCAAACGGAAGGACAATATTCCAACTGCCATCTGTCCAATGGGACGCGGTTATATCTTCACTGTCAAGCATCCTGTCATCATCATAACCAAGACCGGTGACATTTAAGCTAAGTTCACCGTTGCCCTCATATTTTTCCGTAAGATTTATTTTCATCATGCCCACGAATGTGTGATCATCAATCACTTCTCCCTCGAAGTTATTTTCCAACCACTCAGATGAATTTCCATCCACGCTCCATGTCCCATTGATATAAAATCCTGCAGCTGTCTGACTGTCCGCCACATGCATACCTGTATAATGTTCCGGGATGTGCGTAAACTCTGCATCATCCTCTTTAATATTCACCGTAAGGAATACAGAATATCCATCACAATAAACCTCTGACGCAGTCAGCGTAATCCCCTTATCAGATGTTGAATATTCCTGGGTATCTAAATTTCCCTCCGAATCCTCATTTGTCAGGACATCCCCCTTATCCGCATAATCACCGGAATATGTGATGTCATCCTCAATCTTCTCGAAAATCCTTCCAATAAGGGGAATCTTTGCCGCAAGTACCGGGTTGAAATATCCCAGTCCGCCAATTCCTATAATAGCAGCTGCGACTGCCGCCGCAACGCTTTTTCCTATTTTATTTAATTTCTTCATTTTACCCTTCCTCGCCTTTCTACGAACTCTGATCTCATTGTCATCAATTTCCGGAGCAAGGGCTTGCTTTAAGATCTGATCCAATTTTTCATCTGTCATATCCTATCGCCTCCAATTCTTCCTTCAACAATTTCTTTGCCTTTCGCATTCGGCTCTTGACCGTTCCATCCGGCAGTCCCAAGATATTAGATATCTCACTTATCTGCATATTTGCCGAATAATACAGATAAATCGGTACCCTGTATTTTTCCGGCAATGATGCAACCAATCTTTGAACCATGTCCACCTCATTTTGCCGTAGAACAATCTGCTCCGGTGAGGTTTCATGCTCATAATCTGAAATCTCTCTTCCCTCATCAGACATCTCGTCCATACTGTCAATTGGAACCAGCCTCTGCCTAATCGCATATTTCTTTCTTTTGTTCTTCCAAAGAAAAATCGAAGTGGATAAAGCATAGCTCTTTGTGTTCTGCGTGAAATCCAGCTTATTCATTTTCTCCAGCAGCTTAAGCATTGTGTCCTGATACAGTTCGTCTCCGGTTTCCGCATCCCCCGCTGTCATCCGGCAAAACCGCAGAATATCCTTCCCAAACCTCAGGACAAACAGCTCAAATTCATTATTATTCATAGCAGTTATCCTCTTTCTTCCTTCAAGTCGACTTGCAGGGATTTGCCCTTGCACTTATATATTGTCATGACTCAGAAAAAAGTTTTCACAAATCCATATCAATATTCAGATTCATCTAGAATCTCAATTATCTGAAATTCTGAATTTTCTTCATTATCTTCAAACAACGAATGCCACGCTTCACGAGGCATCCTTATGTTAAATAAAAATGGTGCAGAAAATCGCTCAATTGCTATTTTTGCACCATCATCAACATTATTTAATTACTCTAAAGTAATTCTTAAAACAAAATGGGAACACGTGAACTTCATCCACAAACACATAGTTCTGCTTTTCGTCTTCATACCACAACCACTTTCGAAACTTTAATTATTTTACTTTTTTGAAATCATCACTATTATATTATCTCGGCTGTGTTTTATACAATGCTCAACTTTTCAAATTTACAGATATTACAATCAAAAGCTGAAATATCACTTGGCATTACAGTCCAACAGGTTTTTGTCCTTCCACGGTCTGGCTTTTTCAAGCCATCCGCGCTCTGACCAATAGTTAGTGTCCAAATCCTCAGGATATTTTTTATACACAGATTTCCGAATCATACGGCAGAAGCAGAACTTTATTTTTACGATAATGCCTGACCTTGCAGGTTTTGTATAATCAATACAGGAATATTTCTCAGATAATTTTTCTATCTTTTCTGTCAGTTTTCTTCTTCGTTTTTCTGGTATTCTATCCCAAAAGATATCTCCCATCAGTGCGTCTTGAAAAATACCGATTTTCGTAATTCCCCACCATGAAAGGCTGTGTTTGATATCCTTTGCTGTAGATTTTGCTCCTGCGCCGAGACATTGCGTAATGATAACGGCCCGCTTTGCGAACATTTCGGGCGCAGGGCGATGCGGCATAAAACGATATGCAAAATGATCAAGTAAAGCCTTCATTGCTCCTGTAGCGTGCATCACATAGGAGGGAGAAGTCATTACAATCAAATCCGCTTCTAACAAGGATTTCTCTATTTTTTGTATGTAGATCGCATCTTTGCAGGTATGTTCTCCCTTCAATATGCAATTCACACATCCTATGCAAAAGGCAGGGCAGTCTTTTGGCAGGTAATATTCCGTAATCGCGGCTTGTTCTTTAAATGGCTCCAAAAATATTTCTTTCAGCCGATAGGTAACGCCGCGTTTTTCTGTACCGTTAATCACTGTAATCTTCATGAGCTATACTCCTAAAATATCATGCAACATTTGTGTATGGAACATTTTTCGCTCGACCATCATCTCCTCCCAACCTAGCCTACTATATAATCAGCTTTTCATCAAGGCATTTTTTTATCTCAGCAGTGCCATGCTTCCGGTTAATCTGTTGACCTTCTTTTTTACACCGCAGATGGCAATTCCTAAATAATTCAATTCCGCTTCCGAAACATTCTTCATCTTTTCAATAAACTCATCATAAGTCTTACATCCCTGCGCCAAATCAGAGAAATCAACCACCGTCAAATCCGAAAACTCCGGTTCATACAGCTTTTCACGGATAGCCTTTATCACCTGCGCATTGCCTTTTAAAATAGGCACCGGGAACTCTATAATTCCCAAATGCCCGTTACCCGTCTTGTCATACACGTCCGCTCCCACAACCTCATGTCTCTGCTTTCCAAGCGTGATACCCATGATAGCCGCTGTGTTTGCAATCATGCCAAGCGGCAGATTCTCATCAATTACCATGACACATTTTTCATTCATATAAGAATGTTCACTCATTCTTCCCTCTCCCCTTTCCGTTATATTCTGAGAGGAAAAGTCCTGCTACCGCCAGAACTGTCCCCACTGCCGATTCCCATGTTACCGGCTCCTTCAATACCAGTACAGATGTCACAACTGTAATGACAGGAACCATATAGATATAAATGCTGGTCTTGACTGCCCCAAGTACCTTTACTGCAAGATTCCAGGTGACGAAACAGATTGCGGATGCCCCCAATCCCAGATACAGAATGTTAAGCAGATGCCTTATATCTGCAAACCGTTCCACTCCTATTTCAAAATCAAAAAGGAATAATGCCGGAATCATGAAGAGAATACCGTAAAAAAACGTCCTTCGTGTGGTAAGAATGACCGGATAGCCAAAGCTGCTGATCTTTCTCGTCAATATGGAATAGCACGCCCATACAAATGCCGCAAGGACTGCAAGTATATCGCCCATCGGGTTCAGTTCCAGTTTAGACCCATTAAAACTAATCAGTGCAACCCCCGCCATTGCCACCACAAAACCAATGAAAAAATTTGCCCGCAGTTTCCCTTCTGACTTCAGAAATAAGCGCGATAGTATCGCCGTAAAAAACGGTGCAACCGATATGATGACTCCCACATTGGAAGCCATTGTATATGTAAGGGCGATATTCTCTAACAGGTAGTACAGACATATCCCGCACAGCCCCGCCAATACGAAAGCCGCCTCCTGTCTGCGGCTCACAGCTTTAGGCCGATGGGGACAGACAATAAGCAGCGCCGCAAATCCCATAATAAAACGGAAAAACAGAATCTCCACGGGTCTGAAATCTACAAGCAGGACTTTGGTAGATATGAACGTTGTCCCCCATATAATAATCGTAAACAACGCTGCCAGATGTCCAGTTAATCTTTTACTCTCCACGCTGTCCACCATCCCTTTCAGCAAATATTTCACGATAAATGCCCGGTGCAAGCCCTATGAACTGATTGAAATAATTTGTAAAATGGCTCTGGTCAGAAAATCCTGTCCTTATAGCGGCTTCCACAGGCGGCATTCCCTCTGACAACAGCTTTTTTGCTTCATTAATACGAATTGCCTCAAGGTAACGGTATGGCGTGACACCCTTTGACTTCGTAAAGGCTCGAAGCAGTGTGGACTTGCCAAGCCCCACATGGCGGCATATCTGCTCCAGATAAATTCTCTCTGAAAAGTGCTGTTCCATAATTCGCAAGCCTTCTCAATCTCCTTCCTGCACTCAGGAATGCAGCTTTCAAAGGGCTGTCCATAGTTCTGTATAAGCAGCGAAATCAAGAACAACAGGGTTTCCTCTTTTCCAAAATCGCCAGTCCCTTTCATGACCATCTCATGCAGCAAGCGCAGATAACAGGCAGCTTCCTCATCATATATGACATTCTTTGAAAACCCCGGAAGTTCCCGTTTTCCAGTCACTTCCTCTACCAGTTCAAGCATGGTCTCCTTTGAAATATTGAATCCCCGGTAATTAAATGTCCCATCATCACTCTGTACACAGGCATGGTTATCACCTGGATTAAAAAGTATAATACTGCCTTTCTTTATCGTATACTCCCTATTCCTGCTGGAAAGTTCGCGTGTGCCTTCTTCCACAAAGCCTATGACATAATATTCGTGAAAGTGGTTCGGAAAGGGCTGCCGGGTTCCCTCAAAGCGGTATGCTTCAAGCCTTAGTTCCTCATCATATACCACTGTTCTCGTCTCTTTTTTCATGTAGATTCCCTCCTTGTCACAGACATTCTACCTCTTATTATGAACTGTGTCTTGTAAAATATCTTCATTTTCGGGCTTCAAATTGAGAAGAAAACAATGGAATGACTCTTGAAATGATGGTGACTGAAAAAGGGACTACCTTAGGGCGGCACTCATAAGACTAATATAAGCATGTCATATGACCTTGTGGGAATACTTCCCGCGTCTTTAATGAATGATCTACAAAGCGAAGAAACGGCATAGCCTACAAGCTGCGCCGTTTCTGGAAACATTTCTAAATTAGTATTGTCCTTTACTTTTCTTAAGAGCTACTTTTCGTATATGACAGCAATATCATGTATTTTACGCTTCATGTTTTCGCGAATATGCGGTGGTTCCAAACATTCACATTTATTCCCAAAGCCGAGAAGAATATCATAGTGATAGTCGTTTTCTACGAAAGGAAAATCCACAATATAATACTCATCACCGTCTTTCAAAAAGTCTTCATAGGTACAATAATCAAGTACCCTATCCATTATGGATTTATGAATGCGGATTTTGGTTTTTATTTGCATGGTTTCCAAAATATCCGAGAATTCTAAAATTGGTTTTTGAAATTTTCGTGATGTAAAAGCCTCATCTAGTATTTTTAGATTTGACATACGGGATATTCTGAATAAACGGAAATCATTTCTTATATAGCAATATCCTTGCAAATACCAGTGACCACCTTTTAATACAAGCTGATACGGCTCTACTGTTCGTACTCTTTTATTTCCATGGTGAGCCACATATTCAAACAAAATCAGGCGGTTTTCTTGTAATGCGGATTTGATTATTTCAAAATATGACTGTATGTTACTGTTTCCTATCCATTGACTCAAATCTATGTTTATTTGATTTACTTTTAATTCAATATCCTTTGCTCTTTCGGCGGGAATAAAACTCTTGACTTTTGCAAGTGCATGTACCACTTCATCCCCTCGTACCATGCTTGAAAGACTGGAAAGCCCCATTAAAAGTGCAGAAAGGTCATCAGTAGAGAAAAACTTTTTATCAATCTTGTACTCTTGCATAATTTCAAAACCGCCGCCCACTCCTGACGTTGATCGAACCGGAATACCCGCCATATTGATAGCGTCTATGTCGCGGTAAATTGTACGGGGTGAGACTTCAAACATATCTGCTAATTCTTGTGCACCTATCCGCTTTTTGTCAAGGAGTATCATAATAATGCTGACAAGTCTATCTATTTTCATTTGATATTCGCCTTTCAAAATTTCTTTTTCAAATTATATATTGTTGCCATATTGCTGTCAATAATTATGGGTTATAATAAATGAAGTTACAACAAATCAATCTAGCCTGTTAGGAGGAAACAGTATGCAGAAAAAAGCCTTAGTAGTGATAGATATTCAAAAAGACATAACAAAGAATTACAAAGATATTATTGGTAATATCAATAAAGCAATTGATTGGGCTGTTAATAACGATATTCATGTTATTTATATCAGACATGAAAATTTATCGGCTGGAACAAGAACATTTAAGCCCAATACACCAGGAGCCGAATTTGCTTCCGATTTGAAAATGGTGTCAAAAAACATTTTTACAAAATACAAGGGAAACGCATTAACCAGTGAAAAATTTACAGAATTTATTCGGTATAATGAAATATGTGATTTTTACATAACAGGAGCGGACGCAGTTGCTTGTCTTAAATCTACCTGTTACAACCTATGTAAAGCAAATTATGGAGTTAATGTATTATCAGATTGCATAACCAGTTATGATAAAAAGAAAATTGATGAAATGCTACGCTATTATGAAAGTAAAGGAAGCAAGATTATTAGTCTAAATGATTTGTTACCATAAGATTTTTCTCTTTAATTTTCTGATAATGAAAAAATCTGTTCTGTAACGGAAAAGAAAAAGCCGTCGCAGAGCAGATATATTTCCCTGCGTAAGCTTTTTGGCGGCTTCTTTTGCAAACCAAAGCTGCCATTTCTCTTTGTAATGGCGGTATCTATGCTGGAATATAACATAGTTTTTTGTATATTAACATTCCATTACCATAAGCTGCCTTATTAATAATAATATAACATCTTTGCCGCGCTCTCCCCATTTTCAGCCGGTATATGTTCAATGGCAGAATAAAATTTTATTTACTTCTTGTATTTAAAGTGATGCATTTTCAATATTTTTTTTATCCTCTTCTTTTTCGTGCCCACTTTAATCCATATACTCCTGTTCTTGTGTACATAACATTTACAGCCATATAACTTTAATAATGGCTGTATTTCTTCGCGGCTCGCATTAAATATTGTCTCAATTTCTTCTGTCAGCACATAATCATGATTTTCAAATTCCTTAACAATCTTCTTACTGTTTTTTTCTATGTGTAACCAGCCAGACGACTCTTCCTCTGAATTATTTTTCTTTTTCCTGGTCGTTTTCAGTTTTGCCCAAATTGCAGTTACAGCGAATATAACAATTTCACTTGGAATCGTTTGGAGAAGTCCAGTCTCAATTTGACTGATTACTTCCGGTCTGCAAAAATAAGACGCTACACTTTCTACAATTTCTTTTAGCAGTTGCAAATCAAATTCATGCCGTTCATCCCAAAAATAATATTCATATATTTCTAATGAAATTAAATCTTTAAAGTCTTTCCTCTGAATCAACTGCGAAAAATCATTACACTCACTCGAGTTATCATTATAACCTCGCAAAATCACTTCTTCTAAAATATAATCAATATTTTTGTTGCTCTCCATCTTCTTTTCCTCCAAATCATCCAGTAAGGAAACTCCAGCCAAAGTTAATTTATGATCATGTATCAGATGCATTTCCTCACAAAGAAAATACAGTTTAGACTCGTTATCACTACGGAATCTATTCCTCCTCAAATAATCAACAATCGCTCTTTTTGAAACATTGTTTTCTTTGTACCATTCCCAATAATACTTCCTTCTTCTGAGCAGATGATAAACTTTAGATACTTCTTCTGATGAAATCAGAACATCATTGATGTATACAGCAACCTTTTTTGCCTTGTAAGTATTAATAATCAGGCTCTCTCCATTGGGATTCGTATAATCAAGATAGTTTAATGGCGCAAAATCATGGTGGTGTTCATCGGTCACTCCGAATTCATAAAATGCAGTGCTGAAATAAATCTTTATACTATAAATATCTAATAAATAATCGACAAACTTATTTATATGAAAAAACTCCACACCCGTCAGCTGAAGACCAGCAGATTCAAAATCTGCTGCTTCCCCCTTGTATTTGATTGTATCCATAGGATTTAAGATAGGTCTAATATATATATAATGGCATCCCAATGGAACTTGAGCGGATAATTCATCCGCTAAAAAACCTATCCAATCTTCCACCAGTAAATCTCCGTTTTTCACACATTGAAGTGTTGAATAGACACTTTCAATTTCACTTTTTACAGGTTGTTTAAAGCTAACATAGTCGCTCCCCTCTTTTTCAACCACCTGCTTTGTATTGTCTATTCCATAACGTTTATTCAGTGCAACTACATCCCACAATCTCCATATCAAAGGAGCTGTTTCCGCCGTTATGATATTATATTTAATGACTAGTGATAGCAACTCATACAAAATTTTTGCTTCTGTAAGATTTGCATTAATCTTCTCAATCTTTCCTATCCCGGCATAAATCTTTCCATTCGTTCCATCAATAGTTAATTCGTTATTATGGCAACCGCCCAAGTCCCCCATCCAATCAAAATCACCCAATCCGGAAACACATGTTTGACCAATACCCCTGCAAACTACAGACGCATGAGAAGTCATTCCGCCTCTGGCAGTAATCACTCCCCTGCAATATTTTGACATTATAATATCTATTTCTTCCGGTGAAATTTCCGTTTGACAAAATATAAACTCTTCTCCTTTTGCCATAAGATCCCTCGCCTCTTCTGTTGAAAAACAAGCCAAAGCAGCACTCACACCTCCGCTGGCAGGTAATCCTCGAGCAAGAAGCTTTAATTCATGAGCATTAACCAAAATTTCTTTATCCAAAATCTTCTCCAATTGGTTATACGGCAACCTTTGAAAAACATCTTCTACTCCTATCTTTCCTTCACAAAACATGCTAATAACAATTTTTAAATTTGCCAGTTCTGTGCGTCTGCCGGCACGTGCAGATAAGATGTACAGTTCATCGCTCTCCACAGCAAAATCAATATCCATCATATCGTGAAAATGAGTTTCAAGCATTTCGCTATAGTATTTCAGTTCACTAATAATATGTTCTTCCATCTTTTGTTCCCCTTTTACATCTTCTGATACAGTTCAATAATTTTATTATAAAATATCTAAAGCCCCGCTGCAAGATTTCTCAAGCAGCAAAGGGCTTCTTCTTAAACCTTATTAACACAATGCACCAATATACTCAACACCATCAATGTCACTGCCGTAACAAGGGGACGGTCACTGCTACATACCGATCATAGCAGTAAAATCATTCATCATCTCTGATATCTTTATCCGCTGTGGACAGACTTGTTCACATCTTCTGCAGCCAATGCAGTTAGCAGGACGTTTTTCCTTCGGCATACTGCCCACCGCCATGGGAGCGATAAAGCCGCCTCCTGTAATCTTATGTTCATTGTACAAATCAATCAGTTCCGGAATCAGAAGTTTCTGTGGGCAATGGCTGGTACAATAATGGCAAGCTGTACAGGGAAGTCCGCCCTTTCTGGTTTCCTCATCCGCATATCTCACCAATGTGTCAAATTCTTCTGTACTTAAAGGCTCATCAGTCTCATATGTAGCAATATTTGCTTTTAACTGCTCCATATTGGACATGCCGGATAACACCATGGTTACGCCAGGAATGCTTTGCAGGAACCGGAACGCCCATCCAGGAACAGTTTCCTTTGGCCGCATGGAATGCAATGTCGCAGTCAATTCTTCTGAGGCTTTCGCAAGTCTTCCACCCCGCAACGGTTCCATAACCCAGACAGGAATGCCGGCTTTCTGCAAAATAGCTGTCTTCTCCTGTGCATCCTGAAAATGCCAATCCATATAGTTGATTTGAAGCTGGCAGAATTCCATATACTTGCCATTGGCATCCAAAAAGCGCCGGATTACTTCTGCACTGCCATGCGCTGAAAAGCCAAGGTGCCGAATCCGACCATTAGCCTTCTGTTTCAGCAGATACTCCAAAATCCCATATTGGGGGTCAAGGTATGCATCGATATTCCCTTCATAGACATTGTGAAATAAATAAAAATCAAAATACTGTGTCTGACATTTTTCAAGCTGTCTCTCAAAAATTTCTTCCACCTTGATCATGTTGGAAAGGTCGTAACCCGGAAATTTGCTGGCAAGGTAATAACTCTCCCGGGGATATCTGGAAAGATACTTTCCTGCAACCAGCTCTGAATTACCATCATGGTATCCCCATGCCGTATCAAAATAATTAATTCCACTCTTGTAAGCAAAATCAATCAGTTCGGCAGCTGCAGTCTCATCCACTGCTCCGTCATTACCATCCAGCACAGGCAGACGCATCATGCCAAGCCCTAAACCAGATAATTTCATGTCTTGAAATTTTCTGTAAATCATATGCTCTCTCCTCTTGTTTTCTTTATTCAAAAGACAAGGTCACTGTAACATCGCCAGTTCCCAATACCTCTCTCAATTCTTCTGCATCCACATTGTCAATTTTTCCAATGGGTGTCAGACTCCATGAATTTATGTCATAGTAAATTACAAATGTCCTGCCTTGATACAAAATAATATCACCAGCCTGCGTATTCATCTGCTCATTGTTCTGCGGCAGTGTACCCCCTAAATCTGCACCTTTTTCCATGTTGGCATAATCACTCATATTCAGGGTGAGAGGACCATCTGCCATCAATTCCTTCAGCGCATCTACGGAAGAATTATCTGCCAGTGTGGCTTTAAAAATGGTATCCCCAATTTGAACTTTCATCTTCATCTCTGTAATCTCCTGTTCTGCGTCGGGATTTTGATCTTCTTGACTGTTCTTACAGGCTGCTGCCGTAAGTAATATCGTAAAAAACATCACCATACAAATCATCTTTTTCATAAACTGCCTCCTACCATGACGAATGCTTCTATCCATCTCCTACATCCAGTCACGCGCAATTACACATTTTGCAGCTTCTATCACCTTTTTTCTGCCCGCAGATTAAAACCTCTCCTTTTGCCTCTTCGTCATCCATAATCAGTTCTCCCACTTCCGGCGCCTGAATCCATCCAGACAGAGGATTTTTAATGCTGTCAATCTTTGTCGTGATGACCGCCTCCACTTCTGATTTTTCAAAAGCGAGATCCGTATCAACCATTTCACAACGGATCAATTTCAGGTTTTTACAATAACATAGCGGCTGTGTCCCAATAATCTTGCAGTCTATCAGAGTCAGCCCATCTGAATACCATGCCAGGTATTCTCCCTTTACCACACTATTTTTTACCGTTATGTTTTCGCCGTGCCAAAAAGCATCCTTCGTATCAAATATGCAGTTTTCAAATGTGGCATTCTTAATATACTGGAATGAGTATTTGCCTTTAAAGGTCACATTTCTGAATGTCAGATTCTCCGAGCGCATCATGAAATACTCACTATCTGCTGTAGTATCTTCCATACAGATTCCCCGCACCGACCAGCCAAATTCCGGCGAAATAATGTCACAGTTCCTTATGAGAACATCACTGCACTCCCGCAGTGCCTTGATTCCGTGCATCTTGCTATCTGTAATCTCTACATGGTCAGAATACCATAACGCTGCCCGGCAGGCTTCGGTCATTTCCGAATTTGCAATTTTTAGCCCATGGTCATGCCAAAAAGGATAACGCAGATTTAAAAAGCAATGTTCTGCCTCAATATCCCGCCCTTCCTTAAATGCACTTTCACCGTCCGCTGGTCCGTCAAACGAACAGTTCCTTACCAATACTCCATTGCTTCCGTAAAGAGCGCGTTCCATATCAAAAGTCTGATTTTCAATTACTTGCATAGTTCTTCCTCCATATCCATATTCATTCAAATTTGATTTAGCAACGCCTGATCTGATAAACCAGATAATCCAGGCAGTCTATATGTTTTTCTTCTTCATGCACCTTGTTTAAAAGACTTGTTCTGTGTTCTTCCAGCCGTTTCAGCAGTTCATTCTTTTTCCCCTGTTCCATACAGGCAATGCAGCACTCGATAGTGTCCAAGGTACATCCCGCATCTTCCAGATTTTGAACTACTGCTTCCTTTGTGCCATACTGTGTTAGTTCCTCAAGTTTGATTCCCTTACCATCCATCTTCACTCACCATCACTAATCTGATTTTTTCTAGGTTTTATATTTGTATTATATTTCCTGCTAATATTAATAACAAATACTTATTTTAAATCCATTTGAATAATTGAAACCTATTGATCTGCATGCTATACTATATGCAATAAAAAATGAACTGGAAGGAATTAGGAATATGGAATTGCGTGTACTTCAATATTTTCTTGCAGTAGCAAGAGAACAGAGCATTGTACGGGCCGCGGAATCCCTTCATCTGTCTCAGCCCACTCTTTCTACTCAGATTAAAGCTATGGAAGAAGAATTAGGGAAACAGCTTTTGATCCGAGGAACAAAAGGCTCCAGAAAAGTCACACTCACAGAAGAAGGAATGATTTTGAGAAAACGTGCTGAAGAAATCCTAAATCTGGTGCAGAAAACCGAGCGAGAGATTTCCCTTTCCGATCAGGTTATTGTCGGTGATGTTCATATTGGTGCAGGTGAGACCGATGCCGTCCGCTTTATTGCAAAAGCGGCAAGAGAACTCTATAAATCATATCCCGGCATCCATTACCATATTGCCAGCGGAAATTCCGTATTTGTACTGGAGCAATTAGACAAAGGACTAATCGATTTTGGATTTGTTTTCGGCTCTGTAGACCATTCAAAATACAATTCGATACCATTGCCCCATAAAGATACCTGGGGCGTATTAATGCGGAAAGATTCACCTCTGGCTGTAAAAGAAACCATTTCCCCGGAAGATTTGTGGGACAATCCCCTGATTGTATCGAAGCAGGATGATAACAACGGAACATTATCTGCATGGATAAAGAAAGAAATGTCCGAATTAGAAATCGTTGCCACCTATAATTTACTTTTCAATGCTTCCCTTATGGTTGAGGAAGGCTTAGGGTATGCAATCGGATTTGATAAAATCATTAATACTTCCGGCAACAGTAATCTATGTTTCCGCCCTCTCTCGCCTAAAAGAGAGGAAGGCATGAATATTATCTGGAAAAAATATCAAGTATTCTCTAAAGCTTCAGAAAAGTTTATGCAGGAAATAAAAGAATTAACAAAAATATCCTAGACAGCATTAAGCCTTTCAAACCATCAAAAAAGTATTTGCATATTACCCTTCTTTGTGTAAACTATAAGTAATAGATGGGCTGTAAGCTTATCATGTGGGCTGACACAATCAATCCGAAATTCATTCCAGACTTTGGGCGCTGGGCGGTTGGCTGGCAACGGAAAAACCAGACATTCATTCCGGACTTTGGGCGCCGGACAGTTGGCGGACAACGGAAAAATCAGTCACAAAAGGGCGGGATTATCTGCTGCGGTAGATAAACCGCCCGGAAAAATTTTTGCTATCTTCCATAAACCAATCTGGCAGAATATATATACTGAACTTACCTTCCAAAGCGGCAGTATTGATATTACCAAAAAGTGTCTCCCGCTTAACTTATTAGAAAAAGTAGATAAGTCTCTTTTTATTCAAGAATCACCATCATAATGAATTCCATCTGATGTTCCTCCGCTCTAACTGTCCGATCTAAGCCAAAGATCTCTTATGCTTCTGACACAAAATAGTATGGAAACTTTTAATTCAATCACTAAACCAGGTCTAGCTCCGCCAGGCTGGCTGTTTCCGGTTGTGTGGACGATTCTGTATATCCTTATGGGAATTGCATCATATCTGGTGCTTACATCCGGAAAGCCAAACAATTATGCCCTAACTGTATACGGCATTCAGCTTGTAATTAACTTTTTCTGGTCAATTATCTTTTTCAATTTGGAGCTATACCTATTTGCATGTTTCCTCATAGGAATTCGAATTTCAATGACTGTTTTATTTTATACTTATAAAAAGAGACGAATATCGGCAACAAGTTTTTCTTCCACATTTATCAATCGTTTCGCAATATCCTTAGTTTTTTCGTCAGCAGCTTTATACTGGTTCAAATATTTGTTAAGAGACTTTACCCCCATATTACAGCCATCTGTCATTAAATCGGCAATTGTTTCATCCGATTCATCCATAACCAGTTTCATATTTGTTTTCACCCATGACATGCTTTTCGCCATCGGATTGGGTTCTTTTCCATCATCATGATATTTGTCTAAAAGAACCTGTATTTCCTCTTGCAGCCTATTGTGTTCGTCTTTACAATCCTCAAGGCATCTGCCAAGTGTTTCATCGTGTACATACTCCAGAACTTCATCAATGGATGCAACACCCATTTTTATACCGGCATCACATTCTCTCAGCAGTTTTATTGTATCTGATTCAATCATTGATTATATTCAGCTCCTTTTGCTTTATTCTTAAGAAAATTATCCCCTCTTTTATAATCATTATTCTTCCATTTTTGTAAAACAACTAATCAAAAATAGTTCATTTTATATAAAGCGGATTTATGTTACAAAAATAAATCCACAATTTATGCCGGGCAAGTATTTTATAAAAAACTGCGCACAATACCTTATATTACAAGGAGGATTTCATACCATGGCAAAGGACTATTTAACTCAGTTTCTTCCCGATTTAGAAGAATTTAAAGAAAAAACAATGCAATTCCATAACGGAGAAATGACCGTAGCTGCATACAAAAGTTTTTCCGGCGGCTTTGGAAGCTATGCCCAGCGGGGCGGAAAAAAACATATGCTGCGGCTCCGTATGGCAGGCGGACGTCTCACAAAAGAACGCTTAAAATTCATTGTAACACGCTGCGAAAAGTATGGAATCGACCGGCTGAAAATGACCACCTGCCAGTCCATCCAGCTGCATAATCTGGAAGCAGATGATTTATGCTTGCTCATGGAAGAGGCATGGCGAGCGGGAATGATTTCCAGAGGCGGCGGCGGTGATTTTCCGCGCAATGTCATGGCATCCCCTTTATCCGGTGTACAGAAAAGTGAATTTTTTGACGTGATGCCTTACGCCGAGGCAGCAGGCGAATACCTTATGGATTTCATCAAGGCAGTAAAATTTCCCCGCAAATTGAAGGTATGCTTTTCCAACTCACCTGAAAATGAAACCCACGCCACCTTCCGCGACTTAGGCTTTACTGCCAGAGCGGATCATACCTTTGATGTATATATTGCCGGAGGTCTGGGCATCAAACCCGCACTGGGCATATGTGCTGCCAAAAAAGTTCCACCCAAAAAAATTCTTTATTATATCAAAGCAATGGTCAACACTTTCATCACCTACGGCAACTTTGAAAACCGCAGCAAAGCAAGAACACGGTTCATGCAGGAAACGCTGGGGAAAGACGGACTTCTTGCTGCATATCAGGAGCAGCTTGACAAGGTCTTTGTCAAAGAAGCCCTTGACCTTCACATCCCCATCCACGAAATTACAAAGCAGGGATCCGAACGCCCTATTTCCAACAAACGAATCATTCCTCAAAAGCAAGAAGGGCTGTATTCTGTATTCTATCAGCCCATTGGCGGGAATCTTACACCGGCTAAAGCAGCACAATTGTATCAATTAATTGAACCCATGGAAGATGTGGAAATCAGACTGACTCCACAGGAAGGAATGTACCTCATCAACTGCAATGCCGAAGAAGCACAGGCAGTTCTGGATGCAACAGATGACGGTGCCCGGAATCTCTTTGAAACCTCCACGGCCTGCATCGGCGCTTCTATCTGTCAGGTAGGAATCGGCGACTCCCAGTCTCTATTGTCCGCCTGCATCAACGCAGTCCGCAAAGAAAATTTTGCCGACGGTGTTCTCCCTAAAATTTATATTTCCGGCTGTCCCTCCTCCTGCGGTACACATCAGATTGGAACACTTGGTTTCAGGGGCGGCATCCGCCAGACACCTTCAGGACCTGAATCTGCCTTTGCTGTTTTTGAAGGGGGATGCCCTCTGCAGGGAAAGGAAATACTTGCGGATATGGGAAAATCCATATTGGTCAAAGACCTCCCTGCATTCCTCGTGGAACTTGGAAAAATGATAACCGCTGACAACAGCCGCTATGAGCAATGGATTGCTCTTCATCATGAAAAGTTTGCTCAGCTGCTAGATCAATATACGTCTTCCTGATAGTGCACCTCACGCTGCTCTTGTGCTGCCCTATGCCTCTGACCACGGTTTTCCTTCATACTGCTCAAAAAACACTCATGAATATAATCCCAACACATAATATGACATAAAGCACAACGAGCAAAACAAATCCCCAATCAGGTATATAATGCATCTTCCGCCCCTGAATCAGCTTTACACCTTTTCGCGCACAGAGCTCATGCATGGCGGAAACCTGATTCCAGTCCTGAAAACTCTCCTTTGCAATGACCTCATAATTCTTCTTGTCTTTATAAAAAATATAAAATGCGTCCCCTGTCTCCACAAGCCACTCAAACTTCTCCCATGCATGATTATTCCGCATGCCCTCAGGTGTCCTTACACATACGCCCGACTCTGACAGCATAATCTGCCACACACCGCACTCCCTGTCTCTGACAGCGGGCTTCTTAATCTGCTTTCTGAACGACTTCTCCGGATCACGGAAAAAAAGCCGGACAGTAATCAATACTGCAATACCCAGACCATATCCAGCTGACACCCAACTAAAATATCCCTCCACCAGGTAAAGACAAACAAGCATGGATATCACCATCCAAAGACCAAAAAGCAAGACAGTACGCACCCGTTTCTTCCTTCCAAACGTTCCACTGGTTATGATACTCACCGCGCCCTTCCTGAAATCTACCCATCGCATCTCATCAAGCGTATAAGTTAAGCATATTCCTTCCGCTTCTTCCTCTGTATCGTTTCCTTCTATCTCTTGCGGATGACGAATTCTGTCCAAAAAACTCTCTCTTTCCTGTACCTCTGCAAACACCCGAAGAGGAACGATAATCCATGCTGGACGCTGTTCCGTCTTCAGATATCCAAGCATAAGCAGCCGGCGTGTTGTGCGAATCAGCTTTATATTACTACAGGACACTTCACTGCTGCCTTCTCTGTCTACTTTTAACATGCCACCCTCCAGCCATACCGTCCACTGCTGCCCCGATATACTCTTTCCGATATTGGTATAAGTGCGGACGATCGATAGCAGAAGCACTGCCACAATCAGAACCGCAAACCAGCCCGCTATGCGCGGCATGATAATCAGATACAAAACAAAAAGAAGAATTATTTTAAGCCCCGCCGTCTTACTGTATCTGATTTGCTCCAGAAAAGCATGAAAACAAAATTCCCTGATTTCCGGCTGTTCTAATATATATTCGTATTTTTTTGAACTCTCCATATATGTATCCTGCCTTTGCGATATTCTGTAAAAAGAAACTGATCCCATGAATCGAATCAGTTTCTTTTTCATCTGCTATCTGTGTTCCATAATGTAGGTGAGCAGCTGATCTGCCACTTCGTCCTTTCCCATCATCGGAAGTTGTACTGTATCATTTCTTGCGAGCAGAGTCACGACATTGGTGTCCGTGCCAAATCCTGCTCCCTGTTCTTTCAGATTGTTTGCCACAATCAAATCCAGATTCTTTTTCTCCAGCTTTTTGCGGGAATTCTCTATCATGTTCTCTGTTTCCATGGAGAATCCGCACAAAAACTGCCCTTCTCTTTTATGGCTTCCTAAAAATCCTAAGATATCTTCCGTGCGCTCAAGCAAAATGCTCATATCGTCATCCGTCTTCTTCATCTTCTCATCTGCCGTATGCATGGGACGATAATCTGCAACAGCTGCTGCCTTGATGATGATATCCTGCTCCTGCGCACACTCTTTTACCGCCTGCGCCATATCTGCGGCAGATGTGATTTCCACTGTATGCACTCCCATAGGCGGAATCAGATCCGTCTTCCCAGTTACAAGCGTCACCTCAGCCCCGCGCATCATTGCGGCTCTTGCTATGGCATATCCCATCTTTCCGGTAGAGTGATTGGTGATATAACGCACCGGATCGATTTTTTCCTGGGTAGGTCCTGCCGTCACCAGTACCTTGGTTCCTTCCATGTCTTTGGGATATAATGCCTTGATAATATATTCCAATAAAAGTTCCGGCTCAGGCATTTTGCCCTCCCCTGTATCGCCGCAGGCTAAATATCCCACAGCCGGCGTGATCACTTCCATACCATAGTTTTGAAGAATCTTCATATTATCCTGCACAATGGGATTTAAGTACATCCGCGTGTTCATCGCAGGCGCAATCAACTTGGGGCATTCGCAGGCAAGCAGGGTGGTTGTCAGCATGTCGTCCGCTATTCCGTGGGCTGCCTTGGCAATCACATTAGCGGATGCCGGCGCAACCATAAACACATCCGTTTGCCTCGCTAAAGACACATGCGCCACATTATGCTGAAAATTACGGTCAAATGTATCTACCAGACACTTATTTCCTGTCAACTCTTCAAAGGTAATTGGATTAATAAAGTTCGTGGCATTTGGGGTCATGATCACCGTGACATCCGCCTTGCGCTTTTTCAGCATACTTGCAAGCGTGGCAATCTTGTAGGCAGCAATACTGCCTGTTACACCAAGTACAATGTGTTTTCCCTGTAACATCCTTTCCCTCCCTGTCCCTACGCTGTAGGCTCCATATTCTTCCAGTAGATTACGTTCAGTCCTTTTAAAGTCAGCTCATTATCATAAATAATCTTTTTCTTGCAATAAGGTACGATACAGCCTGCAAGTCCGCCGGTAGCGACCACATCTGCCTGATACCCCAGTTCCTCCCATATGCGCTCGATCATACCATCCATGCAGGCAGCCTGCCCCATGATAATACCGCTCTTCATACAGTCTATGGTATTTTTCCCGATTATCTTTTTCGGTGCTTCCAGGCTGATCCTTGGCAACTGGGAGGTACGGTTCACCAGAGATTCCAATGATACCTTGACGCCGGGCAGAATCATGCCCCCGATATAGTTTTTCTTTTCATCCACTACGCTGATGGTAGTGGCAGTGCCCATATCAATCATGATAATGGGGGCTCCATAATATTTCAGCCCTGCTACCGCATTGACAATGAGATCCGCTCCAACCTGCGCCGGATTATCCATCAGGATATTCAATCCCGTTTTCACACCTGGACCAACAATAAGAGGTGTTGTATGAAGAAGCTTCTCCATAGCTGCATTTACGATATTGATCAGCGGCGGAACGACTGAAGCTATAATGCAGCCTGTGATTTCTTCCATTTTAATGTGATACAGGTCAAAAAGAGTCTTAAACTCCACCACATATTCCAGTTCTGTCTTAGAAATGTTGGTGGACACTCTCTCCACAAAATAAATCTTTTCCTGCTCCATGCATCCAATTACAATATTGGTATTTCCTATATCTACCGCTAAAATCATTTTCCTTCTCCAATCCAGTTTCCACTTTTGCCCATTTACCGTCTTATTTTATGTCCGCCGTTCTATTTTAATTCTTTGATTGGTTTTACATGTATCAGTGCCATGCCGACACCTGCTATCAGAATTGCCGCAACTACTGCCTCCACAATTCCATTAAAACTGATTACGCCCATAATCACATCAATGACCGCATCTCCTGCGATGCCAAGCGCGTTGGCATAAGCATCTTTGTATAAAATAAAAATGCCGCTCATGACAAATAACGTGTTTGTAAAAGCTCCCGATAATCCTGCATAGGCAAGCGCAATACCCGATGCCTTTTTTGCCCTGACAACCACACTAAGAACTACAAACAGCACAATTCCAGAAATAAGTCCTACTACAGTACCTGCAAGACTGCCTGCCCCATCTATTAAATTGTTGACAAATGCTCTTACGGAAATAAAAAGAATGACAGCTGCCACTGCATTGACTACAACACGCCATATTTTCTGTTCGCTCTTTAATACATTCCGAATCAGAATATACACAAAATAGGGAATAATCCCAACTAAAATCCTGGGTACAAAGCAGATGTACATACTTTTAAAGACACCTGATATACCAATCATATTGGCAGCCAGCACAGGCGAGAATACAAATGCTGATGCAGTTGCCGCCTTAAACGTGTTGTTGATAAAGCTCGTCAGCCCAAACACAAATCCTAAAAATGCACCTTTTTTCGGTCCTAAAAATAGCGCTCCAAGGATTACCGGGATATGAATGACCGTTGCATTGATAACAACTAATGGGATATATCCCAGCGGTGTAAATGCCATTATGACAATAATGGCGGTGAACAGTGCTGTCAGCACTAATTCATAAGTTTTTTCATTTTTCATGGTACTTTCCTCCTGTTATTATTCTCATGTGAGATACAATACGGTGTAATCATACCACATTGATATTTTTTTGACAATGTTTTTATTGGAAAACATTCCTATCTCAATTCTCTTCTGCTATCAATTTCCAGCTTATCAAATATATTGGACATATGCTTTTTTACGGTAGCTTCCGATATAAAGAGTTCTTCCCCTATTTCCCTGTTAGTCAGACCTCTCCTGGCAAGTTCTGCCACCTGTTTTTCCGCTCTGGTCAGTTTAGAAAAATCCAGTTCCCGCTTCTTTTCCCTCTTCTCTGCCCCGGCTTCTGCGTCCCTATCCTCATCCATCGGCTTTTTCTTATCTTCCTGTATCTGGGTACGGGATTCCTCCTTTAGGATTACATAGCATACAAACCCATAAAATAAAGGTCTTATATCCAGCGCCAGTTCTGCCATCAGCGTTTCCAATAAAATCCTATTCTGAATCATGCTTACATAAATAAGCATAAAGGTTTCAAGGTACCCCGCCATAATAGCGTTCTTCCTAAAAATTGTTTTAACATCTTCCCATCTCATCCCTTTTTCAAGATACGGAATGCACAATATGATACACCCTGCAAGAAACATTCCAATATACTTGGGACTGAAAAGCAGCAGTGCCTCTGTCTTAAGCAGACAGCAGAGGAAAATCATGTATAAAACCATCGCTGCAAGTTTTTTTATCGTCCTTTTCATAGGCGACCCTATTCCTTTTCGCTGATATATTCCTGTATTTCGATATTCAGTCTTGCCTGCAAAGGCAAGAGAATCAGCGCGATTCCCATACCGTAAATAAGTGAAAGCATGGCTACTGAAAAATTTGGACCAAGAGTTGCCGGATTATCCACATGGTAAAGGATGAGAATCCCCTGTATGGCACATGTGAATACAGACAAAATCAACATGATTTTAATGGTCAGACTTACTGACTCTTTTGCCCGCTTAAGTTCTGTCAGGCTTGCCGGCGCCTTTTTCCCTATTCCAAGACGAAATGCGTTGTTGAAATCCTTCAGCAATCCCCCCGATATCAGCAGCGGAATCAAAAACAATATCAAAAAAAGAAACGTGTAAAAATCCCAAAAGCTGGTCACATAATTTCCATCCACTCCAAATGACGTAACACACATGAATCCTGTCACTAATATGACACTTATAATTGATAATAAATACATATCTGCTCCTCCTTTTTCCTTCGGACTCTTTTTATGGCTTTATTCTATCCGGTAAATGATAAAAAGAAAATACTACTTTTGGATTAAAAAGTAGTATTTTTCGTAGTAATATCATTATTTGAGCGGGTTCTTATAAAATTCCCGGAAGTCCGTATACCCTTCCTTAGTCAGCTGCTCTTTCTGGAACTTTTTATTCTTATTCATCCGAACTACCAGTACCTGTTTTCCTTCTCTCCGTTCCTCCTGTGCCTTAGCGATCACTTTACACAATTCCTCTCCGGGAAGTCCTTTTTCCAGAAGATATGCCACCTTGGATGGCTGGGAGGGTACTTTAAAGCCGCTTTCCATAAGAAGCAGGATAATTCTCTCAAATCCAATGGAAAAGCCGCATGCCGGCACATCATTTCCGGTAAATTTTCCTACCATTTTATCATATCTTCCGCCGCCGCCGCAGCTTCCGCCAAACTCAGGCATTGCAATCTCAAAGATGGTTCCCGTATAATAGGACATTCCGCGCACCAGCGTGGGATCGAACACAAGCTCAAAGTCAGAACACTGGGTAGCACGTACGCTTTCCATAATCTCCTGAAGACTGACCCTCACTTCCTCCTCCAGATAATCTCCTAATTCTCCGGCAAGAAAACCAAGACCATCCTCGGCGCTTTCCATTCCCTTGAACAATGCCAGATATTTATCCACGCTTTCCTTAGCAAATCCATTTTCTAAAAGTTCTTTCTCCACACCGTCAAGACCAATCTTGTCCATCTTATCAAGAGTGATAAATACACTGTCGTAGCTGTCTTCTGCAAATCCGCTGTATGCTGCCATTGCCTTTAAGATTCTTCTCTCATTGATTCTGATCTGAAAATTCTTAAATCCCAGCTTTCCCAAAGTGGTGGTGGTTGCCAGTATCAGCTCTATTTCTGCAAGATTGGAAGACTCCCCAAGAATATCAATGTCACACTGCATAAACTGACGGTAACGTCCCCTCTGAGGCCTGTCCGCCCTCCACACATTTCCCATCTGGAGTGCCTTGAAGGGATTCGGCAGTTCGTTTGCATGATTAGAGTAAAACCGTACTAACGGCACCGTAAGATCATAACGAAGCCCGCCGTCAACCAGATCCTTTTCACTCTCAGCTGTCTCCAGATTCAGCTTCTCTCCTCTTTTTAGAATTTTGAAAATCAGTTTTTCATTCTCGCCGCCTTGCTTGTTACTCAAATTTTCAATGTTTTCCACACACGGCGTCTCAATGGAAGTGAACCCAAAAGCTCCATAGGTTTCCTTAATTACACCAATTACATAATCCCGAATCTGCATTTCCTCGGGAAGAATATCCTTCATGCCGGTAACCGGCTTCTTGCTAAGTGCCATCTCTTTTACTCCTCTGTCAATTATATACTTTGCAATTTTACACTTTTTTCCCTTATAATGCAAGTCGTTCCCACTGTCTTTATCAGATTTTTGCAACAGTTCAGCTTTCCATTGCAATTCCCTTTTTTGTATATTATAATGTACAAGATTACTTGAGGAGGAAAAAAACATGTCATTTGAATTTATAAAAAAACTGCCGACACCAGATGAAATCAGAAGCCAGTTCGCTGTCCCTTCCGATTTGGTCAAATTGAAAGAAGAAAAAGATAAAGAAATCCGTGATGTCATCACCGGAAAAAGCAACAAGTTCCTTGTTATCATTGGTCCCTGTTCTGCTGACAATGAAGATGCCGTATGTGATTATGTGACCCGACTTGCAAGGGTTAATGAGAAAGTAAAGGACAACCTAATCTTAATTCCCCGTATTTATACAAATAAGCCAAGAACTACCGGTGAGGGCTATAAGGGGATTGTACATCAGCCCGACCCTGAACAGAAACCGGATTTCCTTGCAGGGCTTATCGCTATGAGAAAAATGCACATCCGTGCCATTGCAGAATCCGGTCTCACCGCTGCTGATGAGATGCTTTACCCTGAAAACTGGGGATATGTATCGGACATTTTGTCTTATGTTGCGATTGGCGCGCGCTCTGTTGAGGATCAGCAACATAGAATCGTTGTCAGCGGTTTTGACATCCCCGCCGGTATGAAAAATCCCACCAGCGGCAACCTGACCGTTATGCTGAATTCCGTGTATGCATCCCAGCATTCCCACTCTTTCATCTACAGAGGATGGGAGGTTAAGACGAACGGCAATGAACTTGCCCACACAGTTTTAAGAGGTGCTACCAATAAGCATGGCGGCAATCTTCCCAATTATCACTATGAAGATTTAAATCTCCTTCTTACACTATACAATGAAAGAGATTTAAAAAATCCTGCCACCATCATAGATACAAACCACAGCAATTCCAATAAACAGTTTGAGCAGCAGGTCCGAATCGTGAAAGAGGTTATGCACAGCCGCAAGTTAAATGCTGATATCCACAAACTGGTCAAAGGCGTTATGGTTGAAAGCTACATTGAAGAAGGCTGCCAGAAAGTGGGCGGCGGCGTCTACGGCAAATCCATCACAGACCCTTGTCTTGGATGGGAAGCTACCGAACGATTAATTTACGATATTGCTGAATATGAATAAATGTTCAACAACGGGCAGCATGTTTTGCTGCCCGTTGTACTTTTATATTACCGCCTGGGATGCGCTTTCGCATACACTTCCCGTATTCTGCTGTGGCTCATATTTAAATAAATCTGTGTCGTGGAAATATCCGAGTGTCCCAGCATCTCCTGTACACTGCGCAGATCAGCACCGTTTTCTACCAGATGGGCTGCAAATGAATGGCGCAAGGTATGCGGCGTAATATCCTCAACAATCCCTGCTTTTTTGGAATAAAACTTAATCAGCTTCCAGAACCCCTGCCGGCTCATGGGCTGACCCGAACAATTAACAAATAAATATTCTGAATCCCTATCAGATATCATGGCTGCACGCGTTCCGCCCAGATACCGCACAAGAGCGCTTTTTGCCTCATTTCCAAAAGGTATAACCCTCTCTTTTCCGGCATCCCTACAGACAAGATATCCCATTTGAAGATTGATATCATTCAGTTTCAATGTAATAAGCTCAGTGACTCTGATTCCTGTAGCATACAAAAGCTCCAGCATTGCTTTATCCCTGATTTCCTTGGGGGTATCCCCCGAAGGCTGTTCCAGCAGCCTGATTACTTCTTCCGTAGAAAGAATTTCAGGAATCTTCTTTTCTATTTTCGGTGCATGAAGCATTTCTGCAACATCCTCGCTTACCATTCCTTCTTTGTACATATAATGATAAAAAGCTTTCAACGATGCGATATTCCTTGATATAGTAGCTGATGAAAATTTATTTTTTTCAAGAAATAATATGTAAGAATTTAAGTTCGTTGATGTGATTTTCTTCACATCCTTAATCCCCTGTTCCTCCATATAATTCCTTACTTTAAACAAATCCCTGCGGTAAGACATCTCTGTATTCGCAGAAGTTTTTCTGATATTATGTAAATAAAAAATAAATGCATTGATTTCTGCTTCCATTCCCAAAACACTTCTCCCCACCGTTTTCCCGTTTACATAAACTGGGTCTAGGTATCATTATAATCAGAAAAAGAAAGAAAAGCAAATGCATTTTTTGCTCTATTTATACGGATTCTCAAATATTTTTATAAAAATACTACATATCGCATGTGCTAAATTATGATAATACCATATATTGTAAAAGAAATATTTTAAAAAATTTTGACCAGATCAGAAATCAGGATTGGGTTTACATAACTTTCCAGAATACACCCTATTATAATGACCACAATAATCCACACCAGACCAATTGCCTGTCTTAAATATTGTTGTTTTCTGTTCTTATAATAAGGCAGGCTTCCTTTTCCTGAAAAATGCCCTCTGCCACAATTTTCATAACACCATCCCAGAAGCATGATTTCTGCCGGTATAAGAAGCAATTGATGCGGAAACATCCCTCCCAATATGAGCAACATCCCTCTTATTCCATATCGTATGATAGCTGTGGTGATCGTCATGCCGGCAAGCATTCCCTGCCAGACAATACATGCATAGACGGAGACAATTCCAAGCCCAGTCGTAGAAAGCAGCAAGAGCAGCGCTCCTTTCCCCAGCCTGTTTTTTAAGACATATTGGAAAAACCTTCCGCTGTCAATTTCAATATATTTTAATCTGCTGATTGATGCTTGACTGAATATACCATTTTCTGAAAGAAGTACTTCATCTCCCATGTTCATGATAAACACGCCCAAAATAAAACTTCCTAAAAACAAATAGAACCATAACATATAAACATTGCTGTTTCCCATCTTTTTCATTTCTTGTTGTCCCATTTTAAAGTTTTACTAAATATATGAAAAACAGGCAGTACATATGCACTGCCTGTCAAAAACTATTTTCCATATTTATCTTTATAAGCAAGAATCGCCGCAATGGTTTTTGAATCTTCTATTTTACCTGCATAAATCTTTTCTGTCAGTTCCTCAACCGTATAAGCGCCTACCCTGACAAATTCGTCTTCATCAAGATGCTGTTCTCCGGCTTTAAGTCCCCTCGCTAAATAAATGTCAATTTTTTCATCACAGAACGCAACCGTTGTACGGATTGTAAGAAGCAGCTCCATATGTTCTGCAGTATATCCTGTCTCCTCCGCCAGCTCTCTTGCTGCTGCCTCCCTTGTGGGTTCAGCCTGATCGTTCAGTCCACCCGCAGGAATCTCAAGTGTATAGCGCTCCAACGCGTTACGGTACTGCTTTACCATGATAAGACGCCCCTCATCATCCACCGGCACCACCGCTGCTGCACCTTTATGTTTGATAAAGTCCCATTTCACAATATTGCCATTCGGTATCTGCATCGTATCCTGATAATAATCAATGATTGCTCCATGGGCAACCAAATCTCTGGACAATCTCTTAAATTCTTCCATCCTATATGAGCTCCTGTTCCATGTCAATTAACATCAATACAAAATATTCTTATTTGTCCTGAAGCATTTTTTCCACGCTGACCATTTTCACACAAAGTACAAACAAATCTGTCGCTGTAGCTAATTCTTCCTCTGAAGGGAATGTAGGTGCAATACGGATATTGCTGTCTTTAGGATCATTCTTGTACGGATAGGTTGCTCCCGCTCCTGTGAGGACAACACCTGCCTCTTTACATCTGCTCACAATCTCTTTTGCGCATCCTTCCATAGCTTCAAAAGAAATGAAATAACCGCCGTTCGGCTTTGTCCATGAACCGATTTCAAGTCCGTCAAGCTCTCTCGAAAGAACCTTTTCAATAGCCTCGAATTTCGGACGCATGATTGCTGCATGCTTCATCATATGAGCCTTCATTCCGTCAATATTTTTGAAGTAAAGCACATGACGCAGCTGATTCAGCTTATCAGGACCAATGGTCTGAATCGTCATCGTATTTTTGATAGATTCCAGATTTGCTTTAGAAGACGCAAGAGCTGAAATTCCTGAACCTGGGAATGTAACTTTAGAAGTGGATACGAACTCATAAACCATATCTGCATTTCCCATTTTGTCGCACTCACCTAAAATCTCAAGAAGCTGATCGCTTTTATCTTCGTACAGATCATGGATTGCATATGCATTATCCCAGTAAATTCTGAAATCTTTAGCAGCCGGCTTTAAAGCAGCAAATCTTCTCACCGTTTCATCTGAATAAGTATATCCCTGCGGATTCGAATATTTAGGCACACACCAGATTCCTTTTACTGCCGGATCCTCATTTACATACTTTTCTACCAAATCCATGTCCGGTCCATCACAAGTCATCGGAATATTGATCATCTCAATACCAAACTGTTCCGTAATTGCAAAGTGCCTGTCATATCCCGGTACAGGACACAAAAATTTCACCTTATCCAGCTTACACCAAGGTGTGCTTCCAAGTACACCAAAAAGCATGGAACGTGCAACTGTATCATACATTATATTGAGGCTGGAATTGCCAAACACAATAACCATATCCTCAGAAACACCTATCATATCTGCCATAAGCTTTTTAGCTTCCGGAATACCATCTAAAAGTCCGTAATTTCTACAGTCAACTCCTGATGATGTCTTTAAATTTGTGTCAGATCTGATTACCTCGAGAAAGTCTCTTTCCATATCCAGCTGGGACGGCGAAGGCTTTCCTCTGGACATATCCAGTTTTAGTCCTTTTGCCTTTGCTTCCTCATACTGCTTGTTTAAATCTTCTTTCAGCGCAAGCAATTCATTTTCACTAAGTTCTTTATATGCCTTCATTATGCATATCCCTCCTGCTTGTATTATAATGGTATGATTGAATAATTGTATACAATCAAATGCTCATACCATTTTACTATAACATCTATAGACAGACAAGATTTATTTTTGTTTTTTTTCAGATACAAACAGCAGAATCCATAAAAATGAATTCTGCTGTCAACTTGTCCGTAAATTGAATAAACTTATTTTGCGTAATCAATTACTCTGGATTCTCTGATTACATTGACTTTTATCTGTCCGGGATATTCCAGCTCAGCTTCAATCTGCTTTGAAATATCTCTCGCTAAAAGTACCATATCGGAATCAGAAATCTGTTCCGGAACTACCATTACACGAATCTCTCTACCTGCCTGAATTGCAAAAGATTTATCTACACCTTTAAAATTGTTTGTGATATTTTCTAANTGNTTAAGNCTGCTTGTNTANGTCTCGAGTGTNTCTCTTCTNGCTCCTGGTCTTGCNGCAGATATTGTATCAGAAGCCTGNACAATACATGCAATTAANGTNTGNGGCTCNACATCNCCATGNTGAGATTCCACNGCATTAANAACAGTCGGTGATTCTTTGTACTTTCTGCACAATTCAACACCCAGCTGAATATGGGANCCTTCCATCTCATGGTCTACTGCCTTNCCAATATCATGCANAAGTCCTGCTCTCTTTGCCATNCTCACATCAAGACCAAGTTCNGCNGCCAAAAGACCTGAAAGCTGAGCCACTTCGATGGANTGCTTTAACGCATTCTGNCCATAGCTTGTNCTGAANTTCATCTTACCAAGCANTCTTACAAGTTCNGGGTGAATNCCATGTACGCCTACCTCTAAGGTAGCAGCCTCACCTTCCTCNTTNATCATGATTTCGACTTCTNTTTGCGCTTTTTCTACCATCTCNTCAATNCGTGCCGGATGAATACGTCCGTCCACNATCAATTTCTCAAGCGCAATTCTTGCCACTTCCCTNCGNATGGGATCAAAGCCTGATAANATAACGGCNTCCGGTGTATCGTCAATAATNAGATCTACACCNGTTAAGGTTTCAAGGGTTCTGATATTTCTACCCTCTCTACCAATAATNCTTCCCTTCATTTCGTCATTAGGAAGCTGAACTACAGATATTGTAGTTTCNGACACATGGTCGGCAGCNCACTTCTGGATTGCTGTAACCACGTANTCTTTGGCTTTCTTGTCTGCTTCTTCTTTGGCGCGATTATCCATTTCTTTGATCATCACAGCCGTTTCATGTTTTACTTCATCTTCAACAATTTTTAATAAATATTCNTTTGCCTGTTCGGAGGTTAAACCNGAGATTCGTTCCAGTTCCTGTAATCTTTGTTCNTTCAGCTTTGANACTTCAACCCTCTGCTTTGCCAGTTCTTCTTCTCTGGCTGCAAGATTGGCTTCCTTTTTCTCAATCGCCTCTGATTTCTTATCGATGTTTTCTTCCTTCTGCTGAACCCNGCGNTCATACCGCTGTGCTTCNGCACGGCGTTCNTTNATTTCCTTGTCCAANTCATTTTTNGTACGAATNGACTCTTCCTTTACTTCNAGTAAGGACTCNCGCTTNTTGGTCTCAGCAGTTTTCANTGCTTCATCAATAATCTCNCGTGCCTTTTCCTCAGCATTTCCAATNTTNGCTTCAGATACCTTTTTGTAATAANCTNTNGCTAAAATCCATGCTATAGGAGCTACCACTACCAGCGTGACGATGANTGCAATCAAAACTTGCATCATTTACAGGAGCACCTCCTTATTTAGTTTTCATTGTACCCTGATCTATATAGAATGTATGTAACAAATTCTGACANANATGATATGCCAATTATTGTAATAAAACATTCTAAAGCAATCTACAACACTTAAATTTTAAACTCAAATGGTAGTTATGTCAAGCGAAAGTACACTTCTAATCATCTCATTTGAAAAACCTTTCCGATACAAAAATGCCATCATTTTTTGTTTTTCCTGTAATGACGCTGTTTCCGGGGAATAATGTTTTTTCGAAAGCCAGTAAATAATCTGCTCCTTTTCAAACTTCTCTTTTTCCTCACCAACCACATCATTCCATGCTTCCTCAATCATATCCCGGGGAATGCCCTTTTTAAATAAGTCCATAAAAATCCTGTTTTTACTCTTTGTTTCTTTATTATACTCAATAAAATCAACCGCATACTGGCTGTCATTCACATAGCCGAAAGAGCTGACATAATCAATCGCCTCTTCTATGATTTTCTCCGGATATCCTCCCTCTTCCAGTTTTTCTTTCAATTGAAAAGCCGTATAGGCGCGGCTCTTTAAAAGATTCATAGCACGAAGTTTTGCTCTTTTAGAGAGCACTTCTGTCAGGATTTTATGATAAACCTCCTCACTGATCTCCTGATTTTCTTTTATTCCATAAACGCGCAATTCGCCCTTGTATAAAACAAAGGCGAATTCACCGTCTATTTCTATTTTCATTCTTGATTTAGTTATTTCTTTAATTCCCGTTATTGTCATCTGCTGCCTTTTCCTCGGAACCCTCTGCACCCTGTAATCCGTAATGTTCCCGAACCTTTCTGGATACCTCATCAAATACTTCCGGATTGTCTTTCAGATACTGCTTGGCATTTTCCCTTCCCTGCCCTATCTTATCGCCGGCATAGGAATACCATGCGCCGCTTTTGTTGATAATGTTTACATTTGCTGCAAGATCCAGCACATCACCCACCACTGAAATCCCTTCACCAAATATAATATCAAATTCAGCCTCCTTAAAAGGCGGAGCAATCTTATTCTTAACAACCTTTACTCTCGTTCTGTTTCCAATGGCTTCTCCGCTTTGTTTCAAGGACTCTATCCTTCTTACATCCAGTCTTACAGAAGAATAAAATTTAAGTGCACGTCCGCCTGTGGTAGTTTCCGGATTACCAAACATAATGCCGACCTTCTCACGCAGCTGATTGATAAAGATGACCGTACAATTTGATTTGCTGATAACTGCCGTCAATTTACGTAATGCCTGGGACATCAGTCTGGCCTGCAGTCCCACATGAGCGTCTCCCATATCACCGTCAATTTCTGCCTTAGGTACAAGTGCTGCAACGGAATCGACTACAACAATATCTATGGCGCCCGAACGAACCATTGTCTCTGTGATTTCAAGCGCCTGCTCGCCGTTGTCCGGCTGGGATATGTAAAGATTATCCACATCTACACCGATATTTCTGGCATAGACAGGGTCAAGCGCATGCTCTGCATCAATAAATCCTGCAATACCGCCTCTCTTTTGAACCTCTGCGATCATATGCAGGGTAACTGTGGTCTTACCACTGGATTCCGGTCCATATATTTCAACGATTCTGCCCTTGGGAATTCCACCGAGTCCCAGCGCGATATCAAGGCTAAGCGAGCCGGTAGGAATGGTCTCTACATTCATATGCGCGGAGGAATCTCCCAATTTCATGACCGCACCTTTTCCAAACTGCTTCTCAATCTGTCCAAGCGCGGCATCCAATGCTTTTAACTTTTCTTCTTTTTCCATAAATTGTTTCTCCTTTTCACCTGATAAGCTGATCTTAAGTCAACTTAGTCTTCACGAGAACATTTGTTCTTGATTACTATAAAACAAATGTTCGCTGTTGTCAATAAAATAATATTTTTTTTGTTGAAACTATCATAGCACTTTATATGTCCAATAAAACTCCCTCAAAGGCATCTTCCTCCTCCCGTTTCCGATTTTGCTTTGGATGTTTGGCAGAACATGCCGGATATGCAAAGCAGAACATTCACCGCAAAAGACTTGCAATGCAGATTTACTATCTTTAAATGTATCACACTCTTATTTTCCTGACAAGAAAATAATCATAGATTTTTCAAACTATTTTCAACTATCATATAAAATAGATACTTTTCACAGATTGACTATCAGTCCACACAAAATAAATAAATCACCACTCTATGAGAGTGAATATTTTATTGCATCTGCTAACACTCCATATAAACAAGGGTGCTCCTTAAGTTTTGAACAACTATCAGGAGCACCTCTGTTCTACAATGAGCGCTTAAAATTAACTTATCTTTCTTTTATTGTATAGTCTCTATCCTGCCTGATCCCGTAATCGTTGCTGTACTTGTTAACGGTTTCGTAAAATATAGATAATAAGTAGAATCTGTGCTTAATTCATTGAATGTATATGATTGCGTCTTTCCATTTGCAGTATATTTTATGTCCTTAATCTGTGTATCGTTTCCTGACGCATTTTTCTTGTACAAAGCAATATAGTACGTTTGATCTGAAGTTGAACTTGTTGCTGTTGCATACACCGTAATAGATGAACTCGCAGGCTTAAAATTATCTGATTACATCGACCTTTGATATGAAAATGTAAATGATCCATCACTTCCCATACGCATATTAGAACCTGTAAATTCCCAATATTCGTGAGTATCGTCTGTATTCTCTGGTAAATTGATATCACACTCTGTTGCAATGTCATCGTAATGTTCTTCATCTGATGCAAATACGCTAATACCAGATTCACTAACAATACATAGTGTTGCAATGATAATCGCCAATAATATTTTTTTTAATTTTTCCCTCATCATTAGTTCCTCCTAACTTTTATTATATTGCACTCATTGTAATTCGATTTTAGTATGGACAATCGCATGTCTGGCAATGTTCTCCTGGGAATATTTTTCCAATCCTGTGCCTTCCAGTTTTGAGTAATCAATCGCGTAAATATCTAATGCATCACCAACAGAATTTCTTGAAATCCTTGTAATTCCTTCGGTCTTGTCATATATTCCCTGCATTACAATATTTCGATCCGAAAGATTGCTAAATGCTGTCACTTCATAGTTAACTGTTCCGCTATAAATATCCGGATAGGAACTATAAATCGTAATCATAATCGGTGAAATCACTACCTTATCTATGGTATGCCCAGCGGATGTTTCATTTATTTCTAAGGTCTGTATATCTGAAAAATTAATGTTGACCGGAATGTTAAATTTCCATTTTCCACTTATTCTTTTTTCTGACATATCTTCTAAAATTAGATTCCACGAATATATAGAAATATCAAGCATAAATGATTCTGGAAATTCCTGTCCACCTAATGAATACGTTTCAGCTCCTATAAAAGTGTACTCATCAATAAATTGTCCTTCCAATCCCGCCACGCCAAAATCGTCCAATTTTAAATTAGGATAATCATTTAGCAGAACACTTGCCGAATAATCCAATTGCGTTCGAAGGAACTCTTTTTTTGTATAATCAGAAAATGGCTTCTCGGTTTGGATTTGATACGATATAAATAGATTGATTCCATCACAATAGGCTTCTGAAATTGTGACTGAAATGCCATTACTATATGCATTTTCTCCAATTCCGTTCGCATAATTGCTATATTTCCCAGCAAAATCCATTCTCTCCTGAATATAAGTAAATACATTTCCAATAAAGGGAAAATTTTTTGCCAATGCCGGGCTAGTCGTTATAATCAAGATAAGCATTGCTGCTGCAATCGCTGCAATATATTTCATTCTTCCAGCATATTTCCTTACTTTAAGACTCTGTTTGCAAAACTCAGGAATTGTTTCCAATACAAACTCATCATTAATCAAATTCATTGCATAAAATATTTTATTATTCACAATAGCGTCTCTCCTTTAAATATTCTCTTAATTTGCTTCTGACACGAAATAAAATCGACTCTACCTTGCTCTTACTCATATTGCATTCATCCATAATTTCTCGTATTGTTCTAAAATACCAGTACCTAAGCATAAACACTTTTCTATTATTTTCATTTAATGTACTCAAGAATTCATTTAGCTGTTCTGCCAGATCAGATTCTGTAATTTCTTCAATAAGCTTTTCATGATCTATTAAGATATTATTTAGTTCATCAAAAGGAACATTATTGTGATTATTCCTTTTTGCTGCATTTAAATATTCAACTTTTTTTAATGCCCTGTTTCTCGCAATTTTTAATATGTACGCTTTAAAATTGCGGGGCTTTTGAGGCGGTATTGAATTCCATATTCCCAAATAGGTATCATTCTCACATTCTTCTGTATCCTGTGAATTTCCTATGATATGGTAAATTAATGAAAAAATCATTTTTCCATACTGGATTTTTGTATGCTCTATGGCGCTTTCAGAGCGTTTTTCATATAAATTTATAATTTCGTTATCTTGCATATGCAACTCCTTTATAATATAAGTACGATTTTCAATCTCTTTGCTTGCACCTTTCAACATTTTTTATTCACAAATTTTATATAAAAAGACTAAGGTTGAATTATCATAATACACAATAGGATTAAATCCAGCTTCCTATTGTATATTACATCAATTCGTCCTTAGTCTTGTCACTTTTTCTTTAATTCTACTATTCTATCTCCCTCTTTATATAACCTGGTCTACCAGACAAAAATACCGACCTATATACATAAGTCGGCATCTTATTATTATAAATGACTCTCATATTTCTGGTAATCCTTATATGTAACGGTTACCCATCCATAGTAATAATTAAATCCAACCTCCATCCCCATAGGTGTATAAAAAATAATCAGACTGTCTTCATTCGTAAGAAAATATGTGATATCCTGGTCAGAAAACATCGAAAAGAACTGTATTTCCCCATTCTGTTTCTCACATCTTTTTCGGAATTCAATAGAAAACGCATCATCTATCTCAAGAATCTGGGAATTGGTCAATGCCATTTTACTGTCCATATCAATATTGACCGGAACAACATAGCTTTCATAAAACGCGTCATCCAAATAGCCATATTCCACATATATAATACTGAGAATATCCTCATCCATATAAGTGACATAGCATTCCGTCTCAAAGCTGAATTTACTATCGTCAGACAGCCAGTCTGTTACCGACTTTACATAAGTATCCAGCGCTTCAACTTCTCTATAAATCGCATGATTGATGCCTTCCAGATTATCCGAACCTCTCCCTGTCACAACCGGATATTCTGTCTCAATGGAAATATTTCTATTATCACCATAAGTATTTTTAGCAGTTTTAATCTCTATCTGATAAGATAAGCCGCTTTGTATTTCATTATGAAAGTCATAATATTCGCCCTCATCCTGCTCTTTATTATGCCGCCCTTCTTTAAACCGGTCAGAGTTTTCCGCCCTGTCTGAATCCGATTCATCCTGAATAGTCTCTTCCCTATCAGACTCTTCTATATCCCGTTCCTCCTGCCAGGATACCTGTGCAGATTCCTTTCTTTCCCGATCCTGTGTATCAGGAGAAAACCATGGGTTCTTCAGCATATGATATAAACTTATGGCAAATACCAGCAACAATACGATGGCACCGCCAATGCATCCTAATACTATAGCTACAATTTCCCCCGAACTCCATTTTCGATTCATAAACTCTTCCCCATTCTCTTTCCAATTCTCATAGTCTAATTTATATAAGACAACTATATAAAAGTGTAAGTGCTGCCTGCGTAGTCTGTTGCCTAATTTCCATCCGGCTCCCCTCAAAATGATTTTCCGTAACCACCGTTTTGCCATCTGCAAAGCATCCTATATACACAAGTCCAACCGGTTTATCCGGGGTCCCTCCATCCGGTCCCGCAATCCCTGTAACCGCAACGGCTGCCTGTGCTGATGCCGCCTTTGCTGCACCTTCCGCCATCTGCTTTGCCACCTGCCGGCTCACCGCCCCAAAGGTCTGAAGGGTCTCCTCTTTAACGCCAATCAACTTATGCTTGGACTCATTGGCATAAGTGACGTAACTTTCCATAAAAACATCTGACACTCCTGGCACGTTCACCAATGTAGAGGCAATCATGCCTCCGGTACAGGATTCCGCACAGGTCACCTGCCATCCTTTCTCCTTCAATCTGGCAATTACTTTTTCTTCTATCATCTTTTCATCCGGCATTTTATTTACTTTCCCTCATAACATCTTTGTTTTTTACCAGATAATCAATCAGCGATACAACCGTCAAGACAACTGCTATCCACAAAATAATCTGTGTCAAGAGGTTAATTGCTGTAATATCTGCAATCAGGAGACACACTGCCACCATCTGAAAAGTTGTCTTGAACTTTCCCCAGTAGCTTGCCGCAATCACTCTTCCGTTGTCCGAAGCCACAAGTCTGAATCCACTTATAATGAATTCTCTGGCAATAATGATTATAACCATCCATGCAGGTATCTTATGCAGTTCAATCAAGCAGATCAGCGCCGAACATACTAACAATTTGTCTGCCAGCGGATCCATGAATTTCCCAAAATTGGTGACAAGATTATACTTTCTTGCTATTTTTCCATCTAATAGATCAGTCAGACTTGCTATAATAAAGATTGCAAGCGCGATCCATTTATCATATGCCGTAATCGGTATCATCAGAAAGACAATGAAAAATGGTATCAAAATCACGCGGAACATCGTAAGTTTATTTGGTAAATTCATCACAAAATCCTCCGTTTCTGCTTAACTGGCAGATATTTCTCCTATTAAATCATACTCATTAGATCCGGTTATGACCACATCTACAAAATCACCGCTCATAAGCTGTCTGTCAGTGCTGATAAAAAGATAACCATCCACACCCGGAGCATCTTTGTAGGTACGTGCCACATAAGCGTCCTCATCCGCCACCTTTCCTTCAATAATTGCTCTTATACATCTGCCGGTCATCTCTCCTGCAGCATCAAATGCAATTTCCTGCTGAAGTTCCATGATTTCATCCCTGCGGCGCTCTTTTATTTCTTCCGGTATCTGATCCGGCATTTCGGCTGCCGGTGTATCTTCCTCCGCTGAATAAGTAAATACCCCAAGCCTGTCAAAGGAAACCTCATTTACAAAATCCATTGTTTCTTCATGGTTTTCCTCCGTTTCCCCCGGGAAACCTGCTATCAACGTAGTGCGGATACAGATATCCGGTATCTCTTTCCGCAGCTTTCCAATCATATCCTTTATCTGACCTGCATCTGTCTTTCTTCCCATGCGTTTCAAAACAGCGTCACTGCCGCTCTGTACCGGAATGTCCAGATAATGGCAGATTTTCTTCTCCTCTTTCATCACCTGTATCAGCTCTTCCGTAATCTCCTCCGGATAACAGTAGAGGAGCCTGATCCATTCAAGTTCTTCAATTTTACTCAGTTCTCTTAATAGCTTCGGAAGACATTTCTCCCCATACAGATCCCTGCCATAAAGAGTCGTCTCCTGTGCTACAAGAATCAGTTCCTTCACGCCTCCCAGAACCAGGGATTTTGCTTCTTTAATCAAATCCTCCATGGGGATACTGCGATAGTTTCCTCTCACCTTAGGTATGATGCAGTAAGTACAATGCTTATCACATCCTTCGGCTATTTTCAGATAAGCATAATAGCCTCCGGTAGTCATAACACGCTTTCTGCCTCCCACAGGTGCTTTATCTAAGGCTTCCATATGGTTTTCCGGCTCTCCTTTAAGCACTCTTTCAAGAGTTTCTGTTATAGTCAGAATCGCCGTGGTTCCCACAATCGCATCCACTTCCGGAATTTCCTTTTGAATTTCATCCTGATAGCGCTGTGCCAGGCATCCTGTCACGATCAGCGCCCTAACCTGCCCGCTTTTCTTAAGCTCTGACATTTCCAGTATCGTGTTGATGCTTTCCTCTTTCGCGTCATTTATGAAGCAACAGGTATTGATCACCACCGCATCAGCCTCTGTCTCATCGTCTGTAAAGGAATAGCCTTTCTCAGACAATTCCCCCAGCATCACCTCAGAATCCACCAGATTTTTATCACATCCCAGTGAAATAAACAATATCTTCATATAATCATTTCCTTATGTTAAACAACAGCTGCCACGCTTCTCAAGCCAGCTTATTGTAATAAAAGAGTTCGCAAGCGAACTCTCTTCGTAGCGTTTCGTTCTTTCAAATTCATCTTCCAGCAGGCTGATTATTCATCTTCAGAAAGAATTTTAATCTTTCCCTGATTCAACTCTTCCACTGCAACTGACAAAGGCTTTGCTGCTTTCTCTTTTATCAGCGGATCTTCACCTGCAATAATCTGCCTTGCTCTCTTAGCAGTTGCCATAACGATGGAATACCTGCTGTTGACAACAGGCGCCTCCCCCTGTTCAACCTCGCTGTTTACTACTTTCATTAAATCAGAATAAGATGGATGTAACATTTTTTCTCCTTTCATCCGGAAGTTCTTAATTCAAAGCTTCCAGTTCCTTTCTCATATTTTCAATCAATTCCTCATTTCTTAATGGGGCGAAATGGGCTGCCTGCACCAATGAATGCATCTTTTCAACGCACTCTTCTAATTTATCATTGATAACAATATAGTCATATTGTTCTATCCCTTCAGCCTCTTCCGCAGCTCTCTTCAGCCTTTTTTCTATCACTTCCTGGCTTTCTGTTCCTCTGCCTTCCAGACGTCTTTTCAGTTCAGCTGCATTTGGCGGCATCACAAACAAAAGAAGCGCTGTGGGAAATTTTTTCTTTATCTTAAGCGCACCCTGAATTTCTATTTCCAGAATGACATCCTTCCCCTTTTCAAGCTGTCTTTCCACATATTCTCTTGGTGTCCCATAGTAATTGTCACAATAGCTTGCGTATTCAATCAGACCGTCCTTAGCAATTTTTTCTTCAAATTCTTCCCTGCTTACAAAAAAGTATTCTTTACCCTCTTCTTCGCCCGGTCTTGGATTTCTAGTGGTCATAGAGACAGACAGTGCATAATTATCATAAGAATGCACCAACTGCTTCATGAGGGTTCCTTTACCTGCACCAGAAAACCCAGAAACTACAATTAATATTCCTTTTTGATTCATTTTCTTCATCGTTTTCCTATTCAATATTCTGAATTTGTTCCCTTACTTTTTCTATTTCTGTTTTTAATTCGATGGCACGATTAGATATCTCTAAATCATTTGACTTAGACAAAATCGTATTCGCCTCCCTGTTCATCTCTTGGGCAATAAAATCTAATTTCCTGCCAATGCTTCCTCTATGCTGCAAAGTTTCCTTTGTGGTTTCAATGTGACTCCTTAAACGAACCAGTTCCTCATCCACGCATACTCGGTCTGCAAATATCGTCACTTCCATCAGCAATCTGTTCTCGTCCACTTTCGTATCTTCAAGCAGTTCTTTTACCTTGTCCTCAAGCTTTTGCTTATACTCTGCAATGATCTGGGGTGACCGCTGCGTGATGAATTCCACATGGGTGAGCATCCCGTCTAGTTTTTCCAGAAGATCGCCGCATAAATTCTCCCCTTCTTTTATCCTGGTCTCCACAAATCCTTCTGCGGCGCCTTTGATTGCCCGGTTAAGGAGAAGCCATAATTGTTCTTCATCAATATTCTGTTCTTCCATCGTGAAGATTTCTGGATATCTGGAAAGGCAGGAAACCCTTACATCATTATCCAGAGAAAAATCCTCCGCCATCTGATTCAGATATCCCATATATTCCGCCGCAAGCTCTCTATTATACTTCACGCACACATTGGATTCCGTATAGTCTTCGTAAGTGATGAAGACATCTACCTTTCCTCTCTGGATATAATTCCTTAATTCATTCCTGATCGCTGCTTCAAAAAAATTAAGTTTCTTAGGCATCTTGATGTTTACATCCAGATATCGATGATTAACTGACTTCATTTCTACGACAATTTTCCGTTCAGCTTCCTGTACTTCACATCTGCCAAACCCCGTCATGCTTTTAATCATGCCATTCCTCCTGCTTTTGTACCTAGGATTAAGAGCCGCTTTGTTTCCCCCGCCACGTACTCCATTACATTATAGGCGAACCACCAAAAAACGTCAAGAGCAGTTAAAAGCAGTTGTGAGATTAAGACAATTGCTATATAATATGGAAGAAATAAGCGTCAGTACATCATAGGCTGTCGCTTAAGAAGAAAGGAGTATTCCCATGGCTTTTGACGGAATCACAATTGCAGCGGTTGTCAAGGAATTGAAGCATTCTTTGATTGGCGGGCGAATCTACAAAATTGCACAGCCTGAAAGTGATGAACTTCTGCTTACCATAAAAACAACGGATGGAGGTCAGAAACGACTTCTCATTTCAGCAGGAGCCTCTCTTCCGCTGATTTATCTTACAGAAGGAAATAAGCCCAGTCCTATGACTGCACCAGGATTTTGCATGCTGTTGCGTAAGCACCTTCAAAACGGCAGAATCATCGACATCTCCCAGCCAGGACTTGAGCGAATCATCCATCTTCATGTTGAACATCTAAATGAAATGGGGGATCTTTGCCGCAAACGGCTGATTGTTGAAATCATGGGCAAACACAGCAATATCATTTTTGTAAACGAAGATGATATGATCATCGACAGCATCAAACATATCTCTGGACTGGTCAGCTCTGTCCGTGAGGTTCTTCCCGGACGTACCTACTTTGTTCCTGCCACTCAGGATAAAAGAGATCCTTTGACAACAGATTTTTCCACCTTTCAAACTGCTCTCATAGAGAAAAACATGCCCATTTATAAAGCAATCTACAACTTATATACCGGAATTTCACCAGTCATGGCGCATGAAATATGCTGCCGGGCAGGGATTGATGGTGATATCTCCACCGCTTTTCTAAGTGACTCACCTGATGTAAAACAGTCTTTGGATAATCTCTACCAAGCTTTTTCTCATATGATGGAACAAGTAAAAAAGGGAGATTTTTACCCTGTCATTATTTATGAAGGAAATACTCCTGTCGAATTTGCCCCCTTTTCTCTCGTTATGTACAGCGAAAACAATCAGAAGGCCATAAGTTCTGTCAGCAGTCTTTTAGAACAATATTATGCCGAAAAAAGCGCCGTAACCCGCATCCGGCAGAAATCTGTGGATCTGCGCAGGATCGTGCAGACTGCGCTGGAACGCAATGTGAAAAAATATGATCTTCAACTGCGGCAAATGAAAGATACCGAAAAAAAAGATCAATACCGGATTTACGGTGAACTATTGAACACCTATGGCTACGAAGCTGCTCCCGGAGCAAAATCCATGGAAGCGCTGAATTATTATACAAATGAGATGATCACCATTCCCCTTGATCCTCTCCTTACCCCTTCCGAAAATGCAAAAAAATATTTTGACAAATACGGAAAATTAAAGCGTACCTTCGAAGCATTATCCACGCTCACCGCACAGGTAAAGGAAGAGATTGACCATTTGGAATCCATTCAGAATGCTCTCGATATCGCTCTTTTGGAGGAAGATTTAGTACAGATCAAAGAAGAGCTGATTTCCTGCGGCTATATCCGCCGAAAAGGCAGCAGTAAAAAAATCAAATCTACCAGCAAGCCGTTTCATTATGTCAGTAAGGATGGCTTCCACATTTATATAGGTAAAAATAATTATCAGAATGATGAACTCACTTTCAAATTTGCCAATGGCGGCGACTGGTGGTTCCATGCAAAAGGTGTCCCCGGTTCGCACGTAATTGTAAAATCAGAAGGCACTGCGCTGCCTGACGGCACTTTTGAGGATGCTGCAAGGCTTGCCGCCTATTACTCCAAGGCAAGGGAGCAGGAAAAAGTAGAAATTGATTATACGGAAAAGAAAAACGTAAAAAAACCAAACGGAAGCAAACCGGGATTTGTCGTCTATTATACGAACTATTCCATGATGATCGATTCCGATATCTCACATCTTAAACGGATAGATGATTAGAAAATGCTTCTGCCAGGCATAGTACCTCTGCACGCTTTAGAAAGAAGCTTATTGAAAATAAAGAAAGCGCCTGTTATTCCGGAAGGCGCTTTCCATTAAAAATACTCTTAAAGTGTGTTGCTGGTAAACAGACTCTTTACATGATCCACTTCAGTCTGTGTTGCCTTGGCTGCCGGCACATAATAAGATTTCTCCCTTGCCAGCTTGTAGAGTTCTTCCTGTGACTGCTCACAGGTATTTCTGAACTGCTTTAAAGTCTGCTTAAGTTCCTGATTTTCTGTCTGTGCAATCATTTCCCCAAAGCGTACCAGTTCGCCGTTGATACCTGTCAAAGTATCTGCTACCATTGTCTTTTCATTCATCTGCATCTCTTTTCCCTCCTACTGCAAAAATTTCATCAACTGATTCTTGTTGTCCATGGCAGATTTTGCCCCTTTTTCAAAGAACTGCTTTACCTGTGTATCTGTTGCACAGGATGCATATTCTTTCATTTTGCAGTGAGTCACATCATAACCGCCGATCAAATGACGCAAATTCTGTAAATCCAGTTCTGATAAGTTTGCCATAATAATACCTCCTGAAAATATTGTCTTATCCGACGTTTTTATTATTTCCAGAAGGTTTTAATCTATACTGACATTTTATTCATCAAGCCAATAATCGTCATCCATTTCATCCAGTTCTACTTTGATAGCTTTATTTTGTATTTTATTATTTTTTTGCTTTTCTATATTTTTAAAGGACACACCCTCACGCTTTCTGTTTTCCGTCTCCCGGATTTTTTTCTTCTTTGGGGAGCTGCTTTTTTTAGTATCCTCCGCCTTCATAATTCCAGTTTTCCTGGCGATTCTAAGCAGCATATATCCCTTAGGCATACTAAGCAGCTCTTCTTCTGAAATCGCCTTCCATCGTATAATAAGGATAAAATAAACGGCTGCTCCAACTGCGATTGCAACTGCAAGGGCAATCAGATTGATTTTGCAGAAAAAATAAAGACCATGATATACAGCGAAGGCTGCCACTCCCATAAGAACAGAAGCCAGAATAGGGCTTGCAAACGTTTTATATAATTCCTGACTATAGTGCAGATGGCGGTGCACCGAAATCTGATTTAAGATGCATAAGATAAAGGAGTACAGCACTGTGGAAAATACATAATAATAAAGACTGTACTTTTCATCCAGAAACAGCAGCAGCAAAATCATAATCACCGCATGAAGCACTACCGCCACAGATGCATTGATAATCGGCGTATTCATCTTCCCAATAGACTGTAAAATAGCCTGTGTCAAAGTGGATAGCGCATAAAATATAATACTTACCGCCATACATGACAGTAATATGGATGAAATATCCAGTGAGCTTGGCTGGGGGAAAATCACCCTCATGATGGGTTTGGACAAAACCCCGATTCCCACTGCGCAAGGAATCGAAATCATCATAGTCACTTTTACCGATTTCGCCACCTTTTTTTTCACACCATCAATATACCCCTGTGCAAAATCACTAGAAATCCCCGGTATCAGCGCAGTCGCCATTGCAGATGCAAGCGCAATCGGAATATTTGAAATCTTTGTCCCTTTCGAGACAACGCTCAAATCCGTCGATACCATCGCTTCTTCAATATTCTTAACCCCCATCATAATCTGCTGGTAAATCGTGTTATCCATGAAATTATTGATATTATAAATACCGGTACTCAAAATAAAAGGTGTCACCACCATCAGAATCATCTTAAAAATATCTCCATAAGATTCATCCACATGATGCGTGTCCCGATCGATCCTCCTGCGGATCGTCTTTCGGTTTAATGCATACACCCCCAGCATGAACAGCAGACCTACAAGCACTCCTGCACCCGTACCTATCGTTCCGCCGGCTGCCCCATAAGAAGCCTGGGTGGTTGTATCCTGATCCGCAACCATGCTCACCATCACATATGCCATACCGATACTTACACCTGCGTTGACCAGCTGCTCCACGATCTGTGACACGGAAGTCTGTACCATGGTTCTGTGCGCCTGGAAATATCCCCGAAGAACTCCTAAGATTCCGCTGAAAAAAATCGTAGGTGCAAGTACCTTAAGAGGCAGAACGGCACTGTCCATCTTCACTAAAATCCCAGCTCCAAAGAACACAAATAAGCTGGCAATACCACCGACTACCAGCACATAAATAAGCGCACAACAGAAAATCCTATGCGCATTTCGGTATTCTTTTGTTGCAAGCCTCTGTGCAATTACTTTGGAAACTGCTGACGGAATACTATAAGAAGATATCAACAGGACGATGCTGTACGCATAATAGGCACTATTGTAATACCCGTTTCCCTCATCCCCAATAATCGCAACCAACGGCCTATTGTAGAGAAGTCCGATTATGCGGACGATGATTCCGGCAAAAGCCAGAATCCCCGCCTGCAAAATAAAACTATCTTTCTTTTTCTTGTTCGGCATTGCTGCTACGCTCCAAAACTTTTAGCCAATCAGCCAGTCATACATCTCCTGATATTTAGCTGCTGAAACATTCCACGAAAAATCGGCTGCCATGGCACGATCCACGATTTTGTTCCACTCACGTCTTTTATCGTAAAAAACATGTTCTGCATAACGGATGATTCCCAGCATCTCATGGGCATTGTAATTTACAAAGGAAAATCCTGTTCCTGTGTTCTCATATTCATTATATGGCTTTACTGTATCTGTCAGACCACCTGTTTCCCTGACAATCGGAATCGTACCATAACGAAGGCTCATAAGCTGGCTAAGTCCGCAGGGCTCAAACAAGGAGGGCATCAGGAATGCATCGCTTGCTGCATATATTTTATGGGACAAAGCATCTGAATAATAAATATTGGCAGAAACCTTATTGTTGTATTTCCAGTCAAAATGCCGGAACATATTTTCATACCGCTCTTCACCTGTGCCTAAAACCACAAGCTGGACACTGTCCTGACACAACTCATCCATAATATATGCAATCAAGTCGAAACCCTTCTGATCCGTCAGTCTGGACACGATGCCGATCATGAACTTCCTGTCATCCTGCTCAAGCCCTAATTCCGCCTGCAGAGCACGCTTATTTTTAATCTTCTCCTTGCGGAAGTTCACTGCATTATATTTAAATTCAATATTTGGATCCGTTTCCGGATTGAACTCATCATAGTCAATACCGTTTACAATTCCCCTTAAGGAATTGCTTCTTGCGAGCAAAAGCCCATCCAGCTGCTCACCGTAAAACGGTGTCTTGATTTCCTCTGCATAGGTATTACTTACAGTGGTGATTGCATCTGCATAAACCAGACCTCCCTTTAAAAGGTTGGCATCTTTATATAGCTCCAGCTTATCCGGTGTAAAATAATATGGCGGAAGCCCTGTGATGTCCTGCACTTCTTTTATGCTCCATTTTCCTTGGAACTTCAGATTATGAATAGTCATGACGGTCTTGATACCGCGGTAAAAATCACTTCCCTGGAAGCGTTCCTTTAGATATACCGGAACCAGACCTGTCTGCCAATCATGACAATGAATCAGATCCGGTCTAAAATCGATGACAGGCAGAATCGATAGTGCTGCCTTGGAGAAAAACGCATATTTTTCAATTTCAAACAATGCATTATCACTGTATGGTCTAAAGCCGTTAAAGAACATTTCATTGTCAATAAAATAATATTTAACCCCATCTACCTCTGCATACATGATGCCCACATATTCATTTTTCCAATGGAAATCCATATAAAAATGAGTGATATAGCTCATCTTGTCCTTCATTTGCTGAGTCATGCAGGTATATTTGGGGAGAATTACCCTCACATCAAAATACCTCTTATCGATGCATTTCGGAAGCGAACCTACTACATCTGCAAGTCCTCCCGTTTTAATAAATGGAACACCTTCTGATGCGACAAAAAGAATTTTTTTCATCACGAACCCTCCAATAATTATAGTTATAAAGTATTATACATCATCCCTTGACTCAATAAAAGATAAATTTGCAAAATAATAGCCCCAGCTTTCTTGATACATAACCAAAAGTGCCGCAAAATCATTTGAATTAATGACTTTACGGCATTCCATTATCTGTACTGAAGCCTGATTTTATCTGCAATCAGTGCAATAAACTCTGAATTTGTAGGTTTTCCTTTTCCAGTATTGATGGTATAACCAAACAGTGCATCCAGCGTCTCCATTCTTCCCCTGTTCCATGCCACTTCGATTGCGTGCCTGATTGCACGTTCCACACGGCTTGCCGTGGTCTGGTTCTTTCGTGCAATGGTAGGATACAGTACTTTAGTGATGGACCCCAGCATATCGGGATCCTCCACCGACATCATAATTGCCTCCCGCAAATATTGATATCCTTTGATATGCGCCGGAACACCAATCTCGTGGATCATATCCGTCACATCCCTTTCCAGATTATAACAAAGCTTCTTGTCCGGTTCTTTAGCAGCATCTTCTTTCAGTGCAGATTTATTGCCAGAGGGTACCGTTATCATTATCTGGAATTCTCTGTTCATATGTATTAATTCTCCCAGAATCTTATATACCTTTTCCGTATCCTCAATTGTCGATAAATTTAACTGTTCCATTATTTTCCCTCCATTTTCCAAATATTGCTATGAATTTATTATAAAATACATGATACGTCACTTCAACTGTTATTCATCGCGCATTTTTCGTTCAGTCGTTAGGTCTTTTGTAAAATCTTCCCGTAATCTGCTCTGTTTTCATAATATTAATGAATGCTTTTTCATCAACTTCTTTGATTTTTGTCACAACCTTACGAATCTCATCGCTTCCCACCACCGAATACAGCATATTGCATTCCTGTTTCTTGTAACATCCTATTCCCTTAAACAAAGTTGCATCATGATTCGTGATATCTCGGATTTCTTCATAGACCCTTTCCGGCTTTTCGGTAATGATAAATAAAGTCTCCTTCTGATACCTTTTATAAAGGAAATGAAGCACCTGTGTGGAAGTGAACTGAAAAATAATGGAGTATAACGCTTCATTCCAGCCAAAAAGTCTTCCTGCTATCAAGAGGACAATTACATTGGCTGCGAAAATGTGGTTCCATGTGTCTATCCCATATTTTTCCGAAAAGAAAATAGCAATGAAATCTGTACCTCCGCTGGTCGCATTTGCAAAAAGGCATAAGGAGATGGCAAATGCATTGATGATTCCGCCAAAAACGCAGACAAGGAGAATATCATGGGTCACCGGATACCCTGGCAGAATATCCGTCAGAATACCCGACAGCACAATCATAAGGCAGGAATATCCTGTGAACTTCTTTCCGATAAATTTAAAGCTGATAAATACCGGAATTGCATTGAGGATCAGATTGACAGCTGTAAAAGGTATCTGGATGTTCCAGAATTCTATTCCTATCTGCTGAATCAGCAGGGTAACTCCGTTGAATCCGCCTGGAATCAGATTCCCTGCACGAATGAAGCTTTTAATATTCATAGCCATAATACAGGAGGCAAGTACAATCAGACAGACACGCCTTGCTTCCATTAAGACTTTATTTTGATTCAAAGAAGACTGCACTTTCATATCATCTGTACTCCATCTTTATTTCTAATCTATTGTCCTGCGCTGCTACCTTTGCCATACTTCCACTTACAAGCGGCATCATAGGGGGCAGATGCCCCAGATCAATATCCATGATAACCGGAATCCCATGTTTTTGGGCTGTGGGAAGAATTGCCGTATACTGGTCTAGCCCCATCATTTCCTGCCCATAGCAGTATCCCGGACGACCAATCAGAAAGCCTTTCACATACTGGAACCATCCAGCCTGCTCCATCTGCCACATCGCCCTTCGCACACTAAAAACATTCAACTCACAGGCTTCCAGAAACCAGATAATACCATCTTCTTTATATTTATCTGTAAATTCCTTTACTTTATCAAAACGTGTTCCCAGAAGATTGACCAGACAGTCCATGCATCCTCCAATCAGGCGCCCCTCCATGACGGCTGAATCCTGTTTCCTCATATTCCCCGTCTGATCAGGCTGGTAAATCTTCAATTCAAGTTCCTCTGTACACTGATAAGGTTCCAGAGGATGCTCTTCATTCTTTATGCCTTCTCTTTCCCATTTACCATAGCTGACTGCCTCTTTTTTCTTTCCGCATAATAATTCCATTGCGTCCATTAAAGAAGGATGCCATGGCTCCATTCCAAATGCAGCAGCACAGGGACCATAAATCGCAGCTGTGTCGCAAAGCGTATTTAAGAGAAACGTCATATTCGTATTATCTGAATATCCCATGAACCACTTCGGCTCCGCTTTTCGTATCGCTTCAAAATCCACATATTCCAGGATTTCACACATTAATTCTCCCCCACCGCAGGAAATCAGACAATCATTATCCTCACTCATATAGTACTCCGTAAGCTCCTTGCCGCACTCCATGGGAGTATTACTGATTCCAATCCCTTTTTCCAAATAGCAGTTTGGTCCCAAATCCACCTTATACCCCATATCCTTCCACTTTTTCTGAGCATTCTCAAAAGCAGTTTTGTAAGGCTCTGTAGCACATCCAAAGGAAGGTGCCGGAAATCCAATTGTTCCTTTTTCCTTTAAAAAAACAGGATATCGCATTTCTTTTTCTCCTTTTCTTTTATCCGTTTGCTCTCACGATTTCTTTCAGATATTTTACATAGGTAGAGCCGATACTTACCTTCTCCAATCCGTCTTTCAATTGGATTGTCTGTTTGTTGATGTCCACACTTTTGATATAGTTCATATTTACAATCGTACTGCGATGACATTTCACAAAATCAGAGCTATTTAGTTTTTGCATCATTACCTTCATTGAAAGATAAGGAGCACATTTTATTTTGTTGTCATTCGTATGAATATACAGTTTTTCATCTATCATTTGTATATAGGTGACCGTATTTTTGTTGATTTTATACACCATACCATTCCATTGAAAGTAGCACATATTATCCTGCTGTGTACCCGCCAAGAATATCAGGCTGTTCTCCACCACCCTTTTAAACTCATATTTATCAACCGGCTTATTGATAAATTTGTAGCAGTTCAGCTTATCATATCTGTACAGCAAAGTGCCTTTCACTTCTGTGATGAAAAGAATAGGCGTGAAGGAATACCTTTCGGTACTGCGTATTTTATCTACAAAACGAAGTGCCGGCGGAATAGCCACAGTGTCTGCATTCAACGTGATATCGATTATAAACAGATCGATTTGCATCTTCACTGTACACCTGTATGCCTCTTTCACATCTCGCCTTGAAAAAACTACGATTCTCTCATCAATAGAAAACAGGATATTCTCCAAACTTTTTAACAGTTCTTTATTTTTTACCAACAATAGTAACTTCTTCAACTGCCCGCTTCTCTCTTTCTGCTTGCTTAAGGTTAGTATAATACAGGAAACGGATTTGTACCAGCAGAATTTTACAGACAGAATCAGACTGCCCAGCCCAATCAGATCGGACAGCATTCGCTCCACTTCATTTCGCTCATGTCCGGCTTGCGCCGGATATTCAAAAAATAAAGTAGATATTTTCACAAGCAAGCTTGCAAAATATCTACTTCATTTTTCGACTGCCCGGACTTAATGCACGAGCATGTTTTCAATAAATATCCCATATCCTTTAGTCGGTTCCTGAACCAGGACGTGGGTGACGGCACCGATTAGTTTGTCATCCTGAATGATGGGACTGCCGCTCATGCCCTGGACGATTCCTCCGGTCGTCATGAGAAGTTCTGGATCCGTTATTTCCAAAACGATACCTCTGTTGATATTGTCATTTTCCAAATTGATATCCGTAATCTCCACATCATATATTTGTGTCCCGTTTCCCAGAGAACAGATGATCTGGGCAGGTCCCTTTTTGATTTCCTGTTTTAATCCTAAGGGTAGATAGTCATAGGAAGCATCCATCATTGTTTCCGGTGTGCAGATTCCAAAAATACCTCTGGGTGTGTTGGCAGTTATGGATCCCATAATATTTTTGTCATCATATTCTATGAATCCTGTCAGTTCCCCCGGTGATCCTGTGGTTCCTTTTGTTATTCCTATGATTTCTGTATGATAGAGGGTTCCTGTGGATAAAGTCATCAGGGTGCTGGTATCTACATCATTAATACCATGCCCCAATGCGCCAAAATAGCCGTTTTCGTCCATGTAAGTCATGGTACCAACTCCTTGCGCATTATCCCTGACCCATATTCCCATTTTATATTCCCCACTCTGATTCAGCTCCGGGCGCGCCTTCACGTCAATAATCATATCGCCTCTCTGTATTTTAAAGACCATCTCTTGTCCTTCACAGTGACTGATTCTTTCAATTAATTCTCTCTTTTCATTGATTTCTTCGTCATTGATTTCCAGTATATAGTCTCCAACTTGAAAGACGTACTTTGCCGGATTTACAATTTGACCATCTTCTCCCTCAAATTCTCCAATTCCTACAATCAGTACGCCCTGAGTCTTGACATAAATACCAATTGGTATTCCTGCCGGTTTTAGACGTATATCCTGGATGACTTCTACATCGACTTCTTTTAAGGGTATAATACCGAAGATTTTAAGCTGAAGTTTATATTGATCGACCTGATTTGCTTTGACTGTGACATGTCGCCCTAAGTCAATATATATGCTGCTGTTTTCTATGCTTGCATTTGTTCCGCCGCTCACTTCAACGGCTTCCTTATATAATTCTCCTGTGGCAGGTACTTTAAAGTCCAATTCCTGATCCACCCCCGCTTTAATCATGATGGTGGATGGAACACTGAGCCACATAAAATAATAGATAGACAGCATAACGGCGACGACTCCGAATGCCAGTGCAGTATATAAAAATCTTCTATAAATCACAACCCTTCCATGAGCTGGTTCATTTAAATGGTTCAAGTTTTCACATCCTTTATCCTAATCGAGTAGGAGAGATTTCTCTAAATGGGAAATCTCGACCTCTCACACCACCGTGCGTACCGTTCGGTACACGGCGGTTCAATCAACTTAACAAGTGACACACCTTTCGGTGTAGTAA
>JAAUZD010000025.1 GCA_014804785.1 Lachnospiraceae bacterium
TCATCCCTGACCTTTATCCTGCATCCGCTGATGATGCCGTCCGGATAATCCTGATACCGCAGCTGCAGGGCGGAATAGGAATAATCCCGGAGCGCCCACAGTAATTCTTTTTTCATGATTCTTCCGCGTTCAAACGCGGGATATATATGTTCCATACCTTTTCCTGCCTTCTATCAATACTCTCTGCCTACTTCATCCCATCAAAATAGCTCTTCACCCATCCCTCATGCTCAAATGGATAGAACTGCTCTTCTCCCANATACAGTCTCTCATCCTTCCTGCACACCGGCACNATTACATATCCCCAGTCCCTGCACCGCTTCCATGCAAAGAACCTGATNTCACGNTTNACNATGCTGTCCGTTTCNTTCTGCAGGATATTCTCCCCGTGCACCTGTCTGATATCCTCATAGGTCACTTCCCTGAACCCTTCCGGCTCGCAGTCGAAGTGGAAGTGATACCGTACCCTGCCNTCCGTATCTTTCAGATACAGCTGCAGCGTCACATCCTCCAGATTCCTTGATACCGCCCTGGTCTCATCCTCCCGCANGAATCCGTTGACCAGNTCCANTTCCCTGCCGTTGTGGGTAAAGGCGCTCACCGTGTAGGGCAGGATGGGCTTNTCCGAATGCAGTTCAATCTCTGCATAGCCCAGCCTCTTGTCCCGTATNAATTTCAGCGCGCCGTCCACGCAGCTCATCTTCAGGTCGATATCNCCTGCCGTCTCCCTGTTCCTGCGCTTGAACTGTATCATCCTGCCGGGGATGAATTCCTTTAATGCCTCCCTGAAGATGTCAATCTTGCAGGACTGNCCTGTCAGCTTNAGGAANGAGAAATCCTTGAGCCTGTCCTCCCTGTACANNGGTTCCATNAATTTGCGGATGATGCCGTAGATATCCCCTTTCAGTATCAGNTCCAGTTCATAAAGATTNAAAATGATCTNNGGGAATTCCTTCACCACATGGAATTNCGCTCCCTCCTGCAGTGACAGCTTCCATTTGTCNGCCTGTATCCAGGTAATGTCAGCGTCCTTCTTCTCCTGTGATGTGATTCCCACCCTNAGGGTGCCTGCCTGCTCATAGAAATGCTTCTTCACNTGTTCCGCCAGGAAAAAGAGNTGNTAGAAATTATTTTTCACCTTGAAATAGGCTTCCCTGCTCCTNGTCTCATATTCNTTNAAANGGGTTGGNATATACTGCTCCGCCATGTCATANNTCTCTTCCANGGTACGGTANAGTTCTTCTGTTCCGTGTCCGTCCACATACCGGAAGATATCCATATCCAGNTCCCGCAGGATATCCCCTGCATTCTTCTCCATGGGAAATCCCAGCTTTTCCGCCAGAAGAATCTTGATNTACTGCATNATCCGGTAGGTCAGGTTATTTCCTCCGAAATCCGTATCCCCGTTTTCATANGCGGTGTCNATNCTGATATGATAAGCCACCCTGTCATCCCTTACGCGAAAGCGACATGCACANAAATCCGTGGTCCCNCCCCCGCAGTCAACAATCAGCGCCTGATATTCCCTGTCTGCATGGATATTCTGTGCCTCCAGCATGTTCGAGATAGTATTNTAAAGGACTGCTGCCCCCTCATCCAGCATCTCNTCCGTCTGTATGATATATTCGGGAAGGATNTCCGCAAACAGCTTCCGGAACAGGAATTTCTGCTTGACCGGACAGGAGATGTGCATNTGCCTCACCCTGCATTTGAACTGGTTCTCCGTCCNCTTTATGATATNCNGGAAATANGCTTTGATGATNTCTTTCCGTGGCAGGAAGGTGCGCCTGCCCTCCCGGTCCGTGATCTCCTCCTCCTTTTCATANTCGCTGATCCACCGCTTCATGTCATAAAAGATGCTGAATCCTTCATCCACGTAGCANGCATCCGCCAGTTCTTCCGCACNCTGCCCGAAGACAAACNGGGGCTTTCCTTTATCCACNGATATCACNCCTGCCACGGAGGGCATCAGCTTNCTTCCATCCTCGAAAGNGGTATAATGGATGGCATTCTTCTCCATATCCTCTGCAAAGAGAGCGCCCTTTGCATCCTCAAAATAGATGGAATCAAGNTAGACCCCCGCAGTGGTATTGGTGGAACCGAAATCGACTACAAGGGGCATCCGNANGGNAATCGGTTTCCTGACNTCCACATCCATAAGAGGGATGCGGTAAGCCGTNATNCCCTCCNGCTCTGTTTCACTCATCCCGTAATAATGAGAGAATATCCTGTCNGAATCCTTCTGNTCAAAGCANTACAGGTCNTAATCCTTCAGATCNGCTTCCCTGCAGGNGAGCTTCCCGNTCCTCATGACATAGAGCCGTTCCTCATCCTCCTTCTTTTTTTGNAGGTAAAAGATTCCGCAGATTTCCNTNNCCCCGCTCACAAGNAGGGCGTTGGTATTCTCCATTCCGCTCCGGTANGGGATATGTATCCTGTCATTTTCATNCATGGCAAGTCCTTCATACACCACGATCCTGGATGGGATATGCAGAGTCCCGTCCTGCACCGCCCGGATTTTCCCCCTCGTAAGGAGCTGCTCCAGACGCTCTGTTCCGCCACCGTCTTCCTCCCGAATCAGCAGCTGTTCCCTGGTACCGCGGTAACGCATGATGACATGGACCAGTTCCTCCTTGTCCATGGGATTGATAATACCCTGTATGATCTTCTCTCTCCTGCATATCTCCCGCAGCTGATAGGTCGTCATCAACTCTAAATCACGCTGTCTGTATAAAGTTCTTTTTTCTTCCTGTCTGATTCCATCTTTATTTAAAATATATCCACCCATCATCTGCTCCTGCTTCACCGCATCGCTTTCACTTTTCCATGCTTCTCTCAAAATCCTCTTCTTCTATCCATAAAAAGCTGCGCTCGCTTAATTCACATATGTCAATATCCTGCTTAATATACGCCGTCTTGCCTGTTGCCACCTCCAATATATATATACCCGGAAGTATTTGCTCCAGTTCATCTATATTCCCATCATGTGCAAGCACTATTTCGTGATAGCCGCTTGAATATGCCACATATTTTCCATCTGGGCTGTAGCTTAATGAATACATATCCTGTCCCAGATATTTCACATAACCAGACGGATAGCTTATCTCGTAAAAATCACGATCGTATTCAATAATTATCTTCCCCTCTTCCTGATTTCCACTAAACCATACTAACGAGAACCCAACCCTATTACACGTGTCCATCATACTTTCAAAAGAAAAATTCCATATGGTTGCTCCATCTTCAATCTTCCGTATAGCTATTTGCCCATCAAATGCTGCACACAAGACTAAATTTCCCTGCTCATTGATGATTGGGATCTGCTGCCATCCTTCGACAAAGCACCTCTTCCGCAGTTCTACCAGTTTCTGATGTATCTGGTTATCCATCTGCTCATATGCATCTCCTCTTTTTACTATAATAACGGGGTTAAATATTTCATAAGTGTCCTGCGTTTCTGTTATCTTTTTTCCTTCATACAACAAGGTCTGTCTTCTTAAATCATCAATAACATCATCAGTGAATTCTTGTGCGATTATCCATTTGCAGTCAGGAGAAACGTAGTTAATATCTATGTTTCCCAACAATTCTTTCGGTAAGCATTGCCCTTTAAATTCCTGATATAGTTCTTTTCCTTTATCGATAGTTTCTACATCCTTTCCCCAAATTGCATATTCATGATGAACGGACGTCCATGTCTCATTATTTATCGCATTATCACAGTACAAATAATAATTGAAATCCTTGAAATCACTTATACTACAAAAACCACTTTCTTTCTGTTCCATTTCTATTTTTCCTCCATATACATTTGCCAGTCCCCACATTATAACAATAAGTATGATTTTTCTCATTCTTCACTACCTGCACCTTTCTCGCCATTATATTTTAAGTATCCCTTACTGTCTTCATAATATTCTCTATCAATGACTATGCATCCTCGAAAATCCAAATTTATGTTATCCTCATACAACAGTTCAGTTTTAGTAGTTCCATATTTTCCACTAGCACCGGCATTTTTATTTTCTTCTAAATCCTTTATAAATCCTACTTCTACTCCAAAATCTCTATATACTTGTACTGGAACAGTGATACATGCTATCGAATATATCGCTGCATCACTTCTTATTTGTCCAGCCATGTGCAAATTAACTCCTCTTGCCAAATCATCTCCATACAGTGAATTGTAAGCATCTATTGCTTGGTTTCCCTCATCCTTAAAATCCCTCAGTTGAGCTGCTGCATACCCATCGAGGTCATCATTCTTATGCTTTATAGGCACTAATCTATAAATTCCTTCACACACAGCAGCACTTTGCGCCATATTATCTGGCAATGTGGAACCTTTTGTTTCAGCATATGATAAAACTCCCTCTTTCGTCACAATCATAATCGCTCCATATTGTCCATCAGGATGATATGTATTTGTCCCATTCCACTCGCTTTCTTCACCATCTGCCAGCTTTATTCCCAATCCTTCGAATGCAAATACCGTTGTTGTTTCCATCAATTCAGGATACTCCTCAAAATATCTTCTGATATCAAATAATGCCACGCGCTGCTCCTCTGTCAGACCATATTTATCAGCAAACTCCTCTTCCTCTTTAGTTAAAGTCGTTTCCGTCATTATATACCCTGATGTCTTAGGGTATATAAATCCTCCATGCTTACAGAACAAGATAGATTCCATCGTAATCCCTTCAATCCCAGCCTCATTAAGTTCTTCCACCTCCTGGTAACCAATGTCAGAAATCATATTTTCCCATTTATCATTCAGCTTCATCAGATACCTGCAGGTTCCAAGCTTACGTAGTTCTTCTGATTCACCTGCCATTGTCAATACCCGTATTTCATCATCCCTGTCAGGCGGATTATCACAGTTTCCAAATGGCTCTATATTGTAAATTTTTTTGCTATCGTCTACTGTTGCAAAATACTGCCCAGCACCATTAAAATATCGTTGGTTTTTAGTTACCTTAAGAAGCACTTCATCGCTTCCTTTCGGTGCTGTAAACTCTTTATCAATTGGAGTCTTCGGCTCCTTTGTACAGCAGGTACATGTTAATATTGCGTCATTCACCAGATAGTGATGCTCGTCACGCTTGCTTTCTACATAGTGCAAATATTTTTTCATGTATTCTTCTAGATCCATCAATTCGCGTGCCTGTTTTTCATCCTCCCAAAGTTCATTAACCGCTTTAAGTTGATTATCGGAATAATTTCCTTCTAAATACTTTAACTCATCGCTGTCTTTTTCCATTCTGTTAATTTCCTCCTCTTTAAAAAATCACCGTCTCGTCCAAAACCATCGTTTCATCCACATCAATTATCCCAAAATGATTCTCGTAAAAGATGTGCACAGTCTCCTTAATGGGCAGAAAGGCTTCTATCAGAAACTCTGCCTTCTCCCTCTCCTCCTCCGTTTCCCTCACTCCCAGATACACCAGCAGTTCCTGCACCGTTTCATTGTTTTCATAGATAATGGCACGGGGATAAAGTCTTGTTACCACTTTTCTGAACTCTTCCAGATAGTTTCCTGTCCTAAAAAGCTGCAACAGGGAACGCAGCAGCTCTTTCTGCTGTGTCCCTTTAAACAGTCCAAATCTCTCCTTTGCCTTAACACCATAACTTCCCCTGTTCAAATCTGCGGCAAGCAGGCTGCAGTAATAATCTTCCTTTGAAAGCCCTTCCCGCAGATCCAGCTGTGTCACATAATGCATGCACACATCAAAAAAAATCTCCCGGGTTGCATCCATGCCCTCCACATTCCGGTCAAAAAGCCTTCCGAACACATCCTCAAACCGGTACAGCGGATTGATTTCAATCCTGTCCTCTTCCGGCGCCTCCAGATTTAAGTCAATCAGGGAGACCTCCATATAAGGGCTTGGCGCTTTTGCTTCCACGAAACGGAGTCTCTCCCTGCTCCGCATATCCTTTTCTGCCTGTAAGACGACTTCCCATGCCAAATTCATGTAACTTCCTCCAAATGTCTTAACCTAATATGCCTGCGCATCTATATTCCATAAACTCCATCTGCATCTGTGAAAGCATATACCTGACCTGTGATTCATACAGGTAATCCTCCTGCTCCTCTTTCTTATGGAATTGCAACAGGAGGATATTTCTCTGGTCATCCGAAAAGACCTGTATGCCGGTAAATGCATTCATGTCCCCAAACAGGATTTCCTTCCTTTCCGCCAGTTCCTTTCCCTGCTCCAGGATTTCATATCCCAAAAGCTCTATCCCATAATTCCCCGACATTTCTTTAATCTTTCTGCCAAGCTCCATAGGGGTCTGCAGGAAATTCCCTGTCTGATGCAGATATCTAGCTGACAGATGGTCTTTTCTGACATTGGACAGGACAGGATATCGATACCCGAAGGATGCAGACATTCCCTCCTGATACAGCCTGTATATGGACACATCCTTGAGCGACTGCTGTCTTGTCTTTAGCACTACCCTATTCATTTCATAGCGGATTGACAGGATATCATCCCCTGTGTCTATCAAATACCCATCCTCCTCCGCCTTTTCATCCGACAGATAAAAGACGTGTTCATAGAAGACTTCATCCATGCAGGGTATCCTGTATTCCTGGGTGACTGCTGTCGTCTTTTCTATGTTCCACAAAGGAATCATATCCTCCCTTATCTGGTCCTCCCATCCCTCCCAATTTATCTCCACTCCATCATCCAGCGGAAGTTCTTCTGATGGAACCAGTTCAAAGAACCTCTCCAGATGTCCCATGTGTATGGTCTGCCATGGGATGTGGTTTGTCGCAAACAGGGAATGCAGTCTTCTCATGGCATCCAGATACCTGCGGGATTTTCTTATCTGGAAGGAAATCTTTTCCCCGCTTTCCTTTCGTGTTCCTTCCACTGTTTCCTGTCTCAGAAACCTCCTGCATCCTTCCTCATCTGCCATCAGATAGATGGTCTTATTCTCCTCCTGTCCCGCATTCCGGACATCCTCTCCGCAGACTGGGAACCAGAAGGTATTAATGGGATCATAATCCTTCTTTTCCACAACTGTCATATAAGTAAAAAACCGCTTGCCCGGCATATCCAGTTCTTTCTGGATGCGCTGCTCCAGGGCTTCATACTTTGCCTCCGTCCATGCAAAGACGCTTCCGATTCCGTTAAGAAGCAGTTCCTTTGCAAACCTGCGCTCGTCCAGATCATCAATCTCTTTCAGACGATTTTGTATGTAGTTCTCGTAATCAAACTTTTTTTCATTCATCATTTAATTCGTTCCCGCTCACCGTGTCTTTTGCATTTTCTGCTGCTTCCCTTGCCTCTTCCTTTTCCTGCTGGGCGCTCTTCGTATCTACGATATCGATTTTTCCCTGGACCTCATTTGCCTTGTTATCCTTACCCAGCTCCGTATAGACTGCCTTGGCATACTGATACTGCTCCTTCGCCTGCTCGTAGTCCTTCTGCTCGTCGAACATCCTTGCCTGCTCCTCCAGCAGCTTTGCCTCCTCAAGCCGCGCTTCCACTTCCTCCTGCTTTTCGTTCAGCGCGACGATCTTTTTGTTCAGGAATGCGATCTGGACAGTATCCTCAAGGTCGCTGTATTTCTCAAGTGCGATGAGATAGAACACCATCGCGCCGTCATAGTCTCCCTGGCTGTATACTTCGTCCCCCTGCTTCACGATATCCGCCGCGGAGGTCTGGGCTGCCGCCTGCTGCGCGCTCTGGGCTTCTATCTCTTCCCGGGCTGCACTCCATTCCTCATACAGCATATCCAGCGCATCCAGTGCCTGCTGTTTGCCGTCGGCAAAGTAGATGGATGCTGCCTTGCTTTTTGCCTCCAGATATTTCTCCTCCGCAAGTTCATAGCTGTCCATCTCCAGCAGACTGTCCCCTAAGGCAATGCTGTCGAATACCTGTTCATATTCCCCAATCTGGTCCAGTCTCTTTTCTATGTAAGGCAGACCTGCATTATCCGCATACCTTACCCTTGCCTTTGCCGTCAGGTAGGCGTCTTTTGCCTGTGTGTAATCCCCTTCTTCATAACAGTCATCCGCGCTGATGATCGCTTCCAGACAGATCAGATAAGCGTTGTACCGCTCCTCCAGTTCCGGATCATTCAGCTTCTCCGCCAGTTCCAATGCCTTTTCACACTCTTCTTTAGCGCGGATGAAATTATTGTCCTCCACGTAGATTTCCACGTTGGCAAAATGCTGTTCCATATCCTCTTTTTTCTGTGCCCTGCTCCTGCGCCACAGGAATAAGACCAGACATAAAACCAGAATCACGATTACGATCACCACAGAAATGAGGATGATTTTCTTGATACGCTTCTTCCTGTTAGGGTCCGTGAATACTTTGTCTATGTAAATGGCAGCAAATGTGTAGTTGTCAAGATTTTCCGGCTGTCTGGAAAGCAGCAGATCCTCCACCTTGTCACATTCCTCTGCCGGATCGTCCCCCGCTTCCGAGAACACATCCGAAAGCTCGCCCTCGTCCACGTTTTCCCAGATGCCTCTGGTATATAAGGTGATGATATCGCCGTCTTTCAGCTTGATCTTCTTTGAGATGAAGGGATTGAACCTTTTCCTGCCGAAATAGGAGTACAGGTTGTTCCGCTCCTCATGCTCCGCCAGCTTGTCCCCCGCAAGCTTTTCTTCTTTGACCAGATCCTGGCTTAAGGACATGTCAAAGGAAGAGATGATATTCCTTCCGTCCCGGTACAGCCGGAAACGTGTATTGCCCGCATAGCCATAACGGCACTTCTGATAGTCTGTCACCACCACCGTAACGGACGCCTTCAGCTTTTCATAGCTCCTTCCTTTTAAAAGTTCATTGTTGGCGCTCCGCAGATAGCTTTTCACCTTGCTCCTGCTGATGCCCGGCTCATTCTGGAAGGCATTTACCACTGCCTCTATCGCCACCCTTGCGCTCTCGGAATTCCGCATATCCGTTATGCCGTCGGCAATCACATAACAGGCATACCGGTCCAGCTCCACAAATCCAAAGTAATCATTATTCTCAAGTCTGCTCCCTGCTTCTGAAATAAAAGCAGTTTTAAAGCTGCTGTTGTATTTTCTCATGACAAAACTTTTCCCCTTATATACCTGCCTCGACTAATACGATACTGGCGTTATCCTTCTCTTTCCCGGTTCCTGCGTTGATCATCTCTACGATTTCATACGCCTTCTGCTGGCATTTCTTTTTCCCGGACAGAAGCTCCTCGATCGTCTTCCATTCCATTCCCTCATAAAGTCCGTCGCTCATCAGTACCACGATATCTTTTTCTTTCAGGCGGACAGGCGCATCAAAGAATTCAATATCTTTGAACCCGTCCTGTCCAAGATAATTGTAAAGCCTTTTATTCTCCAGCATCTTAAGGGCCTCTTCCCTGGTAATCGTCCCTTCCATAAAGCGGTCCTCCACCAGCATGTCGATGGTATGCCCCGTAGACAAAGGCACCAGCACATCCTTCCGGTAGACCGCGATCTTTACATTTCCTGCCACTGCATAATAAAGGCAGTTGTCCTTTATCAGAACGGCTCCCATGCTTGCTCCGCCTTTTCCGTCATCCAGCTGTTTTAAGATCTCCCGATTGACTGCGTGAAAGGATTTGCGGAAAAAATAAGCCGGGTTCTCAGCCGCCTGATACTCTTCGAACATATCCTTCATGGTATCCACTGCAATCCGCGAAGACACCCTTCCCCCATAATTTTTCCCCATCCCGTCAGCGAGCACTGCCAGAAAGCCTTCTGCGCTCTGGCAGATTCCGTAATCATCCTCCTGCACCTGTCTGGTTCCGATGGTCATTGCCTTTCCTGCCTTAAACCGCCTCATCACTTTGCCCTTTTCCCTGTAAAAGAACCTGAAAAAAGCAAGGATCAGAATCAACAGATAGATGAAAAGGAGCACCCACTTTTCCAAAGTCATTTTGCTTCCTCCGCCTATGTCCACATGAAATGTTCACCACAGAAGGGAATGAACAAAAACCTGCTCTCTCCCATTTCTATCACATCATACTCTCCCAGCGGAGTCGGGACATATACTGCCTCCTCATTCAGATACACGATGCCGTTGCTGTCCCCCGGCAGGATGACCGTCTTCCCCTGCTTCTCATCATATACGATCACACAGTGGTTTCTCCGTGAGATCTTGTTATCCCCAAGTATCTGGATGTCCATGTCGTCCGCCCTGCCAACGAAGTTCTTCCCTGCCATGATCTTATAATCCTTGCCCCTTCTGGGACCTGCTATGCAGACGATCCATCCGCACACCGGATGCTCCTCTTCCAGGAACAGGGATTCCTCCACCATGATCTCTGTCTGCCCCGTCTCCTTCTTTTCCCGGGTTGCCGTCTCAATGTTGCAGTAAGGACAGATGGTGCCGTATCTCCTGCTGGAAAACATATGACCGTTCTGACATCTGATTAAATTGCTCATACCTTGACCTCTCTTTTGTACTTATTTTCTAAGGAAACACTTTGATCAGCGTTTCCCTATCGTATCTTGATGGGCGCAAGCCCCAGATAAATGATATCGTTCTTCTCCACCTTGCATGGTTCTCTGGAGGATACCCTGTATTTCTTTCCTTCGCCGCCCCGCTGCAGCCTTGTCCCATTCTCACTGTCTAAATCTTCTATGTACCAGCTGCCATTGCTGTAATTCATAACGGCGTGCTCACCGTCCACAGTCCCTGCATAATCCGTATTCTTTAGATTCACATCCACCTGATTCTCACGCTCATCTTTTCCAAAAACCACGGAGGTCTTTCCGTAGATATCCCATACCGCAGTTACATTGTTTTCCTCCCCCAGGAGCAGGATTTCAGATATCCCCCTGCGTCTTCCTCCGTACTTGCCTATACGCTCTTTCCCCTGTGCATCTGCTATTGCAAGAATCAGAAACAGAATGCCTACGACTATGAGGATTGTCAGGCTTACCTGCTTCTCCATGGGGTTCTCAAGATAGACATAGGATAAGATGATTCCTGTGGTGCAGGATATTAATATGGCTATATCGAGTGCGCTCTTTCGATTCATGTGTTTCATCCTCTCTCTTTAAAAATACTATTAAGCAAATCCTATCTTTCGATTACATGTGCAGTGCCCACTCTTGCACATCTGCTCAAAAGCCTTATGTGATCGAGTAGATATGACCCTTACTGGGCATACCCCTCTCAGATCCGGACGTGCGGCTTTTCCGCATCCGGCTCCTTACAAAACTAATTGTTCAACAACTATCTTGCATATACACTGACATATATCTTTGGCACCGCCAATGGGTATTCTTTCAGCATGTCGTTAAATGCCTCCCAGCTATAACTTTTTTTCTGACTCCTTCGGTTCAGCCATTTATACAGGCTTCTTGTCACCCGGTATTGGAAGTTGCTCAGGCTCCGGATATTGTCTACCTAACTTCCTACACTTTAAAGTAACTGATCAACTTTTTCTTTGCGTATCCATACACATCGTCCATCAAGTAACGGGCGATTCGCATCAGAAAAATTCTTTACCGGAATATATGTAATCAATCCAGTATCTATCTCTTTTATGTACCATCCACAAGGTATTTTTTCCCACCGTTCCATCATTTCCTCAAATTTTTCCCAATTATCTTCACTCAAAAATTCCCATGTCTCATATAATAAATTGCTGCCTGTATAATAAGCACAATATTTCCCATCCGGCGAGATACTAGTATTGAACATGAATTCACCTAGCTGAATCATTCTTTTTTCGGGAAAAAAATATTGAAAAGTTTTATCGCCATTGGAAAAAATAATCCATCCTTTTTCATCCTCTATGTTAATCTGCGATACCTCAAGCGGCCAGACCGAATCCATTTGCACAAATTCAAACTCAAAATATTCTATCCCTTCTTCCGTGTCATAGATGGAGATATGCTGATTATCCGGCTTTACTACAGCCACGAACATTCCATCATTACTTATGCAGAATCTGCTTTTACCGTATAAATATAGTTTTTCATTCCAGATACTATCAATCAGTGCGTCTATGCATTCCTTTCTGTCTTCACTCATAATGGCGTAATACCCTGTCTTCATATTTTCACATATTGTATTTTTTTCAATTCTTGTGTCAAAATATATCTCTTCCAAATTTTCTGATATGCAGGAATTACCATGATATAATCTTTCTTTTCTGGGACAATTACTATATTTATACATACTCTGTTCCGTAACATACCACTCCATATCAGATGAAAAAGTCTTTATATGTTCATTAACACTGTAATCCATCCAGTTTAACTCCCAGCTTTCTGCCGAAGGTTTTAATGGATTATTAATCAATTTGTTGTTTAACCTAAAATACAGTTCTTCTCCATCTCTAACTGTTTTAGTTATGTTTCCATAAATTCCATAACTATAGAAATCTAATGAAACCCCCTCACCAACGTGATTTTCCAGAAACATGTAATAATCAAGTTCTTCAAAACCATCAAAAAGTGCTTTATCATCTTCCACTAAATTTTCACTTATATCTATTTCATATCCTGTCTTCACTTCATCCCCTCCTCCTATAACCTCAATTGAATGTAACCCCAAAAATAAAATACCTACTAGCATACTAAGGATTATTCTCTTCTTCATAATCAGGTAAAAACACCTCCCTCTCTTCAGCTTCCATATACTCCCGGTTAATAACAATATACCCCCAGTGTTGTCCTTCTTTATCTGTTTTTAATTTGTCTTTAAAGTCCCCATACGTTTTATACATTTCAGGATTTTCCTGCTCATCAATAAACCCAGATGCTACACCCAGATCATAGTATTCATCCTCTGCAACAGTAAGACAGCCCACCGACCATGTTGAAGTTTCTGTAATTCCTTTCCCTGTATGTAAATCAATTCCATCCGATGCATTTTCTGCTCCATACTCATGGGGTCTAAATCTATATGATGAAACATAAACCTTCTCTGTAATCTTATTCCCATTCCTATCTGTCATTTCATTTATATGCTTATTTTGTATTCTTTTGAGTTCTTCATCATTTATATTCAAATCTTTATCTGTAACTAATTGAAGTGAAACATAACTTTCATGATGGTTATGATAATTTGCTCCATATATTCCATCTTTTGTTGTTGCATTATACGTTGTATCTGGTAAGGTTGAACATTTATCACATGCATAAATTATCTGTCCCTCCTTGCAATATACAAATATTGCGCCATATTGTCCTTTTAGATGATATTTGTTAGTTGATCCTTCATAACTTCCTAATCCCTCAAACGCAAATATTACATTTTCATTAACCAGATTCGGCACAGCTTGATAGTATTTCCTAATTTCTTCAAAAATAACCATCTGTTCTCTATTCAAGTTAAATTCATATGCAAATAAAATATCATCAATTGTCATTGCATCTAAAGGTGTATCCTCAAAACCATACCTAACTTCTCTCTGCCCTGAAGTAACTGGATAAATAAATGCTCCACACTTACAACAAAACAACCTTGCCTGCATCGTAATTGCCGGATACCCCTGAACCATAAAATATCCTTTATCTCCACTTAAGGGAATGTCCCAAAAATCAGATAATTCCATTAAATACTTGCACATTCCTTCTTTTTGTGCTTTTGAATTATTTTTTAATCTAGCCTTATCTGCCTCTGTCAATTTACCCGTACAATTGCCAAAAGGAAAAATATTAATTCCCTTTTTTGTATCTGAGCAATTTGCCTGCTCTTTTTCTGCAATTCTTGCTTTTCGATTAACTTTCAATTGTGATTCTTCAATTTTATCTACCTGAAAACGGACACCATCAATTTCAACGCTTTTTAGTGTAGCGTTTTCACAAGCAAGAACTGCCCCACTTACAAGATATTTATCTTGTATATCTGCTTTCAATATTGTATACACGTATTCTAAAGCATCCTCATATTCTTCTTTATTTGCATCTTCCCCAATAGCTGCATTAAGTACTATATCCTTCTGTTTTTCATTGACATTTTCATATTTACCATATTTATAAGTCATACTCTATCCTCACACCTATTTCCAATTNNCTAANACNANATNTTTCNTCTTACTTNACNTTCATAAACGCCTCAAACATCTCCGTCACATCCAGCGGATTCTTCTTCCCTCCGCCACCACTCTTCCCCTGTTTNCCCGCGTTCTCCCCCNCAAAGGAAAATCNAAAATACCTCTCCATATCCTTCGTAAAATTACCAAAATCTATATTTGCATCCGGTGCCTTGGCAGCTTGGNCNCTTTCCTGNCTCCTGCCCTCCCCGNTTTTTTTCCTCTTTAAATCATATGCTTTTCTCTTTTCGGCATCCCCCAGCGTCTCGTATGCCTCTACAATATCTTTGAANTTTGCTTCTGCCTCAGGATTATNGGGATTTAAATCCGGATGGTATTTCTTAGCCAGCTTCCGATATGACTGTTTGATCTGCTCTTCCCCTGCATTTTCCGNTACCCCTAATACTTTGTAATAATCCATCNTAATCCTCCATGTTGCCAACAGTTTTCTTTTCTGAAAGAGCGTATCCATCGCTCCGCTTTGGCATACGCTCTTTCCAATTAACTTAGAACCGCGTTNCCTGCTGCTTANGCAGAATATCCGCCTTCTACCGATACNGTGCTGATCTTATCTTTTTTCTGTTTGATGGTAAGTGTGAAGGTTCCTGTTCCTTCCTCATCACCGTAGTCNTCTTTATAGTCCACAACAAAGGCGTTGGGGAAGCAGTACTTTCTTTCCATGATGCCTGCTGCCACATATTCAACNGTTACCTTTCTGTAGCTGTCNGCCTTTTCAGCAGGAACNACTGACCAGAGCGCCATTTTTCTGGTGCTGTCNAAAGGNTCTCCTCCAACAGCTGTCAGGATCTTGCCTTTGATGACCATNGTTGCTCCCACATCCTTGGTTCTAGCATTGGAATCCTGAGGGATATCCGTCGTCATCTTTACACTCTTTACACACTCTTTTGCGATTTCAAACGCTTCTGCGCCTTCTACTTTTACAACAAATGCCATGATTTTTCTCCTTCCTATTCGCCTGCGTANCCGCCTTCGATTTTTACTTTGTCATTTTCATCCTTNTTCTGTTTGATATGCAGATAAAAGGTTCCAACGCCNGTNTCGTCATCCATNTCNTCGGAGTACTCCATCACAAATGCATTGGGTACCTCATATTTNCGGACTACCTGACCTGCTGATATCACTTCCACNGATGCATTGCGGTAGCAGTCAGCCTTTTCTGAAGGAACCACTGACCATTTGGAAAGTCCCAATGTGCCGTCATTTCCCTCGCCGCCAAGCTTATAAAGCATCTTGCCCCATACTTTCATGGAAACACCGAAATCTGTNGCNCTTGCNTTGGAATCANCTGCTGATTCGGAACCAAAAACAACATTCTTGATGCTTTTTTCATCCAGAGCAATCTGCTCTGCTCCTCCAGTTACATTCAATCTAAATCCCATTTTTACCTCATTTCTGCACAGCTTTTTGTGTTTGCCAGAGTCTACGNAAGCTGTGCTGACGTAAACCCCTTTGCGGAAAATCTGACAGGCTTTTCCGCATTTCTTTTGTTACTTTATAGAGCTCTATTTTTTGAATTAAAGCGGTTGATTTCAACCTCTAAATTCCTTACATTACCGTTAAACGTGATGTTTAACGTACAGTACCCGTTTGCCTCGTCGATTTCGTATTCCACGTCATCTCCGGCTCCCAGCACTGCATTGACACANCCTTTCTTCTCAAGCCATCTGCTCTTCTGGCTGGCAGGATTGTTTGAGAAAAACTGTACNATATTTTCCTGCTTATAATCGCTGGTAGCNTGGCGCAGGATTCTTTCAATNTAGGTGGTCACCTGCGTCTTGTAGATNGGTTCATAGGTCTTACCGTCGCTGAGCAGATTTCTTGCCTTATAGACCATGATGTTATGTACATTTTCTGTCCCCAGCATTGCATTTTCGGANGAAAATACGAATCCAAAGCTCCGTCTGTTGATTTCATTCTTGATGGAGTTTGTAAAGCCGGTNATCTCTTTTGCCATCACAGTATGGACTCTCAGCGGATGATCGCCTGCNTCGATATCAAATCTGACGCCCGGAAGCTCCTCATCCACATTTCTNTTGAATTTTTCCTTCAAGTATTCAGGACACTGATAAGCCGCNACCAGACCGGCTGCTATATATGCCGCTCCCACATAGACGCCGTCTATCCAGAGCTTCATGATATCTTCTTTTTCCTTGGAAAGTTCCGCCATATCGTTTTCATTTACCAGCATACGCTTGTCCAGAATAACCCCTGATTTCTCTTTGGGAATAATCGTAAAGTTGGGAATACAGGGAATTGCAAATTCGCTGTAGGCTTTTCCCGTNAGAGANCTGCANCTCTCCTCAAATTTNTCAATTCCTTCTGTCGCCATGTAATTGAAAGTGGTCTTATCCCCTGTCTCATAGCTNAAAAAGCACTGTACGGAATAATCCTTCAAAACGTCCAGCATTCTCACCAACGCCTCCACGCTGTTGACGCCGGTCTTCTCTGTGGTTTCATTTCCCTTAAAACGCTGTCTGGTCANTTTGACATTGGAATTCTGATCCAGTGAAACGGAAGGCACGATTCCATACCATACGGTATTGTCAAAGTCATTCTTGGCATTGACTGTATTTAAAAATGCAATCAGNCTCGGCAGGTTACTGCTCTTTACCAGCATGTCATTGGACACATTGGTAATCAGCATGGAAGGACGNATTCCCTTCAANTTTGCCGGATACTGCTCAAAAAATGCCCACACGCCCAAAATCTTTTCAATCANAGGCTTAACGACTTTGATAAAGTCATCCTTCGCCGTCTTATAAAATTCCAGATAGGAGTTGTAATTGCTTACCTCCTGCTTAACATCTATGCTGCTCACCATCGTGGATGCAAGAGGACAATAGGTTCTGGTCACCAGCGCCTTTACATAGTCACTGCTCTCNTCGTTCAATGCCTCATAATCATCCTCNAGGGCTGCAATCAGNCCGGCATTNACATTATCGTCCACCACCATAAGTTCTGCCGTCTCCTGCTTCGGNGCTTCCAGCACCTTCAGTTCGCCCTTTTCATCCATACTTAAGACNCCCAGAGCAAGCGGCGTGTTGTCCTTCTGCTCCTCCGCTTCTCCTAAAAGCAGCCTTGTNTTGATATCTTCTATGGCAAGGGGCAGCATGGCAAGAACNTTGTTATAATTNACGCTCGCCTCCTCAAACATGACATTCAGCTTATCTGCCAGATCAAGTTTGTGGGGATCGCCATCCTCCAGNTCTGCATAAGTCTTGTAGGTATACTGCAGTTCCTTACGGTTCTGCTTGATATCNTCCATGACCTTTTTGGGTGAAATCATNTCCGTCAGTTTATCAAACTGAAAATCTACATTTATGATACTCTGGGAACGTTTTGCCTCCACCANNGACATCAGCATCTTAAGAAAATCATTCTGCTTATTCAGATGAATCGGTGTCAGCATATCTTCTGGTATNGTTTCCGGCTTTTGCANNACNTACATGATTTTCTGGTTATTTGCATTGAAAAAGGAATACACCACCGGATCAAATTTGGTAATAAACTCGTCGAAACTCCTCACCAGAAGTGCCTCGTTCATTTCTTTAATCTTCTCATCGCTGAGGCTGTCTATCCCCCGCACATCACCTACCAAAGTAAGCAGGTCCGGCTTTTCCGGATTAATTTCCTCAAACAATAATGTCCGGTTCGTCTGTTTGATTATGCTCATTTTTTTCCTCCATTATCTTTCGTTTGGTTTTAAATCTTTGTAATGAACTTCTATCTCCGTATCCTCCTGGTCAAAGATAAAAGTTACTTTTTCGTGATAATACAAATGGTAAGCCCGCCCTTTTGCAAGAAGTTCCCTGCCNTTCATCAGCGTTGCTCTGCCATTATTCTTAATTACAATACTTCTGTCATCACCGGGTTTTATNATGATTTTTTCTGCTCCCTTTAAGTTCAGGGGGATATTGCANGTATCTAAAATCCATTCAAGGGTAATCACATCCCGGTTGCANCTTGCAAANAAATTAATACTCTCCGGCGGGAAATCAANGTCCTCTTTGTTATGAATNACATAAACCTGGATTTTCCCATAAAAGTCATTTCCTNCAAAATTTCTTTCAGCTGGAAGCGTCCTGCTTTCATCTATCACTTTTGCCCTCGCAGATGTTTTTTCCCCTTTTTTCTTCGAGAGAACAATCAGTAAAAGAAGCGCTGCCACAAAGGCAACAATGACGGACCAGAAAAACCAGTCTATNGGTTCCTTTTCCTCTATTTCCGGAAGAATGATTTCTTCTGTCATGACACGCTCTCCAGAATAAATGCCAAAATTATCCCTGAAACCAATCTGCAATTCCAGNATTTCATCCTCTGTNATCTGCCTCCACAGAACAATTTGATTTTTCTTTATCTCATACTGACTTTCTTCCCCATTCACCTTAATGGTNATTCCNTCATCTGACAGATGTCCNGCAAGCAGATTTCTGCCTTCGCCATTTTCAAGATCTACACANATTTGANCCTGCTGCGTATCAGAATCATANGTATGGGAAATTTCAGGGNGGAACTCATATTCAGCCGTCAGATAAGCNTCAACATCCATCGNCTCTTCCGAAAGCATTTGAATGCCAACCTTCTGGGATCTGGGATNNTCGAGCTTTATNACNGTATAGTGGCTCCCCTTTAAAACTTCAAGACCATCTGCCTCACAGTTTACTGTCAGNTTNTCATTCTGCTGTGTGCCTGTGAGAATAATCTCTGCCCGTTTCATCANGCAGTCCGGGAGTTCTATCTGCANTTCTCCATANCTGCCATCCATTTTACCGATTGGACGCGCCGGGACTTTTAACCCCTCAAATAANTACTCTCNGGCAAANACCTTAAGGCTTTCTCCGNTTTCCAGTTCATACAGCGTACCGCCTGTNNCGGCGGCAGCCGGATAGACNGTCTCCCCTTCTTCTATCTGTTCTCCTAACGCCAACACGTCGATTGTGATTCCATCCGCTTTTGCTTTTGCAACTGACTGCGCAAACAGATCTGAGGATTCCTTCGTCTGTTCCTCTGTTTTCATCATGATTTCCCCATCAGAAATCACGATTACTNTTTTTTCAGCCTGCCCATCTTGAAACAGCCCTAACGCTTCTTTCATTCCGATTCCGGCATTGCCATAGCGCGCATATTTAAGNTCGCTTAGCGCTGNATGGATTTCATCATAACTGCTGCCAATCGGAAGGCATAACACGGCTTCNTCCTGATAAGCAACCACACCCATCCGGTAGTTTCCAGGCAGAGCTGCCGACAACTCACCGATAAATTCCGCCGCATCAAACTGCCCGTCCGCATTCTTCATCGACTGGCTGCAGTCAAGAACTATAACAAGCTCTCTTGGCTGATCCGATAGAATATCCTGCGCAATTACCTCTCTGTATGCCGCCATAAATACTATGAGTGACAGCATAAGCAGGCAGACCTTTTCAGGTATCCTGATGATTAATCTTCTGTTCAACTTCATTACTACCCTCTCGCATTTTCTCTAATAATAGCAATACCGCTTCACAAATAATTGCCAGCACGACCGGAAATGCATATTCCTTCATCCCTATCACTACAAGCAGGACCACGGAAACATTTTCAAGCATCAGAAAAGCATAACTCCTTCTTCTAAAAGCAACTGACTCCTCCCGATCCAGAATCCTGTTCCGGTTTCCCAGCGGCGCCAGTGCAAATATAGCTATATCTGCAAGTACCATCAAAATGCCCGCTACCGGAACAATATCCTTCCAGCAGGCAGACTCTTTGATGCAGATGACAATGCACAGGACCGTAAGACATGAGCTTGCATAACATCCGCCCTTTGTTTTTGCATGATAGCCGCCAGCATTTTTCCGCAATAATAGAAATGTGAAAAGAAACATCAGGAAGCGCATCCATTCGCGGAAAAGAAACGCTATGAGAAAGTAACTAAGATAATGAATCAGCTTAAGCGAAATTCCTTCTAGTGTATTGACATGTTGATATTTAGATAAATTTTTCTTGTAATTATTGTCGTTTCGAGGTATAATAAAAGAAACGGCGGTGATTCCTATGGCAAGACCTAAAAAACATATAATCAA
>JAAUZD010000026.1 GCA_014804785.1 Lachnospiraceae bacterium
GTTAAGCTGCGGCATTTCACTCCAGACTTGGCGCGCCGTCTACGCTCCCTTTACACCCAGTAAATCCGGATAACGCTTGCCCCCTACGTATTACCGCGGCTGCTGGCACGTAGTTAGCCGGGGCTTCTTGGTCAGGTACCGTCATTTTCTTCCCTGCTGATAGAGCTTTACATACCGAGATACTTCTTCACTCACGCGGCGTCGCTGCATCAGGGTTTCCCCCATTGTGCAATATTCCCCACTGCTGCCTCCCGTAGGAGTTTGGGCCGTGTCTCAGTCCCAATGTGGCCGTCCACCCTCTCAGGCCGGCTACTGATCGTCGCCTTGGTGGGCCGTTACCCCGCCAACCAGCTAATCAGACGCGGGTCCATCCCATACCACCGGAGTTTTTCACACTGCATCATGCGATGCTGTGCGCTTATGCGGTATTAGCACCTATTTCTAAGTGTTATCCCCCGGTATGGGGCAGGTTGCCCACGCGTTACTCACCCGTCCGCCACTAGGATCCCAAAAGTTCCAAAGTAGTAAACTACTTCTTCACACATGGCACCCCCGTTCGACTTGCATGTGTTAAGCACGCCGCCAGCGTTCATCCTGAGCCAGGATCAAACTCTCAATAATAATTTCAAGTCCTCCCGGTCCAAGGTATGCCTTCTGGCTTTTCCTTTAACCGTTATTACTGTTCTTGGTTCGAGCCGGTCTTCCGACCTGCTCCGTTCGTTTCTGAATTTTCTTTTATAGAATTTTCAGGGTTGCATTGCTGTTCATTTGTCAAGGTTCTGTGTTTTCATCTTGTTCAGACGCAACTCTGATATAATACCATGAGTTTTTGTCTATGTCAAGAGATTTTTTAATTTTTTCTTTCACCACTTGTTTTCCAAACGGTGGACTTACATTATAGCATTTCTTACAAAAACTTGTCAATAAATTAATTTCAGTTTATTTTCCCAAAAATCACGGCATGTATTTGTAGATTATGCTACAAATTTTAGCATTCAGCCAAATCCCAGCACACTTTATAAGTGCCTGCTTGCATCAAACGATCATGCATTCACAAAATCATATTGGAACAAAAATTTAGAAGTATCATTTAAGATACTTCCAACTCTATTGGCAGCTAAAACGGAGAAAGAGGGATTTGAACCCTCGCGCCGCGTGAACGACCTACACCCTTAGCAGGGGCGCCTCTTCAGCCTCTTGAGTATTTCTCCATAATCTGAATTGCACCGCTACCAATATTTTATTATGCTTTTGTGACGCAAAAGTTATTATACATAAGCAGATTTTGTTTGTCAATGCTTTTTACTCTAAAAAACTAAATTGTTGTACCCAGGCTACTGCTCACACATGATTTAAATATATGCTAACTGTATTCTCTATTCTTCTCTTAACTTCCTGCGCAATCTCCAGCGTTTTCATATCTTTATATTCTTCATAATATATAGGTGGCATATAAATAAGTTTAACCGTAACCGGACGAATTGATTTTTCATCAAAGGGCTTAAATGAATCAATTAGCGCGCAGGGGACAATAGGACATTTTGCTTTGACAGCGCTTTTAAAACTGCCGCCTTTGAATTCCAGAAGTCGATTCCCCATTTTACTTCTCGTACCCTCTGCAAAAATAAGAAAATTCTTTCCCGTCTTCACCTCTTCTGCCATGGAAATAATTACTTTCATGGACTGTTTAATATCTTCTCTATCCATAGCATAAGCACCCAACGCTTTGATAACCTGTTTTAACAGTATGATATTGCTAGCCTCTTTTTTTGCGACAAAAGAAAATGGTCTGGGGCAAGAATCCAGAAACACAAGTACATCAAACAAACCTTGATGATTGGGGTAAAATATAAATCCATCTTCTTTTGGAATATTTTCTATTCCATATGTCTCAATTGTTACTCTCCCCGCATGGTTGGCCTTCTTAGTTACTTTTTTTATAAAATGGAAAGACTCTTCAAATGAAACTTTACTGCTTATTCCGCACCACCAGATTCTGATAAAATAATATGGGGCTATCCAAAAAAGTCTGATTACCATCAATGCAATTCTCATGTCTATATCCTCAGCATCTTGCAAGTTATGCTTGCAATACTGCGTTAATATGCTCAATTATAATCATATAATCAATCTTCTTTATATTTTTCAATTGCTGTTTCATATAGATTATTTCCCTCAGAATCAATCACAACGATAACCGGAAAATCTTTTACCTGAAGCTTGCGTATTGCTTCTGTTCCTAAATCATCATATGCAATTACCTCAGAACTTATAATAGATTTTGAAAGCAATGCACCGGCACCGCCTACCGCGGCAAAGTACACTGCACCATTGCGGATAATCGCCTGCCTTACTGAATCGCTTCTCTTTCCTTTTCCAATCATCCCTTTTAATCCCAAGTCCAAAAGAGAAGGTGCATATTTATCCATCCTGCTGGCAGTTGTGGGGCCTGCTGATCCAATGGGACGTCCTTCTCTTGCCGGGGACGGACCCATATAATAAATGACATTATGATTTATATCAATAGGAAGGGCTTCGCCCCGCTCTAAAGCTTCATACATTCTTTTATGTGCAGCATCCCTGGCTGTATAGATTGTTCCCGTTATGTATACATAATCGCCGCTGTGCAATTCTTTTGCTGTTTTATCATCATAAGGTGCAGTAATATATCTATCCATAATTATACCCTCTTATTTTTCTTCTAAAGTATTCTGACACAGTGTCTGTTCACATGACAGCAGATATTAACTGCAACTGGAAGTCCGGCAATATGTGTGGGATAAGTATTGATATTGACAGCAAGCGCTGTTGTGCTTCCCCCTAATCCTCCCGGACCGATTCCTGTTTTATTGATCTTATCCAATAATTCCTTTTCCATTTCGCACACATATGAAATAGAAGAGCGCTGGTTTATTGGTCTGGTCAACGCCTTTTTTGCAAGAAACGCACACTTTTCGAATGTCCCGCCAATACCGACTCCCACCACCATAGGAGGGCATGCATTAGGTCCTGCCTCCTTTACCGCTGTAAGGATTGCATCTTTTACGCCTTCAATACCATCTGCCGGCTTCAGCATAAAAACACGGCTCATATTTTCGCTGCCGAATCCCTTTGGCGCCACAGTGATTTTAATCTGATCACCCTCAACAATATCATAATGGATAACTGCCGGTGTATTGTCCTTTGTATTTTCCCTGAGAATGGGATCACCTACCACTGACTTGCGGAGGAATCCCTCTTTATACCCCTGCTTTACCCCTTCATTTATCGCATCTGTAAGCAAACCGCCTTCTATATGCACATCCTGCCCGACTTCCATAAAGATTACTGCCATTCCTGTATCCTGACAAATAGGAATCATATCTTCCGAAGCAATCTTGAGATTATCCTCAAGCTGACATAAAATCTGCTTTCCGAGAAGCGCCTTCTCTGCCTTCGCCGATTCTCTTAATGCGTCCTTCATATCATCTGTCAGATAATGATTCGCCTCAATGCACATTTCCTTTACATTTTTTATGATTTCTTCTACCTTAATTGATTTCATCCTAAGCAATCCCCATTTTCTACTCGGTAATCGTCTTCTTAATTTGTGCCAGCTCTTCCTGATCAGGCTCTCCTGCAATATATTTTAGAATTTCTCCGTCATTTTTATATCTCGGAATCAAATGCATGTGAAAATGAAAGACGGTCTGACCTGCAACTTCTCCATTATTTTGGACAAGATTAAATCCATCACATTTTAGTTTATCCGTCATAGTCGTCATCATTTTTTTCGCCAGCCTCATAGCATCTGCTGCCATATTCTCCGGCAGCTCATAAAGATTTGCATAATGATGCTTAGGGAGAATAAGTGCGTGCCCTTTTGTAGCTGGTCCTACATCAAGAATCACTTTGAACTGTTCATCTTCGTGAAGGGTATGTGATGGTATTTCTCCTGCAATAATTTTACAAAAAACACAATTGTCCTGTCTCATATTTTCTCCTTTCAAACGTTTAAAATGGTCTTTCCATAAAATTAAATATCTGATCCAGCGTTCGAAGAATCTTAAAGTCTCCCTTCATCTTCATTGCACCGCCCATAAACGCTCTCTGAAATGTCATTCTGGCATAAATGATATCGTTCATAGTGTCTCTGCTGATTTGCATGTCCACATCAGGATTTTCTATACTGCCATAATAATAATTATTCTCCGCTCCGTCAATTTCTATAATAAGAGGTTTCTTTTTTCCTTCTATCTGAATTTTATAAACAGCTCTGAATCCTGCCTGCGGAACAAAATGTTCTTTAAATTCATCAATGAATTCTTCTTTGCTTTCTTCCTGCTCTCCGCTTCCCATCAAATCCCTGAACATACTGGTAAGTTCCTGAATGTCTTTTTTCTGTCTTTTTACATACACATCATCAGAAACATACTGGGACAATTGTTCTGACTCCTGCGGTGTCAGATTAATATTTTTATCAATCGAGACCATCTGCTTTACAGCTTGATTACTTGCAGGAAAGCACGCCATCTTCTGATTGATTGTGCGGTACATATTCTCTGCCTTTTTTTCAATGATTTTAATGTAATTCTCATTATCATCAAAAATGGATGTGTCCGCAATGTAACCGCAGATTCCGCTGCAGGGAAGCCCTCCTAAAATTTCCCAAGCTCCGGAAAGAGTCAGCTTTCCTTCCCTTTCCCCATAGGTAGTAGACATGACAACAGGGCACATGTAGGTTTTTGAAATTTTTTCTTTATCGCCATAAAGCCAGCAGGCATCCAAGAACTGGTGCATATAGCCACCTATCCCGTACCATTCCACTGTAGATGCAAGAATGATTCCGTCTGCTGTTTTGATGGTCTGCGGCAATGTAGGTATGTTGTTTTTGAGTTCAAACAGATTAAACCTCTCAACAGTAACATGGAGTTCTTCTAAAACTCCCTGCATTTTATTGATTACATACAATGTAGGGTCATCCATTAACCCTCTGCCTCCATAATAGATATTAATCTTCATATTGCCCCTGCCTTTCACTAAAATACTACATCTAGTATAAAGCGGTTTTTTCTATCTGTAAATAAATTTTAACTTTCCCAGACGGATTTCATCGCCGGGCTCGATTATTTCTGATGCATTTGGGGCAAGACGCATCCCGTTTCTGAAAGTTCCGTTGGTCGAATTCAAATCTGTAACATAAATTTTATTCCCCTCCCTGAAAAATTTGGCGTGCATACGACTTATGCTGTGTTCATCAATTACCATATCAACAGCGCCTGCAAGTTTCCCAACTATGAGCGGAAGACTTCCAAGATCAATATGACATTTCACTTTTCTATCAAGACTATATAATTTATTTTCATAATTTTCTGTCCAGGGAATATAAACTGTATTTCCTAAATCCGAATCAGATATTGGCATATCATTTTCATATGTGGACACATAGCGATTCACTTCTTTTATACTTTCCTGTTCCTCCCCATGCTTTCTTTGAGTGAGCAGCAAATAAAGATACCATGCCGCCGAACCTAAAAGCAGGGCAGCAACCATGATCCATCCTACTATAAGATAAATTTCTTCCTGATAAGTAAGTTGATAAGAACACATAATATAAATTAAAGCGCCGGCTCCTGCTATACCTATTCCCAAAGCACATACTGTCTGCTTTAATGTTCTTTTCATTTCATTTTTCTTTGCTCCATCTGATAACGGTTTCAAAGGTATCGCCTTTTCTTCCTGCTGGAAACAACTGTCACATTCTGATTTCTGATATTGTGACTCTTCAATATTTTTTTCCTCTTCCCCCACAATATCATCCTGAAACCACTTTAACACTTCATCCAGTACAAATTGTTCCCGATGTACCAGATCCGCTATTTTATACACGATTTCTACAGCCTTCAGGTCTTCATTGTCCACCTTGGAAATAAAAAAATCCATAAGTTGGAGAAAACTGTTTTCTTCTGCATCCGGATAATATAAAAAAGAATATTCCCCTGTTTCAATATTTTGAAAAACATATTCCGGCATCAACAGAAGACAGCTTACATCCAACAGATATTTCTGGAGCGTATCATTTACAATTTTTAGCTGTACAAAAAAGCTGCAAAGCTCCTTCATTCCAATGTTTCTTCCATCATAAATACTAAAGAGGCTTTGTCTTGAAGTGATTTCATAATATAATAAGATTTCCCCATTGATATATCTTTCCTGACTGACAAGCAGACCCTGTATTTTATTTTCTGTTACCATTTTCCTTTGATAAACATTTTCTGTTGAACCGCTATTATCCTTTATAATAAGATAATTGTGTCTGTAGTCTTTGTAATACTTTACATCAAGCATTTTCATTTTTCCTCCATTCCGAAGCGTCACAAATTTGGGGTTGAACAAATTACTATCAAGCAATTTATTCAATCTTTCCTCCACTCCCTGATGATTCTTACTGGATTCCATCTTTGTGTTATCTTTATAATAAAATCTTTGGTTCCCTTTTGCCCGGTCTGTACCAGGATACAGTCTTCTTTTATGATGCATTTTCCTGCTTCTGTGGGGAAAAAAGGATAAAAAATTTTCCTGTCCTCCATTCTTTCCTCCACGTACTCCTGTGCCTGCCAAAACCCATCTTCCTCCAGGCCATAAATCACTTCTCCATAATTTTCATTTCCCTCCGTAAATTCCGCTGCACGCATGGCAAGCAGAAAATTATCCTGGGAGATTGCACACCGACAATATAAAAATAAAGCACTGAGAATAATAAGCAAATATAGAATCAATACAATCGGCATGATAAAAGATGCCTCCACCGTAAAATATCCCTTACATTTTTTACACATATAATAGCGCTACCTCCATTCCTAATAATAAAAAAGGTATGAAAGGAATCGGCTCTGTCTTTTTTCTGAAAATACAAACCATTGCCCAGATTCCTGATAACATTACTCCGATACATACCACAGCCAGCGTAAACCATCCTCCTGTCCACAGTCCAAATGCTAATACAGTCATTCCGTCCCCATATCCAATATTTTCCTTTGTCAAAAATGCCAATAACAAAAGAACACATCCCGGAAAAATATTCCACCCGGCTTCATTCCACGAAAACTGACCTGTAACTATTTGATAAAATATGGCAGACAGCGCAAAAAAGACTACACTAAAAACCGGCACTGCCTTTTCCTTGACATCTCCTGCTGACAATCGGGCAAGAAACAAGAGACTGACACAATAAGAAATAATTTCGTTCATTTTTCCCCTATTCCAAAACATTTATATCAGAGTACACGGCAAAATATCAAATTCTACCCTGCACATTTACTGCAGGCGCCATAACCATCTGCTTCACTTAAGGGAATCATGTATACCATTCTCTTAAGCGAAGAACAATCCGACTGCCCATGATAACGATTACCATCTGCAGTAATATAAACAACACCGTCTTTTTGAGGTTTACACCTTAAGCAGGCATGATATTTTTCTCCAGAACGATTTCTCAAAGAAAAAACGCTCTCATAATCTACCGCCTGCACCTGTACTTTTAAGTAATTACAGTCATATGAAAGATGATATTTACTGCCTGTTTTCGTTATATACACATAGATTTCCTGCTGCCTGTCACCTTGCGTCTCCAAACCGGTATATCCCGTGAAGGCATGACCTAAAAAACGGTCTCTAATCACAATATTCCCGATTGGAATCCAGCTGGCAAACGGTTTCAATTGATATTCCGCAATAAATTCGACTCTGCCATCTTCATTTACCGTTGACAAATCCTGAATTTGTACCCCACTTTCACCGCCTGCCACGCACAAATATGGATGCAGCTGACTGCCCAAATAATCCTTTATCTGGCTTTGAACATCCGGTAAAGGTTCATCTGCATATTTCACCAGATAACCTGCAAATGTATATTGGTTTCCCGTCTGGTGCATTGCCTCCTGCACATCAGACTGAAAACGTACAGCTTCCAAACTTAAGAGCACTGTTATTATAAAAAACAGGAACAACGGCAATACCAGACTCCCTTCTAATGCCATACTACCTTTTGATTTAACGGAAGAAAGAAAAAATGCTCTCTTTTTAAACGCTGCCTTTTTTATTTTATTTGCTTTGAGAGAAGAGACCTTTACCATTGTTTTCAGTTACATTGCTTCGTCTAAAGAGAGCACTTTTCCTTTCTTCCGTTTTTTGTAGAAATGTATTTCCTCAAAAGTATCCGTATAGCCGTCTTAAATCGTAATGACCTCCGTAATCTCCTATGGCGGTCACATTTGCTTCATACCGCTCTATGCACCAATCCATTTTGAAATTATGATTACCATCATAGAGCCTTATGTCCATTTCCATAATATCCATTGTTCGCAGATTGATTGTTTCTTCTTCCACTAGTAGAATCATACTTGCAAGATATTGATCATAAGACCATCCTTGATTGCTTTCCGTGCAATAAATGCTGCCCTCAAGTACATGCATAACAGACATGCTATGGCTGGATTTTCTTACTGGGATGCTTTTACCTTCATAAATTGCCCGGACATCACCTACGCTTTCAAGAAACGCACAAGCATACAAAATGCTTTCAGCGACAGGTTCTTTAAATTCATCTTTTAGCGAAACAGCCTGAAGCTCCCCCGCTGCCGCAAGTGCCTGCGCTCTCAAATTATCATCCGACAAAGCACAGGCTGCATTATCGGCAAAACGTATCCTAAATAGCCTCTCTGCCACAGCTCTTGCATTTTCCAGGTCAGAAGCATTTCCTTCTGCTACATATTCCAATTGACAGGAAAGAAGAGAAGATTTCTTGGGACATCCTAAATATCCCATTTTCTCAAAAAGATAGGATAAAAATAAATCTTCTTCTCTTTTAAACTCCTGTCTGTTACTTCCAGTATTTTTTATTTGCCTGTGAGAAATATAATTTCCCAAAGACAGATTTGCCGGACTGATAGATTCTGTATTTACTCTGGCTAAAAATAAAACATCACTTTGTGCCAGACTATAGACCCAGTCTGCTGGGTTGGACAGTGATACTTCTTCCCAGATTCCTTCTTCATTTAAGACACAAGGAAGCTCCATTCCATCCAGCTGTTCCATAACACTGCTCCACTCTTCCATGGGAGTACCTTGATCAAGTGCCCGTATTTCTTCCATCCCTCCCGGCACTTCTCTTTCTTTGCCAGAGATTCCAGTATCCTCCACATAACAAATTGCCTGATTTCTCATGGATGCACCCATCCCTGCCGCTGCAGTTTCAAAATATGGGATGGCGACATCTTGTATTCTCAATTTTCCCCAAGGCGCATCTTTTCCTGCAAGAATTCTGGAGGTATTTTCTTCTATGTAATACCAGAGTCGATCTTCCACATGAGAGACGCAAGGTTCCTTTCCTAAATAAGATGCATCAATATAAATAAGATCATATCTTTCCAAAAGTTCTGCATGAAATTCTGACAAAACCGAATTCATACCTGTATCCACAGCGCACTCATATCTTACTTTTACAGCATTTCTGACAGCATTTCCGGTAAGCAGAAGAATAAAACCAGTCAATATTGACAACGAAAGAGACAAAAATATCGTTAAATATCCTTTCATCATGCTAGAATGGCAGCACTGTCTAAGGAAATTTTTTCAAATATAGTGCTGGCAAGCTCCTGAATTTGTGTCTTAAAAATCAGTACAAGACCAATTAAAACCACAATAATCAATATCATTTCCACTGTCCCCATTCCCTGATTATTGCTTTTTCTCTTTTTTATTCTTTTTTTCATCTTTTCCTCCATTCCGGCATTTATTTGATGCCAATTAAATATTTCCAAAATCCAAATAGGCGGGCAAAAGTACTAAAAACATGACCAATACCAGCATCAGCATCATCGGAAACAGTAATCTGGTACCTGCTTCCTCGCCCGCTTTCTTTGCTATATTTCTCCGATCCTCCTGGGCGCCATCCGCCTCCTGCGCAAGGATGGTAAGAAGCTGACTATTTCCCTGCTTTAAATGAACAGCCAGCAAAAAACTCAGCCTTCGATACCTTGTCTCTCCGCATCTCTTTCCAAATTCCCGGTAAACCTGTTCTTCCGTTACACCATTTTCTAACTGGTGACAAGATATCCTCATTTCCTCATAAAGATAGCTCTTCTTCTGTTTTTGAGGATTCTCATAATCCTTCATAATCCTGTAAAATGCATTTTTGACGGTAAGACCCGCAGACATATATAATCGAAGTTTGCTGACAAACCCTGGATAGTCTGAAAGCAGCTGCTGATTTCTTTTTCTGCACTCCTTTTCCAAATCTTTTTCCATTCCTCTTACAGCCATTACAGAACCAAAAATAGCTAAGAAAATAATCAAGACTGTATAATTTTTTTTGACTTCTTTCCACACAATTGATTTTCCTTGTAAACTGCCAGGAAGTACGATCTGTCTGCGGCTTGTTCCATCCGTATCTATTGCGAACAGCAAGTCTTGCAATGATTGAAAAAATTGTTCTTCCTCATCAGACATTTCCGGTAGTAAAAATACTTTATAAGTAAAACTTGTTTTTTCCTGCCCGTATGATACTGTTACGGTTAAATCTACCTCCTCTTTCGTATCAACTTCATCTCTCGCTACTTTTCCATCCCTATTTATCTTTTTATAATCACTGCTGTCCCATGTAAGCTGGAACGGATAACCAACTACAGAAGAAACCAGATTTAAATCACTGGTCACGTGCTCTAAATCAGTATTTTCCTTTTTGATTAAGTCAGGTAATTCCGCATAAAGTTTTTCTTGCAGCTTCCTTTGTTCCTCCTGCGAAAGCCTTCTGGCTTTTACCAAAAATGGTATTTCCCTGCTCCATTTTTCCGTTTCCGCGAGCAATGTTACCTTATAATCCCCTGCGTCCCACTCATTCCTAATGAGGCACATCCCTTCCGCAAGTCTGTTCTCCATCCGGCTGCACAGCTGAAGAAAGACGGCAGACACAATCCCAATAACCAAAATTCCCAATATTACAGCCAATTTCTTTACACTAAAAGCGTCTTGTAGTTTTTCTATACTTTCCAGCGGGTACAATTGCTGCAGTTCCTTATATATCTTTTGATTCTGTTTTCTGCTAATAACCGGCTTCAATTTTCCGTGAAGCTTTTTTGCCAACGGTAAAAATGGATTTTTCATTGGATACCCCTTTTTGCAGGATTATATTTCTATGGAAATGATATGAACAGACAGTACATAAGCACTTATATAGGTAAGCAGGCAAAGACTCATAACGAATAAGCCTGCCATAGAATGATACAGATTATAAAAATATCCTGGAGAAGTAATACTGATGTAAAGCATGATTGCAAAAGGCATCACATTCATAATTTTTTGCTCCAATCTTCTTCCACTTAATAAAACAGCAATTTCTTTCTCTGCTTCAATTTTGTGAATAATGATATCTGCCGTTTTTTCCATCACAGATGCCATATTTCCACTGCTTCTCTGGGAAATTTCATATACCTGTGCAAATTCAGTGATCTCTGTGATATCAAGCTGACTGCCAATCTGTTTCCATAATCCGGTAAAAGAACTATTATTCTCTCTTCCTGCCTTTAAAATGCGCAGCATACGGCAGACGCTGCTATCCTCACCAAACAATCCTTTCATATCCTGATAGCTTGAAAGAAAGGCATTTTCTGCGGAATATCCCGCTTTTTGCCCGGTTGCCGTAAGCAGCATCAACTCTTTGAACTGCTCTCTTGCAGCTTCTTTTTTCTTTTGGTATAGCATCTTTTTTTCCATCCGGTAATATCCGAAGCCTATCCCGGCAAGAGGCAAAATCGCCCAGACCGACTGATAAAAGAAATAGTCCAAAAGAAATATTACAAAAGCTGTTTTCCCCAAAAGATATCTGCTCTCCGAAGCTGTCAATTGGAAGAAGTCCCATTCGTCACAATCCTGTTGTTTTAAATTTCTCCACATGCTTCATTTCTCCCAGTTTTTTTAAATCACCGCATATTTTGCCGTTATCTGAAATTTCTTTTTGCTCGAACCGATAGATTGTCCTCATTTTAACTTCTCCTTCAGATAGTCCGACTGGCTCTGCGATCTCCAGTACACGTCTGCTTCCATCCCTTAATCTTCCCAGATGAATAATCAGATCAAACCCTGATGCAATCTGCCTGCGTATGGCGGGGAGCGGCATGTCCATACCCATAAGCACCATTGTTTCCAGGCGGCTGACCACATCTCTGACACTGTTTGCATGTACCGTAGTCATTGCACTGTGACCTACATTTATGCTTTGAAGCATATCTACCGCCTCCTTGCCCCGTACCTCACCAACAACAATTCGGTCAGGCCGCATCCGCAGAGAAGCCTTTAGCAAATCCCGGATGGTTATTTCCTTACACCCTTCCACATTGGCATTTCTTGTCTCCAAGCTGACCAGATTGGGAATGTTTCTAATTTGCAGTTCTGCACTGTCCTCTATCGTAATTACCCGCTCTGATTCTGGGATAAAGTTTGACAGGACATTTAGGAAAGTTGTCTTTCCTGATCCTGTTCCGCCGCATACCAGAATATTGCATCCTGCCTGTACCAGCGTTTCAAGCTGGTCCTTACATTCTCTGGACAGACAGCCCATGGAAAGAAGTTCATCCATGGTAATTGGATTGGGCGGGAATCGTCTGATAGTGAGTATGGGTCCGTTAATGGCTACCGGATCCAGTACTACATTTACTCTTGCACCATCTGAAAGCCTAGCATCTACAATTGGCGACGCTTCATTGACAACGCGATTACATTTTGCAGTAATCTGCCAGATAACTTGTTTCAATTTTTCTGCCGAATCAAAGCATATATCAAGTTTATTGATTTTCCCTTTCTGCTCTATGAAAATACCCTGCGTGCCATTGACCATAATTTCCGTAATCTGCGGATTTTCAATTAATTCCTGCAGGATTCCGAGTTGCCTGATTGAGTGAAATATTTCTTTCCGGCACCGTTCCCTTACTGAAACCTCCAGATATCGTTTCTTACTTTCCTGCTGAATCTGCTCATCTATCAGTTCCATAATTTCATCTTCTGTCATTTCCCTGGACAGATTTAATCTCTGTATGATTAATTCCTGCAAACCCATGTTCTTATCCATTTGACTCCTTTCCAAAAAGCTCCGGGAAAACCTTTGACTTGATATAGCCTGCCAGTTCTCCGTAAGTCAATTCTTCAAAATGTACTGGAAGCTGTTTGAAAATTGGGAGCTTCCATTTGGTTGTTCTGGCTGTAATGTCCCCATAATCCATACTTTCCAGAGCTTTCTCATATTGCTCTATCTTGGCAAGCGCTGCCCCATCTTCTCTGGAAATCGTATAGATATAATCACATTCTCTAAGGACATCCCACAAATCCAATATTCCATCTGACAAGTCTAGAATCATATATTCATATTCACTGCTTTTTTCGATTTCCTGAAATAGATCGATCCACTGATTTCCCCTGATTCCGGCTAAGTTCTGGTATATATCCGCAGGGGGTATGAAATCCAGCCCGTTTACAGTCTCTATCATACTTTCCATCCGGTATGCCAGTTTCTCACGCGCGCATGAAAAATAATACATCAGATCCGAAATATCACTATCAAAATTTTTGCTCATCATCCGGGCAAAGCCTGAATAAATTTCAAAATTCAAATACAGGGTTTTACAGCTTTTGGCAAGCATTTGTCCTAGTGTTAATGAAAATGTGGTCTGCAGGCATCTTCCTACGGGTGTATAAACACCAATAATTTTCATTTTCTTTAAGCCTGTTCTTAATGCCGCGGGCACTGTTTTCGACTTATCGCTGTAGTATGCCATAACTTCGTGGAGAATTGTTTCACATGATTGATACTTGTTGATATGATGCAGAGCTTTGTTTAGATTTTCTCCGCTTTCACTGAGAATAATGATGTGTGGAATATTTAAGGTTTCCACTTCCTGTTTGTATGCGCTTTCTGAAATGAGAAGACATTCGATATCTTTGATTTTAGAGCAGGAAAAAAACCTGTTTCCATCTGTAAAAACATAAACCTCAAAAGGCAGATTTGTCTTGCCGCTGATGAACTCCATTAACCGATATGCATATCTCTCCTCGCTGTCAAAAATCGCAAGGATTCCTTTATCCAATGATGACCCCCTTCCTGATTACAAAAAACCAAAATATTTCTACACATTTCACAATTTTTAAATTAGAATGTTGATTTCCGGAAGGAACCCTTCCAAATGAACCAGATATCTCTGCTCACTGACTAGCAAGCAGTTATATTTGATTAAGAAAAAATGATTGTCACACATAAGATCCAGAAAGCATCTTATCTGACCAAGAACGTTCTTGTTTGTAAAATGGATTATATAAGATATTTTTTTACTTGTCCATAGATAAATGATATATTTTTAATTTTTGTAGATATTACACAAAAAATAAAAATTTTTTTCCCGAAAAACCCCTGAATGCCTTGAAAATCCAACATTTGTGGATGTCAATTATTTCTTACCCATACCTTTAGTTTCTCTTTTGATATCACAAAAGCATATAAAAATTAATCCCATAAAGCATTGCAATTCCCGGAACTCCCAATACTCCGGTAGTCAAAAAAGTAATCGGATTATAACCTATCTGCACTCCGGGAAGTACATCTGCAAGCAGGAAATTTACAAAATAAATCGACATCATACCTAAAACCCCACGGAGTATGAAATTAATCATCCATTCTGCCCGGCTTTTCATAATACCAATCAGCAGCACCACAACCAAAATGACAGCAATCAGAATAATACCTGTGTATGTATTCATCATCATTCATCCTTCCTTTCCCTTCAATATATGTCCAAAATTCAAAGCATATACCAGAATAAGGATAATCCCATACAAAAATATCGGAAGGCTGAATAGTAATAAAAAATCGGTTCATACTCATAATATACAGGTAATTAATGGATAATATCGGAATAATATGTAAAGAGAAGAAAAACGCTCTTTGTACAAACTGTTTATATATCAAATAAAAGGGGTATGCCATGAAGATGTATTTTAGTCAGAGTTCCCGCGTAAATCGCACACTTTCCGAAAAAGAAATTGAACGCAATGCTTTGTTATCAGATTTGGAAAAAACCAAAAAGGCATTGGAAATCGCCTATTCTGGTTTTGACAATGTGATTGAACCAGATTTAATCGACTGTTACATTTATGAAGTGAATTCTGTCTTAAAACGCTATAAATTCTTATTAGAACAGGCAGCGGCTTTAAGCCTGCTGCCTGAAGAAGATACGCAAACTGCACCTTTAAACACGGAAACCCCGCTCACTCCCTTGGTCGGCTAAGCTCTCCGTCAAAGTATTTTTGCCATAAGTAAGACCGGCATAAACTGTCTGTGTATTGGACATCACTGGACCGGAAGAATCCTGAGTGCTGATTTTTTCGTAGGTTTCGTGAAGCTTTTTCATAATTCTTTCTACATGTTCCAATTCCTCCACAGAATTTCGCATGTCAGCTCTTGCCAACTCCCTATTGGCATAGAGATAGAGCTGTAAGAGATTCATCGCCGGCTCATATTCAAAGTGGAGGGATGTCATCAATTCATTGAGGCACCCTCTTGCTTTCCTGATGCCATCCCTGAAACCATCCCTGTCACCTTTTTCGCGCGCATCTCTGGCTTCTTCAATATAAGCAAGGAGCATTTCATAAAGAATAACCACCAACTGTGACTTATTTGCCTGGGTTATCCTAAGCGTAAACTGCTGCTTCAACTCTCTCGTCATTGCTTTTTACCTTTCCAGATTATTTTGCATGAAAATTTACTGTAATAACTGTAATACCTGTGCGGGTCTTTCGTTCGCCTGTGCCAGCATGGAAGTACTTGCCTGTGTCAGCACCTGCACTGTCGTATATTCTGTCATTTCCTCTGCCATATCTACATCCATGATGCGGGAGTATGCCGATGTCATACTTTCACTGGAAATATCCAGACTGCTGATTGTATGCTCCAGACGGTTCTGGTATGCTCCAAGTCCGCTGCGTACAGATGAAATATATTTTATCGCATCGTTCATTCTGCCAAGCGCATCCTCTGCCCCTTCGGGAGTAGAAAGATCAATAGAAGAGATTCCGATATTCTCCAGATTTACTCTGGGAATTCTGATACCCAGCTGTTGTCCTTCATTAGCGCCAATCTGCATATCCATAGCGCCAAATCCCACCAGATCAAGGGCTACTCTTATCGTTCCGCCTGTTCCATCGTCTTCTATATGAAGCTTTAATTCAAAATCCTGACTGCCGGTGATGGTCACTAAGTTTCCATCAATCTGGCTGACTCTAGCATCCGCTGGGAAATTGGATAAATCGGGATCCTCAGCAAAACCTCCCACCTCATCAATGGTGCCGTCTGCATTGAATGTCACGCCGGTTAATAATACATTATATAATCCGGTTTTTATAGCATCACTATAATATGTTACCTTCACGTTTTCTTTATCTGTATATCCTCTAAGGTCAAAGGAACCATCTAAAAGCTTCTGCCCGTTAAACTCTGTCTCAGAGGAAATTCTGGTAATCTCTTCTTTTAACTGCTGAACTTCCTGATTGATCAGTTTCCTGTCGTCATCCGTCAAAATCCCATTATTTGATTTCACGGAAAGCTCGTTGATTCTCTGAAGCATATCGTGGATTTCCGATAAACTTCCATCAGCAATTTCAATAATAGAAACACCGTCAGAAGCATTTTGTGTCGCCTGATTGATTCCCTTAATCTGGGCATTCATACGTCTTGACATGGCAAGACCGGATGGATTATCTTTTGCATTTACGATTTTAAGACCGGAAGATAACCTTGCCAGTGACTGCTGCAGTCTGTTATCATTTCTGTTTAGTTCGTTTGTGGCAATAGCTGCTGATGCATTATAACTGATTCTCATAATCTACATTTCCTTTCTTCATTCCTGTTTCCTGTACATATCCAATAAATGCTTTCGCTGTTCGATAAAGCATCTGTGAATCATTACCTGATTGTCGGTTCTCAGATTCCTTTAAAGAAAAATCTACCATATTCAAATTTTCTCCAGCGGCAAAATAAATTTCCCCTGTAGGAATCTTCTCTTCCTTTAACTTCTCTTCCAAAAGAGCTTTATTTTCATCCAGAAGTTTACATCCATCCTTAGAACCACAGATACAAAATCCTGAAAGCCCCTGTTTTGTCATCTTAAATTCCGCGGCAGTCTTACCAATGATTTCAGATTCAAAGGTGATTGCAACCTTACTTTCCTGGGAATCATTATGTATAATCTTCAAATTGATGGAGGTAAGCACTCCTCCCACATCTGTTGGTATCTCATAATTTTCTTCCCTTGACATATTACCCATGAAAGAAATCTGTTTGTAAAGGATGCTCATGGCTCTCACATCCAATGCGGCATAAGAATCCGAAAAAGCCATGTCTTTCATCGCTCCCTGGATTTTTTGCAGAAAGTTTTCATATGCCTTTTGCGCCTCTTCCTTACCTTTGAGATTTTCTATGACATCCTCGCCGGCTTCCGCTAAAATAACTTCATCTTCATCCGGCTTCTTAAGCCTGTCAAATTCCCGCCAGATATCCTTTGGATTCTTTAGAAGCGCTCCTGCTGCCATAAGATGGTCGGCTGTAACCGGCTGATTGTAATCACTTAAATGCTTGAGAACCGCATCCTCAGATTTCACCGCCATGCGTATCTGCTCATACATCATACGGTCAAATTCACTGCCGGCGCTTTCACTTCCCGCGTCCTCAAGAAACTCTGCAAGTTCCTGCTCAGTAGGCAGTACGCCTGCCTGAAATCCTTTTGCAATCTGATCGGTAATACTTTCTGTTCCTGTATCCCGGGCATTCACCCCGCCGAACTTATCATCTACCGTATAATCCATTGGGCCTCTTCTGCTGCTTCTAAGTGCGCCAAGCAGATTTCCTAAAGTAAATTCGCCGCCTGCCTGCCAGAGCGCGCCCACCGCCGCATCATCTGCCTTTTCAATCTGATGAACCAATCTGTAAATACCGATATAAGCACTTCTCTCTTCCTCGGTTATGCCCTTTTGATTTTCCAGCTTATAGAGAAATTTGCTGTAAGATTCCATCTCATCTGCCGTATCCATCTGCCCACTGAAATAATCCTTAAGTTCATCCAGAGACATTGTAAGAGGATTGACCCCTTCCCTAATCATATTTAAGACCCGTCCCGGCTTCATTTCTTTTATTACACCGCAAAGTAAATCGTCCTTATCTCTGATCTGTCTGATGTTATCTTCCGTGATTTCCAAACTATTATAACCGAGTATACGAACAGCACGCCTGTTTGCATCTGAAAGTTCAAGATCCATATCCTTCAAAATATCATCGACATTCCTAAAGGCTTTTTGTATGGAATCTCCCATATCCCTTCTGGGAGCTGTCATAAGCGCTTCATACGTCTGACCCGCCTTTTCATAGTCAGTCGTCCGGCTGCTGCCATAAGCATAAATCTTCCGTAAGTCATCCGACGCGGAAACCTCTGCAAGAATTGCTGCCGGGGAAGCGCTGATACCCTGTAAAGCCTTAAGCGTTTCCTGATAAAGAGATGTTTTTTCTTCCGCTTCAGAAGCATCCACCTGTCCGGTCAATGCTTTCGCAAAACTGCTTTCTGCCTCTTTCAGCTTTGTAATGAGTTCTTCCAAAGAAGCTGTTTCTATCTGATATCCGCTTCGCAAAAGCCGTATATTGGCTTCTATCGTCATGGACAGTCTGACTTCTTCGAGAAGCCTGCGTCCCCTTATATTTTCCGTAAAATCTTTTGCCTCTAACGTTCTTCCGTTCCTGCCCGATATTTCATCCTGCACAGCAAGCAGATTTCTCAATGTTAGCGGCAAATCCCTGGCAAGAATGATATCGGCTGTTTCTGCATCAATGGAGGCTGTTTTCTCCATAAGTTCCACGGACTTCTCTGCAAAAGTTGCCTCTTTTCCTAAATCCGCCTTTGCCGGCGCTGTCCCATCGGCAATCGCACAGGCTGCTGCTGCCATGAAATCTTCATAGGATATGGGGAACTGCTGCTTTCTTATGTCACAAAGCAGAGAAAAAGTTTCTGTATTTAACGGAATTCCCTTTTCCACCAGCCACCTGGCATTTTGAAGATTTTCTTCCTCCACTGCATAGCCGGCTTCCTCAATCACTTTTTCAATTTGGGGACGAAGCTGCTGGAAATCCACTTCCTCAGGCTTTCTGGCATAATAACCGGAAACCCCGCCTGCGGCATAATAACCTCTGCCCTGACGGTCTGCACCTCCGTGCGCCGAATACTTTGCTGTATACAAATTTTCAGGTGTAGGAGCCAAGTCATTTTCAACCATATATTTGACACTGCCGTCAGAAGGTGTATCTGCTTCTGTCAACATATTCCATGCCTCGGTAACGGCAGTAATATTTTCTTCCGTCAAAGGGATATCCCGCTTGGCAAACTGTTTTTTTAACTCTTCCGCAAAAGCTTCGCTTCCTGTAATATCCCGGACCACATCATCACTGACAGTATCCGTATACCCAGCAATCTGTACTCCACCTTTCAGAAGCGCTGTTTTGATATGATCTACAATCGTCACAACGGTTTCAATATCCGTACTGCCAGGATGAAAGCCTTCTTTCTGAAGCTTTGCAAAATCTTCGTCTGACATAGTATTAGACATTACTGCCATATAATTCCGCTGGACAGCGATGTCCTGCTGCCCTGCTTCCAGCATGATTTCTTCTGCGGTCCGTCCATGACCTGCGTAAGCGCTGTTATCCATAACTGTGCCAGAAATGTCTAATGCAAACCCGCCTGATTCTACCTTCGCCGTCTCCTGCGGGGTACGATATGAACTTGTTCTGCCGCCTGCATTCGCACGCACATGGGCAGTTTTTGTTTCTGCCCCTTCAAATATAATATTCATATAAATCCTCTCACTTATTGCAGTCTTCTGCCTATAGAAATCTGCAAAAATAATTTCCTGCAAGTTTCTATAGGCAAAAAGGGCAAATGCTTTACACATTCACCCTTTATTTCGGCATATATTTTCTTTTTCTTAATATCTTTTAAAAAACAAATATTGCGGCTGAATAAGCAGGCAAGTCAAGTGTGATGCTGTAATTCTTATAGTCACAGTAATCTTTTACTGCCGTAACCTCTTTCGCGATTGGCGCGCCTGTACCGCCAAACCGTTCCTCTGTGCTGGAAAGAAGTAATTTATACTTTTTCTTTGAAGGTACACCCAGCTTATAATCCTTCCATTCGATAGGCGTCATATTGATGATAAAGAGCAGACTGTTCCTGCCTGTTGAACTCTTTCTGCAAAAACTGTATGTGCTTCTATCCTTATCATCACAGTTGAGCCACTCAAATCCATCCCAGCAATTGTCAAACTGATACATGCAAGGATACTTTCTGTAAATCTTAAGAAGCTCTTTCATATATTCGTGGAGCCCTTTATTTAAATCTTCACCCAGAAGATTCCAATCCAGCTCTCTTTCCTCACTCCACTCTCTTTCCTGCCCGAAATCCTGCCCCATGAAAAGAAGCTTCTTACCTGCATGACCGAACATATAGGTATAACCACACCGCAGATTTGCGTATTTGTCTACCTTAAAACCAGGCATCTTATTGATCATGGAACATTTTAAATGAACCACTTCGTCATGTGAAAGGGGAAGAATATAATTTTCACTGTCATTATATGACATCGCAAAAGTCAACGCATAATGATTGTCTTTTCTAAAATAAGGATCCAGCTTCATGTATTCGCAGAAATCATGCATCCAGCCCATGTTCCATTTGAAAGAAAATCCCAGACCATCATCTTCCACTTTACCTGTGACTTTAGGCCATGCAGTAGATTCCTCCGCTATCGTTAAAAATCCAGGATAAGTGCCTAGCACTACGGAATTCATATGTTTAAAGAATTCAATGGCTTCCAGATTCTTATTTCCACCATATTTATTTGCCACCCACTGACCTTCTTTTTTACCGTAATCCAAATACAACATGGACGCTACTGCATCCACGCGGATGCCATCAATGTGATATTCCTTAATCCAGAACAGAACATTGGCTATCAGGAAATTCTTAACCTCTGTCTTACCGTAATTGAAGATTTTCGTTCCCCAATCAGGGTGTTCTCCCTTTCGTGGATCGGGATGTTCAAAAATACATTGTCCGTCAAACCGTCCAAGCCCATGGGCATCTTTCGCAAAGTGCGCCGGTACCCAGTCTAAGATAACGCCTATTTTATTTTTATGCAGCTTGTTCACAAGATACATAAAATCCTCCGGATCACCATACCGGGAAGTTGGCGCATAATAGCCTGTTACCTGATATCCCCAGGAACCGTCAAAAGGATATTCTGCAATACCCATAAGTTCAATGTGGGTATATTTCATCTCCTTCAGATATTCCACAATCCTGTCTGCAAACTCACGATAGTTATAGAATCCTTCTGCGTCCGGTTTCGGATGGCGCATCCAGGAACCAATATGACATTCATAAATTGCCAGCGCTTCATGGTTATAATCTTTTCCTTCGCGCTCTTTCATCCATACCTCATCTGTCCACTTGAATCCTGAGATATCTGTTGTACGGGAAGCCGTTCCTGGACGAAGTTCCGCACTGTTCGCAAAGGGATCTGCTTTGTACAGTTTTTCACCATACGGTGTAGTAATTAAAAATTTATACAACTCATTTACGCCCACTCCCGGAATGAACGTTGCATGAATTCCTCCCGGTCCTAACTTCGTCATGGGATTTGCTGTTTCGTTCCAGCCATTGAAAGTGCCTATTACATGGACACTTGCCGCATTCGGCGCCCAGACTCCAAAGAACATACCCTTCTGACCGTTCTTTACCGATGGATGGGCACCCAACTTTTTGTAAATGTCATAGTGTGTTCCCTGGGCAAACAGATATTGGTCTGCCTCGGAGATAAAAACTTCTGTTTCTGCCTTTTTCTCTGTTACTTCCATACCTTAAACCCCCAATTTTAATAATGCATAAAATCTTTTTCTCTTAGAACAATCATATCCTCATCATCATAACGCTTTCCAAGCAATACATCAAAGAAATGTTTCGGCGTCTTCTTGTCTGCATAATAAATTGCTTCGTCTATCAGTTCTTCAATCTCTCCCAGTGTTACCTCATGATCACTGGTCTGCATATCCGCAATTCTTGTATGCAACGCCAGGACACCCAGCTCGTCAATTGCATACTCCTGATCCAGCGCATACTTTCTGGCATATTTTACAAGTGTCTGATCATCCAGTGCTTCTAAATCCACTCTTAAATTAAACGCTCCTGTGAGGTCAGAATATTTTGCCAAAAAATCATTCATTCTTGCTTTAGTATCTTCTATAAGAACAATCAATCCTTTTTCCTCTTGATTGAGTTCCTTTAGAAGCTGTGCCACAGTTGCTTTTTTCATCCCGGCAGCACTTTCAATGATAAGTGCACCGTTTGACAGCTTTGATAAGGTTGATCCTACATCTTTCTTATTCATTGTCACACCGGAAATCTTCGCTACTTTTCCAGAAAAATTGTTGTCTGAAAGCTGCACTTCCTTTACAAGCAGCTTGGCAAGCTCTATAGAGCCAGTGCCTTCTTCCCCGGTAATAATGACATTTCCTGTGTAAGATGCCATGCTGATATTATCAATTGCCTCCACAATCTGTCTTCTAGTGCGCTTGTGATGAATAAAAGGGGCAAATTGTTCCTTCTCGCTGCCTGTCATTTCTCTGGCAGTATATTTATTTTCTCCTTCTTCCTCCTCCTTTGCTTTTTGTTCTCCGGGAAATTCATAAATAGATGCTTTTCCCTTTTCAGCGGAAGTTTCCTCTGCATCCTCAGATTCTGTCTTTGTCGCCTCCTTCGCTTTTTCCAGAGCAGGCTGATCCTTGCTGATTTCTTCTGAGGATTCCATTTCCTGTACCGTTTCCTCCGAAAGTTCTTCTTCCAATGCCTCCTCTGATTCCGTATCTTCCAGCATTTCTTCTATTTCTTCATTTACTTCATCTATTTCCTCTATTATCTCTTCGATTTCTTCCGGCTCTGCATAAGGCGCCTGCTTTATTTCTTCTTTATCTATATCAGCCACTTTAACTACTTTGGGGCGTTCCTGCGCTGCCCGAAGCTTTTCCTCTTTGATGGCGGCTGACATCATGGCTTTTTCCAGATTTTCTAAAAGCCCTGATTTGGTGGCTTCATCAAAATCGGCAAAAAGCGTATCTGTCTGCTGCTGGACACGTTTACGGATTTCCTCCATCCGTTTGCGTTCATTCTCCTGTTTCATTCTTTCCCACTCAGCCATAATATCTTCAATACTCAGCTGACCGGTTATCTGCTTTTCTACCTTTTCCTGCTCCGGAACTACTAAAGAAATCTGACCGTCATATTCCTGGGTAAGCATATCATCGTATCCCGAAGGCTTATGGAAAGTCCTGATTACGCCCGTATTGCTGATTGCCGGGTTGGGACTTGCTGCTACAAGCGAAGGTTTCCGTTCGTCCTCCATAGAATTGACAATGGGTACCGTGGACATTTCCACTTGTTCACTCACGGGTGCAAACAATGTGCCGGAACCATTTTTCTGTGCCAGCTCAGAGACCACATCCTGAATATTTACCTCTTCCGTATTTCCAAAAAATACTTCTTCAGAATTTTCCTGCTCTTCCGTTTGCTTTTCAGACACCATTGCAGAATCCGGTTCTTTCTTGCTTGTATCCAGGTCTTTTTCTGCAATCATCTGCATCTCATCTGTATTCTGGTTCAGAGGGACTTCCTGTTTTTTATCTTCAGTGCCTGCCTGACCGTCCAATCCTGTGACCGGTTCATACACTCTGGTTTTCAAAAGCTGGTTCGTCTCTTCCGCAGGCATTTCCTGAGTCTTATTTTGCTCCAGGAACTCCTTCATGCTCTCTGCAAGCTCTTTCTGCAGATTAATAGTGTTGTACTGACTTACATCAACAGTCTTTACCTGAATGTCAAGTTCTTCTTTTCCAGGTTCTTTCTGTGGTATCTCCTGCGTATCATCTGTAAGGATATTTTGCTCCAGACTGAATTCATTATCCTCTTCTTCTTCTGTTGCCTCTCCTGCTTTTTCCTGTATTTCCTGCTGGTCAACAACATAATCAGGTGCAATGAAACCTCCTGTCCGTTTCATCTGGTCATATTTAGCCTGCTGTTCCTCACTAAGGGGTTCATGAAGCATCTTAAGCTCTAATGCCTTCAATATATATCTTCCCTCGCCAAACCAGAGAAACATTTCATCGCATTCTTCAACGCACTTAGATGCAAGTCCGACCCTATGATAAAGATATGCCAACTCATAAGCCCACTTTTCACGATAATCCCGTTTTTTTAGTTCCTCAAGTACCTCGATTCTCTCTTCCAGACTTACTTCCTGCGCTTCATATAATTTATATTGCAGGATATATCTTCCGCTGTCTTTCGGCGCCAGCTGTACAAATTCCTTATAATATTCCAACGCCTGAACAAATTCACCCAATTTAATTGACAGCTCACATAAGGAGTAAACAATCAAACGTCCCCCTGCATGCCGGTCATAGGCAAGAAGAAGAATGTCTCTGCTGTCTTCATATCTTCTATTGATTTTATATAAATCACTGATGGTGCAAAGCATCATTACGCTCTTTACCCTGCGCCAGTCAATAGTATCTGCTATTTTAACGGCTTCATCATATTGTCCCTGTGAAATCAGGGACTTTATTTCATCTGCACGTACTTTGTATTCATACTTATCCAAGGTACTCACCTCATATATACTTTTGCCGTAAGGCATAATCATCCTATTTTTATTTTTTTAGTTTACCATATGCTCTTTTGTATGTCAAAATAGATTACTGAATTCGGCAAATTCTTCTAAGGTAAGCGCCTCTCCCCTTATCGTCTGACTCAAGCCCATTTTATCAAGAACATCACATACTTCAGACCTGGTTGCCCTCCTGCCATTTCCATCATCATCTATCAACGAGGAGGAATTTACAAGTGCATTTACCAACGTTTTCCTGCGTTGGTTAAATGCTGCACGTATAATAGAAAATAATTTTTTTTCGCTTGTAATCTTTACCGGAGGTTCTGTAAATCTTGTAAGCCTGATCACGCTGCTGCCTACACCCGGTCTTGGCATAAAACAAGCAGGCGGCACGTTCATGATCAGCTCCGGCTTTGCGTAATACTGTACCGCAAGACTCAGTGCACCGTAATCTTTCGTACCAGGTCCCACCTGCATACGGTCTGCCACCTCCTTCTGAACCATGATGGTAATGCTTGAAAGAGGTACCTTGCTCTCAAACAGTCCCATGATAATGGGGGTTGTAATATAATATGGCAGATTCGCTACCACTTTAACCGGTCTTCCTCCGTTTTTTTCATCTGCCAGCCCGGCAATATCTACCTTTAAAATATCTTCGTTGATAATCGTTACATTATGATATTCCAAAAGTGTATCTTCCAATATGGGAATCAAGTTTTTATCTATTTCAACAGCCACTACTTCCCTTGCATGTTCTGCCAGATATTGTGTCATGGTGCCAATACCGGGCCCAATCTCAATCACACAGTCTTCTCCGGTAATCTCTGCCGAATGTATGATTTTTTCCAGAATATTGGCATCGATAAGAAAATTCTGTCCGAATTTTTTCTGGAAATGGAAACTATATTTTTTTATGATTTCTGCTGTTGCTGTAGGTGTTGCCAGATATGCCATCCCTTTTCTCCTCTATCGCATCCGCTTGACGTTGACTCATTGCTTACGGAAGTAAAATTCTTTTGCATTCTCCATGGTTATGGTGAACACTTCTTCTTTGCTGATCTTTTTAATTTCAGCAAGCCGCTCCGCCACAAAATCAATATAAGTTGATTGATTTCGTTTGCCCCTATAAGGCTCCGGCGCAAGATACGGACAGTCGGTTTCCAAAAGAATCCGGTTCATAGGGATGTATTCTACAGCCTCTATCAACTTTTTCGCATTTTTAAAGGTGAGCACCCCTCCAATGCCAAAATAATAATCCATGTTCAGATATTCTCTTGCCATTTCCCTGGTATAAGAAAAACAGTGAATGACGCCTCTCGTCTTTTTGCTCTGCCATCCCTTTAATATTTCCAACGTATCCTGTGCCGCGTCCCTGGAATGCACAATAATAGGCAGCCCCGTTTCACCTGCCAGCTGCAACTGTTCTTCAAACCATTTTTTCTGAATCGCCTTATCCGGATCCGACCAGTAATAATCAAGCCCTATCTCTCCTATTGCAACTACTTTGGGTTCTGCCGCCCTTTCTTTTAGCCATGATAAATCTTCCCGGGTCATTCCTCCTGTCTCAGATGGGTGTACTCCGATTGCTGCATATATAAAAGAATATTTTCTGGCAAGTTCTAATGTCTTTCTGGTAGAATCTATGCTGGCTCCTACATTGACAATAAACTCCACACCATCCTCACTCATGCCCCTGAGCAGTTCGTCCCTGTCCCTGTCAAATGCCTCGTCATCATAATGCGTATGTGTATCAAATATCATTTATTTTTTTCCGCACTTTCTCAATAAAACTTTTATAGTAAAATTTTTTTAAAAAATACTTGCAAACTACAAAACATTATACTATAATAACTCTTGCGTTGTAAATGAAACAACAGATAAATCTTGTACGCGTCTTTAGCTCAGTTGGTAGAGCACCTGACTCTTAATCAGGGTGTCCAGGGTTCGAGCCCCTGAAGACGCACTGTAAGTACCATTTTTGAGGACCTATGAGCCTTGGGGATGGTGCTTTTTTTAGAACACCAGTCCCGTCATTTCAATCACAATCCCCGATACCACTCCGATTGCATAAAGTATCAAAGTAATCTTTACATTTTCTTTCAAATTATCATTTACCTTACAAAGCACTAAAAGTCCCACACCTGAGCCTGCAAGCAGTCCGGAAATCATAGCGCCGGCTCCCAGAACGCCCTCCAGATAAAGCTGTGTCAATACCACAGAGGAAGCGCAGTTCGGTATCAGACCAATCACCCCTGCAACCATCGGTCCCAGAACAGGTTTTTCTGAAATAAATGCTGCCAGCGTATCTTCTCCTGCAAATCCAATCAACAAATTTAAAAGAAAAGAAATTAATATAATAAAAAGAAAAATCTGCAGTGTATGACGGATTGCTGATTTTATGATTTTTCCTTCTTCACAATGGCAATGCTGATGGTCACACATATGCTCTATCCTGAGTTCCTCCTGCGCCATTCCCTTTTTTATCTGCATCAGCACGTCAATCATAAGACCTGCCAATATGCCTAAGACTGCTTTCACTGCAAGAACCCGAATAATAGTATGGGACGGCGCCTGTTGGGATATTAAGATGGGAAGCATCTCATCTGAAGTGGACAAAAATACAGCAGCCAGCGTACCAAGCGTAATAATGCGTCCTGCATACAAATTGGAGGCTGCCGTGGAAAACCCGCATTGAGGAACAATTCCCAATATCCCGCCTATAACCGGACCCCATTTTCCTGACTTTTTCATAATCAGCTGGGTCTTCCGGCTGGTTTTATGCTCTATATATTCCATTGCCAGATAAGTGACAAATAAAAACGGAAGCAGTTTTATTCCGTCCAATAAAGTGTCAACAATGATATCCTGCATTTTTCTTCTCCTTCTTTAAAGCAAAGAATCCTTTTCTGTTTTTGGCATACCAAGTATACCACAGAAAAGGATTCTCACCAACTAAAATCTACTAACCAGATTACAGAAAAAATTCCATAAATAAGTGGCTGATGAATCATATAAATAATCAGGGAATGCCTGCCAAGAAAAGAAAACAGCGGACATTCTTTGCGGAGAAATGTATTCATGATTTCCCCATTTCTGACCCTTTTTATCACATGATACAGGAAAAATCCTGTGAGGTATAAAAAGAACCATGGAAAAAAGGAAAAATAGTCGGTAGAATAAAATCCCGGATCCGTAAATCCCAGAAATGTCATAACATTGCCCTGATAAAGAAATCCGGGAAGCTTTAGCAGATTCCACCCTTCAAATCCCAGATACCCATAATTGATATTCCGGGTCAGGAAAAATAATGCTGCACTCAGCAAAAGCCCTGCCCAGGCGTTTACGGTCCAGGCATGTATTGCCCGGGCATTCACTGCCCGTATTGCCATATGCAGAACCGTCATAAAAATCATGCTGCTCCCAATCAGTGTCAGAACACCGAATACAACTCTGTTCTCCGGCATAAAAATAATTGTAACAAGGGATACGACCGCACCCGCAATAAAAACTGTTACTCCTCTTTTTAGATGTTTTTTCCCCAGAGACCAGCAAAAACCGGAAAGCAGAATGAAACTCCAGCAGATGCTTTGCTGCCAGATATAAGCGCCCATCCCCCTGTACCAGTTCCAGTCCTTCCCGAAAATATGTACCAGATCCCAGCATGCGTGATACAAGATCATGCTGATCACCACAAACCCTCGGATGCTGTCCAGCGCACCATATCTGAAACTCTTTTTTCCTACGTCAACATTCATATTCATTATATAGCTGTGATCCTATGTGATTTTTTCATGATACCTCCATGAAACTTTATCATATTTCGTATCCTATTTCCAGACTTCAAGCAAAAAATTCTTCAAGAAGATCTTCCAGTTCCTCCTGATAGGATGCTGTCCCAGATACTGCGACTGCTTCTCCCGGATTTTCACACATTTGCTTCGACGCTTCCTTAGGAACTTGCTTTTGTATTTCAGCCTTTGCAAATTCTTCTGCAAATTCCTTTGCATATTTCTCCCGCTTCCGGACTCCTTCTTCCATGGCATTTTCCCGTTCTGTTTCCAACCGGGGTGTAAAATGATTTTCTAAGTAATCCATTAGATTCGTTTTTAGGATTTTTCTTTTTTCCTGTATATCCACAATTCCTGAAACGGAAAAATACAGGTATAATCCCAGTATACTCATTAAATAATAGGGCATAATCTGAAATAAAGTATCTCCTGCCGCAAGCAGCAGACAAATAGTGATACCTGCCATCAATATAGACAGCATCATGAACTGTCCCGAGATATGGGAAACTTTTACCAGTTGTATTTTTGCAATACAAATTCTCTGCAGAAACTTGTCCACAAATACATCCGTATTAACTATCTTGCCATTTAATTTGTAATAACTGGCATATTTTTGTTTGCATTGCTTCAACAGCTTGTTTTCCGTGTCGGACATATTATCTGTTTCAGAAATCATCTTCTGATAAATCACACCAGCCGCAATCTGGCATATGATACTGGATAACAGAAAAAAAGAAATTAAACCTGTAAGTAATTTGTGCTCCAATAATATTGTAAACATATTTCCTCCTTCCCTTACTATATTATAGTGGAAGGCAGTTTTTCCCTCAAGAATCCAGGGGCTGTAAGTCCTCGTCATTTTTCTTCAAAAAAAATAATAATTCCACATGGAAATACCTTTTCATACTGGAAATAAGATGCACTTTCTGCTATACTTATCCATTAAAGAAAGGATGAGTGATTATGAAATATCAGACAAAGGGTACTTGCTCAACCTCAATCGACATTGAGGTAGAGGACGGTAAAATTAAATTTGTTGAATTTTTTGGGGGTTGTAATGGAAATTTAAAGGGTATTGCTAATCTGGTAACAGGCATGCCCGTAGATGAAGCCATTTCCAAATTAAAAGGCATTCGCTGCGGCTTTAAACCCACTTCCTGCCCGGATCAGCTGGCACATGCTCTGGAACAGATGAAAAACGGTAATTGTTAAAGCTGGGAGGTTTTCTTTATGAGCAACTCAAATGTTACCAAAAAAATAGTTCTCACCGGAGGCGGCACTGCCGGACATGTAACGCCCAATATTGCCCTGCTTCCTTCCTTGAAAGCTGCCGGATATGAGATTTCCTATATCGGTTCCTATGAGGGAATCGAAAAAAAGCTGATTACAGATTTCGATATCCCTTATTATGGAATAGCCACAGGAAAATTCAGGCGGTATCTTGATCTTAAAAACCTGACAGACCCGTTCCGGGTAATCAAAGGTTTCGCTCAGGCCAAAAAACACTTGAAAAAAATCAAACCTGATATTGTCTTTTCAAAGGGTGGATTTGTCAGTGTTCCTGTCGTACGGGCAGCTGCATCCCTGCACATCCCATGTATCATCCACGAATCCGATATGACTCCTGGGCTCGCCAACAAGCTATGCATTTCCGCCGCCAGCAAAATATGCTGTAATTTCCCGGAAACCCTGGCTATGCTGCCTAAGGAAAAAGCTGTGCTGACAGGCTCTCCCATCCGCGAGGAACTGACCAAAGGCGACAAACTCGCCGCCTTGGATTTCTGTGGCTTTTCTGCGAATAAGCCTGTCATTATGGTAATTGGAGGCAGTCTCGGCGCCGCTTCGATCAATAAGGCAGTAAGAGAAGCCCTTCCTAAGCTTTTAACCGATTTTCAAGTGGTGCATATTTGCGGAAAAGATAAAATAGACAATATGCTATTACATGTGGAAGGCTACATCCAGTTTGAATACATCAAGGCAGAATTGAAGGATCTTTTTGCCCTGGCAGACGTAGTCATTTCCCGGGCAGGTGCAAATTCTATTTGCGAACTTTTAGCTTTAAAAAAGCCTAACCTATTAATTCCGCTTTCCGCACAGAGCAGCCGCGGGGATCAGATTTTGAATGCCAAATCCTTTGAATCTCAGGGATTTTCCATGGTAATTGATGACGATTATCTCTCACCGGATTTACTGGTAGAAAAGGTGGTAGAATTATATTTTATGAGACAGACTTATATAGATGCTATGGGCAAGAGCGGTCAGCAGGGATCCATCAAAGCAATTATGAATCTGATTGAAAGTGAAACGGCATGAAAAAAGAAATGACGATAGATGCCTTATGGCAATTATTGATTGACCATCAAAACCAGACTTTTTATACCATGAAAAAACTGCCTTTCCGCTATTGTGTGAAGGGCGGTGAGATTTTTGTGGACAGACGTTCCAAATCCATCACAAAAGCAACCTTTGAACAGGCCCTCCGCAAGCTGGAAACTGACAGCGGCATTATAACCGGTCCCAAATCCTTAAATGTCTTCGGCGCGCCTTACGTCTGGGCGATCTTAAAGACCTTTGAACTCGTATGACATGAAACTTCTTATTCGTCGTAAATATCCACCTTTATCCTGTCTTCATATGGTTTTACAAGCTCCTCGGTTATTTCATAGGACAAAGATCTCATATCACTGATGGCTTCTTTGTAATTTTCAATACTAATCTGATGCTTCCCATCAATCATGCTGTCACAGATATAGTGATTGATCTCCGGCGAAAAGTGAAGAATATCCATATAATTTTCTAAGTCTGTTATAACTTCCCTGTCATTTTGAAAGTAAAATAGCTTCACATTGCTGCACGCAAGTAATGCTTCCATTGCTTTCTCCAAATTATAAAAATAAGCCTCCGTATCTCCTTCCCGATAAATGTTATCCCACCACAACATTGAATAAGGCGGGAAAAATACATAAAAAACGGTATCAGGATGAGCTTTGATACGGCTGGTCAGCAAAGCAATATTTTCATTCAGAACCTCTTCATAATAATTTTCCGGCTTCATTTCCGCAACGGAAGGCTTACGGATATATAATCCCAATGTCATATCCGAATTAAACTCCTTCCACTGCGCCCAGTTATAAGAATCATTTTCGTCATAATCTCCTATGAGAGAATGGGCAATCAGATAAGGAATCTTTTCCATCAACACGCCCTTATTCAGCCAGTATTCCACGTCATTGAGATAATTATCATCATATAGGTACATAGGACATCCTGTAAGTTCATAAGTCGTCTCTGGGTCGGCGACCAGTGCAGAAGGATCAAGATTATAAAAAACATACTCAAGATCCTGATGATCAAAAGCAATATCGAGAAGATAACACAAGTCCGCTGTTGCACCGTAAGAACGGATTGCTTTGATCGTCTTACAGTCAAATCCCTGATCAAACCAGCCATTATTGTAGTTTTCAGCGACAGAAGATCCTGCAATCACACTGTCATAATCCAGTGTTTTAAGAGAACCTACACACTGATATTCCTTATCTGTAAGCACTGCTTTTAATCCCGGAAGCGGTTTGTGATACTGAAAAAAAGGATCGAACAGTACCACTGCCAGAATACAGAGCAACAATAAACTGATACTACAGATAAAAAATTGTTTTATAAATTTCTGCGACTTCATAATCTCCATTCCTGCCAAGCTAAAAATTAAAATAAATAAAGGTGCTGACCTGTGAAAAGGAAATCACGGACCAGACAAAGACAATTACTACCAAAAAGCATAGCTTTTTATTCAGAGGATGCTCGCTTACAATTTGCAGTGCATTCTTCCGTGTCAAAATAAACCCGCTAACTGCCAGCAGTAAAATAAACACTGCCAGATACGCATAGGTAAGCAGCTCCGGCGCTGCCAGATTAATCACCTGCTTGAACAAATAAAATTCAGGAACATCCAGTTTCGCCGTTACTTTATAAATATATCCCGTGTTCTTAAATGCAAAAATGTTTTTAAACATCTGAAATGCATTTGCCATACTGTCACTGCGGAAAAAGAACAATGACAGATTGAAGAAACCAAACGTAAAGAGCCATCCAATCCATCTTGGAATATGGAATTTGGCAGGAACCTTTTCATTGCTGCCCTTCACACCTACAATTCCCAGATTATCCCAAATCACCAAAAGACCCTGCATGGTTCCCCATGCCACATACGTCCAATTTGCCCCATGCCACAGACCGCTTAAAAAGAAGACCATAAAAGTATTAAAAATAGTTCTCCCTTTTCCCTTCCTGCTGCCGCCTAAGGGAATATAAACATACTGTATGAAAAATCTTGACAACGTCATATGCCATCTCTGCCACAATTCCTTTACAGAGCATGCCTTGTAGGGGGAATTAAAGTTCACTGGTAATTCTATATTGAACATTTTCCCCAGTCCCATTGCCATATCACTGTATCCGCTGAAATCAAAATAAATTTCAAAAGTATATGCCAAAATAATCAGCAGTGTAGTGGGCGTATCCAGAAAAGCCGTCTGCTCAAAACCGTAATTTACAGGCAACGCAAGCACATCTGCAAGCAGTACCTTTTTTCCAAGACCCAGCGTAAAAAGTACAATTCCCTGTGCAAAATTATCCGAATGAAATTTCCGGTTCGACCGGTCTTCAAACTGCGGCATCATTTCTTTATAAAGCACAATAGGTCCTGCAATCAACTGGGGGAAAAAGGTCACAAAAGTCAGATAATTGATAAAGGAGTAATGCTCCGCCTTCCCTGTACATCTGTCCACGATGAACGACAACTGCTGAAACGTAAAAAAACTGATTCCAAGAGGAAGTAAAATGTGCTTTAAGTTAAAGTTCGTGTGGAAGATAAAATTGATATTTTCAAAAAAGAAATCATAATATTTGAAATAAAACAAAAATCCAAGGTTCAGCGAAATACCCGCGGCAAGCAGAAGGCGCGCGGTCAGCTTCGTATGGGAAAATCTCATCAGATAACTGAGAAAATAATTCCCCATTATACTGACAACAATAACAGCAAGATAATATGGATTAAAATACCCATAAAACCACAATGACATACCTGCCAGAAAAAGCTTGGCAGGTTCATATGCTTTGAAATGATTTAATATATACCAGCCGGCAAGCGTCAGCGGCAAAAATAAGAAAATAAAAATATAAGAATTAAACAGCATTGTTACTCTCCCTGTACGGATATCTTAACACAACTTTACATATTTTGTCTAATATATGGAAATACTTAGTAACAAAGCATGAAACAAATTTGGGGTTCATAAACAGGAGGCAGATTATGAAAAATAAAGTTTTCTTTTCCATCATTTTCTGTATATTTTTATTTATTACCGGATGTACAGACAATTATGAAAAAAATCAGGGAGATAACCATCAGGCATATGTGGACGAGGGCAATGGTCAAGATGATGCCATCAACACTTTGCAGGTCGGAAGTAAGTATAGAATTGTAGGACCCATGGACGATTTAAAAGACGCTGTTGTGGATATTCTCGGTGATCACTACTGGCCGGACACGCTGCTCACCGCGGAGGAACTTGCAGAGCGGACCGGTGTTTCAGAAAACATGTATGAAGACTTTTTGGCTGAATATCAACATACAGAGGCAGGAATTGACATGATGATCCTGGTCAAAGCCAGACCGGAAGAGGTAGAAAATGTTGAGAGGTATTTAAACGAATACCGAGAGATGCTTCTTAAGATTTATGAGCAGCAACCTCAAAATGAAGCCAAGGTATTCGCATCCAGAATCGAAACCATCGACAATTACGTCTGCTACATTCAATTAGGCGCGAACATTGCATCCCTTGAAAATCAGGGAAAAGAAGAAATGATTGCCTATTGCCAGCAGGAAAATGAACGGGCTCTGGATATTATTGAGAAGCGCATATTAAACTCCTGATTTTGATTTTTATCTGTTCTTTGGACTTGAATTCAAGTATAATATAGGTATTCAATACATTACTTTGAAAGGATAATACCTATGAAAAAATTAATCTCCTGGAATGTTAACGGTCTGCGTGCCTGTGTGGAAAAAGGATTTCGGGGTTTCTTTCAGGAAGCAGATGCTGATATCTTCTGCCTGCAGGAAACCAAACTTCAAGAAGGACAGATTGCCTTAGATCTCCCCGGATACCATCAATACTGGAATTATGCGGAAAAGAAAGGCTACTCGGGAACAGCTATTTTCACAAAGCAGGAACCCATATCCGTCTCCTATGGAATGGGCATAGAAAAACACGACCACGAAGGACGCGTCATCACCTTGGAATTTGAACACTATTATATGATTACAGTCTATACCCCTAATTCACAGGATGAATTAAGAAGGTTAGATTACCGGATGGAATGGGAGGATGATTTTTTATCCTATCTTAAGAAATTGGAAATGAAGAAACCTGTCATCGTCTGCGGCGATATGAATGTGGCTCATAAAGAAATCGACCTGAAGAATCCAAAGACAAACCGCAAAAATGCCGGCTTTACGGATGAAGAGCGGAATAAATTCACTGCACTTTTAGATGCCGGCTTCACAGACACCTTCCGATACTTTTATCCTGATCTTGAAGCAGCCTACTCCTGGTGGTCCTACCGCTTTAAAGCAAGAGAAAAAAATGCCGGATGGCGTATTGATTATTTTCTTGTATCATCATCCTTAAATACATCCTTAAAGGATGCACTGATCTACAAGGATATTCTGGGATCAGATCATTGTCCTGTAGGACTTATAATAGAGGATTAGCCGACTGGCTAATCCTCTATTAATCTGAGACCTGCCGTGTCTGTTACCGGAAGAGAAAATACAATAGACTTTGCCCGGCTTTCCATACCGGCTTTTTCCATAATTGCTTTCATGATATTATTTTTCTGTTCTTTCTTTGCAACAATAAAAATCATTTCCTTTTCGGCTGCCAGGGAAACACCCATAAACTGTTCTGCCTTTTCCATTCCGGTTCCCCTTGCATGAATCACTGTACCGCCATATGCGCCCGCTTCTCTCGCTGCATCCATAATCAATTCAATATTTCCCTGATCTGCAATCACAATTATAAGTTCACGTTCCGTATCCTTCAAGGTTGACTCCTCCTCCTTCTGATAATCCTGTTTTTCCAATAAGAACTGCAGCGCTTTCTTTCCTCCAATGCTGCTTAAAGGAATGATAAAGGCTATTCCCCCTCCCGGAGCGTCAATCTTCAACTTCTGCTGCAACTCCTTTTTGATGCGCAGCCAGTCATCTTCCTCATGTACAGAAAAAACCACCAGCTTTTCTGCCTTATCCAGACCCAGATAGTCCAGCATATCACTTGATGCAGTGCCTTCCCCTAAGCTCGTGAACATTACGTGCTGCTCATTTGACTTATACAGCTCCAGATACTTTTTCCCTACTTTTCTGTCGACAATCGTTGTCATTAAATACAATTTACCCATAAGTCATCCCATTTCTATAATTCAATAATTTCCATATCTCCAAAGGCTTCCAGAGGAATAGTACCTTTCCTGTCGAATGCCATTTTGTGCAGCCTGTTTTCTTTCAGCTTAAATACCAGCCCCATGATCTGAATGGCAATCAGAGGCGTCATAGCTACCATAGCCACAATTCCAAAAGCATCCGTTATAATATTCCCTCCCAAAGCTGCGCACGCACCCATAGCAAAAGGAAGTAAAAAAGTCGCCGTCATGGGACCGGATGCCACACCGCCGGAGTCAAATGCAATTGCAGTAAAGATCTTAGACACAAAAAAGGTCAGAACAAGTGCAATCGCATATCCAGGAATTATAAACCACATAATCGAAATCCCCGTAAGCACTCTCACCATGGCAAGACCTACCGACACGGATACACCCAGCGATAAGCTGGTTCCCATCGCCTTGGCGGATATAGCGCCGGATGTCATCTCTTCTACCTGTCTCGTAAGAACAAACACGGCGGGCTCTGCGCGTACGATAAAATAACCTATGACCATGCCTATAGGAACGATCACCCATGCATAAGGAAATCCTGCTATGGTCTGCCCCAGATAATTTCCCGCCGGCATAAATCCCACATTGACACCTGTCAGGAAAAGAACCAGACCAATATATGTATATACAATACCAATGCCAATCTTGATCAGCATACGTTTATTGATATCCCTGGAAATCAGCTGAAATAATCCAAAGAATAATACAATGGGAAAGAGTGATATTGCCATCTCCTTAAAATAAGTGGGAAATCCGCTTGTAAACAACCCCCAGAGTTCTACCGTATTGTCAATTACCGGAATAGATTCCGAAACACTTTCTGCCTGCCCCGGATGATAAATCATACCCAGAATGAGGACAGCCAGTATAGGACCAATAGAGCAAAGGGAAACCAGACCAAAACTGTCATCTGCTGCATGCTTATCACTTCGGATTGCTGCAATACCGATACCAAAAGCCATAATAAAGGGCACTGTCATAGGACCTGTCGTAACACCCCCAGAATCAAAAGCGACCGCCAAAAAATCCTTAGGCACAAAAAGGGTCAAAACAAACACTGCCACATAAAAAAATACCAACATATGAGGCAAGGCAACCCTGAAAAGCATACGTAATAGGGCAATCACCAGAAACGCACCGGAGCCTGCTGCCACTGCCAGAATCAGGACCATGTTAGGTATCGAAGGAACCTGCTGCGCCAATACCTGTAAATCCGGTTCTGAAATGGTAATGATAAAGCCCATGACAAAACTGATTAAAATCATAATCAGAAGTTTTTTCGACTTTGTCATGATGGTTCCGACTCTTTCGCCCATAGGCGTCATGGCTAACTCAACGCCAACGTTAAAAAGCAGCATCCCCATAATTAATAATACCGCCCCAATCAAAAAAGTCATTAATATACTGGGAGGTATAGGCGCAATTGTAAAGCACAAAAGCAGAACAATTGCAAGTATAGGGAAAACTGCTTTTAAGGTTTCTAGTAATTTTTCTTTTAATTTTGAACGATTAAACTGCAATAATATCAGACGCCTTTCCTGCCAAATGATCATATCTTTCCAGATAATCTCATTGGACTAAATGAAATATTTAATTGAGACAATAATATATATGCCAATTCTTTCAGAATTATGGACTGTTTCTATCATAACATAAAAAACTGTACAAATAGCAGGAATTTATTATTTTTTATATTTTTTAACAAAATAAAATAGATAGATTTTTCTATCATTCTTATTGCAGATTAATAAATATTTATCGATTATCAATAAATATTTATTGACAATCAATTATTCCAGTGATATAGTTCTTGTAAAGCAATACATAGATTTCACAAAGCAGAATCAGAAATAATCTATAAATAGGGAGGTTTCACATGAATCAAAAGCTAATCGTATTTACAAAAATACTTCTGGATTTTTTATTTTATACCGGAATCATCGTTACCATCTTTGTTCCGTTTATCATTATCAAATACGGAGACTATAATTCTTACTTTGCACAAAATGTTCCCGAGCTAAGTGTCATCTTTATTCTTTCCGGTATTTTCGCAGTATTGATTATTCGCGAGCTTCGCAAAATGTTTAAATCCGTACTGGCAGATGACTGTTTTATCCCAGAAAATGTTAAAAGTCTTAACAGAATGGGTACCTACAGTTTTTTTATCGCCCTGATTACCTGCTGCCGGCTGCATCTTTATATTACGCCTGCCGTCATTGTCGTCATTCTGGTCTTCGTGATTGCGGGACTTTTCAGCAAAGTGCTCTCTTATGTTTTCGACAAAGCCGTAACCTACAAACTGGAAAATGACTTGACGATTTAGGAGGATTCACATGGCGATCAAAATCAATCTTGACGTGGAAATGGCAAAGCAGAAAAAGGGGCTTACGGAACTTGCAAACGAAGTAGACATCACCCTTGCCAATCTTTCCATATTAAAAAACAACAAAGCCAAAGCCATCCGGCTCTCAACCTTAAATGCCATCTGTAAGGCGCTGCACTGCCAACCCGGTGATATTCTCGAATATGTGGACGAAGAGGAAGATCATGAACAAGCATCTGAAAAATGAAAAATATATATTTTCATTTTATTTTGCTGTTTTTGCGGCGGCGTCTCTGACGGAATCTGTTTTGATAGAAAGTTTTTTATGGGCAGGTTTTCATGAATTTGGCGATATAGCAATGGAATATACGAAACAGGGAAGGCGGGCAGCAGGTATCCTTTTGCTGTCTCCATATCTGGTCTGTTTCGTTGTTATAATCTTTTTCATCACGATATTTCATAGGACAAAACAAAAGACCCATAAGCCGGCTCACAGCACATGCTGCGTCGGCTGTGCTGCTGCCCTGTTCGGAACCGGCACCGGCATTATCCTTTTTTTACTGGATTCCTACACATTACGTATTTTATGGAATCTAATTTATAAACTTATAAATTTAATTCAACATTCTGCCTGGATGAACTATCCAGTGCCATAATGAAGGAGGATTACTATGGAACCTATTAAAGAAGAAATTCTACCAGAAGAAAACCAAAAAAAAGAAAATCCCCTGTTTCCTTTTATGGGAATTGGGAGTCTGATTTATGCTGCTTTTTATACCTTTTGCTTGTATAAGAACAGTTCGGGTATCACCTACCCTTTTTTCGTAGGCGGAACCTGCTTGTTTTTCTTCTTTTACTTGAAAAAGTCAGGGATTACCGCCAAAAAGTTCTCCCTTTTTCTCATCATTAGCCTATTTTTACTAGGTCTATGCACCTGCCTGACGGATTCCTATATTCTAAGAGCCTATAATAAATTGGGAATTTTCTTCCTGTTTTTCTATATGGTGCTTCATAACTTGTATGAGGATAAAGATTGGGATATCTCTAAGTATCTGGGATCTATTATTAATATTTTATTTTCCAGCCTGGTGTTTCTTTTCAGACCTTTCACAGATTTTTTAACTTTTTGGAATGCAGAAAAAAAGAAAAACAGGAAATCTGACGGCAAAGGAAAATATGTTTTTGCGGGTATTTTAATCGCACTTCCGCTTTTATTCGTGATTTTGATACTTCTTTATGAAGCGGATGCCGTGTTTTCCAGCTTCTTTGATCAACTGTTTATTTTTGATATTTATTTTGAAGGCGATATATGGGGTATTATATTTTTGTTTGCATTTATTTTTTTTGCATCCTACTGTATTATGACCCGCCTCTCTGTCCATGACCTTAAAGAAAATCTTCCCGACAAAAGAACGGCAGAACCTATTATAGCCATCACCTTTACAGCGCTGATTTCTCTAGTATATCTGATTTTCTGCTACATACAGGTGGTATATCTTTTCGGAGGATTCGGTACCTTGCCGGAGGGTTATACCTATGCCGCCTATGCGAGAGAAGGATTTTTCCAGCTGGTTTTTGTGTGTCTGATTAATCTGGCACTGGTGCTCGTCTGTACCAAGCGCTTTCGGGAAAACAAGGTTTTAAAAGGCATCCTGACATTTATTTCTGCCTGCACTTATATTATGATTGCTTCCAGCGCTTACCGGATGCTTCTTTACATTCAGACCTACTATTTAACCTTCCTGCGGCTCTTTGTATTGTGGACCCTTCTTATCCTGTCTTTACTTATGGCAGGTGCACTGGTCATGATTTACCGGAAATCCTTTCCGCTGACCAGATATTATGTGATAACGATTACGGTGCTTTATCTGGTATTTTCCTTTGCCCACCCGGATTATTGGATTGCCCGGTATAATCTGAACCATATCTACTGGTCACAGGAAACCATAGTAGATTATCAGGACCGCTATGGATATGATGACTTTCATTACCTGCGCCGCCTTTCTGCTGACGCTGCGCCCGCAATTTTCGAAAATGCAGAAAAGCTGGGCTATGAAGATGAAAACTGGTTCCTAAATTATGTAGAAGATACTTCCATAAAGGCTTCCATATGGGATAAACAAACTATCAAACAATGGAATCTTTCCCGGTGGACTGCAATGAAGCTGCTTTCATCTCATTCAGCACACTGATTGTAAGCGGGATAGAAAGTATGAGCGTTCCTATATCTGCTGCTGCCGTGGACTGGGTATCCAGTTTTCCCACAAAAAAAATGCAAAGGCATACCAAAAGCGGAAGAAATTGTCTGTCAGCTTATAAATTCCCCGATTCAAATTCGCCTTCTCTTTTGTTCCCGCGTCAACAGAAAATCAACCTCACTGTATAGGGCACAGCTCTTTGTCAAAATATTCTGCTTGATATTTTCCTCCAAAGATAATCCTGCATCAAATTGACGAAGATAATGCGGAATTCCGCCAAGCACAGAGTAGACCAGAACCTTATCACGGGCAGAATAAATCGTATCATGCTTATAAACATTTATACATCACCAATTTATAAATTTACAGTTGCACAATCTGCGTTGCCGTGTTTTCCATAAATGCTTTGTCATGTTCTACCAGTATCATGGTGGGCTTAAATTTTAAAATCAATTCTTCTATCTGCATCCTAGAAAATACATCAATAAAATTCAAAGGTTCATCCCAGATATAAAGATGCGCCTGCCTGCAAAGGCTTCCGGCTAAAAGAACTTTTTTCTTCTGACCGCCGCTGTAATCTTCTATCCTTTTTTCAAACTGGATTCTGGAAAAATCCAGTTTCCGCAAAAGTGCTCTAAACAGTGTATCATCAATGTCATATTGGGCTGCATATTCTTTTATTGTCCCATGGAGCATGGAGGTATCCTGTGAGCAATAAGAGACAATCATCTGATTAGGCGTCACAATCCGCCCGCTCTTTAGAACAGGTTCTGCCATATCCTGATATACCCAATCCTGCTTTCGATTTTCTCCGCTCTGCTCAAAAATCTGATGCAGGATCGCTTTTATAATGGTAGATTTTCCGCACCCGTTTTTTCCTTTTAAAAATACCCTGTCTCCTTGTCTCACCTCAAAATTAAAATTACGAATCACTCCATTGCTTTCCCTATATCCAATTGTACACTCTTCCATGACCACCAGCTTTTCTTTGTAGTGGTTTAAAGGAATAATTTTTAAATCTTCTACTGTTTCCAGATTTTTTAATAAAGCGGATTTTTCTTCTATTTCTCTTTCCCGTCTCCGCTCCAGATTCTTACGGCGCATCTGCATCCTGCGGGATTTTTCACCCATATACGCTCTTGCATCTATGCTCTTTTCATACTTTATGGATTTTGTGCCTATTTTAGCTGCTTCCACATTATCAGCCCACTGTCCCGCCTTTCTGGCGGACTGCGCCAGTCTTTGAATGTCTTTTTTCAAACGATCATTTTCAGCAAGCTCATAGGCATCTTGATTTTTCTTGTTTTCCCACCAGGAACTGAAATTACCCTGCTGTACTTCAATGTCAGACTTATTGATTACGAGCACATGATCTACACAGCCATCCATAAAATTCCTGTCATGAGAGACCAGGATAAATCCCTTTTTACTGCTCAAATATTGTTTTAATATTTCTCTTGCCTCCATATCCAGATGATTGGTGGGCTCGTCAATCAGTAAAAAACGATTTTCTCTGGAAAAAAGAAGTGCAAGCATGACCTTTGTCTGTTCTCCGTTGCTTAAAGTGCTAAAAGGTCTGTAGAAAACTTCCCCGTCCACTTCTAAAAAATTAAGTTCCCGGCATACCTTCCAGAATTCATAATCAGGATCAATTTCCTCTATCACATCAATCGTATTTTTATCTTTATCCCTAACCTCAAACGGAAAATAATCAAATGCGACGGAAGCATTTATATTTCCTTTAAATTCATATTCCCCCATCAGAAGTTTTAGAAAGGTAGTTTTTCCCTTTCCGTTTCTTGCAATAAATCCCAGTTTCCAATCTGTATCAATTTGAAAAGACACTCCCTCAAAGATATTATCGTAACTTCCTTCATAACAGAAAGTTAAATTGCTTACATTAATCTGCGACATATACATTCCTCCTTTATAAGTCAAACAGGGAAGATTTTCCCTACGCACAAAAAAGGTGCAGAAGATTAAACTCTGCACCCTGCATACCAAAATGTATCATCGCAAATAGTATCATTAGATATTACTTACAAATATTTTATTTATTGAAATACAAAAGACTCAGATGTTCTTCTTCCACACACAAACTATTAAGTTAATTATTGAGCGGAAAAATAAAACATCCATGCATCTCCCTTCCATTTATTGAAATAAACTTATCAGAAAAAAAACCTTTTGTCAATCGTTAATAAATAATTCTATCTCTGCCCTGCTCTTTTCCCTGATATAACCTTTCATCTGCTTCTTTGATAGACGCTACCAAATCACTGTTAAAATCATACTCTGTAAGACCAAATGTCATAGTTACGCTGACCTCAATGTCATCTCTTCTGATTTTCATCGATTTTATTTTATCGCGAATATTCTCGACTTTCAAATAAGCATCGTCTCTGTTGCAATCCGGGAACAATAAAAGAAATTCTTCACCGCCCCATCTTGCCACAAAATCTTTTCCTTTCAATTCCTTTTTGAAAATCTGGGAAATGCCTTTCAATACTTCATCACCAAAATCATGACCATAATTATCATTTACTTTTTTAAAAAAATCTATATCACATATACAAAGACTGAATGTAGTATAGTCTGATGACTTCTGTATAAGATATTCCATATATTGCAGTGCTTTTCTTCTGTTATTCAGACCTGTAAGTGCATCTGTATTCGCCAACTCTTCCAATTGCATATTATAATCCATTAGCTTTCTTTCAAGCTCCTGGCTATTATTACTGAAAATAAAAACCACCACAGAAAGACACCAGAAAATCGTAATTGTATTTACAATCTGCAGCATATTCTCGCCTGATGCCGTTAATGGCCATAATGGGTCTCTATAACGACAAATATAAAAAAGCAAAATACGAAGAGCACACAAAAAAACAGCATACATAATTTTTCTTGTGTATCGTTTATAGCTTGAAAAGAAAAACAGCACCAGCATCACCATCAAAAAATGCTGTACGCCTATGTTCCATCCATATAAATAAAGAATAATGTAGATCCAGACAATCATCCCAAAGTTAAATATCCAAAGGGTGACCATAGATCTGCAATAATAGGATATAACAAAAAGACCTGCAAAGATAGCAAAAAACAACACATAAAACAATATGACTGCAAAATTCAGCTCTTTAACGTTAATGATTCCATTTATCGAAAAATATACCATAACAGAAATCAGCAGAATCCTTATGACAACTGTCAGCTTTTTGGTCTCGTTTTTAGCCTCTACATCCTTATTAATAAAATCTACTATTCGATTAAATAAACTTCCGGATTCTGTTCCCGGCACTTTATGATCCACTTTTCCACCTTTTTGCCATAAAAAACGTAAATATCTTATTTTTTATCATACACCAAAGTGGTTTGTAATGCAACAAATCCATCTGTTACAATTATAAACCCGCCATCTTATGAGTTAGAAATCTTTATTAGATAACTCCATACCTTTTACATGTTGGCATAGTCAAGGAACAGATAACGCGTCTTATTTTCATTTTCTATATATTCATTTGTATGCTTCTCCCCCACATAAACCAATTCTCCATTTCGATATGCAAGCAAGGTATTTATAGGCACATTTTCCCAACAATTCTGTTTCAATGGTTTAGTAGAAATAAAAAGCGTTTTCCCTTTTTGACATCTATGAAGACTGTTCTTATGATTTGCGTGGACATAAAATAAATCACCGTCATAAATTAAAAGATTTACTTTATTTTCCGGTGTAATCGTATGAATAACTTTATCGACAATTAAAAATCTCTCTTCATCTGTGAGTTCTCTCCCTGTTTTCTTCTGTTCTGCATTAATCTGATCCACCAGATAATACAGAATCCTTTCGCTGTCTGACTGCCCTTTTTGCCTGGAAAGATAGGGGTCCAACTCACTACTTTCAAAAATCGTACCATTATGCGCCAGTGTCCATGCACGGTCAGCATCATCTCTTAAAATAAAAGGATGGGAATTCTTATATTCAATTCCCCCTTTTGACGCCTTTCTAATATGTGCTATAAGCTTATCTTTTACTATCTCTTCCGTCAGCCTGTTCTTAAGATATGTACTTTCAAGAGACGATACCGGTTCTTTTTCCAAAGAAACTGCATTTTCGTAAAAAGTCGCCAGACCCCATCCATGAGGATTGTCAATTCCATGTTCGAAAAACTCCTTAAGCATCTCATTACATTTTACTTTTTCCCTACTGCTTATACCAAATAATTCACACATCTGTCTATCCATCCATTCACAATTAATGCTGTTTAATTGAATTAAGGAATTCCTGCGCACGCTGGGTCTTAGGGTGTGCAAAGAATTCTTCCGGCACATTTTCCTCAATGATACTGCCGTCATCCATAAAAATAATTCTATCTGCTACCTGTCTGGCAAAATTCATTTCATGCGTAACAATCACCATCGTCATACCTTCCTTGGCAAGTCCCGTTATGACATCTAAAACTTCACCGATCATTTCCGGATCCAATGCACTTGTAGGTTCATCAAACAAAATCGCTTTCGGATGCATTGCCAATGCGCGCGCAATAGCAACACGCTGCTGCTGCCCTCCGGAAAGTTGTGCAGGTACTTTAGAAGCCTGGCTGTCCACGCCGACTCTTTTTAAAAGTGCCATTGCTTCTTCCTGCGCTTCCTTTCGGGACTTACGAAGCACATCAATTGGACCAATAGTGACATTGTCAAGAATGTTTTTGTGGGCAAAAAGATTAAATGATTGAAACACCATTCCCACCTGTGAACGAATTTCGGCAAGTTTTCTTCCCTCCTTTGGCATAGCCACTCCATCAATAATGATTTCACCTGAATCAATGGTTTCCAGCCGATTAATCGTGCGGCAGAATGTAGACTTTCCGGAACCTGAGGGTCCAATGATGACTACCACTTCTCCCTTTTTCACAGAAAGATTTATATCTTTTAGCACATGCAATGATCCAAAATATTTATCAACATGCCTCGCTTCAATGACCGGATTCTGCTCCTGTAACATAACTTTGTCTGCTCCTTCCTGATACTATTGTATTAACATAGCGGAAATATTCTTACGTCTGGCAATTACAACAGATACTTTATTCAAAATATAATTTATAACAATGTAAATCACGGCTACTACCAAATACACAGAAAGAAGCGCATCGTGGTTACTGATCAGAACACGGGCGTTCTGCATCAAGTCTGCATAATTGACAACATAAGCAAACGTAGTATCTTTTAATACGATAACCAGTTCTGATATCAGTGCCGGAATTACATAGCGGAACGCCTGCGGAAATACTATCTTAAAAAATGTACTGTTTCCTGACATGCCCAAAGAAAGAGCTGCCTCCGTCTGCCCTTTGGGAACTGCGTTTACTCCAGAGCGAAGCACTTCTGCAACCACACCCGAAGCAGAAATTGCCACAGGTATTGCTATCTTCCAAAACGCTGGCAATTTCAACCCAAATTGTGGAGCAATGAGAAAGAAAAAATAAATAAAAAGCAGCGTAGGCACTCCTCGGCTAAATTCAATCAGTACCGTACTTATTCCTTGAACAATCCTGATGCCTCTGATTCTGCCTAGCATAAGCAGCAGACCTAAAACAAAAGCAATCAGACCCGCCATAAGCGCGACTTTTAAGGTACCTGCCAATCCTCTACCTAAAAATCTCCAGGTAGCATATTTTACAAAAAAATCCCAATATTTCGAGTCTAGCTGTCCGGTGATATAAAACTGTCTGACAACGGCGAATGACAACGCTGCCAAAATAACTAACGAAATTATCGTAGCTGTTACGATACGCTTACGTGCCTTAGGTCCAGGTTCCTCATAGAGCATATCTCTTATGGAAGTATTTACAGTACTCATCGCAGTATCCTCACTTTCCGGTCAATCAGATTACCCAGCTGTCCGATCACTACAGCCGTTCCACAGTATAAAAGTGCAGAAATCAGAAAGGCTGTAACACCGCCCACCGCACGTGTATTAACATACGAGACAATACCGGTCAAGTCTGTTGGATTCATTGGCACCTGTGATGCCAATGCCGTTGTAAGCATGGTTGCAACCAACAGATTCGTCATCGGCAGTATGCTGGAGCGCAATGCCTGCGGAAGCACGACATTTTTAATCATTTTAAAAAAAGTCATTCCAAGAGAACGTGCTGCTTCAATCTGTCCAACATCTATGGTGTTCATCCCAGCCATAAGATACTCAGAGCAAAATGCAGATGGAAGCAATGATGTTGCAATTAGAACACAAACATAATAGGACCAAACCAAATTAAGATATGGCAATGCATAGACAAGAACAATAAGAAGTGCAGCACCGGGAATGTTTCTGAATATCTGCACATAAAAATCGCCTGCAAACCTCAGCGGTTTAACCGGACATATCCGCATGATAGTAACAGCAATACCGATGACAAATGCAAATGCAAAAGCTAATGCAGTGAGCTTCCATGTTGTCAGAAGCGCCAGAATATATTTATCTCCATATTGAGTCAGAAGCTCATAGACATTCATACTATTTCCTCCAAAAAAGAGGCTTCATGACATTTTCCCTTGAAGCCTCTTTTAAATGCCTGTTTATATATCTATTTTTCTATTACCGGAGCCTTTGGTGCATCTTCAATACCGGTACGGTCTCCAAGACTAATCTTCCAAAGCTGTTCCCATGTACCATTTTCCTCTATCTTCTGCAGGAATTCATTTACAAATGCCACTCCGTCAGAGTCAAGTGGAAGACCGATTCCATAATTATCCTCAGGTCCAAATACATCGCCCGCAATTTCATATTTATCTGGATTTTTCACAATCGCATTTAAGAGTAATGTATAATCGGTAACATACGCATCCACGCGGCCCTGCTCCAATGCAGTCCGTGCTTCAATATCATTTGCAAATTCCTGAACAATAGCGTCAGGTGCATACTCTGCCAATATCTCCGGTCCAGTAGAACCTGACTGTGTTGCAACATTTTTGCCTGCCAGACTTTCAATGCCTGTAATTTCTGTATTTCCTTCCTTCACAAGAACTGCCTGTTTGGAAGTATAATACGGACCTGCGAAGGAAATAACCTCCTGACGAGAAGGTGTGATGGAATAAGTAGCGAATACTGCATCCACCTGCCCGCTCTGCAGAACAGATTCACGTGTACTTGAATCAACCTGGGTCAGATCAAACTTTGTCTCATCCCCTAGAATATAACGTGCAAGCAACTGATAAAGACCTGCATCAAATCCGCGGAGAGCGTCATCCGTTTCGTCAAGCTGACTGAACAGGAAAGAAGTACGTGTACCGCCAACTCTTAAAACACCTGCTTCCTTAATAGCTGCAGCCCAGCTGTTTGCTTCAATATCAGCATCATCAGCTACAATACCGGATGCGATAAGACTATCAAATGCCTCCTTATCAATGGCAACTGCCACCGGCTCTTCTGCCTCCTCTGCTTCTGCGGAAATATCTTCTGTAGCTTCTGTACCTTCCGTCTCTTCTGACGTCTCAACATCCTCAGTAGTTATTTCCTCCGCCGGTTCTGCAGAAGACGGAACTGATGATTCGCTGTTGCCGCACGCTGCCAACCCCAATACAAAAGTCAAAATCAATAAAATGCCTAATGTTTTTTTAATTCCTTTAATTTTTTTCATAATATTCTCCTTTTTAACTATCACTTTTTACGCGTTATCAATGCATCAGGATTCAAGCAGAACATCTATTCCGATTTTTAGCCATAAAAAATGGAAGCTTGTAACCAGCCTCCCGGACAGATGACATTATAGTACACTCTTTCATCAAGTGTAATATACAGGCGCACAGCAATGCGAATACAGGCACCTGGTCATACAATATGCCCGGGAGATAAGCATTCGACAACAACACTTGATACAATTTATTATCATGATGTTACGGATATTCATTGCATTCGCCTCCTTTTTAATCATCTTGCTCAAATCCGATAGGCATATCATATAACTCAAATCATACTATTTCAATAGGAATTATGTACTATAAATTATAAATTTTCCTCCTCCTTTCACCTAAAATACCTACTTAAGCTTCACAAAAATTTTACCATCCCAGTTCTAATAGCCAGTTATTTAATAATCTCTCCCTATCCTTCTCTTTTATCTCTAAATCTTTAGGACTTATATACTCGCCCTTAATGTTACCATCTACAATATACAACACTCTGGAACACTTTGCGGCTACCTTTGCATCATGGGTTACCATCATGATCGTTGTTCCTTCTTCGTTTAGCTTTACCAGTTCCTCCATTACCTCATTTGACGCAGTTCTGTTCAAAGCTCCCGTAGGTTCATCCGCAAATAAAACCCTGGGCATATTAATCATACTTCTACAAATACAGGCTCTCTGAAGCTGCCCTCCCGAAACTTCATTGATGTCGTTGTCGGCAATGTCAATAATACCCAGCTTACGCATTAAGTCCTGTCCACGCTGGACCGTCTCCTTACGTGTTTCGGTATTCTTATCAGACTGTACCGCAGGAAGAATAACATTATCGAGAACGGTCAGATTTTTAAGCATATACATCTGCTGAAAGATAAATCCCATTTCATCAAGGCGTAAATCTGCAAGCTCCTTTTCACCCATTTTTGCAATATTCTTTCCACAGAATTTTGCTTCGCCTGCGGTAATGGAATCCATGCCCGAAACAGCATACAGGAGAGTTGATTTACCCGAGCCTGACGGACCCATAACAGCTACCATTTCACCTTCAGAAACGGTAAAGTTTACATTTTTCAAAACGTTGTTCTGACGTTTGTTTACGATATATGTTTTGCAGAGGTCTTTTACTTCTAAAATATTCATAATAGTTTCCTTTCTTATTCAATGTTAGCAGTGTCGGAGGACTTGATTTTTCTTGTGTAAAGTGAGGTCAGGAATGCACTTACGGTTGTTGTAACAAGAATTACAATAGGGAAGATAATATTCATTTCAACAGGATTGATAACGTAGTCAACTGCAAGCTCCATACCCATCATTTTAAATATCGGGTCAATGCAGAGGTGCGTAAGAGGCATGGCAAAAATTTCGCCGATAATCACTGTAATAATTCCCACGAATAAAAATCTTAAAGTATGGTATGCATAGATTTTTCCGTTTCGTGTGCCTACGGCTTTCATGAGTGCAATTTCGCCCTGCTCTTTTGCGATAAAAGAACGCTCCATAAGTACGGTTATGAGTGCGGCTAATACGATTGTAAGAACAACTACAAGGGATTTTACTGCGTCAAGAGCTCCCGCAACACCGACCAATTCCGCTACTTTTTCGGCGCAGGTTTTTATGTTTTCATAATCGGGAAAAATCCTCTGAATTTCTTCCATTCTCTGTTTAATTTCCTTGCTGTCAGGATTATCCGTAAAGGTAATCTGCGTATCGATACCGCCCTGTGCCTGAACGTAATTTATGTATTCATCGCTGTGAAGCCTGATACAGTTGCCCCGCATATTCATAGCCTGGAAAAACGCCGAAATAATATATTCCTTATCTCCGTCAATGGTTTTAATCGTAACGGTATCACCAATATTTGCGTTCAGCTTATCCGCAACAATTCGTGTTATTGCAATTTCATCGGTATTCTGTGGTGTTGTTCCTGCTGTGTATTCGTACATATCCATTGTTGAGCCTGTACCCTGAAGTATACAGATATTGCTCTCGTTTTCTCCAAAAGCTACGGGCAGGGTAAACATCATTTCCTGATAGCATTTTGCAGGAATACCATTTTCGGCAAGAGTTTGTTCCATATCGTCAAGGTGCTTTTCAAGCCTTTCGTGTCCGTCTTCAAGCATACATTCCATAATCATTTTACTGTCAAGATATATATCACAGTCTGCCCAGCCGAATGTCGAGGCAAGGCTGTCGCTGTTCATAGTAGAAACAGTTGCCGAAAGTATAAGTAAAAGAGAAAGACAGAGGAAGAATGTAAGTGTAATAATGCTGTAACGCTTGGGGCTGCTTACAATATCATTAAGTGCAAGGAAAGGCGTTGCAGGAAGCTTTGATTTACCAAGACTCATTACACTCTTTTTACGGAAGCGTTCACCTGTCTGACCGTTTCTGATCGCGTCAATAGGCGTCATTTTCCTGACCTTGCCTGTACAGCCGTAGCAGAACAGCAGAATTACCGCAATTACCAGCACTGCACAGAGAATGTTTACCAAAATCGGACTCTGATTTCCGACAATAATTGCCTGCGAGGAAACGCTCATAAGCATTTCACCGAAAGGAAAGCTAAGAACAAAACCAATGACCGCACCGATTATGGAAAGCCCCATATACTTTACAAGATATAAACCTCGGATTTTGAAATTGCCGATACCAATCGCCTTCATTACGCCGATTTCACGGAATTCCTCGGAAAGTGTAAAGAAAATAGTGAAACGCAAAACCACAAATGCTATTATTATAAGGATAATGCTTACCACAAGCAGAATACCTACCACTACCATATCAAAAATATAGCAGAATTTCATAAAGGCTCTGTCCAATGTTAAAGCGCTGTTATCTACAAGCGGCTTTATCTGCGNCAGAGNCGTTTCAATATTGGAAGAATATATGTAGACAAGAGTACCGCCGNAATATTCCTCNGTNTTTTCTGCGGAAAGGAAANAATTAAANTCCTCCTCGCTTATTATATAACGTGTAANAGTTAGCCCCTTTGATCCTAAAAGTGCNTCCTTTATTTTATCTGCAAGAACAAATTCACGGCTTACACCATTTAACTCTATGGTAAGCTTATCGCCCACATCAACACCGAGAGCGTCCGCCTCACCCTCNGNCATATAAAANTCGCCCTTCCCTACCGTTTCAAGGATACTTCCATCGGAAAGAAAATAATTCATACANATGTCGCTGTGAATCAGATTCGTACCGCNTTCNATAATTATATCCTCNTCCTCATAGAAAAAATTATCGGNCGATAAAAACAATANGTTTTCCNTTGCANAACTATCTACTGCACTTGCCGAGCTTACCGTTTCATCAATGTCAACGGCAAGATTTTTATTCATAGTANNCGCAAAATAATCAGGCNCATTTGCCATCTCAAAATAACTGTCCAATGCCGTGGTAACATTTATAATGTTGCTTACACTTGANGATACAAACATTGTNGCAAGAATAATAAATAATAGAAGAATAATATTCATTGCNCTTTTTCGTTTTAAGTCTTTTTTTAGTATGCTTAGATACATTTTTTTACTCCTTTCTCTTGCTTNTGAATTGATTTTACAAGAGAAATTATTAAATAATCCTTAAATACAAAACTTCAGAGTCATANAATATAACCCTGAAGTTTTCATACCCATTATGCTTTTTTAACTACTATNGTCACACAAAAAACATCTTCNTTNATTTGTGCAAAGATTTCACCATCCATTTTACGCATCAGCGNTTTGCAAATATAAAGCCCCAGACCGNTCCCTTTCATACCGGTACTATTGCTTCCACGATAAAAAGAATCGAAAAGATTTGGAAGTTCCTCTTTTTTTAGATTGCACCCCGAGTTCTCGATATGTATTAATTTACAATCTTCTTCCTCCCCAAACGAAATGCGGATACTNTTNCCATCACCATATTTTATGGCATTTTCCATNACATTTTGCAGNANCTCAACCATACGGTTCTTATCCCCTTTGACAAGNCATTCCGAAACTTNATCNACTTGAAATTCGGTGTGAATTACAGACAACTTATCCTTATAATAACTTTCTGTGACTTTCATAACCTCTGAAAGGTAATACTCTCTCATACTTACTTCCAAATTCAGAAAATCTTCTCTGGATGCAGTTACAATTTCATCCACGTATCCCTTTATTTCTTTCACATTCCTTGNGATNCCCTGCAAAGCNTCGTCCCTTCTCTCCTGTGTGTCATACAAATCCTCCGACAACGCTTTCGAATACAATTCAATNGAAGAAAGCGGCGTTTTAATATCATGGGACAAAGAAAGAATCAATGTCTTCCGCTCCTTTTGAAATTCAAGTTCTTTCTCCTTGTTATCCTCCAACTTTTCACGAAGCATGTCCATTCCCCACAGGAAACGNCCAAACANNTTACTTTTTTCTTCTTTTACAGGCATGGANAAATTNCCTTTCGCCAANTCATAAGATAAATCACTCATATCCTGAAAGGGNNTTAAGACTTTATTATACACATACACGAGTACAATAATTGTNACAATCATCATACCCAGCAACGAGATATTTATACACAAAGGNACTCGTAAACTNTTTTTCTCTANATATTCTATCCGATACAGTTTACCGGCTATTTCTTCCACTAAATAATCNTTATCACATGCTTCTCCGGCAACAAACTCTCTNATTCCTACNATNGTCTCATATTTATCTAAACTCATTGCTTCTATTTCGGAAGCCTCTGGTTTTTGTTCTTCTATTTCCTTAATCACACGCCTTGCTTCCACAAGNTATAATCTTCCGCCGCCGTCATTATTTTGATAAAAATACAATCTATTANCTGACAATATAAGCAATATCTCAACAATGACAATCCAAANTGNAAAAATTTTAAACTTANTCAAACCGATATCCTACTCCCCACTCTGTAATAATATGCTTGGGCTTTTTGGGTTCTTCTTCTATTTTTTCCCTAAGCCACTTAATATGTACCGTCAGCGTTTGAATTTCCGAATCACTGTCACTTCCCCAAACGGTATTGAACAAATACTCCTTCTTCATGGTTACATTCTTATTCTCGATTANCAGCTTTAACAGTTCAAACTCCTTTTCGGTAACTTCTTTTTTCTGTCCATCTACATATATCGACTGTTGCACAGTATTCAATCGGATATTCCCTTCTACAATCTCTGCCTGACCATATTTTCTTTTAANAATGCCTTTAATCTTGGCAATTAAAATATCTACATCGTAGGGTTTCTCAATGTAATCGTCTGCACCAAGATTTAAGCCTTTTAATTTATCATTCTTTTCCACCTTGGCACTGGCAATTAAAATATGGGTATTGGAAGTCTCCCTNATCTTAGAACAAACCGCAAATCCATCCATNCCGGGAAGCATAATATCCAACACAATCACTCTGGCTCCATATTTTTCATACAATTCCAAAGCTTTTTCACCGGTTCGGGCTACACTAACCGTGTAATTTTCCTTACGCAAAAAATCACACAGCAAAATNCCTATTTCTTTGTTATCTTCTACAATTAATATATCCAGCATATTTCTTCCCTTACGNATTTTTCATCATTTTTTTNATTTTATNGTGATAACTCAAATAAGTTACCTAATTCATCTNTGTAAAATAAGTGATTTTCATCTATAGCAAAATAACNCATTACAGATTCAGAAGGAATATTTCCTTCTGGCTTCCAACTNTNNCCNCCATCGCTTGTAACAAACAAATTATATGATATATTATCCCCTACCAATNTTAATACCAATATNCCCTTTTGCATATCCTCNNNATAAAANANGGGTGCATANCCGTCTATATAACGNATATCNTTATTTTTCAANAATGNTTTTACACTTTCCCATGTTTTTGCACAATCTTCTGTCAAATACAAATAATTGTCTTCTCCGTGGTAAGTTACCGCAATATATCCGTTTTCTATACTACTAAAAGAAATTCCGGTGGGATAACCTGTTATTTCATTTGTTAAATCATTTGCAAGGGAATAAGTCTTTCCTGCATCCGTAGTATAGAACAACAGCTTGGTCATCATACCTGCCGCAGGTGTTGAACAGTAAAGCAAGTATCCATTTTCTGCATCTGAAAAGCTGATATAAACACTTCCTGCGTCTGCAAAATTATTACTATTTACAAAAGTCTGATTCCAATTATTTCCTCCATCATTTGTATATTCTACTATCAAATGAGTATTATCGCCAGAAAAATAAGCCACATATGCAGTCTGCTCATCAATAAAAGCCGCGCTTATAAAATCATTTGTTTTATTTGTAGCTTCAATATTTTTAATGGAGATAAAATTTTCCATTCCGCTGTTTGTAAAAAGAATTTCATTTTCTGTTGATATTCCCCATCCTACATTAATATCAAACATATTAATTTGTTTAAATTGGTAAGGGCTGTCTATTGGTGTACAATTAAAAGATGGTTGTTCTATATTAGTAGCACAACCTAAGATAAAGCTAAGTAAAATTATAATCAATACAACATTTTTTTTCATTCTATTATTGTCTCCTGTCTCTGCCTCAAAATCATTCAGCAAATTACTGGTCGCCTGTTCATTTTTCACAATTTTAACCTAAAAAGTATGATTAAAATTATTTTTTATCCCTTAAAGAATATGTATTTGTATTCTCATCATAATTAATCCAATAAATTAATCTCCAATATTCTCCCTTCTCATCCGGTTTGCAAAGTACCATCTCATGAACAAATCTATCGCCCTCCTGTAAACAATTATTATAATATAAAATCACGGGTTCTCCTTCCATAAGTCCTATATAAAATACCTTTGGTGGTTCCACACCTATCAGTTTTCCATAAGATTCTCTGATTTTTTCTGAGGTATAATAAGTTGCCGGCATTGACGTCGCTTCTTCAAGTAATTTTCCTGCCGCCTGCTTTAATACCCAGTCAGGTTCTCTGATAACAGGATAACTACATATATGATAATCACAAGTACCATCAATGTGCGGTGCCATATAATCTTCTCTAATCTCGGGAAAAGATGTTTGCACCCTTTCTTTAAACTGATTTAGCAACACATCAAGTTCTTCCTTCCGAATATCAGATTCTCCATTATTTTCAGATATAAGAAGAATTTCTTTATGCTCATCCATCTCTCCTACGACAATATAATGCTTGAAATAATCTTTTTCTTTATCATATATTATAAAATCCATTCCAGAGCTCATGGTGTAGTAGAACAGTTCCACTTCCCACTTTTCCTTCATTTCTCCCTCTTCATATTGATATATATTGGTATATCCCCATCGAGAGCTGCTTCCTCCGTGAACTTGAATGACCAACATATGATTGGTAATGATCATTCCACAATAAGGATCCCCATAAGGACCGCCCATAGCCGGTCCTAATGATTCCAAAGGCGTAAGCGGAATAAAGCTGCCATTCCCCTTGCAGATAAATGGATATACATATCTCTCCTCCAATGGCCATGTTTCTGACTCTTTCTTAACATCCACCAATCCGGTAATTGCTATATCTTCTATACCATCACCGTTTAGATCTCCTATTGCGAAATCTTCTGCCAAAATTTCATCTTCCGGATAATACAGATTCAAATAAGCCTGCATTCTTTCAAGTTCTTCTTTCTCAACTTCCTTTTCGCTTCCGATTCCAAGCTGTGGAGTAAAGATTAAATTTCCAATATCCTGTCCGGGATTTCCCTTTACTGAAAGATAATAAATATTTTCCATATCCATAATTGATGTATAATCTTCTATTAGATTCCCGCTAAGCTCAAGATATTCCAACTCCTTCATTTCTCTTAAAGCGTCAATATCTTTGATCTGATTTCCAAGAAGTTCTACCTTCTTAAGTTTCTGCAGTTGAGACAGAGCGCTGATATCTGTTATGTTATTCCATGACAGAGAAATAACTTCAAGATCTTTGCAATTTTGTAATGGCAAAATGTCACATATCTCATTTCCAAAAAATGATACTTCTGTAAGGTGAGGGTATTTTTGCAAAAAAGAAAGATCTTTAATATTACAGGAATCTATTCCCAGCACCTTAAGGTCAGGCAATTCCTCCAAAAAATCTGCCGAATCAAGAGGAATCCATCTGAAAAAAAGTTCTTCAAGTTCAGGAACCATATCTCCGGTAATATCATAATTCATTTCTTTTAAACTCGACAAAGTCAAGCTGGTAAGATGCGGAAGTTTTCTTAAATCATTAAAAGTTTCTATCCGCTCTGCACTTGTTATATTCAAAACAGAAAGATTCATGATTTCTTCCCTGGAAGGAACAATACTGTAATCACTGCAAATCTCCTTATAAACAGCCTCCTTTACCCTTTCATCCTCCCAACAAAGACCATCATCCGGCAATCTGCCATCCCAGATTTCCCATAGAATCATTTCCCATTGGTTATTGCCTGTTTTTTCCTCTTGATCTAAGCGCTCTATTTGTTTTTTAACTTCATATATATCACTTCTGTCAATACCATCATTTGCCTTTATACGATATAAAGCTCCTTCCCTTATAAGAAAAAATCCCTGTTCTCCTGCTTTTGTCCGATAAAGAACAATACCTTCATCCATTATCTTACCTGTATCTTCATCCATCATATACCATGTATAATGTTCCCATGTATTCGCATTTTCTTCTCCCAGAATTTTACTGCAAATTCGCCATATTTTCTCACAGTCATTTTCTGCTCCTTTCGCCAATGGATATATAATTTTCTCCTCTTCAGATTTTTTAACAAAATTTAATCTGCTATCTTTTTCAAACATATATCTAAAAGAAATTATCATTCCCGACAATAAAAGAAGACAGAAAATAGATGTGAACAATCTCTTCCCTGTCCTCTTTTCTCTATAATCCTTTTCTCTGCGCATAATATGATGCTTCTCTCCTTCGTGCAATCCGCTTGTAATCTATTTCATACATATAGATTACACGTTTCATGCATCAAATCAGCATCATTCTTGCATCAAAATTGCATCATTTACGCTCTGTCAGAATCATTTACAATTTCACTGGCAACAGCTCCCGAAACGGCTGCCACTGCATCTTTTCTTTCATCATCAGAAAGACCTGTAAAATTAATATTCTTATTTACCTTAGCATCATATGTACCGGCTTTGACAATTTCAGCTAAATCAATTCCAACTGTGTCTTTCATTGTTTCAAACAATTTTGTCATCACTCCCGGAACATTATCTGCTACAGTGCTGACACCATTGCTGTTATCTCCGCCGATGATTGTGATCTTATCAATCTGGGTAAGAGGTTCTGCAATCTTACCTGCGATTTCAGGCAATACCTGAATCAGCATTTCTGCCATAGCGGCATTATTATATTTCTGATAAGCGATTGCCTTTTTCTCCATAGCTTCTGCTTCTGCAATACCTTTTGCACGGATTGCTTCCGCTTCCGCTTCACCCACCATCCTGATACCTTCAGCTTCCTGCTCTTTTGCAAACTTCTGAGCTTCAGCGGTTGCTTTTAATGCCTCTGCTTCTTTTTCCCGTTCAAACTTATCAGCCTCAGCATTTTTCATTCTTTCATATAATTCTGCTTCTGATTGCTGCTGACGGGCAAATTTATCTGCTTCCGCTTTTTTCTTAACTTCTGCATCCAAAGCTTTTTCTTTTACTTCCGCTTCTCTCTGCTTCAAGATGACTTCTTTTTCCTGTTTTGCAATGGTTGCTTCCTGAGTTGCAACTTCAATAGTCTTACGCTGTTCCTGCTCCTGAATGCTGTAGGCTGCATCCGCCTCGGCACGTTTGGTATCTTCTAATTTTTTAAGTTCTGCTTTCTGCAGAGCAAGTTCATTGTTTTTCTTTGCAATCTCACGTTCCGCATTGATTCTTGCATCGTTTGCCTGTTTATCGGCTTCTGCCTTTGCAACTGCAATTTCTTTTTCTGCTTCTGCTTTTGCAATAGCCGCTTTTTTCTTGATCTGGGAAATATTATCAATACCTAAATCATCAATGACACCATTTCCGTCTGCAAAATTCTGGACATTGAAACTTACGATATCAAGACCCATGGCTGCCAAGTCAGGCTCTGCATTTTCTTTTACAAGATTGGCGAACTTCTGACGGTCACTTACCATTTCTTCCAGTCTCATACGGCCTACGATTTCTCTCATATTACCTTCCAGAACTTCTCTTGCTATACCGGCAATATACTGGGTGTTCTGATTTAAGAAATTTTCTGCGGCAAGAGATAATTTTTCTTTCTCACTGCTGATCTTAATATTTACCGCTGCATCCACCTGAATATTAATATAATCTGCAGTAGGTACTGCATTGGACGTCTTGACATCAATAGGAATCAGTTTCAGACTCAGCTTATCCATTCTTTCAAAATATGGAATCTTAACGCTTGACTTTCCAATAACTACCTTTTTACGAAGACCGGATATGATATATGCTGTATCCGGCGGCGCTTTTTTGTACCCTGTCACCATAATGACCAGGACAAAAATAACAACAATTGCTGCAATAATAAATCCTACCATGCTATACCTCCCTAGTATTTAAATAATATTTATATTCAATCAGCTTACGCTGTCTGAACCTCATTTGGTTCTTTATCTTTTGAATAAAGAATTTTTAAAATGATTGGCGTCGCTATTGAAGATACAATAATAAGCAAAATTACGGATGTAAAATAAACAGGTTCCAACAATCCTGCCGAAAGACCCTTCTGGGAAACGATAAGGGCAACTTCTCCTCTTGTCATCATTCCCACCCCAATTTTAAAAGAATCATTCCCGTTAAATTTACATATCTTCGCCATCAACCCGCAGCCAAATATTTTGCTCAAAAGTCCTACTAAAACAAATCCCAGCGAAAACAAGAGAATACCTCCCGTTACACTGTCTATATTTGTCTTTAATCCTATACTAGCAAAAAATACAGGACCAAACAACATATAAGAGTTTACATCTACTTTTCTTTCTATGTAACTTGAATCATTGATAGAACATAAAATGATACCCGCCACATAAGCGCCTGTAATATCTGCAATACCAAAATATCTTTCAGCTATATAAGCAAGCAGAAAACAATATGCCAGACCTGCAATCGGAATTCTTCTGGTATGAGGATATCTTTTATCTAATATTTTAAATATCTTATAAGAAATAAAACCAACCACAAGAGCAAGAGCGAAAAATAAAACAGTATTTATGATTACAGTAGATGGCTTAGATTCCGGATTTTTAAAACCAATGACAAAGGTAAGAACAATAATTCCTATTACATCATCAATAATAGCAGCACTTAAAATCGTAGTCCCGACCTTTCCTTTCAGCTTTCCCATTTCTTTTAGAGATTGTACCGTAATACTTACAGAGGTTGCCGTTAAAATCGTTCCTACAAAAACTGCCTTATAAAATTCTTCAGAACCCCAAGGTGAGATTCCATAAAACAGCATGTAATAAGCGGCACCTAAAATAAGGGGAATAAAAACACCTGCACAGGCAATCAATGTTGCAATAGGACCTGTTTTCATAAGTTCCTTTAAATCTGTTTCAAGTCCGGCGGAAAACATCAATAAAATAACTCCTATTTCCGCCATCTGCATCAGAAAATCTGTCTGATTAACCCACCCTAAAATACTTGGTCCTATGATAAGACCGGCAACAATTTCACCTACTACCTGAGGCGCTTTTAATTTTCTTGCAACAATACCAAATAATTTCGCTGCAATGACAATAATAGCTAAATCCTTCAATACCATATAGCTTTCCATTTTCTCATTCTCTCCTCATAATATGAAATAATATTATTTTATTCAAATTTGATTCCTTCTTCTACAGCCCGGAGCTTACAGCCGTTTTTGTAAGAACCTATTTCACAAATCTCTGCTTTTTTCTGGTTAATGCAGAATGTACACGGAGGACATGGTTTCTTTTCGCCTGCAAAATCTCTCGGTATAGCTTCGTTATTTTCATTGTGTTTACAATCATAACACCAACAACTGCTGCATTCAATAAATTGTGGAAATTCATCGAGAAATTTTGTTTCTGTGATGAAATCAAATAAATTCATTTGTCCTTCAACTTGCTTTTTCAAAAATATCCTCCTAAAAATCCCCATCAGAATTTCCAATGGGGATTTTAAATAATATCAATTATAAAGAATCATTATTATCTTCAGGTATTTCTTCCATGGCGTCATCAATATTTTCAAATTCATGATCTCCATCAGAAACTTTTTCTCTTACTTTTGCAATCTGTGCAACTGTTACTCCTTTATCAAGATTAATCAGTTTTACACCTGAAGTAATACGACCAAGTGTAGATACATCTTCCATAGGTATCTGGATAATCACACCTCCTGTAGTGATCATCATAATTTCATGTTCATCATTTACTGCTTTAACACCTATCAAATATCCTGTCTTTTCAGTAATCTTATAACACTTGACACCTTTTCCTCCGCGTTTCTGAACGGTAAATTCATTTAGATAAGTACGTTTACCCATACCATTTTCAGAAACAATAAGAAGAGAATCTCCTTGATGATCTAACTGCATACCTACAATTTCATCACCATCTCCAAGATTCATACCTATAACACCCATAGAAGTTCTTCCTGTTGCACGCACATCTGTCTCTTTAAATCTTATACACATGCCATATTTTGTAACAAGGAAAATTTCTGTATTATTATCGGTAATCTTTACTTCTATTAATTCATCATCATCTCTTAAATTAATGGCAGCAAGACCATTTTTGCGGACATTGCTATATTCAACAATATTAGTCTTTTTTACAATACCGTTTTTAGTAACCATGAAAAGATTCTTATTTTCTTCATAATCTTTAATCGGTATAATTGCATTAATCTTCTCACCGGGATTTAATTGCAAAATGTTGACAATCGCTACTCCTCTTGATGTACGGCTTCCCTCAGGTATCTCATAAGTTTTTAATCTATATACCCTTCCATAATTTGTAAAAAACATAATATAGTGATGAGTGGAAGTCATCAACAGGTCAGCTATAAAATCATCTTCTATTGTCTGCATCCCCTTAATGCCTTTTCCGCCGCGATGCTGGGATTTAAAATTATCAATTGTCATACGTTTGATATATCCCAGATTTGACATAGCAATAATTGTATTTTCATTTGGAATCATATCTTCCATAGAAATATCAAATGTATCATACCCTATCTTGCTTTTTCTGTCATCTCCAAATTTATCAGATATCTCTTTAATTTCTGTTCTGATGACACCAAGCAGTATTTTTTCATCGGCAAGGATTTCTTTTAGCTGCGCAATTTTTGCAAGCAGTTCCTGATGCTCATTTTCAAGTTTTTCTCTTTCCAAACCTGTCAGAGCACGGAGTCTCATATCAACGATTGCCTGCGCTTGAACTTCTGTCAGCGCAAAACGTTCCATCAAGCTTTCCTTGGCAATCTGTGTACTGCGGCTTCCTCTGATGATTTTGATTACTTCATCTATATTATCAAGAGCAATCAATAATCCCTGTAAGATATGATCTCTTTCTTCTGCCTTATTTAAATCATACTTTGTTCTTCTTGTAACTACTTCCTCTTGATGCGCTATGTAGGCTTTAAGCATATCAAGAATATTCAGTACTTTGGGTTCATTATTCACAAGCGCAAGCATGATAATACCAAAAGTATCCTGCATCTGTGTATGCTTGAAAAGATGGTTCAGAATAATATTTGCATTTACATCACGACGAAGTTCTATGACGATACGCATACCTTCTCTATCAGATTCATCGCGAAGATCTGTTATACCATCAATTTTCTTTAATTTAACAAGCTCCGCAATTTTCTGAATCAGATTTGCTTTATTTACCATGTAAGGAAGCTCTGTTACAATGATCCTTGTCTTCCCATTTGCCATGGTTTCAATATCTGTCACTGCACGGACTCTTACCTTGCCTCTTCCTGTTCTATAAGCTTCTTCACTTCCTCTGGTACCTAAAATAATACCTCCGGTAGGAAAATCAGGAGCTTTCACAATGGAAAGAACTTCCTCTATTTCCGTTTCTCTATCATCAGTAATCCTATTGTCAATAATTTTAACAATGGCATTTACAACTTCCCTTAAATTATGAGGAGGTATATTGGTTGCCATACCTACTGCAATACCAGTAGTTCCATTTACAAGAAGATTAGGATAACGACTTGGAAGAACGGAAGGTTCTTTTTCTGTTTCATCAAAGTTAGGTACAAAATCTACTGTATCTTTATTTATATCTGCCAGAAGTTCCATGGAAATTTTGCTTAATCTTGCTTCCGTGTAACGCATGGCAGCAGCGCCGTCACCGTCAACTGAACCAAAATTACCGTGACCGTCTACCAATGGATAACGGAAAGACCAGGGCTGTGCCATGTTTACCAAAGCGCCATAAATAGAGCTATCACCATGAGGATGATATTTACCCATTGTATCACCGACAATACGCGCACTTTTTCTGTGTGGTTTGTCAGGTCCATTATTAAGTTCTATCATAGAATAAAGAACTCTTCTTTGTACAGGTTTAAGTCCATCTCTTACATCTGGCAATGCTCTGGAAGCAATAACGCTCATCGCATAATCGATATAAGAAGTTTCCATTGTTTTCTGCAGGTCAACGTCATGGATTTTATCAAAAATATTATCTTCCATTTTTACTCCTAACTTTCTTAAGATTAAATGTCAAGATTTTTAACAAATTTGGCATTTTCTTCTATAAATTCACGTCTTGGTTCCACTTTATCTCCCATAAGCGTTGTGAAAGTAAGATCTATTTCAGACTCGGCTTCTTCGTTCATTGTCACACGGAGAAGAATTCTTTTTTCAGGATCCATGGTTGTCTCCCAAAGCTGCTCAGGATCCATCTCACCAAGTCCTTTATAACGCTGTATCTTATTATTTTGATCACGTCCTACTTCTACGAGAATCTTATCTAATTCTTCATCACTATAGGCATACCATACATTTTTATTTTTTTCTAACTTATAAAGAGGAGGCTGTGCTAAATAAACATAACCCTGTTTAATAAGTTCCGGCATAAAGCGATAAATAAAAGTAAGGAGAAGAGTTGCAATATGAGCGCCATCAACATCCGCATCTGTCATTAAAATAATCTTATGATATCTTAATTTTGTAATATCAAAATCATCATGAATACCGGTGCCAAATGCGGTAATCATCGCTTTAATTTCAGCATTGGCGTAAATCTTATCAAGCCTTGCTTTTTCTACATTTAAAATTTTACCTCTAAGAGGAAGGATTGCCTGGGTTGCACGACTTCTGGCCGTCTTAGCGCTTCCGCCTGCACTATCTCCCTCAACAATATAAATTTCGCAGTTTTCCGGATTTTTGTCAGAACAGTCTGCCAGTTTTCCGGGAAGAGCAGCACTTTCAAGAGCTGTTTTTCTTCTTGTTAGATCTCTTGCTTTTCTTGCAGCATCCCTTGCTCTCTGTGCAAGAATAGATTTCTCACAGATTAATTTTGCAATAACAGGATTCTGCTCCAGAAAATAAGTAAGCTGTTCACTGACAATACTATCTACTGCATTTCTTGCTTCAGAATTTCCAAGCTTTTGTTTAGTCTGTCCCTCAAACTGAGGATCTTCTATTTTGACACTTACGATTGCAGTCAGACCTTCTCTGATATCCTCGCCTGAAAGATTGGGTTCGTTATCCTTTAATAATTTATTGCCTCTGGCATAATCATTAAAAGTTTTGGTAAGGGCATTACGGAAACCTACCAGATGCGTACCTCCTTCAGGTGTATTGATGTTATTTACAAAACTATAAGAACTTTCTGTATAAGAATCATTGTGCTGCATAGCAACTTCAACATAAACATTGTTTTTACTGCCTTCAAAATACATCACATGATCATACAAAGGCGTTTTGCTCCTATTTAGATAAGTGACAAATTCCTTAATTCCACCCTCATAGTGAAATTCTCTTTCGATTGGTTTGTGACCCTCTTCAACTCTCATATCTCTTAAAATAATATGAAGTCCTTTGGTAAGAAAAGCCATTTCACGAAGTCTTTGCTTTAATATATCAAATTCATATTCTATTGTTTCCTGAAAGATTGTAGCATCCGGTTTAAAAGTAACCTTCGTTCCTGTTTTTTCTTTTTCACATTCACCTATTACCTTTAAGGGATAACATACATGTCCTCTTTCATATCTTTGCTCATATACTTTTCCTTCTGTATATATTTCTACTATAAGCCAGTCAGACAAGGCATTTACAACAGATGCACCTACTCCATGAAGACCTCCGGATACCTTATATCCTCCACCGCCAAATTTTCCACCGGCATGAAGTATTGTAAATACCACTTCAACGGCAGGAAGACCTGCTTTATGATTGATTCCTACCGGTATACCTCTTCCATTATCTGTTACAGTTACAGAATTATCTTCATTAATAATAACTGTAATGGTATCACAGTAACCTGCAAGCGCTTCATCTACAGAATTATCCACTATTTCATACACAAGATGATGAAGTCCCCTACTGGATGTAGAACCAATATACATACCAGGTCTTTTTCTGACTGCTTCAAGTCCCTCTAATATCTGAATCTGGTCTGCTCCGTAATCATTATTACTCATATTAAAATCATTTCCTTTCTACAACACCATTTGTAACTTCAAAAATCCTGTTTATTTCAAACCGGTTATTTACAAATTCATCCAAACCTGTACAGGTAATTATAGTCTGTATCTCTCCTATACTGTTTAAAAGATAATTTTGCCTGTTGCTGTCCAGTTCCGAAAGAACATCATCTAAAAGGAGTACAGGAGTATCTTTTGTAACTTTTTTTACTAATTCTATTTCTGATAATTTTAAAGAAAGGGCAGCCGTTCTTTGTTGTCCCTGTGAACCGTATCTGCGTATATCAATACCATTTACGATAAAAGAAAAATCATCTCTGTGAGGTCCTGTAGAAGTCATTTTAGATCGTATATCTTTTTCTTGATTTTCTTTCATTTTTTCTTCAAAATTTTCAATGGAAACATCAGGCTCATATTTTACAGTAAGCTTTTCTTTTCCACCTGATAATTTACTATGTATATCATTTATGATTTCACAAAGCTGCCCTGCAAAAATAGATCGTCTTTCAATAATTTTGCTTCCAAAAGAAACTAACTGGGAATCCCAAATATTTAAAGTCTCTTTTAATCCGGGATTAAAATACATATCCTTTAAAAGCTTATTTCTCTGATTTATAATTTTATTATAATGATTTAAATTATAAAGATAAAAACTGTCTAACTGGCATAATTCCATATCTGCAAATCTTCTTCTCTCCGAAGGACCGTTTTTTATAATGGCAAGATCCTCAGGGGAAAAGAAAACAATATTTAAAAGTCCCATTAAATCTGCAGCTTTTTTTAATTTTTTTCCGTCTATTGCTATTCCCTTTGATTTGTTTTTACGAAGATGCATATCTACTTTATATTCCACATCTTCTTTTTCAAGGTAAGTTCTTATATGAGCTTCTTCTTTATCAAAATGAATGATTTCTCTGTCTTTACTTCCCTTATGGGATTTTGTGGTAGCCGAAACATAAATTGCTTCCAAAATATTCGTTTTTCCCTGGGCATTATCACCATAAAGTATATTGGTACCTTTATCAAAATTAATGTCTAACGTTTCATAATTTCTGAAATCTGCCAATTCAAGAGATTTAATAATCATCTTAAGTTTTAACCTTTCTATTTAAGAACCTGAAGTAATCTTAATCTGATTTCCTTCAAATTCAACAATATCACCATTGTATAACTTTTTTCCTCTTTGTACTTCCTTTTGACCATTTACCTTTACGTAACCATCCTGAATAGCAAATTTTGCATCCACACCAGATTCTACCAGACCCGCTGCCTTAAGCGCCTGTCCTAGTTTAATATAATCATCCCTTAAATATATTGTTTCCATTTTTTTCCTCATTTATACTTTAATTTACGGTAGTAAAGTTAACAGGAAGAATAAGATAAATATAATTTTCAGCAGTATCTCTTATAAAACAGGGAGCTTTTGGATTTACAAGGTAAATATCAACCTGTTCATCATCAATTACACGGAGGGCGTCAATCATAAATTTAGGATTAAATCCAATCATCAAATCCTTGCCTTGTTTTGTAATATCAATTTCCTCATTCATACTGCCGACTGTGGAGTTGATTTTAAGCTCCATCATCTCGTCTGTAATATTCATAATAATAGGCTTTTTATCTCCTTCTTTTACAAGCAAAGTAGCCCTGTCAATACATTCTAACAATTCTTTTTTATTGATTGTAACTTTAGTCTCATAATCACTGGAAAGCATCTGGTCAATTTTGAAATACTCTCCTTCTATCAATCTTGAGACAACAATTGTATTATCAAATTCAAATAATATATGTTTTCCTGTAAAGAAAATATTAACGTCTTTATCCGTATCTCCTGAAAGAATTTTACTCACTTCATTTAAAGTCTTTCCCGGAACTACAACTTTTCTTGATGGATAATTATCTTTTAATTCAATCTTACGGATAGAAATTCTATGACCGTCAAGAGAAACCACCTTTAAAGTATCTCCGCTTATATCAAATAATTCACCGCCCATCAGTTTGTTCGTATCATTATCAGAGATTGAAAAAATAGTCTGTCTCACTACTTCTTTCAAAGTAAACTGGGAAACCGTAATAAAATCAATTTTTTCTATGGAAGGAAGATAAGAAAAGTCTTCTCCTGACTTTCCTATGATGGTAAATCTGGCTTTTTCGCAGGTTATGTTTGTCTTAAAAGATTTATCTGTTTCCATAGTTACTTCATTATCAGGAAGTTTTCTCACAATATCTAGCAATATTTTAGCATCAAGGGCAATCTGTCCTTTTTCTACTACATCACCTTCTATTGTTGTCTCAATGCCAAGTTCCATATCATTGGCAATTAATTTGATGTTTTTTCCTGTAGCATCTATTAAAATACATTCAAGAATAGACATAGTTGTTTTATTAGGGACGGCCTTTGATACAATCTGTACTCCATTTAACAGGTTTGCTTTGCTACATACTAATTTCATTTGTGTATAACTTCCTTTCTTTTATATGCTTAGTCCATTAACTGATGTCTTGGTTTTGAGCCGTATTTATATATAATTAATTTAGTAGTATCATTAATAATAGGTGTTAATATGTGTATAACTCTTTTATTATACTATTTATCAAGCAAAAAATAAATGTAAAACATGTGGATAATAAGATTTTATTTCATAATAACTTTCAACTTATTCACAATTGATTAAGTTCATGCAGGATTTATTTTCTTTTTGAGGATATCTATTCTATTTTTTAATTCTTCATTTACTAACAATTCATCGGTTATTTTGTCGATACCGTGGATAACTGTTGTGTGATCTTTTTTACCCAGGGCTTTTCCAATATTTTGTAAGGATTCTTCTGTAAGGTGTCTGCAAAGATACATACATATTTGTCTTGGCTGCACAAATTCTGAATTACGTCTTTTGGATACTATATCTTCTGGTGAAATACCAAAGTGTTCTGCCACAACATCAATAATAAGCTGAGGAGTTACTTGTTTTACTACGTCAGGAGATATAATATCTTTTAAGGTTTCTTGTACATTATCAAGGGTTATTTCTACCTTATTTAATTTTGAAAAAGCAATTACTTTATTAAAAGCGCCTTCAAGTTCTCTTATATTTGATTTAATATTGGTGGCTATGTATTTAAAAATTTCTTCCTGTATTTCTTTATTGTAATTTTCTGCATTTTTTTTGAGAATAGCCATTCTTGTTTCATAATCGGGGGGCTGGATATCAGCAGTAAGTCCCCACTCAAAACGGGATCTGAATCTTTCTTCCAAGGTTTCCATTTCCTTTGGAGGCTTGTCTGAGGAAAGAATAATTTGTTTCCCGGCAGAATGAAGTACATTAAATGTGTGGAAAAATTCTTCCTGCGTGCTTTCCTTTCCTATTATGAATTGAACGTCGTCTACAAGAAGTACGTCTACCGTTCTGTACTTTTCTCTTAATTTGTTCATTTTAGCGGCATTACCGCTTCTGATGGATTCGATTACTTCATTTGTAAATTGCTCAGAGGTAACATAAAGAACTTTCATATCAGGATTCTGGTTCAATATGAAATGACCGATTGAATGCATAAGGTGTGTTTTACCAAGTCCTGCTCCTCCATATAAATAAAGAGGATTATATGCTACGCCAGGTGATTCCGCCACAGCCAGAGAGGCAGAATGTGCAAATTTGTTGTTTCCCCCAACTACAAAAGTATCAAATCTATATTTTGAATTAAGATTTGCATTTTCATAGTTAATATTATATACAGCTCCGGGAGAAGAAAGCATTTCGTTTTCTGCATCTTTTTCCAAAATAAAGGAGATGTCATAAGTATGATCCATCATTTCAGAAATTGTTACCTGGAAATAGCTTTTATATTTGGAAGAGATATATTTAAGAGCATGAGCCTGATCAGAGGGAATCATAATTGTTACCACATCATCTTTTTCACTGTGATAATTTAAAGGCTTTACCCATGTATTATAAGAAATGTCTGACAAATCATATTCTGTTCTTAGAGTTTCTTTGATTAGTTCCCAATTTTCTTTAATGAAATCCATTATATTCCCCCAAATAATCAATAAGTGAAAAAACAAATTTACTCTACTATATATTAATATAATTCATTTAAAATTTCAAATAATTTTTAGTTTACATAATTTATCAATCATTTCTTTTAATTTGTGAATAACTTCAAAAAAGAAATAAACAGTTTACACACCTTTAAAATCAATAAATTTTGAAATCAATGTTGTATTATTGTTGAAAAAATAAATGTTATCCACATCTTATCCACAATTTGTGGATATAATTATGTAAATTATTTTTTTTAATTTATCTATATTTAGTGGTTCATTTTTGAATTATATCACTATATATTGAGGTGTTAAAAATCACGATTTTTAAGCCTTTTTTTGTATATTTTTTTCATATTAAATTTATTCTTTTTTACTTGACGGAAATGCTCTTATCTTATATAATCGTTATGATATTTTCCAAATAAGGGCATTAAATATTTGTTTACCTTAACATATATTAAGGTTCAGTAAAGGAGGTGCATCGGATATGAAAATGACTTTCCAGCCTAAAAGAAGACAGAGATCTAAAGTTCATGGTTTCAGAGCCAGAATGAGTACTCCCGGCGGAAGAAAAGTTTTAGCAGCCAGAAGAGCAAAAGGAAGAAAAAGATTATCAGCATAGGCCGCATTATGTGGCCTTTTTTTCTATGTGGATATATTTCGTATGAGTTATGAATTTTCAGAATCCTTAAAAAAGAATTATGATTTTCAGCGTGTTTACAAAAAAGGCAAATCTTATGCCAACAAATATTTAGTAATGTATGTCTTGGAAAATCAAACGGAAAAGAACAGACTGGGAATCAGTGTAAGTAAAAAAGTCGGAAACAGCATTGTAAGGCATAAAATAACAAGATTGATAAGAGAAAGTTACAGACTACATGAAAATATATTTAATAGTGGTTTAGATATAGTAGTCATAGCCAGAAACAGCGCTTCTTCTGTTTCTTATTGGGAGATAGAAAGTGCTTTATTACATCTTGCAAAGCTTCATCATATTTTAAAAAATAAATAAGATGAGGAAATCAGAAACTAAAATGAAAAAAATATTGATTTTATTGATTAAATTTTATAGAAAATATATTTCTCCAATGAAACATACTAAATGTCCTTATTTTCCTACCTGTTCAGAATATGGACTTGAGGCTGTCGAAAAATATGGCGCTTTAAAAGGAGGTTTGTTGGCTTTTTGGAGAATAATCAGATGTAATCCATTTTCAAAGGGAGGTTATGATCCTGTTCCATAGAAAACTATAGGATTTTAAAAACCATAGGATTAATTGATAGAATCAAAAACAGGAGGAAATAAATTGACAGGGATTATTTTAACTCAGAATGATGGTTTAATATTAGGTCCTATTGCAAAGATTCTCGGCTATCTTATGGAGGGAATTTTTACTCTTTTAGATTTAATAGGTATTCCTAATGTAGGCTTGTCTATCATATTATTCACGATTGTTATTTATTTATTGTTGATGCCTCTTACCATCAAGCAGCAGAAATTTTCAAAACTTTCTGCTAAAATGAATCCGGAACTTCAGGCAATTCAGGCAAAATATAAAAATAAAAAAGATAATGATTCTATGATGGCAATGAATGCAGAAACACAGGCTGTATATGCAAAGTATGGTGTATCACCTAGTGGAAGTTGTATTCAACTTTTAATACAAATGCCTATTCTATTTGCACTTTATCGTGTAATCAATGCTATGCCTGCTTATGTTACTAAAATAGGAGATACATTTAAAGTGCTGGCAGAAAAAATTATTTCTGTTGATAATGCTGCATTTTTACAGAGTTCTGAACTAAGCAGTGTTGTAAGTGCTGTAAAAATGTACAGTAAAAATCTCGAATCAAATTTATTAAATGGTGTAGTAGATGTTTTAAATAAGTTATCTTCTTCTGATATGAGTTCGATTGCTGATCATTACGATTTATCACAGCTCACTTATCAGGGAGAGCTTATCTTGAGTAATGATACAACTCGTGGATTGATTGATACTTATAATAATTTTCTTGGTATTAATATAAGTAATTCGCCTTCTTATATGGTAAGTCAGGCATGGAATTCTCCTGACGGAATACAATGGCTGCTGATTATTGCGGCTCTTATCATTCCTGTTTTGTCAGCAGTTACGCAATGGATTAATACAAAGTTAATGCCTCAGGCTGACACATCTAATAATCAGAATGATCAACAGAATTCAATGGCACAGTCCATGAAAATGATGAATACCATGATGCCCCTTATGTCAGCATTCTTTTGCTTTACACTTCCGGCAGGTATGGGACTTTACTGGATTTCAGGTTCTGTTGTAAGAAGTATCCAGCAGATTATTATTAATAAGCATATTGATAAGATGGATATAGATGAGTTGATTAAAAATAACGAAGAAAAAAGAATCAAAAAGCTTGAAAAAGCCGGTATCGATCCCAGAACGTTGAATAAAAACGCAAATTTAAATACAAAAAATGTTAGTTCAAGTAAATCTTCCATGTCTTCTAAAGTAAATGTGAGCCCTATGACACAGGAAGAAAAGAATGAAGCAATAAAAAAAGCTACTGAATATTACAATAAAAATGCTAAATCCGGAAGTATCGCGGCAAAGGCAAATATGGTAAGACAATATAATGAAAAGAATAATAAGTAGGGGGTATTATCATGGAATATATCGAGATTTCAGCTAAAACATTAAATGATGCAATTACAGAGGCTTGTCAAAAATTTGTGGTTACCAGTGATAAACTGGATTATATTGTTGTTGAAGAAGGTTCATCAGGTTTTCTTGGTATTGGCTCAAAGCCTGCCATTATTAAAGCAAGGATAAAAGGTACCATTGCAGACAAGGCAAAAGATTTTTTAAATGAAGTATTCAGTGCTATGAATATGGTAGTTGTCATTGATGTAAAGTACAATGAAGATAATAGAAATATGAATATAGAGTTAAGCGGTGATGAGATGGGTGTTTTGATCGGAAAGAGAGGACAAACACTTGATTCTCTTCAGTATCTGGTTTCTTTAGTAGTAAACAAAGATTCTGAAGAATATATCAGAGTAAAGGTAGATACAGAGGATTACCGTGAGAGAAGAAAAGAAACTCTTGAGAACCTTGCAAAGAATATTGCATATAAAGTTAAAAGAACGAAACGTTCTGTTTCCTTAGAACCTATGAATCCATATGAAAGAAGAATTATTCATTCCGCACTGCAAAATGACAAATATGTTACAACTCACAGTGAAGGAGAAGAACCTTTTAGAAGAGTTGTTGTAACATTAAAAAGATAATTAGGAATATGCCAATTAAAAATGTTGGGGGAATTTTCCTCCAGCATTTTTTAAATGAATAAAAAGAATAGGGGATTTACATGAAATCAGATACGATAGCCGCCATTGCAACCGCCATGAGTCATTCCGGTATTGGAATCATCAGAGTAAGCGGAGAGGAATCCATTAAAATAGTTGACTCTATCTATAGGGATAAGAATAATCTTAAATCTTTGCATAAATATAAGACAAATACCATTCATTATGGTTTTATTTACGATGATGAAAATATCTTGGATGAAGTTATGGTTTCTGTTATGAAAAAACCAAATAGTTTTACTACGGAAGATACAGTTGAGATTAATTGTCATGGCGGTATTCTTGTCATGAATCGTATTTTAGAACTTGTAATAAAAAATGGGGCGAGATTGGCACAGCCCGGTGAATTTACAAAGCGTGCTTTTTTAAATGGAAGAATTGACTTGTCAAAAGCAGAAGCTGTTATGGATATCATATCATCCAAAAATGATACAGCTTTGAAAAGTTCTGTCAAACAGCTTAGAGGTTCGGTTTATGAAAAAATAAATGATCTGAGAAAAGCAATTATTTATGATATTGCTTTTATTGAATCTGCTTTGGATGATCCGGAACACATAAGTCTTGATGGTTATCCACAGGAACTGAGTATAAAGATAGCAGATTTAATAAATGATGTGGATAAATTATTATCTACCGCTGAAAATGGAAAAATGATAACAGAAGGAATCAATACTGTAATTGTAGGTAAACCAAACGCTGGAAAATCTTCTTTATTAAATATATTGGCTGGAGAAGAAAAAGCAATTGTAACAGATATTGCTGGTACTACCAGAGATATTCTTGAAGAAAATATTATACTTCATGGTATTAATCTTCATCTTATTGATACGGCAGGAATTCGTTCTACGGAAGACATCATTGAAAAAATAGGTGTGGAAAAAGCAAAGAAGTATTCACAGGATGCTGATTTGATTATTTACGTTGTTGATTCTTCTGTTCCTTTAGATGAAAATGATTATGATATTATTAATATGATTCAAAATAAAAAGTGTATTATATTATTTAATAAATCCGATTTGATTTCAAAAGTATCTTTAGAAGAAATAAAGAATCTTCTGGACAAAAATGTTATAATAATTAAAACTTCTACGAAAGAAAATACTGGAATTGAAGATTTTGAAGATGCAGTCAGAAAATTATTTTTTAATGGAGAAATTTATTTTGAAAATGAAATTATGATTACAAATTTAAGGCATAAAGAAGCTTTGCAGGAAACACTTGAAAGTTTGATACAGGTTAATAATAGTCTGGAGACAGGAATGCCGGAGGACTTTTATTCAATCGATTTGATGAATGCCTATAGTAGTCTTGGAAAAATCATTGGAGAAGAAGTTTCTGATGATCTGGTAAATGAGATATTTTCTAAATTCTGTATGGGAAAATAGGATGTGTAATATGTTAGAAAGAAAAAGTACTTTAATTGAAAAAGTGGATGTATGCGTCGTAGGCGCCGGTCATGCCGGATGTGAAGCAGCTTTAGCCTGTGCACGTCTTGGTCTTGAAACAGTAATTTTTACTGTAAGTGTAGATAGTATAGCGCTCATGCCATGTAATCCTAATATTGGAGGTTCTTCAAAAGGTCATCTAGTAAGAGAATTGGATGCTCTTGGCGGAGAGATGGGTAAAAATATTGATAAGACTTTTATTCAGTCAAAAATGCTAAATGTTTCAAAAGGACCTGCTGTTCATTCACTTCGCGCCCAGGCAGATAAGGCAGAATACAGTCGTTCTATGAGAAAGGTTCTTGAAAATCAGGATTATCTTACAATTAAACAGGCAGAAGTTTGTGAATTAATATGGGAAGAAAAAGAGGATTCAAATAACAAATCTTTTAAAAAGATAAAGGGAGTTAAATCTTTTACAGGTACAGTATATGAGTGTAAGGCTGTGATTTTATGTACAGGTACTTACTTAAAGGCAAGATGTTTATGTGGAGAAGCAATTACTTATACAGGACCTAATGGACTTCAGGCAGCTGATCATTTAACAGATTCTCTCTTATCCATGGGAATTGAAATGCGTCGTTTTAAGACAGGAACACCGGCGAGAATGGATAAAAAAAGTATTGATTTTTCTAAAATGGAAGAACAATTTGGTGACGAGAAAATTGTTCCTTTTTCCTTTTCCACTAATCCTGATGATATCCAGATAGATCAAGTATCATGTTATCTTACATACACGAATGAAAGAACGCATGAGATTATAAGGAGCAATCTTGATCGTTCTCCTATCTATGCAGGAATCATAGAAGGTACAGGACCAAGATATTGTCCGTCTATTGAGGACAAGGTGGTAAAATTTGCAGATAAAGAAAGGCATCAGGTATTTATAGAGCCGGAAGGACTGCATACAAATGAAATGTATGTAGGAGGTATGTCTTCTTCTCTTCCTGAGGATGTGCAGCTTGCAATGTACCGCACAGTTCCTGGATTGGAAAATTGTAAGATTGTAAGAAATGCATATGCAATAGAATATGATTGCATTAATCCAAAACAGCTTTATCCTACTTTGAGATTCAAAGATGTGGAGGGACTTTATAGTGGAGGACAGTTCAATGGAAGTAGTGGTTATGAAGAAGCGGCGGCTCAAGGATTGATTGCCGGAATCAATGCTTCAATGTTTATTCTTGGTAAAGAAGAATTAACACTTGACAGAGCGGAATCTTATATTGGAGTTCTAATTGATGATCTTGTAACAAAAGATAATTTTGAACCTTATAGGATGATGACTTCCCGTGCTGAATACCGTCTTTTGCTCCGTCAGGATAATGCAGATTTACGACTTAGGGAAAAAGGTTTTAAGGTTGGTTTAATTTCAAAAGATCAATATGAAGAAGTTCTAAATAAAAAAAATCTGATAGAGAAAGAGATACAGAGATTAAAGAATACAAAAATCGGCGCTGCGAAGAGCAATCAGGATTTTTTAAAAAAGTATGACAGTGCTTCTTTAAAGACAGGTACAAATCTTGCGGAATTATTGTGCAGACCGGAACTGAATTATGAAATTTTAAAGGAGATTGATCTTGAAAGAAAAGAACTCCCGATTGGTGTAATTGAACAGGTAGAAATAGAAATAAAATATGAAGGATATATTGAGAGACAGCTGCGTCAGGTGGAACAATTTAAAAAGATGGAAAAGAAAAAAATTCCTGATGATTTAGATTATGATGATGTTCCAAGTTTACGTCTTGAAGCAAGGCAGAAACTTAAATCATTTCATCCTGTATCAGTTGGACAGGCATCAAGAATTTCCGGTGTCTCACCTGCTGATATTTCTGTGCTGCTTGTTTATTTAGAGCAATACAAAAGAAGCAATGAAGATAATCATTTTTAATTGGAGAAAACTGTGGATAAGAATTTTAATTTTTTTCAAAAGGATTTAAAACAATTTCATATTAGTTTAAGTGAAAGACAATCAGAACAGTTTCTTCAATATTATCAATTGCTAAAAGAATGGAATTCATTTATGAATCTTACAGCCATTATAGAATTTGAAGAAGTCTTGAAAAAGCATTTTGTTGATAGTGTGTCTTTAATCAATGCAGTTCCGGATTTAAATGAGAAGCCATATACTTTGATTGATGTAGGAACAGGGGCTGGATTTCCTGGAATTCCTCTTAAGATTGTTTTTCCTGATTTAAAGATAACACTATTAGATTCTTTAAATAAAAGAGTCCAGTTTTTAAATGAGGTGGTTCATATTTTAAATCTTCAGGATATTATAGTTGTTCATGGAAGAGCAGAAGATTATGCAAAACCTGGAAAGTTAAGAGAATCTTTTGATTTATGTGTTTCAAGAGCAGTTGCCAATCTTACAACCTTATCAGAATATTGTCTTCCTTTTGTAAAGAAAGGCGGTTATTTTATTTCTTATAAATCTGAAAAAATTACCGGGGAATATCATGATGCAAAGGAAGCAATTAAAATATTGGGTGGAAAGTATGAAAGGCAGGTAGAATTTAAATTGCCTGATTCTGATATTTATAGAAATCTTTTTGTTATAAAAAAAGAAAGTGATACTCCTTTAAAATTTCCAAGAAAAGCTGGTTTACCGTCAAAGGATCCAATTGTGAAATAAATTTTGCTTTTCTAAAATCTTTTTTTATTATATTATATCTTTAAGTAATAGGATAGATAAATGAAAGGAAAATATGAGTACAGATAAATTTGATATCCTTCAGAAAATATATGATATATATCTGCAGGATAGAAATGATGAAAATGAAAATCTACAAAATAATTTAAATAGAATTGATGAAATAAATGCTTATTTGGAAACAGTGAAAATGAAAAATGATGTGGAGTATCAAATATTTTCACCCAGAAAAGAAGAAAACGTTTTTCAAGATAAAATTGAATTTTTTGAAAAAGAAAAATTTAATTTAGAAAAAATTAATCAGTCTATTATAATAAAAATAAATAAATTTAATGAAAATATTATACAATTAGAACAATTAATAAATTATTATAGAAATAATGATAATGAAAATATGGCTGATTCAAAAAGCAGTCAATCAGATATTTATGATGTTCTTAACATTCAGGAAAAAGAACGTCAGAGGATTGCCAGTGAATTACATGATTCTTCAGTACAAAATTTAATTCATCTTGTTCATATGATTGAATTAAGTTCAATGTACATAGATAAAGATCCTAACAGAGCAAAGCTGGAATTAGAAAATTGTATTAGCTTTTTAAAATCTATAATTAGAGAGGTGCGAGATACAATTTTCAATTTGAGACCAATGACATTTGATGATTTAGGATTCAATCAGTGCATTGATAATTTGATTTCAAATTTATGTAATGAATTTAAAGATTATGAAATCGAATATGATGTGTGTGATTTGGACAATGTTTTTCATGAAAATGATAATCATAGAAAAGAGTTATTTCTTGTAACAATATATAGAATTATACAGGAAGCTATTGTAAATGCATTGAAGCATTCAAACGGCAGTAAAGTAATCTTAAATGTAAATGTAAAAAATAAAATTTTTTTTATTTATATAAAGGACGATGGAAAGGGATTTCATCTTGATCGTCTTTCTGTAAAAGATGATAAACACTTTGGTTTATCTTTAATGAGGGAGAGAGTTGAATCATTGAATGGTAATGTTTCAATTAATACAGAACCTGAAGAGGGAACAGAAATTATTATTCAAATTCCCTTAAATGAACCAGGAGGAAAATGAGTATGAGTATTAAAGTAATGTTGGCAGATGATCATGCATTGATGCGTGAAGGAATAAAACATTTATTAGAATTTGATGGGACAATAGAAGTTATTGCTGAAGCAAATGACGGAGTGGAATGTCTTGAAATATTAAAAAATGTTAAACCTGATATATTATTACTGGATATCAACATGCCTATTTTGAATGGACTAAATGTTTTAGATGAGTTAAAACAAAAAAACGATGATATAAAGGTTTTAATGCTCACAGTTCATAGTGAAGTAGAATACTTAATACATGCAGTTGATATTGGAGCAGATGGTTATATATTAAAAGATTCCGGATCAGCAGAATTGAAGCAAGCTATTGATATTATCTTAGGTGGTGATTCATATATTCAACCTAGTTTATTGCCAGTATTAAATTCGAGGTTGATAAATAGAGATACCGATAAAGATAAATTGCAATCATTAACAAGACGTGAAATAGAAATTTTAAAACAAATTGCTGGTGGAATGTTTAATAAGGAAATTGCAATTAATCTTAATATAAGTGAAAGAACCGTAAAAAATCATATCTCAAATATTTTTAAAAAAATTGATGTTTCTGATAGAACACAGGCAGCTGTTTTTGCAATCAGAAATAATATTGTTAGATTATATTAATTAATTTTTTTCTTTTGTTTCACGTGAAACATTTTGCAGAATGCAATATTGTGAACACAAGATAATGTTTCACGTGAAACAACTAACCCCAAAATATAGTAATGATTTCGTGAAACATCCCATAATATTCCACATAAAATCCGTGAAACATCTTATTTTATTTTAGAGACACATACAATATGTTGTACTATGCGATTTACAAAATACAAGAGTAAAAAAATTTAAGATTTGGAAAGAAAAAGAATATGGAATATAGATTTCAGAAGTGATATAATCATTTAGACATCTTTGCGAGAAGAGAAAATATACCTATAGATATGAAAGGAACAAGATAATGGGAAAGATAATTGCAATTGCAAATCAAAAGGGAGGAGTAGGGAAAACTACTACTTCTATTAATTTGTCTGCTGCCCTGGCGGCAAAAGGAAAAAAGGTATTGGTTATAGATACTGATCCTCAGGGAAATACAACCAGTGGATTTGGTGTAGAAAAGAATGAATTGGAAAATACGATTTATGAACTGATGCTAAGTGAATGTTCTATAAGAGAATGTATTTTAAGTGATGTTATTCCAGGTGTATCTGTTATACCTTCAAATGTAAACCTTGCCGCAGCAGAAATAGAACTGATAGGAGTCGATCGCAAAGAATATATTTTAAAACGTGAAGTCGAATGGATTAAAGATAGTTATGATTATATTATGATAGATTGTCCTCCTTCACTAAATATGTTGACAATTAATTCAATGACAACAGCGGATTCTGTTTTGGTTCCTATACAATGTGAGTATTATGCACTGGAAGGATTGAGCCAATTAATACATACAATCAATCTTGTAAAAGAGCGTCTTAATCCGGATTTAGATATGGAAGGTGTGGTATTTACCATGTATGATTCCAGAACAAATTTATCGATGCAAGTAGTTGAAAATGTAAAAAGTCATTTAAGTCAGAGAGTATTTAAGACATTAATTCCCAGAAATATCAGACTTGCGGAAGCACCTAGTTATGGAATGCCTATCAATATGTATGATGGAAAATCAGCGGGTGCGGAAGCTTACATGTTATTGGCAGATGAAATTATTGGCAGAAAGGATGATTGATTATGGCGGCAAGGGGATTAGGTAAAGGATTGGATGCATTAATACCAAGCGGCATCAGCGAAAAAGCAAATCAATCTAACAATAGCTCAAATCAAAAAAAAATGGATGAAAAAAGCACTGGCGAGACAATAGTGAATATTACTAAAGTAGAGCCTAATAGAGAACAGCCCAGAAAAAATTTTGATGAAGATGCTCTTGAGGAATTAGCTGAGTCTATTAAGCAGTTTGGTTTGTTGCAACCGATTCTTGTTCAAGATAGGAAAACATACTATGAGATAATAGCAGGTGAAAGAAGATGGCGCGCTGCTAAAAAAGCAGGGTTAAAGGAAGTTCCTGTTATCATCAAGAACTTGTCAGAACAGGAAATTGTTGAGATATCTTTAATAGAAAATATTCAAAGAGAAAATTTGAATCCTATTGAAGAGGCACAGGCATATAAACGTCTTCTGACAGAATTTCATTTGAAACAGGATGAAGTGGCAGAGAGAGTTGCAAAGAGTCGTACAGCAGTCACTAATTCTATGCGATTATTAAAGTTGTGCGATAATGTTCAACAGATGATTATTGACGATATGATTTCTACTGGACACGCCAGAGCGCTTATTACCATCGAAGATCAAGAACAGCAATATGCCATTGCACAACAGATTTTCGACGAAAAACTCAGTGTCCGTGAAGTAGAAAAATTAGTTAAAAATTTGAATAAACCTGTAAAATTTAAAAAGACAATCACAGAAGATACGAGTCTGGAAGCGGTTTATCAGGATATTGAAGAAAACCTAAAACAAAAGTTGAGTACAAAAGTGACAATTACCTCTAAGGGAAATGGTGCCGGAAAAATTGAAATTGAGTTTTATAACCATGATGATTTAGAGAAACTTATGGATCTGCTTTCAAAGTAACAATATACTATATAAAACAAAAGATTTAGAAAGGTACAGGAAGAAAAATGAATAATTCCTTTTTTACCAGTATTGGTCTTGGAAGTATTGACTTTGGGATTTTAGTGTTGGTATTAGCAGTTGTTATATTGATTTTATTAATTTTGAATATAGTAAATATATGTTCTATTTCAAAATTGAAAGGTAAATATAATAAATTTATGCAGGGCAAAAATGCCAAGAGCCTTGAGAGTGAAATTGTAGGACTCTTCGACGATAATAAATTTATAAAAAATGCAGTTGATAAAAACAAAAAGGATATCAACACACTTTATCACAAGCTTGAATCATCCTTTCAGAAAATAGGTATAATAAAATATGATGCATTTAATCAAATGGGAGGAAAGTTAAGCTTTTGTCTTGCACTATTGGATGAGAATAATAATGGATTCATACTCAATTCTGTTCACAGTACAGAGGGATGCTATTCTTATACAAAAGTAATAGAAAACGGAGAGTGCAAGATTTCTTTAGGTGAAGAAGAATCAAGAGCGCTCAATATAGCGATGGGAATGACACAATAGCAGGCAGAGGTGACAATATGAAATTATGTAAGGTAGATGATTTAAAAGGAGGAGAAATTCTTTCCAAAGATATAATAACTTCTGATCTAAGAATCTTATTATCGGAAGGAACTGTGTTAAATTCGGACTATGTAGGAAAAATGAAAAAAATAGGAATTACAGAAGTCTATATAGAAGAAGATGATAAGATTCCCACAGAGGAAGTTGTTATTCTTAAATCTGAGACAGAAGGTTTCTTTAAAGACAGAGTGAAGAATATTTTGGAAAAGCATACTTATAGTCGAAACGAAGAACTGATGGAATTAAGCCAGACAGCGGATTACATTATTACAAATATTCTGGAGGAAGATGAAGTCGTAGAAAAAATTTATGATATTAAGGAGAGAAGTTCTGATATATATGAACATTCTATTAGTATCTGTTCCCTTGCTACATTGACAGCATTAAAATTGAAGCTTCCGAAAGAAAAAGTGCATGACATAGGGGTAGGATGTCTTTTACATGATCTGGGATTGAGGTATCTTACAATTGAATATGCAGATCAGGATATTTCAACTTTATCAAAGATGGAACTTTCAGAATATATGAAACATCCTGTATATGGATATTCTGCATTAAAGAATGAAAACTGGATTTCAAATGCAAGTAAAAATATTATTTTGTATCATCATGAAAGAATAGATGGAACAGGCTATCCGCTAAGAGCAAAAGAAATACCCTTTGAAACACAGATTGTAAATATATGTGATACATTTGATGAAATGATATGTGGAATAGGATGCAAAAGAATTAAAGTATATGAGGCAGTTGAATATCTGAAGACTTATAGAAGTATCAAATTTAATTCTGAGATTGTAGATGCATTTTTGGAGTTTACGGCAGTATACCCTGCGGGGAGTCAGGTTCTGTTAAGTGATAACAGTGTTGGAAAAGTGATACGCCAGAATAAGGAATTTCCTGACAGACCAGTTGTACAGATTATTAAGGATAAGGATGGTAAAGCTGTAAGCAGAGAGATGACGGTCGATTTAATAAAAGTGAACAATGTGTTTATAGAAAAAGTACTTGCATAAAAGGAAGATACATAATAATATTACAATGTTGTGATGTGATAAAGGGAGGAGTCAATTATGATAGATATTAAATTCTTAAGGGAAAATCCTGATACGGTAAAAGAGAATATTAAAAAGAAATTTCAGGATAATAAACTTCATCTTGTGGACGAGGTAATTGAACTTGATATTGAAAGCCGTAAAACCCAGCAGGAAGCAGATGACCTTAGAGCAAATAGAAATAAGATTTCAAAAGAAATCGGCGCTTTAATGGCTCAAGGGAAAAAGGAGGAGGCTGAAATCAAAAAGGCGGAAGTTGCTGCCGGTGCAAAACGTCTCGTCGAGTTAGAAGAAAAAGAAAAAGAATTGAATGAGAAAATTACAAATATTATGATGGTAATTCCGAACATCATTGACCCTAGCGTGCCGATTGGAAAAGACGATAGTGAAAATGTAGAAGTTCAAAAATATGGTGAACCTGTTGTTCCGGATTTTGAAATTCCTTATCATACCGATATTATGGAAAAATTAAATGGAATTGATTTAGACAGTGCAAGGAAAGTAGCCGGAAACGGATTTTATTATTTAATGGGAGATATTGCCAGACTTCACTCTGCAGTAATTTCCTATGCAAGGGATTTTATGATTGACAGGGGATTTACTTACTGTGTACCTCCTTTTATGATCAGGAGCAATGTTGTAACCGGTGTTATGAGTTTTGCTGAAATGGATGCAATGATGTATAAGATAGAAGGAGAAGACTTATACTTGATTGGTACATCGGAACATTCCATGATTGGTAAGTTCATCGATACAATCATTCAGGAGCCGGAATTACCTAAAACTCTTACCAGCTATTCACCTTGCTTTAGAAAAGAAAAGGGTGCGCATGGATTGGAAGAAAGAGGTGTATATAGGATTCACCAATTTGAAAAGCAGGAAATGATCGTAGTCTGCAAACCGGAAGAATCACCTATGTGGTTTGAAAAATTATGGCAGAATACTGTAGATTTATTCCGCTCCTTAGATATTCCTGTAAGAACGATTGAATGTTGTTCAGGTGATCTTGCAGACTTGAAAGTAAAATCTTATGATGTGGAAGCCTGGTCGCCCAGACAAAAGAAATATTTTGAAGTGGGAAGCTGCTCCAATTTAGGTGATGCACAGGCAAGAAGATTAAAAATCCGTATCAATGGTGAAAGTGGCAAGTACTTTGCACATACATTAAATAATACAGTAGTTGCACCGCCCAGAATGTTGATTGCATTTTTAGAAAATAATCTTCAGGCAGATGGTTCCATTAAAATTCCTGAGGTATTGCAGCCATATATGGGTGGAAAGAAAGAAATCAGATAATTAAAAGTAAAGCAGTTTGTTATGATTTCAGAAATGACAGGAGGTGAAATCCTTGCATAAATATATGAGAGCCATTGGCTTTAGTAAATTGACAGACAGAAAAGAATTGCAGAAGCTTGTGACAGATGTAGTGGTAGAAGGAACGCACCGCAGATACACCTCAAACGGGTATGAAACTCTTTTAGCTGAATTTTGCAAGGATTTTGCTGTAAATACGAAAAGTGGAGTAAGAGCATCTATAGGTGTTGCTGTATGCGGTGAATTTGACAGTGATGATAAATTTACCTATGATTACTATTTTCCATATCTAAAGGGAACGAACATCAGTTCAGAGGAAGATGTATCTGTTGAGAGACATGCAGCCCAGGAATCTTATGCCGGTGTCTGTGATGATGTGAGAATCGGAGTTTCACTTATTTTTTACCTGCAAAATATGATACCTTATGTCAAAGCAAAAAATTCAGGAGAATTACCGATAAGAGGTACGACTCTGACACTTTCTGCATTATCAACAAGCGGGACGATTATGATGCCCATCAATAAAAGTGAAAAAGATCTGATTAGAAACAAGCGTGTTTCCATGAACAGAAGCCAACTCATAAACGCCGCCAGAAAAGGTGATGAAGAAGCCATTGAGAGTCTTACCTTGGATGATATGGATACTTACACGACGATTTCAAAAAAGATACAAAAGGAAGATGTGTTCAGTCTGGTAGATACTTACTTTATGCCTTATGGTGTTGAATGTGACCATTATTCTATCTTAGGTGAAATCATGGATTCCACTTTGATCAAGAATGATCTTACAGAGGAAGAAATATATTTAATGACTTTGAATTGTAATGATATGATATTTGATTTGTGCATCAACAAGGAAGATGTCTATGGTGAACCATGTGTGGGCAGAAGATTTAAAGGTACGATCTGGATGCAGGGGCATATCAATTTTCCTGATTAATTAAATGTTGCCAGAGTGAAAGGTTTATGTTAAAATTACACGGTAGTAACAAATGTCGCTATAGCTCAGCTGGATAGAGCGACCGCCTCCTAAGTTGTAGGTAGGTTCGTAACTTTCTGCTAACAGGAGCACAAAAATGTCTCAGTAGCTCAGTGGATAGAGCACTCGCCTCCTAAGCGAGGGGTCGGAGGTTCAAGTCCTCTCTGGGACGTTGAAAAGGCTGTAAATTCAAGGATTCTTGAGTTTACAGCCTTTCACTTTGTTTGGAAATGTGAAATCAGATTTTATTATCTGTCTGGCTTTTGCTAACAAAAGATAAACGATTGAAAAAGTGCCATTTTATCATTTTGCTAACAAAAATTGTAAAATTTGCTAACATTACCATATATTTTTAATTAACAGAAACCATCTGTGGGTACTCCTTTGTGTGTTTTCATGGTTGTTAATACATTAAAGGAACACAAGTGATTTTTCAATATGCAGTTGTTTATAAAGCGTGGCTAAGTACCCACCATCATGCCATAAGCCTCACTTTTTTCACTTCCGTAATAAGGTGGAAAACCTTTCACATAAGAAGTAAAGGGACATTTTATGCATTATGAACATAGACAAAAATTTGTTATGGTTGTACAATACAAATATGTATAGCATAAATGAGGGGTATTCAAAGATGATTATTGGTTTGGTTGGGCCGTTCGGCAGTGGCTGCTCCTATATTGCAAGAAAAATCTTAGAGGAAGAGTTTGGATATATTTATATATCACTGTCCGATATTTTACGAGAGGAATATTATACGAAAAATCAATTAACTCCTGATACTGGTGTTTCTCGTAAGATATTACAGGATTTTGGTGATTATATAAGGAAACAGAAAGGTGTATCTTATTTATCTCAAAAAGCTTTGGAAAAGATTAATAAAAAATTTGAGGAATCAGGCAAAGAAGATAATGTAAATTTTGTGATTGATAGCATCAGAAACCCAGAAGAAATAAAGTTCCTGAAAGAAAAATATGTAAACTTCTTTGTGTTTGGGATATTCGCCGGAAGCAATATTCGATGGGAGCGGATTAAAAATAATTATAATGGAAACCAAGCTCAATTTCTTGAAGATGAAAGGCGTGATAAAGGCGAAAAAATAGAATATGGCCAACGGGTTACAGATGCATTTTTAACTTCGGATGCTATTATTCTTAATGAAACTACTATTGTTAATAAAAATGAAGCATATTTGACTCTTAAGGCAAAGGTTGAAAAATACATCAATTTGTTTATAGGAAAATCTAAGAATAAGGCTCCGACAGAAATGGAATCTATAATGTCAATGGCCTATTCAAATAGTCTGCGTTCCAGTTGCCTTAAGCGTAAGGTAGGAGCAGTCATTGTTGATTCCAAGGGTAATGTTTTTAGTTCGGGGTATAATGAGGTTCCCTTTTTAGAGAAACCATGTTTGAATATGTACGGAGGCTGCTATCGTTCTGTAAAGCGAGATGATATTAAGAATCTTTTTAGTAACGACCAAAAAAATTTATGCGATTCTGTAGTGAGCCAGGTAAAGCTTTTAGAAAAATGTAGGGCATTGCATGCAGAGGAAAATGCTATTTTAAATGTTGCTCGTTTTGGTAGCGCTGCTGTATTAAAGGATGCCACTCTTTATACCACCACATATCCCTGCAATTTGTGTGCAAATAAAATTGCTCAGGTGGGCATTAAAAAAATTGTATACTATGAGCCTTATCCTGTAGAAGAGGCTAGGCAAACCCTTGAAAAGGCACATGTAGCCCAGGAAATGTTTGAAGGAATTACCTTTAATGCTTATTTTCGTGTTTTTAATGAAATAATATTATAGAAAAAGTTTTGCAGTTTCTATAAACCGAATTCTATTATAGAAATTACTTTATAATTTCTATAATCCAAAATATATTATAAAAAGGAGTTTAAAATAATGGAAAACATGAAAATTTGCATTCATTGCAAAAAACTGATGAGTTACAATTCTTATTTTGGGGGTTATTATTGTGCATTTTGTGGGGAACTGGAGATAAAACCTCAGTCATATAGTTTTGGGAGGCAAAATACTGTAAGGGCAAGAAAGCTTGCCTCTAATAAAAAAACAGTTTTGGCAAAGTAATATACCAGACAAGTGTTGAATAGGTTTTATATCCGCGACTCTAGTGGTAATATTTCCATATTGAAAAGCCTTCAAAAAAGTGGCAGTTACTCTTATAAAAAAGGAGTAACTGCCACATATTTGATTCAGTATAATGCTGTCTTTCTCAACCTGCCATATGCCGAAGGCGGGGAGTTACTCATAGAGGTTGTGATACATGAAGTCTGCCAGTTCCAGAAGACTTTTGCCACCCAGTTTTTCCAGAGGAGAGAAGTTCACATGGGAGAGGATAAAGTTGAGGGCATGCTGATTGTCAAGACCGAAAATTTCCGTTCCCAGAACCAATTCGAAAAGATCAACACCGCTTTTCATGCTCAGCGCTGTTTCGGAACTGTGGAGTACAGCAAAGAGGACTCCGGCATTGAGAAAATTCATAATCAGTAACTTATTTCATAAACTAAAGTAAAACAATGTAAAGAATTAGTTCCCAGTGGCAGCAGTACCATTATCTAAAAGGCTTTTCATTACAGCTATCAAATCAGGAGATTTCTGTAACTGCTCCAACAATGCCTTAACATCAATCTCGGAATTAGTGTTCTTTATTGGTTTTGCTTTTTTTAAATCAGATGTAGAGTAAAACTCCTGTTCAAAGACTTTGGCATTTTCTTTTCGGTTCTCGTCCAGAACATGAGCATAAACCCTTGTTACCATGTCTGCCGTTGCGTGTCCTGTGTCACCCTGTACTGACTTAATATCTCCTTTTGAAAGCATCAATTTATAAGTGGTAGATGAATGGCGTAGGCTATGGAAAACTACATTAGGCAGACCGGCTTTCTCTTTCAGCTTTTTAAAGGATTCTTCTAAAATTCTGTTTTCGCATGGATACCCGTTATCTAAGGCTACTACAAGGTCGAAATCATGGTATTCATTACCTAAAAAGGCTTTTGCTTTCTCCTGTTGTTCTCGCCACTTTCTCAGTATGTGGGCAACTGTGACAGGCAACCATACACGCCTTACTGAACTCTTTGTTTTCGGTGCCTTTAAAACCCTTCTCGTTGTAGTTCCTTCTTTTAGCGGTTGGAATATATGATATATGTCTTTATTATCCAGTGTATTAAGGGCATCTAAAGAAACCCTTTCCAATTCCCTGTCTATTTCTATATATGCATTATCATTTACAATGTCTTTATCGGAGATATGGACACGCTCCCACTGTAACCCTAAAATCTCGCCTGCCCTTAATGAACAAGAGAAAGCTAAGTTTATAGCAACATACAATCTTCCGTCTTGGCATTCGTCAAGAGCCTTTCGGATTGTGTCAATATCCCAAATATCCCTCTTTTCATATTCAATTTTGGGTAATGTAGCACCATACATAGGATTTTTGCCTATTATTTCCCATTTAACAGCTTGGTTAAAAGCACATTTGAGTAATCTACATATTTTATCTATTGTCTGGTCTGTGACATATTCTGTTCTTGCTTTATGCGTTTTTGTTGATACCGCAGGCGTACCTTTCAATGTCTGAATATACTTATCTATCACTCGTGGTGTAATCTTCTGTATCTTAACATTCCCGATAATCGGATTGATATAATTGTTAATCAGACTTGTATTGCTGTCATAGATAGATAATCCCCATTTCTTCGGTGCATATATATCTACAAAGTCTTTTAAAAATTCTTCCAAAGTTTCATTTTTGGGAATAACAAAGGTATTCTTTATTTGTTGATTTTCAACTTCTGCCTTTCTTGCTTTTGCCGTTTTGTGGTCTGAAAATGATTCCCATTTCTGCTTTGTCTTTCCGTTTTCATCAACATAGCGGTATACTACGGAATAACTTCCATTATCTCTTTTTACGATTGTTGCCATGATTAAAGCCCTCCGTTTCTTTGTTCAGAATGATTTAGCCACCTGTCAAAATCTTCTTTTGAAATTCTTATTGCATTTCCAATGTGAACCACTCTGAACGGTGCTTTCTTGATTAGTGCATATGCGGCGGTTCTTGAAATTTCTAAAATTTCCTGTATATCTTCTACATGGTAAACTTTTGCTGTATAGCAATTAACAGTTAATGGTGCAGTAAGTGGGATAAGTTTCTCTTTCTTCTGTTCTTCCATTTGCTTTAGTGCTTTTCTCGTATTCTTCATAGTAAAAAATCCAACTTCTTCTAAAGTATCTTCAGAGAATGAACTAAGTATATCTGAGGTATCTTTTGCAGTAAAGTCAAATACATCTGTCGTATTCATATAAAACCCTCCTGTCAAAATCTCATAGAAACATCAATAAAACGGTAAACAGCATTCTTCATTTTCTTCTATAGTTTCTTTACTGGAATCATTTACAAGCAGTAAAGACTGTCCATGCTGAATAAGCATTAACCCCACTTTATTAAGTGCCTTTGGTACACAATCATCTAAGGAAATGTCAAACTCAATTTTGACTTTTACGCAAGATGAATTTTCTTTTGTTATCTCAAAATCTTTTTTGCTATCCATAATGGCTCTCCTTTTTAAACTGTAAAAATTCTCTCACTGTCTCTCTATGGCTTCTCTAGTGTAAGTTCCTTTACAAACGCATAATAAGTATTTGGTTTTAAATTGAGTTCCCTCATAGCCTGTCTGTTGGTGATTTCTCTCCTTAAGACCCTCTGATAAATTCCCTCAAATCCCTCTGGCCTTGGAATTTTTGTCCTGCCGAACCTCACTCCTTTTGCCTTTGCGGATTCAATACCCTCTCGCTGTCGTCTCTGAATCTCTGATTTCTCTTTCTCCCCAACATAGGATAAGATTTCAAAAGTCAGTTTTGCAATAAAGCGTCTGTCTAAAGTCTTTTCTTCCTGTGCCGTATTTAGCAGAGGATAATTAATCACCCTTATATTACACTCCCTTTCTTCGGTGATATAATTCCACTCCTTTGCCATTTCCGAGTAGCTTCGACCCAGACGGTCCAGATCAAGGATAACAATTTCGTCTCCCGGTTGCAGAGACTGAATCATCTGCTGATAGGCAGGACGGGAGAAGTCCTTTCCCGACTGCTTATCAATGAAAATGTCCCTTTCTAATATTCCCTCATTCAACAGGGCATCTCTTTGCCGTCCCTCATTTTGCGTCTTACTGGAAACTCTGATATAACCGAATCTCCGCTTCTCTGTCTGCTTTTTCATGTCCGTCACTCCTTTTCTTTATTTTGACGAGACGATTGAACCACAGAGCATTTGAAAAGTAAAGACCGCGATTTAAAATATTTATAAATGTTATATAATTTGCTTTCAAACAAGGGAGATTCTTTGTCTCCCTTGTTTGAAAATGTGGATAATCATTTGTAAATAGATAATTGAAAAAGTATACATTTTTAAACAGTCTCAATGTCTCATTGAGAATCTAAGATTGAGGTTTCAATGACTTATCATCACGATTCTTTTTGTTACCTCTGCCACCCACTAGACCGCCTTGTCGTCCAATCTCCTGTGCTCTTTTATATCTCTTTTTTGTAGCGTCAATAGTAGAAATAATAGGATTTAAAATAATTTTTATCATAGCCTGTTCTGTTTCGGTGAGAGAATAGCGTTCCCAATTATTCTTCCCAGTAACACCATATTCACAGATTGCTTCATAAGTAGCTAATCTGATTTTAGGTTCGCTTATCTCTTGACAGCTTTCATAAAAACTCTTTCTGAATAAAAATTCTCCGTCCTTCATAATGATAATCTCCTTTTCATGTTCAAAGATAATTCTTTTTGACTTATATTCATATAAGTCAATATATTGGTATGTATATCTATATTGATGTTAATATTCAGTTTAAATACAGTTTTCAATATACATCCCAATATACATCCTTATATGAATAAAGGTTTTATTAGTTCAATCTAACCTGCATACCATACTTTTATTTCTTTTTGGATATTTATTTCTCCATTTCTCCATTTCGTTTTCTTTGACGGCACGCTCAAAGCGTTCCTTAGATTTGTCTATGTGTATCTGAATATTATGAAGCAAGAGGATATTGTGAATATCATTAACTTCTTCCTTTTCTGTCTTTCGTTCTCCGGTTACACCATAGTAAATAATATCTAATGCTAATTTTTCTGCTTTTTCATCACCAAATGTTTCTCGGAAATTATCAATATCTTCCTTAAACGTTTCAAAGAACATAAAATCATCATGCTTCATTATAGCTACTCCTTTTAATTGTCCTCTGCGTATTGTTCCAAGAGTTCCTCATATCTCTCAAAACCAGTACCGCCTTCAAGATAATCTTTCATAAGTTTATCTAATATTTTTTCTTTGACATCATCAGACAGATTTCTTGATTCATTCTCTAACCGTTCTTCAAACATTTCTCTCATGTAATCTTTCCATGTCTTCAATTCGTATCGCTTATGAAATAACGTATATACTTCTTCTGGCAATAAAGCAGATAATTCCTCTGGTATATTACGTTCGTCATGTTTTATTACATACTGGTATTTTTCTTTCAAAACATTAATCGTATCAATATAGGTATCTTTTATTTTAGTATCAAGCGCAGATGACCTGCCAATAACATCTTGAAAAGTTTTTATTGCTCCCCGAATCAGATTTTTATTATAATATCGCCTCTTTTGTACACTAATCTCATAAATGACAGAACGGAACAATATGCGCTCTAATGGCTGAAGAATTGATAATGTGCCTGAAAATTCCCCAAAGTAATTATAATCATCTAAACCATATTCAATAAGAGCCATAGCTATTTTCCCCTGTCGTTCCTCTGGTAACTCTTTTAAAATATCAAGAGTTGAAGCATAAAATAAAAAGGCTTTCTTTTCGACTTGTCTGGGCATTCCCTTTCACCTCCTTTCGACGCTTGTCCACAAGAAATATGTAAATAGCCTTGTATATTACAGTAATATTCCTCATTTTGAAGAAGTATTCCAAAAAAATTAAAAAATTTTTTGATAAATTACAGGAATATATACTGCTTTCTTTTATCTTCCATTTTGGTATAATGTAATCCAACCCTAAATCATAAGAACCACCCCTTTCCATAAAGAATAAAGATTAACTGTTTACATTAGCTTATACGCAAAAACATTCAAGTCATTGGAGACTAAAAGGGCATCAAAAAGCAGAATCTCCGTAATGTTCAATTTGTTTATACGAAAGCAGAATAATTTTGTGCATATTGCACATTAAATGCTACTTTCTCTATACGTCTCAACCACAGAAAGCCATTTTAAATGTAAAAGATATAGAATTATACCTTTTGACCTTTCTCCACGTGAAAACACCCCTTGAACGTGTTCAAGAGGTGTTCCCAACTTATACTACTATAGTCCTATAGAATTGTCATTCCGTTTTTATTCTAATTGTTTTTTTAACAGTTCTATAAACACTTCCATTCTGGAATATTCGCTTTTAGGATAAACGTCTACAAGCGATGCGTTATCATCAGTTATGAGAACTACCGCAGAACTCTCATCACCACTGGAGAAAATAAATTTAACAATATAAATCTGCCCCTCGTCATTTCCTGTTACTTTTGTAGCAGATTTTATATCACAATTAGAAAATGTTGCCAACACAGTATTTTTTGCCATTTTCTCTCCTTTATCTTCTCCAAAAAGAGAACTTAATAAAAATACTGCAATTAACACTACCGCAATTATTTTTACATTACGGTATTTGTTTTTAGTAAAGAAGTTAGATGTATCTTTATCTTTTGCAACCTGTTTTACATCATCTGTAAAGCATTTAGCGGTTTCTTTGGCTTTCTCTGCATACTTCCCCGCCTGCCCGCCTGTTGCTTCATTCACATCGTTACCAATCGCTTTCGCTGAATCCATAACTACACTGGCTGTTTTTTTTAATACTTCTCTCACACTTTCTGTATCAGAGGTTGAAAGACTATTTCCACAGTAAGGACAGAATTTGCTATTATCTTCAATCTGCTTGCCGCAATGCGTACAGTACATTTCATTTTCTTCTTTCGCCTATTCACCGTTTACTAATTCAGAATTATCAAACCAATCACAATATTGTAAATCTGTTGTCACAAATATATTTAATACTCTTTTCTCGTCTCCTCTATCCCATACTTCCATTATGTAATACGCATTTTCAAGTTCCCACGTCAGATAATATCTGGAAGTATCATTTATATTTCTGCATATACATGGACTTATGCTTTGCATTTCTTCTGGCAAATCTACATATTCAATGCTATTGTATTTTGGAATTGCTGGATTTGCAGAAATAAGCTGCTTTTCAAAAACTATTATTCCGTCTTTAGTAATTCCATAAACTAAATAATCTACAACGGTTAAATATACATAAAGGTCTTGTGTTGCGTCTGGATCAACGCCAGACATTCCAACATATCTCTCAAAATCAGAAGAGGGTACTTTATTGAGTGTTCCAAAGTTTAGTGTACCGAATACATGAGAATCCTTGCCTATAATATCTGCCGTAAGCGGTACATATGGGATTAGTTCCCCCATTTCTGATAAAATACCGCTGTCATAAGCTGTCAATGGTTGTTTAAAGCCAGAATCTGTAACATTCTCTGATTTCAAGTTTTCATCATCAGGCGAAGAACCGCCAAATTGATATGTACCCTGTACTACATTATTTAGTTGGACGTATTGAGCCGATACGAAAAGAGTATTTTCATTAATCACTGATATGTCGATTGTTTGATTACGCATAAAATCATCATCACAGGTAATTATATTGGCTTTATATGTGTCATTACCACTACTATAAAATTCACCTTCTCCATATAAAACAGGTACAGTATTTTCAGTTACACTTATTATAAATGTGCTATCAGAGTAAATGAAAAGCATATACTCTATATCATTACTTGTGTATCCATAATACCCCTCTTTTAGCAGAGTATCTCCTGTAACATTTGGGCTTACCATATTGTCTGCATCATACCCATTTGTATTGTCCTCTAATGCGTCAACTTCGGACATATACTGGTATTCTACACAAAGAAATAAAAGTGAATCATCATCAGAAGAAATGGTTATGCTGTTGTCAGCCGGCATAATTGAAAATTTCTTATCAATAAAACTCCCTGATTCATCACCTGATATAATTCCGACATAATTACCATTGTCATTATCAATACTACCCGAAAGAAGAAGAAAATCACCTGATTCATCATAGCCAATCATATTAAAGGTATATTGACCGCTAACATCTTTTGCAATCGTAATTCTGTCAAGTTCATTGACATAAGTTCCTGCATTTAATACATTTTCATTTGAAATATTTTCATGTTGTGTAGGCTCCTGTACAGTTATTTCAATATCTGAACTCTTGTTCGTTTGGTTCTTTGTTATAACAAATACACCAACTGCAACACCAAGAATCAGAACACCTATTAGCCCTATAATTATAGCTGTTCTTTTTTTTGGTGGACTTGAAGCTGTATTTTTTGCAGACATTGGACTTACCACTTCTTTCCCACAATTCGGACAAAATTGTGCATCATCTGATAATTGCGTTCCACATTCTTTACAAAACATGCTTTTACCTCCCTGAACGGTATTTTATAAGTCTTTTTTTCTTAATGCTATACAAGCATAAATATATTATATTGCAACAGGCATAAATATTCAACGCTTATAGCACATATATTTTGTGCCTACTGCGCATTTTTATAGGTAAAATACACAACAAGCACAGGAGGATTTCACATGATTGAAGGATTGCCAGACAGACTGAAAGAAGCCCGTATAAGAATAAATCTCTCCCGAAAGGAAGTGGCAGAGCATTTTGGTATATCTTCGTCAATTATTGCCGGATATGAAACAGGCTACCGCACACCGTCAACAGAGGTTCTAATCAAGCTGTCGGGGCTGTATCAATGTTCTTTGGATTATCTGGTGGGTAAGACAAAGGAAAATCAGATTGTGATTGATATAGATGGGCTTAACGAGATTCAAATATCAGCGATTCACATAATGGTTGAAGCTATGAAGCAAAAGCATGAATAACAGTTCATGCTTTCGTTTGGGTATTCTCTTTTCTATGATTCTCCTTTAATGCTTTTTCTGTAAACTCGTGAATCTCATTTATGGAATACAAAAAGCACATGATACAGTCTAAAACCTGCTGTTCCGTATCTTCTTCCATTAACCCCAAATACACAGTATTTATAAGATTTGACAGTTCCCTTAACCGATTCGAGATAATTCCCATGCTTTCTGTTGCGGTAGTCAATCGTTCTTCTGTGTTCATCTTCAACACTCCTTTTTCGAGGAACGATTATACCACTCTTTTTGAAATTTCAATAGTTTTTTCAAGGAAATATTTAAAAACCCCATTTCGTGAAATGTAATGATTTCAATGTACCGAGGTAAGTTTCTGATTCAAAAAAATTTTTTATTCATAAAAATTCATAATTTGTAACTTATAATGCAAAGATGTATTCTCTTGCTAACAAAATTGCTAACAGGACTATATGATACTATATAATATAAGGAAGAAAAGCATGATATTTCAATGATAGTTGTATCGTTAAAGAACCTTGTATTCTCTATAACTGTGTGGTATTCTATAGTACAAGATAAGAGCCTATAGGAAATGTTTTTTAGTACTCCTAAGCGGTAGGCCGGAGGTTCAAATCCTCTTAGCGACGTCTTAAGAAATGCCGAAAATACGGAATGATTAAAATTTTCGGCATTTCATACTCTCTAAGTTTGCTAATCAAAATAGCGTTTCTGCTAATTTTTCCAAAGGTTGTGTTAAAAATAATGCTCCAAGAATCAAGTATTGAATCATCAGAGACCAATATAAAAAGCTTGATATATGTTGTGCGTAATCAGCAGGTTATGATAGACAGTGATTTAGCGATGTTGTATCAAGTAGAAACAAAAGTGTTCAATCAAGCAGTAAAGCGGAATATAGCACGTTTCCCCGATAATTTTAGGTTTCAACTTAATAAAGATGAATTTGAATCTTTGAGGTCACAATTTGTGACCTCAAAGGGAGATACAAAAAAAGGTGGACGACGATATTTGCCGTATGTTTTTACAGAACAAGGGATTGCAATGTTGTCGGCTGTCCTAAGAAGTGATATGGCAATTCAAATTAGTATTAATATTATGAATGCTTTTGTGGAAATGCGGCATTTTATTGCTAATAATGCCCTGCTTTTTGAACGCATCAGCACAGTTGAATTGCGGCAGTTAGAATATCAGAAACAGACAGACGAAAAATTAGAGCAGATATTTGAGTACATATCCGAGCATGAGGAATCTAATCAAAAGGTATTTTTTGATGGACAGATTTATGATGCATTCAGTCTGATAGTAAATCTAATCCAAAAAGCAAATAAAGAAATTACTCTGATAGACGGATATGTGGATGTTGGGACATTGAATCTGCTTTCAAAGAAAAAGTCTGATGTTGCAGTAACTATTTATACGCAGAAACAGACGAAGCTAACAAAAACTGATGTTAGGAATTTCAATGCGCAGTACCCGACATTAAAAATAAAATATACCAAAGTATTCCATGATAGATTTTTAATTTTTGACCGAACGACAGCCTATCATGTAGGAGCGTCTTTGAAAGATGCAGGAAAAAAGTGTTTTGGAATCAATTTAATTCAAGATGCAGGTATCATCAAAGACATCTTGCAAAGGTTGGAATTAGAAACAGAGGAATAAGAAGCTTTTTGAGGTCGCAATTTGCGACTTCAAGTGCAGTGAATGATAACTTAGTACGAGATGGGCAGATTTATGTAAAATTCACTGCCATTAGGGAGAGCATCTTTTACCCCAATTGTCCCGTTATGTGATTTGATGATTTCGTAGGCAATCGACAGTCCCAGCCCGAAGTGTCCTTTGGTGCTTCGGGATTTTTCTGCCCGATAAAAGCGGTCAAATATTTTTTTCTTTTCTTCATCAGAAATACCAATTCCATTATCTATGACAGAAATAGAAAAGCATCCTTTTTTATAGGAAATTGATAAATTGATTTTCCCGTTTTCCGGGGTATAGCTGATTGCATTGTGTAGAAAAATGGAAATGACTTGGCTAATGCGGTCCGGATCACAATTGCATAGAGGCAGAGTATCATTGGGAAGGTCAATAGAGAAGGACAACTTTTTTTCTTTTGCAAGCGTTTCGAAAGATTCATAGGAATTAATCAGTAAAGTGTCCAGTTCCGTAGGTTTTTTCTTGATGGAAAAACGCTGGTTGTCTGAACTTGAAAGAGTAAGCAGGTCGTTCACAAGCAAGGACATGCGAAGACCTTCTTTTTTTATTGTCTTTAAAAATTTTTCCTGTTTATCCGAAGGGGCATCCATACAGCATTCTGCAGAGGATAAAATGACTGCAAGGGGTGTACGGAGCTCATGGGATGCAGAGGCGATAAATGCTGTCTGTTTTTGTTGGTTTACTAAAATAGGCTTTAAAAGTTTTCCTGTAAAAATATAGGAAAAAAGAAAGAGAAAAATTATGGCAATAATATTAATTAAGATAAAGCGCAGACGTTGTTCCGTAATCTGCTGTCTTAATGCGTTGAGAGAAGAAAGAACCACAACCTGTAGTTGAGATGATCCTTTTTCAATATTGGTGACGCCGCAAAAATATTTTTCCTGATTAGCGGAAGATGTAAATTCAAATTCTACATGATAAGATACATATGGAGTTGAAGTTGATGATGTATCAACAAGAAACATGTTGTTGTAAGCAGCAAGGCTTTCATTCAGAAGAGTATATTTATTCGATTCCGGAAGACTGGTTAGTTGATTGTAAAGAAAAGGGACACCATTATCCATTACAAAAAGGGTATAGTTGCCCTGCGCTTCCATTTTAGAGAGCCATTCCATGGAGATGATGGATTGCTGCTCTAAATTGGTAGTGATGGTATTCATGTCATTTATAAAAGAATTGTATTGGTTTTTATAAAGTCCTGATTCGGAAACATATAAATAGCTAAGGGACATGATGATCATGATAGCTGTTGTGATTCCCGCACATAGGGCCGTTAAACGTAAATGGACTTTCTTGTACATAAAAAATCTCCAAGTGATCTAATCAATGATTTCAGGAATCAGTCTCATCCTGTAGGCAATATCCGATGCCGCGGATGGTTTTAATATAAAGTTGGCTTCCAACGCTCTTTAATCTTCTTCGCAAAAAATGAATGTAGTTGTCTAAATTTCCTTCTTCAACATCACTGTCCGGACCCCAGACTTTTAAGAGAAGAAGATTTCTGGAAAGAGTCTGATTTTTTCTGCGAAGAAATGTTTCCAGAAGCGCGGCTTCCCGTTTGGATAAAGTACAATTTCCTGCAGGACCTGTCAGATAGTCCTCATCTATATACCAATTGATATCAGAAACAGACAATACATTGTCCTGATTTAAAGTATTGGGACGTCTTGTGACGCAGCGGATTCTTGCAAGTAATTCTTCAATGGCAAAAGGCTTGACAAGATAATCATCGGCACCTAAGTCAAGCCCCGTTACTTTATCTGTCAAAGTTCCCAGCGCTGTGAGCAGAATGATAGGAGTTGTGATTCCCTTTTTCCGAAGATTGGTCAGAACCTTGGTACCATCCATTTTTGGAAGCATCCGGTCTAAAAGTATTACATCATAAATGTTCTGTTCCCCATAATAGCAGGCTTCTTCGCCGTCAAAACAGGAATCAATAAGGAACCCTTCCGATTCTAATTGCAAAGTGAGGGTTTCATTTAATTGTTCTTCATCTTCTACAAGCAAAATTCTCATAATCATTTCCTCTTTTAAGCATTATACATTATATTATCATGGAAATCTCTAAAAATACTCTAAGTTTTATTTACATGATATAGAAAAAAAGATATAATGATAAAACGATAGAAGGAGATATTATAATGAATATATTAGTTATTGATGCCCAGGGCGGCGGTCTTGGGAAACAGATCGTGTCTGCAATTAAGAAAACCTATCCTGATATCATCATAACTGCGGTGGGTACAAATTCCGTGGCAGCATCCAATATGTTGAAAGCAGGGGCAGACCATGCAGCCACAGGAGAAAATGCAATTATTGCTGGAAGCAGAAAAGCGGATATTATCATTGGACCTATCGGTATAGTCATTGCAGATTCCATGTATGGTGAGGTCACGCCTAAGATGGCTGCTGCCGTTGGTCAGAGCAATGCCAAGCGGCTTTTGATTCCCACAAATCAATGTGATAACATTGTTCTTGGCATTTCAAATGTGTCAATTGGTAATATTATTTCAAGCATTTTGGATTATTTAAAGACAGAATGTAGCGCAGCAACTTAATATAGTTATAGAAAGAAGGCAGCTGGGATTTCCCGGCTGTTTTTTCTTAGAGATATTTTAGAGATTTGGCTGTTATGATAATCTCAAAATCAGAAAGGGAGAAAATTATGAAAAAGAAAGTCATTATTTTTTTATGTGCTGTTTGTTTAGCAGGATTAACTGCTTGCGGGGGAAAGGAGCCGGAGATTACAGTAGAAGCAGTCACGGAACCTGAGAAAGAGCCGCAAAGTGAGAATAGCTTAAACAGCGGAAACGAAGAAGAATCACAGAGTGAGGATGACTTGAACGGCGAAAATGAAGAAGAGCCTCAGAATGAAGATCGCCTAAACAGTGAAAAAGAAGAAAATTTGGAAGGGAATGTTAAAAGTATAGGAAATGAAAGCATGATTTTAAGTAAAACATTTACATACGAAATGGATGATGGGCAAGGTTCAATAGCTGTATCCGGAGCAGATGAAAACGGTGAGGAGGTGCTTATCACAGTTAATATCTCTGAAAATACAAAGTATGAATTACGGACGGTAAAAAATAGCGGTGTAAATGAAGATTCTGATGTTACAAAGCAGGAAGCTTCTTTTTCAGATATCAAGGAGGGGGACAGTTTATCTCTTACCGGACATTATACAGTGGAAGATAAAGAATTTGCAGCAGACAATGTAGTTATATATAATTTTGTTTAATTTTAAAAAAAATGTTGTGTAGAGAAGGAGGAAAATATGTTTCAAAAATGTAAAGAATTAAAAAGAATAGGTGCATGTATCATGACGTTTGCCATGGCAGCGGTATTGTTTACGGGGTGCAGCGGTGGTCAGACAGATATGAATACGAGCACAGAAAATGGGTCAGATACAAAAGTTGAGGAAAGCGGCGGACAGAGCGCAGATAGTGAAAATGAATCTCAAGATAATATTGCTATGGGACGGTATGTGGAAAATGTTATAGATGTATCTGAAATTCTAGGTGGAACAGTTACCATACCTGAGGAACAAAAAAAATGGATTATGTCAAAATATAATGCGTTATCTTGGGAGGGCGAAAGTCCAGAATGGTATACGAATTTAATAAATGAAGCATATATTCCATCCGTGGCTTGCGGAGCAGATGGAACAATTGGAATTATTTATGATAATGACAACGAAAGCGATGAGATTCATACAGTAGGTCTTATTGTTAAACCAGACGGAACACAAGTGCCCTTTGAGATTGCAACCACAGAAGATGAGAAATGGATTAGAAAAATATGGATTACGGATACAGGAAGAGTCTTTGTAGCTTCGCTTGGCGGAACAATTTATGAAGTAAAGGAAGATGGCAGCAGTGAAAAATTTCTTACAATAGATGGAAGACCGGAACAGGTAGCATTTTTGAATAATCTGATGATTATTGATGGAGACCATTTTGATGGATTGCTTTTGTATGATATAGAAAAGAAAGAATATATAGAAGACGAAGTTCTATATGACTTTGTAAATGAAAATTACAAAAACAGGAATTACGATACTGTAAATTGTTGTACAATGTGTTTCTTTAAAGGGGAGGATGGCGTTCTCTATCTGGCTGGAAATAAAGGACTGCATCGTCATGTAATAGGAGGAAGTGTAATGGAACAGGTTATTGATGGAAATCTTTCCTGTTTAAGCAATCCATCTTATCTGTTAATGGGTATGATGGCTCTTCCGGATAATGAATTTTTTGCTTTATTTGCAGATAATAAAGTAGCATACTTTACCTACGATCCGAATGTTCCAACAGTGCCAAATAACAAATTAAAGATTTACAGTTTGGAAGAAAATGATACTATGCGCCAGGCAATTACTATTTTTCAGTCAAGTAATCCGGAGATTTTTGTAGAATACGAAGTAGGGATGGGGGAGGATAATTCCGTAACGAGAGATGATGCGCTAAAAAAATTGAATACCCAGATTATGGCAGGAGAAGGACCGGATATTCTTGTTTTGGATAATATGCCCGTTGATTCGTATATTGAAAAGGGTTTGCTCTTAGATTTAAGTGACTGTTTAAATAGTATGGAGGAAGAAAATAAACCTTTTGAGAATATTGTAAATGCTTTTAAGGTTGATAATAAAGTTTATACATTACCCTTAGAAATTCAGCTTCCATTAATAATAGGAAAAGAAAAGTATGTTTCTAATGTAGAAAGCCTTAAGGATATTGCTGACATGGTGGAAGAAATCAGAAAGGATTACCCCGAAAAAGATATACTAGGTATCTGTTCTGAAAAAGGAATTATGCGATTATTTAGTATGATTTCTGAATCTGACTGGAAATCGACATCAAAGGAAATTGATAAGAAAGCTATAGAAGAATTTCTTCAGCAGAGCAAAAGAATTTATGATGCCCAGATGGACGGAATCTCAGATGAAGCAATCAATCAATATCAAATGAGGAATGATACTTTCATTGAATATTATGGAGTAAAGTATGAGGATACAGACTATATCAGAATGACAAGCTGGACAGAAATTATTGGAGAATATGAACAAATAGAGTGTGGAACAACTTGGTGGAGAACCGATTTGACACAGGCATTTTCCATGAGTAAAGTAAAAGGATTTGAAGACTATACAGTTGTAACTATGAAGCAATATGATAAAAACCCATTCCTGCCTGAAACATTAATTGGAATTAGTTCGGCTTCCAATGAAATTGAGGAGGCGGAAAAAATGCTAAAAGTACTTTTGGGAAAGGAAAATCAGACTTCTTTGTTTAAAGGATTGCCCGTAAGTGAAGCAGGGCTGGAAGAAGGAACTTTTGTAGTAAATGAAGAGTATTTATCGGATGATGGGGTTTACGGCTGGTATAGCTCATCAAATGGGGATGGCATAAAGCTTGAATTTTGTGATTATTGGTTTGATGAAGAGCAAAAACAATTTGTTCGTGACTGGATAAAAAGCGTGGATACGCCTTATGTGCCGGATGCGGTGCTAGAGGATGCAGTGTACAGCGAAGGCATTCGTTATATAAGGGGAGAACAGAGCCTGTCAGAGGCGGTGGATGCAATCGAACAGAAAGTATCAATTTATATGTCAGAATAAAACCCGCCGCCCACGTGTTTTGTGGGCGGCATACTTTTATGGAGGTATCATGTGAAGAAAAACGGGAGGGCTTTTTTAATCTTTATGGCTCCCAGCTTTTTAGGGGTGGCAGTTTTTGTAATTATTCCTTTCTTGGATGTGTTCAGGAGATCCTTTACCACAGCCGTGACAGGAAAATTTACAGGTACTGCAAATTATAAAATGATTTTTCAAAATCAGGCATTTTTGACTGCTGTCCAAAATACCCTTAAGTTTACGCTGGTGTGTATACCGCTGCTTGTGCTGATCGGTTTTTTAATTGCTTTGCCATTAAGTAAATTTAAAAGCGCCGGATTAATTAAATCCGTTTATTTATTTCCCCTTGCCATGCCTACGGCAACAATCGTGATTGTCTGGAAGATGGTATTTTACAGGCAGGGATTTTTGAATCTGCTCCTTACAGAAGTTGGAAAACTGACAGGACTATGGGGAGAAATACATACAGATTATCTAGGAACGGGAGCTGCATTTTGGGTTTTAGTGTGCAGTTATATCTGGAAAAATACCGGTTATACAGTAGTTTTGTGGCTTGCAGGAATATTGGGGATTCCGGAAGAACTTTTAGATGCTGCGAAGGTCGATGGGGCGGGCAGCTTTAAGAGAGTGTGGTATATCATTCTTCCAAATTTGAAGGGGACGCTTTACACCATNGTGATTTTATCTTTTNTAAATTCTTTTAAGATATACAGGGAAGCTTATCTGGTGGCGGGAGCTTATCCTCACAAAAGTATTTATCTGCTGCAGCATATTTTTAACAACTGGTATGTCAATCTNGANTTTGACAAGATGGCGGCAGCAGCAGTATGTACAGGTACTTTTTTATTTATTGTGATNTTATTATTGCANAAAATATGGGACAGGGATGAAGCATAATGATAAAAAATACAAAAATAAGAAATACGAAACTTAGTCCCAGGTTCATGGGTGAGATTAAAAAGATCATTANNATAATNGCATTGGCATTGCCGGGAATATTGATNGTTTTTCCGGTNATCTTATTAATCACCGGNTCTTTTATGGATCATTATGAACTGAAAGAATACTTNAATCCGATTTTTGCAGAAAATATGGANTNTATNAGCTGGAAGTTCATGCCGGATTATCCNTCTTTTGAAAATTANGGAAAATTATTATTTTTTACACCGCAGTTTTTTATCTTGTTCTGGAATTCCATGAAAATGGTGGTCTGTATTCTTGTAGGGCAGCTTTTGATTGGTGTGCCTGCCGCATGGGCATTTGCGGTATACAAAGTGCGGGCGGGAAAAGCGTTTTTTGCATTTTATGTAGTATTGATGCTTTTGCCTTTTCAGGTTACGATGCTTTCAAGTTATCTGGTATTGAACAGATTTTCTTTGCTGAACACCCAGTATGCAGTGATACTGCCCGCCGTTTTTTCAACGTTTCCGATTTTTTTATCTTATGGAGGATTCAGGAGCATTCCTGCCCAGCTTTTTGAGGCGGCGCGGATTGATGGGGCAGCGGAGTGGGTTATTTTTTTCAGGATAGGACTTCCTCTTGGAAAAAGCGGCATTCTGTCAACAATCGTTCTGGGATTTCTGGAGTATTGGAATATGATGGAACAGCCCATGGCTTTTCTGGATGACAAGTCACTTTGGCCGTTATCTTTGTATCTGCCGGAAATTACCTGGGCGCAGGCAGGATATGCCTTTTGTGCTTCGTTCATCACTTTGATTCCGGCAGCGTTTGTGTTTGTTATGGGGCAGGATTATCTGGAACAGGGAATTATTTATTCCGGTTTAAAGGAGTAGGAGGACGGTAATGGTCAAAAAGAAGTTTGTTGTGGGATTTGCGTTGTTTCTGGGATTTATGTGGATGTGTACTTTAATTTCAAAAAGTATTTATGCCACCAGGATTCCTATGGTAAGTATAAATACTCTGGAAGAAAAGTATATTGAACATAAAGTGGAAGCGGAGGGAATTGTGATTGAAGGGGGAAAGCAGGCAGTCAATGCCCTTGGAGGAGTGCGGGTAAAGGCGCTGATGGTTCATGTAGGCGACAGGGTGGAGGAAGGAGATGTGCTTTTTCAGATTGATCTTGAGGATCTTCATGAAATTATGGAGGAGAAACAGACGGAGATTAATAAATGTCAGCTTCAAGTGAATGCGATTTTAGAGAATCAGGAACTTGCAAGGCAAAGAAAGGAGATTGAGGAAGCGCGGGCAAGAGAAGATTATGATACGACTGCAAGGCAGAAAGATACAGAGGTTGGACGGGCAGAAGACGTTTATGTGCGGGCGGCGGAGAAACTGGAAGATGCTGAAGGGTTAAGCGAGGAGGAGTATCAGGCACTTCTGGACAACCTGCAGAGTGCCGCTTACGGGGAAGCGGATGCAAAAGGGGCACGGGACGGTGCCATGAAAGAGGCACAGAGAAATATTGAGGATATTTTATTTCCGGAAGATAAGGATGCTTCTCTTTCCGTTTTACAGACAGAAATCGCCCAGATGAAAATGGACTTGTCAGCTTATCAAGAGATTTATAATGAACAAGGTAATGTGACAGCCAAGGCAGCAGGTATGATTACGAATATTTTTGTGGACGTAGGTGACCGGGTACCGGACGCAGCGGCTATGATGATGACGGATGACAGTCTCCCCTGTCAATTAAAAGTCATACTTGATCAAGATCAGAAGAAGTATGTGGGATTTGGAGATGAGGTTACGGTCAAGCTGGATGGCATCAGCCGGACAATGGATATGACTATTGATTATTTTTCAGAAAGTCAGTCTGTTCCCGGATGTTTTGAGACTTATATCAATCTTCCGGAGGATACAGGTGTTCCGGGGTTGTCAGGAACGCTTACTCGTTCGGAAAAAGGAGAAAAATACAAATCCTGTATTACTCCTTCGGCAATTTATACTGAAAATGGCAGGAATTATGTTTATGTCTTGAAAGAGAGAGAGGGTATTCTTGGACCAGAATTTTATGTGGAAGAGGTGAATGTGAAAATACTGGACCAGAATGAGAATTGGGCAGCAATCGAGTCAGCTGCCCTTGATGGTGATAGTAAGATCATTATCTCATCAGATAAAGAGTTTAAAAAAGGCGATGTAGTAAGATGGTCGGAGTAATTTCATTATCAGTAGTAGAATCCAGGAAAATGTGGTATGATAATACATACATTAACTGTGCTGAAATGAGGAAATACAAGTAATGAACTATATCGTACTGGATTTAGAGTGGAATCAGAGCAATACCGGCAAAGAGCCGGAGGTTAAAATGATGCCATTTGAAATCATTGACATCGGAGCAATTAAACTAAATGAGGATAAGGTCATGGTGGATGAGTATAATCAGCTGATCAAGCCCACCGTTTATCGACGCATGCACAAGATTACCAGCGATCTGATACATCTTCGTATGAAAGATTTAGAAAAAGGACAGTCTTTTGTGGATGTTATGAATGAATTTCTCGCCTGGTGCGGAGAAGATTTCATTTTCTGTACATGGGGTCCTCTTGATTTATACGAATTACAAAGAAATATGCATTATCATGAAATGGAGCCTCTTGACAGCGCGCCTATTCGTTTTCTGGATATACAGAAGCTTTTCAGCATTGCATATGAAGATAAAAAGGTAAGAAGAAGTCTGGAATACGCAACCAATTACTTGAATATCAAAAACGATATTCCTTTCCACAGGGCATTTAGCGATGCCTATTATACGGCACAGATTTTAGCATTCATAGAAGATTCAATATTAGAGAATTATTCCATAGACACTTATATATTGCCAAAGACTAGGCAGGAAGAGGTGCATGTGCTGTTTCGGGATTATGTGAAATATATCTCCAGGGAATTTGCTGATAAGCAGAAAGCTTTGGAGGACAGGGAAGTCATCAGCACAAAATGTTATCTATGTCATAGAAATATTCGCAAAAAAATCCGTTGGTTTTCACCCAACGGAAAGAATTATTATAGCGTTTCTCTTTGCCCTGTTCATGGATACATGAAATCCAAGATCAGAATCCGCAAGTCTGAAAACGATAAAGTATATGTGGTCAAGACTTCAAAACTTATTTCAGAGGAGGATTATCAGAAAATCCTGCAAAGGAGAGATCAAGCGAAGGAGCATCGCAAAATCAAAAAGGCAAATGTCAAAGTTAAAGATCAAAACCATTAAACCGGGAAGATGGAAAGTGAGGTCCGTCTTTCCGGTTTCTTTTGCGCATCCTTCTGCGTCTTTTGGAGATTCTTCCGCCGTCTAAAAAATTATAGCTGTTAATAATGGAGCGAATTACAAAAAAAGCAATCAGTATAAGAGCAATAACTAATATACAGATTAATACGGTTTTTATATTCACGATAATTACATTTGGTTCTGTTTCTTTTTCTGGTTCTTCTATCGATATGTTTTCCGTAAAATCATAAGAGGCGGGTGTATCTTCCGCTAAATCCACGGTTGCATTTCCTACATAAGCGCCGTGATAGTAATACTCAATTACGGCAACTTCATTTTCCCCGGATGTCTCATAGGATATCTGGGAGTCCAGATCATCAAATGTAATTGTTTTCGGCATAATCAGGTAACTACTCTGATTTAAGGTCAGAATTGGTTTGGAGTTTCCAAATACATCGTTGGATGTGTTAAAAAAGTTGGAATTTTGTATGGAATAGTCGGTCTCATTTTCCGAAACGTTTACAGCGGAAAAATTGGTAAAACCATAGGAAAAGAGTTTTACCGTGTCGTAAAATTGCTCTGGTGATTCTTCTTTCATGACGACACAGATCAATTTCATTCCATTTTGTTCCGCACATGTTACAAGGGTCTGTCTGGCTTCATCTGTATATCCGGTTTTGCCTCCTTTGATTCCTTCGTAAGCAATTTCTCCGGTAATCAGTTTGTGCTTATTTCTTTCTATAAAATCATCCGGCTGTGTTGCTGTTGCCTGAAAATGATGGGAGGGAGTGTTGCCTATCTTTGTAAGTAATTCATTTTGAAAAAAGGCCTTTGCAATTAGGGCTAAATCATAAGCAGAGGTGTAATGATTTTCATCAAAGAGTCCGTGGGGATTGGTAAAGTGGGTATTTTTACATCCAAGTTCAGCGGCTTTTTGGTTCATCATTATGGCAAAGTCATCTGTAGTTCCGGCAATATGTTCTGCCACAGCATTTGCTACTTCATTGGCAGATGCCACCAATATGCCATAGAGACATTCTTCTAAAGGCATGGACTGTCCTTCGTCAATTCCAATATTAGAGCTTCCTCGCTCAATGCTGAAAACAGCATTGTGGGAAAATTTGATCATTTCATCCAGCTTACAGTTTTCTGCTGCCAGAATACAAGTCATTAATTTAGTGGTGCTGGCAGGATATAATTTTTCATCGATATTTTTTGCGTACAAAATGACACCGGTGTTGGCATCCATCAAGATAGCGGACTGAGCTCCAATTGCAGGACCGGCAGGCCAGTTTTCAATCTGGTTGCTTTGGATGGGAAGGGATTTGCGTTCTTCCGCCTGTTCATTGGCTTCCTCAAGACTTGCAGGGGCGGCATAGGCGTTAAGACCTGTGCCGGTAAGTATAGAAATATATAAAAACGCGGTTAGTATTATGCGTCCTACCCGTCCGGATTTCTTGTAATTCATAATGACTCCTTGTGATGTTTTCACTCTATAAAATCTAATTATAAGTTTACATTTTAGGGATGTTCTTGACAAGCCTTTTTTCAGACATATTTTCCTCTTTTCATATGTAGGAAAATGTTGTAAAATAAATGACTGAAAAGTATAATAATTGTCTTGATTTGGAAGGAATAGTTCATGAGACTTAGAAATATTTCGGGGGCCAGAGATATCATAGCGGAAAGTCCGCTGGTGGTTCATGAGCCGGAAAAGGCTAAGGGAAGATGGAAGGAAATTTTTGGAAATGATCATCCCCTTCAGATTGAAATAGGTATGGGAAAGGGAAAGTTCATTTATGAACTTGCCGGCAGAAATCCCGGGATAAATTATGTGGGAATTGAAAAGTATTCCAGTGTCCTTTTAAGGGCTTTGCAGAAGATGGAAGCGGAACCGCTTCCGAACCTATTGTTCATCCGTATGGATGCGGAAGAGATTACAGAGGTCTTNGACCGGGAAGAGGTAGATCGGATNTATTTAAATTTTTCTGATCCCTGGCCNAAGGACAGACATGCAAAAAGGCGTCTTCCATCAAAAGAATTTCTTTTAAGATACGACCAGTTCCTCAAAAAAGACGGGGTTCTGGAATTTAAGACAGATAATAAAGATTTGTTTGATTTCGCACTGGGGGAATTACCTGCAGCGGGATGGGAGACCGTCGGAGTAACCTATGATCTTCATCATGACATACAGATGGCAGAAGGTAATGTTATGACGGAATATGAAGAAAAGTTTTCGTCCAAGGGCAATCCAATCTATAAATACATCATTAAAAGATAAATGAACTGGTTAAACTAGAAATAGTCAATTACTTTATAGTTTAGGAAAGGAGCAGACATGGAACTGAAAATTACAGACAGCAATTTTGATGAGGAGGTCAGGAAAAGCGATTTNCCNGTTATGGTAGATTTTTATGCNGACTGGTGCGGACCCTGTAAGATGATGGCGCCCCTCGTAGCAGGACTTGCAGAGAACTACAGCGGCAAGTGCAAAATTGGTAAGTGTAATACAGATGAAAATCCGGAGCTTGGAAGGGAATTTAAGATTATGTCCATACCCACCTTTTTATTCTTTAAAGATGGCAGGGTAGTAGACACTGTAATTGGAGCAGTCTCAAAAAATGAATTAGAGGAAAAAATTAAGCAGGTGCTGGCGTAAGCCTCACCTGCTTTAGTACGGGCAAGAAAGGAATAGGTATAGAAATGTATTTTATTTTTTTTCTTATATGGATCATATTTAATGGACAGTTTACATTGGAAATAGCAGCTTTCGGCGCTGTAGTAGCAGGGCTGATCTATTGGTTTATCTGTAAATTTCTGGGTTATAAACCCAGAATGGATCTTCTTTTTGCTAAAAAAATGTTTCAAATCTTACATTATGTATTTGTTCTGGTGACGGAAATCATTAAGGCAAACTTTGCGGTCATCAAAATGATCATGTCATCCAGATATGAGATTGAACCGGCCGTGGTACGGTTTAAAACAGATCTGAAGACTACACCTGCCAGAATCCTGCTTGCAAATTCTATTACCCTGACCCCGGGTACGATTACGGTGTCTTTAAGTGGGGATGAGTATGTGGTGCATTGCTTAGACAAAAGTCTGGCGGAGGGAATTAACAGTTCAATTTTCGTGACGCTTCTTCGGAATATGGAAAGGATGGATTAAATTGCAGATGAGCGAAGGTTTAAGTACTTTGGATAAAATTTATCAGGGCATGTACATAACGGTTCTGATTATTCTTGCAGTCATGTTGTTTGCCTGTTTGATCCGGGCGGTCAGAGGACCCCGTGTTGCGGATCGTATTGTGGCAGTGAACATGATGGGAACCATGGTCATGGTTATGATAGCAATTCTTTCTCTTTTATTAAAGGAAGGATTTCTGATAGATATATGCCTGATTTATGCATTGGTAAGTTTTTTGGCAGTTACGGTCATATCTAAGGTTTATATAGGTGTTTATGAAGAAAAGAGGTATCAGTCCGTGGAGAAAGCTGAGGAAATAAACGGGGAAGGAGATAAGCAGCATGGAAATATTTGAGTGGATCAGATTAATTGTAGGCGGTGCATTACTTTTATGCGGTCTGATTATATTTTTGATTGAATTGTACGGTATTTTTCATTTTCGGTTTGTTTTGAACAGAATGCATGCGGCGGCCATGGGGGATACTCTGGGCATCAGCGTTTCACTGGTAGGACTCATGATTTTTTGCGGTCTTAATTTTACGACGCTGAAGATGATGTTGATCGTGATATTTTTGTGGTTCGCATCTCCGGTTTCTTCCCACTTGTTGGCGAGGCTTGAGGTGACCACCAATGAGAAGTTAAAGAGCCAATGTCAGATTTATGAGGATATTGCAGATCTGGAAAAAGAAATAGAAGAAGAAAAAAAGAAAGAAGTGGGGGGAGAAAAGATATGACAATATTTCAGTGTATTCTTATGGGATTTTTAATTGTTTGTGCCATATCGGTGAGTTTTTCCAAAAACCTGCTGAATTCCATATTGATTTATATGTCTTACAGTCTGGTTATGTCTATTATATGGGTCTGCTTGGAATCACCGGATCTGGCTATCACCGAGGCAGCGGTAGGAGCAGGAGTAACCAGTATCTTGTTTTTTGCCACATTGAAGAAGATTCAGGCGATTCAGATAGAAAAAGAAGAAAAAGCCGAGGCTGACTTAAAGGCTGGTCAGAAGGAGGCCAAATCCAATGAGTAGATTAAGACCGCAGAAAGAATATGAAAAGACGGGAGCTTTCCATTTTTTCAGATGGCTTTCGGGAAGTAAGGATCCTTATGTGGGTGAAGTGGAGATGCAGCCTCAGAAGGAGATAGAGATACAGGAATCCACCATTCTGGAGCGTATGAATGAAACACAGATGATCCATGATAAGGTATATGATGTTGAAAAAAATAAAAGACTTATGCTTTTTCACAGAATTTATGTGGTGGCGGCGGTTTTGTTTTGTGTGACTTTGGTGGGGCTCTTGCTTTACACAGTTTCTTATCTTCCGAGAATCGGCAGTTCTGCCAATCCTGATAACAACATTGTTTCGCAGAGATATATAGAAGAGGGTCTACAGGAGACCGGCGCGCTTAATATCGTATCGGGTATGATTCTGACCTACAGGGCATTCGATACTTTTGGAGAAACCAATGTGCTTTTTATTGCTACCTGCTGCGTTATGATTCTTTTGATGGTGGATGATGCTGTTCTGAAAAAAGTAGAGAATAATAATGACAGACGTTTTGAACCTAAAAATGATGCTATTTTGCAGGGGACAGCGTTTGTCTTATGTCCCATTATTTTTATTTTTGGTATTTATGTAATTTTNAATGGGCATCTTTCTCCCGGCGGGGGATTTTCCGGCGGAGCGATTTTAGGTGCAGGTCTGATTCTTTATACCAGTGCCTTTGGTTTTAAAAAGACCCAGAAATTTTTTAACGAGATGATTTATAAGATTGCAAAAATAACTGCCCTTTGCATGTATGGCATTATTGGCTCTTATTTCTATATTACGGGGGCTAACGGGATTGAGAATCATATCCCTTTGGGAATACCGGGACATATCTTGAGCGGCGGTATTATCCTGCCGATTGATATTTGTGTGGGTCTTGAGGTAGCATGTACTATGTATGCATTTTATGCACTGTTCAGAAGGGGAGGTCTGTAGAATGGGAGCAAATCTTTTTGCCAATTATGGTGAAGCAGTTGCCATGATTCTGTTTGGTATTGGATTTGGAAATCTGCTTCTGCAAAGTAATCTGATTAAAAAGATCATTGGACTGAATATCATGGATACAGCGATTTATCTGTTCCTGGCTGAAAAAGGATATATTGCAGGCAGGGTGGCGCCAATCGTAAAAGATGGGGTGCAGAGTATGGAAGTATATATCAATCCCATTCCAAGCGGTCTGGTGCTCACGGGTATCGTTGTTTCGGTATCTGTCAGCGCGTTAATGCTTTCCATAACGATTCGTTTATATCGTCGTTATCACACCTTGGATTTGGATGAAATTTCTTTAAGATTGAAAAAGGAGGGACTGTAAATGGATTTTGTACAGAACTTTCCTGCTGTTTCCATATTGCTTTGTCTGTTTGCCGGAATCATCAGTTCCGGGCTGAAGAAAAAAAGTGCAAGGCGTGTGAATATCATTTTGATATTGATCGTAGCTTTCTTAAGTATCTGTACGTTGGGATATACGATACGTACGGGAGAAGCTTTTGTATATGTGATGGGCAAATTTCCGGCACCCTGGGGAAATGAAATCCGGGCAGGTATATTGGAAGCGTTTATGGCATTGTTTTTCTGCATTATTATGCTTCTGTCTTTAGAAGGAGGAAGGAAAAAACTGGCGGATGAAGTGGAGGAAGATAAGACTTATCTTTACTATGTGCTCATGGATTTGCTGCTTGCTTCTCTGCTTGCTCTTATATACACCAACGACCTTTTCACAGCTTATGTGTTTGTAGAGATTAACACGATTGCAGCCTGCGGTCTTATCATGATCAGGCAAAACGGCAGGACCATTGAAGCGGCAGCAAGGTATATGATCATGAGCCTTTTAGGTTCCGGTCTTTTGCTTATGGGTCTGTGTATGCTGTATGATCTGACAGGGCATCTGCTTATGAGTAATATTAAGGAGCAGGTTGCGGTTCTTTTTGTTTTAGGAGAATACCGGATTCCGCTTTTGGTCACAATAGCGTTGATGTCGGTGGGACTTGCCATCAAAAGCGCATTGTTTCCTTTTCACGCCTGGCTGCCGGATGCTTATGGCTATTCAACGGTATCCTCAGCTGCTATTTTGTCCAGTCTGGTCTCAAAAGGGTATATCTTTTTGTTGATTAAAATTATTTACAGGGTGATTGGATTTGATGTTTTTTATAACAGCAGGATCATAGATGTTCTGTTTGCCTTTGGTCTGATGGGGATGATTTTCGGATCTTTCAGTTCCATCAGGGAGAATGATGTGCGGAGGATGATTGCATTTTCTTCAGTGGCACAGATTGGTTATATTTATATGGGTATCGGAATGGGAACTCAGGCAGGTATGACGGCAAGTGTATTTCACATTCTTTCCCATGCTGCCACAAAATCCCTTCTGTTTGTTGCGGCAATCGGGCTTACGGATGTATCGGCAGGCAGTAGGAAACTGGTAGAACTGACCGGCGCTGCTTATCGGAATAAGTGGGCGGGAGTTGCCTTTACCGTTGGCTCTCTGTCCATGGTAGGTATTCCTACGTTTTCAGGATTTATCAGCAAGTTATTGTTTTCACAGGCAGCCGTGCAAAACGGAACAAAAATGCTGCCGGCTTTGATCGTACTTGGTATCAGTACGATATTGAATGCAATCTATTTCATGAAGACTGTTATCCGCATTTATACACCGGTGGAAGATGGGAAATACGGAAGCATTCAGTTTAAAAAAATGAAATTGTATTGTCTGACCCTAGTCTGCTTTATCGTTCTTAATGTGGTTCTGGGTGTAAGCTCGCAGCCAATTGTGGATTTGATAGAGCAGGGGCTTGCTATGTTCTCATAAGGAGGTATGCGGTATGTATTACATAATATTGTCTATTCTGTTTCCTGTTCTTTCAGGAGTTTACCTTCTTGTGAGAAAGGAAATGAAAAGCAGGAAAAATCTTTTATGGACGATGGGTGTTTTTCTTGTCATAACAGCAGCACTGGTGGTTTTGGTTCTTTGTACGCCACAGGAGGGTCTGATGACCTTGTTCAATCTGACGGAGAGGCTTCCCATCCTGTTTAAGGTGGATGAGGTAAGTGTTGTTTTTTCTGTAATGGCAGTGGTAATCTTTCTCTGTGCAGGCTTCTTTTCGTTTGAATATATGAAGCATGAGGAAAAAGAGAAGCGTTACTATGGATTTTATCTGATTGTGTTAGGCATTTTGTTAGCCCTTTGTTTTGCAGGAAATCTAATTACTTTTTATTTGTTTTTTGAAATGCTGACATTGGCGTCTATGCCGCTTGTACTGCATAGCGGCAGCCGGGAAGCGATTATGGCAGGACTCAAATATTTATTTTATTCTCTGAGCGGTGCTTATATGGCGCTTTTTGGGTTGTACTTTGTGGAGACATATGGAAATACACTGACCTTTAGCCCGGGAGGTGTGATCAGTACACAGGCAGCAGCGGAGCATGGGGCGATTCTTCTTGGCATTGCATTTGCCATGCTGATCGGGTTCGGTGTAAAAGCGGGTATGTTTCCCATGCATGCCTGGCTTCCGGCTGCCCATCCGGTGGCGCCGGCTCCTGCTTCGGCTGTCCTTTCAGCAGTGATTGTAAAGGCTGGTGTATTGGCAATTGTGCGTGTGGTCTACTATATTTTTGGAGCTTCTTTTTTAAGGGGAACCTGGGTTCAGAAGGCATGGATGGTTTTAACGCTCATTACGATTTTAATGGGCTCCATGCTGGCATACAGAGAACCGGTGCTGAAAAAGCGTCTTGCCTATTCCACCATCAGTCAGGTATCTTACATTTTATTTGGTCTTTCTCTCATGAACAGAGATGCTCTGACAGGCAGTTTCTTACATGTGCTGTGTCACGGATTTATTAAAGCGGCATTGTTCCTTAGTGCAGGCGCTATTATTTATAGAACCGGAAAGACAAGAGTGGAGCAGCTTCGGGGAATCGGAAAAGAAATGCCGGTTTTGATGTGGTGTTACACGATATTGTCATTGGGATTGATCGGTATTCCTCCTATGTGTGGTTTTGTAAGTAAGTGGTATCTGGCAGAGGGAGCACTTTCCTGCGGTATTGCCGGATTTAACTGGATAGGACCGGTGATCTTGCTACTCAGCGCGCTATTGACCGCAGGGTATCTGCTTCCCATTACCCTTCAGGGATTTTTTCCGGGGGCGGATTATGATTATGGAGCGTTGAAGAAAAAGGAGCCGTCATGGCTTATGACGGTACCGGTATTGGTGCTTACAGTATTGTCTGTGGTGATTGGTCTGTTTCCAGGAGGGCTGATTCAATACTTGTTACAGATGATTGAAAAGATACTTTAAGGGAGGAGAACAGTTATGATTTTATTGGTTATTGCAATTCCTATTATAGCCGGCGTGCTGATTTCCATGATTCCTTTTAAAGAACGGCGCCATATGGAGTTCTTTCTGGAAACACTGATTATATTGAATAGTCTGCTGGTCTGGTATCTTTTGTTTCATCGTCCGGATCATGTAGTGACACTTACTAATTTCACAGGTAATCTTTCCATTGGTTTTAAAGTGGATGGAATGAGCATGGTGTTTGCCGGTATTGTTTCTTTTTTATGGCCCTTTGCTACTTTATATGCTTTTGAATATATGACGAAGGAAGAGCATGAAAAAATATTCTTTACTTTTTACAGCATGACTTATGGGGTGACTCTGGGTATTTCCCTAGCATCGAATCTGCTTACCATGTACTTTTTTTATGAATTGCTCACTCTGGTGACGGTTCCGCTTGTCATGCATACTTTGACCAGAGAAGCCATATTGGCGAGCAGGAAGTATTTGTACTATTCTCTTGGCGGTGCGGCATTTGCTTTTATTGGACTGATTTTTATCATTATTTATGGAAGTACCACAGATTTCGTGCTTGGCGGTGTGCTTGATTTTACGAAAATCGGAGATAGAACCAATGTATTGTTACTGATTTATGTCATTGCTTTTATGGGATTTGGCGTAAAGGCGGCAGTGTGTCCGTTTAATTCCTGGCTGCCGGATGCAGGTGTGGCTCCTACTCCGGTGACGGCATTGCTTCATGCGGTAGCGGTGGTAAAATCAGGAGCCTTTGCGATTATCCGTCTGACTTATTACAGCTTTGGCACAGAGTTTCTTAAGGGAACCTGGGCGCAGACGACGGTTATGCTGGTTGTCATGTTCACAATCTTATATGGATGCAGCCGTGCAGTGAAGGAGACGCATTTAAAGAGGAGGCTGGCTTATTCTACTATCAGTAATCTTTCCTATATTCTGTTTGGGGTGACGATCATGACACCTCTTGGCATGGTTGGTGCGCTCACTCATCTGGTCTTTCATGCGGTGATGAAGATTGCTTCCTTCTTTTGCGCAGGCGCTATTATGCATCAGACGGATAAACACTATGTACATGAGCTTGATGGAATGGGGTATAAAATGCCCTGCGTATTTGGCATATTCACGGTATCTTCCCTTGCGCTTATGGGCGTGCCGGGGTTTGCCGGATTTGTAAGTAAATGGAATCTGGCGAAAGCCGCGCTGGAGAGTGGAAACAGCATTGCTTATGGCGGAATTGTATGTCTTTTAATATCCGCGCTACTCACGGCAATTTATATGTTCACCATTGTTGTCAGGGCTTTCTTTCCGGGAAAGGGGTTTGATATGTCAACGCTTTCCGGGATAACGGATCCCAATTGGAAAATGCTGATTCCATTGTTTATTTTTACATTAGGTATAATTATGTTCGGGCTTTGGTCTGCACCGATGGTGAAATTTTTCACAGATGTGGCAGCAGGTGTATATTAGGAGGAATACGGATATGAAGCTATTGCTTGGCAGTATGATATTTTTTCCCATGATATCTTCCATTATCGGGTATCTGATAGGCAGAAGCAAAAAGAATATGCGGGATTACTTTGCAGATGCAGTGACAGGAATAGAGTTTTTTATTTCCCTTTTCCTGCTTGCTGGTATTATGTCAAAGGGCGGCAGTCGTATTTCCATGGATATTCCGGGAATATGCGGTATGGGACTGCATTTTACGCTGGATGGTTTCAGAGGGCTTTACGCTGCTATAGCAGCTTTCATGTGGTTTATGAGCACTTTGTTTTCGGAAGAATATTTTGCTCATTACCGGAACAGGAACAGATATTATATGTTCCTGCTTCTTACTCTGGGCGCCACACAAGGAGTGTTCTTATCTGCAGATTTTTACACGACTTTTATCTTTTTTGAAATCATGTCCTTTACTTCCTATGTATGGGTTGCCCATGATGAGAAAAAGGATTCTTTAAGGGCGGCGGGTACTTATCTGGCAGTGGCGGTTATAGGCGGACTTGTAATGCTGATGGGTATCTTCCTGTTGCAGAATCTGACGGGAACGCTGATGTTTGATGAACTGATCGGTTTAGCGGGAAATAGCCGGTATGGTTTTGGTTCGGCTGCCGCGAAGACATTGTGGGCAGCAGGATTATGTATGCTTTTTGGGTTCGGTGCAAAGGCGGGGGCATTTCCCCTTCACATCTGGCTTCCCAAAGCACATCCGGTGGCGCCTGCGCCTGCCTCTGCTCTTTTGTCAGGTATCCTCACCAAAGCAGGTATGTATGGAATTTTGATTTTGACCGGTTATCTTTTTCTTGGTGATAAGTTCTGGGGGAGTCTCATTTTAATTATTGGAGTCTGTACTATGGTGACAGGTGCGGTGCTTGCCCTTTTTTCCGTGGACTTAAAGCGTACTCTGGCGTGCTCTTCTGTTTCCCAGATAGGTTTCATTCTTGTGGGAGTGGGAATGTCAGGACTTTTGGGAGAGGAAAATGCATCTGCGGTGCGAGGAAGCCTTCTTCACATGGTCAATCATTCTCTGATTAAGTTGGTGTTATTTATGGCAGCAGGTGTGGTATTCATGAATATCCACAAGCTGAACTTGAATGAAATACGCGGGTTTGGAAGGAAGAAACCGCTGCTTCATTTTATTTTCCTGATGGGAGCATTGGGAATCAGCGGTGTGCCTCTTTTTAACGGATATATCAGCAAGACACTGATTCATGAAAGTATTGTGGAATATCTGGAACTGGTAAGGAAAGGAAGCGTATCCGGTGTTTTTGGTGTGGGTACCATGCAGGGGATTGAATGGATATTTTTAATCAGCGGTGGTCTGACGGCAGCATACATGCTGAAGCTTTATGTGGCATTATTTATTGAAAAGAACAGCGATCCGAAGATACAGGAGGAGTTTGATTTCCGAAAGGGAAATTATATAAATAAAATCAGCGCAGCGGTTCTGACCATAAGCGCGGTATTGCTTCCGCTTATGGGGCTTTTGCCAAATCAGATTATGGGATCTGTGGCGGATTTAGGTCAGGGATTTATGCATTTGGAAGAAGAGTCATATTCCGTAGCATGGTTTTCANTTGAAAATNTGAANGGGGCAGCAATCTCACTTTTGATTGGTGCGGCANTATANTNTTTGATAGTCAGAATGTGGCTAATGAATAAAGAGGNTGGTAAGACCGTTTATGTAAACAGGTGGAATAAATATTTAGATTTAGAAGATACAATTTATCGCCCTATTATNTTGAAGGNATTGCCTTTTGTANTNGGTGTTGCCTGNAGGGTACTGGANAGNCTGGTGGATGCNGTNGTNGTATTCNTGCGCAAGACAGTTTATAAGGATAGCAAACTGCCCCACGAANTGGNNGAAGGAAATACGNTNACTCANGTGGGNGGATGCTTNGNCAATGGGGTGGAANGGATNTTTAATGCGACTATTTGGAGNAAACATCCCAGAAAAGTTGATTATGAACATANGTATGCATTGATGNATNAAGAGTGGTCNGAGGAACAAACGATTATTGGGAGAAGTTTGTCCTTTGGATTGTTGCTATTCTGCGTGGGGCTTATTATTACGGTGGTTTATTTATTGGTGTAGGCGNNNAAGNTNNTGGNTNTTGNNNGGTCTTGCCTTCCGGTATGAAGGGTATGGTGGGACAGNAGGGAACGGNCGGGCGGGATTGCCGGCGCAGTTAACCCTCTGCATNAGGATGGACAAAAAGTCTACATCGGTNCCTATGTACAGCGATAAGAAGAACTAAACAGCCCTTNNTTNGAANCTGGTACCGGACGCAAACGGCATATTGACCCATCCGTGGGTCAATTATGCCTTCGCCGGACGTCCTGTCCGGCGATTGCTGGGTNNTGNAATGGGCTGTTAAGTTCTTCTAATCGCTTCCCATAAGGCACCGACATAGATTTTTTGTCCATNNTGATGCAGNGGGTTAACTGCGCCGGCAATCCCGCCTGACCGTTCCCTGCTGTCNCACCATACCCTTCATACCGGAAGGCAAGACCGGGTTATCGGAATCCGCAGAATANTTGTTTGGACTCAATGCTAATTAGNNAANTNNATTTGTTTAGCTTGCGATGNTGTTTAAGTTAGAGAGGCACTGCCGGGGAGAACACTTCCGCGTCGGGACGGANAAAAATCTATATNGGAGCCTTANGGGAAGTGATTAGAAGAACTTAACAGCCCTTCAATGTCCAGCAATCGCCGACCAGGACGGTCGGCGAAGGCGTAATTTGACCCATGGATGGGTCAATACGCCGTTTGCGTCCGGTATCANATTCTGAATAAGGGCTGTTTAGTTCTTCTTATCACTGTACATAGGNTCCGATATAGATTTTTNTCCGTCCCGACGCGGAAGTGTTCTCCCCGGNAGTGCGCCCCCACTTAACCAATATCGCAANCTNAACTGCCATCCTGACAAAAANCGTTGGNAAGATTATTGACAATNGGCTNTAAAAATTGTATGATGAACAAGGTCGNNAGTTTACGGCGTGTGGCTCAGCTTGGTAGAGCGCTACGTTCGGGACGTAGAAGTCGCAGGTTCAAATCCTGTCACGCCGATTACTTGGAAATGGCAGCATACGTGTGTTATGCTGCCATCATTATTTAAATCGGTAGTTTTTTAAGGAGGTCAGNAACTTTTATAGTGGATGNGAGAGGCGAATGGGGTGAAAATAAAAAATAAAGATTTTGGCTTTAGGAGACGAAGAAGGATGCAGGTTGTAAATTATAAGAGAGCGATATGNCTGGCGTTAAGTGTTGGGATGATTTTANCCTGCTTTGTTGGATGCGGNAAAAAAGATACGNCTTTGACGGATGAAGAGAAGTTGTCAATTTTAAAGGAAGCGGTTATTTATTCGTTTCCCCTTGTTCTTATGGATGCAACAAGTACGAAGATGACGAATACGGTTTTGNCGACTTCTTCACAGGCGCCGGTCAATCAGTTNATTCATGCTGAAAAACTTGCAGATGCTTCTTCAAGGGATGTTGTGACACNAAATGCTGATACGATTTATTCTCAGGTCTTTCTTGATTTGAGCAGCGAGGAAGCTGTTATACTGGANTTGCCGAAAACAGACCGGTTTTGCACGGCACAAGTGCTTGATGCATATACCAACTGTGTTACAATAATTGACTGTGCTTCATTTGAAAATGAGATTGAAAAATTTATTTTTGTGTTACCTGATTTCAAAGGAGAGGTGCCTGATGATGTCACNAGGGTAGAATGTCCTACATCACTTTCATGGGTAATTATCAGAACACTTTGCAACGGGAAAGAGGATATCGGAAATGTACGTCAGATTCAGGGCAGTATGAAATCGTATACTCTTGAGATGCTGAATAATCATACAATTGATGAGATGCCTCANGGTACTTATGATGAAAAGAATAATTTNGTACCTTTGGAATATGTGATGGGTCTTGGTCCGTCTGAATATTTTGACAAGGTCAACTANCTTATGGCACAAAATCCTCCTGCACCAGAGGATTGGGAGNTAGTCGATCGTATGAATAGAATCAATATAGGACCGGAGTGTAAATTCAGTGAAGAGCTTTTTGGTGATTCACTTGGAAAAGAATGGTTGTCTATCCTTTTAAGTCTTACAAAGGACTGTAGTCTAGCTTCTACAGAATTTGCGGTAAAGAATGGGGCGTGGAATTATTACGGCGACCCGATTGCACAGTTTGGTACGGAATATGAATATCGCTGTCTGGTTGCNCTTGCCGGTCTTGGGGCAAATCCTACGAATCTTGCGATTTATCCTAAGGCAGAATATGATTCAGANGGAAACCGTCTGACAGGTCAAAGCAGTTATGTGATTCATATGGATACCTTACCTGAGATAAAAGAAAATGGATTTTGGTCTATATCTGTTTATAGTTCCGNCGATAATCTTTTTATTGATAATGAGATTGACCGGTACTGCATTAATGACAGAAANAATTTTGTCTATAATGATGATGGATCTTTAGATATTTATGTTCAGTCTATCAGACCAGAAGAGAGCAAGGTTTCAAACTGGCTCCCTGTTGGTGANGATGAGTTTCATCTTTATCTGAGGATTTATATGCCTGCGGATTCTGTAAGNGAAAATTTNTGGAATGCACCTGTTATTACGATGATNGAATGATGAAGGGAGCCCGGCAGATGGAAGAAAATAAAAATCAGGATAACACTGATTTTATGATAGAAAAAATAAAGCAAAGACCNCTNAANAGAAGNAAGCTGGTGCGGCGTACATTGATTACNGCAGCCATGGCTGTTATCTTTGGTATGGTGGCNTGTTTTACTTTTTTACTGTTAGAGCCTGTCATCAGTAACANACTTTANCCGGAGGAAGAACCTCAGACAGTGGTATTTGTGGANGAGACGGAAGAAAATGAGATACTTCCTGAGGATATGATTGCTGANGATTCNCAGATGCNGCCTGANCCTTCNNANNCGNCGGNGCTGGANGANGAGCAGATTGCNCAGNTNNTGTCNGAGNTGGAGCNTNNNTTGGANCTNGGNGTGGAGGATTATCTTTCTATTTCNNANAGTGTGCANNAGGTTGCAGGAGAAGTNCGNAAATCCATAGTGACGGTNGTAGGNGTCACGTCNGATGTGGGATGGCTTGATAATGAATATGAAAGNAAAGGNGCGGTATCCGGTGTTGTAGTAGCNGANAATNGAAAAGANCTGCTNATTCTGGCAAATNTCAGCAGNATCAAAGNGGCNGATTCTTTAAAGNTTGCTTTTGCNGATGGAGANGAATANCAGGCNNNCATNAAGAAAANAGATAATAATACAGGATTNGCCNTTATNGCCATACCAAAAACGGATATNAAAAGNAGNACACTTGAAACNGCNAANGCNGTTGANCTCGGANNATCCGGAAGNANTCTGNNNGGNAGNCCGGTNATTGCACTGGGAAGACCTGTAGGCACAGAAGGATCNNTTTGNTTTGGCANTGTNACTTCTGTNGGAAATNCAATCAAACTTCCNGATTCNAATTATAAATATATGACNACAGANATATATGGCAGNAGCAGCGCAAGCGGNNTNTTGATNAATTTAAAAGGTCAGNTTNTNGGAATCATTGATATGTCATATAATTCCAGNGANATTAAAAATNTGNTCAGTGCNATTGGNATCACAGAANTGAAAAANGTNATNGAGANTCTTTCAAATGACAGTGACATTGCATATTTNGGCGTTTANGGCACAGATGTGACACAGGAGGCTAATGAGGAGTTAGGCGTTCCCTTTGGGGCTTATATTGCAGAGATTGATATGGATTCTCCTGCAATGAACGCAGGAATACAAAGCGGTGATGTAATCGTACAGGTGCAGGAAACAGAAATTAAAAATTATCAGAACCTTGTAAAAGCGCTTCTTCTGGAGGAACCGGAAAAAACTCTGCCTATTAAAATCATGCGACAGGGACCGGATGGGTATATTGAAATGGAAGTCAGCGTGATACTTGGCGCAAAGAAAGAATAAAAGGAAGAGAGGAAACGGGCAGGTGTCCGTAAAAAAAGATGAAGTATATTAAAGATTATAAGGATGGCGACAGAGTATTTGATATTTATCTGTGCAAACACAAATTGTCAGCAGTCACGAAAAACGGAAAGCCCTATGAAAGCCTGATTTTGCAGGACAAAACAGGTACGATCGACGCTAAGATATGGGATCCGAATAATGCAGGAATTGGGGAATTTGATGCATTGGATTACATAGAGGTGTATGGTGATATCACAAGCTTTCAAGGTGCTTTACAGGTGAATGTGAAAAGAATCAGAAAGTGTCAGGAAGGTGAATATACCCCCGGAGATTATCTTCCGGTAAGTAAATTTGACATTGAAGAGATGTATAAAGAACTGCTGGGATATATTGAAGGGGTAGGAAATAAATATCTGAAACAGCTTTTGCAGGCATTTTTCGTGGAGGACAAAGATTTCGTCAAGGCATTTAAACAGTCTTCCGCGGCAAAAACGGTTCATCACGGCTTTGTGGGGGGATTGCTGCAGCATACCTTAAGCGTGGCAAAGCTTTGCGAGTATTACTGTAATGCTTATCCGCTGTTAAACAAGGATCTGCTGATCAGTGCAGCTATCTGTCATGACATCGGAAAAACAAGAGAGCTCTCGCTTTTTCCTCAAAATGATTACACGGACGAGGGTCAGTTCTTGGGGCATATCGTAATCGGAACAGAGATGGTTGCCGGAAAGATAAACAAAATAGAGGGATTCCCAACGATCCTTGCCAGTGAATTGAAGCATTGCATTTTGTCCCATCATGGGGAATATGAATTTGGCTCCCCCAAGAAACCTGCAATCATGGAAGCAGTGGCGCTCAACTTTGCCGATAATACGGATGCCAAGATGCAGACCTTTACAGAGATTTTGGAAAATTCCACGGAAACAGGATGGATGGGCTTTAACCGGTTATTTGATTCCAACTTAAGAGGAACGAAATTGGAGTAACTGCTTTGCCCAACTTTTGAAAATATGCATAGAGCCAGAGAAATGAGGCGGATTATGAATTATGAAAAGAATCAGATTCTCACTGTAGAAATCGTGGACATGACATCTGAGGGGGAGGGCATAGGAAAGCTGGATGGATATCCCTTCTTTGTCAAAGATGCTATTATTGGCGACAAGGCTCAGATACGAGTTACAAAGGTAAAAAAGAATTATGCGTACGGCAGATTAGAGAAGGTGCTCACACCTTCTCCTTTTCGTGTGGATGCAAAATGTGTTTTTCATAAAAAATGCGGCGGCTGTCAGATACAGGCTATGAGCTACCAGCGGCAGCTGCAGTTTAAGGAATCCAAAGTCAGGAACAATCTGATCCGCATTGGAGGATTTGCGCCGGAGTTGGTTAATAAAGTCATGGAACCTATTGTTGGAATGGAGGAGCCTTTTCATTACAGAAATAAGGCACAATATCCCATTGGAAAGGATAAAGAAGGAAACCCGACAGCAGGATTTTATGCGGGCAGGACCCATGATATCATAGCAAATACAGACTGCTGTCTGGGCGTAAAGGAAAACCAGCAGATATTGGAAATGATTCTTTTCTACATGAAAGAAAACCATGTACCTGCCTATGACGAGTCTACAGGCAAAGGATTGATCCGCCATGTTCTAATCCGCAAGGGATTCCAGAGCGGAGAGATGATGGTATGTCTGATTATTAATCTGAAAGAAAAAAACAGAACGCATGACTATCTGCCTGCACAAAGCAAGTTGATAGATGCCCTTACAACCATAAAAAATATGACAAGTATATCTGTGAGCATCAACACAGAAAAAGCAAATACCATCATGGGCAAAGAAATTCACACCATCTGGGGAAAGGACACCATAGAAGATACCATCTTTGTCCGTGATGCCGAAAAGGAGTTTGCCTCCGCCGGAAGGGGCGTTACTTTTGCCATTTCACCCTTATCTTTCTATCAGGTTAATCCGGTACAGACGGAAAAACTATACAGCCTGGCGCTCTCCTATGCAGGACTTACCGGAAAAGAAGTGGTGTGGGATCTGTATTGCGGAATCGGAACGATTTCTCTGTTTTTGGCAGAAAATGCGAAACAGGTTTACGGAGTGGAGATCGTGCCCCAGGCAATTGAGGATGCCAAGAGAAATGCGGAAAATAATGGAATAAAGAATGCCCGTTTCTTTGTTGGAAAGGCAGAAGAAGTACTTCCTAAGCAGTTTGAGGAAAATGGAATATCTGCGGATGTGATCGTGGTGGATCCGCCCAGAAAAGGGTGCGATGCAGAGTGTCTTGAGACTATGCTGAAAATGGCGCCTGATAGAATCGTGTACGTGAGCTGCGACAGCGCTACCTTGGCGAGAGACCTTAGGGTGCTTTGCGATGGGGGGTATGAGGTGAAGAGAGTTAGGGGAGTGGATATGTTTCCTATGACGGTGCATGTGGAGACGGTGTGCCAGCTTATGAGAAAAGATGCGGATGACAGCATAGTAGGAAATGTAGTAAACAGAAAAATAAATTATCGAGAAGAAGAAATATTGGATTGCGGGTGCATTTATGGATAAGTGATTTTTATAAGGAGCGAAAATGGTATTATATTTATTTGTACTCTATGGTGAAAAGATGCTATGCAATTCAGGGTACCAGATATGGAAAGAAGAGCGACTGGAACTACATTTAAAGAAATTTCGGGAAAAGGAGTTGGGCAGACAATGATTCCGCTTCCACCGATTGAAGAGCAACATAGGATAGTAGAAAGATTGGATTCATTGTTGCCGTTATGTGAGGATTTGAAGGAAATAAAATAGGTCAAATTCTTAAATAACTTTGTTTTGAAATTTGGAAAAATAGGAAGGATAGTAATATGGTAGAATATCTTCCTAGAATAGGAGAAAAGTGCTATTATGTGAATAGAGAAGTAATAGTAATGGGCATTTATGATTGTTTTCATCTTGTAAAAATAAAGGATTTAGTTGGTGAATATTCGTTATGTGTTGATAAATGTGCGTTGACTCGGGAACCTGATCTCACTAACTCTATATCATTAGGGCTTTTTGGAGGAAAATATCAATGAGTGTTTTGGAATTTATTGAGGGTTATATGAATGGTAATGCATGGGAGGATTTGTGCGTCATGTGTTATCGCATGCGATATCAAGATGAACATTATACCCCGATTTCTGCGGCACAAGGAGGTGATGGTGGAATTGAGGGGTTTACTCAGAATGGTATTGTTCATCAGTGTTATTGTCCAGAGAAAAATTATTCGGATGAAGATAATTACAAACATATGCGAGATAAAATGACCAAAGACATTGGAAAACTCTTAAAACCAGAGTATATAAAAAAACTTAAAGAATGGGGCGTGCCACAAATTAAGGAATGGCACTTTGTAATACCTGAGCAGAAAGATTCTCGTATTGTAAAGCATGCGGAAACTAAGAGACAAGAGGTATTGGCGGCTAAAAAAAACAATCAAACTATGCATACACATATTAATGATGATTTTAAAGTTATCATAAAGTGTGCAGATGATTTTTTGAAGGAAATTAGTAGGATAGTTCTTACTCCTCATAAAGATTACCTTTTAAACTTGGCGATAAAAGATGCAAGCGAACTTGACTATACAAAATGTGATTCTGAGAAAGTTAAGAATATTAAACGTAAAATAAAAGCAATAAAAAATACTAATAATGATGCGGATGCGGATGTTGTCTATTTAGTAAACTATTATATAAAATCTTACCTTAGTGGAATTGCAATATTAAATAAGCTAAGATTGAATTTTCCGGAAATTCACGAATCGTTAATTGAGTTAGAACAAAGTTGCAAAAATGATGTTTCTGTCAAAACAAGAATCATATCTGATAATTCAGGTAATGCAGACATATTTAATGAAATACTTAAAGATTTTGAAAATAAACTTAAAGAACAATTTACTACTACAATTAATTTGGCTTCAATTGGAGAACTTAAACAAGATTTGGTTGCAAGTTGGCTGGCAGATTGTTCAATGGAATTTAGAATGTAGGTGGATGTTTTGGATAGAAAAAGTTTAACTGAAAATCGGGATATTGTTTTTGACGCAAAACCAGATGCTGTTCCTTATAACTATAGAATTAGTTATAAGGTCGCACAGATTTGCTTTATTCTTGCAAAGGCATGTCGGGGTAAAGCAGGGTGTTTACCCGTAAAATTGCACATTATATCATTTGCATTGTGTTCAAAGGATGCAATGGGTAAATTGATAAATTATGCACAATCTGATTTCTTTGTTCCCCCAATTATACGTTTTGATCCAGCGGTAAACAGGGCAGTCACATTTGCGATAGCAGATAACTTGATTTTTCAAGGTCAAAATGGAAAATATATTTTAACGGATAAAGGATGGAATTTGGTATCGGAGATAGAGAAAGATGAAAGCATATTTATTGCAGAAAAATCAGCACTGTCGCTTTTGTCAAAAAAGTTGACCGATATAAAAATAAAACAACTGTCAGATATTTGGAGGAATACATATGCTGAGAATAAATCGACTTCGTATTGAAATAAAAACCGCAAATGAATCTAATGGAGGCATTTATGGGTTTGATGAAAAATTCTCTAATGGATTAACATTTATTGCCAGCCGTAGCAACACGTCTGGTAAAAGTTCTGTGATTGAAGCGATTTTTTACTGTCTTGGCTTTGAAGAAATTATTGGAGGAAGAAATGAAAAAGTTCTCACTTCTGTTTATAAATCAATGATTCATGACGGAGATAAGGATTGGATTGTTTTAGAATCAGGTATGTATTTGGAAATATCTAATGGTAATGAGATTGTAACCGTATATAGATCTGCGAAAATGGAAACAAGAGATTCAAGGCTTGTTACTGTATATTATGGTGACTTTGATTCTATTGGTAGTCAAAGCACTTTACCGGAGGATATGTATCTTCATGATGGTGGTGCTGCAACTAATGAAAAAGGATTTCATTCATTTTTAGAATCATTTTTACACATTCAATTACCTTTAGTACAAACAAATGGTAATGATCACAAACTTTATTTACAGGCAATTTTTTCGGGTTTATTTATTGAACAAAAGCATGGTTGGGCTGATATTTTTTCTGGAATGCCATATTTTGGGATTAGGGATGCAAAGANGCGTGTTGTGGAGTTCTTATTGGGGTTAGATACTTTTAAGAATGAGAGAGAAAAAAATAGGCTCAAATTGACAAAGAATGCAATTATTAGTGAATGGAAGTTTGTATTTGATGATNTAAACAGGAATGTATTTAGAGAATCGTGTTCAGTTAGCGGAATATCTGTACAACCTAAGATTATGAATAATAANGATTATAATGCTATAGTGGTGACAACTGCGGATAAAAAGCCTCTTGAAATTGCCATAGCTGAATTACAAAAGGAGCACGATTCAATTAAATGTCTTAAGCCAAGGAATATTGATAATTTTGAAAGTTTAAACAATGAATTGTTAACGATTTCTGAAACGATTGCTTCTTTTGAGCAAAAGGCTGATGAATGTCAGGAACAAATCACTTTATCACGCAGTGCAATTATTCAGGCAGAGCGGAGNCTTGAAATAGTTACTCGCGATTTAAGAAACAATAAGGATGCAGTCAAATTGCAAAGAATGGGTTCTGCAATAGGGTGTCAGAGTTCTCATAATGTTTGTCCGACTTGTAATCAAAGAATTGAAGATTCTCTTTTGCATATAGTTGACAATATTCCTGTTATGAGTATTGAAGAAAATATTCGACATTTAGAAGGACAGAAAAGTGTTCTTGAGTTTACGCGCGATAGTCACAAAACAAACATAGAACAACTTTCAGTGGTAAAAAATGATTTGCAATCGCGATTAGTAACTCTTCGGCGTCTTGCACAAACGATTCGCTCTGATATTTATTCTACTGAAACTGAGTGGTCTGAATCCATTGTTCATAAACTTGTAGAAATAGAGTCAAAAATTAGAGGGTATGCACAGTTGCAATCATTTATGGATTTGCAATTAGAAAAAATCAGTAATCTTTCTAAACGTTGGAAAAAGTATAAGGAAGAATATGAACAACTTTCTAAAATGGAAGCCTCAGATTCAGATGCAAAAATTATTTTAGCNTTCAAGAATAATTTTATTAAAAATCTTCGTAAGTATCAGTATAAGAGTGCTCCAGATATTGATGCTGTTGATATTCCTATTGAAACATGTCTTCCTTCAATTGATGGATTTGATATGAAGTTTGACTCTTCTGCAAGTGATAATATCAGAATTATTTGGTCATTTACGATAGCATTACTTCAAACTTCTCTCGAAAAAACCGGAAATCATCCTAACATAATGATATTCGATGAACCAGCACAGCATAGTATCGTAACTTCTGATATGGAGAGTTTAATTCAAAGTGTACTTAGTTTGAAAGAATCTGCGCAAGTGATTGTNGGAATAACATTAAACAATGAAGAACTAGAAAGAGCAATCGAAAACTTGTCAGAGAAAAATGCTAACATAATTAATATTGGAGAGCGGGCATTTAAACTTTTGGAAGAATNAGCTGTCTNAATGATTCAGGGGCTTTTTACGTTCCATTATCGGGATTGAATAGACTTTTGCATAGTATAAAACGGAATAGCAGTTAACTGTAAAATATNGCAATATGCGAAATTAATTGTTTGCAAATATGATTTGAAAAATGAAAGGGGATCATTTATGCAATACCAAAATCCATTTTGGGAAATGATGAATTANGATTATATACANCAACAGATGCAGCAATATCATATNGGGCAGATAAGAAATACATACGAGTGTGCTCACAAATTAAAAGATTTTTTAGATAGTACAGACAAAATAGCACCGGAATACCAGCAAGCGGCATGGCTGGAATGCTGTGCAGTTTTGATGGATTATTATCAAAAACANAATATTGTCTAAATGATGTCTNGGNAGTGGCTTGCTTTGGGGGATTATATTGTAAGGGAAAGATTGTTGAATGAAGNAAAAACTTTNNTTGATAATAGGTGGTTTATATGGAACTGGANATNAGCATNGAAGATTTANTAAACAAGCGTCGTGTAGAATCCGANAGAATTGAATTTAANGCAGGATGGAATCCTGATGATATTTATCATAGTGTATGTGCNTTNGCCAATGATTTTGACAATGTGGGCGGCGGATACATTCTTATTGGCGTGGAAGAAAAGAATGGTATAGCAGTCCGTCCGGTAAAAGGAGTAGACGAACAGGAGATTGATAGGATTCAAAAAGAACTTCTTGGATACAATAACACCATTATTCCGGCATATTTTCCNAAAGTANTTATNGAANAAGTAGATGAGAAGATGATTATNGTATTGTGGGTAACAACCGGTATCCAGAGACCATATAAAGTNCCNGAGCATGTGACTGCAAAGAAAGAGAAAAAGCACTACTACTATATCCGTTATGCTTCCAATTCTGTGCANGCNAATCCGGAACAGGAACGNGANCTGATAAATATGACCAATTATGCTCCGCTGGATGCCAGACCAAATTTTGACGCAACAGAGAATGATATTTCGGTNGCATTGCTGATAGANCATCTTAATGAAACAAAAAGCAANCTGGCAAAACAAGTNACAGANCGTGGAGTGATGGCTGTTTTAAATGATATGCAATTATTGGTTGGACCGCCGGANCAGCAGTATATTTCTAATGCNGCATTAATGATGTTCTGTGAACACTTGGATAANTTTTTCCCTTATACNCAGGTAGAAATTGTGCGTTTNCCNGATGGAAGTATAAAAAATCCTAATAATTTCAAAGAGTTTCCGGTCATTAAAGGTTCAGTNCCNATGATGATCAAACGNACCATGCAGACATTGCAGGATTTGGTAATTGAAGAAATGGTCACGAAAGTGAATTACCAAATGGAAGCGATACGCAGATTTAATTATCCGTANCAGGCATTGGAGGANGNAGTNGTAAATGCATTTTATCANAGAGANTATCTTTCTTATCAGTCAATTATGATTGAGATTGAGCCTGAGTTNATCCGAATTATCAGTTTTCCGGGAATAGANCGTTCTATTCCACAAAGAGTAATNGAAGAGGGTGAGCGCTTTTCTTCNAGATACTATCGTAATAAACGCTTGGGTGANTTTTTNANNGAATTGGATTTATCCGAAGGAAAATCGACAGGTATTCCAACCATTCAGGAAGAACTGCGGAATAATGGTTCACCTAAAGCAAGGTTCTTTACAGATGATGACAGACGGGCTGTGACGGTGGAAATTCCGATTCATCCAGATTTTTTGAATAGAGATGAACCCCAAAATGAACCCCAAAATGAACCCCAAAATGAACCCCAAAATAAGATCAATGAGCGGATTATTGAACTGGTAAAAGAAAATAATCACATAAGTCGAAAAGAAATGGCAGAGAAGCTGGGGTGCTCTATGAGTACAATCAAGAGAACAATTGCAAATTTAAAGGAAGAAGAGAGGTTGGTGTATGAAGGTTCAAGCAGGAAAGGGCATTGGATTATAAAATAAAATATATATCAGAAAATGGATCTATTACAAATAAAGAGGCGCGGGATTTATTANGGTTNGCANATTCTACAACAAAAAGAATGTTAAAAGAAATGGTGGAAAAAAAGATTCTTGTTATAGAGGGGGAACGTAAATCAAGAAAATATTTATTGAAGCGGCAGTAAGCATAAAATAGAAGATGTGTGAAGGAATAAAAGTTATGTTTTATCTGATAAGACATGGTGAAACCGATTACTCAGAACGAAATACTAAAATATATCAAGGATTTGGAGTAAATNTATCTAAATTGTCAAAAANAGGAATAAACCAAATAAAGGAAACATCAAAAGATGATCGANTNAAAGATGNAGACATTATCATAAGTTCTCCTTATACAAGGGCATTACAAACAGCAGCAATTCTCTCAAAAGAATTAGACATCGANATAATTATTGAAACAGATTTNTTTGANTGGCTGGCTAATAAAAAATTCATCTATGAAGATGATAAAANAGCAGAAAAATCATATGAAGAATACGAAAATAATNATGGAGAATATCCTAATGGAAAGGAAATGGTCTGGGAAAACGCATCATCAATNAGNGAGCGGGTTCTTGAAGTACTAAATAAATATTCTTCATACAAAAAAGTGATAGTTACCTGTCACGGCATGATGATACAGGCGACAACAGGGGGAAAACATCCTGCCTGTGGGGAAATAATTGAATTTGAAATTTAAGTATAAGTAATACCAGTATCACATAAAGTTATTCAGCCGGATGAATTGGTGCAACGCAGGCAAGCGGTACTGAACCGGCTGATTAACCGCATACTGATAGGAGAGCCTAAGAAAGTGGGAGGGGTAAAGACACAGGAAGTACGGATTGTTTATAATTTTGTTGGGGAACTGTAAAATAAGGGAATATCGGTATGTGTATGATAATGAAGTGAAAAGAGGTAAGGATGAATGAATTATTTTGTGGATGCTGATTTTAATAAGCTATGGAAACCTGTAACAAGTGAATATAAAAGATTTACGCTGCCATTTCCGACTGATGAAGAATTGATTGCGCATGAGAAAAGGCTTGGCGTGAAACTGCCCGCCTCATACATTGAACTTGCCACAGCCTCGCAAAATGGCGGCTTACTCAAGCGTAACGGAGTTCCCATTCGTGATGAAGCCGGCAATGTAATTCGATATGTGAAGATAAATCATATCAGTCCAATCGGTCATATTGAGCCAGAATACACGTATCTGAATCAGATATGCGACTACCCGAGTCTTCTTTATAATATTCCCAATTTAGTTGTCATTGGGGAAAACTGGGACGCAGACTATGAGTTTTTCGTCCTGAATTATAGGAACTGCGGGGCAGGTGGAGAACCGACCGTTGAATTTATAACACGAAAATCAAAGCGCGGTGACGCAGATGAACCTGTGAGAGGTGACTGGCGGTACATCAATGAAAAATTTTACTGGGAAATGACAGCCACAGTGGCAAATACCTTTGATGAATTTGTGAAACAGCTTGTGATTATGCCAAAACCCGTTCCTTTCGATTTTGCAGTTGTCAAAAAGCCGCTAAAACAGGCTGCGCAGGAGACATTTCGGCAAATCGTAAAAACATATGGGCAGGAAGAAATTATTTCGTTTGGTTTGTATGTTGATGATGAAGGCACTATGGTGGCAGGCGCAGCAAATACAAAATCACATTTGGAAGAACTTGTAGCCAAAGACCCTTCCCAGAAAGAGTATTTTACCTATTGCATAAACGAGTGGTGCTGTGATGCGCCTTGTGTACTTCATTTGTTTGACCCGATATGCAGAGAGCTTTCCATTCATAGCCGAGCGTTGGGAACAGAAAATAAAATCAAACATTTTCGGGACAAGCTGATTCAGCTTTGTGTGGAAATATTGGCGGAATTAAAGGCAGAGGGGTTCTTTGCCAAAGAGTACCATTTGCCGATTTTGCTTAATGTTGACATTTCAAATGGTGTACTTTCCATGTCAAAAGCGAAAAAGATTCGTGTAAGCTTACAATGAAAGAAGCGAAAGTTCTTTCCAATCTAACTTTTCCAGTATATACAAAAAATTCAGGACTATGCATTGATGGCACCAAAGAGTAATAAAGTGCTTAAAATTTTACAGATTGAGGTATTCTAATGATAAATTTGGGGAAAATGGCAGAAAAATACAGAGATGCTGGTTATTCAGACCGAAACGCTGATGCGCGTGTGTGGATGTCATGAAATACAATAAACGTGATAATAGTGTCCAAACCGAATTTGAGGAAAGTAATAAAGGAGAAGCAGATGAGGAAAACGCTCATAAAAGAAACCATTCATGCAAATGGTATTGATATTGGTATCTATACAACAGATTTCCAAAATGAATTTATCTCTTTGACAGATATTGCAAAGTATAAAAGTGATGACCCAACAGCCGTAATCCAGAATTGGATGCGTAACCGAGATGTTATTGAATTTTTAGGGCTATGGGAAAGTTTGCATAATCCTGATTTTAAACCCCTCGAATTCGAGGGGTTTAGAAACCAAGCCGGGGCAAATGCCTTTACAATGTCGCCGAAAAAATGGATTGATGCAACGCAGGCAATTGGTATTATTTCGAAATCCGGTCGATATGGAGGAACATTTGCCCACTCGGATATTGCTTTTGAATTTGCTTCATGGATTTCGCCGGAATTTAAACTGTATATCATTAAGGATTACAAACGGCTTAAATATGAAGAAAATAGTAGGTTGTCTTTGAATTGGAATTTGAATCGTGAAATTTCAAAATTGAATTATCGTATTCATACTGATGCCATCAAATCAAATTTAATACCACCAGATTTAACACAAGAGCAAATTGGTTTTACATACGCAAGTGCGGCAGATGCAGACTATGAACTCATTAAATACATCAGGGTTGCCGCAACTGGGAGCGAATCAGTAACTTTTTGTGTTAGAAAACCTGTTGATGTAAAAAGTGCAACGGGTGTTGCACAAATGGAGGAATGATATGCACAGAAGGAAAACAATCAGAGAAAAAAAGCTAAAAATACCTTCAAGAAAAGGAGTCATTGGAAAAATGGCTGTCTGTCTGTTTTTAATCAGTTTTCTTTGGGGATGCGGACGGAGTGAGGGAAATGTTGAGAGTGAACGGCACGCTGAAAGCAGTAAGCAGGCGGATGAATCTGTTCAAACGGAAGAAGGAGAAATTTCTGGCTATAGCGTTGTCTTTGCAGATGCCACAATGAAGGAAAAAATTAGTGAAGCATGTGATGGGAAACCGGATAAAGAACATCTGGAAGCAATTACTGTTTTGCGCCTTTCTCTTACAAAGGATGAAGAACCGATAGTTGTTTTGGATGATTTGGCACTTCTGCCCGGTCTGGAGCAGCTCTATATTGATGTGCAGCCAGAATGTGAGAAGCAGATGGTGCTTGATTATGGATATCTGGAAAACATGGAAGGGTTAGAAGACTTGACCATTCATGATGAGCATCTTATGGATATTTCTTTCGTGAAACAGATGGAAGCTTTGCGGCGCCTGGATGTTTCTGATTGTAGTATAAAGGATATAGTTCCTCTTTTACATTGTATCGGTCTGACGGATATAAACTTGAGTAATAATGAAATAGAGGATTACGCTGGAATAGAATATCTTCCGGAACTGGATAATTTGGCAATTGGCGGGAATCCGGGTGATATCTTACAGGTTTTGCGAAAAAGAGCAGCAGATGTGTTTATCACTTCTGATGAAGACCGGGAAGCGTGGAAGGATGAGTTGGAAAAAGCGTTTGATGTTTATAATCCCTTGATAGAAAAAAGTAATGAATTCGATAGTGAAACGGAAGACTGGTGTGTTGGGGATTTTAATGGGGATGGAATTAATGATTTGGGAGTTGTAGTAGGATTCATTGATGAGGAAATAGCATCAGTTCCTATACAACGCCGCCTTTATCTGTATTTGGGAAATGAAGAGGGATATGTGGAGCCGCTGAAAGCGCTCCCGCTCTCTAACAGCTATGGACAGGAAAATTCATTCCGTGGATTTACCATGAGAGATGGAAAAGTTTTTGTAAAGTATTGCTTTGAGTATCCAGACAGTCTGCTGACTGATATGGAGGTATATGAATATCGGGATGAAGAGTGGCAGTATGTATTATATACATCCAATCAGGAGCAAAACCCAGAAAAAGAGGGTCAAGATGCAGAAGACAGCATGATAAGAAGAGAAAACTGCTTCGGTGTGCATGATTTTGAGAACGATAGTTTTACGGTTTATACATGGAGATATGCCTCTAATGATAAGGGGGAATATGTGAAACGGTGGGGAAATTCATTATCAGATGTTTTTGTGTATTATGACAGGCTCCGTTATGATGAGGGAGAGGATGGTTATAAATGGATTACCATCGTAAACCCCTATTATCTTTATCCGGAAGTGTCTTTAGAGACTGTCAAAGGCGAACACAAGGAAATATCAGGAAACGAAAATGCCATATCCACCGGGCAGGCGCTGGATATGATTTATGAGCAATATTATGGAACTTATTCCTGTGACAAGATATTTTTTGATGAAGATGCTCTTGCGGTTTATGAGGATATTCTGGGATGCAAAATGCCAGAATATGCTTACCGGATTGAAATAGATGGGATACCTTATTTTTTGCATTTATCCCAGGTTGATGAAACTGTATATGAATTTTATACTTATGGATTTGACTATGGTAAAAAAGAAATGGTCAGAGTAGATACTTTTCAAGTTAATTCCATGACAGGTAACATAGATGCTTATCTGGATGTATAGCAAAAAGAATAATGGATATTCGTGAAGAGGCGGGCGAGAACAGGAAAGAATTTTCGGTACATACGGGGATACCTGCGGAAATATCGTTCATATTCGGATTTGATGTGGAGAATGAATAATGACATATGCCAATGTAGCTCAAATTATCTTTAAGAATAAGCAGAATATACCTTGGAATGAGGTTGAGCAATATCTGAAAAAATACATAGGAAAATCATTTGTAATAAAAGAGTATGGAGATGTAATTCACATTGCAGGTGAATTTCCGGACGAATTCACGGAATCACAATATACGAAAAAACTTCGGGGCGGACTTGCGAAAGCAAAAGCAAACTCTGGACAAGTTATTGGTGAAATGATTGAAAATGCCCAAAATAGGCGATGGATAGAAAATAAGGATGAAAAGCATAAAAAGGAAGCAAGTGGCGGTTGGTATAGATATGATGTGGCGTTCACAATACCTATAGATGATGCTGGAACCATGCGGAAGAATGCATATCAGGCAACAGCAGTTGTCAGAATTAAGAAAGATAAGTTCTACTTATATGACATTATAAACATAAAAAAAGAAGCGAGTACGCCGCTTTAGTCCGAAGACCGTACGGTAAAAAACCGCTTCTCTTTAAAACGAGATTAACACGAAGTTTATCTGATGTCAAGAATATTTTAAAAATGAGGACTACATAGGAAAAACTTGACAAAAAAATACTTCGGATGTAGAATTAAAATAATTCGAAATCCGAAGTATTTTTGGAAGACAGAACAATAGGAGCTATCATGAAATTAAAGGAACAAGGAATGTCTCAAGAAACATTTCAAATGATTATAGATTATATAGAAGAAGTAAAGGAGCTATTATCTTCTGATATATGGGAAAATATATTCCTTAACTGTTCAAAAAACGAAGTTCTAATATTTTGGCTGCTTTATCAAAGAAGCGAAGTGAATATGACAGAAATCGCTGAATATATTCATGTACCTCTTAATACAGCAACAGGAATAATTAATCGAATGGAAAAGAATGAACTAATAGTGAGAACTCGTTCCAAAGAGGATAAAAGGGTGGTACTGATCGGGTTTAATGAAAAAGGGATGGCACAGTTTCAGAATTTAATCAATCAAATGATTTATTATGGTATGGAAGTTATGAGTTCCTTTACAAAAGAGGAAATGGATCTTTTTTATAAAATGACAACTAAAGTGATGGAGGTATTCAGACAGGAGAAAAAGAAAGAAGTAACTCCAAAAAAGGTACGAAAAATTACAATTGAGTAGTAATACAAGGCAGCCGCGGGCTGCCTAATAAAAAAACAAATACTTCGAGCGAGGAAATATTCGAGCAAAGAAATTTTTGAATGACAAGAATTTGTGACGCTTCGGAATGGAGGAAAAAATGAATAGAATTTATGTTTTTACAGGAAAAGGTGGCGTAGGAAAAAGCAGTATCGCAGCAGCACACGCTATCAAGAGTGCAACAGAAGGAAAGAAGACATTACTTGTCAGCACAGATATGGCGCACAATTTGGGCGATATATTTGAACGAAGATTGGGAAAAGAAGCGGAAAACGTGCTGCCTAATTTAGATATTTATGAAATTGATCCGGAATATGTCATGGAAAATGATTTTTCTGCTGTTACAAAGTATTTGGGAAATTTGCTTTCAGAAGTCGATCGTTATGGTTTGCAGGATATGGGAATGATACCGGGAATGGAAGAATTATTTTCATTGCTTAAAATTGCTGACATTTATAATAACGAAAAATACGAGAGAATTATAGTTGACTGTGCTCCTACGGGTGAAACACTTGCATTGCTAAAATTTCCCGAATTACTTTCGTGGTATATGGAAAAGCTTTTTCCAATTGGTAAAGTAGGGGTAAGAATATTGGCGCCAATTTCAAAGTTGGTATTTAAGGTTGAGATGCCAAACAAAAATGCTATGAATAATATTGAGAAAATGTATTTAAAATTAATAGAACTGCAGGAACTTTTAAAGAATCGGGATGTTACAAGTATAAGAATTGTAACTACCCCTGAAAAAATGGTTGTGGAGGAAACGAAGCGCAATTATATGTATATGAACCTTTATAATTTCAATGTGGATGGACTCTACATCAATCGAATCCTTCCAAAAGATATTAACAATGATTTTTTCAATCAGTGGATTATGATTCAAAAGGAATATATAACTTATTTGAAAGAAAGTTTTTCAGCACTTCCAATTTATGAAATACCCTGGTACGACGAAGAATTGAGGGGTGAAGAGAATATCAGAAGAATTGTGGAAGATGCATTATCTGGAAATGAGGTTTTTGCAAAGAAAATCATTACAGAAAGAGAAAGTTTTAAACAGACTGAAACAGGATATCAATTAGATGTATTTTTACCTTGTGCAGATAAATCGAGTATTGACTTGTATCAGGCAACTACTGATATTGTTATTAAAACAGGAAACTTTAAACGGAATATTCCGCTTCCCAACATACTTCGGAATTATGTGGTTGCAGGGGCAAAATTTGATGAAGGAAAATTGAGTATTCTATTTGAGAAAGGAAATGACCATGATGAATAAGGAAATGTTACATAGAATGAAAACAGCGGGAGAATATCAGAAAAAAGCTATTCGTGCGTTATTTCCGGAGGAAATGGGCGAACATTTGGATGTGATTGAAAAAGAAATGAAAATGATGGTTATGGAAGTCGCTGCAGAGCTGCTAAAAAATTGCAATCAGGGTAATGCATGTAGAGACGGACAACGTCATGAACAGACATCAAAAGTCAAAAAAGTTGATATTGTATAAATAGATGAAAAATGAACTTTAACGATTTTCAATTTGAAAAGGAAGATATGCGATGAGAGTGATTATTTATACAGGAAAAGGCGGCGTAGGAAAGACCAGTATGGCAGCAGCGACAGCATGTAAAATAGCAAAGAACGGAAAAAAGGTACTTGTGATGAGTACAGATCAGGCACATAGCTTGGGAGATTCTTTTGATCGTAAAATAGATAAGGAGCCGATGCAGCTTGCAGAAAATTTGTATGCGATGGAAATAGATACCGTATATGAAAGTGAGAAGAGTTGGGGAAACATAAAAGATTACTTTAAGCAACTTCTCACACTAAAAGGCGGAAGTGGGATAGAGGTAGAAGAGCTATTAGTATTTCCGGGGTTAGAAGAATTGTTTTCTATGTTTAAAATTTTGGAAGTATATGAAAGCGGAGAATACGATACCATTATCGTAGATTGTGCACCCACGGGTGAAACGTTGGCTTTACTAAAATATCCAGAAAGATTGTCTGGTATGATAAAAAGGGTATTGCCGGTAAAAAGAGCAGCATCAAAATCTGTAGGAACAGTTGTAGAAAATGTTATGAAAATTCCTATGCCTGAGGATAATGTGTTTGATGATATTGAATATTTAATGGACAAAATGCAGCGTCTGCAAGATTTAATGTTGAATAAGGAAGTTGTAAGTCTGCGTGTGGTAACTACGCCGGAAAAGATTGTAATTAATGAAGCAAAACGAAATTTTACTTACTTGTATTTGTATCATTATAATGTAGATGCAATTATTGTAAACCATATTTACCCGGCAAAGGCAATGGAAGGATATTTTAATAAATGGATAAAATTGCAGGAGGATGCTTTGCAAGAAATAAAAGAAAGTTTTAGCGAAGTGCCGCGTTTTTATGTTGAACTTCAACAACAGGAACTGCGTACGCTAGATATATTGAGAAAAGTTGGGGATCATATTTTTGAAGAGGTTAACCCTGACGATGTTCTATTTAAAAAGGAGATTTATAGTATCGACAATGAGGAAAAGAGTCTTAAGATTTATCTGCCATTTGCAGATAAAGAAGAATTGAGGTTGGAACAGAATAAAAATGAGCTGGTTGTAGGTGTGGGAAATGAGAGCCGAAAGTTTCCAATTCCGGACGAATTTGCAGAAAAAGAGATTGCAGGAGCTAAATTTGAAAATGGGTATTTGAATATTAAGTTTTAGAAGAGAGTATACCGGAGAAATTTGAACAATAATAGTTTAAAATTAAGCAATAGTTATGATGCAAATATGATGCAAGCATGTTTTATAATTAGGAGCAGTTACATACAAAGTAGAAAAGCGCTGTTTGTGCATATGGGGAAAGAATGAATCGAAAACATGGAAAAAAGATTATTTCGGCTGTAATTCTTACCGCTGCCTTCACGGCAATTTTTTTGGCAGCTCAGGGTAAATCTGGCGACACGCAAATACAAAGTGATCTGCAGAAGCCAGACTCACAGGAGCAGTTAGGCGGGAAAATTGCGTCTGTAACGCCGGAAAAGAAAAAATCAGATGAATTAAAACGAAAACTTACAGATTATGCCTGGGCATATATTGATGTGGTAAAGGATTATGAGGAACAGCATCCGTACAGCACATGCAGTTATGAGCTGATTTATTTTGACGAGGACGATATTCCGGAATTAGCGGCAGGGGTAAATGAATATTATTTGAGTCTGTTTATGTTTGATCAAGGAGAAGTGTTTACTTTAATGGATGATTGGCCCTACGGAATCAAAGGAAATCCGGGATATGAATACCTGCCAGGGCAAAATGCAATGCGGTACTATTATACAGAGCAGGCAGGAGCGTTTCGATATGAGGAATATCTTACAGTATGGAGTACTCCTGATGGAGATTCAACACACATGCTTTCTTTCTGTTATGAAGACAATCTTTATATAAAATTTTTCAATGATGAAAACCACAACGGTCAACTTGACGAAGGAGAAGATTATGACGGAGAGCATTTTTTCTATGGTCGTGAAGAAATTACCGCAAAGGAATATGATGCCTATCAAATTCATGGAGATTATGTATATATAAGGGGTTCAAAAACAGCAGAAGAGATGATAGACGAGCTACTTCTGCATAAAAAGGATTTGGATGTTGCGCTCCAGGCGGATTCTACGATACGTGGGGTATTGTATTCTTATATTTTCTGGCTCTTGTGTTCCAATGCCATTTTCCGTAATTCTTCTATCCTGATTTGCATCGCTTTAGCAATAGCCTCTATGCGTTCTTCATCAATATACTCAGATAGGGCAAATACAGAACGAATATCTTCCCCTATCATTTTAATCTCTTCAAATGGTATCCAGCTATAATCAGACACCAATTCCATCTGTCTTCCAGAATCGGAATAAAATGGTTTGGCTTCTACAGAACCATGACCATTAATGATTTTCGTCAGCCTATCATGCCACAAACTTGTTCCGCTATTAAATACAGGTGCGGGACCAATTCACTCCAGTGTATTCACATCTCTTTCCTTCTAAAATTTTCCACTTTTTTTCAACCAGCCATCTGATGTATTACACGGTGACATCATATCTATCACCTGATGATTGACAGGCTGTTCAAAAAGGATATTACCTACATCATCTGAAAAACGATTTTCAAAAAATTTATTTCAGACCAGCATAAATCACTATGTTCCGGTTTCATCCAGTATTGGTCTGACAAACTTAATCTATAGCATCTTAGCATAAGCTGTTCTGGTATCAATGCCAACAGGAAGATACGCTAAATCCAAAGAACCTATAACCCCGGTAATTGCTGCTGTATCATCATCAAGTTCCAAGTCTGCAACAGGTACATTTTTATTCATCAATGTACATTTCGTAAACTATCCTCCCTTTCGCCAGCAATTTTTTGTAATCCATTTTGTTGCCTTATTTTCGTGTATTTTCTCGGTTATTGTACTTCAAGAAACTACTTCGTGCAAGGAGAACTTTCTGCCTTGTTTTTTCCTCTATGCCATTTTTCGCTGCTATGCTAGGCATAAAAATACCCCTTTTCGATAAGAATTGTCATATCTGGATCCTTACCAAAAAAGAGGTATTTTCTTAATTATTATAAAAATCACTTTTTGGCGTTGTTACGCTATCCGGAACATTTAATTCTTTTAGCGATGGACACTCCATAAAAGCTGTCCCTCCGATTGTTGTCACACTGTCCGGAAGTTCTATTTCCTCCAGTGATGAGCAGTGATAAAAAGCCGCAGATCCGATTGTTGTAACACTGTTGGGAAGTTCTATTCTTTTTAACGATTCACATCCGTCAAAAGCCTCTGGTCCTATTATTTCTAAACCTTGGGGTAACTGAACATAGGTCAATTTTTTACATAACATAAAACATGCTTTTTCTATATTCTTCAAATTTCCGTCTTTTATTATGATTGTTTCTAAAGAATCGCATGCCCCAAATGCTGTCTCTCCGATTTCTTTAATTGTTCCCGGGATGACGACTCCTTTAACTTGCCTACCATAAAAGCCTTTTTCATCTATCCCCACAACATCTTTCCCTTCTATCTGTTCTGGAATAACCACATACAAATCATCACCAAAATATTTATGAATATAAATGCCATCATCCCTTAACTCATAGTCAAACAATGCCGCACTCGTTTCCTCTGCTTTTAATAAATCTGCGGTGCCATCGTCTGATGTCTCTTTGTTGCTGTTTTCTGTGTTTTCATCTTCTGATGCAGTGTAAGTATTTGCTTCTCTACTATTATCCTTTATTTCTTTATCTGAGCATGCAACACATGCCATCACTGTAAATAATAATGTAAAAATAAGTATTTTTCTTCTCATTGATATCCCTCCTGATAAAGAAATATAGCAGATAGTATTTTTGGAATCTACCAATTAGAATATGCAATTGTGGCAACCTGGATTTGCTATTGCACATACATAGACACCTCAAGAGGGCGAACGATGCACCGTTTCTGACGAGTCAATCAAAAAAGCGTTCTATTCATTGAATATAAAATAGAATATACTATAATTAATGGAGCAGATGTTTCGCAAAAAAATAGGATGTAGTGTTTTTGGAGGGGAAGCTATGAAAATAGACGGCTTAAATCTTGTAAATCAGGATACAGCAGTGACGCCAAATTATGACTTGGCTGTTTGGCGTTGATAGTCTGAGAAAGGCATAAAGGAGATATTCATAAACCATAATTCCCATATTTAACAATCTGTCTTTCAGCACAAAGAAAAGTAGATATGCCACAAACGGAGAATTTTTATATTTACACAGTGCTTGACGGTTCTATTCGTTTGTTTACTCCGTCTGGAATTATGGATTATATGCCGGGGCAATTTTCCGTATCAAAAATTGATACGCCTACGTCTGGTCATGTGTTGACATTTTCGGAAAAAGGGTATTTTCTTGCGCTTGTGATAGAACTTACATTGAATGATGTTATATCCGTTCTTCTTGATTTAGACGGAAACCTTGCAGAGCAGATAGCAAATTCCGAACTTGACAGTACAGTAATGTCAATGTCCGACAATAATGTGATTGCTTCCATTTACCGCCTGTTTTCGATTATGAACGAGCCTGTTCAGCTTGCATTTATGGGAAAGCATATCAAGCGTGAAATCGCATTTTTCATTTTATGCGGTTCTTGCGGAAGCCAGTTTTTACAAAGTATCATCAACATTCAGCAAGCCGGGGAAATCTATGAAATAAACAGGTGGATTAAGGAAAATTTCCGCAATTCCTTTACGGTTGAAGAATTGGCAGAGAAACGAAATATGAGTGTATCGCTTTTTCATCAGAAATTCAAAAGTGCAGTTGGAATGGCACCGCTACAATGTCAAAAACGTTTACGATTAACCGAATCCCGAAGATTGATGTTAGATGAAAACAGGAATGTAACGGAGGCTTCTTTAGAAGTTGGCTATGAAAGCGTTTCTCAATTTACAAGGGATTATAGAAAAATGTTTGGTTTGAAGCCAAAAGAGGATATATTAAACTTACGCAGCCAGTTGAAGAAATAGGCGATTTTTTTATAGGAATAGGCAAGCACAATTTAATAACTCCTGTTAGAATGGAACTGCACATAAATAAGTGCCTTTCAAAAATTTCAAGATATGGAGGATACGATAATGATTTTAACAGACGAGTTATGTGACAAATTGTGTGCTGCTGCACAGGAAAAAAGCAAAGAGATCGGAATTGACATCAGCTTTGCTATCAATGATGAAAATGGCTTGCCCAGAGTATATCGGCGTTATGGGGAAGCATTGGTTTTGAGCATTACTCTTGTGCCGGGAAAAGCGTACACAGCAGCAGTTACACAGTGCAAAACGAAAGATGTGGCTGCTTGTTCCGCCCCGGGCGGCTCTCTCATGGCGATTCAGACAAACGACCCTAAAATCACATTGGTTGCAGGCGGCTATCCGCTGTTTGTGAATGGGAAGATTGCCGGTGGTATTGGTGTAGGCGGCGGAACAGAAGAACAGGATTGCATGATTGCGGAATATGTTGTTTCTGTTTTCAATGAAATGACAAAATGAATTTAAGCAGCTTTTGTACCTGTAAAAATTTAGATTGCTCATTACACCCTACCAAACATGATAGCGAATCCCGACAAGGAGATAGCTTTGAGGATTTTTCAAATTTGGTATTAAGAAAGCAAAACCAGCCGAAATAATGAACGGTCAAAATAACCGCCCTTGCTGATATCACTGGAAGCCATACAGCCGCCAGTCCGGGGAGAGTATTCAAAAAGACTCAAATCTTTGAAGCCGTCTGGAACATGGATAGCGATAGCTGCCAATCAAGTGTTATAAACGTGATATACAACCTGCGTAAAAAGATTGAACCGGACAGTAAAAATCCAATCTATATAAAAACCGTGTTAGGTGTCGGCTATAAATTCAATGGATAAGCACCGGGCAAAGACAGCTGGTGCAGAAAAGTTTTATCTGGAGAATGAAGGCTGCCGCAACATGATGTCCACAGTAAATGTATGTTGATCATGTGAAAAGCGGGCAATGCCGTTGTATTTTTCCGCGGTCATTATAATTGAAGAAATTCCGATACCGCTGCCATTCCGTTTTGTGGAAAGGTAGCGGTTTCCTTTTGTCTTTATGACGCCATTGAAATTGTTGATGGAAACAATGTAGAGGCTGTTTTCACCGCGCATGGTCAGTGCAAGCTGGTGGTAACGTTTGTCGGTATTTTCAGTCAGGCAGCCGTCTATGGCATTTTCCAGAATATTGCCGAGCAGGCTGCATAAGTCAGGGTCTGCTATGCTCAAGAAGGGACTTAATCTGATATCCCATTTTAAATGAATCTTACTTTGGCTTGCGATGTGGGAATAGTAATTTAGCAGAGCATTGACTGCTGGATTCTGACACCAGGAGATGGTCTCTTTTTGGGGCAGGGTTTCCTCATACAAGGCAAGGTACTTTTCCAGGGAGGACCAGTCCTTGGCGGCAGATAGTTGTTTGAGTGTATAGACGGACTGGCGAAAATCATGACGGAGCTTTTCTGTCTGCTCTATATAGTTTTTCTGGGAAAAATATTGGGATTCCAGCATTTCAAAAAAGCGAATGCGCTCCCGATTGTTTATACTGGTTATAATCGATATTGCAATCCTGTAAAACAGGACATAAATAAAAAGCATGAGAGACAATATGAAAATCAGCATCAAAATATACATAGGAAATGCGTTATTTGTGTTTATGGTTCCATAATTGTGGGGTATGATGATAAAGTTAAGCGTCAGAAAGATAATGGGAATCGGTAAAAAGACAGGCCAGATTGGAAAAAGCTCCTGGCTGTCTATCATAAGGCTTCCGTAGCGGTAGAGAGGATAGGTAAGTAGTCCGGCAATTACAAAAGTCAATCCAAGCTGGAAAATAGTAGCTTCCCAGCCAAACTGTGCAGTAGTTCCCGAAGGATACAGCCAGGCGTCTAAGGCATAAGAGAAATTAGCAAAAAAAGCAGTCAGTGCGCAAATGGAAAAGAATACAGTGCTGTTTTGCCATATCGAAGTTTTCAGGGTGAAACAGTAGCATAAAAAGAGCAGGAAAAGCAGGGGAAGGGAAAAGAAATTCATATCCAGGTGATGGAAGTATATGGAGATAAGGGAACATACGGGCAGTACAATTCCAAGGATGCATATAAAGAATAAAAAAATTTTTACAGGTATGTATTTAAGCTGATTCTTCATGGGCAGATAACAGAGAAATGCTGCCGGAATAATCACCAGAAGTTGCATAAGTTTTATAAAAAAAATTGTCGTATTCATTTATTAAAATTCCTTTTTGAAAGCCTCGCATGAATTTGTGCAAATGTATAATCCAGCCATGCCTGTTCAATCTGGGCGTATTCTCTGACACGGACAGGCAGGGAAATGTCTCCCGTAAGCAGGCAGGTTTTATTTTCAAATTTTATGATGTGATCCATATTTACAAGAATCCCTTTATTAATAAGCAGAAAACAATTGTCTGCAGTCAGCGGTTTAATGAATTCAGAAAAGGAGGAATAGGGGGAAAGGGTGGTCCCATAGCTGTCAGTTATATTGGTATTATGCCCATTCGCCACCACGCAGACAATATCGGTATATAAAAGACGGATAGTCTGCCTATTGCAGTTAAACTTAAATACTCGTGAAGTCTGGGGCAAAAACTGCAGGGCATCGGTTAAAACGCGGAAAATGCGTTCCTCAGAAGCCGGTTTCTGAATATATTCAAAAGCGTGGCAGGAAAATGCTTGAGGCATGAATTCATTGCTGCCAGTCAGGAAAATTATGATACAGCTATGATCCGTTTCGCGGATACTTTGAGCCGTTTCTATTCCATTTATACTTCCCATGAAAACATCCATGAAGATAATAGAATATTTATATTTTTCAAAATTTTCAAGAAAGGTTTTGCCATCGGTGAAACAGTCAATGGATAATGCCAGTTTGTTCTGTTTTTCAAAGCTGTATAGCAGGTTTGATATATGTTTGGCATCTATTTCGTTGTCTTCAACTAAAGCAATATTCATGCTGCCTACCTCTCATGTGCATACTAATTTAAATATAGCATAATGAATCTGATTTCTCCAGTCCTGCTGGATGATGTTCATGCTGTTTTTATGTGATTTTATGCTGTATTCATTGTTTCCCGAAATTCAGATTGTTATAATAAAATAATATTGCTGAAGATTAAATCTGTGATATATTGCGCAGGGAGGTATAGGGATGCATCAGAGAAATGAACGCTTGATTAATGCAAAGATCAACCAATATCTTATTCCGGGAATTATGATGGCGCTGTCGCTGCAGCTTGGAAATATTTTGGATACAATTATGGTCGGAAATTTCCTAGGAACCGATGCAATGACGGCGGTAGCCCTAAGCCTTCCGGTAGAGACGATACTTCAGATGCCGGGATACTGTCTGGGAACAGGGGGCGCCCTTGCAGCAGGAGTCATGCTGGGAAGGAGAGAGCGGAAAAAAGCGTCCGAAGTATTCACGCTCACTTTTTTTGTTACACTTATATTAGGCATTCTGTTCAGTATGTTGGCATTCTTTCTGGCAAATCCGCTGGCTCAGATGTTGGCTTCAAAAGCGGGTGTGGCAGATCTTACGGGAGATTACATCTTTGTAAGTATGCTGGGCGCGCCTTTTATTGGAATCGGTCTCTTAATGGTAAGCTATCTGGGTGCGGAAAGTCATCCGGAACTGTCATCGGCCTATTTAATTATTTCTAATCTGATCAACTTAATTTTGGATTTTATATTTTTGAAATACACCCCGCTTGGAACAAGGGGAGCTGCTTTGTCTACTGTGCTCGGCTTTGTCATCGGAATGGTGGTGTTCGTGAAATATATTTATTCTCCAAAACGTATGATTAGCTTTGTAAAAGCGCCCTCCTTTTCCATAATTAAGGAGGCGCTCATGGCAGGGGCGCCTGTCTTTGTTTTTATGACTATGAGTTTTGTAAAGTCCTTGGGATTAAATACGATTATTGTCAGTCTGACAGGGCAGGACGGAATGGCAATCTACACCGTTTGTGATAACATATTGATGATTGTAGAAATGTTCTCCGGAGGTATTATTGGGATTATCCCCAATATGGCAGGAATCCTTTACGGAGAAAAAGATTATTATGCAATCCGCGTGCTCTGTAAAAGGACACTGCAATATAGCTTTATTGTTGTAAGTGCAGCATTCCTTTTCATTATGGTCTTTACGGCAGAAGTGACAAGAATGTTCGGAATCACAGAGCCTGCTTTGCAAAGGGAAATGACAGCGGCTTTACGGGTTTTCATTTTCTCACTGCCCTTCTATTTATGGAACAAGTTTTTAATCAGTTATTACGAATCAATAGAAGAAACAAAACAGGCAAGCCTGCTTACCTTTTTACAAAACTGTATATACATAATTCCGGCTGCGCTGGCAGGGATTTTGCTGGGGCAGGCACTTGGAGGAACAGGTGTAAACGGTCTTGCGCTTTCTTTTGTCTGCGCAGAGATTCTGACAGCCTTGACCGCATATATATATCGGAAAATAAAGTATAAGGGTTCTGACTTTTATATTCTTCCAGCGAAAAATGAGGGTGCAAATCTGGATCTTTCCGTTGCCGCATTGCTTGATGAGGCTGTAAAAATCCCGACGGAAATGACAGATTTTTGTAAAGAGCAGGGAGTTTCTTTAAATACAGCAAATCTGGCGGCTATGGCAGCTGAGGAGATGATTGCCAATATTATCAAACATGGAGGGAAGAGCGTACATTGGATTGACGTGAACCTGTCAATCGAAGCACAGGAAATGAGGTTGAGGATTCGGGATAATGGAATCCCGTTTAATCCGGTGGAATATAGCTTCGATAGTGATGGATATGAAATTAATGGCATTGAGCTTGTGAAACGGATTTCATCTGAAATAGATTATATGCGCACAATAGATATGAACAATACAATTATTACATTTAAAAGACAGGAGGAAGACAATGGAAAACAGGAAGCATAATGAAACCGCCTTTGATTTTACATATCAGCCGGTTACAGTATTATTCGAGGAGCAGGTAAAAAAGCACCCGGAAAGGACAGCAGTTGTTGCCAATGGAGAAAGTCTTTCTTATGAGGAATTAAATAAGAGGGCAAATAAGGTTGCACATGTTTTAATTGAGCTTGGTGCAAAAGCCGAGACGATTATAGGCGTCATGCTTGGAAGGAACAACTATGTCTATATCACACGCCAGGGTATTTTGAAATCGGGCGGAGCTTTTGTTTCGATTGCGCCTGATTATCCGGAGGATAGAATCGGATATATCCTGGAGGATTCAAAAGCAGCTTTTTTGATTACGGACAGGGAGCAGAAAAAGCTGCATGAAGCTCTGTGGGAAAAATTGGAATGCCGTGTACTTACAATTGAAGATTTATTGGAGTGTCAGAAAGATGAAAATCCAGGGCTGGAAATTAAAGAGCACGATCTATGCTATTGTATTTACACTTCCGGTTCTACAGGAAAACCCAAAGGGGTTATGATCGAGCACGGGAATCTGGCAAATTTTGTAAATCCGAATGAAAAGAATCATGAGACGAGGGAAATCGTAGAGAGGGCAAACCGGTGCCTGGCGTTGGCAGCGATTACCTTTGATGTGTCAATTATGGAAGAGTTCATTCCACTGACGAACGGGCAGACTGTTGTGATGGCGAATGAAGAGGAAATCCAAAATCCGCTTATGCTGGGAGAATTAATCTGTAAACAGGATGTAGACTGCATGTGTATAACTCCGTCTTTTTTAGCCGGACTGCTTGACATTCCCCAGATGACGGAGGCGATGAAAAAAATAGCGGTGTATGATCTGGGCGCGGAAGCATTTCCGGGCAGTTTATACAATAAGATTACAGAAATCAGACCGGACGCCTATATTATGAATGGGTACGGACCTACTGAGACGACGATTAGCTGTACAATGAAGGTAATCACAGACAGTGAGAAGGTGACCATAGGAATTCCGAATGGTAATGTGCAGGTTTATATTGTAGATGAAAATAATGAGGTTGTGCCTGATGGAGAAATCGGCGAGATGCTGATCTGCGGAAAAGGTGTGGGAAGAGGCTATGTGAATCTCCCGGATAAGACCAACGAAGTATTTATTGATTTCCATGGAGAAAGGGGCTATAAAGCAGGTGACTTGGCTCGTTGGAATGCGGATGGCGAGATTGAATTTCATGGAAGGATAGATAATCAGATCAAGCTGCGTGGACTCAGGATTGAGCTTGGGGAAATTGAAGAAGTACTGAACCAGTTCCCGGGAGTCAGCAACAGTGTTGTTGTATTAATTGACGATGCTTATTTGTGCGGTTATTTTACAGCTACGAAGCAGATTGATGTGGAGGAGCTGTCAGAATATGCATCTTCTTATCTTGCTTACTATATGGTTCCTGATGTGTTGGTCCAGTTAGAGGAAATGCCTCTGACCTCTAACATGAAAATTGATAAAAAAGCGCTGCCCAAGCCGGAGATGAAACAAAAGGAGATCGAAGCGCCGAAGAACGACACACAGCAGAAAATCTTTGATATTGTGGCTTCGGTTACAGGCAACCAGAATTTTGGAATCAATACAAATCTTTACAAAGCAGGACTTACTTCTCTGGGGGCTATGAAGCTGAACCTTCTTCTGGCAGAAGAATTTGGCATTACAGCAAAAACGAGTGATATTCATGAAAATAATACGATTGTGTTATTAGAACAATTTTTAAATAATGCGCCAAAGCAGACTGCACATGAGCAGAGGGAGCATTATCCGCTGACAGGTTCACAGAAAGGTATTTTTGTAGAATGTGATAAAAATCCAGGCAGTACGGTTTATAATATTCCGTTTCTTTTTAGTCTCCATGAGAGTGTCGATTTGGAAAGGTTAAGAGGTGCTGTGGGAAAAGTAGTTTTGGCCCACCCCTATCTTCTGTCGAAAATCGGAATCAGCCAGGATGGAGAGATTTACCAGAAACCGTCTGAAGAAGAATTTACGCCGGATTTCATAAAGATGACAGAAACAGAGTTTGCGCAAAGAAAGAAAGAACTTGTAAGACCTTTCGCGATTCGGGAAGAGAGACTATTTCGGATTGAGGTTTATGAAACGGAAGTGGCAAAATATTTGTTTGTAGATCTGCACCATATTATTGCAGACGGAAATTCTTATGATATTTTCTTTGAAGATTTAGATGCAGCTTATCAGGGCAAAGAACTGGAAAAGGAAACCTATACAGGTTTTGATGCTGCATTGGATGAAGAGCAGGCGATCGCAAACGGAAGATACAAAAAAGCGGCGCTTTATTATGATGGGATTTTTGCAGGAATTGAGACAGAATCCCTGCCGATTGCAGATAAGAAAGACGGCGCCCCGGCAAAAGGAATGCTGACAAGGGATATGGAGATTTCCAGAGAGAAGATTCTGGAATACTGTAACAAGCTGCAGGTTACGCCTAATACGCTTTTTACAGGACTATTCGGTGTTGTAATGGCGCGGTATGCAAATTCTTCTGATGCATTATTTGCCACTATTTATAACGGGAGAAACGATTCCAGGCTGGAGAATACAATCTGTATGCTGGTAAAGACATTGCCTGTTTATTGTAGTTTTGATCAGAAAACCACGATCAATACGTATATGATGACATTACAGAATCAGCTCATGGAATCCATGGCAAATGATATTTTCCCATTTTCTGATATCGCGGCAAAATACGGAATCACATCAGACCTTATATTTGCTTATCAGGCGGAACTGGAAGATGATTATCCGTTAGCTGATACAATGGCAATAGGAGAGGATTTATCTCTTGATCTGCCGAAGGAACCGTTGTTGATTCAGGTAAGGGAGTACAACGGAAATTATGTCCTGACAGCAGAATACCGCTCGGACATGTACGAGGCAGTGACGATAGAAGGCATTTTGGAAGCTTATGAAGCCGCAATGGATTCTATGCTGAAAAGCAGGTATATTTCTGATATTTCAATACTTTCCCCGGCGCAGAAAGCTTTGCTGGACCGTTTCAATGAAACGGAAGTGTCTTTTGACAGAAGCAAGACAGTGGTAGATATGTTCAAAGAGGCAGCAAAGGCTTTCCCGGAGCACGTGGCGGTTGTATACCGTGATGTAAAGATTTCTTATAAGGAACTGGATGAAATCACAGACCGTATCGGCGCATATCTGGTCAAAAAAGGTCTGGGCGCAGAGGATCCCGTTGCGATNCTGATNCCGAGAAGTGAATACATGGCNGTNGCATCCATTGGCGTATTAAAGGCGGGCTGCGCTTATCAGCCGCTGGATCCGACTTACCCGAAAGACCGGCTTTTGTTTATGTTGGAGGATTCCGGAGCGCAGGTATTGATTGCGGACGAGTCAATGCTTGAACTTGTACCGGATTTTGGCGGGGAAGTCCTGCTGACCAGCGAGATTGGGAAACTTCCTGCAGCGGACGAACTTTTGCCTTCTGCAAAACCGGAGGATTTGTTTGTTTTGTTGTATACCTCCGGTTCCACCGGCGTACCGAAAGGGTGTATGTTAGAGTATGGAAACATTACCGCCTTTTGCAGATGGTATCACCGTTACTATCAGCTGACAGAGNAGGACAGGGTTGCCGCATATGCTTCCTTTGGTTTTGATGCNAGTATGATGGATATTTTNNNNACNTTGACAAGAGGCGCTGCGCTCTACGTGATTGCAGAGGATATTCGTCTGGATTTCATGGAATTAAACCGNTATTTTGAAGAAAACGGTATTACAAACAGCTTTATGACCACACAGGTAGGACGGCAGTTTGCAATGGANATGAAATGCCAGTCTCTGAAGCATTTATCTGTGGGGGGTGAAAAGCTGGTTTCCATGGATCCACCCGAAGGATANCGTTTTTACAATATATATGGGCCGACAGAATGTACGGTATGTGTTACCACTTTATGTGTAGACCGGTATTACGATAATATTCCTATCGGAAAAGCACTCGACAANGTGAAATTATATGTTGTGGACGGGCAGGGGCACAGGCTTCCGGCAGGTGCATGCGGAGAACTTTTGATTTCCGGCATTCAGGTTGCCAGGGGTTATTTGAACCGTCCGGAGAAAACGGCAGAAAGCTTTTCTCATAATCCGTATACAGATGAAAAGGATTATCGGCGTATGTATCGTACAGGGGATATTGTCCGNNNGCTNCCGGATGGNANGATNCAGTTTGTAGGACGGCAGGATGCACAGGTAAAAATCCGTGGCTTCCGTATTGAATTATCTGAAGTAGAAGAAGTCATCCGCAGATTCCCGGGAATCAAGGATGCGACGGTGGCAGCTTTTGATGAAAAGGGTGGAGGAAAATATATTGCGGCATACGTTGTTTCAGACCAGAAGATCGATGTAGAAGCATTAAACAGATTTATCCTTGAGACAAAGCCTCCTTATATGGTTCCGGCAGTTACGATGCAGATTGATGAGATTCCGCTTAACCAGAACCAGAAGGTGAATAAACGTGCGCTTCCCAAACCGGAGAAACGGGCGGAAGAACTGGTTGCGCCGGAAACAGAGATTCAGAAACGTATTTTTGAATGTGTGGCAGAGGCTGTAGGACACCGTGAATTTGGGGTTACAACAGATATTTACTATGCCGGGCTGACTTCAGTCAGTGCGATCCGTTTGAATGTCCTGCTTGCCAAAGAGTTTGATATCGTCATAAAGACTGCGGATTTAAAGAAGAATGCGACNATCATACAGNTAGAGCGGTTTATCCTCGGAAGTGAAGCGGCAGAAAAGCATGATGTGCAGGAGATTTATCCGCTGACCAATACACAACTNGGCGTGTTTGTTGATTGTACGACCAATATGGGTACAACTATATATAATATCCCATATTTACTGAAACTGAGTGATAAGGTTGATATAGACCGGCTGAAAGAGGCAGTCCGGCAGACCATTGAGGCGCATCCATACTTGAAGGTCCAATTGTTTCTGGGCGATGACGGGGAAGCAAGGCAGAGAAGAAATGATGACCTGTCGGCAAATGTGGAGGTTGTAGAAGGTCTGGACATGGAGAACCTTGTCCGCCCGTACGGGTTATTTGAAGAGCCATTATATCGGTTTGAAATTCATCAGACTGTAGAGGGCAATTATTTGTTTATGGATCTGCATCATTTGATTGCAGACGGGACATCTCTCGGCATATTGATTGACCATATCAATCAGGCTTATAACAATGAGAGTCTTGCACTGGAAAGTTATACCAGCTATGATGCTGCCTTGGACCATGAGGCCGCATTAAAAACGGATGCCTATAGCGTGGCAGAGGAATTTTACCGTTCAGAATTTGGAGACTGCGACGGTGATACCAGTTTTTATCCGGATAAGAATGGCGGCAAACCGGAAGTGGGAATGCTTCGGCTTGTAGATGAAGGTCTGTCAACAGAATTTGTTCATGAGTTTTGCCANAAATTGGAAATTACAGAAAATGTATTATTTATCGGTGCGTTTGGTATTCTGCTCGGAAAATATAATTTTAAAGAGGAGGCCGTCTTTACTACCATTTACAATGGAAGGAATGATTCACGCCTNACAGAGACGATCGGAATGCTGGTTAAGACCCTTCCTGTCCGTTGTCGCATAGAAAATGACATGGAAAGCTATTTCCAGACACTTAGGCGCCAGCTGATGAACGCTATGGATAACGATATTTATCCGTTTTATGAAATCAGCAGGAACTATGACATACAGCCGAATACCATGTTCGCATACCAGGGAAGCCAGTTTTCGTTTGATACTGTCGGGCAGGAACCTGCTGAGGAGATTCCGTTGCAGCTGAATGCCGCAAAGGCTCCGATATTGTTTTATGTCAGCATACGGGACGGTAAATTCGTATATGAGTTGGAATACAGGAAGGATTTGTTTGAAGAGGCGACCGTGAAGGGCATTCTGGAAGCGTATGAAGCTACAATGGCGTCTCTGCTGAAAAGCAGGTCTATTTCTGATATTTCAATACTTTCTCCGGCGCAGGAAGCTTTGCTGGATCGTTTCAATGAAACGGAAGTGCCTTTTGACAGAAGCAAGACAGTGGTAGATATGTTCAAGGAGGCAGCAAAGGCATTCCCCGANCACGTGGCGGTTGTATACCGTGATGTAAAGATTTCTTATAAGGAACTGGATGAAATCACAGACCGTATCGGCGCATATCTGGTCAAAAAAGGTCTGGGCGCGGAGGATCCCGTTGCGATTCTGATTCCGAGAAGTGAATACATGGCGGTAGCATCCATTGGCGTATTAAAGGCGGGCTGCGCTTATCAGCCGCTGGATCCGACTTACCCGAAAGACCGGCTTTTGTTTATGTTGGAGGATTCCGGTGCGCAGGTATTGATTGCGGACGAGTCCATGCTTGAACTTGTACCGGATTTTGGCGGGGAAGTTCTGCTGACCAGCGAGATTGGCAAACTGCCTGCAGTGGACGTGGAACTGCCTTTGGCAAAACCGGAGGATCTGTTCGTCTTGCTGTATACCTCCGGTTCCACCGGCGTACCGAAAGGATGTATGTTGGAGTATGGCAATATTACCGCATTTTGCAGATGGTATCACCGTTACTATCAGCTGACAGAGGAAGACCGGATTGCTGCATATGCTTCCTTTGGTTTTGATGCAAGTATGATGGATATTTTCAGCACGTTGACAAGAGGCGCTGCGCTCTACGTGATTGCAGAAGATATCCGTCTGGATTTCATGGAATTAAACCGTTATTTTGAAGAAAACGGTATTACAAACAGCTTTATGACCACGCAGGTAGGGCGGCAGTTTGCAATGGAGATGAAATGTAAGACGTTAAGACACCTGTCTGTGGGCGGTGAAAAGCTGGTTTCCATGGAACCGCCCAAAGGGTATCGTTTTTATAATTTATATGGACCGACAGAAAGTACGGTATGTGTTACCGCTTTATGTGTAGACCAGTATTACGATAATATTCCTGTCGGGAAAGCGCTTGATAATGTGAAATTATACGTTGTGGACGAACAGGGGCACAGGCTTCCGGCAGGTGCATGCGGTGAACTTTTGGTTTCCGGTATTCAGGTTGCAAGAGGCTATTTGAACCGTCCGGAAAAAACGGCAGAAAGCTTCTCTTCTAATCCGTACACAGATGAAAAAGACTATCAGCGTATGTATCGTACAGGGGATGTTGTACGGCAGCTTCCGGATGGTATGATTCAGTTTGTAGGACGGCAGGATGCACAGGTAAAAATCCGCGGCTTCCGTATTGAATTATCTGAAATAGAAGAAGTCATCCGCAGATTCCCGGGAATCAAGGATGCGACGGTGGCAGCTTTTGATGAAAATGGCGGAGGAAAGTATATTGCGGCATACGTTGTTTCAGATCAGAAGATTGATGTAGAAGCATTAAACAGATTTATCCTTGAGACAAAGCCTCCTTATATGGTTCCGGCAGTTACGATGCAGATTGATGCGATTCCGCTTAACCAGAACCAGAAGGTAAATAAGCGTGCGCTCCCTAAACCGGAGAAACAGGCGGAAGAACTGGTTGCACCGGAAACAGAAATCCAGAAGCGTATTTTTGAATGTGTGGCAGAGGCTGTAGGACATCGTGAATTTGGTATTACGACGGATATATACTATGCCGGACTGACTTCAGTCAGTGCGATCCGTTTGAATGTCCTGCTTGCCAAAGAGTTTGATATCGTCATAAAGACTGCGGATTTAAAGAAGAATGCGACGATCATACAGTTAGAGCGGTTTATCCTCGGAAGTGAAGCGGCTAAGGGGCATGACGTGCAGGAGATTTATCCGCTGACCAATACACAGCTCGGCGTGTTTATTGACTGTACAGCAAATATGGGTACAACCATATATAATATTCCATATTTACTGAAACTGAGTGACAAGATTGATATAGACCGGTTGAAAGAGGCAGTCCGGCAGACGATCGAAGCGCATCCCTATTTAAAGGTTCAACTGTTCCTGAATGATGACGGAGAAGCAAAGCAGAGAAGAAATGATGATCTGCCGGCAAATGTGGAGATTGTAGAAGGTCTGGATATGGAGAATCTTGTCCGTCCGTACGGATTGTTTGGCGAACCGTTATACCGGTTTGAGATCCATCAGACTGTAGAGGGCAATTATTTGTTTATTGATCTCCATCATTTGATTGCCGATGGAACCTCTCTTGATATATTGATTGACCATATCAATCAGGCTTATAATAATGAGAGCCTTTCACCGGAAAGTTATACCAGCTATGATGCTGCGCTGGATCATGAGGCGGCATTAAAATCGGATACCTACAAAACGGCAGAAGAATTTTACCGCTCGGAATTTGAGGACTGCGGCGGCGATACCAGTTTTTATCCGGATAAAAATGACGGAAAACCGGCGGTGGGAACGGTTAGTATTGTGGATGAAGATCTGTCACCAGAATTTGTCCATGCGCTTTGCGAAAAATTTGGAATTACGGAAAATGTATTTTTTATCGGCGCTTTTGGTATTCTGCTTGGAAAATATAATTTTAAAGAGGAGGCCGTCTTTACTACCATTTACAATGGCAGGAACGATTCGCGCTTAGCTGAGACGATTGGAATGTTGGTTAAGACGCTCCCTGTCTGTTGCCGCATAGAAAATGATATGGAAAGTTATTTCCAGACGCTTAGGCGGCAGCTGATGAACGCTATGGATAACGATATTTATCCGTTTTTTGAAGTCAGCAGGAACTATAACGTACAGCCCAACGCTATGTTCGTATATCAGGGAAGCCAGTTCTCATTTGACTGCATCGGGCAGGAGCCGGCTGAGCAGATTCCGCTGTACCTGAACGCAGCAAAAGCTCCAATATCGCTTGTTGTCAGCATACAGGACGGCAAATTCGAATATGAACTGGAATACCGGAAGGATATGTTTGAAGAAGAATCCATACAGTTCATTTTAGAGAATTTCTCAAAGATAGCAAATGGACTTGCGCAGGAAAAAACACCACAGGACATCCAGCTTCTTTTTGAAGAATCAAAAGAAATGGTAGATGATCCGGCTTATACGGGCAAGACATTTGTGGATCTGTTTAGGGAAGCAGTAGAGCAATATCCGGACAGACCGGCAGTGCGTGACTGTCAGGGAACCATTACCTACCGCGAATTAGATAGAATTTCTGATTATGTGGCAGCAAAATTAAGTGAGAACGGATTTGGACCGGAACGGGTGGCAGGAATCCTTTGCGGCAGGACGAAGGAATTTGTAGCAGGCTATGTCGGTGTTATGAAAGCCGGCGGGGCGTATGTGCCGCTGGATCCGGAGTATCCGCAGGATAGGCTTGAATATATGCTGGAAGATTCCGGCGCTGATAACCTTCTGATGGTGAGGGAATATGCAGATTTGATGAAGTTTTATGATGGAAATGTACTGTGGCTGGATGATATGGTAAAAGAAGGTGAAAATTATCATCTGACCGCAGAACTTACAGATCCTAAGCCGGAGAATCTTGCATACATGATTTATACCTCCGGTTCCACAGGAAAACCCAAAGGGGTTATGATTGAACAGAGAAATCTTGTCAATCTGATTATGCACATAAACTCCTTCCTTAAAATCGTTCCTGAGGATATTTGCTCGGAGTTTGCAAGTTTCTGCTTTGATGCCTCTGTCCATGATTTGTTTGCACCCCTTACGGTAGGAGCTCTTTTGTATATCTTCCCGGAATCTATCCGAAAGGATGCCCTGCAAGTGGCAGAAACCATCAAAAAAGAAAAAATCACCATGGGAACATTCCCTACCCAGATGGGTGAACTTGTGGCAGAGATCCTGACAGAGCCGTGTGATATGCGCGTCATGACGCTGGGCGGTGAGAAATTTAAGCGTTATTATAGCCGCAGCTACACCATGATCAATGGTTATGGACCCACTGAAAATACAGTATCATCCACAGAGTTCGTGGTGGATAAGGAGTATAAGAACATCCCTATAGGCAGGTCGCAGATGAATGTGCGCAGCTATATTGTGGATGAAAAGTTGAACCGTCTGCCGGTGGGCGCACCTGGAGAACTGTGTCATGCAGGCAGACAGATTGCAAGAGGATATCATAATCTGCCTGAAAAGACAGCGGCAAGCTTTGTGGAAAATCCTTTTAGAACCTGTGCGGATGATGCAAGAATGTATCACACCGGAGATATGGTTCGCATGAAAGGCGACGGAAATATAGAATATATCGGAAGAATCGATTCCCAGGTGAAGATCCGCGGCTACAGAGTAGAATTAAGTGAAATTGAAGGAACCATCCTGTCCTATGAGGGAATTAAAGAAGCGGCAGTGACAGTTATAGAAAAGAGCGGAAACAAGTATATCGTGGCATATTACACAGGGGCATCACCGGATACGCAGATCTGGCAGGAATTTTTAAAGCCGCTGCTGCCGGAATATATGATTCCAGCCTTCTATGTATATCTCGACAGTATGCCTGTTACACCGGGCGGAAAAATTGACAAGCGTTCTCTTCCTGCGCCCAGCGTGGAGACGGAAAGAGACGAATATGAACCTCCGGTTAATCCGATACAGGAGCAACTCTGTGAAGTATTTGAAAAAGCACTTGGAATGGAGAAGATAGGAATCAATGATAACTTCTTTGAATTAGGAGGCACCTCACTGACAGCATCCAAGATAGCAGTGCTGTGTTTGGCGAAAAAGCTTCCTGTGGTATATGCTGACATTTTCAAATACCCTACAGTGAGACAGCTTGCAGCGTGGGTGTATGAAGATTCGGTAGAGGAAACAGTGGAAAAAGATGAAATATCCTCTTATAATTATGATAAGGTCAGCCGCATTCTGCTTCCCAACAGAGCAAAGAATGCAGATCTGGTGAAGAAAGAGGAATTGGGCGATATCCTGTTGACAGGTGCTACGGGCTTCCTTGGAATTCATGTGCTGAAAGCATTCCTTGATTCTTATGAAGGAAAAATCTATGCGCTGGTAAGGAAAGGGAAATATCCTTCCTCCGAAAAACGGCTGATGAATATGCTGATGTATTATTTTGATGATCCCCTTGAGGAACTTTTTGGGAAGAGAATCTTCTGTATCGACGGAGATATTACAGACCAGAAGTCCTTAGAAAGTCTGAAAGAATATCCATTTAAGACTTTGATCAACTGTGCGGCATGTGTAAAGCATTTCTCCTCAGATGATACGCTTCAGAAGATCAATGTAGACGGTGTGAGAAATCTGATTGCGCTTTGCAGTGAACTGAACAGGAGACTGATTCAGATATCCACGGTATCTGTTGCGGGAGAAGGAACGGGTAATAAACCCGGTATTGACAGGGATCTTTGCGAACATGAGTTGTATATCGGTCAGAGAATCACAAATGAATATATCCGGACCAAGTTCCTGGCAGAGCGTTATGTACTGGAAGCAGTTCATGATGGACTGGATGCCAAAATCATTCGTGTGGGCAATCTGATGAGCCGTAATTCGGATGGTGAATTCCAGATTAACTTTGTCACCAATGGATTCTTGCGGGGTGTCCGCGGATATGTGGCGGTGGGAATGTTCCCTATAAGCGGCATGAATGAGAGCGCTGAATTTTCACCTATCGATTCTACCGCAGAAGCAATTTTAAAACTGGCAGGAACAGATAAGAAGTTCACTGTTTATCATGCATGCAACAGCCATCACATTTTCATGGGAGATTTAATTTATGCAATGCAAAATCATGGATTTGAAATTCAGATTGTAAATGATGAGCAGTTTGATAAAGGGGTCAATGATTATGCTGCATCCCATGAAGACAGCGAGGCTGTGTCCGGATTGATTGCATATGCGTCAAGAGACGAAGACCAGATTTACACCGTAGGATACAAAAATCAGTTTACCACAGAGGTGTTATATCGCCTGGGTTATAAGTGGCCGATTACAGATGACGACTATCTGGAACATGCCATAAATGCACTGGATAAGCTGGGATTTTTTGAATAGGAAAAAGAAGAAAGACGGTACATTTAAGATGGTACATTTATATGCAACGGATATCAGGAATCTGCCGGATCCTAAAGAAGATCCCGTGCTGCTTGATAAACTGAGTGCCGAAAGAAAATGCAGAATCATGAAATTTCTTAAGGCGGAGGATAGAAAACGGAGCCTTGGGGCAGGTCTTTTAGTAAACGAGATCCTGCCCCGTCATGGGGCGTCACCTGCCGAAATCCGGGTAGGAGAAGATGGAAAGCCGGTAGTGGAAGGAATTTTTTTTAATCTGTCACATTCTGATAACATGGTCATCTGTGCGACAGCAAAGAAGGAAGTGGGATGTGATGTGGAAAAAATCGTAAGAGCACCGAAGGGGGTAGCGGAGCGTTTTTTTCACCCCAGCGAGGCAAAGTATGTAAAAGCAGGCATAGGAGAAGAGAGAGATCACAGATTTTTCCGAATCTGGACAATGAAAGAAAGTTATATAAAGATGACTGGGGAAGGAATGAGTCTTTCCTTTGATCGTTTTGAGTTTCTTTTAGATTCTGAAAAGACAAGGGTGCGCCGGGACGGTAAAATCCTCTCCTGCCATGTTATGGAGTATGGTATTCCAGGATATAAGGTATCCGTATGTGCGAAGGAAGAGAAATTTGCTAAATTTATAGAATTTGTTGACCTTGGATGATAATGAGGTTAGAATAAAAATAATGATAAAAAGAAAGGTATGGGTATAAAATGACAATTACAAAAAGCACAGAAAATGCAGTACTTACGTTGGAACTGGAAGGAAGACTGGATACGAATACGGCACCGGAACTGGAAAAAGAAATCAGTACAGATCTGACAGATGATGTACAGACTTTGATTCTGGACTTAAAAGAACTTGAATATATTTCTTCTGCCGGACTGCGCGTTCTTCTTGCTGCACAGAAGAAAATGAACAAGCAGGGGAATATGGTTATAAAAAATGTAAATGATATGATTATGGATGTATTTCAGGTGACTGGGTTTGTAGATATTTTAACCATTGAATAAATAATGAAAAAAAAGAAGAGTACTTTAGTTCAAAACTGTTCATTTAGAAATTTTAGGAGTCAGCCTCGCAGAGACAGAAGTTTTTACGGAATGTCATAATTATGCGGGGCTGATTGTCGCATTTATTCCTTTTTTCCTTTTTTGATTAAAGACGGTAAAATAATAGCAGACAAGGCAAGAAAATTATGATACAGTTAAAAGAACCTGTAAAGATCTATCAAGGGGTTCGTAATAAAGATTATGAATAGAAAGAAGGCAGGGAAATGGAGGAAGCATTTCTTGAGAAAGTAAAAGAGCAGGCGAATCAGGCGGCTGAGGAACTGATTGGTAAAGCGCATCTGTCTGAAGGAGATATCCTTGTGGTAGGGTGTTCTTCCAGTGAAGTGACAGGAGAGAGGATAGGAACATCCTCAAGCATTGAGACGGCTGAAGCGGTATTTGAGGGAATTTATGAAGCTGTCAGGAAAAATGGTCTTTATCTTGCTGCACAGTGCTGTGAACATTTAAACAGAGCGATTATCATGGAAGAGGAACTTGCAAAAAGAGAGAGGCTTCCTATTGTCAATGTGATTCCCCAGCCTAAGGCAGGCGGTTCCTTTGGCACTACAGCCTATAAACGGTTTTCGCATCCTGTGGCAGTGGAACATATAAAGGCGCAGGCAGGCATGGATATCGGGGATACGTTGATTGGTATGCACCTTACAGAAGTGGCGGTTCCTGTCCGCATTTCGGTTAAGGAAATAGGGCAGGCACATCTGGTGTGCGCCAGAACGAGAGGGAAATTTATCGGCGGCGAGAGAGCCGTTTACGATCAGGATATGCTGTAGATAAAATACAGAAGAAGCAGAAAATAAAGGGAAACGGAGGAAACTATGGAAAACGAAAACCAAAGCTATGAGCAGGGAGTATATGGATATAGTGGGAATCCATTTGAACAGATGGAGTACGGTCTTTGTAAAAAATGCAGACGCAGAACAATCGATCGGAGCGAAAATCCCAATTCTGAACTGTGTAGAGAATGCCGGAAAGAACTGATTAAATTAAAGATACCGCCTGTATTTTACATATGCGCCGTATTGGTGGTTCTCCTTATAGTCTTTACAATGGTACCTTCTGTAGATGGATTGGAAAATGTATTTTCTTATGAAAGCGCGCAGGAGAATTCCGAGGAAGGTTATGTGATAACCGTCATGGATGATCTGGTTTCTATCTTAGATGAAAATCCCGACAATATTGATGCTGCGATAGAGCTTACGGATGTTGCTATGAAGTACAGCTATTATGAATACGCCACTTATGCCATTGAAAATTTTTTGGTGGGAGAAGAAGTTTCGGACAAAGTATATTACAGAATCAAGGGTTACATAAATGAACTTAATACTTATTATGATACCATTGATTTAAGTGACAGTATATGGGAAGAACTTGGTGAGGATTGGGAAGAGGATGATGATCCATATGTATTGCTGGATACTTATTGTGAAAAGATATCGCCGTATATTGGAAATTCAAAATATGACCAGGCTTTGCTCTATTATTATCTGGGAAGCATGACACAGGATGGGGAGCAGAGAAATGCCTATCTTGAAAAATGCGTAGAAATAAATCCCTGCTATTATGAAGCCCAAGCACAGATTGCGGTTTATTATCGCAGGCAGGGAGAATTAGATAAGGCAAGGGAAATTCTTGAATCTGTTTATGAAACGAATAAAGAGGACTATTCCATACTGAGAGCTTATGCAACCTTGGAGCTTGTTGAGGGAAATTTGGAGGATGCTCTTGACTTTGCATACAGGGCTTACGAAATGTATCCTGAGGGAGATTATGTGGTGGATACTTATGCTGTTGCGCTGGCAGCAAGCGACAGGCTGGAGGAAGCAAGAAACCTTGTCAGAAGATATGAGGATGCTGATAATAGCTTTGATGATGATTTCTATGATTTCCTTGATGGGAAAATGACACTGGAAGAATATTACATAGGAGAATAGGGGGATAAGGATGATTATACCGGGAATAGTAATATCAGTTTTGACCTTTCCAGGGGTTGCCGTATATCAACTGGCGCACCAGATCTGCTGTAGAATCTGCAAGATACCGGTTTACGAGGTGAAATATTTTCAAGTAAAAAATCCCTGCGGTTATGTTTTGCATGAGGCCACGTCCAATCCGTGGAAAAATCTGCTGACGAGTTTTGGTCCCTTTTTTATCAACACGATTCTGGGCATGCTGATTACACTGCCTGCTTATGCCAATGTTTTTGGCTATAATTATATTGGCGGAACGCTGGGGATTTGTGTGACCATGAGCAGCTGGCTGCTCTACTGGCTTGGCGTGTCCATTCTGATGCATGCGTTTCCCAGTACGGGAGATGCGAAGACATTGGTGGAGAGCGTACTTAAAAACAAAGAAGTCGGTCTGTTTGCTAAAGTTGTGACAGCGCCGTTTATCGGGCTGATTTATCTTGGCGCGTTTGGTTCTATGATTTGGCTGGATTTGCTTTATGGCATAGGGATGTCAATGTTACTTCCCAAGTTGTTTCCTGGTTTGTTTAGATTTTTGTTATTTTAGTAAAATTCTTGAAAATCTCATATGCTTTTGTTACACTAAAAGCTGGGTAATATAGTTAAAAATAATTTTTTAATACAAAAGGAGCGAATATTATGAACAAAGTAACGTTTGATTATTCCAAAGCTGCTTCCTTCGTTCAGGATCATGAAGTAGAATCCATGAAAAAGCTGGCTATGGACGCAAAAGATTTACTGGTTTCCAAAACCGGAGCAGGCAATGATTTTCTTGGATGGATCGATCTTCCTGTAGATTACGACAAAGAAGAATTCGACAGAATCAAGAAAGCAGCTGCTAAAATCCAGAGCGATTCAGAAGTCCTTCTGGTAATCGGCATCGGCGGATCTTATCTTGGAGCAAGAGCTGCCATTGAATTCTTAAGACACAGCTTTTACAACACAGTAAGCAAAGAAGTGAGAAAGACACCTGAAATTTATTTTGTAGGTAATTCCATCAGCTCCACTTACATTAAGCATCTGATGGACGTAATTGGTGACAGGGATTTCTCCATCAACATGATCAGTAAATCTGGCACTACTACAGAGCCTGCCATTGCATTCCGTGTATTTAAAGAAATGATGGAAAAGAAATACGGCAAGGAAGAAGCAGCAAAGAGAATCTATGCTACCACAGATAAGGCAAAGGGCTCTTTAAAGAATCTTGCCACAGAAGAAGGCTACGAAAGTTTTGTAGTTCCTGATGATGTAGGAGGACGTTTCTCTGTTCTCACAGCCGTTGGTCTGCTTCCTATCGCAGTAAGCGGCGCTGATATCGACAAGCTGATGGAAGGTGCACAGGCAGGACGCAAGGCTGCTTTGGAAGCTCCTTTTGAAGAAAATGATGCAGTGAAGTATGCTGCACTGCGTAACATTTTGCTTAGAAAAGGAAAAGGAATTGAAATTCTGGCAAACTATGAACCCAGCGTTCATTATGTTTCCGAATGGTGGAAACAGCTCTACGGTGAGAGTGAAGGAAAGGATCAAAAGGGTATTTTCCCTGCAAGCGTTGATTTGACCACAGATCTGCATTCTATGGGTCAGTTCATTCAGGATGGTTCCAGAAACTTGTTTGAAACGGTTATCAATATTGAAACCAGCAGAGAAGAAATCATTCTGCAGGAAGAGCCGGTGGATCTTGACGGACTGAATTATCTTGCAGGCAAGAGCGTTGATTTTGTGAACAAGAGTGCCATGAACGGTACCATTCTTGCCCACACAGACGGTCAGGTACCTAACTTTATGGTTACTGTTCCGGAAGTGAATGAATTCTATTTAGGACAGCTGTTCTACTTCTTCGAATTTGCCTGCGGTGTCAGCGGATACCTGCTTGGAGTAAATCCTTTCAACCAGCCCGGTGTGGAAAGCTACAAGAAGAACATGTTCGCCCTTCTTGGAAAGCCCGGTTATGAAGCACAGAGAGAGGAACTGCTTAAGAGATTATAAAATTAACTGACATAAATCAGTGACGGATGCCCGGAGGAGTCTTCTTCCGGGTATTGTTATATGGGAAAGAAATAAGGAGAAGGAAGCATGTCGCAAAATATGGAGGAGATAATAATCAAAAAATTGAGATTAACGGGACTTACTATACTGTTAGCAGTATTGCTTCTGCTGCCGTGGGATTATCCGCTTATCAAGATGTATTTGTTCGGAACAACTGAGTTTGAAAGTCTGGAGCTGGATGAGATTAAGGCTGGTTTAATTGTAGATGCATCAGTCGATATCAATTTTGGATCTTATGCATACACCAAAGAGGATGAATATTATGTTATATGGACGGGTGGCGCTTATGCAGAAAATTATAAGTATATGGGAATTAAAGTGCCTGGTTCCGAAAGGTCTGTCATGGGGAAAATAGCAGAGGCAGCAAGTAATGGGGAATATGTAGAACCTGTTAAATATGTGGGAATTATTAGAGAGATGTCATACGACGAATATCCACTATTTAAAGCGTTCTTTCAGGATGCAGGATGGACAGACGAGGAAATAGAGGAGGATACATTGCCATATATAATCGATGTTAGTTACATAGAGGATGCGAAGCATTCTAAACTATATTTATATGTGTTGATTTGCCTCCTGCCGGCTGTTATTGCAATCTGGTGTAGTAAATGGAATTAGGCTCCGCTCAATACTGCGCAAAGCAGCAAAAAAAACCGATGTAAAATGCACATTCTTGTGGTAGAAGATACATTTTACATCGGTTTTTTTAACAACAAATAAAATAAAAAACATTACAACCAAAGACAGGTCACCATGAGGATCTACAACTATTATTGACGTAAGAATACATTTGTAATATAATAGTATTCACGAATGGAGGTACATATTTTGGGAGATAAAAAACTCATTATTCATCCGCAGAAGTATACAAGCGAATCCAAGGTCATTTCTATGAGACTGCCAATCGATATGCTTGTAGAAGTGGATCGTGTCGCCAAGGAGACAGGTAGAACCCGCAATGAGATTATGCAGCTATGTCTTGAGTTTGCATTGGAGAATATGATCATAGAAGAATAAGAGATGAAGGTTCATTTGTAAGGAGAAAAGAGCAGATTGATATGGATCAGCAGATAAAGAGAGAAGGTCTTGTAAGTATTATCAAATATGATGGGGACAATGAGGCGCTTGTTTGGAAACATCCGGCAGAGGATTTTAAAATGGGCACCCAGCTGATTGTCCATGAGAGTCAGGAGGCAGTATTTTTCAAGGATGGACGCGCATTGGACGTGTTCGGGGCAGGACGCTACACGCTGGAAACTCAGCGGCTGCCGCTTTTAGAACAATTTTTTAAACTTCCTTCTGACGCAGAGAAAACTTTTCATTCAGAAATATATTACGTCAATATGGCGACGTTGATGGGAATTAAATGGGGAACAGATTCTAAAATCCGGCTGCTCGATCCTGTTTCGGGTCTTCCCATTGAGATAGGCGCCTGCGGCGAATTTAATATCCGTGTAAGTAATTCCAGAAAATTATTGCGGAAGGTTGTTGGTACTGCATCCGGCTTTGAGCCGGGGAAGCTGTTTGGTGAAAACGGAGAGAAGGGATATTTCCGTTCACTAGTGATAACACAGGTCAAAAGCAGCCTTGCGCAGATCATCAAGGAAGAGAACATCAGCATTTTAGAAATTGACGCTGAGCTTTTACGGCTTTCTGATATATTAAAATCAAGAATCAACGGCATGTTTGAGGAGTATGGGCTGACTATGCCGGACTTTTTTATTAACCGGATGATAACGCCGGACGAAGATCCGAGTTATCGCCGGATGAAGGAACAGTATGCACAACAGTACCTTCTCATCAGGCAGGAAGAAATCAAACGCATGGAAGCAGAAGCTGCAGCAGAGCGCAAGGCAGTGGAAGCGCAGGCGGAGGTAAGACTTAAGGTTATAGAAGCGCAGGGCAGAGCAGAGATTCTGAAGATTCAGAAGAGCGCTGAGGCGGAGGGATATAGGATGCAGGCAGCCGCAGAGGCAGCGGAGATGCAGATGAAGGGATATACCTATCAGCAGGAGACTTCCCGCCTTGTGAGTATGGAAGCCATGAAAAACGGGATTGGGAACAGCGCAGGAGGCGCATCGGTACTAGGGGACCTTGCCGGACTTGGTGTAGGTCTTGGAGCCATGAACGGCGTAATGAACATGACAAAAGACGCTCTGTCACCTATGGCGGAGCAAGGCATGCAGATGGGACAGACCATAGAAGACCTATTGAAGACTTCCTGGGACTGTTCCTGCGGACAAGTTGAAAATACCGGTAATTTTTGTAGTAACTGCGGCAAGAAAAGGAGCAAATAGAGAACATGGATAAAAAATATCTGCATGGCTATATCATGATTCTGTTCGTGTTGATCATTTACGGCGCAGCAGCCATACCGTTCCCCAAAACAATCATTTTCACCATTGCTTTTGCTTTCTCCTTACTGGCAATTGTGGCACAGATTTATATGGTACATACTGTGATAAAAAGTCAGGTTCTCATGAAAGATAGAATATACGATTTCCCTTTGCTCAGGATCAGTGTATCGTATCTGATTGTACAGCTTTTAGTTAGTCTTTTGCTTATGGAATTTTCTGCGAGAATTCCGGTTTTTGCAGCGGTGCTTGTTGAGGTAATCATCCTGGCGGCGGCAGTTCTGGGATTTGTTGCTGTAGGGGCGGCAAAGAGAGAAGTGATCCGGCAGGATATACAGTTAAAAAAGGAACTGGCGAAAATGAAAGAACTGCAGACAAGGATAAACCTGCTTGTCAGTCAATGTGAAGAGGAGCAGATTAAGGATATACTTCAAAAGTTGTCGGAAGAGGTTCGATACAGCAATCCGGTTTCCAGGGAAATCTCGGAGGAGATTGAAGATGAAATAGCCGTTTTGTTTACGGAGGCGGAAGCGGCAGCGCTTGACGGGGATGAGGAGAACACAGCAGAGGTGTGTAACCGGATGAAGGAACTTTTAAAAGAAAGAGACAGAATATGCAAGTACGGGAAATGAGGAGAGCATAGAAAATGTCTATATTGATATGTAAAATGTGCGGCGGTGATTTGGATGTCAGAGAGGGAATGACCACCGCAAGATGTCCCTACTGCGGAACCAATCAGACATTGCCAAAGTCCTATAATGAGCAGCGGCTCAGGCTTTATGACCGGGCAAATCATTTTCGGCGCAGCAGTGATTACGATAAGGCGATGGCAGTGTATGAGCAGATTTTAAATGAAGATCTGACGGACAGTGAAGCTTACTGGTCTATCCTTTTATGCCGCTATGGAATTGAGTATGTGGAGGATCCAGCGACACACAAAAGAATCCCGACTGTCAATCGCACGCAATATACTTCTGTTTTGGCGGATGAGGATTACAAGGCAGCTCTCCGATACGCTGACGCTGCTCAGGCAGAAATCTACGAAGAGGAAGCGAAAGCCATCGATGCAATTCAAAAAGGAATTCTTTTGGTATCGCAGAAGGAAGCCCCTTATGATGTTTTTATTTGTTGTAAGGAGGCGGATGAAGGCGGAAACCGGACAAAGGACAGTGTACTGGCTGACGAACTTTATTACGAACTGACGCGAAACGGTTTCAAGGTATTTTTTGCAAGAATCACGCTGCAGGATAAATTAGGTGCGGCATATGAACCATACATATTTGCTGCCATTCACTCTGCCAGAGTCATGGTCGTTGTAGGAACCACACCGGAAAATTTTGAAGCGGTGTGGGTGAAAAATGAGTGGAGCCGGTATCTTTCTTTGATTAAACAGGGCGAAAAGAAAATGTTGATTCCGGCATACCGCAATATGGATCCTTATGATCTGCCAAAGGAATTTTCACATTTACAGGCACTGGATATGTCCAGGCTTGGATTTATACAGGATTTAACACATGGAATAAAAAAGGTTCTGGTAGAACCAGAGATGTATAAGACAGGGGGGAAGCCTTACGGCAGGAGAATAGTGGTCGCTTTTGGGATTGCTTTGGTTCTGATGATTGTGCTTTTGGATATTAAGTATGCATATCAGCGGTGGATAGATTATGAGGAAAATGGGAAGATTTCTGTAGAGGTAGAAGAAAAAAATGAACCTTCTTTTTCAATGAATATGGATATAAGGCGGGAGCAGGACATTTCTCAGACAGATCATGCAGACGGAGATACTGAGTTTACCGGCGTCCTGGAACAGTTTGTTTCATGGGTTTACCAGTACCCGGCAAAAAATGTTTCTGACGAACAGTTAGGAAAGATACAGCAGCTCGTGATAAATTGCAACGGGGAATTTTGTGAGATAGGTTATAGCTTTGAAGCACCCACGGAAAATGCAATTAAAGGTTTCGAAGAAGATTTGAAGGATTGCTTCGGGGAGGGGTTTGTGTGGATAACATTACCAACAGAGGAGGAACTGGATCTGAGCAGTCTGCGGCGGTTTTCAAATCTGAAAAGGCTGGATGTAAATAGTAGGGTTACGGCAGAAGATATCAAAGGGTTGCCGCTGGAGTGCATCAGCGCATATTTTGATGATCCGGCGCAGGCGGCGGAGGCATTGGAGAATCCGAAGAATGTCAGGGAATTAGGATTTATTGGTGGAGCAGATAGTCTGAAGGGAATCGAATTATTCGAAAATCTGGAAACACTTTACATTGGCTATACAGAACTTGACAATATTGATGAGTTGATCCACTTGAAGCATTTAAAGAATTTTACGCTGGGGTACAGTGATAGTCTGACGGATTTTTCAGTTCTTGGAAAACTTTCAGAATTAGAAAGAATTTCCCTGGTGGCGGAGGGACTGAAAACCCTTGATTTTATCAGTGGATTAGAACATCTGGACACTCTGGATATTTCATGGGCAAAACTCCAGACGCTCTCTGGTTTAGAGGACTGCACCACATTAAGGTCTTTATCAGTTACATGTTGTATGGAGCTTAAAGATATGAGTGCAGTGACAGAGCTTAAGAATTTACAAGAGCTTGCTCTTGAAGTGCCTTATGGATGTCCGCAACCGAAATTAGACGGGTTTACAGGGCTAAAGAAATTATCACTTGAGCAGTTTCAGGATTGTTCTTTTTTAAAGGATATGATAAATCTGACAGAACTTGAGCTGAGGGGATGTAATCTTACAAAGGAAATAGATTTGTCAAACCTTACTTCCCTGACAACGCTTTCATATACTTCCTATGTAGGTTTCCAGATGGAAATCGATACGATAGAAAATTTTGAGATGTTAGAATGCCTGGATCTGCAGGGCTCAGAGACTTATGATGATATATCGGGACTTTTCCGGATGCCAAATCTCAGGGAATTAGATATCAGCGGTATGCAATGTGAAATTGATTTTGATGCCATTGAAGAAAATCCTACGTTGGAAATTCTGCGTATGGATGATATGTATCTGTACGAAAATGTGCACATGGATTACAATTCAGGGATCATTTTTGGAAATTGGGATGAAGTGACATTAGATGAGCATATGGATTTCCTTAAGAAATTTCCAGAACTGAAAGAATTATATGTGAGAGGAAACGGGCTGACAGATCTTTCTTTCGCTGAAGGACTGTCTGCATTGCAGGTTCTGGATATTTCGGAAAATTATATTACGCAGCTTAGACCCCTTGCAGGTCTCCCTTCGCTGCAAAAAGTGATTTGTGCTGATAATCCGCTCATAAATGAAAAGGTGCTTAAAGATTCTGTACTGATTATCAGGGAGACAGATGATTTTTGAGAATAGCTTGTAAATATGTTTAATAAAGCGGCAAAAATCTATGCCGTTTAGGATAAGGAGGGAAGAGAAATGTACGAAGCAGTAGAATTAATTGTCACTATTGTTCTTCTTGTGACCGTGGTAATTACTGTTGTCAAAAACGTCCAGAAGAAGAAAAAAGGTGATGATAAGTAATTGGGGGTGCCCTGCCGGAAACGGCAGGGTATCTTTCATTCAAGATTTTTGCATATTTTGTGGCAAAGCGGATAAAAAGCGTTGAGCAAAATGTTTAGAGGAATAATTGACTCATAAGTGTAAAAATGTTATTCTTACAATAGTATTACATAAAATAGTACGCAAAGGAGTGGACAAGATGAAATTTACAGAGTTATCGGATTCTGAATTGGAAGTTATGGAGGTGTTATGGGAAAAAGATGAGCCCATGTCGTTTGGAGAGTTGCTGGATTATTTTAATGTCCATACAGAAAAAAACTGGAAAAAACAGACTTTGAACACTTTTTTATTTAGGATGCAGCAAAAGAATTCATTGCAGATTATAGCAGATGGCAGGTATAAGCAATACATTCCTGCGATGACCAAGGAGGAGTATTTGATGGAAGAGTCAAAAGCCTTTTTAAATAAAAATTATCAAGGCTCAATTGTGAAAATGTTTGCAGCTTTTAGCGGCGGTGACGCATTGGGAAAAGACGAAATTGGTGAACTGAAGCGATTATTGGAGGAATGGGAGAAGGAATGAGATTATACGTATGCATGGTCTTAGGCGGAAGTATCTGCACACTCTTGTATATCTTCTTTAACAGTATATTGCCTTATGAACTTTCATTAAAATGTAAGAATATATTTTTAAGGATCAATGTCATTTTATATTTACTGCCTTTCCCATGGATAGCAGCAGAGGTGAAAGGAGTTCTGAAAGAGTTGTTGGAAAAGGCAGGTGCCGTTTTTCCCAGAACCAGTAGAGGAGATATCGTGCATCCCAAGTGTATATGGGAAAGTATGATTATTAGAGATAGCAATAATGAGATTTTGTATATTACAGGATATCAAAAATGGTTTCCTGCTATTTTGGCAGGATGTGCTGTTTTTGGCATATTGCTAGTGGGGTGGATGATAGCCTATCTGACAACAGGGTACAGATATAAAAAGGACATGGTAAGTCTTGATGCGGACAGATACCTGAAAGGCAGCAGAGATGAAAAAAGAAGGGTACGAATGGGTGTCTCTCCGAATGTTGATTCACCTGTCACAATAGGAATGGTGAAACCAGTTATATTATTTCCTTTGGATAATGAGAAGTATTCGGCTTCGGAAAGAGGAATAATAAGTCATGAATTGAACCACATAACCAATATGGATGGATTATTCCGTTTATTAACTGTTATCATTATAGCGATGGAATGGTACAATCCGCTGACATATTATCTGTTTAAAGAAAATATAGCCGTAAGTGAAATGCTCTGTGATGAGGCAGCCGTGGAGAGCATGAGTAAGGAAGAAAAGCTTGATTATATGCGGTGTATCATTACGGCTGCTGAAAGATCCCAGAATGCAAAAAAAGTAATTATGACTCTGGGAGCAACAAAAGGATTAACAAAGGAAAGGATGATGAGAATTATGGGAAAGAATGAGAAAAAGATATGGAAACGAGGACTGGCAGCAGGTATTATGATACTCTGCTTTGTATTTAGCAGTATTCCGGCGCTGGCTTATAAAGAACCGTTGGGGATGGAAATTATGGACGTAGATGCTATAGAAGAATGGAAGAGGGCGGATATGACAATGGCAGTTGCGGAAGAAAATCTTGAGACGAACTATATTAAAGAGATAGACTTTAGTCAGAGTGATGGTATGCTTGTTAATGAGGCAGGAGAAGCAAGCCCTTACGATGAAAATATTGGGAACGCAAACCAGAAACAGGTGTTTTGCACACATAATTATGAACCCCAAATTTATGTACAGCATGAAGCAAATGGCGATGGAGGCTGTACGGTTATCAACTACAATGCTCAGAAATGTTCTAAATGCGGATATGTAAGTGTAGGTTCAAGAATATCAACGACTATATTTTATGTTTGTCCCCATAAATAATTTTTCTATGCATTGTTGGTGGAATGCAAAAGTAAACTTTTCATATTTATTTTTTGATTTATCTGTTAGGTTATGGAAGGAAAGATAAGATTATAAATGGAGTTTACTTTTGCAGCCGATTGCATATAATGATTTGATGGAGATGCAATTAAACTGTAGCAATTGTAATCAGGTGTGCCATAATCTCTTAATGGGCTGCTACAAATTAAAATATTTTTTCTATTATCCTTGACAATTTATAGCAAATTGCTGTATATTATTTATGTACTACATATTGTAGTATATAATTTGAATTTATATAAATCGCTAGGAGATAATACCATGGATAAATATTTAATGGGAGATCAACTGAGACCATGGAAAAGTGGAGTGGCTCAGACCATTACATTTGTAATTACTCAAGAAAAGAAGGGATGATATTTATGATTAAGTTTTTAACGGTATTTCAATATTGTGCAAGCATTATTATCCTTATAACAGGAATCGCATTCTCATACAAGGATTACATATCCTTAAAAAAACATCCTGAGTGGAGTGCCCCTTTATATGTCTCTATTTTAAATTTTTTGATTTTTGTTTTAGTCGCTATTTTTATTTTTGTATTTGTTTCAACCATAAAAAGGGTTTCTAAAAAGAACAGATTACCCCAATGACAGTAATTCTGGACTCTTCAGATGGAAGGCATAAAGATGTTGGACAAAGTCCCGGGTTTTAACCTGGGATTTTTCATGAGTAGCCGCGTGCACGTTTGGCTAAAAATGTAATGAAATCTTGTAATATATCTTTCTTCACAGGTCGATAAAACATAAGAAACTATAAACCTTTTCACTAGAAAAGGATTTCAAAATTGGCAATTGTAAAAACATGGAGGGTAAAAATGATACGGGCAGATTTAAACAGTTGTTTAGCCGAAAATAATTATACTACAGGAATAATAGAAAAAAGCATGGAGAATGTAAGAGAGAAAAAGTATAGCACTGTGTCAGAATATTACGACTATCTAAAGAAAGAGTATAAATGCTTAAGCGATGGAAATTATACAGTAAATATTTCACCCGAATATTTAGAAAAATGTATTAAGGACCCTAAAATTGCGGAAATGCTAGAAAAAAATTTGGCACATTTACCGATAGACCATCAAAACATGAATACTTTTTGGAACGCTCGAGGAGCAGAACTTAAGAATGAAGAATGGAACTTTGATGCAAATGGTAATGTAGGGGGAAGTCCTTGTATGTATGTGGTTAGCAAGGATGCTGGTGAAATTAATAATGATGATAAAGGAAAGAAAGTAAGGAAAAAACCAAATCCTCAGGGAATTTATGAGAGGAAAAAACAGATAAGAGAACAATTTGAGGCTCGGCAAGAAAGAAGCAGCTGGAAAAGCAATTTGAAGAAAAGCAAATGCAAAAAGAAATGGACGTAGAGGTGGTAAAAAAGAATATGGCATTAAGAAAACAAAATGTGGATAGGTTGTTAGAAAATTTCTTTTAAAAAGATATTATTTTAACAGATGATTTATAAGTGGAGGAGTCAATAATGAGTATAAATTTACATGGCGCTGCATTTAACAAAGACATTTACATAAGCAGAAGACAAATGGTAATAAATACACTATTAGGCGGAAGTGGAGTTAAAGGGAAAAAAATGCGGGATGAATTCCTGCCAACATATGATAAGAATTTGGTATACAAGTCAGAGATTTATACATCAAATATGGGGAAAAAGATAAAGTATATTTCGCAGGATCTTTTAAGTATCATTAATAATGATATATCACAGGTTATACAATCAGGGGATATATTTGAATGCGCAGGAGAAACATTTACTGCAGAGCAAATTCCACAAATAAATTCCAATAACCTTAAAGAGATTAAGGCAGAAAAGAATATTTTGAATTTTGGAAAGAATCAATATTTTAAATACATTTCTAAAAATGGCGAGGAGCATTCTTTATACACAGATAATAACTTAATAGGTTCGATTTATTCTGAAATTATGCGGGGAGCACCGTATGATCGAGAATTGGAACGTTATGCAAGATTTTGGAATTATTTGATGAAATCAAAAGATCCTATTTATATCTCTTTGGAGTATTCCAGGGATGAAATGAAAAACTATTTGGACGAGGCAGGAATAGAGCCAGGCTTTTTTACGATTAATATGGGTGATAAAGAAAACACGCATTTTTATTCTACAGGAAAGAATAGTGTACTTGTTTATTCTAAAGGCAGATATGATGAAAGATATAAAAAAATGACAGAAAAAGGTTCCACATTTTTTAGGAATTATGAGCCAGGGGATGTTTGGAAAATTGGCGGGAAGGAATATACATTAAGCGATGATCGTACATTAAATATACCATATGGAGAAGATATTTATGATGTAGAAGCTCCAAGCAATTATAGAGCCGGAGTAAGAATAAATTGATTATTCATAATTTTGTTTAGTGGATTCGTTATGTTAGATGCATCTGTTATTTTAATTTCAGCAATGAGTAAAAAATCGATGTATTCGTTTATTGTAATATTAGGAATTGTAAGTATCGTGAACGGTATATGCACCTTCTTTGAAAAAGAAGATAAAGATAAAACTGTTATATACATTTATGATTTGGCGAAAAAGAAGCTGACCACTTTAACTGTTCCGATGAATGTGAGCAACCCAATCAGTAATGGAGAAATTTGTATATGGTTAAAGGGAGAGAACTATTATGACAGAGAGATGCTATATGTATATAATCTCTTAGAGGGAAGCCTTGAGCAAATAGATGTTTCATATGCATTTTCGTATGGAATTCTGGGTGAATATATCATAGTAAATCGACATGATTATGACGCATATCGCAATGACGAACTTCTTTGCTATGATGTGAAGAGTAAGACTTATTTTCCGATTACCTCCTCTGAGAATGTGTCTTATGGATTTACTCGCCATGGATTGCCGGATAATATTTATGCGGATAAATGGATTTATAATAAAGAAAATGGTAAGGAAATTTGATTAAGGCATTGTTGATTTAATCTATATGAGCAGTTCAATAAGAGAAGCGAAATGATGAGGGCACTTTTGCTGGAAGGCATAACCGTGGAATTAATTTGATATATACAGATATTGCCAAAATTAAGGCGACTATGGAACAAGAATTAGAAAATATTGGATGTTAATGATGCCATTGCTTGTAGAAATGTGAGTAATGGTATTTTTTTGTGAAATAGTTTGCATTTAATTCAGCAGCAATATTTATTTTAGTAAAAAGGGATTTTAGATAAATATTATATTTGAAATTATTATAATTTAAAGTATAATAATAAGGAGGAGGGAATTGGTAATGAAAGAATTTGTAAACAGGCAAGAAGAACTTGATTTTTTGGAAAAAGAATATCAGCGTGATACATCTTCCCTTGTTATTTTGTACGGACGCAGAAGAGTGGGAAAAACAGAGCTTACAAACGAGTTTATGAAGAATAAGCAGGCCGTCTATTTTTTGGCTACGGAAGAAAACGAAACTCAAAACAGGATTTCCTTTAAAAATATCGTCGCAGATCAGACAAACAATGAACTGCTGAAAAATGCTAATGTAGATAGCTGGGATATTATTTTTAATGTCTGGATCGATGCTCCTTCCAACGAAAAAAAGCTGATGGTCATTGACGAATTTCAGTATCTTGGAAAAGCAAACCGTGCTTTCCCATCTGTTTTTCAACGGATATGGGATATGATGCTGAAGGACAGAAATGTTATGGTGATTCTTTGCGGCTCTCTGATATCCATGATGGAAAGCCAGACGCTTGCTTATTCCAGTCCTCTCTACGGGCGCAGAACCGGACAGATTAAGTTAAAGCAAATCCCTTTCCGGCATTATCATAAGTTCTTTCCGAATAAGAGTGAAAAAGAGCTGATTGAATATTATTCAATAACAGGAGGTATACCCAAATATATTGAACTTTTTTATGATTCAAAAGATATTTTCGAGGCAATCGAAAACAATGTATTATCAAAATCAAGTTTCTTATATGATGAACCTAATTTTCTGCTGCAGCGTGAGGTCAGCGAGGTCGGAAGCTATTTTTCGGTGATTAAAACTATTGCTGCCGGCAATCAGAAACTTTCCAAAATAGCGACCACTCTCGAGTTAAAGCAGACCGGACTTACGAAATATTTAAAAACCCTGATGGATCTTGATATTTTAGAGAGGGAGGTTCCCATCACAGAGGACAATCCGGAAAGCTGCAAAAGGGGATTATATAAAATCAGGGATAATTTCATGTTGTTCTGGTTCAAATTCATTTTTCCAAATTTAAACTATATTGAATCAGGACATACTGAACTTGCAATGAAAAAGATACAAGCAAACCTCGTGGATGCACATATCGCCTATGTATATGAGGATGTATGTATGGAAAAAATGTGGGAGCTTAACGTTGGTGGCACATGGGATTTTCATTTTGATAAAGTCGGCAGATGGTGGGATAACAATACCGAGATTGATATTGTGGCACTGGACAAAGAGGGGGGTAATATCATCTTTGGGGAATGTAAATACAGGACAGGCAAAGTCGGTGTGGATGTATTGCGGGAGCTGGAAGTGAAATCTGAACAGGTTGCGTGGAAGAAGGGGATACGGCAAAGTTACTTTATTCTGTTTTCTATCAATGGATTTACAGATGAACTGACGGAGTTTTCCAAAACAAGAACAAATTTGATCTTGATGTCCTAAGATATAATCAAACTTTGTGGATAAGGCAATGTAATGAAATGTTGTAATATATCTTTCTTTATAGACCGATAAAATATATGTAGCTATAAACTTTTCCACCAGAAAAGGATTTCTGAGTTGGCGATCAAGGAGGATAGGCTTATGAATATAGTAAACAACTTGTATTCTGACGGAATCTATAGTCAGTTTTACAAAGGAACGGAGCCGCTTAAGACATATGGTTCTTACGATGGAGCAGGGAAGAAGGATACACTGGTAAAGTATGAGTTTTCCACGACGGATGCGCAGGGAAACAAGATTATGGATCCAATGTCCAAAGAAGAAGCATTGAAAGCTATGGAGGATGTTCGTTCCCAGTACGGAGATAATGTACTCTTAGTATTTTCCGGCGACGGGCTTTCCGCATTGGCGGAAAGTATTAAAGCGCAGAGCAAAAAAAATGGCATGGAATTGACGGAAGAGGAAAAAGCCATAAGGGCGCAGCAGCAGGCGGAATTTGAAAAATGTATTGTACATATGGAAAATACTCATAGATTGATAATACCTAATATCCAGACCAACGCGAAGCTTTATGATAGCCTTGAAAATGCAGATGAAGAAGTGATTAAAGCATCGAATGGTATTATTAGAAATTATCTGATGCCCAGCAATATAGGGGAAATGTCTGAGACACAGCGCAGAGAAATGATTGCATTTGGGCTGGAAGAGGCAAAGTATCTGGCAGAAAATTATCTGGATGAAGAGCATGGGCGGGATTTTTTGTCCGCTATGGAGATGATTGCAAAGTATGGTTTAAATGGAACGGTGTCGGAGAATGGCAAAGTAACCTATCATGTTGAAAAGGGACCTATGGTAGGAGCGCCCGATGACTATGTGAGTGCACAGGATATAATTAAAGAAAAAGCGCCCGACTTGTATTTGGAAATGCAGGATTTGAACCGCAGAATTATTAAGGGAGAGACAGGCTGGGGAAGAAGATTCATAGAATTGCAAAATCGGATCAATCAGGTGTTGAATACAAAATCAAGTCCCGGTCTTACATACTATGAGGAATCCGCTTCTAAATATAAGAACTGGAAGAATCAAATGGCGAAGACGGAACTGCCATCTGTCTTCCAAAATGTACAGTATCAGGATTTCCAGCTATTTACGACCAGCTTGCAAAAGCAAAGCAGTTTATCTAATACATGGATAAACGATCAAGTAAACCGAATGGTAAAATGGTTAACAGAATCTGTTTGATTATGCTTTGGCATGACTATAAATAAAGGGAAACACTAGAAATATTGATGATACAGGGCTCTGAGGAATTATCCTCAGAGCCCATTGGTATGTTACAAAATGCATTCTAGGTTATATGGCATCTTTCATTTTCTTTACATATTCTCCAACCGGTCCGGATGCATCTTTTCCATACTGAGTCACCAGTTTAATGATAGCAGATCCCACGATTGCACCGTCGGATATTCCTGCCATCTTAGCTGCTTGTTCAGGAGTAGAGATTCCAAAGCCCACGGCGCAGGGGACAGAAGCATTTTCCCGTACCAGTTTTACGAGGGAAGCGATATCCGTTTTGATTTCGCTGCGCACACCGGTGACGCCCAGGCTGGAAACGATGTAAATAAAGCCCTTTGCCTCTTTTGCAATCATTGCCACCCGGTTTTCGGAGGTGGGGGCAATCAATGAGATAAGGTCTATATCATATTTTCTGCAGATTTCGTCAAATTCTCCTTTTTCCTCAAAGGGAAGGTCGGGGAGAATCAGTCCGTCGATGCCGATTTCCCGGCATGTGCGGATAAACTTTTCTGCATCATAAGAAAATACCACGTTGGCATAGGTCATGAACACCATGGGCAGGCTTATGGGATGGGCAGAGTCTGTTCGCAGCTCCCTGACCATATCAAAAATCTGATCGGTGGTCACGCCATTTTTTAATGCCCGCAGGTTGGCGCCCTGAATCACAGGACCTTCTGCGGTAGGGTCGGAAAAAGGAATGCCTAGTTCAATCAGATCAGCGCCGTTTGCAGCCATACTGCGTACGATTTCCTTGGTGGTTTCAAGATCCGGATCACCGCAGGTGATAAATGGAATAAAGGCTTTGCCCTTGGCAAAAGCATCAGCAATTTTACTCATGGATATCCTCCCCTCTGTAACGCGCAATAGCAGCGCAGTCTTTGTCGCCGCGTCCTGAAATAGTGATGACGATGATCTTGTCTTTATCATACTTCGGGGCAATTTTTATGGCGTGGGCAACGGCATGGGCGCTCTCTATGGCGGGAATGATACCTTCCGTGCGGGAAAGATATTCAAAGGCGTTTACCGCTTCTTCATCTGTGACAGGAACATAGCTTGCCCTTCCCTGATCGTGGAGCCATGCATGTTCGGGACCGATGCCGGGATAATCCAGCCCTGCGGAGATGGAGTAGACGGGAGCAATCTGCCCGTATTTATCCTGACAGAAGTAAGATTTCATTCCGTGGAAAATACCAAGCCTTCCGGTGTTAATGGTAGCAGCTGTCTCAAAGGTATCAATTCCCCGTCCCGCAGCTTCACAGCCAATCAGTTCTACATCTTTATCTTCAATAAAATGGTAAAAGGTTCCCATGGCATTGCTGCCGCCGCCCACACACGCCATGACTACATCCGGTAGGCGCCCTTCCTTTTCCTGAATCTGCTGCTTGATCTCCCGGGAAATGACAGCCTGGAAATCTCTCACAATGGTGGGGAAGGGATGGGGACCCATAACCGATCCGAGGCAGTAATGGGTGTCGTCAATCCGGCTGGTCCATTCACGCATGGCTTCGGAAACGGCGTCCTTTAAGGTTGCTGTTCCTGTTTTTACAGGAATGACTTCCGAACCTAAAAGACGCATCCGGTATACATTAAGTGCCTGCCGTTTCGTGTCTTCCTCACCCATAAAGACCACACACTCCATGCCAAGGAGTGCAGCGGCAGTAGCGGTAGCAACGCCGTGCTGACCGGCGCCGGTTTCGGCAATCAGTCTGGTTTTGCCCATCTTCTTTGCAAGAAGCGCCTGTCCTAAGACATTGTTGATCTTGTGGGAACCGGTATGGTTTAAATCTTCCCTCTTTAAATAGATTTTTGCGCCGCCTAAATCTTTCGTCAGTTTTTCTGCGTAGTACAGACGGCTGGGACGTCCCGCATATTCATTGAAAAGAGCGGTGAGCTCCTTGTTAAATTCCGGATCATCCTTATAATGATTGTATGCTTCCTCCAGTTCAATGACGGCATTCATGAGGGTTTCAGGAATGTATTGCCCGCCGTGAACTCCGAAGCGTCCTTTTGAATCTGACATGTTTTCCTCCTATTGATTCCTAAAATAATGTTGAGAATTAGTTTCTAGCCTTCCTTTCGGACTGCATCGATAAATGCTTTTATTTTGGCATAATCTTTGCACCCATCTGTCTCTACCCCGGAGCTGGTGTCCACTCCGTAAGGATGGATCAGGGATATGGCATCTTTGACATTCTGGGGCGTCAGCCCGCCTGCCAGAAAAAAGGGTCTTTGGATATCCTGTATCAGTGACCAGTCAAAGGTTTCTCCTGTTCCAAGTCCGTTGTCCAAAAGCAGATAGTCACAAGGATAGGCGAGGGCTTTTTCTATGTCTTCTCTGGTTTTAATGATAAAGGCCTTGATGATGGGTTTATGGCACAGGCACTTTAGCCTTTGCGCATAATCGGCATCCTCCTGTCCGTGGAGCTGTGCTGCCTGTATGGTTCCATTCTGTAAAAGAGCGGCTACATTTTCAAGGGGCTCATTTACAAAGACGCCCACACTTTGAATGGCAGGATCCAGAAGGCTTTTCAAATGAGCAGCCCTTTCAGGAGAGACATAACGCGCCCTCCCTTGCAGAAAAACAAATCCAATATAGTCAGGTCTTAATTCATTGACATAGGAAATATCGTCTTCTGACTTCAGACCGCATATTTTTATCTTTGTCATGATGTGCCTCCGTTTATTCCTTTAAGTTCATCCAGCATGGCTTTCTTGTTGGGGGAGCGCATAAGGGTCTCGCCAATTAACACAGCATTCACGCGGGATTGTTCCAAAGATACAATATCGTCCCGGTAGCGGATGCCGCTTTCTGCAACAAATAAAATGGATTCCGGCACCAGTGAGCGGAGGCGGGCGCTGTTGTTTATATCCACCGAAAAGTTTTTAAGGTTCCGGTTGTTTACACCTATAATGCGAGCGCCTGCTTCGATGGCGGAAGCAATTTCCGCTTCATCATGTGCTTCCACAAGGGCTGAGAGTCCAAGCCGGTCACAGATTTCAATATAGCGCTTTAAGGTGTCGGTGGAAAGCAGGGAACAGATTAGCAGGACAGCGCTTGCGCCTAACAATTTTGCCTCGTAAATCATGTATTCGTCCACCGTAAAATCCTTACGGATGCAGGGAATGGAAACAGTCTCTGCAATTTCTTTCAGATATTCATCTTTTCCTAAAAACCATTTTGGCTCTGTCAGCACGGAAATGCAGGATGCCCCTGCTTCTTCATATTCTTTAGCGATGGAAAGATAGGGAAAATCCTCTGCAATCAATCCCTTGGAGGGAGACGCCTTTTTGCATTCGCAGATAAAGCTGATACCTTCTGTGGATAATGCTTTTTCAAAGGGAAATCCTGTCTGGCAGTCCATGGAAAGGGCAAGTTCTTTTATTTCTGCAAGAGGACGGACGGCATTTGCTTCCTCCACTCGCTTTTTGGCATAATCTGCTATGGTTTCTAATATGGTTGCCATTTTATATTAAACCTTTCTGTAATCGTTAAATTTTCTCAGCGCTTTAGCTTACTTCTATCCAATTTGTTTATGAAGCTTAAGCATTGCTTTCTGTTTTGAAAGCTTCCAGTACTGCAAGTGCCTTTCCGTTGTCAATCAGTTCTGCGGCAAGGGTGATGCCATCTTTAAAGGAATCCGCCTTTCCTGCAATGTAAAGGGCAGCTCCGGAATTTAAAAGTACAGCATTGCGTTTGGGACCTTTTTCTCCATTTAAAATAGAGAGTGTGATTTCTGCGTTTTCAGAAGGAGTGCCGCCTGTCAGGTCTTCCTTTTTACAGGAGGCAAGACCGAAATCTTCTGGAGTAATCGTATAGTTTTTGTATGCACCCTCATGAAACTCACAAATCATGGTGGGCGCGCTGGCTGAAATTTCATCCATTTTATCCGTTCCGTAGACCACCATTCCGTGTTTTACACCCAAGCTGGTAAGGACTCTTGCAAGAGGCTCTACCAGAGATTCATCGTAAACGCCAAGGAGCTGCCTGTTTGGGGAAGCGGGGTTGGTCAGGGGACCTAAAATATTGAACACCGTGCGGATGCCCAGTTCTTTGCGGATAGGACCTACATATTTCATGGAAGTGTGATATTTCTGTGCAAAGAAGAAGCAGATGCCGGCTTTTTCAAGAAGGGAGATACATTTTTCCGGTGACTGTTCGATATTGACGCCGAGAGCCTCCAAGCAGTCCGCCGTTCCGCACTTAGAGGAAGCGGCACGGTTGCCATGCTTGGCGACTTTAACGCCGCCGGCGGCAGCTACCAGTGCGGAGGTAGTTGAAATATTAAAGCTATGAGCGCCGTCACCGCCGGTTCCCACGATTTCCATGACATCCATGCTGTGGGGCACCTTTGTAGCGTGATCCCGCATGGCGGCAGCACAGCCTGCAATTTCATCTGTAGTCTCCGCCTTTGTGCTTTTGGTGGACAAAGCCGCCAGAAAAGCTGCGTTTTGTGTAGGAGAGGTCTCGCCGCTCATGATTTCATTGATAACGGCATAAGCCTCGTCATAAGTCAAGTCCTGTTTGTCAACGATTTTTACGATTGCTTCTTTGATCATTTTAATCACCATGTTCCTTTCTGTTATTGGTGTATATGTTTGCTATTCCTTTTTTATTGATACTGAAACTCATGCTATCTGTTCCAGAAAATTTTTTACAATTGTTTTTCCGTCCGGTGTAAGAATGGATTCAGGATGAAACTGCAAACCATAAACCCTATAGTCCTTATGCTTCACCGCCATCACTTCACCGTCCTGCGTCCTGGCAGTTATGGAAAGGCATTTGGGAAGCGTATTTTCCAGCAGGGCAAGAGAGTGATATCTGGCAACCGGTATGGTTTCCGGGAGGTTCTTGAAAATAGGGCACTCCTTGTCAAGTGCGGTCAGAGACTGCTTTCCATGCATCAGTTCTTTGGCATAGGAGACTGTTCCTCCGTAAGCTGTGCAGATGGACTGATGTCCCAGGCACACGCCTAAAATAGGAAACTGGCTTCCCAACTCTTTTACAAGACTGACGCATATGCCTGCGTATTCCGGTTTTCCGGGACCGGGAGAAAGAATGATGGCATCAGGTTTCATTTCTTTTATTTCTTCTACGGAATAAGCATCATTCCGAACCACCTTAATATCCGGATTTAATGATCCTACCAGCTGAAACAGATTATAAGAAAAGCTGTCATAATTATCGATTAATAAAATCATTGGTCTATCTCCTTAGCAGTTTTTAATGCATTTACAACGGCAGCAGCTTTGTTAAGGCATTCCTGGAACTCCTTTTCAGGAACGGAATCCGCCACGATGCCGGCGCCGCTTCTGACAAATACTTTGCCATTCTTTTTATAAGCGATTCTGATAGCAATGCAGGTATCTAAGTTGCCGGTAAAATCCAGATAACCGATGGCACCGCCGTAGATACCCCGCTTGTTATTTTCCAGATCGTTGATTAACTGGCAGGCCTTGATTTTTGGTGCGCCTGAGAGGGTTCCGGCGGGAAGGATTGCATCTATAGCGGAAAGTGCATCTTCATTTTCACGGATTTCGCCCCGGACCGTGGAACCGATGTGCATCACGTGAGAGTATCTTTCAATACAATGATATTTTTCAACTTCTACGGTTCCGAACTTGCTGATTTTTCCAATGTCATTTCTGCCAAGGTCTACCAGCATATTATGCTCTGCTAACTCTTTTGGGTCAGCAAGCAGTTCCTCTTCTAAGGCTTTGTCCTCTTCCTCTGTCTTTCCTCTGGGTCTTGTTCCTGCCAATGGGAAGGTGTGGAGAATGCCGTCTTCCAGTTTGACTAAGGTCTCCGGGGAGGCGCCTGCCACTTCCATATCGCTGCTGGAAAAATAAAACATATAAGGAGAGGGATTCATAGTGCGCAGCACCCGATAGGTGTTTAAAAGACTTCCCTCAAAGTTTGCTTCTAAGCGGTTGGAGAGAACGATTTGGAAAATGTCCCCCTCTTTAATGTGATGCTTTGCCTTTTCCACCATGGCACAATACTCTTCCTGTTGGAATAAAGGGCGGAAGTCGGTGGTGCACTTACCGGGATCCTCTGCTATGGGAGTGCCGTTTTTGATCAGATCGGACAGCTGCTTTAATTCCAGAATGGCTCTGTTATACTCTGTTTCAAGATGCTCGAGGCTGATATTGACAATTAAAATAATCTTCTGCCTGAAGTTGTCAAAGGCAATCACTTTGTCAAAAAGCATCAAGTCTACATCTTTGAACCCTTCCGTATCAACAGCATTCAGATTTAAAGAGGGTTCTGCATATTTCAGATAATCATAGGAAAAATACCCCACCAGACCGCCTGTAAAAGGAGGAAGGTAGGAGAAGCGGGGGCTTTGGTGCTCCTCAATTACCTGCCGGATGTATTTACCGGGCTCCGTGGTTTCAAATGAGAGTGCGCCCACTTTCATCTGCCCATTCTGACAAGTGATTTCCAGGCTGGGGTCATAGCCTAAAAAGGTGTAACGTCCCCATTTTTCATGGTCAGAAACAGATTCCAGCAGATAACAATGGCTGGAAACATTTTTCAGGATTTTCAGAACTTCAATGGGTGTCCTTACGTCAGAAAGAATTTCCATACTGACAGGAACTGTTTTATATTTATTTTCCTGTTGAAGTTCTTTTAAAATTTTAAGTTCGGGTTGAATCATATTTTTCCTTTCCGCCCGTAGGCTATTGGGATTTCTTATGTTAATAAAAAAACGCCCTCGACAGAAATTAACTTCTGCCAAGGACGAATATAAACTATCCGCGGTGCCACCTTGATTTACAGCCTGCGCTGTACACTTAACAGGATACCAACATATCCCCGGCAACTGACGTGTGCCTTACGTTGCAGAATACTTGATAGCTTACGAAGTAAGCTGATAGATTTACGAAGTAAGCTATTGTTCACTGCACCCTCTGCGGTCCATTTGATGACTTGTTTTCCGCCCGTTTCCAGCAATCCGGGCTCTCTGTGGGAGCATCATCACCTTTATCTCCGCGTCAACGGTTTAGGTTTCAAATTTCCTTTATCATAGCGCAGTGATAAAGGATTGTCAAATGTTTTTTAATTTTTATTTTGTATATTGCTTTAAGTACTTACTTTGCGTGTTCACTTACATAAATTGAGGCTTTGTTCTGTATGATTTCCGTAGCCTCCTCTAATGTCTTGTCGCCATCAAAATAGCTATAGGCTTCCTCCATGATAATGTCATACAGTTGATGATCAAAAGCATCATTAATTTGAGTGGACTCGATAAGCTGTACCAGTCTTTGCGCCTGTTCGGTTGTCAGGCAATAAATATCAATCGGATTGCTGTCCCCTTCAAAGCGCACCTGACTTTTTACGATCGGTACTTGCTCTCCATTTTCAATAGTGTATTCAATTGTCAGGTTTTCTGTAAGTTTTTCTTCCATAGCACTGCGGCTTATAGGAAGCCCCAGCGTTTTTTGATATTCCTTATCAAGGTACTGGCTGATAAATTCCCAACAGATTTCTTTATGTTTGCTTTTGCTGCTGATTGCGAGCATAGAGGAAGCCGGTGAAATCACAGTTCCACTCACATTTTCTACCGGATAGCCAATATAGGAAATGTCATTATCATCAAATATATATTCCGAATCGGCAATCCCATATATTCCCATGATATGTTTGGGTATAATCAATGCTTTGCCATCAAGAAATGCCTGCTTAACCGAAAAATCTTCATCTAACTCCAAACTATCGGGAAACAAATTTGCAAAAGAAAGTACCTGCGCAAATTCATCCTGATTAAAACTGCATGTGCCGTTTTCCCAGTCAATGTAGTACTCCATGCTTCCTGTAAGAATACGGCTTAAAACATCATATTTGGTTTCTCCCGGATACAACATGGTACCCTCCGGCTGCTCTTGGTAACATGCCATCATTTCCTGAATATTCCAATGATCACGTCCGTCTAAAGCTTTTTTGCTGCCCGCAAAGGTATCTAATGTATAGCTTACAGGAAGAGCATACAAATTGCCTTTATAATAAAAGGATTCCAGTATATTGGTAAAATATTTTTCTTGGTTTTCTGCTGATTCCGCTTCAAGATAAGGAAGAAGATTTTCGGTATAGCCCCCCATAATATCTGTATTTGAATAATAGTCTCCAAAATCAATTAAATCAGGACCGCTTCCAGCTATGATTTCTCTCTGAATCTGGGCAATACCATCATCTTCCGACTGAGATGACCTTTGGTAGCCTTTTATCTCAATCATGTAATCTTTATGATTCTGGTTGAACAAGTCCACCTGTTTATGTAGTTCTGAATTTTCCTGAAAGGTAGCAAGTATGAGTACGGTCTGTCCCTTATTTTCCTGTCTGCCGCAGGAAGTTAAACATAAAGCTAAAATAAGCAATAGGATAATTTTTTTTTTCATTTGCATATCTCCTTTGTATTAATGCGTAATTACAAATATAATGTATTTTATTTACCTGCAGGAATGTAATAAAATGTGTGGTCACCTGTTTTATAATCATCAACCATCAGGAAAAACCTTCCATCATTGAGAAATCCGTGACTATGGGCATATTCGCCGGATGCAGGTAGATTATCTATTGAAATGCGCTGTTCCACGGTTCCGGAATCAGAATTATATGCATATACACCACCCTCTATATTAAAAATAAGAAGTTCCGTATCTGTTCCTGGCGCAATGGTGTCATATTGTGCGTTAAAATGCGGTAAAACAATCTGATACTCTGCCATGCCGTCATGCTGAAGAACAGCTAATATATCTTCGTGTTGCTTTTGATAAATGCAGTATACATTTCCGGATTTGCCGCATCCGATAGCTTTTACTTCACTACCATCACAGACCCAACGCATATCCATATCACCATCTGGATTTAATTTGATAATTGAATTTTTGTTTTCAAAATAGTAGTTACCATTAAAGTCTACTGCAAAACAAAAAGGAGGTCTTCTCTCTTCAGCAAGTATATTTGTGACATCCAGTTTTCTCTCAATCGTTCCATCGGGGGTAATTGTCCAGATAAAACAATTTTTATAGGAAATTTCGTCAAGTTTTACGCCGTTTATCATGACTTTTTTCGTTCCCATAGTTAATAAGTGATACTTTCCCTGATGNTCTATTGCTTNGCCCGGTATGGACACNTTATCCGGTANTTCTATGTGNATATNCCCAAATTGAGNTTCTTCTTTNTGCATTCCGGTAACATATAGACTGCCATCTTCAGGATNTNTTGCANNAAAGTATATCATATCTGCTCCTGCCCGGGCAGATCCCTCAAAAGCTTCNCCNGTATAACGAATAANGGCTTCTTGGTCTGAAACTGCATTGGGAANTATTGNTGAAGGCGCTTCATCCTCCAGAACTTCTGGCGAATAAATGGTTGTGGCTTTTTCAATAAGATCNTCATTTTTAGCANGATTTNCCGTATTTTTATTACTACATGATGGGATAGAAAAAAGCATTACAATAANTATNAGTAANATATTAGACTTTTTCATAGTTTTATATAAAATANACNATCCTTTCAATAATANTTTTGCAATTTTCATAAAACTATTATAGCAAATTGTCCCNCAAAGTGTTTTTTGAAAAGTAGAAAGGGATGTTACTATAGTAACATCCCTAATTATATTTGGCAATATTACGAAAGCGGATTAACATCAGTGGTAAATTGACTAGCAACATATCCGGCTTTTGGTGTAGCCTCTCTGATTACGTAAACAAAGTTATAATTTTCACCTGTTCCCCTTTGGTCAGTAAACAGCGGNATGTGTTCTACCGTGGGGTAGCAAGCAAATACATTAACATATCATAATTCCAAAACCCTATTACATATTTTCAATACTGATTTTCTATGCGTTACAATAACACAAGTTTTTCCTTTTAANCTTGTATTAATTAATTGAATCATTCTTTCTTCACTATCTGTATCAAGTGCGGACGTTGGTTCATCCATGATATATATCTGNTTATCTTGCAATATCAAACGAATAAATGCTATCTTTTGTATTTCNCCACCAGATAAAGCTATTTTATTTTCACCAATTTTGCTATCCAATCCATATAAAAAATTTTCAAGTGGAAGATTTAAATACTCCATTAAACTACTTATTTTCTTATCATCATCACATTCAAAAAGTTCTCTCAATTTCCAATCNGGCAAATAATTATCTTGAGACATTATACCAATATTATTATTTAGATAGGTATCATCATACAAATTAATATCCATGCCATCTAATAAAACCTCCCCACTTTCTACAGTGCAGATTCTTGACAACAATCGTATTATGGATGTTTTTCCTGATCCATTTTTTCCAACAATTCCTATAATTTCCCCTTGNACAACTTNTAAATTTAGATTACTTAATACATACTCNGAGTCATTTTCGTACCTAAAATTTACATTCCTGATAACAAATTCTCCACTTAAAGGAGATGTTGGAAAATATGATCCCGATTTTACNTCTTTATTATTTTCAAGAATATCTAACAGTTTATTTATTATTGGCACGATACTTCTTAATGATACATATAAACTTCCCAGNCCAATTAATGGACTGTACAATCTCTGCAAATATATTGTTAAGCTAAAAAGAACACCTACGGAAAGCTCATTGTTAAATACTTTAAGAGAACCCAATAGCATTATTANGAATAAACCTACTGTATTAAAAGCCATCCCTGTAGCTTGTACAATATTAAGGATTTTAATTTGCTTCACATACTGATTTCTATATGCATTAATACTTTCACTATAATCATACAATATTTTCCTCGTAATACCCACCAATCTAATTGACAATACATTATTTACAATGTTATTAGTAAAAGAAGATAGTTTCCCNAATATACTTCTCAGTATTANCATCTCTTTTTTTGCCAATTCCCCTATTTTTCGTTGTATGATTGAAAATAATAAAGCCAATACAATAATTGTAACTCCTATGGTTCTATCTATATATATGAGATATANGGCNACACCTCCTGCAACCAATATACTNATAATTGCATCATTCATTACTGAAGAAAGAAANCTTTCCAACTTGTTTACATCTTTTTCAATTACAGCATATACATCACCTGCTTTATGATGTTTCCAAAATGCNTAATTAGTTTTTGATANTTTTTCNATCAATTTGGTTTGAATAGNAATGGTAATANTTTGTGATAATTTTGCAAANCTTATTTTTTGCAAATACTGAAANACAATCATCAAANCCCCTAAAATAAGTATGTACGCTGCTTCTTCCAATACCANGANAAAATCATTATGTGCAATTCCATTATCTATTACTGCTCCTACAATATTGGGAAGCATTAGNGCACAAAATGTGTAAGAAATGGCACAATACAAACACCAAATATACATAAAGCAATATTTCTTTAAGGATATATTTGANACTTTTATTATGTTGAACAGTTCTTTCAAAATAATCACCTATCTTTATTTACTGACCNCTTTCTAACGAATTCCTTATCCTATTAAAATTAATTATTTGNACNGTTCCAACATACATTAAAAGAATAATACTAACAATAATAATAGGTATAAAAATCCCATTCAAATATTGATTTCCTTGAAANTAAGTATTTGCNCGACTTCCAAATCTCATTATAAANGTATTTTGAATAATACAAAANTTTACAATGCNAACTACATATGGCAACAAATAAAAGAAAAAATTCTCTTTGAAATTAATTTGNNTTAATTGTCTTTCAGACATCCCAATCTGCTGTAAAATAATATAATCCTTGACACTATTATTGCATTCAATAATNTTTTTAATTGATACCATTGCCATACANATAAGCATAAATATGATTCCTATATACATTCCCAATGCTTTTGTTATAATTACCATAAAGGATATGTCATTTTCCTCTATGCTTCTAANNCGAATAGGACCAATAAAATCTATTCCTTGATTTCCATTATTTCCATACTTATCGTATAAATATCNATATCTTAATCTGAACTCGCTTTGTATANNTTCATCCACTTTTTGACAAATTGCGTAAGGTATCTTTACTNCCGTATTAGCGTAATATCCTTTCTTTGCAATGTTTAGTTTTTCACATACTTCGTCNGGAAAAACTAAAAAACTATCTGTATTAAAGTTGTAAATGTAACTCCCTAAATTTTCAGTCAGNAAAAAANTATCAGAATTTTCATGCAACCAAATANCTGACACATTAATTNAATGCTCTCCACTACTTAAAGCTTCTTCAAATTGAGTCAAATCAATATCATCTTTCACATGAAAAACAAAACAATCTTGCCCTAAATTAATTGGNTCTAACCCTGCCATTATTCTNAACTGATTGTAATCTGAAATGCCCACTGCTAATCTAGGCATATCGTACTTGTTTTTGCGCGTTGATGGTCCTGAGAAATCAGAATCCCAAATAAAATATTCTTCCAGTTCACATTCATTTTCAATTTCTATATCATTTTCTAANAAAATNTCTNTTACAAAATCGTAATTAACATTAGGTATGTCATTCATTTCTTCAATATTGTTATAATTAAATGGTATATTNANTTCAAAAACCATGCGATGTTCCATATACTCTTTTGAAAATTCTGCCATAAGAGGTATTAAAGAAAATCCACATAACGATAAAGTAAGTACAANTGTTATCAATAGCATATTTCTTGTAATACTTCTCATTCTATGTGAAAGTTTCCCTATTATAAAAATNTGCATTCCATATTTAATTATTTTCATTTTTTTAATCCANATTAANAGATAGTTTACGATTTTTATNGTAANGNAAATTGCTATNATAATTGCTANAAATATGGCAAATTGAAATTTATTACTCTCATAATCTGGAATATTTCCACTATAATTTCTTCCAATAGAAAAATATACTTTTAAATTNTATCCTATATAACTATANCTACCTATCAAAAAAAATAATTCTATTATTTTACGAAAAAAGGTAATGCGTTTACTATCCGGAATTTTGCTATTATTTAACAATTCAAGAGGTTTCTTATACATGACTTTTATAATATTTATAATAGTCATTCCGCCATACATAATTAANAAAAACCCAAGAGTCTCTGCAAAAGAATAGAAATAAAAAAANTTATTAGATATAATTTTGCCATAAGTTAATAGCGATATGGCGGCATTGACAACATAAGAGCAGCCTATACCGGCAAGAATACCAATAATAAAACTTAANNCACTTAACAAAAGCATATCTCTTGAATACCATACAGCAATTTTACNTCGTTGCATCCCAAGAGTAATCAGAATTGATATTTCCTTTAATTTTTCTCTAAATATATGTGTATTTACATAGCTAATCAATATGAAAATAGATACTGAAACAGCATAAATACAGTAACGGATCATAGGTGCATATGCCTCAAAATTATACTCTGTATTTCCCTGTACCAAAGGGTTCTGAACATCCCCTAACGAAACGAATCCATAAAATAATGCGATACAGACTATCACAGTGACAAAATATATAATATTTTCTTTTATNANANTCTTAAAATTATGTTTATTTGTGCCAAGCATTAATTTTTGCCTCCTCATGAANCTGCTTGCTGCATCTTTGAATTATAATCTACAATCCTTTTATAAAAATCTCCATTTGTATCATTATTTTTTTTAATCGAATTTGTTATGCTCCCATCCTTTAAAAATATTACNTCTTTACAATAACTNGCACTCATTGGATCATGGGTTACCATNAAAATAGTAGTATTCATATTTTCATTAAATGTATCTAANATTTTCATTATATTGCTAGCATTACTTGAATCCAACGCTCCTGTAGGTTCGTCTGCCAATATCAATTCNGGTTCAGTCACAATGGNCCTAGCACAAGCTGTTCTCTGTTTTTCGCCACCAGAAATTTGGTAAGGATACTTATCTCNTATCATNCTGATAGATAGCTTATCCATTACTTCTGTAACTTTATATTCTATTTCTTTTTTATCTNTTTTTTGTATAAGTAATGGTACAGAAATGTTTTCCGAAACAGTAAGAGANTCTATTAATCTAAAGTCTTGAAATACAAAACCAAGATTTTTCTTTCTAAAACNATCTGCCTTTACACTATTTAATTTAACAATATTAATATCATTTATCCATATTTCGCCATCGGTCGGCTTGTCAATTGTGGAAATCAAATTAAGCAATGTGGATTTACCAGAGCCAGAAGTTCCCATAATTGCAACAAACTCCCCTTTNTTAACNTCCAGATCAACTTGCCTTAATGCCTGTGTAGATGCCTTTCCNTTCCCATATACTTTGTTCAACTTATTAATTTTTAAAAGACTCATATATCCTCCTCGACAGTGACACCAAATTTTACTCAGCCAAAAATATGTTTCTTTTCCTCTTCATTTAAAGATAAATATATNGGAATAATTTTATTATATATTGTTTGAGTCTCCATACACTGCCATTCATAAANATTTTGTGTACTACCAGCTTCTACATANTTTTCATANGAGCAACCTCCACCACAAAGNAATCTCAAATAGCAATTTTTACACTTTTNAATATTATCAACCATTACTTCATTCGCANATTCTGCTCTNCGTTCGGTTTGCTCATATATATTTCCTAAAATATACTCTTTATTTGATACAAACCTATGACATGGATATAAATTTCCATGAATATCCACAGCAACTCCATTTATGCCTGCACCNCAAGCAGNATTCTGTTTCGCTCCTTTATGGACTCGCNTAANTGCTTTCCATAAAATTNTTATCCTTTTNGCTTTTGGCACATTGTTTTTNAATAACTTTTCAAAATAATCACAAAGTTCANTTAATTTTTCNAGATANAGTTTGTGCTCATTTTCTGAAAGAAGATTAAACGCAGGTGACATTGGTATACTTCCAAAACCTAAAGAAANTAAATGTTCAAACACNTCTATTAACTCNAAGTTAGAAGCTGTAATAGTTGCTCTGGCTGATAAACACTGCTTTTTTCTCAAAAACTCAGTCTTTTCAATCACCTCATCATAACATCCTTCTCCTGTTTTATAATATCTTTTTGCATTTTGCTGTTCACGATNACCNTCGATACTTATCATTGTTCCTATTNTATTATTAATAATAAAACCATTTATTTCTTCATTTAGCAATGTTCCATTTGTAGTCATATTATATACAAATTTTTTATTAATCGCATTCTCTTTGCTTTTACAATATTCAACAATCTTCTTAATTAAATCATAACACAATAATGGCTCTCCNCCAAAAAAAGTTATGTTTAATTCATTGACATCTCCCGATTGTCCTATCANATAATCTATTGTATCTAATGCAATCTGNTCCTGCATTATTCCGCGATCAGAGTATTCACCTTCTGAGCCAAAACAATATTTACAAGCCAAGTTGCAAGNTTGTATTAACATTAGGGTCACNCCTTTAATACATGGAATTTTATTCTCAATAGGTANAATCTCTTCACTGATAATAAATCCACTTTTTACCATCTTATCTAATGTATCCCAAAATATTTGNTCATCAATTTCCTTNCATACCACATCATNTGTTTCTTTTACAGTTTTAAACTGACACTCTAATATTTTTAATACAGTATTATCTATTTTNTANATTGAAGCNCTCGAACCGTCAAATAAATAAGATTGATCNTTTATAGTAAAAACTTTAAACGGTTGAAATAATACTATTTCTTTTTCTGAATAATTTGCTTTCATATCTATCTAGTATGATNCATTTAAAANATCATATTTCCTTCCATAATTATAAATTGTAAGGGGCTAGATTTTCAATGAAAATAAATCTAGCCCCTCANGTACATCTGTGATAATAATTCAAAAGTTTCTTAATCCTATACATATCTATGCNACCAGGTATTACACATATGTATTCACCATAAGCACACATATAATTAGTCGGTTAAGGTTCTTCCAAATATCACTACGGTTGCCACCAGTCATCTTTATTGCCATCACAGAAGATGCAGTTTAAATCTGCACATGTATCNTCTGCATCGCACCATGCACAGGGACTCCAAGAATTAATTCTTTCCTCTACNGCATTTACTCTTTCAAACATACAGTTACCCTCCTTTCATAATTTGTAGTTTAGGCAATTGTTAAATTGCCTAACCCATTAATTTTACTGGGATTTTTTAATTNTTCTATATAAATTTTCTCTCCGNTCATGGCAAAATGGANGTNTCAAACTATCATCTTAACACAAATGNAAGAGAAAATTTATGGNTACTTGATACCACCAGATTTCTTTAATAAAAATATTTTCCAAATTTCAGNATATATTTATTNATNATCCCCCTTTTTTTCCATCCTTACCGATTTGCCTGATCATCNTCTTTNTTTCCCTNTGTAAAAAATTAAGNAATTTCTGCAACTTNTCCAAATCCNTGCTCCCTTATAANCCAANGNATNGAATTACCTCTATAAAATAAGAACGACCGTGGAGAGAACCATTAACNACTTCAAAACTAACATGTGTGTCGCCGGAAGGAGAACCCGTAATTATGCCACTACGAAAGAGGATGTGTTCCTCNCTGGGATNGCCAGTTAGCTTACCGTAATTGTTGCCCACCGCATAAGTAATCCACAANANATCAGAAGCNCCAAACNTTTANTTGCCTGAAAAAGTATTNNNTTTTCATAATTCTTGTTCAGGCTTATTAAAATACGTCTGAAATCTGATGTTTTATNTCAATGTCAGAAACAATTCNGAATAATAACCAGTTTTTTCNTTTGTATAGCGGAATGNTATCCACAGCAAAGAAGAAAAATATTTAACAATTANCTATNTTNTTCAATTTTTTTTTATAATATCACGTAAAATTATGAATAATACNATTTNACTGCATTAACTAAACATATNAAATGAACTAAAANNTGAATNATAAAGNTTTTTAGNTCACGTCTATTCGTCATATTCTNTTTGTGNNTTTACAGTAATCANATATTNGAACATNTTTACATATTTTTATTTCCNCATGATGAAATATGAAAGAAATAAGAGATAGGANTACATGNAATAAAATATTAGCTACTTGTTGTAATCTTGTGCTNTTTGGGATAAAATATTATCCATGAANACAACATTTTCTTTTTTACAAAAAACACCGGGAGAATTACAGACGCTTATTGCTGAACGTGTCCGCACAATTAGAAGAAGGCGGAAAATATCGCAGAAGAAACTAAGTGAGTTATCGGGAGTGAGTCTTGGTTCTGTTAAACGATTTGAGCAAAGCGGNGAGATCTCATTTCTCTCCNTTATCAAAATTGCAACTGCGCTGGGTTTAAACAATGAANTGGAGCATTTATTTGAGGATGTTCCGCCATTGTCTATAGAGGAGATTATCCGTGGACAGGATTAAACAACTAAATGTATTTTATCGTGAGAATAAGGTAGGAACTTTAGCGCTGTATAAGGAGCATCTGGCAGCTTTTGAATACGATAAGGAATGGATTGAAAACGGATTTTCTATTAGTCCGTTTTCTCTGCCTTTAGAAAAAAGAATTTTTATTCCGGATATGGAGCCTTTTGGCGGTTTATTTGGTGTGTTTGCAGACAGCCTTCCGGATGGATGGGGACGTTTTCTGGTAGATCGTCTGATGCTCAAAAATCACATGAATCCTGCCGTGGTTGGTAATTTGAACAGACTTGCGATTGTGGGTAATTCGGGGATGGGTGCGCTTTCCTATAGACCGGAGATACAGCTGAATGCTGTGTCATCGATAATGGAGCTTGATCAAGTTGCAGAAGAGTGTGAGAGTCTATTGAAAACAGAATATTCTGCTAATCTGGATCAATTATTTCAACTGGGAGGCTCCTCCGGCGGCGCAAGACCTAAAATCCTGACGGAAATAGATGGTGAGGAATGGATTATCAAGTTTCCGTCTTATGATGACAAAAAGGATATTGGCAAACAGGAGTATGAGTATTCCTTATGTGCAAAAGAATGTGGCATTGAAATGACAGAAACAAAATTGTTCCATTCTGAAAGATGTGCGGGATATTTTGGCACGAAGCGTTTTGATAGAGAAAGAAATGCCGGAAATGTTACGACTAAAATCCATATGCTTTCTGTCAGTGCTATATTGGAGACATCTCATCGGATTCCTAATCTGGATTATCATCTTCTGATGAAACTTACTTTGGAAATCACTAAGGACTTTTCAGAGGTACTGAAGCTATATAGATTGATGTGCTTTAATGTGTTTGCCCACAACAGGGATGATCATTCAAAAAATTTTTCCTATCTGTATGATGAAGGGGAATCGCGTTGGAGACTTGCACCTGCCTATGACCTGACTTACAGCAATTCCCTTGGGGGGGAACATGCTACTACCGTCAATGGAAACGGCTCTAATCCTGTGCTGACAGATTTGCTTGCTGTAGCTACGCAGATTGGTATTCGGGAAACACAGGCTAAGAAGATTGCATTGGAGATTAGGGAATGTGTATGTGATATGTTGGGTGAGTATTTGCAAATAAAATGATGTTGCCCTTGCAACTTTATGTTTTTATGCTAAAATAATAACTTGGTAACAGACGGGAAATCCGTCGATGATTGCGGTGCCGGACTATCATCCGGCTTAAAAAGGAACAATGTGAAAATCATTGACAGCTTACTCTGAGGTAAGGCGGATGAGATTCCAGGGCAGGAATGCCAGCCATTGTATCAATGATGTGCGCAGCATGAAGTATATTTTTAAAAGCAGCACAGATATGAGAAGGCGGAAAATCAGAAGAAGCCAAGTCCTAAGACTTGCCGTAATCATAAATCTGTTTCTTTGGTAGGAAGGAAAGGAGAAAAAGATGAACAAAAAACAGAAGATTACTTTGGTAGGCGTATTTGCGGCGATTCTTGTTATTGCGGCAGTAGTAGCAGGGACGCTGAACTATCGCGCTACGCAGTCCGGTATGAAGGAATTTCAGGTTGAGGTGGTTTCTGACAGAGATGGATATTCTCAGACAACAGAATATAAGTCGGATGCCGAATATCTGGGAGAATTTTTAAGGACGATGGAGACCTGCGAATGGCAGGAGTCCGACTATGGAATTTATATCACCGGGTTTGACGGAATGCAGGAGGATTTGGATAACCAGTACTGGTGGTGTGTACTGGTTAATGGAGAATCCAGTGTGACAGGAGCGGATGAGATTCCCCTTGCGGATGGAGATGTATATTGCTTTACTTTGAAGCAGGGGTGGTAGGATGTCGGTCAGGAAAATGACAAGGATAGCGCTTTTAAGCGCTATCCTTTATGTGTCAAAGGTTGCATTGGAAGCTTTTGCTAATGTGGAATTGATTTCTACTCTGATTATTGTCTATACGCTGGTTTTTGGACGGGAAACCTTCTTGATTATAACGGTGTTTAATTTGTTCGAACTGATACAATGGGGATTTGGAAGCTGGTGGGTAAGCTACCTGTATGTGTGGCCCCTGCTCTGCTTAAGCGTACTGCTGCTTAAGAAGCTGGTGAAGGAAGAATTTCTGGTCTGGAGTGTAGTGGCAGGATGCTTTGGGCTGATATTTGGCGGCCTGTTTGCCATAGCCTACCTTCCCATAGATCCGTCCCATGCTCTTGCATACTGGATATCAGGGCTTCCATGGGATGTCGGGCATGGGGTGTGTAATTTTGTTTTGACGATTGTACTCGGAAAACCTTTGTATAAAGTTCTGCGTATGCTGAAAAACCGTTTTTTTGCAGAAGAGTGAAAAAGCAAAAACGGCGACTGCACCATCTAAATAAAAGATAGAGCAGTCGCTGTTTTTTGTATTTGCTGCAAAAAAATTATTTGAATTTTACTGCTGTCCCGTACGCCATCACTTCGGCAGCCCCTTGCATGACAGAAGAGGAGGAATAGCGGATGTTGACAATCGCGTCAGCGGAAAGGCGCTCTGCTTCCGCTATCATACGTTTCGTTGCCAGATCTCTTGCTTCATTCATCATATCGGTGTAAGCTTTTAGTTCGCCGCCGACGATGGTTTTAAAGCTCTGGGTAATGTCCCTGCCGATGTTCTTTGACTGGATGGTGCTGCCTTTTACCAGACCAAGCATTTCAAGTTCTTTTCCGTTGATGTAATCTGTGTTTACTAAAATCATTTTTTGTACTCCTTTTATTTAGAATATTTTTTTAATTTTAATGTAAATCCAGCTCCGGAGGAATATCAAATTCGCTGGGAACCGGTTTCCCGTTCTTCTTTCTTTGTCTGACACATTCCGTCAGTAAATATTCAATCTGCCCATTGACGGAACGAAAGTCATCCTCTGCCCATGCAGCTATGGCATCATAAAGTTTAGGAGAAAGCCGGAGAGGCACCTGTTTCTTTGTGTTGTCTGCCATATTAATAAAGGCTTCCTGAGTTTACGATGGGCTGGGCATCCCGGTTTCCGCACAGAACTACCAGTAAATTGGATACCATGGCAGCTTTTCGCTCTTCGTCTAATGTGACGACTTCGTTTTCGCTGAGACGTTCAAGCGCCATTTCTACCATGCCCACAGCCCCATCTACAATCATCTTTCTGGCATCGATAATAGCGGATGCCTGCTGGCGCTGCAGCATTACTGCGGCAATTTCCGGTGCGTATGCAAGATAAGTAATTCTTGCCTCTATGATTTCAAGACCTGCTTCATTTACCTTTTTCTGGATTTCAGACCGGATCCTCTCTGCAACAATCTCGCTGGAGCCTCTAAGAGAGCCCTCGTCTGCGATGCCGTCTCCTGTAGTATCCACATTGGGGGCAACGTCATAAGGATACATCCGGACAATGTCTCTAAGTGCGCTGTCACACTGTAAGGACAGGTATTCCTTGTAGTTATCTACATTGAAAACCGCTTTTGCGGTATCTACCACTTTCCACATCACTGCAATGCCGATTTCCACAGGATTCCCAAGACAATCGTTGATTTTCTGCCGGTTATTGTTTAAGGTCATTACCTTGAGGGATATTTTCTTGTTTACGGTTTCGAACTGTGATGCGCTTGTATCTGTGCCGATTTTAAGTGTGCCTAAAAGATTCTTTTCATTTACATCACCGCTTTGGTTCAGTTTTGTCTTTGCTGCCGGATTAAAAGCTGAGCAGAAAGGATTGATAAAATAAAAGCCGGCATCTTTTAAAGTTCCCACATATTTTCCAAAAAGTGTAAGAACCAATGCCTCTTGAGGTTTTATAATTTTTAATCCGCAAAAAGGAATCCAGCCTAGTGCCGTGTAGAGAAGCCCAATGATGAGCAAAACGGGATTGCCAAGAAATCCTCCTGAAATAATGCACACAATAGAGATAAGGTACAAAAAAATAAAAAGAAATAACATGATCATACCGTTCTTCTTGTTGTTAAGAATTTTTTCATCCATAATGTAATTGTCTCCTTTGATTAATTGATATTTGAATGATATCATTTTGATATCACAATGTCAAGAGCGCTATTTCAATAAACAGATATTTTATTCCTGTTCAACAAAGCGAGGATTAGGTATAATACAAATTAAAGGCAGAAAGTGAGTAATATAATTTTGATATGAAAAGGAGAGAAGTGTATGAAGATTGTCGTTTTGGAGAGAAACAGTGTAGGTACGGATGTGTCGATGGACGCTATTGGGAAATTGGGGGAAATGACGGTATGTCCGAATACTACGGCAGCAGATGTGGAAGAAAAGGTAAAGGATGCGGAAATCATAGTTGCAAATAAAGTTCCTTTAAATGAGAACACATTGAAGGATGCTGCAAATGTAAAATTGATATGTGAGTTTGCTACAGGGTATGATAACGTAGATCTGGAATATTGTAAGAGCAGAGGAATTAAAGTGGCAAATATCGTGAATTATTCTACAGATGCTGTGGCGCAGCATACCTTCGCTCTTTGCTTTTATGTGCTGGAAAAACTTCGTCATTATGATGAGTATGTTAAGTCGGGCGCCTATGCGGCACAGGACAGGTTCTCAAACTTTGATTGTCCATTTACGGAATTAGCAGGGAAAACGTGGGGAATCGTGGGTATGGGTAATATTGGAAGAAAGGTGGGAAAGATTGCAGAAGCATTTGGCTGTAAGGTCATATTTTATTCTGCCTCCGGTAACAGTACCTGTACAGAGTATGAAAGGGTCAGCTTTGACACGCTTCTTAAAGAATCGGATTTTTTGTCGCTTCATTGCCCACTGAGCGATAAGACAAGGAATTTGATTAATTTGGATGCATTAAAGAAGATGAAGAAAAACGCGATCCTGGTTAACGTGGCAAGAGGTCCGGTGGTGAATGATGAAGATTTATATACGGCGCTGACGGAAGGATATATTGCAGGGGCAGGGTTGGATGTGACCAGCACAGAGCCTATGAAGGACAGCAATCCGTTAAGCAGGATTATGGACAGTAATAAACTGATCATTACACCTCATCTTGCATGGGCAAGTGATGAGGCGAGAAACAGGTGTGTTTCTGAAACCTGCAAAAATATAGAAGCCTTTTTAAAGGGTGAAGACAGGAACATCGTCAATAAATAATGGAGGATTTTATTTCTGCTTTCGGTATTCGCTCCTATGCTGGATAGGTGTTTTTCCAGTGGCTTTTTTAAATACCTGAGAAAAATAGGATTGGGATGAAAAGCCCAGCATCGTAGAAATCTGGGAAATGGAGCAGGTAGTAGATTCAAGCAGGGACTTTCCTTCCTGGATTCTCTTCTGCAGAAGATAGTTGATAGGGGAAAGCCCTGTGTACTTCGTAAAGGCATGGGCCATATAATATTTATTCATATGAGTGAGGGAAGCCAAAGTATCCAGAGTGATATTTTCCGAATAATTTGCATCCAGATAGTTTTTAATCTGGGTGCATTCTCTATTTAAAATCGTGTTATTGCTTTTTACCACAGACAGGTTGTCGTTCCGCAGCATACAGATTAAAAGCACTTCCAGCAAATTCTGACAGACAGTTTCGTAATTCTCCTCTTTTCGGGAAATTTCTTCCAGCATAATATTCAAATAGGCATAAACATTGGAGCTCTGCATATTATATTTATATACGGCGCCGGATGCGGTCTGCATGGAAATACCATCCTGGGCAGAGGCAATATTTTCAAATGAAAAAGAAAGCCCCTCTATTCCTAATACAATATATTCAAGGGGAGTTGTCTGAAGAGACTTTTCCGTATGCTGTACATGGGGATTGATAATGACCATGTCATTCTTAGTCACAGGAAACTCTGAACCTTCTGCAATGAAGGAGCCGCTTCCGCTCACAACATAAAATAATTCGCTGAAAGGATGAGAATGAAGGATACTTTGCCAGTCCCCCTCGTATTTTGAAGTGGAAACATATAAAAGTCTGGAATGATCAAAGCATGACGATTTGGTGTTTTCTATACGATGTCTTGTATTTCCCATTGATTTTGCCCTTCCCTGAAAATTTATGCACTAAATATAGCAGAATTTATATATTTTGTCTATACAATATATGTGGTATAAATATATAAAAAATACAAAGAAAAAAGAAAGGGATAAAATAAAATAGATTGTATAGAAATTAATCATGTTTATTTTGTATCTTATAACAAATAGTTGATAATATGCATAAAAAATAAGAGAAAAAACCAATTTCGATGTGTAATTTGTACAATTCATAAAATGAAAAACTTCATTTTTTAAATAAAAATATATAAAAGCAAGATATATAAAATATCAAGCAACAATAAGATTGATTATAAAAAATGATTTTACTATACTTAAGATACATTTAAGAAATGGAACCGATTGGAGAGTGCACAGCACAAATTTTAAGGAGGAATTTATTATGAAAATGAAAAAAGTTATTTCAGCTTTGCTTGTAATGACCATGGTTGCATCTCTGTTGGCAGGGTGCGGTGGTTCAGGCAATGATGCTGGTTCATCTGAGGCAGGCGGTTCTAATGATGCGGCGCAGAGCGGAACAGCACAGGCGGAAACATCATCAGAAACATCTGGCGGAGGTGCCGCAGTGGAAGAACAGGTACTTAAAGTAGCAGCTTTTGAAGGCGGTTACGGCGCAGACATGTGGTCAGAGGTTGTGGCAGCTTTTGAAGCTTCTCATCCCGGTGTTACCGTAGAGCTTACCATCGATAAGAAACTGGAAGATGTAATTAGCCCCAGCATGAAAGCAGGCGACTATCCTGATGTAGTACATCTTGCTACAGGGCGTGAAGCAGCTCTGACAGAGACGCTGACCAAGGAAAACGCGCTTCTTCCTTTAACAGACGTCCTTGAGATGACGGTACCCGGCGAAGACGTAAAAGTAAAAGACAAAATCATTCCCGGTTTCCTTGACACATTGGCAACCAATCCTTATGGGGACGGTGTCACTTATTATGCACCTATGTTCTACAGCCCCTGCGGTCTGTTCTACAATGCAGGACTGTTTAAGGAAAAAGGATGGGATGTACCTACTTCCTGGAGTGAAATGTGGGAATTGGGCGATACAGCAGCAGCCGACGGTATTGCATTGTTTACTTATCCTACAACCGGATATTTTGACGCATTTACATATGCAGCGTTAGCTTCTGCAGGCGGATCAGATTTCTTCGACAGCTGTATGACATATGAAGACGGCATCTGGGAAAGCGCAGACGCAACCAAGGTATTTGAACTGGTTGGCACATTGGCAGGCTATACAGAAGCAACTACCGTTGCAAATGCGAACAATGACAACTTTACAAAGAATCAGCAGCTGATTCTTGATAACAAAGCAATCTTCTGTCCTAACGGCACATGGCTGCCCGGTGAAATGGCAGATGCTCCCAGAGCAGACGGTTTTGAGTGGGGCTTTATGGCACTTCCCGCAGTGAATGACGGCGGAGCAGGCTGTTCCTTCTGCTGGTTCGAGCAGATGTGGATTCCTGCGGCAGCACAGAATCAGGATATGGCAAAAGAATTTGTAGCTTACATGTATTCTGATGAAGCAGCACAGATTTTTGCAAAATCTACAGCAATTCAGCCGATTACTGGTGTCAGTGACTATCTGGAAGGCGACAATAAGATGTTCTACAGCATTTATGACAATGGCGCAACCGCAGTTATGGGCGGATTTGCAGCTACTGCACCGGTAGAAGGTGTTAACATGCTGGATACCTTATGCGGAACAGTCAACAGTATCGTAAGCGGTGACAAGACTGTAGCCGAGTGGCAGGCAGCCGTAGAAGAAGCAAGTGATAAATTAAGAGCGGCAATGGAATAAGAGTTTAAGGGGTGCTCCAGAGGTTTCCGCCTTTGGAGCACTTTTTGTTACAATAAGCTGGCTCGAGAAGCGTGGCAGCGTTTGTTTACATAAGGATGACTCGCAGAGCGAGGCATCCGTTGTTTGGGGGAATGGGGGTATGCATGTGAAAAAGAGCAGAGCAAGAAGCGTTTTTATTGGGGTATGTGTGACACCTGCGGTTATATTGTTTATCATTTTTATGCTGATTCCAACCTTTAACGTGTTTAAAATGTCGCTTTATAAATGGGGAGGGTATTCTAATACCAAGGAATTTGTAGGACTGAACAACTTTAAAATTTTAATGGAAGATATGAATTTTTTCCGCTCGTTTCAGAATACAGTCCTGTTGATTGTCTGTGTAACCATTGTAACAATGGCGCTTTCCCTGATATTTGCAGCAATATTATCCAGGGAAGAGATTAAGGGGCAGAATTTCTACAGGATCATATTCTATATTCCCAATATTTTGTCGGTGGTGGTCATTTCAGCCATATTTTCAGCAATTTATGATCCCAATAATGGGCTTTTGAACAGTATCATCGGCATTTTCAGAGGAAGTGATAAGACACCGATCCTCTGGCTGGGGGACCAGAAACTTGTTATCTACAGTCTTGTAATCGCCATGATATGGCAGGCGATTGGTTATTACATGGTCATGTACATGGCAAGTATGGCAAGTGTGCCGGAAAGTCTTTACGAATCGGCAAATCTGGAAGGGGCGGGACGGATACAGCAGTTCTTTTCTATTACCTTGCCGTTAATCTGGACCAATGTAAGGACTACTTTAACTTTCTTTGTAATCAGTTCTATCAATCTGAGTTTCCTGTTTGTAAAGGCGCTGACAAACGGCGGTCCGGACGGATCTACAGAAGTATTTTTGAGTTATATGTATAAACAGGCATATACTAATTCCTCATATGGATATGGTATGGCAATCGGTGTTGTGGTATTTTTATTTTCTTTTGGTTTATCGGCTATTGTCAATCTCGTTACGAAACGAGAGCCATTGGAATTTTAAGGAGGGGTGCATATGAAAAAGAAAAAAGAAATGAGCTTTGATGCTTTATATAAACTTTTTATATATGTCGCCCTGATAACCCTTGCAATCAGTATTATAGTACCGGTGGCCTGGGTATTTCTGGCATCCATAAAGGAAAATTCAGAATTTTACGGGAATCCCTGGACTATGCCGAAAGGCATTTACTACCAGAACTTTATAGATGCTTTCGAAAAAGCAAAGATGGGAGAATATTTTCTGAATTCCGTGCTGGTAACGGCTCTGGCGCTTGCCATATTGCTGGTGGTGGCACTGCCTGCGGCTTATGTGCTTGCAAGATATCGCTTCTGGGGAAGCAAGCTGATTAATGTGATGTTTATGGGCGGTCTGTTCATCAATGTAAATTACATTGTGGTACCTATTTTCCTTATGTTCGTGGATGCAGATAAATTTTTAAAGAGCCTTGGAGGAAACGGATTTTTCCTGAATAATTTATTTGTGGTGGCGCTTGTGTATGCATCTACTGCATTGCCATTTACAATTTATTTGCTATCCGGATTTTTTGTCACGATACCGAGAGATTATGAAGAGGCGGCATATGTGGATGGGAGCGGTTATTTCAGAACGATGGTAAAGATCATGATGCCGATGGCGCTGCCCAGTATTATTACGGTTATTCTATTTAACTTCTTGTCCTTCTGGAATGAATACATCATTTCCATGACTTTGCTTACAAAGGATGCCAAGACGCTTCCGGTAGGTCTTATGCAGCTGATGCAGGCACAGAAGGCGGCAGCAAATTACGGTCAGCTTTATGCCGGACTGGTGATAGTAATGCTTCCTACCTTGATATTATACATTATGGTTCAGAAGAAACTGACTCAGGGTATGAGCCTTGGCGGACTAAAGGGTTAAAGGAGGGAAAGCAATGAAGTGGATTATCAAATTGATTTATATACTTATTTTTATTGGCAGTATGGCTCTTATTGTAACCGGACAGCGCAGGATCGGACCGGCGGGACTCATGATTATGTTGGTGGGACTTGCGGGGATATTGATTCTCCTTTATCTGTACAATAAGAAATTTCAATGATGATAAAGCGAAGGAATGGAGGTGTGAACATGGAAAACGCGGGCAGACTGACACTGCCTACAGATGTAGATATGGTTGAAGAAACGATTCGTTTAAAGAATCTGCTTGGAGCAGATGCCTTAAGGGATTGTGACGGGACGACAATGCCGGAAGAACTTCTTGACCAGGATGTAAAGATATATGCCACCTATTACACGACCAGAAAAGACAATGAATGGGCAATAAAAAATCCGGAGGAAATACAGCAGGAATATCTGCTCAGCGACTGCGTGACGGCAAGAAGCAGCAGTCTTCGTATAGAGATCATGAAGGGATTTCATACCGAGCAGCTGAAGGTGAATACCATTGATGATCCTAAGAGATGGTGGGAGGTTATTGACAGAACGACGGGAGAGGTGGTACCGGCGGATAAGTGGGAATATGATGAGACTTCAAAGGAGGTGGTGATTGCCTCTGTTCCTTATCACCGGTATACGGTGAGCTATCTGGCGTTTCTGATTTGGGATCCGGTACATATGTACAATTATATTACCAATGACTGGAAGAATGCGCCCCATCAATTGACTTATGATGTAAGGCAGCCTAAGACACAGGCTTATGTAAAAGAAAAACTGAAAAAATGGTGTGAGGAAAATCCCCATGTAAACGTAGTGCGTTTTACGACTTTTTTCCATCAGTTTACGCTCACATTTGACGATCAAAAGAGAGAAAAATTTGTGGAATGGTTTGGCTATAGTGCAAGCGTTAGCCCTTACATTCTGGAGAAGTTTGAAAAGTGGGCGGGGTACAGATTCCGTCCTGAATTTATTGTGGATCAGGGATACCACAACTCGATTTTTAGGGTTCCTTCCAAAGAATTTCAGGATTTTATAGAGTTCCAGCAGATGGAAGTGTGTGCTCTGGCAAAAGAATTGGTAGATATTGTGCACAGCTACGGCAAAGAAGCTATGATGTTTCTTGGGGATCATTGGATAGGTACAGAACCCTATGGGAAATATTTTGAAGGGATAGGTCTGGATGCTGTTGTGGGATCTGTGGGGGATGGGGTCACCTTACGCATGATTTCTGATATTAAAGGTGTGAAATATACAGAAGGACGCCTGCTTCCTTACTTTTTCCCGGATGTCTTTACCAAAGGGGGAGATCCAATCGGAGAGGCGCAGGATAACTGGATTAAGGCAAGAAGGGCAATTCTGCGTTCTCCCTTAGACCGGATTGGATATGGAGGTTATCTGAAACTGGCTTCTGAATGGCCTGGCTTTATAGACCAGATTGGCAGGGTGGTGGATGAGTTCCGCCAGATACATGAAAACATGCAGGGAAGCAAAGCGTATACGGCCCCTTTCAAGGTGGGTATTTTAAATTGCTGGGGTAATTTAAGAAGATGGATGTCTAATCAGGTTCATCATGCCTTGTGGTATAGGGAAATCTATTCTTATGTGGGTGTGATTGAATGCCTAAGCGGTATGCCGATTGAGGTAGAATTTATCACCTTTGATCAGGTGCGGGAAGGAATCGATTCTGCAATTAAGGTCATTATCAATGCGGGAGATGCATACACGGCATGGAGCGGTGCGGAAAACTGGAAAGATGAAAGAATCGTGTGTGCCATTCGCAGATTTGTGGATGAAGGCGGCGGATTGATCGGAGTGGGAGAGCCCAGTGCCTGTCAGTATCAGGGGCATTATTTCCAGCTCAGCGATGTGCTGGGCGTGGACAGGGAAATGGGATTTTCTATGAGCACAGACAAATATAATGAGGCGGACAGCAGTCATTTTATCCTCGAGGATACGCCTGACGAAATTGATTTTGGAGAAGGTAAAAGCCGTATCTACGCTCAGGGAAATCATTACCAGATATTAAATATGGACAAACAGTACAGCCGGCTGGTGGTCAATGAATATGGAAAAGGAAGGAGCGTCTATTTTACAGGACTTCCCTATTCCCCACAGAATTGCCGTATCCTGCTGCGGGCGATTTATTATGCAGCGCACCAGGAAGCTGAGATGAAGAAGTTTTATGTTACTAATGTGGACACAGAGCTTGCCGTTTTTGAAAAAACAGGAAAAATCGTGGTCATAAACAATTCCAAAGAGCCAAGGCAGACTGATTTGTACGTGCAGGGAAAAATGATGCAGCATCTTGATTTGGCTCCCATGGAAATGCGCTGGGTAGATTATAAGGAGCAGAAGTTATGAAGATAGAGAATCCGGCTTGTGCCAAAATAGAGGAAGCAATTGCACAGTTCGACTTAGAGGGAAAGCTGGCAGGTTGGCAGCCTTATGGGAACGGTCATATTAATGACACATTTTTACTTACCTGTGGAACTTTAAAGGGTGAGAGGAAATATATTCTGCAGAGAATGAACCATTCTATTTTTAAGAATCCGCAGCAGCTCATGGAAAATGTGGTAAGGGTTACGGAATATCTGCGCGGGGTGATCAAAGAACAGGGCGGGGATCCCGAGAGGGAAACCTTAAATGTGATAAAGACACGGAATGGGGCGAGTTACTACGAAGACAGCAGCTATAATTATTGGAGGGTTTTTTTATACATAGATCGAACCCTGTGTTTGGAACAAGTAGAGAGTGCAAAAGATTTTTATGACAGTGCCGTTGCCTTTGGAAATTTCCAGAGAATGCTTGCAGATTATCCCGCTGGGGAGCTTTATGAGACGATTCCTAATTTCCATAACACACCTTCCCGCTTCCGTGATTTTCAAAAAGCAGTGCAGGAGGATAAGCTGGGAAGAGCGGCGCTTGCTAAGGAGGAGATTGCTTTTGCCTTAGAGAGAGAAAAGGACACTCCGGTTCTGCTGGATCTTCTGGCGGAAGGGAAATTGCCCCTTAGGGTAACACACAATGACACAAAATTAAATAACATTTTGTTTGATGCAGACACCAAAAAAGCCTTATGTATCATTGACCTTGATACGGTAATGCCCGGTCTTTCCCACTATGATTTCGGTGATTCCATTCGTTTTGGAGCAAGTACGGGAGCCGAAGATGAAAAGGACCTAAGTAAAGTCGAACTGGATCTGTCTTTGTTTGAGACTTTCACAAAAGGATTCCTTAAAGGATGCGGCGAAAGCCTTACAGAAAAAGAAATTGAAATGCTTCCTATGGGGGCTAAACTGATGACTTATGAATGCGGTATACGCTTTCTGGCTGATTTTCTGGAAGGAGATGTGTACTTTAAGATTCATCGTGAAGGGCACAATCTGGACCGGGCAAGGACGCAGTTTAAACTGATAGCGGATATGGAAGAGAAATGGGACCGCATGACTGCCATTGTAGAAAAATATAAAAACAAATATCAATAAAGTAAAAAATGGTTGATTTTAAAAGCCCCGCAGAAAAAATCTTTTGCAATCCTGTGGGGCTTTTATTGTTTCGGATAAAATGATGTGATAAAATAAAAAAGCGGATTGTCTTCCGTATCATATTGCAGAACGCAGGAAAGGTAAGGGACTTTATATATGGGAATTGTGTTAAAAAACATTCTGGCAGTACTCCCAGAAGGGGAGAGGGATGTAATTAAGGAAACGGATATTTATATTGAAGGCAGCAGGATTGCAGCTATCGGTACACAGCCGGAAGATTTTCATGCTGACAAAATAATCGAAGGAAAGAATAAGCTTGCCATACCGGGGCTTGTGAACTGTCATACGCACTCTTATATGTCCTTTATGAGAAATGTGGCGGATGACTTAAGCTTTATGGACTGGCTTTTCGGAACGATTGATCCGATTGAGCAGCAGATGACAGACGAGGACACTTATTGGGGAGCCTGTCTGGCAATCATTGAAATGATGAAAAGCGGGACCACCTGTTTTAATGATATGCAGATGAATATTCATCAGACGACAAGAGCGGTAAAGGAATCCGGTATGCGTGCTGTCATCAGCCGCGGACTGGTGGGAAGCGGAAATGATGAGGCGGGGCAGATGCGGCTTAGACAGGCTTATGAGGAGCGGGATGCAGCAAAGGATTGCGACAGGCTGACCTTCATGTTGGGACCGCATGCACCTTATACATGTGATGACGCTTATATGCGTATCGTTTCCGAAGAAGCCAAAAAGAATCATATGAGGATTCACGTGCATCTTTCCGAAAGCGAAAGTGAGATTCAGCAGATTAAAGAAAAGTATGATTGCTCGCCCATTGAGATGGCAGATAGAAACGGGCTGTTCGATGTGCCTGCCATAGCTGCCCATTGCGTACAGATTACAGAAAGCGACATGGAAATTTTAAAGAAAAAGAATGTCAGTGTAGTCACCAATCCTGCCAGCAACATGAAGCTGGGCAACGGCTTCGCACCTGTTCCCGCTATGCTTGAAAAGGGGATTAACGTCTGCCTTGGAACGGATGGGGCAGCAAGCAACAACAGCCTTAACATGTTTCACGAATTAAGCCTTCTTACCTTGATCCACAAAGGCGTCAAGAAAACACCGCAGTGTATCAGCGCAAAAGAAGGATTTAGAATTGCAACCATAAATGGGGCCAAGGCCCTTGGGCTTGAAAAAGAAATAGGATCTCTGGAAGAGGGAAAGAAAGCGGATATCGTAATTCTAAATTTAAATACACCTTCCCTGACACCGAGAAACAACCTTCTTGCCGGTCTGTCTTACTCTGCAAATGGCTCAGAGGTGGAAACGGTCCTGATTGACGGAAAAGTTACCATGGAAAACAGAAAGATCCTGACCATGGATGAAGAACTGGTGTATCAGAAGGTTAATGACATCATAGTCCGCATGGGTCTTGACAAAAAAGAATATTAATTGTATGTAGCTGCTTTGCGGTTATCATAAAAGTGATGATAGGACAGACGACCATCACTATAATAAAAATTCGGCTGAAATTTATAAATTCTATTTGGAGGATAAGAAAATGAACAGTGAAATCAGGGACATTCATTTAGCCGAATCAGGAGAGCGCAAGATCGAGTGGGTAAAAAGAAATTGCGATTTGCTCCGTACCCTTGAGGAGGAGTTCTCAAAGACAAAACCCTTTGAAGGAAAGAAAATTGCACTTTCCGTACATTTGGAAGCAAAAACAGCTTATCTTTGTCTGGTGTTAAAGGCAGGGGGAGCAGAAATGTTCGTAACAGGCTCTAATCCTTTGTCCACACAGGATGATGTGGCAGCAGCACTGGTGAAAGCGGGCCTTGAGGTTCATGCCTGGTATGATTGTACACCGGAGGAATATGAAACACATATTCGTCATGTACTGGAAGCAGGACCTAATATCATTATTGATGACGGCGGCGATCTGGTAAATATGGTACACACGCAGATGCCGGAACTGATACCGAACATCATCGGCGGCTGCGAGGAGACAACTACCGGAATTATCCGTCTGGAGGCGATGAATCATGCCGGAGAACTGAAATTCCCCATGGTACGTGTAAACAATGCAGACTGCAAACATTTATTTGATAATCGTTACGGTACCGGACAATCTGTATGGGATGGCATTAATCGGACAACCAACCTGATTGTGGCAGGTAAAATCGTAGTAGTAGCAGGTTATGGGTGGTGCGGTAAAGGTACTGCCATGAGAGCCAAGGGACTTGGCGCAAGAGTAATCGTAACAGAAATCGATCCAATCAAGGCAATAGAAGCAGTGATGGACGGGTTTGATGTAATGCCTATGAACGAAGCAGCGAAGGTGGGAGATTTCTTTGTAACTGTTACAGGCTGTGACAAGGTAATCGATGAGGAAGACTTCAAAGTGATGAAGGACGGCGCCATTCTATGTAATGCAGGTCATTTTGACTGTGAAATTGATATGGCGAGACTTCGTGAAATTGCTGTGGAGACAAGAGAGCAGAGAAAAAATATTATGGGATATAAGCTGCCTGCCGGACAGTGGATCTTCGTTCTGGCAGAGGGAAGACTGGTCAACTTAGCTGCCGGCGACGGACATCCGGCAGAGATCATGGATATGAGTTTTGCGATTCAGGCGCTGTCTGCCAAATATCTGGTTGAACACGGAAGCGAGCTTAAAGAGAAGCTGATTGATGTACCCAGGGAAGTTGATCAGGATGTAGCAAAAAGAAAACTGGCATTCCTCGGAAAGGAGATCGATGTGCTCACGCCGGAACAGGAGAAATACCTGAACAGTTATACATTGGATTAAAATAGAAGGCAAGTAAGTAATGAAAGGTGGGGAAATCAGCATGAAACAAAAGGTAAGAAAAATAAGTATTAAAGTAAAGATATTGTTTCCGGCAAGTCTGCTCGTTATTGCAGTCTGTCTGGTCATGGGAATCAGTTCCTTTGAGCATATGGAATCAGCTATGATCGAAATGGGGGTAGAGGAGGCTGATATGGCGGCAGAGATTGCTGCAAAAACAATGGACGGAGATACAGTTGCATTGATAGGAGCAGACAGTAAAGGAACAGAAGAATACCAGAGTTTGCTCACCATGATGCGGAATTTGCAAAAAAGATGCGGAATTGCTTACATGTATACTTTATATACGGATGGCAGTCAGGTATATTACGGAATTGATACGGATGAATCCAGCGGTCAGAATGATCCGGGAGAAGTATTTGACGTTTCTTACGAGGAACTGGCGGATGTTTTTCGGGGAAACGAATATGTACAGGACTATATAGACTCCACAGATGATGGGGAACTTATTTCGGTATATAAGCCCGTTTTAAGTCAGGACGGTAAGGTGGCAGCAGTTCTTGGCTGTGATTATGATGCGGCACATGTGGTTTCAAAATTGAATGCCTTGAGGCTCTGGGTGATTGAACTTGGCGCCGTCTGTCTGGCAGCCGCCATCCTTATTCTGTATCTGATTGTGGGAAGAATTATGAAAAATCTCCGCACCGTGGATGGAAAAATTTATGAACTCGTTCATAATGAAGGAGATCTGACCCAGAAATTGGATATCAAGACCGGTGATGAGATGGAGCTTATTGCGGAGAATGTGAATGCGCTGCTTGCCCATATCAAAGACATCATGTTGAATATATCCGAAAATTCTAAGAAGCTGAGCGATTCCTCTGAGAAAGTGGTTCAAAGTCTTTTTGGAGCAGAGGATAACATTGCAGATGTATCCGCAACCATGGAAGAAATGAGTGCAGCGATGGAAGAAACCAGCGCTTCATTAGGACAGGTTCATCAATCGATAGAAGAAGTTTATAAGACAATTGCTGATATTTCGCAAAAGACAGAGGACGGAAAGGAATCCTCCGTCAGGATTATGGAAAAAGCAGCAGAGATTTATAAGAACGCTGTTGAAAACCAAAAGAATGCAATAGAGCGGACCAAGGTCATGGCTTCTTCCGTCAATGAGAAAATCGAAAAATCCCGTACGGTCGAGGAAATAAGCGTATTGACCGCCAACATCATAAATATTACAAGTCAGACGAATTTGCTGGCATTAAATGCAAGTATAGAGGCAGCAAGAGCGGGAGAGGCAGGAAAGGGCTTTGCGGTGGTTGCGAATGAAATCGGCGAGCTTGCGACAAATTCGGCGGAGGCGGCAGCACAGATCCGTACAGTAAGTGCCAATGTAACGGAAGCTGTCAATGAACTATCAAAAGAAGCTGAAAACATGTTAGACTTTATGAATGAGACGGCAATAGCAGGTTATCAGAAACTTTTGGAAACCAGTGAAAATTATCAAAACGATGTTGGAAGCATGGGACAGATCATGGAAGAATTTGCTGATGAAAGTAAACAGATTCGGGACAACATTGATAGCATAAAGGACGCGATTTCCATGGTGAACGTTGCGGTGGAGGATTGTGCAAAGGGTGTTTCAAATGTTGCTGAAATGTCTACGGAGCTGACGATCAGTGTGAAGGATATCAGCAGTGAGGCGGATGCCAATAGGGAAGTTTCGCGGGAATTGAACGATGAGGTAAATAAATTTAAATTGCAGTGATAATAATTTTTCTATCAGACAAAAGAAATGATTGCATAATAATATCTAATCATTTACTATATTAATATACCATTGTCACACAATTTAAAATATAATAATATTGAACAGGGGGATATGCTTATGCAAGAGACTATTAAAATCCAATCAAAACAGCATCGTAACGTTGTGCTGAAAGCCATTCCCGGGCATTTTGTAACACCGAATTCCCATGTAAATTATTTTCTGGATATGACCACCATCAAATCCAGACTCAGTGAAGCTTCAGCGGTAGCGAAGGCGCTCAGTGAGCAGATAACGGCAACTACCGTTGTTGATACAATCGTATGTATTGACGGTTGTGAAATCATAGGTGCTTTTCTTGCCGAGGATCTGACAAGAGCGGGTGTTTATTCCATGAATTCACACAATACAATCTATATTGTTACACCTGAGTACGTAAATTCAGGACAGCTTGTTTTCAGAGAGAACATGGTTCCGATGATCCGGGACAAAAATATTCTTTTGCTTATGGCCTCAGCAACGACAGGGCAGACAATTGTAAAAGCAGCTCAGGCGCTTGGCTATTATGGAGCAAAGATCAGCGGTATCAGCGCAGTTTTCAGCGCAGCCAACAGTGTTATGGGCATTCCGATTAAATCCCTGTTCACGATTACGGATATACCGGATTATAAGACATACAATCCGGAGGGATGCACTCTGTGCAGAGACAAAAAGAAGATTGACGCATTCGCAAATGGTTTTGGTTATTCTAAGATAGGTTAAAAGATATTAAAAAGGAGTATTGAACGGATTGGTTCAATACTCCTTTATCTTACTTAGAAATAATTAGTTGTAATTATCTATGCAGGGCTGGAACATATCTTTGGACACGCCGCAGAGAGGACAGCACCAGTCATCCGGAAGATCTTCGAAAGCTGTGCCGGGTGCGATACCATGTTCAGGATCACCTTTTTCAGGATCATATGTGTAGCCGCAGGGATTACAAAAATATTTTTTCATTGTAGATAAGCTCCTTTCTTAGTTGAAATATCTCTTAAGCAGACCTTCAAATGCCTTGCCATGTCTAGCTTCGTCACGAGCCATCTCATGAACGGTGTCATGGATTGCGTCAAGGTTTGCAGCTTTAGCACGCTTAGCGAGGTCGAATTTACCAGCTGTAGCGCCGTTTTCAGCTTCTACTCTCATTTCAAGGTTCTTTTTGGTGGAGTCGGTTACAACTTCGCCTAATAGTTCAGCAAATTTAGCGGCATGTTCAGCTTCTTCATAAGCAGCTTTTTCCCAATATAAACCGATTTCAGGATAGCCTTCTCTGTGAGCAACTCTTGCCATTGCAAGGTACATACCAACTTCTGTACATTCACCGTTGAAATTTGCTCTTAAGTCTTCCAGAATGTCTTCGCTTACGCCCTTAGCAACGCCTACCACATGCTCGGCAGCCCAGACTTTCTCTTCACCCTGAGCGGTGAATTTCTCTGCGGGTGCGTTACAAACGGGGCATTTCTCAGGTGCCGCATCTCCTTCATAAACATAGCCACATACCTGACATACAAATTTCATAATACTTATCTCCTTTTCTTATATATTAATTTTTGGATAAACAATTGTTACAGCGACCATAAAAGTAGGTCACTTGTCCTTCGATTTCACCTTCAAAGTTCTCCTGCGCAGCCTTTGTTATGCGTTCTGTTATTGGCATATTCAAATCCATTACGCATCCGCATTCAGAACATACAAAGTGATAATGGGGTGAAGTATCATAATCAAAGTGATCTACACCGTCGCCTACACGGATTCTCGCTATTTCACCGATATCAGCAAGCAGAGTCAGATTCCGGTATACGGTTCCCAGACTGATATTCGGAAAAGACTGGCGAACATTCTTGTAGACAACATCTGCTGTAGGATGATCTTTTCTGGTGGCCAGAAATGCTTTAATGGAATCTCGCTGTTTACTGTGTTTCAGGTTCATAAAGATTCCTTTCTGATAAAATAGTAATCATTACTGTTTCAATTATACAAAAGATTTATAAAAAGTCAATATACCCCTTACACTTTATAAATTTTTTATAGATTCATTGATTCTTTAATAACATGCTTTTTATAGTATGTGCTATAATCGATATAAAAGACATGTAGTGAGTGGCAGAAGGAAATATTAGGACAGTACTGCAGACACGGTCGCAGTATGCAGAGGTATAGGCATGAAGTTTAAAACCAGATTAGTGATAACATTCCTGACAATTATTTTGCTTCCGCTGGTGCTTGCCTGTACAGCGTTTATCTGTATAGGGGGTCATCTCATCAAGGAACAGGAAGAATATGGATTCCGCAATGACGATTATAACATGTTGATCGACCCCACGCAGGCATCCAGATTGATTTCAGATGAACTTTTTAAGGAAGTTGAAACAATACTGAAAGAAAATCCTTCCAGCCTTGAGCAAGAAGGTATCCTCACAAAGATTAATGAAAAGATTGCCAACAAATCCTCCTATATCATTGTGCGGAAGCAGGGTACCCTTTATTATACGGGCAATGAAGTGGCGGCAAAGCAGATTTTTGACAAGCTGCCGGATTTTCAAGAGGAAAATATCGGACAGGAAGAGAAACCAAGCTTTTACTACGATGATATGAAAAAGCTGGTGAGGCAGATGGATTTTCATTTTGCCGATGAAAGCGAGGGCAGTTTTTTCGTAATCACAAGAGCCAATTCTATTCTTTCAAGAAAGCTGTTTGTGGACATGGCGATTGCCATTATGGTAATTCTGATTTTTACAAGTCTGTTTCTAACAAACTGGATCAGCCGCGGTGTTTTTTCACCGGTCAATCAGTTGAATATTGCCATGCAGAATATTGCAGAGGGCAATCTTGAATACAGGCTCCCTGACAAAGATGACGGAGAGATAGGAGAGCTTTACCGGAACTATGAGGATATGCGGCTAAGGCTGAAGGAGTCTACAGATGAAAAGATTTTGGCAGAAAAGCAGAATAAGGAACTGGTGAGCAACATATCCCATGATCTGAAAACGCCGATCACTGCTATAAAAGGATACGTGGAGGGAATCATGGATGGTGTGGCGGACACGCCAGAAAAAATGGATAAATATATCAGGACCATCTATAATAAAGCAAATGATATGGACAGACTCATTAATGAACTGACTGTCTATTCAGGAATCGATTCCAACCGGATTCCCTATCATTTCCACAAAATAAATGTTTCTGAATATTTTGGTGATTGTATTGAAGAAGTGGGACTTGACCTGGAGTCCAAAAATATAGAACTGAACTATTCCAATCTGGTTGCACCGGGTACGCTGATTATTGCAGATCCAGAACAGCTGAAACGGGTAATCAATAACATTATAGGAAACAGTATTAAGTACCTTGATAAGCCAAAAGGAGAAATCGATATCCGTATTCTGGATGAAATCGATTCCATCCGTGTGGAAATAGAAGATAATGGAAAAGGAATTGCAGCAAAGGATCTGCCCCAGATATTCGAACGTTTTTACAGATCAGATGCTTCAAGGAACTCAGCGCAGGGTGGAAGCGGAATTGGCTTATCCATTGTAAAGAAAATCATTGAGGACCATGGGGGGTACATCTGGGCTACCAGCAAAGAGGGGGAAGAGACCTGCATGCATTTCGTTATCCGTAAATACCAAGAGGCGGAGTAAAGAATATAAAAAGAAACAGTTGAAAGGAATGATTAGTGGAATGAGCAGAATTTTAATTATCGAGGATGAGGAAGCAATTGCTGATTTGGAAAAGGATTATCTTGAGCTGAGCGGATTTGATGTGGAGATTCAGAATAAGGGAGATGAGGGGCTTAAGGTAGCAATGTCTGAGGAATTTGATTTGATTGTGCTTGACCTGATGCTGCCCGGTATGGATGGATTTGAAATCTGTAAACGAATCAGAGAAGAAAAGAATATCCCGATTATCATGGTATCCGCCAAAAAAGATGATATTGACAAGATCAGAGGTTTAGGCCTGGGCGCTGATGATTATATGACCAAGCCCTTTAGTCCCAGCGAACTGGTTGCCAGAGTGAAAGCGCATATGGCAAGGTATGACAGGCTTGTGGGTTCTACACAGAAAAATAACGATGTTATTGAGATTCGCGGTATCCGTATCGATAAGACAGCAAGAAGAGTGATTGTGGACGGTGTGGAGAAGGCATTTACCGGTAAAGAGTTTGATCTTCTTACTTTTCTGGCAGAGCATCCCAATCATGTATACACAAAGGAAGAGTTGTTTAGGGAAATTTGGGATATGGATTCTATCGGAGATATCGCGACAGTAACGGTGCATATTAAGAAGATACGTGAAAAGATTGAGTATGACTCTGCAAAGCCCCAATATATTGAAACAATCTGGGGAGTGGGTTATCGCTTTAAGGTATAAGGACGGAAGAACAGGTGCAAAAAAATATTATTTACGAAGATGAACATATAATTGTCGTGTTCAAGCCCGCGGGAATTGCCACTCAGACAGCAAGAATCGGTCAGCAGGATATGGTCAGTGAATTAAAAAATTATCTTGCCGGGAAGATAGAGTATCAGGGAAAGGGAGAACCCTATCTGGGGGTCGTCCACAGGCTGGACCAGCCAGTTTCCGGAGTATTGGTTTTTGCCAAAAATAAGCAGGCGGCAGCAGACTTAAGCTGTCAGGTAAGCAGTAGCAAAATGCATAAATATTATTATGCGGTAATTTATGGGGAACCCCGCAAGGAAGAAGAACAGCTGGAAAATTATTTATATAAAGAAGTTAAGACAAATAAGTCCGTTGTGGTAAAGGAAGATTTTCCGAATGCCAAAAAGGCGGTTCTGATTTATAAAAAGATTAAAACGCTTATGATTCTGGAAAAGGAACAGAAGGTTTCCCTTGTGGAAATCTGTCTTCTTACGGGGCGGCATCACCAGATTCGGGCACAATTTGCATATAATGATATGCCTCTTTTGGGAGACAGCAAATATGGCAGTGAAAGCTCGAAGCAGCTTGGCAGAGAGATTGGATGCAGAAATGTGGCGCTTTGTGCCTCTAAGTTGATACTGTATCATCCTGTAAAAAGAAAAGAAATGATTTTTGAAAAACAACCGGAAGAAGAAATTTTTCTTCCTTTCTTTACCAGTGGGATTTAAAATTTTTAAGGTCATATTTCATTTGAAATTACCCATACTACCAGTAGTCTTTTGTGCAAGCTGGTAAGGTGTGGGTGATTTTTTATGGATAAATTTTGTAACAAAATAAATATAAGCGAAGCGGGAAAAAAATACCTGATAGCGGCAGCGGTAAGTTTTCTGGTGTATCTGGCAATGAAATATATCAGTCCTATTGTGTCGCCATTTCTTTTTGCCTTTTTGTTGGCGGGGCTTTTGAATCCGGCGGTACAGATACTTCATAATAAAATGAAGATACGAAAGTCGATCCTGGCGGGAATTCTTTTATTTGCGGTCGGTGTTCTGATTCTAATGCTAATGTGGATAATCTTATCAGTGCTCATTTCTGGCGGGGGGCGTCTGGCAGGGCAGATACCGGATTACCAGAAGGAGTTCAATGTCCTTTTAGGGGACTGCTGCAGTATGATGGGAGAAAAGTTTGGGGTGGATGGTGTCCAGATTGAAAAATTTATTGTAGAGCAGGTGAATCTTTTTATTGATAATCTTGAGGTCAATGTGTTGCCTGAAATTATGGGAAAATCTGTAAATTATATGAAAAGCATTGTAAGCTTTATCAGTATTATTGTAGTGATGATGATAGCAGTGTTGCTTATTATGAAGGATTACGATAAATATATGCTCCGGTTAAAGAAAGAAGAGGGACTTTTGGGCGTAAGGGAAGTTGTGAAGAAGGTGATTCTTTATGTGAAGACTTTTATCAAGGCACAAATCATCATCCTTTGTACCATCAGTACCATATGTGCTGTTGCGCTTGCGCTGATGGGAATGGAAGGGGGGATTGTCTATGGGATATTAACGGGGATTATGGACATGCTTCCTTTTATCGGAACCGGAATCATGCTGATTCCGCTGGCGATTTTCCGGTTGATCAGCGGAAACTACTGGCAGGCATTTTTTTGCTTCTGCCTCTATGCTGTCTGTGCGCTGATTCGGGAATTTTTGGAACCCAAACTGATTGGAGAGAAGGTGGGGGTGTGGCCGGTAGGAATTTTATTTGCAGTCTTTGCTGGGATTCATTTGTTTGGAGTGTGGGGAATCGTTAAAGGACCGCTGTCGCTGGTGATTATATGTGAGACTTGTAAATATCTGTGGAGTAGGATGGAACGGGAGGGAACAGCTTTGAAGCCGGAGTAGGGAGGGTGTTCACAGGCAATCTCATTCAGCTAAGCAGCGGCGATGCAGCATAGGACAGCAGTGGGCAGCCCCGTCAGGCGACAGTACATTTTATGATTTCAAGTCTCGTCTTCAAATCGGATTTCACTAACAGAATGGATGGAGGTGTTTCAAGACGGACGGGTCGGAGTCAGCGGCATCCGTGCCGCATGACTCCTGAAACCGCCATCCGTGGCGGTTTCACCCTGTTTTTTTGCCATTCTGTAAGTGAAATTGCCGATTTTCCGCCAGAGACTTGAAATCATAAAATGTACTGCCGCCTGACGGGTCTGCCCACTGCTGTCCTATGCTGCATCGCCGCTGCTTAGCTGAATGAGATTGCCTGTGAGCTCTGGCGGAACGGTAGTGTGTGCCGGTGTAATTTAAAAATCTCCCTTTTCGGAAAAGTGTTCCTATTAACTACTCCACAAACCGGAATTCTGATAAGACCTAATTTATAACATTTAATAATAACTGTTATATCTTATCTCCAAAATGTCTGTAAACCCTTGAAAATACTAAATTTATAGCAAGTGAGTTTGCCCTTAGTTTTATATCCTTTTCCCTCGTGTTACGAACCCTTATAAGGGCAATATGCAGATGTGGATAGATGCTGAAGATTCTCTTGATTTATGGTAAAAATATCAATTAATGCAACTTTCCCCACAGCATCTGTGGGGAAAGTAGTCAATCAACAATTACTTGTTGTAAATCTTTTGTCCAATCAATAATTACCCGTTCATCATATTTATTAATATTATCAGGTAGATGTGTTTTATTAAAAAATCTATGTTCCAGTGCTTCTTCTGTATTATTTTGTATTTCCCCATTATACACATTTGTCTTAAAAATGATACCTGTCCCGTAGCAAATATCTCCATTTGGATAAGTGATAATTCCATCTTCCCCCGAATAAATACCGAATAATGTCAGTTCGTCTATTTCAATTCCTGCTTCTTCAAATGCCTCTCTTTTTACCACTTCTATAAATTTCTCACCAATCTCCATAGAACCACCAATGAGTGCCCAAAGTCCATTATCACGTCGCTTTTGGAGTAATATTTCCCCTTTATCGTTTTCGATAATAACTCCGCAACTTATTACCATAAGAGGCGCATGCCCTACATCTTTACGCATCTCCGCAATATAATTTCCTCTATATTTTGCTATAATATCTTTCATATTAATAACAATTCCTTTACGTTATTTGAAGGTCTCACACCATAATTTCACTTGTAACTTTCAATTATACAGATTGAATCAAATCGTTCATCTCTTTAATATATAAGCCAACATTTTGTGGCGAGTGAGCATCTGATGCTGTCAAAATTGGCACATTACACTTTACCATACACTCCAACATATCCGCATTCATTCCTAACTGCTTATCGCCATAATTAATTGCCAACCCACTGCTTTCTTCAATATACAAATCATTTGATCAAAGCGCTTGTGCATGCTGTAAATAAATATGTCTAAAATCCTTTTGTGGGTATGCTCCATAACATTGTAATGACTGCGGGTGTGCCAAGCCTGAAAACAAGCCGCTGTTAATTAACGATACCATAAGCGCATAATACTTTTCATAACGTTATTATAACCTGTTTTTTACGGGTACACAATTCCAAAAAGGGAGTTTAAAAATATAAAATGATGGCAAAATGTGAATCATAAGTAGCCTTATCTTATTGTGTGAGTAAAATCGTGCGTAGTATTTGCAGGATGGGTTTTTGACTGTTATACTGGTGTTGTTGATATAAATGGGCAAAAGAGGTGGAGCGTTGGTAAAAAAGGCAGGAAGTCTATTTACAACTGCATATTTATTGCTGATTTTTGGGGTATATCCTTTGTATATGAAACAAGGGTATGTGGATATCGGGAAGGCGAAGTATCAGTTCTTTATTTATTGTTCTCTGGCAGCGCTGGGTATTTTTGCGTTGATTGGTGTGATTTATGGGGGGCAGGTGATTTGTTGGCGTATCAGGCAGAAGGAAGTTTATCTCATTAATTGGGATGGGATGTCGGTGACAGATGTATTTGTAATGTTGTATGTTACGGAAATTTTTGTTTCCTATGCTTTTTCTGACTATCGGAAGGAAGCTCTCTGGGGGACGGAGGGCTGGTATATTGGGTTGGTACTTTTGCTTACCTTATGTGGGTTATATTTGTTTATATCCAGATTTTGGGGAGGAGAAAAGATTGTTTGGTATGTGGCGCTGGCTGTATCGGGGATTGTTTTTCTTCTTGGCATTCTGGACCGGTTTTCAATTTATCTTCTTCCTATAGAAATCAGGGATCCTGCGTTCATTTCTACGCTGGGAAATATTAATTGGTTTTGCGGGTATCTTTCTGTTTTGGCGCCCATAGGTATCTGTCTGTTTTTGTTTCAGGAGCGGGGAAAGGTGTTGTGTGGGGGTTATGCTGTTATTGCGTTTGCGGCGGGATTTTGTCAAGGAGGGAACAGCGTCTTTCTTTTTTGGGGCGCATTATTTTTTATCTTATTTTGGATAGTTGTAAAAAAGAGGGAATGGATCCGGAATTACTTTCTGCTCATTTTTTTATGGGGGCTTTCGGCACAGCTGGTTCGCATGATTCGTGTGTTTGTGCCGGATGGATATAATTACGATATGGATAATTTGTGCGGCTATCTGACAAATTCCAATATTACTTTGCTGATTGGTACGGTTGCTTTGGGGGGATATCTCTTCCTACGCTTTATGTGGAAGGGAGTTATAGATGAGAGAAAGCAGAGAAATATTCATAGAATCATGAGCCTGCTGCTGGGAGGTGGGATTCTGCTCTGGCTGGTGCTGACGGGAGTCAACATGTGGATAGGGATTCCCGGGCTTGAAAATAAGGATGGATTTTTGTTAAACAGGGAATGGGGGAATGGCAGAGGAGCAGCTATTTACAGTGGTCTTCAGATGTATGGCCAGATGCCGGTTTTCCAAAAACTGTTTGGGATAGGACTGGATTGTTTTTCTGCATATGCATATTCTCTGCCGGAAGTTGCGGGAGACCTTAGGGATTACTTCGGGGCTAACCGTCTGACTAATGCGCACAATGAATTTCTCACTGCCTTGGTAAATACAGGGATATTTGGTGTGTGCTTCTTTGCAGGTATTTTTATTTCTTTTGGAAGAAAATGCATGAAAGAGAAAGAAGAGAATGCGGAATTTTATTTTTTTGCTGTGTGTATTGCCTGCTATTTTGTCCATAACATGGTGAGTTTTGCGCAGGTGTTGAATCTTCCTTTTTTATTTTTGATTTTGGGAATGGGAGAGGCGAAAAGAAGATTGAAGACTAGCTGTTGATGTTAAACTTTATTTATTATTTTTCCTGATAGTTTTCTAACTGATGAAAGACACCAATTATGCTTACAATATCAGTATTGATGCTAAATTGTTATCTCTGCTAAATGGAAATTGCTGTGGATTTTCTTCCAAACGGTTATACACATTTTCAATGCCATTTAGCAGATGTATTGCCGCCTGCTCATTTTTTAATCGTTAAAGTAGATGATGTACAATATTGTCAAGCAGTTCATCAGTGCGTTTAGTAATAATTAATTTATATGCCATATTTTTCCCTCATCGTTGTTAATGCAGACTTGGCATCCTTTGTTTGACCGGTTTTTATTTGCTGCTCTGATAGTTCAACATCTCGGTAAATGGCGAGTTGGCGCATTGTGTTTTCGTATATTTCCATACTCATAATAACCATGTCACCGTATCCGTTTTTTGTAATATAAATAGGCTCTTCCGCCCTGTGGCACATATCGGAAATCGCAGAAGTATTCTTTAATGCTTTAATTTGGAATGATTTGTGGCATTTTTAAAACCTCCTTTTTAAAAATTTATTGTGGCTAAATTATACCATAATTATCCCATGGATTCGATGAACTTATTGGTTTTTTTACGGGATAATGTTACGTTTTGTGAGGGTGGATATTTTACTGTTGTCACGCTGCATTTTGGCTAATTCGTAAAAAGCAACAGTAATTTTGTTGACAAATACGTTTTTTTTATCTACAATCATGATACAGTTCGGTTCCGCATGAAGCGGAGCATAATAATAAAATAGCATCACAGACGTGGCGAAGAAAAGGAATAGTACGGATAGGAAGCTTCCAGAGAGAAAATCCCTTATAGAGCAGACTCCATAGAGGATCTGCTGGAAGGAGCTGAAAGATTTTTAAGTGAAATATCCGGAACCTGCCTTGGAGTCCTGCATGAAAGTGCAGCGTAGCACCGGCGATAACGGTATGAAAAGAGAATGTCTACAACAGTGTTTAGTTTGTTGCATTAATTAGGGTGGTACCGCCGGTTTCCGGTCCCTTGCGGGGTGGAGAGGTGTGCCGCCCTTTATGATTTTGTCTGGAAAGTCTATGGCTGGTACGGAGGCACAGACTTTCCGGCATAGGAATTGAAGTGGAAAGTAAAGAAGAACCGTACAGAAAAGAGGAGAAAATGGCTGAGAAAAAATTAGTAGAAGCAATCACATCCATGAGCGAAGATTTTGCACAGTGGTACACGGACGTGGTAAAGAAAGCAGAATTGATTGATTATTCCAATGTAAAGGGCTGTATGGTAATTAAGCCTGCAGGATATGCTATTTGGGAGAATATTCAGCGGCAGTTGGATGACAGGTTCAAGGCAACCGGTGTGGAGAATGTATATATGCCTATGTTCATCCCGGAAAGTCTTCTGCAAAAGGAAAAAGATCATGTGGAGGGCTTTGCGCCTGAGGTTGCATGGGTGACTCATGGAGGACTCAATCCGCTTCAGGAAAGAATGTGTGTCAGACCTACTTCAGAAACCTTATTCTGCGATTTTTATAAGGGAGATATTCATTCTTACCGTGATCTGCCTAAGGTATACAATCAGTGGTGCAGCGTGGTGCGCTGGGAGAAGGAGACAAGACCATTCCTTCGTTCCAGAGAGTTCTTATGGCAGGAGGGGCATACTGCTCATGCAACTGCCGAGGAAGCACAGGAGAGAACGGAACAGATGCTGAACGTCTACGCTGATTTCTGTGAGGAAGTGCTTGCAATTCCTGTAATTAAGGGGCGTAAGACGGATAAAGAAAAATTTGCAGGGGCAGAGGCAACCTATACCATAGAAGCACTGATGCATGACGGCAAGGTATTGCAGTCCGGCACCAGCCATAACTTTGGAGATGGTTTTGCAAAAGCCTTCGGCATTCAGTTCACAGATAAAGACAATCAGCTAAAATATGTACATCAGACCTCCTGGGGAATGTCCACAAGAATCATTGGGGCTATTATTATGGTACATGGAGATGATTCGGGTCTGGTGCTGCCTCCTAAGATTGCACCCACTCAGGTCATGATCATTCCGATTCAGCAGAAGAAGGAAGGCGTTCTTGACAAAGCATATGAACTGCGTGACAGATTAAAAGGTTTCCGCGTAAAAGTGGATGACAGTGATAAGAGTCCCGGATGGAAATTCTCTGAGCAGGAAATGAGGGGAATTCCCATGCGTGTGGAAATCGGACCTAAGGATATCGAGGCAGGCAAATGTGTCATCTGCCGCCGGGACACCAGAGAAAAGATCGAGGTAGAGCTGGATAAGTTAGAAGAGACAATAGAGGAACTCCTTGTAAAGATTCAAAGCGATATGCTGGAAAGGGCAAGAAAGCACCTTGAAGCACACACCTACACAGCAAGCAGCAGGGAAGAATTTGAAAAGATTTTTGGGGAGAAGGCAGGCTTTGTGAAGGCTATGTGGTGCGGAGAAACTGCCTGTGAGGAAGCCATCAAGGAAAATATGGCAGTTACCAGCAGGTGTATGCCTTTTCAGCAGGAGTGTCTATCGGAGACTTGTGTTTATTGTGGGAAGCCAGCTAAAAAAATGGTATACTGGGGAAGAGCATATTAATGATAGAGCAGATTTAGAGGGGATTTGCGGATGCAAAGTACAGCCATGATACGATTACCTAAAAAAGTAAAATTTATTATAGACACCATCATGGAAGCCGGCTACGAAGCATATGCAGTAGGCGGCTGCATTCGTGATTCCATTTTAGGGAGGACACCGGATGATTGGGACATCACCACCTCTGCCCAGCCAGAACAGGTAAAGGCGCTTTTCGGACGGACGATTGACACTGGAATACAGCATGGAACGGTTACGGTGATGTTGGACAAGGAAGGTTTTGAGGTCACTACTTACCGCATTGACGGTGAATATGAAGACGGCAGACACCCCAAGGAAGTAACCTTTACGGCAAATCTGGTGGAGGATTTAAAGCGCAGGGACTTTACCATTAATGCCATGGCGTACAATGATAAAACAGGACTGGTGGACGTTTTTGAAGGCATGAGGGATATAGAAAAAAAGGTAATCCGCTGCGTGGGAGATCCGATGCAGCGGTTTACCGAGGATGCACTGCGTTTGATGCGTGCAGTGCGCTTTTCTGCCCAGCTGGGATATGAGATTGAAACGAAGACTTTAGATGCCATGAGAGAGCTTTCCCCGAATCTGGTTCATATCAGCGCGGAAAGGATTCAGAGCGAACTGATAAAGCTGGTAATATCACCGCATCCGGAGAAGCTTCGGATTGCTTATGAAACGGGAATTACAAAAATCATATTGCCGGAATTTGATGCATGTATGGAAACAGAACAGAATAACCCCCACCATTGTTATAGTGTGGGAGAGCATACATTAAGGGCAATGCAGGAAATACGGGCGGATAAGGTGCTGCGCCTTGCCATGTTGTTCCATGATATAGGCAAGCCCGGAACGCTTACGGTAGATGAGGAGGGAATTGTTCATTTCCATGGGCATCCGGCTCTTTCTGAGAAAATGACCCGGGATATTTTGAAGAGATTGAAGTTTGATAATGACACCATTTATATGACCACGAATCTGGTAAGATATCATGATTATGATGTTGAACCGGGACCTAAATATGTAAGGCGTGCGATCATGAAGATAGGTGAGGATGTTTTTCCGCTTTTGTTTGATATTAAGCTGGCAGATATAAAGGCTCAGAGCGCCTATATGCGTAGGGAGAAAGTAGAGAGGTTAGAGGCGGTCCGTCAGGTTTATGAAGAAGTAGTTGCACAGAAGCAGTGTGTATCTTTAAAAACGCTTGCTGTTACAGGAAAAGACCTGATTGGAGAAATGGGAATGCAGCCGGGACCGGAGATTGGCGAAATACTTAAGAAATTATTGGATCTTGTGATGGAAGATCCTTCCCGTAATGAAAGAGAAATTCTTATGAAAGCAGCAAAAGAATTTCAGTAATACTTTAAGGCGGTTACTCATATGATAGGATATGACACGAATTGGGGGTAATCGCTGTGAATGACAGAAGCATCAGTCTGCTGGAAAATTATGATATAGAAGTGCTTCGTACCTGGAAGGGGCGGGGCGCTATTCTTTGTGAAACAAAGCAGGGGATTCTGATTTTGAAAGAATACGCCGGGCATAGAGAGAAGGCTGTTTTCCAGAATGAACTGCTTACCATAGTGAAAGAAAGGGGATTTGAGAACGTAGAGAGCATCCTTAAAAATAAAGAGCAGGAGCTTTTGACGCAGGAACAGGATGGGACCTTGTATATCCTTAAAACGTATTTTGAAGGACGGGAATGCAATGTTAAGGATATGGAAGAATGCCGGCATGCTGTGAGGGTGCTTGCACAATTTCATAATGTATCTTATATTGAGGGTGGCATGCTGTCTGGTATAGGTGAACCGCGCTACGCTCATATGGAATTTGAAAAACATAACAAGGAACTCCGAAGGGTCAGAAAATATCTGAAGGACCGGGGTCAGAAAACAGATTTTGAGATTAGCCTGATTAAGAATTATGACTATTTTTTCAATCTTGCGCTGCAGCTTGCCGAGGAACTGCGGTTTTACCAGAAAGAAGAAATGCGGTTCATATGTCATGGTGATTATCAATATCATAATATAATCGTTAGTGGTGACCAGATGAATTTGATTAATTTTGAAAAATGTGTTTCTGAGAGTCCGGTCAGGGATTTATATTTGTTTATGAGAAAGCTTCTCGAGAAGAGCGGCTGGATAGAGGATATAGGCTTTGAACTGGTAGATACCTATGAAAAAGTCAGACCCATGGAAAAGGAAGAATACCGGCAATTATATTACCGGCTGGCTTATCCGGAGAAATTCTGGAAGATCGTCAATTTTTATTATAATTCCGGTAAGGCATGGATTCCCGGAAAAAATCTGGAGAAACTGAATAAAGTGACGGAACAGGAAAAGGATAAACAGAAATTTCTTGAAAAGTTTAAAATCCGGTATGGAATATAGTAATTTACAGAAGACAGTCTATCTGCCAGCTTTTAACAACTGTACATAAAGGTTTGACTAATTTGGGCAACGTGGTATACTCTAAATTAGGAATTGAGATTGTTTATATCTGAGGAATAGGAAAATGGTGAATAGAGACAAAATACAAAAGATGATAAAACCCTTTCTCTGCGGAATGTGTCTGATATTGACGGGGTGCAGTGCCGCCAGCATGGCGCATGAGTCAACATTTGAGAGCGCTTATGAAAATGTTGAACAGGAAGAACCTGTGAATATTTATACTTCTGCCGCATCTGCGGTTATTAAGTCTGTCGATAATGAGAAGCAGACGATAAGCGTATATCTGATAGAAAGAAAAGAAAACAGGACCTTAAGCTATGATGGCGCTACATTGGTTCAGGATAAGTATGGCAGCGCCATGAGCATGGCGCAGCTTAGAGCAGGAGATGTGGCTGACCTTACATACAACAGTGAGCTTGACAGAGCCGGTTCTGTTGCGCTTTCAGGAGATGCATGGAGCTATGAAGGGGTTGTGAAGTATAATCTTAACGTAGGGAAGGGTAGCGCTGCTATTGGTGATGAGACTTACAGCATAGACGAGACGGTGCTGGCGTTTTCAGATGGCAGGGCAATTGAAACGGATGAAATCATTCATCAGGATGTTCTTACCTTCCATGGAAAAGGGCATAGCATTATAAGCATTACAGTGGATAAGGGACATGGATATCTGGATCTTGTCAATGACGAGGCAGTTTTAGGAGGATGGATAGAGATTGGACAAACTGTCATTTCCCAGATTGCACCGGATATGTTGTTTACGATTCCTGAGGGAAACTATAGTGTCAGACTTACCGGCACCGGGATTGACGAAACACGGGAGATAACAATTGAAAGAAATAAGGAAACAAAGCTGGATCTTGGCGATATTGAAATACCGGAACCGGAAAGCGGAATCGTAAAGTTTGAAATCATACCGGAAACAGCAGCCGTGTATGTGGATGATGAAAAGATAGACACTACATATCCGGTCAGGCTTTCTATGGGGCTTCATCAGGTGACGGCAAAGGCATCGGGCTATGATACCCTTTCTGAATACTTCCAGGTGGAGAAAGAAATGACCACGGTCAAAATGAATTTATCAGAGACTGCCGGTGTTTCTGGAAACAGCATTGCGCCAAGTGTGAGTGAAGGCAGCAGGATTACGATTGAAGCGCCCGCAGGCGTGGATGTATATCAGGATAATCTATATAAAGGAATTGCACCGGTTACCTATCCCAAAACTGCCGGTGAGCACACGATTACTCTGCGGAAGACGGGATGTATTACCAGAAGCTACAGTATCACGGTTCCGGATGATAATCAGGATGTGACTTATTCCTTCCCGGAACTGGAACCTGAAAATGCCTCCAATATGGTAAGCGGTAATTCCGTAAGTGGTAATACGGTAAGCGGCAATTCTGTAAGTGGTAATACGGTAAGCGGCAATTCGGCAAGCAATAATTGATTGTTAATAAAAAATAAAACGGCATTATAGTTTAAAAGAAAGAGAAAAAAACCTGGAAACCGCATAAAAAGTGGATGAAACGGAAATATTTCTTGACAAATATATCCAAAGACGATATATATAGATATAGGCGTTTCAAAAGAGACATCTACGAAAAAAACACTCATATAAAGAGGAGGAGTTCGAAATGAACAAAACAGAGTTAGTTGTAGCTATGGCAGAACAGGCCGAATTATCCAAGAAAGATGCAGAAAAGGCTTTAAAGGCTTTTATTGATGTTGTATCCGCGGAATTAAAGAAAGATGGAAAGGTTCAGCTGGTTGGTTTTGGTACTTTTGAAGTATCCAAGAGAGCAGCCAGAGAAGGCAGAAATCCTCAGACAGGAGAGGTAATGCCTATTGCAGCTTCTAAAGCACCTAAATTCAAAGCTGGTAAGGCTTTAAAGGATTTAGTAAACGAATAAGATAAATTATCTTAGGAAGACCTGCATTGGCAGGTCTTTTTTCATCCGGTAAACCACGCAAAGCGGGGTGTCTGGTTCAGTAAGTCATGCGAAAGGATATATATGAGATTAGATAAATATTTAAAGGTTTCCCGCCTGATTAAAAGAAGAAGTGTTGCCAATGAAGCCTGTGATGCAGGAAGGGTACTTATTAATGATAAACCTGCAAAAGCTTCGGCAAATGTAAAAGAGGGAGATATTATAACGATTGCATTTGGAAATAAAGATGTCAGGGTCGAAGTATTGAATGTGCAGGAAACGGTCAGAAAGGAAGAAGCCAAGGAATTGTTCCGTTATTTATAATTTAAAAAAAATGATTCTATAACAGCAAGTCTCCTAATATAATTTTTTAGAGAAGATTGTATCAGGAGACTTATTATGGAAGAACTGACCAATGTAAATAAACGTGCGCATAAGCTGATACTGAATAATAGAAGGAGTTGTAATCTGACAGGAGTCAATGATGTTCTGTCCTTTGATGAGCATGAGATCATTCTGGAAACAGAACAGGGCATGCTGATGATCAAGGGAATGGAGCTGCATGTGAGCAGGCTTACCCTGGATAAGGGAGAGGTGGATGTTGACGGGAGGATTGACAGTCTTACTTATTCAGAGCAGTCCGGGATGAACGCTAAGGGAGAGTCTTTACTGTCCAGGCTGTTTAAGTAGGTGCCTATGAGCCAGAATATTATAAATGAAGTGGTTTTTCTTCTGCATTCCTTCCTGCTGGGGATAGCAATTACATTTGTGTATGATGGTTTCCTGATTTTGCGCAGATTGATTAGACACAGCCTCTTTTTGATTTCTGTGGAGGATATGATTTTTTGGATTGCCTGTGCCATTGGCGTGTTTTATATGCTTTATGAGGAAAACAACGGAATCCTGCGATGGTTTGCCGTGTTTGGCGCAACACTTGGAATGATAGCATATAAAAAGAGCATCAGCCCATTGATTGTCAATATTTTGTCGGCAGTCATTAAACGTGTTTTTCATGTCCTGTTCTGCTTGATTAGATTTATACTAAAGCCAGTCAGGTTCCTTGGGAGAAAGCTGGGCATTGTATTTAAGATTTCTTCCAAAAAGGGAAGAAAAGTTGGTAAATCTATGAAAAACAAGTTGACGGGCAGAATGAAATTACTTAAAATGACATTATGTAAACACTAGCAGATTTGAAAGAATGAAGGTATTGTTATGGCAAGGAAAGCTGCATACAGGAGAAAACAGCAGAACCGATTTGGAATGTTTCTGGTTTCTCTGGTTGTACTCATGTTACTGATCGTGGTGGCTTTTAACAGCATAGGACTTGTGGCGAAGAAAGAGTCTTACCAGAAGAAGGAAGCGGCTCTGGAGGAGCAGATTGCAGCGGAACAGGAACGGGCGCAGGAAATAGAAGAATTTGAAAAATATACGCACACCAAAAAGTATGTAGAAGAGGTGGCAAGAGATAAACTCGGACTGGTATATGAAGGCGAGATCTTATTTGAAGATGAGAATTAAAGCAGGCGGATGAATCCCCTGCTTTTTTTGTCAAAATATTTTCTGTTTTTGGTACGCATTTCTGACAAAATGCGTACTGCTTACTGTGTATAATAATCCTTTGCAGGAGGAAGCGGTTATGAAAAAACAGATACTAGGCGAAAGAGAAGAATTTAACAGTATACTGCCGGAATATGGAAGAAGAAAACTGCTCACCTACGCAGATTCCATCAGGGAATTGGCAGACAGCTTCAGAGAAACGGAAAATAGCAGGGAAAACCTGACCGGGGAAGCCGGAACAGACAGAAGAGATTACATATGGCAGAAGCGCCTTAATGAAAATAAAAATCTGATGGTAGAGCATCTTCAGGAAATGGCACAGATTATGACACAGCTTGCTGAAGAATCAAGGAAATGTGTACCTATGGGAGAGCGGCGCTTTAAGCAGATATCACATGCACTGCGCGAGGTGGACATCCAGCTTAGAAATCTGTATCTGATTGAAAATGAAGCAGGCCGCATGGAAGTGTCACTTACCATGAGAAATATAAAGAAAAACAATTTGTCTGCGGAAGAAATTGGTGATCTTCTTTCCGTTCTTTTAAATATGCGTCTTATAAGCGCTCAAGACAATGCCTTTTTTGTGGGGGCGGACTGGCAGACCTTCTATTATGTGGAGGAGGCAAGATTCCATGTACTGACAGGAGTGGCAAGTGCAGTGAAGGAAACAGAAAAAATTTCAGGGGACAATTATACTTTTTTCCGTACGGAAGCGGGAAATCTTACTGCGGTGCTTTCGGACGGTATGGGCTCAGGTGAGAAAGCGTGCAGTGACAGCACTATGGTAGTAGAATTGATGCAGAAATTTCTGGAAGCGGGGTTTCAAATGGAAATGGCAATTCAGATGATCAACAGTGCACTGCTTACGGGGGAAGAAAATTCAAATATGTCTACACTCGATCTGTGCAGTATGGATTTGTACAGCGGGGAATGCCGGTTTGTAAAAGTGGGAAGCGCAAGTTCCTATATCAAACGTCAGCATCTAGTGGATAGAATTTCTTCAGGAAATCTTCCCCTTGGTATTTTCCAGAAGCCGGATATGGAAGCGGTGGGAAGAACCCTGATGGATGGAGATTATATCGTTATGGTGTCGGATGGGGTGCTGGACGCTCTTTCTCAGGGAATCGGAGAAGATATGCTCTCTGAGATTATCGGCAGTACAAACCTGGAGAATCCCGGTGAGATGGCAAATGCCATATTAAATGTCTGCATTCACCAGTGCAGGGGGCGCATCCGGGACGATATGACCATTTTAGTGATAGGAATATGGAAAAAAGAGGATTGACTCTTTCTTTTTCTTTTTATTTCCGCTATATTATATAATATGATTAAAAAAGTACTGGAGTATGTCAAAAAGTATCAAATGATTGAATCAGGGGATACAATAGTGGCAGGAGTTTCAGGAGGCGCAGATTCTGTTTGCCTCCTTTTTATGCTGATAGAAATGCAGGAGCAAATCCCATTTTCTATAGAGGTAGTGCATGTCAATCACAAAGTCCGCGGGGATGCCGCAAAGGATGCCTGTTTTGTCAAGGAACTCTGTGCAGAGCGCGGGATAGCCTTTTATCTTGTGGAGGAGGATGTGAGGGAAAGGGCAAAGAAGCATGGCGTTTCCGAAGAGGAGGAAGGAAGAGCCGTCAGATATAGTGCATTTGAGAAGACGCTGGGGAATAAAAAGGGCAGAATCGCAGTTGCCCACAATAGCAATGACAGAGCGGAAACCATGCTTTTTCATCTGTTCCGGGGGACAGGGCTTACAGGGGCAAGTGGCATTCGGCCGGTTAATGGGAAAATCATCCGTCCACTTTTAGGTTTAAGGAGAGACGAAATAGAAAAATGGCTGGATGCAAGGGGGATTTCCTTTTGTCAGGACAGCACGAATGCTCAGGATTTCTATACCAGAAATCGTATCCGGCACCATATATTGACTTATGCAGAGCAGGAAATCTGTCAAGGGGCAGTTGCCAATATGAGCCGGGCGGCAGATCAGCTGCTTAGCGCTGAGGAGTATATCGCAAGACAGACGAAAGCAGCTATGGAAAGATGTGTGCAGACGGCTGCGGACGAACCGGGGAGGGTCGTTATAAAGATACCGGAGCTATTAAAGGAGGATGCATATATCAGGGGACGTGTTCTGCTGGAAAGCGTGGCAGTGAGCGCAGAATGTAAAAAAGATATCACGGCGGCGCATATTCATAGTATGGAATCTCTTTTCCGGGGGGAGGGGAGTAAGGAAATCCACCTTCCTTATGGAATTACGGTTTATAAAAAATATGAATTGGGTATGATACAAAGGAAGGACAAAAAAGCAGGGCCGGATCTTGCAATACAGCAGAAAGAGGAATCTGAGATATCCATTCCTATACCCCTGCATACCGCAGACTATGTCTGCGAAGGAATTTCCAAACTTTTTTCCGTTAGGGTGCCGGGGCTTGGAATGGCGGAATTTACGGTGTTTCCACGGAAAGATTCACAAAATATTCCAGAAAAAACATATACGAAATGGTTTGATTATGATAAAATAACCTCGTCTGTTATGTTTCGTACGAAGAGACCGGGAGATTATCTTACCATCAATCATCAGATGGGGCATAAGTCACTGCAGGATTATTTTGTAAATGAAAAGATTCCGAAGGAAGAGAGAAATCAGATTTATCTGTTGGCAGAAGGAAAACATGCCATGTGGATTCCGGGGTACCGGATAAGCGAATATTATAAGATACATAAGGATACCCGGACGATTTTGCAGGTAAGCATTGTAGATGAGGAAGGATAAGTACAGAAGGCGGATACGAAAGGCGTGTCGGCCAGAAGAGAGAAAGGAGCAGGTAGTATGGCTGAAAAAATCAGGGTACTGCTTTCGGAAGAGGAAGTAGATGCTAAAATCAAACAGATTGGTGAGCAGATTAGCAGAGATTATGCAGGTAAGCAGGTGCATTTAATCTGTGCGCTCAAGGGCGGGAGTTTTTTTATGTGTGAACTGGCGAAAAGAATCACTGTGCCGGTTTCTCTGGATTTTATGTCGGTTTCCAGCTATGGGAATGAGACCAAATCCAGTGGTGTAGTAAAAATTGTAAAGGATCTGGATGAACCAATTGCGGGAAAAGATGTTATCGTGATAGAGGACATTGTAGATTCAGGTCGTACCTTAAGTTATATGTTGAATATACTTAAGGAGAGAAAACCTGCAAGCATCAGACTCTGCACCTTGCTTGATAAGCCAGACCGCAGAGTTGTGGAGGTGCCTGTGGATTATACCGGTTTCCAGATTCCGGATGAGTTCGTAGTGGGATATGGACTGGATTATGCGCAGAAGTACAGGAACCTTCCCTACATCGGGATAGTAGAATTTGAATAAGTAAAGGCGAGACCGGAAATATTCCGGCAGGTGAGGTAACAAGATTGAACAAGAAAAATAGAGGATATAATATTTATTTTATACTCATATTATTGCTGTTGGCACTGCTGATTATTCCAAATCTATTGGATAATGGACAGGTGGAATATACCAGAGGTGAATTGCTCCAGGATTTAGAGAATGGCAGTGTAGTAAAGGCAATTATCAGCCCCAGCCGGCAGACGCCTACAGGCGAGGTGGATTTTGTACTAAAAAGCGGGGCGGAGAGAACGCTGTATGTGACGGACGTATCCGAGATGGAGGAAGTACTGATTTCCTATGGCATTGACCCGGAGGTCAAAAAGGTGCAGGAAGAAAGCTGGTTTTTGACGAGCGTATTTCCTGTGTTGCTTGCGATTATTGTGATGGTCTTCTTTTTCGTAATCATGAACAGCCAGAATGCCGGCGGAAACAGTAAAATGATGAATTTTGGAAAAAGCCGGGCAAGGCTGTCCATGGGTGACGGGAAGATTACATTAAAAGATGTTGCCGGGTTGAAAGAAGAAAAAGAAGAACTGGAGGAAATCGTGGAATTCTTAAAAGATCCTGCCAAGTTTACCAAGGTCGGAGCCAGAATTCCCAAAGGTGTGCTGCTGGAAGGTGCACCCGGTACCGGTAAGACTTTGCTTGCCAAGGCGATTGCGGGTGAAGCAGGGGTTCCTTTCTTTAGTATTTCCGGTTCTGATTTTGTGGAAATGTTCGTCGGTGTCGGCGCATCCCGAGTGCGTGATCTTTTTGAAGATGCAAAAAGACATGCACCCTGTATCGTGTTCATAGATGAAATCGATGCAGTGGCAAGGCGACGCGGTACCGGTATGGGAGGCGGTCATGATGAAAGAGAGCAGACGTTGAACCAGCTGCTCGTTGAGATGGATGGCTTTGGCGTAAACGAAGGAATTATTGTACTTGCCGCTACGAACCGTGTAGATATCCTGGACCCTGCAATTCTCCGTCCCGGACGTTTCGACAGAAAGATCAGTGTCAACAGGCCGGACGTGGGTGGAAGAGAGGATATCCTTAAGGTGCATGCCAAAAATAAGCCGCTTGGTGAGGACGTAGATTTAAAGCAGATTGCCCAGACCACTGCAGGATTTACGGGAGCAGATCTGGAGAATCTTTTAAATGAGGCGTCAATTGTAGCCGCGAAGACAAACAGAAGCTTTGTCATGCAGGAGGATATCAAGAAAGCCTTTATCAAAGTAGGTATCGGCGCTGAGAAAAAGAGCCGTATCATTACAGAAAAAGAGAAAAAAATCACCGCTTACCATGAGGCAGGTCATGCCATCCTGTTTCATGTGCTGCCAGATGTAGGACCTGTTTATACTGTGTCCATCATTCCTACGGGATTAGGAGCAGCAGGTTATACAATGCCCCTTCCTGAAAATGATGATATGTTCATCACAAAGGGAAAAATGCTTCAGGATATCATGGTCTCTTTAGGCGGAAGAATTGCGGAAGAGATTATTTTCAGCGATATTACAACAGGCGCTTCCAGCGATATCAAGAAAGCAACCAAGGCAGCGAGGGATATGGTGACAAGATACGGCATGTCAGAAAATATCGGTGTCATCAATTATAACAGTGATGATGATGAAGTATTTATTGGAAGGGATTTAGCCCATGCCAAGAGCCATAGTGAGCTGATATCGGGAGAAATCGATAAGGAAGTAAAGGGCATTATTGATGACTGCTATGGGAAAGCAAAAGCAATTATCTTAGAGCATACGGATATTCTCCACAAGTGTGCAGATCTTCTTCTTGAGAAAGAAAAGATTGGAAGAGAGGAATTTGAAGCCCTGTTTGAACAGAAAGATACCTCTCCGGAAGCTTTCTTTCAAGGGTAATTGTCTAAAATGCACAAAAAAACAAGATAGAAATTGTAATATTTGTGAATCGTGAGTATTTACGTAAAATGAGGGGTATGCTATTATACTACTTGTAACCCCCCCAATACATTATATAGTTTTTTGCTATACCCCATAAGAAAGAAATACCTTCTCTAAAAAGGACAGTAATTCGTTACTGTCTTTTTTACTGCCCAAGTGGTACAATGTATATTGATAATCTGTTGGGTATAGTATAATATATACATGTAATTGTATTTCAAGGAAACGGAGTTGACTATATATGGATTTTGATCGATTAATGAAAGCAGAGTATAACAGGCATTATATAGAAGGCATGCGGCCTGTTTTAGATAGAAAGTCATTATTCAGCGATACGACAGAGGATTACTTGTCTCCTTCTGAACCAAATCCTTATTCACAGATTACGATCAGGTTCCGGGCAGCGCTTAATAATGTTGATAGGGTCTTTATGGTGAACCAGGGAACCCGGAATATTATGCACAAAGAAAGTCAGGATGATAATTTTGATTATTTTGCATGTGAGACAGAAGTAGAGGACGCGGAATACGCATATCATTTTGAAGTCCAGATTGGCAAGATCACCTGCATTTACGATACAAGGGGAGTAGCAAAAGAAGCTTCGCCGGAATATGATTTCCGGGTCATTCCCGGATTCAAAACACCCCAGTGGGCAAAAGGTGCGGTCATGTATCAGATTTATGTGGACCGTTTTTATAATGGGGATCCATCTAATGATGTTCTCACGTCGGAATATGAATATATTGGCGACAAGACAGTGAAAGTTGATGACTGGAATAAGTACCCGGCAGTGATGGGTGTTCGTGAATTCTATGGCGGAGACTTACAAGGGGTGCTGGATAAGATGGACTATCTGCAGGGTCTGGGGATAGATGTAATCTATTTTAATCCGCTGTTTGTTTCGCCTTCAAATCATAAATATGATATTCAGGATTATGACTGCATAGATCCGCACATCGGGAAAATCGTCAGTGATGAAGGCGAACTGCTTAACCATGATCAGCATGAGAACCGGTTTGCCAGCAGATATATTGACAGGGTTACAAATAAGAAGAACCTGGATGCCAGCAATGAACTGTTTGCCAAAGTGGTCGAGGAAGCGCATAGAAGAGGCATGAGGGTTATACTGGACGGTGTGTTCAATCACTGCGGTTCTTTTAACAAATGGATGGACAGAGAAAGAATATATGAGAATGCGGAAGGGTATGAAAAGGGGGCACATATCAGTAAAGACAGCCCTTATTATAACTATTTCCAGTTTTATAATGATAATGCCTGGCCTTATAATACCAGTTATGATGGCTGGTGGGGGCATGATACGCTTCCAAAGCTGAATTATGAAAAATCCCGGGAATTATTTGATTATATCATGCGGATTGCAGCGAAGTGGGTGTCTCCTCCGTATAATGCAGACGGATGGCGGCTGGATGTAGCTGCGGATTTAGGTCACAGTCCGGAGTTTAACCATTATTTCTGGAAAGAGTTCCGAAAGGCTGTAAGGCATGCAAATCCCAATGCGATTGTCCTGGCGGAGCATTACGGTAATCCAAGGGACTGGCTGAACGGCGAGGAATGGGATACGGTAATGAACTATGATGCATTTATGGAGCCGGTAACATGGTTCCTGACGGGTATGCAGAAACATAGCGATGACTACAGAGGTGACTTGTATGGAAATGCAGACAGCTTTATGGGTGCTATGAGACATCACATGGCAAGCTTCACGACGCCGTCGCTTCAGATTGCAATGAATGAGCTTTCCAACCATGATCATTCCAGGTTCTTAACCAGAACCAACAAGAAGGTGGGAAGAACCAATACACTGGGCGCCCATGCAGCGGATGAGGGAATTAATAAAGCTGTTATGCGGGAGGCGGTGGTCATTCAGATGACATGGCCGGGAGCGCCTACGATTTATTACGGTGATGAAGCAGGCGTCTGCGGGTTTACGGATCCGGATAATAGAAGAACTTATCCATGGGGACACGAAGATCAGGAATTGATTCAATTCCACAGAGAAATGATACGCATTCATAAAGAAAATCCTGAAATTCTCACCGGATCCCTTAAATTTATCGATCATGGCTATAATGTGCTGGGGTATGGCAGATTCAACCGGAAAGCGGCTGTTGTGGTGTTGATCAATAATAATGACCATGAAGTGACAAGGGAAGTGTCCGTTTGGCAGTTGGGGATTCCCAAGGAGAGCGTGCTTAAAAGCCTGATGCTTACCGGCGAAGAGGGATATTCTACGCAGTCTCATGAATATCCGGTGATATCAGGAAAGATTTGTATAACACTTGCGAAGACTTCAGCAATTGTGCTGAAATATGAAAAACGGGCGTCTAAAAATTTTCTTCTTTTTAAGTAAATACAAAATCGAAAATCCACTGGGCAAATTTTTAAACCTGGTGGATTTTTTTGCAAAAGGTTATACTCTACACTCTATAAGGTAAGGATGGCGCATGCAGGTCATAAGATAAAACTTTTTATAGAAAAACTCCGGCACATTCATGCCGGAGCTTTTTCTATATCCATATGTAATGTTCGATGTAAATTTTATCTTACTGGAACATAGCTGCTGCGATATCATTTGAAAAGCCGTCCATGTCGTTGGGAAGCCATGCAACGGTTTCCTTGCCGTTTACATCAACTGCAAGCCTTTCACAGTTTACGGTAATTTCCACAGGTTCTGTACTAAGCTCCATGTCAGAAAGTTCTGTTAAAAAGTCGTTGAGATACTGTTGCATATATTTTGACATTACTTCCATATCACCGCCCATGATAGCTATCTGATCGTCTTCTGTGAGGCTGTCTAACATTTTTGCCTGAGCATCCATCATGGCCTGATTCATGTCACTCATGGAATAACCATATACCTTCAAGGTAACAACCGTTTTGTCGCTGCTTTCAGAAGTAATTTCAGTGGTATAGTTGACTTTGTCAAGAACTGCCACTATGGAATCCGTTATTTCCTGTACTTCTTCATCAGATAAATCAACGCCGGCATTTGAAAGTTCACTGCTTAATTCGTCTACCAGTTCCATGTCAGCGCCCTCTTCAAAAAATGTACTGCGTACATCTTCTTCTGATGCAAAACCAAGCAGATCCTTCATGGGAGCAGCATTGCTCTTTGCGGTAAGCTCAAATAACGCACTTACTGTCTCGTCGGCTGGAGCCATCTTAGTTCCGCAACCGGTCAAGGTCATGCACATGATTGCCATAATTGCAATTACAGCCAATACTCTTTTCTTCATTTTTTTCATAATAAATACTCTCCTCTTTTGATTACGTTTAAGTGTATCGCTACCACTATAATTCGTAAAGTAATCATAATAAATAGGAAAAAAGTACTGATTTTGGGGATGTGTTGCAGTGTTTGCTATCTGATAAATAGCATATATCGAAAAAAAACGAAAATTATTATTTGCTTTATGCTTGCAATTATGGATTTCTTCTATTATTATAGGAAATAGATACACGACTGACGGAAACAGGAAGTGCCTGTGTAGGAGAACCTACAGGGAGTGTATTGTTCAAGAATGAGCCGACCGTCTGGGCAGCCCGGTGAGGGAATGTCCGGGCGTTATTTTGTTCCAAAAATTTTATGTTGTAAAAGGAATGGAGGATAAGATGAACATGCTATCACTTGCACAGGAACTTTCGGATAATGCATATCCGGGAAGAGGTATCGTCATTGGTAAGTCAAAAGATGGTACGAAAGCCGTAACAGCTTATTTTATTATGGGGAGAAGTTCTAACAGCCGTAACCGTATTTTTGCGGCAGAAGGGGAGGGAATTAGGACGGAAGCCTTTGATCCGTCTAAATTAGAAGATCCCAGTCTGATTATTTACGCACCGGTGAGAGTGCTGGATCATATGACGATTGTCACAAACGGAGATCAGACGGATACTGCCTATGACGGATTAAAAAAGGGGCTGACCTTTGAACAGTCATTGCGGAGCCGGGAATTTGAACCGGACGGACCCAATTATACCCCAAGGATTTCAGGTCTTATGAATGTAAAGGATGGAAAATACGATTATGTGATGTCCATTTTAAAAAGCAACAATGGAAATCCTAATGGCTGCAACAGATACACTTATTCTTATGAGAATCCTATAGCAGGAGAAGGGCATTTCATACATACTTATATGCATGACGGAAATCCGCTTCCCAGTTTTGAAGGCGAGCCAAAGCTTGTGGAGATAGAAGGAACCATTGATGAATTTACAGATAAAATCTGGAACAGTTTAAATGAAGACAACAAAGTATCCTTATTTGTAAGATATATTGACATTGCAACAGGCAGATATGAGACACGTATTGTAAACAAAAATAAATAATTCTGAGCGCAGATTCAGCGTAGAAATGAGGAAAATATGAATGAGATTCAATTAAAATACGGATGTAACCCGAACCAGAAGCCTTCCAGAATTTTTATGGAGGACGGAAGTGAACTTCCTGTTACGGTGTTGAATGGTAAGCCCGGATACATTAACTTCCTGGATGCTTTCAACGGATGGCAGCTGGTAAAAGAATTGAAGGAAGCGACCGGACTTCCGGCAGCTACCTCCTTTAAACACGTCTCCCCGGCAGGAGCAGCAGTGGGACTGCCGCTTACACAGACACTTGCCAGGATTTACTGGGTGGATGATTTAGGAGAACTCTCTCCCCTTGCCTGTGCGTATGCAAGAGCAAGAGGGGCAGACAGGATGTCTTCTTTTGGTGATTTTATTGCTTTGTCCGATGTGTGTGACGCAGATACAGCAAGGTTGATCAAGCGGGAAGTGTCTGATGGTGTGATTGCACCGGGATATACCGAAGAAGCAATGGAACTTTTAAAAGCAAAGAAAAAGGGCAATTATAATATTATCCAGATAGATCCTTCCTATGTGCCTGCGCCTGTTGAAAGAAAGCAGGTGTATGGAATCACCTTTGAACAGGGCAGGAACGAACTGGATATAAACGGCGATTTGCTTTCCAATCTTGTGACAAAGAATAAGGAACTGCCGGAATCTGCTTTAATTGATATGAAAATCGCCTTGATTACGCTTAAATATACGCAGTCCAATTCTGTCTGCTATGTAAAGGGCGGGCAGGCAATAGGAATCGGTGCAGGACAGCAGTCCAGAGTCCATTGCACAAGGCTGGCAGGTCAAAAAGCAGATAACTGGTATCTGCGTCAGGCACCCAAGGTACTTGACCTTCAGTTCGTGGATACGCTTGGACGTGCCGACAGGGATAATACCATTGATGTTTACATTGGGGATGAATATGAAGATGTGCTGCGCGAAGGCGAGTGGCAGAAACGATTTAAAGTAAAGCCGTCGGTTTTCACAAGAGAGGAAAAGAGGGCATGGCTGGATGGAAATCAGGATGTGACGCTTGGATCGGATGCCTTTTTCCCGTTTTCAGATAACATTGAAAGAGCATACAAGAGCGGGGTGAAATACATTGCCCAGCCTGGTGGGTCAGTTCGTGATGATCTTGTAATAGAATGCTGTGATAAATACGATATGGTAATGGCATTTACTGGAATCAGACTGTTTCATCATTAAAAAAGGACACGAAAGTGTTCTTTTTTTATAAGTGCTGGTATTATTTGGTATAAAAGATTAATATAAGAGTATGAAACCAATATAGGACAAGGTAGATAAGGCGGAGCATGGATAAAAAAACAGTCAAAAAAATAAATCGCAGGCAGGTAGTTGTATTTGTCGTTCTTATTTCAGCAATGATAGTTATGACTTTTTCAAGTTTGATTTATGTTGGAAAATGGGCAGACGAGGCGTGGGAAATAACTGATAAATCATATGAGCAGTTTGAGAGGCATTACATTTTAATTTCAGACTCAGATGAGGATACTTTTTGGGAAAAAGTCTATGAAGAGGCAAGGAACTATGGGGAAGCGGAAGGAGTCTATTTGGAATGGGGCGGAAGAGAGCTCACCATGGACTATTTAAAAGAGGAATTAATGAAAATAGCAATTGCGTCCAACGTGGACGGAATCATATTGGAAGGTGATGGAAGCGAAGGAGTCCGGGAATTGATTGATGAAGCCGTTGATCATGGGATACCGGTTGTAGCAGTGATGACAGACAGCTATGACAGTAAAAGACAAAGTTTTGTCGGAATAGGAAATCATGATCTGGGGCGCGAATATGGAAGGCAGATTATCCGAATTGCAAATAAGAATACAGAAGATGCATTGATTTTGATGGATACATCTGTGGAAGACAGTGGACAGAATCTCATTTATAATGGGATAAAGGACACTTTGGATAATGAGGGGAATCATTTAAATCTGGAATTGAAGACATTGGCGTTTAATGAAGATTCTCCCTTTGGGGAAGAAGAAGCAATTCGTAAGCTTTTTCTGAACAAAGATGAGCTTCCGGAAATTATTGTCTGCTTGAATGAAAAAAATACCATCAGTGCCTATCAGGCTGCTATTGATTATAATCTTGTAGGGAAGGTTAAAATACTTGGTTATTCTGATGCTGATATTGTACTAAGCGCAATAAACCGGAATGTAATAGAGGCGACAATTGTAGTAGATGCAAAGCAGATAGGAAGCAGCTGCATGAAAGCGCTGGATGAATATATTGAAACTGGTCATGTAAATGATTTCTTTACCATGGACGTGAATGTCATTACCTCAAATAATGTGGAGGGATACCTTAAAAATGCTGCGGAACAGGATGAAGAATAGAAAAAAATTTTTTATCAGTATTCAGACGAAATTGCTTTTTGTTTTTCTGCTGATTGCTTTGACTATCCTTGGAACGAACCTGTATATTTATATTAATATCAACAAGATGATTGCTAACATTGATAATGTGTATGAAAGCAACGCCATGCTGAATGAACTGCAGAGCAGACTGACTTTGATACACCGGTATATGGAAAATTTCCTTGATACAAAAGATACAGAGGCTATTGAAGGTTATCTTCGTAATGAACAGGAATATAGCAATCAGTTGGAAAATTTGAATGAAAATATTCTGAATGATGCCAAGATGATTGCAGAAAAAAATATTTACAATATGTCTTTATCCTATTTAGAAATCACAGATAAAGCAATTGAGGCAAAGAGAGGAAGGAATGTAGCAAAGTACAGGGAATACTATGATGATGCGGATGAATTGTATGATTATCTTAATTCTTACTTATACAGTTTAAATAATCAGCAGTTCAAAAACAATTCAGATAACTACGGAATGTTGTTTTCTACATTGAAATTTTCGGAGACATCTAATTTGATTATTCTTTGCATGGTCAGTGCATTAAACGGGATACTGATTGTATTTTTGACAAGAGGTATTACAAATCCGCTCAAAGAGCTGGTCAAAGCAGCGAATGAAGTGGCAAGTGGAAGATTGGATCTTGAACTGCAGGAAAGCGAAACACATGACGAAGTGGGTATCGTTACAAATGCATTTATCCAGATGGTGAAGAGCCTTGAGAACTATATCGAGCAGATTAAAAGAAGCATGGAGCTGGAAAGCGCAATGAAAGAAAAGCAGCTTATGATGGAGACACATTTGAGGGATGCCCAGCTCAACTATCTTCAGGCCCAGATCAATCCGCATTTTTTGTTCAATACCTTGAATGCGGGCGCCCAGCTTGCTATGATGGAAGGGGCGGATAGGACTTATCAATATGTGCAGAATGTAGCTGATTTTTTCCGGTACAATGTAAAGAAAAATCATGATGTGGTAACGCTCAGAGAAGAAATTGAACTGGTGGACAATTATATTTACATTATAAATGTAAGATTTTCAGGAGAAATCAACTTTAAGAAAAAAATTGATGAGGAATTGATTAATGTACAGATGCCGAGTATGATTCTGCAGCCGCTAGTGGAGAACTGCATTAACCATGGAATCAGAGATGTTGCATGGGAAAATCTGATAGAACTTTCTGTATATGAGGAGAGAGGCAATGTATGCGTAAGTGTGCGTGATAATGGTGCAGGAATGAGTAAAGATAAAATCGAAAGGATCCTGAATAGAAAACAGGAAGAAACAGATTTGAAGGATGCCATGAACGGAGTTGGTCTGGATAATGTAATCGTCAGGCTCCGGCTGTTTTTTGACAGGGAAGATGTAATTGAAATCACAAGTGCGGGACAGAATATGGGAACAGAAGTTGCGTTATATATTCCATTAGAGGTGTAGAGATGTACAAAATTATGATTGCGGATGACGAAGGAATTGTGATAGATGCTTTAAGGTTCATAATCAAGAAGAACTTTGGGGATTCATGCTTGATAGAATCGGCGAAAACCGGAAGAAGTGTTATAGAACTTGCAGAAAATTTCAGACCGGACATTGCGCTTATGGACATACATATGCCAGGTATCAACGGAATTGAAGCAATGAAAGAGATTCAAAAAAATAATAAAAACATTATTTTCATCGTTGTCTCCGCATATGACAAATTCGATTACGCGAAGGAAGCGATCAGCCTGGGCGTTATGGATTATGTGAATAAACCAATTGATAAAAAAGTTATTGTGTCGCTTTTGAAGAAAGCGATGGAAAAAGTCGACATTGAAAAAATGAAAAGAAGCAATGAACTTCTTATAAAAGAGAAACTGGAAACAGTCATTCCGATTATTGAAAGCGGTATGATTTATTCCGTTCTTTTTCAGGAGAACTATACAGAAGAGGCAGAGAATTTCAAAAACCTGCTCGGAATCAAAGAAGATGACGGGTATATGATGGTAATTGAATATGGGGATACGGACGAAGGCGGTCATCTGACAAACGCGATAGGCGCCAGTGTAAGACTTCAGTCTAATTATATAAGACTTCGGGAAATGGTTAAAGAATTTTTCCCTGGAATTGTAGGACCCATGATGGCAAATGCGGTAATCGTATTTGTTCCGTGCATTGATGAAAGTGCACGGAATGAGTACGAGGAGAGAGTGGAGATTATAGAAAATGCCAGAAAAATGATTCATAAACTTGAAAAAGATATTGATGCGCAGTTTCGGGTTGGAATTGGGTCTGTCAAAAAGCTGGATGAAGCGGACTTGTCTTATGCAGAAGCTGTTAATGCGCTCCGTCACACTACCGGGAGTGTAGCACATATCAAGGATTTTACCGTAAAAAGCAGATATGAAGATGATTATCCCATTCAGATTGAGCGGAAATTGTTTGATCTTGTGCAGCGAGGAGATACCTCAGGAACCGTATCTGAGGCAAACTGTTTTTTTGATTGGATGGTGAACCGGTATGCAGATGCAATTATGGATATAAAATTAAAGGTCCTAGAATTTATCCTGCGTGCAGAGACTATTTCCTTTGAAAGCGGCGGAAGTACATACCGGTTTGAGTCGAGGCACGACTATCTCACAATTCTCTCTGATATTAAGAATTATGAGGAATTACGTTCGTGGTTCCTTTCAAAAATCAGGGAGGCAACCAGAAATGTGTCCGGAAATAAGGAGAAGACTTCAATTAGTTTAGTCGAGAAGGCAAAGGCATTTATTGACAGCAATTATTCTAATGACATATCTTTGGATGAGGTTTCCAGAGAAATTAATATCAGTCCCTATTACTTCAGCAAATTGTTTAAGGAGGAGACAGGCGGCAATTTTATAGATTACGTTACAACGGTCCGGATGGAAAAAGCAAAGGAATTGCTAAGCACAACGAATAAAAGCATGAAAGAAATATGCTGCGAAGTGGGATATTCAGATCCAAACTATTTCAGTCGTTCCTTTAAAAAGAACGTAGGAATAACACCTACTGAGTATAAGGAGGAAAACAATGTGCAATCTATGTAAAGTGCTTTTGATTATGGCGATTACGGTGCTGCTTGCCGGCTGTACAAAGGTGGAAAATACCCGGCAGATGCCTGAAGAGGAAGAGGTAAAGATACAGATTGGCATGATTTTTGATAACTTTGTGATGGAACGATGGCAGAGGGATAGAGATGTATTTGTGTCTACAGCTAAGGAATTAGGAGCAGAGGTAAATGTGCAGAATGCGAATAGCAGCGTGCAGGAACAAATTGATTTGATAGAGTATTTCATAAAAAAGAAAGTAGATGTAATCGTAATTATTCCGATTGATTCAGAACCTCTTTTAGAGCCAATCAAAAAAGCCCAGGAGGAGGGTATAAAAGTAATTTCATATGACCGCCTTGTCGTAGGAGCGGAACCGGATTTGTATATTTCATTTGACAATACAAAAGTGGGTGCGTTAATGGGAAATGCCTTAGGTGAAAAACTGGAGGAAGGCGATAAAGTCTTAATGATATGCGGACCTGAAACGGATAATAACGCAATTGAGGTTCAGAGTGGTTTCCGGGAGATAATGGATGCGAAAAAAATAGAAATTCTTGATATTTACCATACGGATGGGTGGACACCGGAATATGCGGCAATGTATGTGAGGCAGAACAGTGACCGGCTTCATGAAGTAAAGGCCATCATGTGTGGAAACGACAATCTGGCAGGACAAGTGGTGGGTGTGCTTGCCGAGCAGAGGCTTGCCGGGGAAATTTATGTGACAGGTCAGGACGCTGATCTGGCAGCATGTCAGAGAATCGTGGAAGGAACACAATATATGACTGTCTATAAATCAATCGAAAAGATGGCTGCAAAGGCAGCAAAAGTGACGGTGGATATAGCGGAAAATAATGATTTTGATTATGGATTTTATCTGACAGAAGACGGAAAACAGATTCGCTATATTAAACTGGAGCCCGTGGCAGTATATGAAGATAACATACAGGAAGTTATTATAGACAGCGGATTCCATTTAAAAGAAGATGTATATTTAAACCGCCCGGATCTTCTGGAATAGCATTTTTTTAACTATAGCAAAAAAAAGAGCAAAAAGATGCTAATGTCGAACAATAGGTTGTAAAAGTGCATAAAAATGTGAAGAGTAAAACAAAGATTTTTGGCAAAGTGTGTGTTATAGTAATACATGTAACGTGAAGTTACAAAAATATTTCCATTAAGGGAGGATGTATTAAAGATGAAAAAGAAATTATTAAGTCTCATCCTTGTGGCGTCAATGGCAGCATCCATGCTGGCTGGATGTGGAAGCAAGGACACAACTGAAACTGTTAATGACACACCTGCAGCAGAAGAAGCAGCTGGCAGTGAAGATGCAGCAGACAGCAACGCATCATCAGGAAATCTCCAGGTAGGTATCGTACTTCCTACAAAGGATGAGCCCAGATGGTTACAGGATCAGGCACAGTTTGAAAGCATTTTAGGTGATGCCGGATTTACAAATCAGGTATTATTCAGCCAGGGATCTTCCGCAACTGAAAGAACGAATGTAGAAACATTGGTTTCTCAGGGTATTGATGTTCTTATTATCTGTGCACAGGACGCAGCAGCAGCAGCAGCGGCAGTAGAAGAAGCTAAGGCAGAAGGCGTAACCGTTATCGCATATGACAGATTGATTACAGGTACAGATGCAGTTGATTATTATGTAACATTCGACAGCTTTTCTGTAGGCGCTGCACAGGGTCAGTATCTGATTGACAATGCACCTGCTGGAAGCGGAATTCCTCTTTACTTATATGCAGGCGCTGCAACAGATAACAATGCATTTATTTTCTTTGAAGGTGCATGGAGCGTTCTTCAGCCTAAGATTGCTGACGGTACATTTGTAATTGCAAACTCTTCTGAAGCAGTTGCATTACAGGATAAGGCAGAACTTACCCGTGATGAAGAAGCAACAATCATTGGACAGGTTACAACAGACTGGGATTTCAACGTTGCTAAGTCAAAAGCAGAAGCACATCTGACAGCAGCCAGCGCTGATATGAAGGGTGATGTTGTTGTACTTGGTCCTAACGATGGTACAGCACGTTCTATCGCAGACGTATTTGCAACAGACAAAGATATAACAAGCTACATCATAACAGGTCAGGACGCTGAAATCGCATCCGTTCAGTATGTGATTGATGGCAAGCAGTCTATGACAGTATTTAAGGATACACGTACTCTGGCAGCTGATTCCGTTGCTATGGCAGTATCTGTCTTAAATGGTGAAACACCGACTACAGACTCAACTTATGACAATGGAGTAATAGAGGTACCTTCTAAGCAGACTGATATCGTAGTTGTAACGCAGGACAACGTTAAGTCAGCACTTATCGATTCTGAATACTATGATGCATCAGAATTTACAGGATTAGAATAATTTGTAATTAATAAATAATCAGTGATTTAAGAAGGTCGGCTTTAAATAATAAGGTTTAAAGCCGACCTTTCAATAACAAATGGGTGGAAACATCTTATATTTTGAGAAGGAGGCAGGGCATGAGTGATTATATACTTGAAATGAGAAATATCACAAAAGTGTTTCCTGGAGTGAAGGCCCTGGACAATGTAAATTTTAAGGTTAAACGTGGGGAAATCCATTGTCTGGTGGGAGAGAACGGGGCAGGGAAATCGACATTGATGAAAGTACTGTCCGGCGTATATCATTACGGCACCTATTCGGGAGACATTGTTTATAATGGAGAGGTGCAGCAGTTTAAATCTATAGCCGACAGCGAAGAAAAGGGAATTGCAATTATTTATCAGGAACTGGCACTTGTTCCCGAGCTTAGTATTTATGAAAATATCTATTTTGGTCATGAAATCATGAATGGAAGAAGCATTGATTGGAATAAAACAATCGTAAGTGCAACGGAAGTTCTTAAGAAAGTACGGCTTGATGTGGATTCTTCCATGAAGGTTAAAAATCTTGGAGTAGGTAACCAGCAGCTTGTTGAAATCGCAAAAGCATTGAGTAAAGATGTTAAATTGCTGATTCTGGATGAGCCTACGGCTTCACTGAATGAAGATGACAGCATAAATCTGCTGAATCTGATCAAAGAATTGAAAGGGCAGGGAGTTACTTGTATTATGATTTCCCATAAATTGAGGGAAATTACAGCAATAGCGGATACCATTACGGTACTTCGTGATGGGGCGACAATCTGTTCCATGGATGCAGCAGAGAGAACTATCACAGAAGCAGAAATTATTAAGCATATGGTTGGCAGGGAAATTGACAATATTTATCCGAAAAGAGAAAAGAAAAAAATCGGAGATGTTTGTTTAGAGATAAAGGACTGGACGGTAGAAGATCCTGTTAAAGGAAAGGAAATTCTACACAACGTAAACTTGAACGTCCGCAAGGGAGAGATTGTGGGTCTTCAAGGTCTGATGGGAGCCGGAAGAACTGAGTTTGCAATGAGTCTTTTTGGAAATCCTACAGGTTACAAAATTACCAGCGGTGAAATTATACTGGAGGGAGAAAAGGTTTCTTTCAACAAACCGAAAGATGCAATTCAAAAGGGAATTGCCTATGTAAGTGAGGATAGAAAAGGAAATGGGCTCGTATTGATACAAGATATTAAATACAATATCAGTATTGCCAATTTGGAGCAGCTTCAAAGTGGAATAGCTATCAATGAAAATGAAGAAGTTAATGTAGCCAATGGGTATAAAGATTCTATTAATATCAAAGCGCCATCCATTGCACAGAAGGTTGGAAATCTAAGCGGAGGCAACCAGCAGAAAGTGCAGCTGGCAAAATGGCTGTTCGTAACACCCAAGGTGCTGATTCTTGATGAGCCTACAAGAGGTATTGATGTAGGCGCTAAGTATGAAATCTACTCACTTATGAACAGACTAGTAGAGGAAGGAATGAGTATTATCATGATTTCTTCAGAACTCCCGGAAGTACTGGGAATGAGTGACAGACTTTATGTTATGTCAAGCGGAACGATTACCGGTGAATTATCAAGTGAGGACGCGGACGAAAATAAAGTCATGGCAATGGCTATTAAATCATAGGAGGTTGCAAAATGGAAAACATAAGTAAAAAAGAAGGACTCGGACAGGAGATTTTCGGTCTGATTAAAACGAACATCACAGACTACATGATGTACATAGTGCTTGTTCTGATAATGGGAATTTTTACATGGACGACAAAAGGAGCTTTTATTCAAGGGAGGAATATTTCAAATCTGATTAATCAGGTGGGATATGTTGCAATCCTGGCAATAGGAATGACGCTGATTCTGATTCTTAAACATATTGATCTTGCTGTGGGATATGTGGCTGGTACATGCGGTGCAATAGCAGCAATATTAATGACGAAGCTGGGGATGAATGAGTGGATTGCAATTTTGGTTGTTCTTGTGATTGGTCTTTTGATTGGTATGTATCAGGGACTTCTGGTAACCAGAGTAGGGGTGCCGGCATTTGTTACGACACTAGCAGGACAATTTATGTTCCGTGGTTTTCTGAATCTGTCATTAAAAACGGGTACAATTATTATTCCGAATGCAGGATTTAACGCATTATCCAATGGCTTTATTCCGGACATTCCAGGGCTGAATTTGGAATTTCACGTTCTTACATTGCTGATTGGTGTTGTGGCAGTTATTTTAACCATATTTTCACAGATTAAAGCTAGAAAAAATAAACAAAAGTATAACTTTAAAGTAACTTCAACACCTGTGTTTGTTTTTGGACTCGTAGTTGTATCAGTGATTATTATGGCAATCATATGGGTTCTTGCAAACTATAGCGGTATTCCTTGGACGGCTGTAATCGTTGGAGTAGTTTTATTTGTTTACAATTATATGCTGAACAAAACAAGGCTGGGAAGATATATTTATGGTATTGGAGGTAATGACCAAGCAGCTGAACTTTCGGGTATAGATGTTAAGAAAGTGACCCTTTTTGCATTCTGCTCCATGGGAGTTCTCTCCGCACTTGCTGGTATCTTGTACGCTTCCAGATTAAAATCTGCAACGCCGACAGCTGGTGAAGGATTTGAGTTGGATGCGATTGCTTCTGCATATATTGGCGGTACTGCAGTTAGTGGTGGTGTCGGAAAAGTTACAAACACGATTATCGGTGCACTTATTATGATGTCATTGACAAGTGGCATGAACCTGATGGGCGTGGATAATTCGTATCAGTACATAGTGAAAGGAATCATTTTTATCATAGCTGTTGCATTTGATGTAAGAGTACGTTCCAAAGCAAAATAAGCATTGTGCATTATATGTTGGAGAGGAAGTGGAATGAAAAAGTTACCTAAAGGCAAAGAGACCAAAAAAGGTGTAACAAAGATAAAGACTGTAAAAGAAGCAAAGAATAGAAAAAATGTAATGGGAATTAGGGCAAAGCTGCTTTTGGCTTTTGCCCTTCCTGTGTTTTTTGTCATTTTACTGGGAGTTGTCACTTACAGCCAGACAGCTGACTCCCTGGAAAAGCACTATAAGGAATCAACTATGCAGATTCTGGGGAAAACTTCGGATTACATGGAAATTCTTCTGTTGGAAGTGGAAACGATTGCTTATGACTTATCCCAGGATACGGATCTGGTCTCCTATTTTAGCGGTACGCCGGAGGAAGGTGTAGATTTTGATTATGTAGATAGGAAAATGAATTCCTATCTGGGGACAAATGAATATGTAGAGAGCGGATACTTCATTGCAATTAATGGAAATGATCACATCAGCACGAATCAGGAGATATCATTTGATGGAGATGCGTACGCAAAATTCGTTGATTCTCATGATTACGTAGAGATTATGGCAAGAAATCGTAAGGCTTGGCTGGGTGAAAGTGATTTTTTATCTCAATATAGGCAAGAACCGGAGAATCCTTATGATAATCGTAAGATGACGATTGTGCGGCGTGTGGACAATGTATTGACGGGACAGGATATTGGTTTTATTATCCTGGAGGTCAGAAGCAGCGTTATGGATAAGCAGCTGGAAGAAATCAATCTGGGAGATAACAGTACGGTAGTAATTATTGCACAGGACAATACGGAACTGGCAAAGCCGGAAGATTATCCGGCGACCTTGGAGGAAAAAATCATTACATCAGGGAATGCTTATCAGAAAATGCAGCAGAGTGTCGACAAATCAGGTTCCTTTAATTTGATATACAGAGGACAGGAATACTGGATGTGCTACTATTATGTAGGTGATCTTGGCAACAGCATTGTAGGCTTGATTCCCAAGGCAACCATGATGGAGCAGGCAAATGATATCAGAACGAACACAATAATGATTGTCGCTATTCTAACGGTCATTATGGCAGTTCTTGCAACATTAATGGCATTGAGTATCGGAAAAAATATCCAGAATATCATGGTAGGGGTGCAGCAGGCATCAAGGGGAGACCTTACGGTAGAAATCAAAACAAAAAGTAAGGATGAATTTGCGACATTGTGCGGCGGAATTAATGATATGGTTGCAGCAGTAGGAGAATTAATTGCCAAGGTATCGGAAGGTGCCGGACAGGTGGATCTTGCAGTGAATAAAGTTGGTGAGATGAATACCCGTGTGTGTGAGGTGACCGAAGGTATATCCAGCGCTATCTTGCAGATTCATGGCGGAGCAGAGTGCCAGAAAGAGGGCGCAAAAAATTGTCTGGATAATATGGATGATTTAGCAGACAAGATTACCTGTGTAGCAGAAAATACAGAAGAAATGCAGAAGATATCGAACAGTGTCAAAGGATTGGTAAGTTCTGGAATTGGAATTATGGATGAATTAAATACCACTTCAGAAATGACCAATAAAAGCCTAAATGAGATCGTGAGGGAACTTGAAGATCTTGGAACGGCAGTTGGAGATATAAATAAGATTATTCAGGTTATATCGGAGATTGCGGATCAGACGAATCTTTTGTCTTTAAATGCAAGCATTGAAGCGGCGAGAGCAGGAGAGGCAGGCAAAGGTTTTGCGGTAGTGGCAGGAGAGGTAAAGAACCTTGCAGATCAATCATTGAAGGCGGCAGTCCAAATCCAGAGGATCATCAGTGAAGTTGAAAGCTTCAGCACGGCTGTCCGGCAGCATGCAGAACAAACCGGAGACGCCCTGGAGTCCCAGAAACTTGCGGTCAGCAATGCAGTAGGTGCATTTAGCGATATGGACAATCATCTGGAACAGCTAGCTGAAAATATTGATGGCATCGTGGTGGAGACGCAGGCAATTTTGCATGCGAAAGATGCCACATTAGGCGCGATACAATCTATTTCCCTTATTATTGAACAGAACACAGAAGTAACTACGAACATTGGGGGAGATGTTGAGAAACAGAAAAAGCAGGTTGAGGAGCTTGCTCTTTGCGCGGATAATCTGTTGGCGGTATCTAATCAGTTAAAAGTAGCGGTCAGTTCATTTAAAACTGAAAGGACCAGGTAAGGTGGTTAAGGATGAATGATATAGACGAAGTAATTAAAATGCTGGATTCAATGACAGAAGCAGGGGTCAGCCGGATAAAAGTCGATTCATCAGATTCTGTTGAGAGCGGAAAAATACAGAAGGCATATCATCATGGAAGATGTGATGTGGGAAGTCCCTTTGCCACAGGAAAGCTTTTTGACTTGAAAGAAGAAATTGAAAATGAATGAGATACAGACCCGGGCATTTTAGAAATGTTCCGGGTCTGTATTTTTAAGGAACGCTGATTTGATCAGAGCATCCGTCTGATTTCACCGCATCCGATTTTGTCACCGGAATCGCCGGAGGGCTGCGAAGTAAAATCATCGCGGTTAGAATGAATGATGACAGATTTTCCAATAATTTCTTCTATGGTAAAGCGTTTATCATAAAACGCAGACCAGGCATAGCCCTGATTGCCCAGAAGGGGAAGCAGGTCGCCGGTGTGTTCTGGATGAGACTGGTCTGTAGGATTATAGTGACTGCCTGTTTTATCAAAGTTGCCGGAGCAGTCACCAAATTCGTGGATGTGCATCGCATAAAAATTGGAAGAGCCCTGCCCGGCTATATTTGGAAGTCCAAATATTTCTGCTTCTACGAGGACTCCGCCGTAAGAAGTACGGTAAAATTTGACGAGTCCCGAAAGTCTGGGATGAGAAGCATTTCCGGTGATCCAGGCGGCTGCATCGGGACGTTCATAAGTCAGCAGTTCTAAAAATGAAATTCGGGGCGTAATCTGATTGGAATACATCATAAATTTCCTGTTTCTTTTTGCATTATAATATGCTTATAAATTTTTAAGATGCATAAATCTGGTAAATGTAGTATAGTAATATTGAAATTTCAAAGAATATTTTATGGAGGAGAAGAAATGGCTTTTTGCATTATTACAGACTCAGCTTCAGATGTACCGGAAAGTGTCATCAAGGAATATGATTTACATGTGATGCCTACTCCTGTTACGATAGAGGGGAAAGACTATTTTGACGGGGAGACGATTTTCCCCGACCAGTTTTATGAGATACAGGCTTCAGGTAAGGATATTAAAACCTATCATATAAGTCAATACATGTTTCAGGAGCATTTCCTGCCCTTTGCACAAAGGGGAGACGAGGTACTGTATTTATGTTTTTCCACGGGCATAGCAGGAACTTTCAATGCGGCAAAGCTGGCATATGAGGAGATACAGGAGGAGTATTCTGATTTTAAACTCACCATTATTGATACCAAATGTGCCTCAGTGGGATATGGACTGGCGGTGGAAAGGGTACTGCGTATGCAGAAAAATGGCGCGCCGAAAGAACTTTTGATTGAAGCAGCGCAGTTCTTCTGCGAACACATGGAGCATGCCGTTACCGTTATGGAACTGGAATATCTGTTCAAGGGAGGAAGACTTAGCAGGACTTCTTTTCTGGCGGGCACAGTGCTGGACATTAAGCCGATTATCATAGTGGATGAAAATGGTTCTTTAAAGGCGGTTGAGAAAGTCCGGGGCTGGAAAAAGGCGCAGAAGAGAATTCTCGATATGGTAGGCGAAAAGGGAAAAGATCTGGAAAATCAAGTGGTAGGCGTCTGCTACGGCACGGACAAAGAAGCCTATGAATACATTAAAAAAGAACTTGCGGACAGATATCATGTAAAGGGAATTTTGGAAGGAAGGGTAGGGTGCGCAATCGGTGCCCACACAGGTCCTGGTATTTTGGGAATCGTATTCCTGAATGAAACCAATGAGAAATATGAAGCTTATCTGAAGTAAAGGGGACGAATATGCTGGAAGTAAAAAATCTTGTTTTTCACCCACTGGATAATGGGGTGGAAAAAAGCATTATAGAGGATATCAGTTTTAAAGTTGAAGATGGCGAAATGCTGGTTATCACAGGACCTAATGGCGGCGGAAAGTCCACTCTTGCAAAACTACTCATGGGGATAGAAACTGCGGACAGCGGAACAATTCTGATGGACGGCACGGATATCACCAGATATAGCATTGCGCAGCGCGCCAATGCGGGAATCGGCTTTGCTTTTCAGCAGCCTCCCAGATTTAAGGGAATGACGGTAAAAAGACTGCTTTCTCTGGCAGCAGGATATGAAATGCCGGAGAACAAATGCTGTGATTATTTGAGTGGTGTGGGGCTTTGTGCCAGAGAATATCTGGATCGGGAAGTGGATAATACCCTCTCAGGTGGAGAAATGAAGCGTCTGGAGATAGCCACGGTTCTGGCAAAACCCCATAAGCTTTGTATTTTTGATGAGCCGGAAGCAGGAATCGACTTGTGGAGCTTTTCTATGTTGGTGAAACAGTTTGAACAGCTTCATAAGAATAAAAAGGAAAGCCTGATTCTGATTTCCCATCAGGAGAGGATCATTCAGATGGCAGACCGGATCATGGTGGTCAGAGACGGAAAGATCACGGCCCTTGATGAGAGGGAAAAGGTGCTGCCGAATCTGGTGAATGAGGACACCGGCTGTGTTTGTATGAATCCCGACCATAATGCGTAGGTCGCCTCAAGAAAGGAAGATAAAAGTGGCAAATATAGATCAGATAACAGCGTCTGTTTTAGAGAAGATAGACAGTGAGGGTTTTAAGCAGGAGGGCGCTTACAATCTCAGATATAATGGATATTCCCTGTGTCATGGAAATACCGAGCATATTACGATTAAACGCAAGGAAGACAAACAGGGAATCGATGTTTATATAAGCGGTGAAACGAAAGGCGAGCAGGTACATATTCCTGTGGTTGTCGCCGTTTCAGGAATGACGGATGAAGTATACAATGACTTTTATATTGAGGATGGAGCTCAGGTGACGATTATTGCAGGCTGCGGCATTCATAATAGCGGGTGCAATGACAGCCGTCACGACGGAATCCACACCTTTCACGTTGGAAAAAATGCTAATGTGCGTTATGAGGAAAAGCACTACGGTGAAGGAGAGGGAACCGGAGCCAGAATTTTAAATCCGGTGACAAAGATCATTATGGAAGAGGCCTCGGTCTTTACTCTTGACACTGCCCAGATCAAAGGGGTGGATTCTACAAAGCGTGAGACGGAGGTCATAATGGGAGAGGATGCGAAGCTGTTCGTGGTGGAGAAGCTCATGACCCACGATAAGCAAAGTGCAGTTTCCAATATGGATATTTATCTGAATGGAAAAGGCAGTTCTGCGCAGATTACATCCCGCTCTGTAGCGAGAGGGGAGTCAAAGCAGGTCTTCCATCCGAAAGCTATCGGAAATGCACTGTGCCATGCGCATATTCAGTGCGATTCCATCATCATGGATAAGGCGCAGGTGTGTTCTATTCCTGAAATTGACGCAAAGCATGTGGATGCAGCAATCATACATGAGGCGGCAATCGGAAGGATCAATAATGAGCAGCTGATCAAACTCAATACCTTTGGACTTAATGAGGAAGAGGCGGAAGCTGTTATTATCGAGAACTTTTTAAATTAAGAAAATCCATATAAGGATGATAGGTGAATTTCGAGATGAAAAGTCTGCTTGTTTACTTAAAGGATTATAAAAAAGAAAGTGTTCTGGGGCCTCTGTTTAAATTATTGGAGGCTTCTTTTGAACTTATTGTTCCGCTGGTGGTTGCATCTATGATTGATGTGGGAATTGCGGAAAGCGACAGGAATTATGTGATAAGAATGTGTATTATCATGGCGGCGTTGGGGGTGACGGGCTTAATCAGCTCTGTGACGGCACAGTTTTTTGCCGCCAAGGCAGCGGTAGGATTTGCCACCAAGCTAAGACATGCCTTGTTTGCACATATTCAGAGTCTGTCTTTTTCCAGCATGGATGAACAGGGGACTTCTACCCTGATTACAAGGATGACCAGTGACATTAATCAGATTCAATCCGGTGTGAATATGGTGCTGCGCTTGTTTTTGCGCTCTCCGTTTATTGTGTTTGGGGCAATGATCATGGCTTTTACGGTGGATGTAAAGGCGGCGCTTATTTTTGTGGTAATCATACCGCTGTTGTCTGTTGTGGTTTTTGGAATCATATTGATCAGCATTCCATTGTTTAGCAAGGTGCAGAATAGTCTGGATCGGGTGCTTGGTATTACCAGGGAAAATCTGACCGGCGTGAGAGTGATCCGTGCTTTTGGAAAGGAAATGGATGAGACGGACAAGTTTGACCGGCAGACAGATGCTTTGAAGAAGATACAGGTGATGGCGGCAAAAATATCGGCGCTGATGAATCCGGTCACTTACGTGATTATTAACGGAGGACTGATTGTATTGATTTATACCGGTGCAGTGAGAGTAGAGTCAGGGGCACTGACTCAGGGGCAGGTGGTCGCTTTAGTCAATTATATGTCCCAGATTCTGGTGGAGCTTGTCAAACTGGCAAATCTGATTATCACGATTACGAAAGCGGTTGCCTGTGGAAACAGGGTTGCAGGTGTATTTGATATACCAGCGGGAATGGAGAACGGCAAAGGCAGCCTTACAGAGGGAGAAGGCAGAGGAACGGTTTCTTTCGACCATGTCTCCATGAGATATCACGAAGGCGGGGAAGAAGCGCTTACGGAGATAACTTTTAAGGCGGAGCAGGGTGAGACCATTGGAATCATAGGCGGTACAGGTTCCGGCAAGACCACGCTGGTACATCTGATTCCCCGGTTTTATGATGCGGAAAAGGGAAGTGTCAAGATTGATGGTGTGGATGTAAAGGAGTATGATCTGACAACTCTTCGTGATAAAGTAGGCATTGTCATGCAAAAAGCAGTCTTATTCAAAGGCAGCATCCGGGAGAATCTGCTTTGGGGAAATGAGGATGCAACGGATGAGGAATTGTGGCAGGCGCTTAAGATTGCCCAAGCGGAAGAATTTGTTCTGCAGAAAGAAGGCGGATTAGATGCGCCTGTGGAACAGGAAGGCAGAAATCTTTCTGGGGGACAAAAACAGAGGTTGTCCATAGCCAGAGCACTTGTCAAAAAACCGGAAATACTGATTCTGGATGACAGTGCTTCAGCGCTTGATTATGCAACGGATGCAAAACTCAGGAAAGCGCTCAGGGAAGTGCCTTTTGAAACAACGGTGTTCATTGTTTCCCAAAGAGCTTCTTCTCTGATGCATGCGAACCAGATTATCGTGCTGGATGACGGATGTGTCGCAGCCATAGGCAGACATGAACAGCTTCTTGAAGACTGCGAGATTTATCAGGAGATTTATTACTCTCAATTTGAGCGTTCAGAGAGGAAGAAAGGCTAAAAGTATGAAGGAAAAATCAGGCAAACAAAAGGATACATTGATTAAAGTACTTAAATATATTAAACCTTACAGATTCCTGATGGCGTTGACCATCATCATGGCAATTGTCAGTGTTGCGTTGACTCTTTATCTTCCAATTCTTACGGGAGATGCGGTGGATTTGCTGGCATTTATTGGGCAGACGTTCTTTTGGCCGGATTTATTTTCGCTTCTGGGGAAAATGGCAGTAGTCATCCTGCTTACTGCGCTTGCCCAGTGGATTATGAGCCTTAGTAATAATAAAATTGTGTATAACATCATTCAGGACATCAGAAAGAAAGCATTCCGGAAATTAGAGGTTCTGCCGTTAAAGTACATGGATGCTCATTCCCACGGGGATATCGTGAGCCGGGTAGTGGCAGATGTAGATCAGTTTGCGGACGGACTTTTGATTGGCTTCACACAGCTATTTACAGGTGTCATAACGATCATTGGGACTTTAGGGTTCATGTTGTCAGTGAATGTGGGAATCACTATCGTGGTGGTGGTCATCACACCGGTTTCCCTTTTGGTGGCTGCTTTCATTGCAAAAAAGACGTTCAACATGTTTAAGCTTCAATCAGAGACGAGAGGGGAGCAGACCACCTTGATTAATGAGATGATAGGGAATCAGAAGGTGGTTCAGGCTTTTAACAGAGAGGATGAAACGCTGGAAAAGTTTGACGAGATTAATGGAAGACTGGAGAAGTGCTCGCTCCGTGCCATTTTTTTCTCATCTCTGACAAATCCCTGTACCAGATTCGTCAACAGCCTGGTGTACACAGGCGTTGGCCTTACCGGTGCGCTCGCTGTGATTAGGACAAGTGGAATATTTTCTGTTGGACAGCTGACTTGTTTTCTTTCTTATGCGAATCAGTACACGAAGCCTTTTAATGAAATATCAGGGGTCATAACAGAATTGCAGAATGCCTTGGCATGTGCTGCCAGGATTTTTGAACTGATTGAGGAGGAACCTCAAATTCCGGATACGGAGGATGCGGTTATCCTTGATCATGTACAGGGGAAGGTGGATCTTGATCATGTTGCCTTTTCTTATGTACCGGAGAGAAAGCTGATTGAAGATTTAGATCTTCATGTAAACCCGGGGCAGAGAATTGCCATTGTGGGACCTACGGGATGCGGAAAGACTACGATCATCAATCTGCTGATGCGTTTTTATGATGTGGATCAGGGCGCGATCTGCGTGGAAGGTACGGATATCCGCCGCATCACCAGAAAATCTCTGCGCACTTCTTACGGGATGGTGCTTCAGGATACCTGGCTGAAAAGAGGAACCATAAGGGACAATATTACGGTTGGAAAGCCGGAAGCGTCAGAAGAGGAAATCATAGCGGCAGCAAAGAAATCCCATGCCCACAGCTTTATCAGACGTTTGCCGGAAGGATATGACACGGTAATCAGTGAAGACGGAGGAAGCCTTTCCCAAGGGCAGAAGCAGCTTTTGTGTATCACCAGAGTCATGCTCAGCCTGCCGCCCATGCTGATACTGGACGAGGCGACTTCTTCTATTGATACCAGAACAGAAATCAAGATACAGAAGGCATTTGCATCCATGATGGAGGGAAGAACCAGCTTTATCGTGGCGCACAGGCTCTCTACCATACAAAATGCGGATGTAATTCTGGTCATGAAGGACGGACATATCATTGAGCAGGGAAATCACGAGGAACTGCTTGAGAAGAAGGGATTTTATGCGGAATTGTATCAAAGCCAGTTCGCACTGGGATAGAAGAAAAAGAGCAAAAAATAAGAGCGGGTGATGGGAATCGAACCCACGTATCCAGCTTGGAAGGCTGGTGTTCTACCATTGAACTACACCCGCATGATTAGAAAATATGATTGCTTTACGGCACAAGAATTATTTTACAATCATATGGCAACATTTGTCAAGAGCATTTTAACTCTTTTGTTTCAGAGTCATAAGTGAGAGTGAGAAAGATGCCGGATTCAGTATATTCTGTTACAGGTAATTCTATTTCATAGCTTATTTCGTTTGCATCTTCCAGAACTAAAACCCAAGGGGAAGAGGATACATCGCGGTAAATCATCAGACCAGTAATTGACTGTCCCGAGGTAAAACCGGAGGTGTCTTCCAGAGCGTTAGAATTTTGGGAAGGCTCATTTTTGCCATACAAAGCCAAGGTATGGAAAGTTATTTCCGTACCGTTAAAGAGGGTTACAGGAATGGGAACAAGCACGGCAGCATCTTCCTGAGCCTTGATTTGATCGATAGCGGTCAGATATTCCTGATAAGAATTCATGATGGAATTCATGGATTCTATCAGAAGATCGATCTGCTCATCATCAAATTCATTTAAATTGTATTCCTCAATCTGCTTCACCTTTTCTGCCAGCGCAACGAGGTTTTGATCAAGTGAATCATCAGCTATGGTCTTATGGGCGTCTACCACCTGGTTGTGCAGGTCTGCAAGTTGCACGTAGAGTTCCTGTGCCTGTGAAATCTTTTCTTCAGAAGGACCACAGCCGGCAAGAAGAAAAGATAAAAAAATACAAAGAGACAAAAGAATATGTTTAATTTTAAAGTTGTTATGCTGTCTATACATTTTATACCCTCACATCCATACTTAATTACAATAACATAATGAATGCAAAGGTGCAATCGTTTGTTTACTTCCTGTTTTTGACATTAAAAAATAGAATTCATAAGAAAAATACATAGGAGAATGTAGTATGACCAATACAATGAAACTGGCATTGCTTTCCAGTTTGGAATATAAATATCAAATGTTATTTGTTGATTTGAATGTGATAAAAAAATAGCGAAAGCAATTGAAAGCAAGGCAAAGGGTGTAGTATAATGAGCAAATTTAATGATGTGAATAAAGATATGTAGGAGGCGCATGATGCAGTTTTTGCTGACAGCGGTCAACGCTAAATATATTCATTCTAATCCTGCCATTTACAGCCTTAGGGCGTATGCGGGGGAAGAATTGCAGCCGTATATAGCAGTGACAGAGTATACCATTAATCAAAGGATGGAAGAGATTTTGGGAGATTTGTATAAAAGACGCCCGGATGTGATTGGGTTCTCCTGCTATATCTGGAATTATCCCCTGATTCAGGAATTGCTCAGGGAATTGCCTAAAGTGCTGCCGGATACAGACTTGTGGCTTGGAGGACCGGAGGTTTCCTTTGAAAGCAGAAAAATCCTTGAAGATTTTCCTATGGTCAAGGGTATCATGGCAGGAGAAGGAGAGGCAACTTTTAAAGAACTACTTTCTTTTTATGTGGAAGGGAAAGACAGCTTTAATGAAATTCAGGGACTGGTCTTAAGAAAAGGAGAAAGCCCGGCAAGGGAGGTCACAGACCTTAATGCGATTCCCTTTCTTTATGATGATTTGCAGTCCTTCCAGAATAGAATTATTTATTATGAAACAAGCCGGGGGTGCCCTTTCAGATGTAGTTACTGTCTTTCTTCCATTGAAAAGAAAGTGCGTCTGCGGGATTTAGAACTGGTGAAAAGGGAATTGCAGTTTTTTCTGGATAAGAAAGTTCCTCAGGTTAAATTGATAGACAGAACCTTTAATTGCAGCCGCCGCCATGCAATGGAAGTATGGAGATATATCAAAGAGCATGATAATGGTATCACTAATTTTCACTTTGAAATCGCGGCGGATATCATGAACGAGGAGGAACTGGCGGTTTTAAAGGAAATGAGACCGGGTCTTGTCCAGTTTGAAATCGGTGTGCAGACCACTAATCCGGATACCCTTAGGGAAATCAACCGAAGTACGGACATTGCCCGTATTGCAGAGGTAGTGGCAGACATTCACGAAAACCGGAATATTCATATCCATTTGGATCTGATAGCAGGACTTCCCTTTGAGGGATATGACAGTTTCCGAAAATCATTCAATGAGGTATATGGGATGAAGCCCCATCAGCTCCAGCTTGGCTTTTTAAAAGTGCTCAAAGGGACATTGATACGGGAGAGGGCAGAGGATTACGGCATCGTCTATCAGGAAAAGGCTCCTTATGAAGTGCTTTATACAAAATGGCTTTCTTACAAGGAAGTATTGCGTCTTAAGCAAGTAGAAGAGATGGTGGAGTTATATTATAATTCCAATCAGTTTACCCACACGCTTCCTGTTCTGGAAAGAGAATTCCCAGGACCTTTTGAGATGTTTGAAGAACTGGCAGGATTTTATGAAGAAAAAGGATTTTTTGTCAATTCGCCGGCGCGAAGCATCCGTTATCATATACTTTTGGAGTTTGCACTGGAAAAATCGCCGGAAAAGAATCGGCTCTATCAAGAACTGCTGACTTATGACTATTATCTTAGAGAAAACGCAAAGAGCCGTCCCTCTTTCTGTGCTGATTTATCTCCCTATCGAGATGAAATATGGAAATTTTACCAGAGGGAAGAAGAAAAACCATTGTTATTAAATAATTATCGTGAGTATCATGCCAGGCAGACCATGAAAATGACACATATGGATGTGTTCTTTTATCCTGTCTGGAATGGCGGAGATGCTGGTTTATGGGAGAAGAGCAACAAACCAATGTTTGTACTTTTTGACTATGAAAAAAGGAATGTCCTTACGAAAGAAGCTTATGTGACATCGGTGATGCTGGTGACGTCAAGGAACTAATTTGCCGTTTATGCTGTAAATCTACCATTCACGCAATGCGCCTTGTAATCAAATTTGCATTATTTATAATAATCATGTTATTGCTTGAAAAGAAATAATGCAAAAGAAGACAAGAGGAGAATGGATATGAAAAAATCAAAAAAAAGTGTAAATGCGGTGTTTGCAGTTTTGGTATTGGCTCATGTTTTTACATTGTATGGATGCGGAAGAAAAGAAAGTGACAGTTCACAGGAAGATTATGAGGATTACATAGGTATCGAAGATTCAGAAGATAGTGAGGACTCATATATCTGGAGCGAATCAGTGTTTAAAATAAATTTTGAAGGGGATGAAAACGCTGAACTAAATGGGAAAATTGAATCCGTCAGTCCGGCTGGTACTTCAATGTTGGTTGCTAATACAACAGAGGGAAAACTGTTTCTGCTGGATCCATATATAGATTTTTATTTAGAAGATTCTAAAATAAAATATTATATGATAACAGACAACAGTCATATTGATGATTTGGTATATGCCAATGAACATATTGCAAGTGGGAAAAATCAGTTTGTCTATTTCGACACGATTGGAGAATATGCCGAATCGGGTGATAATTTCGCTGAATCGGATTCCTATGCTCTTCCAGAATATATCTATACTTTCAGTAATATACAAAAGGTAGATTTGCCGGATGCGCAGAATGTGATTTTCATAACAGGTGATGCGGCTTATTACGCCTATATAGATACGGAAAATCACGTGCGTGTAGATTACAGGGATTCTTTGAGTGGGGAATATACAACGTATTCCAATGTGGCTTTTATAGAGGGTGAGAGCGAAAGAGATAATGTTGCGGTAAGCAAAGGTATCTATCAGTTTATTTTGACAGAGGAACAGGAATTGTTTTACATCAAAAACGGAAATGTCAGCATTGACTTTGCCGGGCAGGGGAAAGGTGCATCTATCAATTATGTAGACCTTACTGACGAAATAGGCGGCAAGGTGATCGATATCTATAATCTTGAAAACTCTGCGGATGGTTGTTATGTGGTGGACGAAGATCATAATATTTATTGTGTGTCAGTTGGTTTGGGTGATGACATCACAGTAAATGAAATTGCCAAAATGGATAATATCACAATTACAGATATTCAAGGCTTTTACGGTCAGAATGAAAATATGCTCATCAGAACTGACGACGGTTCTTACTATTACAATGATAGTGATTCCGGCAATACTAGGGAAATCGAGAACTTAGACCAGACATACGAAAAAGCGGTATTACTTATGGACGGAAATATCCTTGCCTTAGGAAATGATGGCTATTTATATATAATTGAGAATTAAAATGCCAAGAGCAAAAGAGAGATATTAGGTTCGTTTTGGCATGGGGAAGATTTATGAGGAAGGAAATGAGTATAAAGTGGAAAGAAAATTAGCTGAAATTAATATTGAAATGAAGAAAATTTTGGCGAACATAGCAATCAGAATGATATGGTTCGCCATGGCTCTGCTTGCATTAGTTTTAAACTTTGATTCAGGCATAGATTATACATCGACAGCGGTTTTGCTGTTATTAACGCTGGGATTTGCACTATTTCCTCTCATTCATGTAAAAGATGTATTAGTCTATTATGAAAATAAAATTGTGCTGAAGAATAAGCAAATCACATTCGATCATCCTTCAGAAATTCAGTGGAGCAGAGAAAAAAAATACATTATGGGCACGAGATTAAAAATCTACAATTCAAAAGTAATGCAATCGCAATCCTTTTTGCAATGCATGTTTGGTCCATCTAAAAAGATAGATGTTACCTACATGAAGGATGCTAAAGATGTATATATCAGGTGTTACTTAAATCAGTAGTAAGAGCACAAGAGGAATGGATAAATGGTAGATATAATAGTAAAAATCATGGAAGCGATAGATAAAGTGGTAGATAATCATCCGATATTGTTATTTGTTATTCTAGCCGCAGTCATAGCAATCATCATATGGATAAAATCACGCATTGATGAAAAAAAGGGCATCAATAGTCCGGAGAAGCAAAGGGTGAAAGAGATTCTTCAAAAAATTATGCAGGAACAGGAAGATTATGATGAATACATACCTATTTATGCGTATAGAAGACAGAAATACGGAAGGAGCGTTGAAAGCTGGTATTATGCTATTGCACTTACGGAAAGCAGGATGTATGTGGTGCCGTTGATTTTTGGAAATAAGGAAATAGGGTATTCTAAAGTAAGTGTTATTTCAAAGGAGTATTTAAGCAAAATTGAAAGCAGCAAACCGAGTGATACATGGCTGCACCTAGAATTTTATGATAAAAACCAGGATGCTATTTTGGAGATTACGGTAGAAGCCAAAAATACAAAGTTTGATAAAACATATCCGGTCAATATTGTACAGGTAGAGGAAGTACGTGCATTTGCGGAGCGGATTAGGCAGTGGCAAAGACAAGTTTGTTAAACTTAAGGTGTGTTGGAAGGGAAGAGCAGGCTGTGATTCCGGTCAAAATAGTACGGAATCACAGCCGTGCTTTATATGTTTTTTTCAGCTTTGGGCGCAAGCCAGGTGCGCACGTCCGGTATCTGAGATAGGACTGGAAGTAAAAGTATGCCAAGAATAACTCCGGCAGCACCTTGAACGCAGTTTGTAAAGATACCGCTCAAGGCACTTGTAAATCCCACGGCAAAAGTTTCGTAACTATAGCTTCCTGCAAGAAACATGGTCTGTATGATCTTATTGAGAAAATAACCGAATACCATGTTGATTTCGGCAGGAATCCCAGCGGCGATAAAAAGGAAAGTCTGCTTTGTATTCCATACCTGTTTCAGTCTCCGGAATAACAGGGAAGCAATTAACGCCGTAACACCCTTAATGATCAAGGTGGGAATTGCATAAATGACATACCCGGATAATATATCTGCAAACATGGATCCGATTCCGGCAGCCAGAAAACCGGCAACAGGTCCCAGAATCACACCGCAGAGCAGAACCAGACAGTCACCCGGATGAATATAGCCGAGGGTAGGAGTAGGGATCCGGATGCTCATGGTGGCAATACAGGTAAAAGCAGCCATCAGAGCGGTAACAGCCAGTGTCTTTGTATTTTTTAATATATTCATGATGAATCACTCCGTTTCTTTTTATTCTTGATAATTATTGTTTGAAAGAGCTCCTACATATTGCTTATTATACAGAGAAATGGCATTGCAGAAACTGCCAATTTAAGAATTTTTAATAGAGCCAGTTTGAACTGTAACATATATTGAAATGGAAAGCCATATATTGTACAAAATGCAGAAAAACGGGATAAAATAGATGGCGTCTGTATTGTCTAATATTTCTAATATTATAATACCAATTGTTATTTTTTATATCATTGCCTATGGGATATGCAGCAAGACGAATGTGTATGAGGATTTTGTCAAGGGAGCAAAGGAAGGTCTTAAGACAGTAGTAGGAATCTTGCCTACGCTGGTAGCACTTATGACTGCGGTAGGGGTGCTTAGGGCATCTGGTTTTCTTAGCTTTCTTGGAAATCTTGTGAGACCTATAAGTGATAAAGTGGGATTTCCGGCAGAGCTGGTCCCCCTTGCGTTCATTAAAATGTTCTCCTCGTCAGCAGCTACCGGACTGGTGCTGGATATTTTTAAAAACTATGGAACGGATTCCCTAGTGGGACTAATTACTTCTATTATGATGAGCTGCACGGAAACAATCTTTTATACGATGAGCGTATACTTCATTGCGGCTAAGGTCACGAAGACAAGATATACCTTGAAGGGAGCACTCCTAGCTACCCTTGCGGGAATCGTGGCGAGTGTGGTGCTGGCAGGAATGATGGTATAAGTGGAACAAAAGGATTTTGATTGTCATTGATAATAATGGTATTATGTGGAATGAGAGAAGCAACAGTTTAGAGCAAATTATTTTGGGATAAAAGGGTCAAGAGAGGCACGATAATAAAGATGAAATCATTTATTTTTAGAGTGATAATATTGACATTGATATCAGCAATTTTTCTTGGTGGCTGTGGAAAAGAAGAAAATAGTATGACGATAGCTTCCAATAAAGAAGAAATCACATGGCAGGATCTCCATACAGATTTGGGAAAGGAATATGGACTTGTTGCAGTAACTGAAGATATGATTTATGGATGTTATAAAGAAAATGATGAAATAGTGATTGCATGTCAAAATAAAGTAAGTGGAAATATCGAGAAGGTAAGAGCTTTTTCTGATTTATCATATATAAAGAATATAGATGCTGACGGTGAAGGCAATGTATACATAGTTGGAGATAAAGAAAGCGAAAATGTATTGTGCAAGATAGATACAGCAGGTAATTTACAGGAAATAGGAGATTTCCTGCTTGAAGACACGGAGAAGGCAATTAATATAGATTTGCGAGGAATTAAAGTGGATTCAGAAGGAAATATTTTTTTATGGTATGAAATGGGAATTCTTCTGAATGAAATCTTTGATGATGCGGAAGAAGATGTATATGGTATGGTTGACAGGATTTACATAATGGATTCGCAGCTGAACTCCCTGTTTTATGAACAGGTGATTAATGTGAGGGGAACTGAACTGCTAAATTTCAGTTTAAATGAAGCAGAAGAGCCGCTTGTCATAGTAAATGATAATGAAGGCATTTATATACAAAGGATAGATAGGAAAGAACAGAAATTGTCGGATATGACGCGTATGGACAATAATATATCGACTAGTGAAATCGTAGGAGATATTGCTGTAACAGAAAATGGATTTTTATTTTGTCAGGGAAATGGTTTGTATGAATATAATGAGAAGAAACAAGATTGTGAAAAGATACTTAACCTGTCTTCTTACGGCATAGATCCATATGGGATTCTATATATGGGAATGGATGACGACAAAATCGAAATTATCGATAATTATGGAAATGATGACAATTCAGAGTATGTGGTTCTTCGAAAAGGTTTAAACGAAAAAACTGTCCTGACTCTGGGTGTCATGCAAGTCACTCAGAACTTGGAGAAAAAGGTTGCAGATTTTAACCGCAGCAATGGAAATATAAGAATTGAGATTGTGCCTTATTACACAGGGGAAAATGGATTTGAAGAAGGAATGGAGCATCTGAAATTAGATATCATAAGGGGGAAAGCACCAGACATCATTGATGTGTCAGAGATAGATTATGCAGTTTATTCTGATAAAGGTGTTTTAGCAGATTTATATGGATTCATGCAGAATGACGAAGAGTGTAAGATGAATGATATTATGGATTCTGTTTCAGATGCATATGAAATAAGTGGACATCTATACAGCATAGCTCCAGCATTCCAGCTTTATTCCATGTGGGGAAGCAATATGGTTATAAAAGACCGCCATGGGGTGACTTTGGGAGAACTCATACAGATATTGGAAGAAAGTGGAAAGTCATTGGATGCAATTAATGGATTCTCTGCTGATGAGCCGGTTTTAACCACTCTCTGTACTTTTGGAATGGATGAATTTGTAGAATGGGAAGAAGGTGTCTGTAATTTTGACGGAGAATATTTTAAAGAAATTGTAGCCTTTGCAGAGAAATATAAAGGCAGCTACGAAGATGGAAGTCAATCCCGTGGGATTGATGAGGGCAGAATCGTAATGTCAGTGGGAATAATAACAAGTGTTGCGGATTATCAAATACAATCAAAGCTGTATAAAAATGATTTTGCTTTTATTGGATATCCGACAAATGATGGCTCAGGCACGGCTATTAGCTTCAGAGGAAGCGAGTTGTCGATTAATGCACAGAGCGAAAAGAAGGAAGAGGCATGGGAATTTGTAAAATATTACTTATTAAATGGATATGACGGACAAGGGTTTCCTTCGTTGAAGGCACAATTTGAAGCGGTTATGCAAAAGGCGGGAGAGGCGGATTTTTCAATTGAAGAAGACGGAAACTCGTACGAAGTTCCGAAAGGCTATTATACGGATGAGGATATTGAATTGCAGGTCTATGCAGCCAATCAGGATGATATAAATGCGGTGAGGAAACTGATAGATAGTGCGGTGAACAAATTTGAGTATAATACGGAGATTCTAGGTATTATTGATGAAGAGACAGAAGCCTATTTTGCGGGGCAAAAAGATTTAGATTCGGTTACAGATGTTATTCAAAATAGGGTTCAGATATATCTACAGGAAAATAAAAGGCAGTATTACTTATATTGATTCTATAGGACTCTTATTATAAAGGCTTATGCAGCCAATGTGATTTTAGGAAAAGAGAGTTGGCAGTATAGTCTTTTTTATGCTACACTCTATTCATTGTGATGATTTACAGAGGGTAAAAGTTTCAGATTACAAAGGAGGTGACGGTATGAATGCTGCTAATTTGGCACCCGGAATATTAATAGCGATTGTTATAGTAATCATGCTGTCGGGGATTTTCTGGCAGCTTTTTCTGAAGAAACGCAGAACAACTGATGTTTTTGAGGATATGGAAGGGCATGAGTTTGAATATTTCTGTGCAGATCTGCTTAGGCAGAAAGGATTCGTGGATGTGGAGGTGACAAAGGGCAGCGGTGATTATGGCGTTGATATTCTGGCGGAAAAAGATGGAATAACATATGCTATTCAATGCAAACGCTATACAGCGCCGGTAGGGGTCAAGGCTGTGCAGGAAGCATATGCAGGCAGAGATTACTATGACCGAATGGTGGGAGCCGTAATGACCAATCAGTATTTCACCTCGCCTGCAGTGGAGGCGGCAAAGAAGCTCAAGATTCTGCTCTGGGACGGCGGCTACATGGAAAGCATGATGGAGGAGGACCGATAGAACCAAAACTTATCCGCGGCTGAGTCATATAGGATGAAACATAAGTATCTACGAGGTCAGTCTGCTTTGCAGACCCTGAAAATCAGACGGACCCGTTTCCAGGACAAACCGGTGAAAGCGCTGCAGGTTGAAATCATCCCCCCATGCATTTTGTGCGGCATCCCTAAGGAGAGTGAATTCCATAAAGCCCAGATAATATTTTAAGTAGGTTACAGGCTCTTCCACGATATACTCATAAATGGCGGTGACGGTCTCTTCGTCCGTGATTCCAAGTTCGCGCAGGATTGCCTGCACTTTGGCGGGGGTGGCGCCTTCATAGTGTATGGCGATATCCAGCAGAGAATACAGACACAGCTGGATGTTCCTGTTCAGGCGGCAGGCTTCGTACCAGGCGGCGGTAATAGGGCTTTGATCTCGTACCAGCGTCTGGGCGTAATCATAAGACAGATTTTCCACATAAAGCGCCCAGCCTTCCACATAGCCGCCGTAGTGCAGAAGATAACGGATGCGGGAGATATCTTCCTGATTCATATAGAGCTGACTATAAACTGTCTGGTAAAGATGACCGGGATAGCCCTCGTGTGCCAGTGTAGTGTACAGCGTAAGGGCGTCAGGAGAGTTCTTGTGGTTGATATAAATGATATTGCTGCTCATATCATCTATGGGAGGAGTCAGGTAATAGGCAGGGCTGCAATAATCTTCCATGGAGGGAGAGACGCTTTTAACGGTGTATGAGGTATTGAAGCCGGCCTCTTCTGAAACGGGAAAAGCAGGAAAATCGTTTGTCATGCGTTCCTTTAAGTCATCCAGCATTTCCTCCGGGGAAACGTAGGGAAAGGGAGTGATGTCGGCGGAGGAGAGGACAGATAATTCAGGGTAGCGATAAAACAGGTCTCCCATAGCCGCCATGTTTTTCTGGAAATCATTAAAAAGCAAGGTTTTTATTTCAGCTATGCTGCGGGAGGAACCGGTGGTGGAGGCGAGCAGATATTCATAATAAGCGCGTCCATCAGGGAAATAGCATAATCCCATATCATTTGAGCCGCTGCCTTGAAGAATGGTAAAAGCATCCGCCACATTTTCATAAGCGGGTGCCATGACAGTAGTGAGAAGTCGGTCATTTTCAGCAATCCACTGGATCTTTTGTTCTTCTGTTATGAGATCTTCCTGCCGCATGGCATCAAGCCGCTCTTCAAAAGTAGTGTGGAGAAAATGAGTGCCGGAAGAGAGGAGATCTTTGTCCATAATGGAGCAGCATTGCTCTATGATTTTCCCTGCCGATGCGTCGGACATAAAGAGCCTGTTCTCGGATTTTTCTTTTTCATATTGTATCAGTCCGTCAAAATAGGTATCGGTCTGATCCAGGAGATGAAGATAATCTTCCACATCTTTTGGAGTGCGGAAGGTATAATCGGCAAGAAGGATGGGCAGACCAGACTGCATACCGGAGGAAGGAGACAGAGGATCGCTATAATAGGGATAAGCAGTGCCTGTAAGATGTAGATTTAAATAACGGGTCAGGAGATCATATGCGTATGCATCTTCCTCGTTTAAATGTTCCGGTGATATCCGGGAAAGCCGGTCCAACATAGCGCGGATGTCTTCTTCTCCGCTATCTGGTTGGGGCTCATAAGAGGGAAGACGGGCAGGTTCATCAATCCCATAGTCCCCAGGGAAGGCTAAGGTGTAATGAAGGCTTAAGGTGTTGCCGGAAAGCTCCGAACAAAACAATTCTTCTGTCAGAACATCAAATTGACGGCTGTCATTTGTACGCAGGTATATAGTCAGAATCAGACTGATAGGCAAAAGGAAAAGGACAAAAAGTGAAATGACTTGTTTACGGCTGATTTTTCCAGAATGTGACAATATAGTAACCTCACATGACGGTTTGTTTGAGTATATGACGGATACAGTTAAAAAATACACGATAGGATAAGCGCGAGGGAAGCCGATTATTGTTCAGATTGCACCATGCATCGCACCGGATGATAACAGTATTTTGCTTGAACAGCGTATAGACGATAGCTTTAAAATATGATAGAATATGAATCGGTCCATGGAAGCAGATTCGATATAAAATAAAGCATACGGAAGTGGTTCATACAGGAATGGAGGAAGTCAACATGAATAATCTGGAACTCAAAAAAATGGCGAACGAAGTGCGTAAGGGCATCGTGAGCTCAGTTCACAGCGCAAAAGCGGGACACCCGGGAGGCTCTTTGTCGGCAGCGGATATTTATACATATCTTTATTTTGAGGAGATGAACATTGATCCAGAAAATCCTAAAATGGAAAATAGAGATCGTTTTGTATTATCGAAAGGACATACCGCACCGGGGCTGTATTCGGCATTGGCAAACAGAGGTTTTTTTCCAGTTGAGGACTTGCTGACTTTACGTAAACTTGGCTCTTATCTCCAGGGGCATCCCTGTATGGAGCATGTTCCCGGAGTTGACATGTCCAGCGGTTCTCTTGGACAGGGAATTTCCGCGGCAGTAGGCATGGCACTGGCAGGAAAGATGGATGATAAGGATTATCGTGTATATACGCTCCTTGGGGACGGAGAAGTGCAGGAGGGACAAGTGTGGGAAGCCGCTATGTTTGCAGGTTTCCGCAAGCTGGACAACCTGGTGGTAATCGTGGACAATAATGGATTGCAGATTGACGGCCCCATCGATGAAGTCTGCTCTCCTTATCCAATTGATAAGAAATTTGAAGCGTTTAACTTTCATGCCATCAATGTTGATGCACATGATTTTGATGCTCTCCGCGCCGCATTTAAGGAAGCAAGGCAGACGAAAGGAATGCCCACCGCAATTATCGCTCACAGTGTAAAAGGTAAAGGGGTTTCTTTTATGGAAGGCAATGTGGGATGGCACGGCAAGGCACCTGATGACGAGCAGTACGCAGCTGCAATGGCGGACCTTAACAAAATCAGTGAGGAACTTTTGAAGGAGGAAGTATAATGGCAGAGAATGCAGTAAAAAAGGTTGCAACCAGAGAGGGCTATGGGGATGCACTTCTGGAATTGGGGGCAGAGAATCCCAATGTGGTAGTATTAGATGCGGACCTTGCAGCAGCTACCAAAACCGGGGTGTTCAAGAAAGCATATCCTGACAGACATATAGACTGCGGTATTGCGGAAGGCAATATGGTAGGTGTGGCAGCCGGGCTTGCCACGGTGGGAAAGATTCCTTTTGTAAGCAGCTTCGCTATGTTCGTGGCAGGAAGAGCGTTTGAGCAGGTGAGAAATTCTGTGGGATATCCTCACTTAAATGTTAAGATAGGTGCGACTCATGCGGGCATTACCGTAGGAGAGGATGGAGCGTCCCATCAATGCAATGAAGATATTGCCCTGATGAGGACCATTCCCGGCATGGTGGTTATGTGCCCGGCGGATGCGATAGAAGCAAAGGCAGCCGTTAAAGCAGCAGCGGAATATGAAGGTCCCGTTTATATGAGATTCGGGAGGGCGGCAAGTTCCGTCATCAATGACAGTGGGGATTATCATTTTGAAATAGGGAAGGGAACCATTGTACGGGAAGGAACAGATCTTACGATTGTTGCCACCGGCATTTGCGTAGGAAGTGCGCTGGAGGCAGCTGCAATGCTGGAGAAAGAGGGAATCAGTGCAGAGGTCATCAACATTTGTACCATCAAACCGCTGGATGAAGAACTCATAATCAATTCTGCAAGGAAAACAGGTAAGGTGGTAACTGCCGAGGAACATTCTGTTATCGGCGGTCTGGGCAGTGCAGTATGTGATGCGCTTTGCAGTTCTTATCCGGTACCTGTTAAGAAAATTGGTATACAGGATGTATTCGGCGAATCCGGTTCTGCGGAAGCGCTGGTTGAAAAATATAAATTGGACGGCAAGGGAATTTACGAACAGATAAAAGATTATTTAAATTAAGACGATGGAGAACAGATTATGTATATTTTAGCGCCGTCTCTTCTTGCGGCAGATTTTAACATATTAGGACAGCAGATTAGGGAAACAGAGGAATCAGGTGCTCAGTATCTTCATATAGATGTCATGGACGGTATTTTTGTTCCAAGTATATCTTTTGGGATGCCTCTTATTGCATCTATCAGAGATACGAGCAGGCAGTTCTTTGATGTACATCTTATGATTGTGAATCCGGAAAGATATATTAAGGAGTTCGTGGAATGCGGCGCCGACGGCATCACGTTCCATTTAGAAGCAGTCGGGGATGCAGAAAAGATTATAGAAGAGATTCATGCAGCCGGTGTAAAAGTAGGTATTTCCATTAAACCTGGGACCCCCATTGAAAAGGTCTATCCCTACTTAAATAACGTGGAAACAGTTCTTGTCATGAGCGTTGAGCCGGGATTCGGAGGGCAGCCCTTTATACCGGAATCTTATGGAAGAATAAGGAAACTCAGAGACTATATTGATGAACACCATTATCCTGTAAAAATTGAAGTGGACGGCGGTGTGGGTAAAAAGAACGTCAGAGAGGTTATAGAAGCCGGGGCAGATATCTGTGTTGCCGGTTCTGCTGTATTTAAAAAACGAAGCGTCAGTGAGAATATTGCTTATTTTATGGATGCTTTCAAAGAAAAGGAATGAAAGAAGAAAATAATCAGGAAAAATGGAAAAGATAAGTAGAAATGATCCCTGCTGGTGCGGCAGCGGAAAGAAATACAAAACATGCCACATGGCGCTTGATGAAAAAATTCATCATTATGAATTGCAGGGACATATTGTACCAAGAAGAGATATGTTAAAGACAAAAGAACAGATTGAGGGAATTAAGGAGAGCAGTACTCTCAATATTGCAGTGCTGGATGCAGTGGATCAAATGATAGGTCCGGGCATCAGTACCCAGCAGATTGATGATCTTGTGCATGATATGACCATTCAGATGGGCGGGATTCCTGCTCCCCTGAATTATGAAGGATTTCCTAAAAGCGTCTGTACTTCTATTAATGAGGTGGTATGTCATGGTATCCCATCTAAGGATGTTTTCTTAAAAGAAGGGGATATTATTAATGTGGATGTATCTACAATCTATAAAGGATATTTTTCAGATTCTTCCAGAATGTATTGTATAGGCAAAGTAAGTGAAGAAAAAAAGAAACTGGTACAGGTTACAAAGGAGTGTGTGGAAAAAGGGCTTGCCATGGTAAAACCATGGAATTTCCTTGGAGATATGGCGCAGGCAGTCAATGATCACGCTAAGGCGAATGGATACAGTGTGGTGATTGATATAGGAGGGCATGGAGTCGGTCTGGAATTTCATGAGGAACCGTTTGTAAGTTATGTGACCAGAGCCGGGACAGAAATGCTGATGGTGCCCGGGATGGTATTTACGATAGAGCCTATGGTCAATATGGGAACCAGTGAAATTTATATTGACGATAAGGATGGATGGACGGTCTATACGGAAGATGGAAAGCCTTCTGCACAGTGGGAAATTACTGTGGCAGTTACGGAAAATGGGCATGAAGTCCTGACCTGGTAGACTGTAATTAGGTGTTATTAGGGCAGTGCCTTCACTGCCTTAAAATAAAAACAAAAAGAGGAGGAAGAAGGAAATGAAGAGGTTTTTTTATGCGTTGGCAGGAGTTGCTATGACTGTCTGCCTTGTGGGATGTGGCATTGGGAGAAGTGCCTTGAACAGAGAAAGTGAGGAAATCGAAGAAAGCAGAGAAATCGAAGAGAGTGAGGATACCCAGGAAATCAAAGAAAGTCTGCTTACCCGTGAAAGCGAGGAAGAAGAAAGCAACGACGAGTATTACAATGAAGGCCGCATGGGCGATACTATGGAAACATATTTCTTTGATTATACCGTTAATAGCGCGTATGTGTGCGATGAATATGAGGGTTATCAGCCACAGGAGGGTAACAGACTGATGGTAGCAGATGTAACTGTGAAGAATACTTTTAACGAATCCATCATTATGTTTGATACCGATTTCCAGGTTCAGTGGAACAGTGATGCGGAGGAAGATTGGGATGTCCCGATTACTTATTATGGGAATGAGATGAGTGAAGAGCAGCTTCCTTCAGAATATGAACTTACTGTCAATGAAGAAAGAAGTGGTCTTCTGGTCTTTGAAGTGCCAGATGATAAGAAGGACTTTTCTATCTCTTATCTGGAAGTGTTTGATGATGATTCCGAAGGAAACGTGTTCTTTGTATACTTTACTGCGAATATGCAATAAGGGCAGAATCTGATACATGTGAAGGGAATAGCTATGTATGATGTAATCATTATTGGCGCAGGCGTAAGCGGATGTGCCATAGCGAGGGAATTGTCCCGCTTCAAATTGAAAATAGCGGTTCTTGAGAAAGCGCTCGATGTATGTGAAGGAACTTCCAAGGCAAACAGCGGCATTGTTCATGCCGGATACGATGCGAAACCCGGTACGCTAAAAGCCCGTTTAAATGTGGAGGGCAGCCGTAAAATGGAAGCACTGTCAAGAGAGCTGGATTTTCCTTATAAGCGAAATGGTTCTATTGTACTTTGCTTTGACGAGAAAGAAAAAGATAAGCTTCATGAATTGAAGGCAAGAGGAGAAGTAAACGGTGTAGAAGGGCTTTCTATTTTGAACCGGCAGGAGCTGCTTGAAGTGGAACCCGGTGTAGGGGATGGCGCTGCGGCGGCGCTTTATGCGCCGACAGGCGCCATTGTCTGTCCATTTGGACTCAATATTGCACTAGCAGAAAATGCTGCGGTAAACGGGGCAGAGTTTGTATTTGGGGAGCAGGTTTTAGATATACAGAAACAGCCATATGGATATCTTGTACACACAGAAAAAAAAGATTATGAAACGAAAGTGGTTGTCAATGCTGCGGGTGTTTACGCAGATGAGATCCACAACATGGTCAGCGAAAATAAGATGAAGATTACGCCCAGAAGAGGGGAGTATCTTCTTTTTGATAAAGATGTAGGAAACATGGTAAGTCATACGCTTTTCCAGCTTCCCACTGCTCTTGGCAAGGGGATACTGGTAACGCCTACGGTGCATGGGAACCTGCTGATGGGTCCTACGGCACAGGATATTCCTAAAAAGGAAGGAACAGACACATCCCGGGAAGGGCTGGAGCGTGTGCTGGGGCAGGCGGCGCTCAGTGTCAGCCGGATTCCTGTAAAACAAGTGATTACTTCCTTTGCGGGATTGCGCGCGCATATCACACAGTTTCCTGAAGGCGCGGAAGATGATTTTGTCATCGGACAGGTGGCGGATGCTCCAGGATTTATTGATGTAGCGGGAATAGAGTCGCCGGGGCTTTCCTGCGCGCCGGCAATAGGAGAATATGTGGCAGATATGGTGATTAGTCTGCTTCATCCTTACCCCAAGAATGATTTTGTCAGCACCAGAAAGGGGATATCCAGTATGGCGCTTTCTTCTGATGAAGAATGCCACAGGCTCATAAAAGAGAACCCGGCATATGGCAATGTAGTATGCCGTTGCGAGATGGTAACCGAGGGCGAAATTCTGGATGCCATACGAAGACCACTTGGGGCAAGAACCACAGACGGAATAAAAAGGCGCACCAGGGCAGGAATGGGACGATGTCAGTCAGGGTTCTGCAACCCTAAGGTGGTGGAGATTCTTGCCAGGGAATTGCAGGTAGAAGAAAGCCGGATCCGCAAATCAGGAGAAGACTCATGGTATATCCTGCCGCCCGAAGAAGGAGGATGCCTATGAAAACTGTAGATTTGGTGATTATAGGCGGCGGACCTGCGGGAATGGCGGCAGCTGTCGCCGCTTATGAAAAGGGTGTCACAGATATCCTGATTCTGGAGAGAGACAAAGAACTGGGGGGAATATTAAATCAGTGTATTCATAACGGGTTCGGGCTGCATACATTTAAAGAAGAATTGACGGGACCTGAGTATGCCGTCCGTTATATAGAACAGGTGTTGGAGAAGAACATTCCTAACCTGTTAAATACAATAGCGGTGAACGTGCAGGGAGGGACACCCTGCATAGTAACAGCAATGAACAAAGAACAGGGTATGTTCCGGATACAGGCAAAAGCAGTAGTGCTTGCCATGGGATGCAGGGAACGTCCCAGGGGAGCTATGAACATACCGGGGTTCAGACCGGCAGGTATTTATTCGGCGGGAACGGCACAGAGGTATGTGAATATAGAAGGAAGAATGCCCGGCAGGGAAGTGGTGGTGCTTGGCTCAGGGGATATCGGTCTTATTATGGCAAGACGTATGACGCTGCAGGGCGCAAAGGTTAAGCTGGTTGCGGAGATCATGCCTTATTCAGGGGGGCTTAAGCGAAATATTGTACAGTGTCTTGATGATTTTGGCATTCCCTTAAAACTCAGTCATACTGTCACGGAAATTCATGGACGGGACAGGGTGGAAGGAGTTACGGTAAGTAAAGTAGATGAAAGATTAAATCCCATTCCGGGTACGGAAGAATTCGTAAAATGTGATACCCTTCTTTTATCTTGTGGATTGATTCCAGAAAATGAATTAAGCCGGGAAGCAGGAGCGAAAATGGATGATGTGACTCAGGGACCAGTAGTGAATGCAAGACTGGAAACTACAGTGCAGGGAATATTTGCCTGCGGAAATGTGCTGCATGTCCATGATCTGGTTGACAATGTGTCAAAAGAGGCACAGGCAGCAGGCTCCTTTGCAGCGGATTATATTCTGCACGGGGAAGAGGAATGGGGAGAAGCAGTGCGCCCTAAGACTCCGGAAAAGACAAAGTGCACCTTGCCGGAGGGACGTGATGCCGGAAGAGAGCTGATTTGTATTGGATGTCCGGTCGGATGTTTGATTACTGCTGGAAGAAATGAGGATGGAAGCCTTGTCATTACCGGGAATACCTGTAAAAAGGGCGAAGCATATGCACGAAATGAGATGACAGCCCCGGTACGGACAGTCACCTCCATGATCCGCGTCAGGGGCGGATGCGGATTAGTAGTTCCTGTGAAGACCGCAGCAGAGATTCCAAAAGAAAAGATAGATGCATGCATGGAAGAAATAAAGGGGGCAGTTACAGATGCGCCGGTTAAGGTGGGAGATATACTGATTGAAAATGTCGCAGGAACTTCTGTCCCGGTGATCGCTACCGGAAATATGCAGCAGAAATGAAAGAGAAGAAAGGTATGGATGGTATGGGCAGATATATCATGGCGCTGGATCAGGGCACTACCAGTTCCAGGTGTATCCTTTTCAACAAAAAAGGAGAAATCCTGAGCATGGCGCAGAAGGAGTTTGGGCAGATTTATCCCAAACCTGGATGGGTGGAACACAATCCTATGGAAATTTGGTCTTCGCAGCTGGCAGTGGCAACGGAAGCGATGGCAAAGGTGGGCGCTTCCCCTTCGGATATTGCAGGCATAGGGATTACGAATCAGAGGGAAACGACCATCATATGGGATAAGCAGACAGGGGAACCGATTTATAATGCCATTGTATGGCAGTGTCGCAGAACAGCGGAAAAGGTGGATGAGTTGGTTGCGGCGGGATATGGAGATCTGATACGGCAGAAGACAGGACTGGTGCCGGATGCCTATTTCAGCGCCACCAAGATTGCATGGATTCTAGACTATGTGCCGGGGGCAAGAAAAAGGGCAGAAAAGGGAGAGCTTCTGTTTGGAACGGTAGACAGCTGGCTGGTCTATAATCTGACACAGGGGAAGATACACGTTACGGATTATACCAATGCATCCCGCACTATGATTTATGATATTCACAGATTATGCTGGGATGAAGAACTCCTGAAACTTTTAAATATTCCCTCATGTATGCTGCCGGCGGTAAAGCCTTCCAGTTGCATTTATGGATATACAGAAAGTGCAGTTTTAGGCGGCAGTATACCGATTGCCGGAATTGCAGGGGATCAGCAGGCCGCCCTTTTCGGACAATGTTGTTTTTCAAAAGGGCAGGTAAAAAATACTTATGGGACGGGATGCTTCCTTCTGATGAATACGGGGACAGAGGCAATTACCTCCCGGAATGGTCTGATTACCACCATTGCGGCAAGCTGTGGGCAGCAGGTTGAATATGCGCTGGAAGGCAGTGTGTTTGTCGCCGGAGCAGCAGTACAGTGGCTGAGAGATGAAATGCGGATGATAAGGAGCGCCGCCCAGACGGAGGAGTATACCGATAAGGCGAAGGATACAGCAGGTGTCTATGTAGTGCCGGCCTTTGCGGGAATGGGAGCGCCTTATTGGGATCCGTATGCCAGAGGAACGGTGGTGGGAATTACAAGAGGCTGCAAGAAGGAACATTTTATCAGAGCCACGTTGGAATCTATCGCTTATCAGACCTATGATGTCCTTAAGGCAATGGAAGAGGATGTGGGAATTTCCATAAAGGGACTTAAGGTGGATGGCGGTGCCAGCGCCAATAATTTCCTGATGCAGTTTCAGGCGGACATTCTGGGTGTGGAGGTTGATCGTCCGGAGTGCATCGAAACCACAGCTCTTGGAGCAGCGTATCTTGCAGGACTTGCATGCGGCTACTTTAAGGAGCGGGATGAAATAGGCGCGAATTGGCAGCTGGATAGAAAATTTACCCATGAAATGAACAGAAATCAAAGAGAAGAACTTCTAAAGGGATGGAAGAGAGCGGTAAAGTGTGCGATGTCCTGGGCAGGAGAGTAAAAAATAGGAGACGAGTATGGAGATGAAGGAAGTCCCTCAGGGACAAACAATTGTTGCAAGCGGACAAAAGATGGACGCTGTGTATCTAATTACGAAGGGGACGGTCAGCGCGGTTTATCCGGGAGGGAAATACCTTTTAAACAGCGGAGACGTGATTGGACTGTGCGAGTTCAAATATGGCGAGACGATTATGGAATATAGGGCTGAGGAGGCAGTTTCTGTATTTGCATATCCCTTGGATGGCGTAAAGCTTCCTGAAGAGATAACCGGAAATGCCGAGGCACTGAAATATTTAATTCTTTCACATTTCAGGCAGATTTATGAGATGTTCAGACAATATAAACGTTTATGGTCGGAGTGCAATAATCTGTTCGATTATCTGAATAACAGTTATAAAGAATACACTGCTATGTGTATAAAATATAATCTGTCACCTGGAGAACTGGCAGGATATGGAGAACTTTCACGGATTTCCCTTTCAGAAGATATCCCCTTCTGGATGATAGGATATTATGTGACATTAAAGAAAGCACTGAATGTATGGGAGTTCGATAAGGACAGTATTGATTTTGCACATGGATTCCTTTTAAGAACGAGTGAAGATATGTGTGCGGTTGTGAAGCTTTGCAGTCAGATGCAGGCATATAAGAAAAAAGTATGCAGCTTTTTCATAAGTGAAAGCGGTATGGATTTCCTGGAACTTCTTACTGTCCTTTACGGGAAAGTGGCAGGAAAAGATGGAATAGAAGCAGATAGCACTGCGGCTGTACGTAAAAAGATGGATGATGTGACAAAGCTCATGGAAAATCAGGGACTTGCGGAAGCATCCTTCTATCGGTCAAGAAAATCCATCTTTGAAAAGAAGGTAGAAGCCATCAGACAGATGTCCGCAGGCAGCAAAGAAGGAGGGCAGACGCAGCCTAAGCCCGTGGAGGATCTGACAGGTTCCCTGCAGAAAATTCTTGCCTATGCAAAGTGTGACGATCACACAGGAACTTCCTTTACAAAGCATATTCAGAAGTATAAGCAGATTGCCAATAAAAATGGCACAGAAGAAGATGTGCGTACTTTGCGGCATAAACTTACCAAAGAATTTTATCAGATTTATGGGGCTGCGTTTAAAAACAGTCTACAGGATAAAGAAGTTCCTACGGTTGTCAAAATGTTGTTCAATTTTGGATATGTGGATGAGGAACTGGCAGGGGAAAAGAATGCCGCTTATCTTTGCAGTATTGTGAACAGTCTTCCAACTGCGCCGGAGAGGGGAGTTTATTCTATTTATGAATGGCTGATGGCTGTTTATGAAGAGAGGAAGGAACCCAGCAGAAATGAGTTTGACTTAGATTACGCGGCATATCTTGTAGAGCAGAGAAAGACGGGCGCAATAACGAAGGAAGAGGAGAAGCACCTTCTGACGGATAGGACGGCGAAGGTAATCTATGAACTTGAAAACATGTTCCCGGTAGTCAATAAAATAACTTATGGAAGAATCACTACATTCTGCCCTGTCTTTTCAGAGCATAATGTGATGAAACCGTTAGACACTATACTGGTTTCGGCAGATACGATTCATAATGCTCTTGACAGTATACGCGGCAAGGACTTTGGCGCCTATTACAGAGAAACGATGTTCTCAGCGCCGGAACAGGGTGTGCCGAAGGAGTTTGTCAATGTTGAGATCCTTCCGGATTTCATCCTTACGCCTAATGTAGGTGTCAGAGGCGTTATGTGGCAGGAGATTGAAGGAAAGCGTCGGACCACGCCGGCGAGAATGATGAGTTCGATTTTCCAATTAGAAGATCTCTCACTGATCCTGACAAGATTGACAGGTGAATTTCGCTGGGAAATGTGCAAGCGTGTACAGGGAGCAAGGTGGAATGATGTTTCCGAGAGATCTCTTACCAGTGAATATTTCGATTATATACAGTTTTACCGTAAGAATCAGGAACTGTCCACGGATACCAAGGAAAAAATCAAGAACGATATGGCGCGTGCCAAGAACAGCTTTAAGGAAATGTTCATAATGGATTATGCGACATGGATCCTTTTTGAGAGTAATGGCTCGCCCAGACTGAATAAAGTTGCAAGGGGAATCCTGTACAGCTATTGTACATTTAATGCTGCCATCAGAGAAAAATTGAAAGCCAATCCGATGTATCGGGAGATTTCGGAGAAGTATGAAATCCGTATGGGACAGAAGCGCCACCGCATAGAGAATCTGTGCCAGAAAATCCGTAGCACCGGTAAGCCTGTGCCGGAGGAGATTGAAAAAGAAAAAGATTTTCTTTATATGTAGCAGGTAAAAGCACTTAGGCGGCATGCAGGGGGTATAAATATGATTAATGAACAATACAAGAAAATGTTGGAAGGAAAATCTGTAATCAGACAATTGTCTGAATTTGCTGCGGAAAGAGGCAGGGAAATTGGGTATGAAAATGTGTTTGATTACAGTCTTGGAAATCCCTCTGTGCCTGTTCCTGAAAAATTTACAGAGGTAATGATCGAACTGCTTAAAACCAGGAATACCATGGAACTGCATGGGTACAGCCCAAGTGTTGGCATTGCGTCTGTCAAAGATAAGATCGCTGACTCTCTGAACCGCAGATTTGCAATGGATTATACAGGAAATCATATTTTCCCAACAACGGGCGCGGCAGGCGCGGTAGCGCATGCAGTGCGATGCGTCACTTCACCGGGAGATGAAGTTCTGACATTTGCACCTTATTTTCCTGAATATAATTTATATGTCAATATGACTGGCGCACAGCTTAAGGTTGTTCCTGCAAATACAGAAAGCTTTCAGATTAATTTTGAAAAGCTTGAGGAAATGCTGACAGAAAAGGTTGCCGCTCTTTTAATCAATACGCCTAATAACCCCTCAGGGGCAGTATACTCATCAGACACACTTAAGGAACTTGCTGATCTGTTGAACAGAAAACAGAAAGAATATGGGCACGATATCTTCCTGATTTCCGATGAACCCTACAGGGAGATCGTGTTCGACAAGGTTGAGGCTCCTTATGTTTCCAGATTTTATGATAATACTTTATCCTGCTATTCCTATTCGAAGTCGTTGTCCCTTCCGGGGGAGAGAATCGGATATGTGGCAACAAATCCAAGGTGCCGGGATGCGGAATTGATTAGTGCTATATGCAGTCAGATTTCAAGGGGAATCGGGCATAATTGCCCGCCCTCCATCATTCAGCTGGCGGTAGCCGAGGTGCTTGATCAGACTTCAGATATGTCTGTTTACGAGACGAACATGAATCTTCTTTATAAAGAGCTTACAGCACTGGGGTTTGATTGTGTAAAACCCGGAGGAACCTTTTACATTTTTCCAAAGGCATTGGAGGAAGACGCAACAGCTTTCTGCCGGAAGGCATTAAAATATGATTTGGTACTGGTGCCTTCGGACAGCTTTGGAATGCCGGGATACTTTAGGATGGCATACTGTATCGATACGGAGAAGGTGAAGCGTTCACTTCCGGTTCTTAATAGATTCGTGAAGGAGAATTACTAATATTTTTGGAGGAATGGTTGATGATTGAATTTTTAAAAGCAGTACTATTTGGTATTGTGGAAGGAATCACAGAGTGGCTGCCGATTAGCAGCACGGGGCACATGATTCTGCTGGACGAATTTGTAAAGCTGGATGTTTCAGCCGAATTTTGGGAGATGTTCCTGGTGGTGATCCAGCTTGGAGCTATTTTGGCTGTTGTGGTTTTATTTTGGAACCAAATATGGCCTTTTGGGAAAAGCAGCAACATCCATCCAGTAAAACAGTCGGGACTTTTGTCTTATTGTAAAAAGGATATCTGGATGCTGTGGTTTAAGATTATTGCTGCCTGTCTGCCTGCTGCAGTTGTGGGAATTTTATTTGATGAATTTTTTGAACGGCTTTTTTACAATGGAGTCTGTGTAGCAGTTGCGTTGATCGTATTTGGAATTGGATTTATTTTGATAGAAAATAGAAATAAAGGGGCAAATGCAAGAATAAACTCTTTATCAGAGATTACGTTCCAGACAGCCCTTATGATTGGTATGTTCCAGCTCGTAGCAGCTATTTTCCCCGGAACTTCCCGTTCGGGCGCAACAATATTGGGGGCGCTTTTGATTGGGGTTTCCAGAACGGTAGCTGCAGAATTCACCTTTTTCCTTGCGATTCCGGTCATGCTTGGTGCCAGCCTTCTCAAAATTGTGAAATTCGGATTTTCTTTTTCGGGAAATGAACTTGTAATTTTAGTCATAGGTATGGCCACCGCGTTTATTGTGTCAATCATTGTAATTCGTTTTCTGATGGGATATATTAAAAAACACGACTTTAAAATATTTGGATGGTACCGCATCATATTAGGAACAATTGTTCTGCTTTATTTTGGAATTGCAGGATAAATTTATGAAAAAGCTGTTAATTAGTTGACAAGAAGTAAAATATGGGTTACACTGTTCCCCAGAAAACAGGGTGTTTTCGGGGAGGCACACTGGATACTTATTCATTGAATTACATGTTATAGAGCATTTTCACAGCGTGAAAGGAGTTTACAATTATGGCAGAAGTAAAAAAGGCAAAGACAATTGCTAAGGCAGCACCTGTTAAAGAAGAAGTAAAGACAGCAGAGGTTAAGGCAGAAGTTAAGGTCGCTCCTAAAGCTGAAGTTAAATCTGAAGTAAAGGAAGCGCCCAAGGCAGAAACAAAGGCACCTGCAAAGAAAACCCCAGGCAGAAAACCTTCTGTTAAAAAAGCAGCTGCAGCAAAGAAGGAAACGGAAAAGAAAACAGTTGGCAGAAAGCCGGCTGCAAAGAAAGCTGAAGTAAAAGGAACAGTCAACTTCCAGTTCAACGGCAAGTCATACACACCTGAGGATTTATTAAGAAGCTGCAAGGATGTATGGAAATACGACTTGAATGGAAAAGAAGAAGATATCAAGAGCATTGAACTGTATGTGAAGCCGGAAGAAAACACTACATATTATGTAATCAACGGCGATGTTACAGGAAGCTTCTTTATCTAATATTATATTTATTTATATGAATATATTCATTCATATGAAAGATTAACATTGTTCAAACAGGGAAATACAAAATATAAAGAGGAAAGATGGATATTTTGAGAGTATCCATCTTTTTTTGTGGGGAAACTACATCGTTTTATAATTTTTTAATAATTATTTTGAGATATATGTGTTGACAATATATAGGGTAAGTGCTATTTTAGGTTAAGAAGATGTTAGCACTCCATTGAGATGAGTGCTAATAAAAGAAAAAGGCTTGTCATGTCGGATGGAAGGGGTGATGGGAATGCAGTTGAGTGAAAGAAAAATTAAAATATTGCAGGCCATTATCCGGAACTATCTTGAGACAGGGGAGCCGGTGGGCAGCAGGACGATTTCTAAATATACAGATTTGAATTTGAGCTCAGCAACGATTCGCAATGAGATGTCGGATCTGGAGGAAATGGGATATATACTGCAGCCGCACACTTCAGCCGGAAGAATTCCTTCTGATAAAGGCTATCGTCTTTATGTGGACACCATGATGGAGGAGAAGGACAGGGAACTGGAAGAGTTAAAGGAAATGATGCTGGAAAGAGAAGATAAGATGGATCATCTTCTCAAGCAGGTGGCAAAGCTTCTGGCAACAAACACGAATTATGCCACCATGATTTCGGCTCCCACGATTCACACGAATAAAATTAAATTTATACAGTTATCCAGAGTGGATGTGAATCAGATTTTGGCAGTAGTGGTTGTGGAAGGAAATGTGATTAAGAACAATATACTTCAGGTATCTGGGGAACTGGATGACGAAACGCTTCTCAAGCTCAACATTCTTCTCAACACACATTTAAATGGATTGGCATTGGAAGAAATCAATCTTGGCATGATTTCAGCCATGAAACAGCAGGCAGGCATACACAGCGCCATTGTAGCTGATGTAATAGATGCGATTGCAGAATCTATTAAGGCTGAGGAAGATCTGGAGATTTACACAAGCGGGGCCAACAATATTTTTAAGTATCCGGAGCTTGCCGACCAGCAGAAGGCCAGTGAGATCATCAATACATTTGAAGAGAAGCAGATGTTGACGGAACTGGTGCAGGATACACTTTCGGATGAGAAGAATACAGGTATCCAAGTTTATATTGGAAATGAGACGCCGATTCAGACAATGAAAGACTGCAGTGTAGTGACAGCTACTTATGAATTGGGAGAAGGGATGCGAGGAACCATAGGTATTATAGGACCGAAACGTATGGATTACGATAAAGTCATAGGAACCCTCAAGACAATTACCCACCAGTTGGATGAACTATATAAAAATAAGACATAAAGATAGAAAGGGATGAAACGGATGAGTGATGAATTGAAGAAGGACGTAGGGGATAATCTGGATACAGAGGAAGTACTACAGGGCGAGGGAGACGCACAGGAGGCTCTGAACACGGAAGAACAGGAGGAAACTGCGGAGCCTATTGCAGGCAGCGAGGAGTCAGAAGGCGAAGAGGCGGCAGAGAGCAAGGCAGATAAGAAGGCGGCTAAGAAAAAGCAGAAAGCTGATAAAAAGCAGGATGCTCTTAAGGAAAAGATAGAGGAACTGGAAGACCGGGTGAAACGCCAGATGGCGGAATTCGATAATTTCAGGAAGCGCACCGAAAAAGAAAAAACAGCAATGTTCGAGACAGGAGCCAAAAGCGTCATAGAAAAAATCCTGCCGGTGGTCGATAACTTTGAAAGAGGTCTCGCAACAGTTCCGGAGGAAGAAAAGAATTCACCTTTTGCAGAAGGAATGGAAATGATTTATAAGCAGCTGATTTCAGAATTGGAAAAAATGGAAGTAAAACCGATTCCTGCTGTGGGAGAAGAATTTAATCCCGAATTCCATAATGCAGTCATGCAGGTGGAAAGTGAAGAATATGAATCCGGTGTGATTGCCCAGGAACTGCAGAAAGGGTATACTTACAGGGACAGCGTGGTAAGGCACAGCATGGTAGCGGTAGTAAGCTGACATGAGAGATCAAGGAAACAATAAATATTTATCAGTATCATAAATCAAAGAAAAGAATTAAGGAGGAGATCATTATGAGTAAAATAATTGGTATTGACTTAGGTACAACAAACAGCTGCGTGGCAGTTATGGAGGGCGGAAAGCCTACCGTCATCGCTAACGCAGAAGGTGCAAGAACTACACCATCCGTAGTGGCATTTACGAAAACAGGAGAAAGACTGATTGGTGAGCCTGCAAAGCGTCAGGCAGTAACCAACGCAGAAAAAACAATTTCATCTATCAAGAGAGATATGGGTACAGACAGAGGCCGTAATATTGATGAGAAGAAATATTCCCCTCAGCAGATTTCAGCTATGATTCTGCAGAAACTGAAAGCAGATGCTGAAAGCTATTTAGGTGAAAAGGTGACAGAGGCAGTTATCACTGTTCCTGCATATTTTAATGATGCACAGCGTCAGGCAACAAAGGATGCAGGTAAGATTGCAGGTCTTGATGTAAAGCGTATCATCAACGAGCCTACAGCGGCAGCCCTTGCTTATGGTCTTGACAATGAAAAAGAACAGAAAATCATGGTATATGACTTAGGCGGCGGTACCTTCGATGTTTCTATCATTGAAATCGGTGACGGTGTCATTGAGGTTCTGGCAACCAATGGTGATACACACCTTGGCGGTGATGACTTCGATAACAGACTGACACAGTGGATGATCGACGAATTTAAAAAAGCGGAAGGTGTTGACTTATCCAATGATAAGATGGCATTACAGAGATTGAAAGAAGCAGCTGAAAAGGCAAAGAAAGAACTTTCCTCTGCAACAACGACCAACATCAACCTTCCTTTCATTACAGCTACAGCAGAAGGTCCTAAGCACTTTGATATGAACCTTTCCAGAGCAAAATTTGATGAACTTACACATGACTTGGTTGAAAAGACAGCAATCCCTGTACAGAACGCAATGAAGGATGCTGGTCTTACCAACGCTGACTTAGGTCAGGTATTGCTGGTAGGCGGTTCTACACGTATTCCTGCCGTACAGGATAAAGTAAAACAGTTGACAGGTCATGAACCCAGCAAGACATTGAATCCTGATGAATGCGTTGCATTAGGCGCTTCCATTCAGGGCGGTAAGCTGGCAGGTGATGCCGGCGCAGGGGAAATCCTTCTTCTGGACGTTACACCTCTTTCTCTGTCCATCGAAACAATGGGCGGTATTGCAACAAGACTGATTGAGAGAAATACGACCATTCCTACAAAGAAGAGTCAGATTTTCTCAACAGCAGCAGATAACCAGACAGCAGTTGACATCAACGTATTACAGGGTGAAAGACAGTTTGCAAGGGATAACAAGTCCCTCGGACAATTCAGATTAGACGGTATCCCTCCGGCAATGCGCGGTGTACCTCAGATTGAAGTAACTTTTGATATTGATGCCAATGGTATCGTTAATGTTTCCGCAAAGGATCTTGGTACTGGTAAAGAGCAGCATATCACCATCACAGCAAGTTCCAACATGTCTGATGATGAGATTGATAAGGCAGTAAAAGAAGCAGCTGAGTTTGAAGCACAGGATAAGAAGAGAAAAGAAGCAATTGACGCAAGAAATGAAGCGGACTCTTTCGTATTCCAGACAGAAAAGGCATTAAATGAAGTCGGCGACAAGATTGATGCTTCCGAAAAAGCCACAGTGGAAGCTGATATGCAGGCTGTAAAGGATATTCTGGAGAGAACCAAAGATCAGGAAATGTCTGATTCCGATTTGGATGCTCTTAAGGCTGCAAAGGAGAAACTTACCACAAGCGCTCAGGCACTGTTCACTAAAATGTATGAGAACATGCAGCAGGCAGGCGGGGCAGCAGGTCCCGATATGGGAGCCGGCGCAGGTCCTGATATGGGAGCAGATGCAGGTCCGGCAGATGATGTAGTTGACGGGGATTACAGAGAAGTATAAACGAGATGAAGATTGGTTACAGTTCACACCTTGCCAGAATTTAATACTTTTTGAGCTATATGGTGTGAACTGTTACGAAGAATGACTCATCCGAGTCATTCTTCTTGTGCTTTGGCACATTTTAATGTATACTATAGGTATTATGTGCCGCCTTTGGCGGCATGTTGTGCGCTGAAAGCATGGGAGGAATTAGAAATGGCAGAACAGAAACGTGATTATTATGAGGTTCTCGGTATCGATAAAAACGCAGATGATGCCGCCATTAAAAAAGCATATAGGGCTCTTGCCAAGAAGTATCATCCAGATATGAATCCCGGAGATGCGGAAGCGGAGAAAAAGTTTAAGGAAGCTTCGGAGGCGTATGCCATTTTGAGCGATCCGGAGAAGAAAAGGCAGTACGACCAGTTTGGTCACGCAGCCTTTGAAGGAGGAGGCGGCGGATACGGTGGCTTCGACTTTAACAGTGCAGATTTCAGTGATATTTTTGGTGATATCTTCGGCGATTTCTTTGGCGGAGGGCGCAAGGGCAGGGGAAGCAACGGCCCTATGAAAGGCGCCAATATCAGAACCAGCGTAAGAATTACTTTTGAAGAAGCTGTATTTGGTGTTGATAAAGAAATCGAACTGACGCTCAAAGACGAATGTAAGACCTGTCACGGCACAGGGGCAAAGCCGGGAACCAGTCCTGAAACCTGTCAGAAATGCGGCGGTAAGGGACAGGTGGTATTTACCCAGCAATCTTTCTTCGGCACGGTCAGAAACGTGCAGACCTGTCCGGAGTGTAACGGAACAGGAAAAGTCATTAAAGAGAAGTGTGCGGACTGCCATGGATCAGGTTATATTGCCAGCCGCAAGAAAATACAGGTATCTATACCTGCTGGTATTGATAATGGGCAAAGCGTACGGATTCGTGACAAAGGTGAGCCGGGTGTTAATGGTGGTCCCAGAGGAGATCTCCTGGTAGAAGTAATCGTGGGACGCCATCCGATTTTCCAGCGGCAGGATTACAATATTTATTCTACCGTACCGGTTTCTTTTGCAGTGTCAGCTCTCGGAGGAGACGTATTGGTCGATACAGTGGACGGAAAAGTGCTTTACGAAGTAAAACCGGGTACACAGACAGATACCAAAGTCCGTTTAAAGGGCAAGGGTGTTCCTACTCTGAGAAATAAGGAAGTCCGCGGAGATCATTATGTTACGCTGGTGGTTCAGACACCCGATAAATTATCCCATGAGGCAAAGGAACTGCTAAAACAGTTTGATGCCCTGACCGGTGACAGTTTAAATGTTTCAAAGAATGTACAGGCAGAAAAAAGCGATGCTAAAGATTCAAAGAAAAAGAAATTCTGGAAATAAAGTCACTAAAATGAGAGGAAGAATAGCGTTGCTGTCCTTCCTCTTTGTGGTATTAGGCTGTATGCAAAAAGAAGGTCATATTAATCGATATGGAGGCATAAACTGGTATTAGACTATGACTTTAAAGTGTCCTCCAGCATGGATACGATGTGACCGGATAAACTGGTGTTCAGGCTTTGTGCCACAGGAATCAGTGCTTCTATCTTTTCGGGCTCATGGTTCTGGAGATAAATAGAAGACAGCAGCTTGTAGGTGGCACTGATATCGGTGCGGGTTTCGACAGCAAATTCCAGGGTCCGGCATACTTCTTCCACATATCCCTTTTCATATAAAGCCTCGGCAAGATTTTGAAGGGTGCGGACAAGTATGGTATAACTTTGATCATAACGAGACAGGATGTCAATGTTGGGAGCACCGTACATAAGCTTTAAATCTGTATTGCTGATGCCGGTAAAATTCACGATAGGCGATTTTGAGAGTTCCCTTAAAGTCTCATGGTACTCAGCAATTACCGGATCATCTTTATGTAGATCCATAGGAAGACGGTCAAAGGGAATCTCTATATAGTCAAGGTTGTCAAGGGATTTGCGCCGGGTACTGTTGGCAGCAGCTTCCTTCTCCCAGAAGGCATTGTAGGCTTTAGACTCTATATTCCGATGTTTCTTTATTTCATAACCTAACCAGATACAAAACACGATAAAACTTGCAAAAAAAGGGAACTTCATATATAATATCCTTTCAAAGATGGATAAACCGGAGGGACAATATGTTTCATTTTTACAATAAGAAAAATAAAAAAATTGTATCGTCAGTTATCATCATTTTAATTGTACTTGCTATGATAATTCCAACTATAGCATCTTTTTTCTCATAAAGCAAATGAAGGATAAGTGCCGTAGGCAATTTAGGATGGATTTTGCATTGTAACTGTGAAGGTACTGAACAGTTACGGATAAGTAATCTGCAATATGCAGGGGGTAAATTATGAAAAAAATAATTAGTGGATTTGTATGTTTTGGGCTGGCTTTTCTGGTGTCAGTCTTACCGGTAAAGGCTCAGGAAGAAAATAGAATATTGGGTGGAATATATGCGGAGGATATGTCGCTGGAAGGCAAGACCGCTGATGAAGCCAGGAGAATGATAGAAGATTATGTTGACAGTATAGGCAGCAAGGTGATTACCCTTGTGGCTGTTGACGGAAATGAGATTCAAATCACACCTGCAGATATCGGGCTTTGCTGGAGTAATCAGGATATTGTGGATGAAGCGGCAAGAATCGGTCAGACGGGCAATGTGGTGCAGCGTTACAAGGCAGCTAAGGATTTAGAGCATCAGAACAAGGTCTATAATCTGGAGTTTGATGTGGATATGGATCTGGTAAATACGATTCTGTCAGAACAGTGCTCCGTATATAATCTGGAATCAAAAGATGCAACTCTTCTCAGGGAAAACGAAAGCTTTATAGTCAGTCCGGGGCAGACCGGTCAGGTGGTGGACGAGGCAGCTTCCGCAGAATTGATCAGTGACTTCTTCCGTGAAGACTGGAACAGAGAAGATGATATTTTGGAACTGGTTGTTATAGTGGATGAAGCAAGGGGAACAGAAGAAGAACTCAGCAAGGTAAAAGATGTTCTGGGCACGTTCACCACAAGTTTCAGTACGTCAGGGGCATCAAGGAGCGCCAATGTGCGAAATGGATGTGAACTGATTAACGGGACAACACTGTATCCGGGAGATGAATTTTCTACCTACGAGGCAGTTGCTCCCTTTACGGCAGCAAATGGATATTATATGGCAGGATCCTATTTAAATGGACAGGTTGTAGATAGTCTTGGTGGTGGTATTTGTCAGGTTTCCACTACTCTTTATAATGCAGTTCTTTTATCAGAGCTGGAAGTCACGGAAAGGCATAATCATTCCATGATCGTGACTTATGTGGATCCTTCTGCAGATGCAGCGATTGCAGAATCATCGGGGAAGGATTTTAAGTTTGTAAATAATACGGATGCGCCCATTTATATTGAAGGTAAGATCACGGAAGATAAGCGTATCAGCTTTACGATATACGGTATGGAAACCAGAGACAGCAGTCATGGCGTACGGTATGAAAGCGAAGTAGTCAGTAAGACTTATCCGGACACAGAGGTGATTTATGCAACTGAATCGCTGCCCATAGGATCTGTCTCTGTTCAGTCTGCCCATATAGGATACAAAGCAAATCTCTGGAAAATCGTTACAGAGAATGGAATAGAAGTGAGCAGAGAGAAAGTCAATTCAAGTACTTATCAGGTGGCTCCCAGAACGGCTACTGTGGGCGTTGCAACTGCTGATCCAAATGCCCATGCTGAGATTATGGCTGCCATTTCTACCAATAACATAGACCATGTCAAAAATGTTGCTGCAGCCCTTGCAGCAGCCGCGGCGCCTCCGGCAGCAGAAGGAGAGGTTCCGCCTCCGGCGGAAGGAGCAGCACCGGTACCGGCACCAGCACCAGCAGAAAGTGTACCAGTAGAAGAACCGGCACAATAAAGGGGCAGTAATGAAAACGGGAAAGATATCTGAAAGTGTATTGAAACGTTCAGTATTGCGGTTGATAGAAAATAATAGAAAAGAAGTGATAAAAGGCGCTGGCGTAGGAGAAGACTGCGCCTTTTTGTGGTGGGAGGATTCTGACCGGGCGGAGGGCAGGAACATCATGGCAACATCTACGGAAACAGTCAGTCTGCCTGTGAGAAATGCAGCTTATTTGGCAGTCATGGCGGCGGCAAATAATCTGGCAGCATCCGGTGCGGTCCCTCTTTCCGTATCTTTGGCGATAGCGCTTCCGGCAGGCACCGAAGAAATCGTTTTGAAAGAATTGATGAAACAGGCAGGAGAATGCTGCGGGGAACTTGGCATTCAGATTGCAGGTGGGCACACAGAGGTGAGCAGCAGTGTGAATGCTCCTGTTGTTACGGCAACGGTCATCGGAAAAGCAAAAGAGGAATTTGCAGGGAGCACTGGCGGAACTGTGGCGGAGAAGATGGATATTGTCATCAGTAAATGGATTGGACTTGAGGGAACTTCCATTATAGCAAGAGAAAAGGAAGAAGAGCTTTCGAAGCGGTATCCGGTTAGGCTGATACATAATGCACAGGAGATGGACGGCTATCTATCTGTGGCGTCGGAGGCTGCCATAGCCCTTAAGTCCAGCGTTTATACAATGCATGATGCAAGAAGCGGAGGTATATTTGGTGCATTGTGGGAGATATCCCGTAGGATAGGCGTTGGACTTTACATCGATCTGAAAAAGATTCCGGTAAAGCAGGAGACCGTAGAAATTTGTGAGTTTTATCATTTGAATCCTTATGCGCTTTTGTCAGGGGGATCGCTTGTGATGCTGACATCTGACGGCAGAGGGCTTGTCAGGGCGCTGGAGACGGAAGGAATTCCGGCCTCAATCATTGGGAATACCAATGGAAGCAATGACAAGATAATCGTGAATAAGGATGAGACCAGATACCTTGAGCCGGCAGGACCGGATGAAATATTAAAAATATCATTTAACTAGGAGGAATATTTCATGAGAGAACAGATTTTAGCGATTATAGAAAAGAACAGCCGAATCAATATCAAGGAGCTTGCTGTGATTTTAGGCGCAGAGGAGATTGATATTGCAAATGAACTGAAGGCAATGGAAGAAGAAGGAGTCATCTGCGGTTATCATACGATGATAGACTGGGAGAAGACTTCCATTGAAAAAGTGACGGCGCTTATAGAGGTGAGAATTACCCCTCAGAGAGGGCAGGGATATGATAATATAGCTGAGAGGATTTATAAATATCCTGAGGTAAACAGTGTATATTTGATATCTGGAGGCTATGATTTATTGGTAACGCTGGATGGAAAATCACTGAAAGAGGTTTCCCGATTTGTATCCGATAAGCTTTCCACTTTAGACGGCGTGCTCAGCACAGCTACTCATTTTATTTTGAAAAAATATAAGGATCACGGAACCATACTTACAAGAAAATATGAGGATACAAGAGAGAAGGTGACACCATGAGAAATCCATTATCAGAAACAATCGTTACAATTAAACCCTCCGGCATTCGAAAATTTTTTGATATTGTAAGTGAGATGGAGGATGCTATTTCGCTGGGGGTTGGAGAGCCTGACTTCGATACTCCGTGGCATATAAGGGATGAGGGGATTTATTCCCTTGAAAAAGGCAGGACGTTTTATACTTCTAATGCAGGCTTAAAGGAACTGAAAGTAGAAATCAGCAAATACATAAAGAGAACGCAGGGCATTTCCTATGATGCTGATCATGAAGTGATTGTTACGGTAGGCGGCTCGGAGGCAATTGATATTGCACTGCGGGCTATGGTTGATCCGGGGGACGAAGTGCTGATTCCGCAGCCCAGCTATGTTTCCTATGAGCCTTGCGCAATCTTGGCAGGCGCTAAACCAGTGATAATCGAGTTAAAGGAAGAAAATGAATTCCGTCTGACAGCGCAGGAATTGCGGGATGCAATTACAGATAAGACCAAAATACTGATTCTTCCGTTCCCTAATAATCCGACAGGCGCTATTATGGAAAAGGAAGATCTGGAAGCGATTGCAGAAATCGTTCGTGAGAGAGATATCTTTGTGATATCGGATGAAATCTATGCAGAACTCACTTATAAGGAAAAGCATGTTTCCATTGCCAGTCTGCCCGGAATGCAGGAGAGGACTGTTCTGATCAATGGATTTTCAAAGGCTTATGCTATGACAGGATGGCGGCTTGGCTATGCATGTGCGCCAAAGGATATTATGGAGCAGATGATCAAGATTCACCAGTTTGCGATTATGTGTGCACCTACCACCAGCCAGTATGCAGCTGTTGAGGCTCTTCGGAATGGTGATGAGGATGTTGCCATGATGCGGGAATCCTATAATCAGCGAAGAAGATTTCTTATGCATGCCTTTAAGGAAATGAAGCTGGAATGCTTTGAGCCTTACGGAGCGTTCTACGTGTTCCCAAGTATAAAGGAATTCGGAATGACCAGCGATGAATTTGCAAACAGGCTGCTCCAAGAGGAAAAAGTTGCAGTGGTGCCGGGAACGGCATTTGGAGATTGCGGGGAAGGATTCCTTAGGATTTCCTATGCATATTCAATTGATAGTCTGAAGATTGCATTGGATAAGATTAATGCATTCATTACAAGGCTTAGAAATGAAAAGAACTAAGATATGGGGATAAAGCAGTGTATGAATTGGTACAGGTAGGAGAAAAGAGTTATTATATCAACTGTCCGGCGAAAATCGGAGTCTATCTTTCTGATGAGAATCATGTTTATCTGATTGACAGTGGAAATGACAAGGATGCCGGAAGGAAAGTGCGCCAGATTTTAGAAAAAAATAATTGGCATCTGAAGGGAATTCTGAATACACACTCCAATGCAGACCATATTGGCGGTAATCATTATTTACAGGCACAGACGGGATGCAAAATCTTTGCAGGGGGGATAGAGGCAGCATTTACAAGATATCCTGTCTTAGAGCCTTCTTTCCTATATGGAGGCTATCCCTGCAAAGACCTGCGCCATAAATTTCTGATGGCGCAGGAGAGCAATATTACAGACTTTTCAGATGAAGAGTTTCCGAAGGAAGTGGAAGTGATACCCCTTCTCGGACATTTCTTCGATATGGTAGGATTCAGGACTCCCGACGGAACCGTTTTTCTTGCGGACTGTATCAGCAGTAAGGCAGCGCTGGATAAATATGCAGTCACTTTCATTTATGATGTGGAGGCTTATCTGAAAACGCTGGACATGGTTGAATCCATGGAGGCAGCGATGTTCGTACCTGCCCATGCTGAAAGCTCTGCGGATGTAAAGGAACTGACAGCGTATAACCGCAAAAAGGTTCATGAAGTGGCGGAGTCAATTCTGGAGATATGCACAGATCCTGTGAATTTTGAGCGGATATTGCAGAAAGTATTTTGCAAATACGGACTTGCAATGAACTTCGAGCAGTATGTTCTGGTGGGGAGCACAGTACGCTCTTACCTATCATGGATGAAGGATCATGGAAGGGTGGAGACTGTGTTCGAGGATAATCTTTTGCTTTGGCGGACAATTTAGTCAGCGTGACGCTCTGAGAGGATAAATAATTAGGCGGCGCCGCGCTCCCGCTCCGTAAAAAGCGTAGCAGGCACTAAGCTCGAAAAAACCTCGCTAAGTGCTGACGCTTTTTTAGGGGCTCCTTATGGATTATTTATCCTCTCAGAGCTGTGTTTTGGCTATCCGGTGAAAAGAACTGAACGTCATGTTACTTTTCAGGCTAACCGATAACGTAGCACAGGGCAGGTAAATATACCAAAAGGAGCCCCTATAAAAACGTCAGCGCTTGACCACGCGCTTAAAAGCGCGGGTTCTTTCGAGTCTAGCGTCTGTTACGTTTTTATGGAGCGGGAGCGCGGCGACGTTGGTATATTTACCTGCCCTGTGCGGACTATTGGCTACTCTGTAAAAAGTAACACTGAGTAAAGACTAAGTCTGAATTATAAACAAGAATATATTGATTATCGTTCTATTGTGTGGTAGTATCATATTAAAGCATATAATATTTCTGTTAAAGGTAAATCATCCTTCTTGCGCATGCTATTATTCAGATAGCAGCACGTCGAAAAATTCTAAGAAATCTATGCTTTTAAATTACCCAATTACATGATGAAAAGCAGGAGATTTCTTTGAAGTGCTCCTGCGTATCTACAGGAGGAAAATATGGAAAAGGATTTTATCAGTAACAGTTTCTTTTCCGACAATGAAAGGTATGCAGATATCATAAATGGTATTGGCTGTGATGGAGTACCTTTTGTAAAGGGAAAAGATTTGCAGGAACTGGACACAAAGGTGAGTTTTGGAAAATGGAATGGGTTTGGGCGACGGCAGAAGCTGAGAAAAATGCTTTACAGAGATATGGTGAGGAAGACACCCTTTGGAATCAACTTTGCAATTATTGGAATTGAAAATCAGGAAGAAATCGACTATGCGTTGCCGCTCCGGGTATTATGCTATGATGCGGGGGAATATGAAAAGCAGGCTGTACGGATACGCAAGGAAGTAAGAAGAAACAGGAAAGGATTGTCATCCGGTGAATACCTGTATGGATTTAGAAAGGACAGCAGGCTTTTTCCCACAGTGACGTTTGTTCTGTACTATGGAGAAAAGGAATGGGATGGAGCAAAGGATATCTATGGTCTTCTTGATTTTACAGATATACCTAAAAGGCTTAGGGAAAAGATATCAAATTACCGGATACATGTGGTAGAAGTGAGAAAGCTGAAGGACACAGATCTGTTTAAGACGGATGTCAAGCAAGTATTTGATTTTATACGCTTTTCTAAGGATAAAGAGAAATTGAGAGATTTAATGAGTACTGACCTATCATATGCATATCTGGATGAGGATGCGTATGATATGGTTGCGTCATATGCGGGGGAAGAAGAGATGTTTAAGATTAAGGACAAGTATAAGAAAGGCGGGAAGGTGAATATGTGTCAGGGATTGAGGGAATGGATGGAAGATGAAAGGAATGCTGGATTGGAAGCGGGAAAAGCTGAAATGCTTGTATCAAGCGTTGAGTCAGTTATGCTGAAATTTAATGTGGATTTAGGCAAGGCATGTGAGGGAGTTGGAACTACGGTGGAGGAATATTTAAAAGCAAAAGAAAAAGCCGAGTAAAATTTGCAATCCTTTGGCAGAGTCAGAAAAGCATGGAATCATATTTCCGAGTGATTCCATGCTTAAATTTTAGGTTTGTCAATAAAGCTGATATTCTACTACAATACTGGCTTCCACCTGAATCTCACCGGGCATGATTCCGGCGGTGTCCGCTTCTGCCATAAGTTCCTCTTTGGCAGAAGAACGGTATTTATTTGTAAGGGCATAATCAGAGTAACGGGCTTCGGAGTAACCGCTGGCTTCTTGGATATTTATAACACTGCCTATATTGCATCCTGCTGCGCCCGCAAGTACCTCCGCCTTTTGGTGCGCTGTGGATACAGCGGCAGTCAGGGCTGCCTGATAACTCTCATCATATTTGCTTGCCTGATAAGTGATGGAGGAGATGGTGTTGATACCGCCTGAAACAGACTGTACCAGAATCTCGTCAAGTCCGTCAATGGGGAGATCTGATACAGTCAAAGTGGTAATCGCCTCATAGCCTGTGACGCGGGCTGTATTTCCACTGTAATCGTAAACAGGGTTCATGTAATAGTCGGAAGTCTGAATTGAAGTTTCTGCAACGTTCAGTCCCTTTAAGAGCTCGATCACCTGACTGACCTGTTCCGTATTCTGTTGCTGACAGGCGGCGGCTTCCCGAGCCTGCGTGCGGACAGAATATACAACCTCGGCAATATCGGGTACAACGGTGACTTTTTCGCTGCTGTTTACAGTTATGGAATTAGAACCATAAGCATCCTGCGGGGAACTGGAAAGGACTGGATTGGTAGTTTGGGCATCAACGGCAAGCTGCCCTTCAGGTGCTGGATTTTCGGAAGGAGTATTCCCACATCCGGTAAGCCCTATGAGTATCATTCCGATGGCTGATAATGTACAAATTATTTTTTTCATAAAAAATCCTCCTGTCTATCATTGTCTTGCTAAAGATACGTAGGAGGATAAAAAATTTATGGGTAAGATTAAGTTTTTTAAAAAATTTAAAGGTTATTCCTTCCAGTGCAGTCTATGGAGTTCTCCTTCCAGCTGCATTTGTGAGAAATTCTGCTGGCGCAGGGCTTCATAGAGTACGATTGCAACGGAATTGGAGAGGTTTAAGGAGCGGATTTGAGGAAGCATGGGAATACGGATACAGGTTTCCTCATAGTCTACCAGAATTTCTTCGGGGATGCCGGCGCTCTCTTTTCCAAACATAATAAAGTCATTAGGGCCAAAGGCGGCATCCGTATAAGACAGTCTGGCTTTGGTGGTTGCCATCCAGATTTTTGCTTCTGGATGCAAAGACTTAAATTCGTCAAAATTCATATATCTGGACACATTTAAATGTTCCCAATAATCCATTCCGGCACGCTTTATTTCTTTTTCATTTAAGCGGAATCCTAAGGGCTCTATTAAATGGAGATCTGTGCCTGTTGCTACGCAGGTTCTTCCGATATTNCCNGTGTTTGCCGGTATCTCCGGNTGGTGTAAAATGATNTGCATGATAGGTGCTCCCTGNCTGTTCAAAACTATGAGGAAAGNNTGCTNGCCTCACTAAAANTNNTTAATTATATCATGGTTTGAGTTTTTCTTCAATTTTCCANGTGAAATTTTGGTNAAAATNATAATGATAGATTATNGAAATTCTAGTATAATAAAGATAATTCAAATGTAATGGAGATAGCAGNACATGTGNGAAGAAAGAGAATTAAGGTTTTCCATATTTATTCTATATAGTTTAGCGGAAAAATGGCAAAAGCCNCCGGCAGNNGTTTACAAAATATTGAATTCTACAGGAATTTTAGATGATTATATNATTGCNTGCTATGATGTACTGCATACACAGGGAAAAGAATATCTTGTAGAAGATATTACAGAATATGTGAAGGAAAAAGGGGTCAANATATGATTGTTTATCATGGAACGACAGAAATAATNAAAGTNCCNGATNTTAAGCANTCCAAGCGATATCTTGACTTTGGGAAAGGATTTTATCTGACAACGTTTGAAGAGCAGGCAAAAAAATGGGCAATACGAAAAGCCATGAGACAAGAGAAAACGGCTATTGTGAATATATATGAAATGGNAGAGAACTGGNATCAATATCATGTACTGTCTTTTGAAAAAGAAAATGAAAAATGGTTAGAATTTGTCTGTTCATGTCGTANAGGTGAAACACNAAATGACAATTACGATATNGTTATTGGTAATGTGGCAGATGATGATGTGTTCAAGACAGTTGACATGTATTTTCGAGGGTTGTGGAATAAAGAAAAAGTTTTGGAAGAATTGAAATATTANAAAATGAATGATCAAATTTGCATNGTAAATCAGGACACTTTGNATCAGATATTGNCTTTCCGTNAAGCGTATGAGGTGANATAGCATGNTAGATAGAAAACAAATTTCGGAGNTATANAGNCAAAANNTGGAAAATGATATTATNAAAGCGATAGCGGATATTAAGCAGTTGAATCTGCGAAANGCATTTGATATTTATTATTCCAGTAAATTAGCAGGTCAGATAGCAAATGGCAGTTATGGNATAGAAAATTTGGATGCAAAGTATCTGGCGGAAGATTTACTGGAGAATGAACCAGAGTTGCTTCNATAAATTTTGAAAGATTATCTGGCAGATGATTTATCTGCCAGATAATTTAAAAATATNCACATTTCTAATCCTCATTTCCGTCNTCAGCCACCGGAAGGGAGAAGATAAATTCCGATCCAACTCCTTCTGTACTGATGACATTNATATGTTCTCCATGTGCATGGATGATTTCTTTTGTGATGGAAAGACCNAGTCCGGTNCCTTTCTTATCTTTTCCTCTGGACAAATCCGANTTATAGAANCGGTCCCAGATTAGTTTCAGGTTATCNTTGGGAATNCCGATGCCGCTGTCTTTGACCGAAACAAAAATCTTATTGTGNTTTTCAGTNGTNTCTATTTTAATGATGGAATCGGGATGGCTGAATTTGATTGCATTGTCTAANAGATTNTACAGCACCTGTTGGATTTTTCCGATATCCGCATTTACAATTAATTCNTCTCCTGTCAGAATCAGTTCAATAGCNATGGTCTTGNTTTTGCAGGTTCCNTCAAAGGAGGCNGCNGTATTGCGGATGACTTTGTTGATGTCAAAAAGGCTCTTATCNAGCATGATTCCCTTGGTATTTAAGTTGTTTANNGTGAGCAGGCTGTTGGTCAGTTTGGTNAGTCTGTCTGTCTCNTTTAAAACNATGGTNAGATATTTTTCNTACAGTTCCGGGGGGATGGTGCCGTCCAGCATGGCTTCCAGGTAGCCCTTAATGGAGGTGAGGGGGGAACGGAAATCGTGGGAGACGTTTGCCACGAATTTCTTCTGATCGTCCTCAGANCGGGCAATTTCGCTTGCCATGTAGGAAAGGGCAGCCCCCAGATATCCAATTTCGTCCTCACTGTCNATCTGNAANTCATAGTGCATATTGCCGGCAGCATACTGNTCTGTTGCCTCGGTTATTTTGCGCAGAGGNAGATANACCATNTCGGTNAAAAAAATCAGGATGATCATGGAGAGCAGAAACAGGATNATCAACATTAAATAAGAAATATTTAAAAGGCTGTTNCAGGANGTTTCNATACTTTTCATAGGATAATGAATCACNACATANCCGCGAACCTTGTAATCTGANGTGATGGGAGCNAATACGCTCAGNTGTTCCTCGGAGAAGCTGTCGAAAAAGTTGCCTATCGTGTAGTAAGTATTTTCTGTGACGGTGGGGTCAAAGCCNGTAATCACCGTTTCNGTTTCCACGTCAATGGGAGACTGNGAATCCAGNATCATCCGNCCGGAGGGGTTGATGATCCANAGATTCGCTGAAAGATAGGTATCCAAAGCATCCAGCTGNTTCTTTACCGTATCAAGGGAAGTCTCATTGTTATACAAGTCGGAGGCATAGGTATTTGCNATCAAGGTCGCTTCNCTGTAAAGNGCGTCTGCTTTATCNCGCTTTAAATGCTCCAGAGTCATGCTGCTTACNAAAGTGGCAACGACCATAAANCCNAAAAAGCCAAAGATNAAGTATGCCAGAAGGAATTTCAAGTAGAGNGTCTTTCTCATTGGCGNACCTCAAATTTGTAGCCGATGCCCCAGATGGTGGCAATCCGCCAGCCNGCNTGATCATTTATTTTTTCGCGCAGACGTTTGATGTGTACGTCCACGGTTCTGGTATCTCCAATGTACTCATATCCCCAAATCTGGTCAAGAAGCTGCTCTCTGGTAAAAACATGGTTGGGGGAGGAAGCNAGAAAATATAAAAGCTCCANCTCCTTNGGGGGCATCTCCACAGTCTTTCCCATATANATGACAGAGTAATTCGTCTGATTGATGATAAGATCCGGATATTCAACACATTTATCACCGGGAGNNTCNGANGANGAAAAAGCNGGTTTGTATCTGCGCAGCACTGCCTTTACCCGGGCAACCANTTCTTTGGAATCAAAGGGTTTTTCCATGTAATCATCAGCGCCNAGTTCCAGNCCNAGAACTTTATCAAAAATTTCNCCCTTGGCNGAAAGCATGATAATGGGGGTGGCNGATTTGGCGCGGATTTCACGGCAGACNTGGTAGCCGTCGATACCGGGAAGCATTANATCCAGCAAAATCAGATTGGGGGCAAAAGANTCNGCAAGGAGCAGAGCGCTTTCCCCATCGCTTGCAATCATGGTNTCAAAACATTCCTTTGTCAGATAAAGGGAAATCAGTTCAGCAATATTGCTGTCATCGTCTACAATCAGAATTTTCTGTTTGTTTACCATAGGAACCTCACTTTCTTTAAAACGGAGTTTATCAATCCTTAAATGTTACAATTGTGACACCTGCGTCACCTTCGCCGTATTCGCCAAGCCGGTAGGATTTCACATATTTGATTCTTTTTAAGTGGCTGTGGATGGCGCTTCTAAGCGCGCCGGTTCCCTTGCCATGTACCACCCTTACTGTAGATAGATGGGCAAGGTAGGCATCGTCCAGATATTTATCTAACTCTGAAAGAGCTTCATCCACGGTCCGCCCAAGCAGGTTGATCTCGGGAGAAATGTTTAAGGATTTTGACATTTTAACTTTGCTGGTGTGACCCTTTTGCAGGGAGGCAAGTCCGGCAGGGGTTTCGTCCGCAAGCAGAATCAGGTCCTTTACATTTGCCTGGGACCGCATGATTCCGCATTGGACAAAGAGATTACCTTTGTGGTCGGGAAGAGTGCTCACCGTTCCCTTAAGTCCCATGGAAAGTATTTTGACGCTGTCACCTATCTTTAACTGTTCGGGTTTCAGTTGTTTTCCTTTTTGCGGTTCTTTGGCTTTGATTGCCAGTTTATCATTCTTGCGGTTGATCTCACCACGCAGGCGTTCTCTGGTCTTTTCCAGATCCTTCAGGGAAGCGCCGGGATCTGCTTTCTGGTAAATGCGAATGGTCTCGTCAGCTACGTTCTTGGCATCCTGCAGAATCTCTCGTGCCTGTTCGTTTGCTTCCCGCAGGATGCGTTCTTTGGCATTATCTATTTTTTCATTCTTTGCCTGTAATTTCTCTTTCAGAGATTTTACTTCTGCTTTGTAGGATGCAATTTCCAGACGCTCTTTTTCAATGGTGACACGGCTTTCTTCAAGGTCTGTGAGCAGATCCTCAAAGCTTTTATCTTCGGTGGTGATCTGGGTCTTGGCAGCCTCTATGATATAATCGGGCAGTCCCAGCTTGGAGGAAATGGCGAAGGCATTGCTCTTTCCGGGGATGCCGATTAACAGCCTATAGGTAGGCGCCAAGGTCTCCACGTTAAATTCACAGCAGGCATTCTCCACGAAATCAGTGGAAAGAGCATAAACCTTAAGTTCACTGTAATGTGTGGTTGCCATGGTGCGGATGCCGCTTGTGTGCAGGTGATCCAAAATGGCAATGGCAAGGGCAGCGCCTTCCGTAGGATCTGTGCCGGCTCCTAATTCATCAAACAGACATAAGGAGTTTGCGTCCGCATTTTTTAAGATGGAGACGATGCTGGTCATGTGAGAAGAAAAAGTACTAAGACTCTGCTCAATGCTCTGCTCATCTCCGATGTCCGCATAAACTTCCGTGAAAATAGAAAGTTCTGAACGATCCAATGCAGGAATGTGAAGTCCTGCCTGTCCCATCAGGGTAAAAAGCCCCACAGTCTTTAAGGAAACCGTTTTTCCGCCGGTATTAGGTCCGGTTACAATCAGCAGATCAAATTCCCTTCCCAGATGAATATCAATGGGCACCACCTTCTTCGGAGGAAGAAGAGGATGTCGTCCTTTCTGGATATGAATGTAATGTTCCGTGTTAAATAAAGGCATGGTGGCATTTTCATCCATGGCAAGGGAGGCTTTTGCAAACACAAAATCAAGATAAGTCATGATCCTCTGATTTTCGGAAATCTCAAAAATGTGTTCCCCGGTCTGAGCGCTTAAATCTGCCAGAACAGCTTCTATCTCTTCTTTTTCTTTGATGGCAAGTTCCTTTAACTGATTGTTCAGGTTTACGATGGCAGCAGGTTCAATGAAAAAGGTAGAACCGGTGGAGGACTGGTCGTGCACCATACCGGGTACCTGGCTTTTATATTCAGCTTTTACGGGAATACAATACCGGTTATCCCGCATGGTGATGACGGCATCCTGAAGATAGCTGCGGTAGGAACCGTTTACCATGCTCGTAAGCTGGGAGTGGATTTTGTCACCGGTAAGTGCAATGGAACGCCTTACGTGTTTTAGCCCGGGGCTTGCATCGTCCGCAATTTCCTCCTCCGAGAGAATACATCGGTTGATTTCCCCGGAAAGAGAGGAGAGAGGCTCCAAGGTCTGGAAGTAACCAGTCAGTGAGGTTTCTCTTTCATCATCCTTTGGTCCCCGGCTGTAAGATTTGATTCTGCTTACATTGTCTAAAAGTCCTGCAATCTTTAACAGTTCCGGCGCTGAGAGAGTACTCCCTATTTCCAGGCTCCGTAATGCCATAGAAACATCCCGGTTGCCGCCGAAGGAGGTAGAACCTTTGGAAAAAAGCATGGACAAGGCGTCAGCAGTCTCCTGTTGGGATTGCTTTATGGCGGATAGGTCTGTCTGCGGCTTTAACTCCCGGCACATAGCGCGTCCTGGTTCGGAGGATGCTTTTTCGGCTAAAAGATTGATGATTTTGGTATATTCTAATGTGCTTAATACTTTTTCGTTCATAAAAACCTCGATAGATAATAAATGTTGATAATCTGTTTAAGTATAGCATATTTTTGGGGGGGACACTAGTAGGTCGTTTCGTAATTCGCTATGACATTGATAGAATGCCGGTCATTATTACCTTTTGTTCGATTTGATTATATAAAAAAATATATAAAATGATAAATAGAAAAATAATTGTAAAAATGGAGGGGACATTGTGGGTGCGTTTACGTCAGCGGAAATAAGAATAGATACGTCAATACCTATAGAAGATTTGCAGGCGTTTCATATGGAGATTAAAAGGGATGCTCATGCAATTATATTTTTGAGGGGCTTTGTTCCGCAGGAAGTTGGGGAAGGGATATTGTTTGATTCTATGGAGGATGTTAATCTGAAGGTGTGGCTTAGCGGTAGGTTGCTCTTTTCGGGTTTGATCAGAGAAGTTCAAGTTACGCAGGAAGGGGAGGGGTATCAGGTGTCTTTGCAGGGTATTTCTAAAACGGTGCAGATGGATTACGAAAAGAAAAACCGCACCTTCCAAAATGTAAATAGTACTTATCAGGATGTGATGCGGGAGGTTCTTGGAGTCGGCGCTGACTTAAATTTTTATGTGAGTGATCAAAAAATAGAGAGTCCGCTTTATCAATTGGAAGAAACAGACTGGGAGTTTATAAGGCGGCTGGCAAGCCATTTAAGAACATCCATTGTTCCATTTGTCATAACCGGCAGACCGGCGATTGGTATTGGACTTCCGGTTGGAAGAACCTGCCATCAGGAAAACATGGATGCGTATGAGGAAGGGGTCTGGTTTGATAAAGAAAGAATGAGTTGGTGCCGCAGGATCAGTACATATGAGGATCTGGAACTTGGGGACCGGGTGAAATGGAAAGATTTCATCTATACGGTTACAGATAAAAGCTGCTGCCTTGATAAAGGACTGCTGTGCTTTAGATATATTCTTATATCAAAGGAAGCCTTTACCGCAAAAAAATATGCGAATCCTCAAGCTATAGGCAGACTGCTGTCTGCCAGGGTGTTGGAAACAAAGGATGAACAGGTGAAAATGAAATTTGATATAGACCAATCCCAGTCGGTGGAGGATGCATACTGGTATCCATGGAGACCGGACGCGGGGAATCTCATGTACTGTATGCCGGAAAAGGGTGAGCAGGTCTACATTCACTTGGGCGATTATTCGGAAAAACAGGTGAGGGCAGTATGCTGTGTTCATGGAAACGGAGAGGGCCATCCGGAAATGCAGGCTACAGACAGATATTTCACGACGTCCGACAATAAGCGGATGTATCTTCTGCCAGAGCAAATGGGATTTAAGGACTTAAAACAGACAAGCCCGCTGGAAGTGTCGTTGGCGGATGATTCAGGGGTCAGCGCAATCAGTAATAAAAGCATAGTGATTTTGGCAAAAGATACGGTAGGAATCAAGGGAAGCAATGTGTTTTTTCAGGCACCCAAAGAAGTGTCGTTGGTGAGGCGGGATGGCTTTTCGCCAACGGTTATAAATATGTGCAATGGGTTTGATTCCGTAGGAACCACTAATGAAGTGGCAATGAAAGGAACAGGAGCGGCAGGATTTCCCTCATTTAGTGAATATGAACAGGAGGCAGGCATGGAGTATGGATTGGATGGAATAGAAAAGGAGATTATTGCATCCACCCCATGTAAGGACTTGAAAAGTGGGATAGAAAAGCAGATACGCGGAATTCAGGTGAACAGGATAGGAACAGAATAAGCAGAGGATATAGGAAAGGAATGAAACTATGAGCAAACACATCAAGACGGGCGGCGTGGGCAAAAGTCCGGCAATTGAAAAAATTAACCGGTTGAATGAAATAAGCAGCCGCATGCAGGCAGCATCCATGCTCGAGAAAAAGGTCTTTGATACACAGAATGAAAAGGCCCGGCAGGAGCTTTTAAGAAGAAAGCAGATTATAGAGGAGTTTCATATCAGTTTTACAAGATAGAGAAAGGGCATGGTTCATTTTAGTGAGAACAATATTTGACAAGGAAACGGAAGGCGGCATGCAGAACGCTTTGCATTTAGTTACATGGAAATTACCCGATAAGCAGTTTGTATTAGAGCTGCCTGAGGGATTTGCAGAGATAGACGAGGAAAAAAAGGAAGAAAACTATCCTTTATCAGACAGACCGGAAATCATTCTGGAGGATGAGCAGGGCGAAGTACAGCTCACGCTTCAATTTTTTTATAAGGTAATGAAAACAGATGAAACAAAAGGTGTAACCGAACAGATCCATGAACTGATGGAGAATACATATGTACAATATCCAAGCTCCCAAGTTTATCTGGATAAGAATGGAGAAATTCCAATTGGATGGTTCCTTATGCGCATGAGTGATCTAAAGAAGGAACATATAAAGGCGGTGTTCTCCATAAAGAGACATATGGCACTTTTAACACTGACTTATCCGGAAGAAGAAAGTTGGAAGTGGCGCGCTATAAAAGATTATATATTTATTTCTATCAAGGAGGAGAGTAATGGAACAGGTTACGAATGAGGATCTTGACTATATTCTGCTTCGCATGAAAAAGGAAAAAACTATGGGGGATGAGGATGAAGGAGGGAATTTCGGCATGGGATTTTCTGTTTGCATACCCGAAGAATTTGAGCAGGCAGATGGGGAAAGCGCTTCAAATCTATTCTGGTCGGAAAAGCGCCCCGGTGTCATTTTGACTTCCTTAAAGCGAGAGGAAGGGGTTACTTTTCAGTTTTTAAATGAGGAAATAGAAGGCAAAGCGCTTTTGGATTGCAGAAAAATTGTAAAACAACTGATTGAACAGATTGACAGGCGTTGTGTGTTCTACAGCGAGGGAGAAGAATCGGAGGCAGTGTGGTTCGATTACAAAAGCTTTGCGGAAAATAAGATCGTTTATAATCTGGTTTTCCTGTTTCAGGCGGGTCCAAGAAAGGTGCTTGGAACCTTTTTCTGCCTATTTGAAGAATACGATAAATGGAAACCAAGAATATTGAAAATGCTGAAAACCATAAAAACAAAGGAGGAAACCGATGAGAGACTATAATATTGCTGCCGCACCTTTAACTTTTCTTTCCGTTCTGGACATCCAGATGAAGGAGGAAGTGGGAGAACATGGGGTAATGACAATCACAGGATACATAGAAGATGAGGCGGAGGAGGAATATCTTTGGCTCCTTACAGGAGATGTCTGGGAGAAGATAGAAAAGGTAGGAAAGGATGGAGAAAGAGAAACCTTATTCTGGGGAATCGTCACAGACTTTTCCATTGATGCGGGATACCATCAGAAGCAGATGACCCTAAAGCTTGCTACCGGAAGCTGGTTGATGGATCAGGAAAAGCATCTCAGGTCTTATCAGGATAGCAGCGTTACCTATGAGCAGATTTTCAGATTAATCAGTAGGGGGTATCCGGATGCAGATATCATATTTAACAGTTCCCTTGAAGATGCGGCGGGGAACCTTGTCTTGCAATATTATGAAACGGACTGGCAGTTTTTAAGAAGACTTGCCAGCAGAAAACATAAGTTTCTGACGGCAGAATCCAGAATAAAAGGGACAAAATTCACTTACGACCTGCCGGTAGGTCAGAGAGTAGAATTTCCGGAGCATCAAAAGTATACAGTCAAAAAAGAACTGGATGAATACAGGCGGAAGAAAAACAGCGGATTGTCGCCCCTCTATGAGTATGATTTCCTGGTCTATATCGTACAATGCAGGGATAATCACAGGATTGGAGATTATATGACTATCATGGGAAGGGAGTGGTACATTTACAAGATACAGAGCAGCTTCATTGGAGGAGAGATGCTTCATGACTGTTACTTGAAGTTAAAGAGAGGTCTGGACACCTTAGAGAACTGGCAGAGTGAAATGACGGGGGCATCTCTTGACGGAATCGTACAGAAGGTGAAAGAAGACAGGGTGCAGGTTGTAATTTTACAGGATGAAAATAAGCAGCAGGATATCAACATCTGGTATCCTTATGCCACCGTTTATTCCACGCCTGACGGAACTGGCTGGTACTGCATGCCGGAGCCGGGAGATAGGGTGCGCCTTACGATTCCCGGCAAGGAGGAAAAGGAAGCATTTGTCATAAGTTCCGTCCATATGGAAACGGACAGCGCTGACAGAAAAGATTCTAATATAAAATCCTTTAAGAGCAAGTATCAGAAGGAAGTGCGCTTTACTCCGGATTCTATTGTCATAACCAACAATCAGGGAACCAAAATTGAACTCACGGATAAGGAAGGCATCCATATCGTCAGTGCAAATTCTGTTATGCTTGAGGCGATGGAAGACGTGACGATCTTAAGCGATACAGGCTCTTTGATTGTGGCAGGAACATCTTCGGTTAACGTTCAGCAAGGAGAGAGCGCCATAAATCTTAACAAAGGTATTGCCTTTACCGGAGGAGAACTAAAGATTCAGTAAGGAAAAAGAAAGGCATGGGCATGAAAACATTGAAGATTCCTGAAAGAAGGGAAGAACTGCTTACTGCGGCGGAGAAGCTGCAAAAAGAACAATTTGAAAAGCGGGTACGGGCGTTAGAGAAGGAATATCAAAAAGAGGAAAACCGCCGGGCAGTGATACAGACATTCGAAGAACTGGCATCCTCATGGAATCCGGTTTCTATAGGAGCAGGTAATACAAAAAAGGCAGCGAGCCTTGGAATTACTTATCTTCTTAGCAGCATATTGACGGGAACCTATGAAATGAAATTGTATTTGATGGGTGAAGAATTCTGGCTGGAAGAGGAGCCTTTAGAGGCGACATGGAGACCGATGCGCTTTTTTGAATACTATGAAGAAGATATGGAATCTATTGTGAAAAAACTAAAGAACAGCTTCCCCAGACTGTGCAGAGCAGAGGAGGATGCAGTCAGGCTCAGATGCGCGGATTATTATCTGGCGGCAATCTGCAAGCTGTGCAAGGATATGGCGGAGGAAATTGTGGAGAGCAAAGGCTTTAGGGAAATGGAGAAGAGGGATGACTTCTTTCTCTTTTTTGGAGGGTTTCATAAAGAAGGAGAAATCCTCTGGCGGATGAAGAGAAAGAATGATGGAAAGGATGAGTGAGGGGATGGAATATTTTGCATTGAAAACGCAAGGGGGGAATCCGATTCCGCAGATTAGTTCCTGGTATGGAAAGCTGGACGAGAGGAAACTGAACAGAGAACACTATAGGGAACTGCCGCAGAATTTTCTTTTGGATATGAAAACCGGAACGGATATTCTATATCCCGATATTTTGACAACACCTTTTTTTCTGGTATCAAGAGAAGTGATGAATGTACTTCGGATGTATGATGAGGATATGCCTTTTTTGTATGTGATTTTATTTGATATTGATAAAGGGGAAGATGCGTTTTATTTCTTACCGATACTGGCAGAAGGCAATGATGACTGCCGGGAGGCTATTTATCGCACTAAAAGCAAGAATCAGTGGGAGATAAGGATACGGCTTGACTTGGCAGAGAGCCTGCTCGCAAGAGGGGCGGAAGGAATGGAACTTAGGAAGATTGTATAAAGGAAAGGGGAACGGAAGATGGGAAAGGATTATTTGGTGGATGGAGCGGGTCTGATCTGTGTAAATGGAACCGGCGTCAAAAAACTATGCGTCAAGAAGAAACACGGCTACAAGGAAAACGGAAAGGAAAAAGCCAACTGCAGGGACTGCAAGGCAGGGATCAACATCCCTTACTTTGACAGCTGCAGGAAGAATGAAGAGACCCATATGTGCGAGGGATACATGGTCCTGAGAGACCGGTGGGAGAATACGGAGGGCATGTCCTGCCAGACGGAAAGGATCAATGATGAGGAGGCCATCACCATGAGCAGCGTGCTGGTGTGCAAAAAAGGCGGGCTCATCATGCCGGTCACTTCCGGACAAGGAGACAGGATACCGCTGGTCCCGGCGCTGTTCGCCGCCAGATATGCGAAAGCCTTCTTCTGGGCAAAGGGAGAGGGGCTGGGCTGCCAGATCTTCGGATGCGATCCCATCAACATGAACACCGGGAATTTCATCTATGAAAAGGAGGACCTGGTCATACCGGGGATCACCAGGATGTCCTTCAGGATCTTCTACAATTCCATGGACCAGGGCGGCGGCAGCATCGGGAAGGGCTGGTACCATAACCATGAGATGTACATCCGGAAGGAAGGGCAGGTGAGCCTGACCATCTGCCAGGGGGATGGAAAAGAGATCCCCTTCCGCTCCCACACTGGTGGTCTGTATGTTCCGGTGATGGGGGACAAGGGAATGCTCACAGAGACAAAGGAAGGCTTCCGGTATGTCAACGGAGCCGGGGAGGAGTATGCCTTTTCCCCGGAAGGATGGCTCCTTACGAGGAAGGACCGGAACGGAAACACGGACACCTACACCCGGGATGACAGGGGCAGGGTGGCGAAGGTAAAAGGTGCAAACGGGGGAGAACTGTCCTTCATCTACAATAAAGAAGACTACCTGATCAGGGTCAGGGACCACACGGGCAGGGAGGTGAGGCTGTGGTACCGCTACGGGAAGCTGTGGAAATTCGTGAACCCCCTGGACCATGCCTATACCTACGAATACAGCGAGAACGGGAAGCTGGAGAGCGTGCTGACCCCAAGAGGCATCACCGGTGTGAAGAATGAATATGATGCAGAAGGCAGGGTGCTGAAGCAGACCATGCCGGACGGGAGCATCGTGGAACTGAGGTATGATGATGCGAATATGCGCACCTACATGCTGGAGCCCAACGGAAATCTTGTCTCCTATGACAGCGATGACCAATGCCGCAACCTTAGGACCGTCCATGAGGACGGGGAGGAAATCTTCCAGTATAATGACCAGAACCTGCGGACCCTGTATGTGGACAGGAACGGGAACAGGACCAGATACCGGTATGACGGAAAGGGGAACCTGACGGGCATCACCAATGCACTGGGGGAACAGGCAGAGTTCTCCCATGATAAGGAGGGCAGGCTGCTCACTGCCGCTGTCAGTGGAAAGAGACTGCTCAGCAATACCTATGATGAAAAGGGCAGGCTCACCGAAACCTCTGATGCCCTGGGGCGGAGCCGGAAGACAGCCTATGATGAAAAGGGACTTCCTGTACGCCTTACCCAGCCTGACGGGAGCAGCTTCCAGATCATGCGGGATGGAAGGGGGAACGTGGTAAGGATCACGGATCCCTATGGAGGAGAGACATCCTATGTTTATGATGGGCTGAACAGGGTGATCTCATCCACAGATGCGGAGGGGAATATCACCGGCTACCAGTATGATGAAAGGAACCATCTCCTCAAGGTGACGAATCCCGAAGGGAATACCCGGTCCTATTCCTATAACGAGAGCGGGAAGCCGGTGCAGATGGAGGACTATGACGGAGGCATCCTGTCCATCGCATACAATGCCATGGGGAAGCCGGAAAAACTGACCGACAAGGAAGGCAGGGAGACGAAGCGTATCTATAATGAGATGGGGAAGCTGGCGGAAGAGATCTCACCCGGCGGAGCGGCCACAGGTTTTACCTATGATAAGAATAACCGCCTTGCAAGGGTGGAGATAAGGAAAGGCGCGAAAGATGCGGAAGCTGCATCCGTGGTGGAGTATGCCTATGACCCGGTGGGGAACCTGCTCAGGACTCAGGCAGGAGACGGGAAGGAGGTGCTTTCAGAAACCTCCTATGCTTATGATGCCCTGAACCGGGTATCAGAGGTCACAGATCCGGCAGGGGGTAAGACCGTCTATACATACGACAGCTCCGGGCATGTCAGCAGCATCACGGACCCGGCAGGGAACCTGCGCACCTTTACATACAATGATGCAGGGGAATTGACGGAGGAAACGGACATACGGGGAAACACCACCCGGTATGAGTACAATGTTTTAGGACAGCTGACCGCTGTTAAGGATGGAATCGGCAGGGAGACCAGGCACTTCTACCTGAAAGGAGGGAGGCTTGATAAGACCATATATCCCAATGGCAGTCAGAGGAGTTACACCTATGATAGGCTTGGAAGGATCATAAGCAAGATGGACGGAAGAGACTATGCGCTCTTCTACGAATATGACAGTATGGGAAGGGTGACCGCCGTCACCAGCAGCGCGGGACAGAAAAAGAGCTATACCTATGACGTGCTTGGGAATGTCACTTCCATGACTGACGCCAATGGGAATACCACTTATTATGAATATACCCTGAGCGGAAAGCTGAAATCGGTAAAGGACGCCCTGGGGAACAGGGCGGAGTATGCCTATGACAATGAAGACCGGCTGATCCACATCTGCCAGAAAGGAAAGATAGGGGAGGAAGACAGGGAGACCTTCTATGAGAGGAATCCCCTTGGACAGGTGGAATGTATCAAGGATGCCTTTGGGAATGAGGAGCATTACAGTTATGATGCCCTTGGCAGAACCATAATGAAAACAGACCGTGACGGATACAGGACAGGATATGATTATACCGCTGACGGAAAGATAAGGCACATCTCTTATGGAGACGGCACCAGCGTGGAGATGGAATACACCGCCCTGCGCCAGCTTGCGTTTGTAAAAGACTGGCTGGGAGAGACCAGGATAGGGAGGGATGCCGCAGGGAATCCTACAGATATCACAGACCATAAGGGAAGGACTGTATCTTATGAATGGGGGAGCATGGGTGAGAGAAAGAGTATCACTTATCCCGATGGAAATAAAGCTGTCTATGAGTATGATGAGATGCTGAGGCTCCGGAAAATGCGGATCAGAAGAAGCGAAGGGCTGGCAGGAGCCAGCAGGGGATTCGATGACTTCAAAGAAATCTGCTACAAATATGATGCGACGGGAAGGATATCGGAAAAGCTGTTCCCGGAGGAGATGCGCACGAGATGGCTTTATGATGAAAGAGGACAGCTTGCCGAACTTCTCCATGAAGACGGGCATGGTGTTCTTGACAGGTACCAGTATGAGTATGATTCCATGGGCAATAAGACTGCCATCATTAAGGACAGAAGAGGGCTCAGGGAGGAAAGCGGGCGATATGAATATGGATATGATGCCCTGAGCAGGCTCATAAGTGTTTCCAAGGATGGGAATGCCTTAAGGAACTATGCCTATGACTCTTTTGGAAACCGGAGTTACCTAGAGGATTTTGAGAAGGGTAGGAATACTTCCTATCATTATGATGCCATGAACCGGCTGATCTTTGCAGAAGAAGAGCAGGCAGGCGGCATGGCAGAAAATCTTGTCAGAACAGACTACTCTTACGATAATAGGGGAAATCTGATCAGGGAAGAGATAGGAGGAACGCTGATCCGTGGATATGAGTATGGAGCCATGAACCGTCTTAGCAAATCGTGGAATGATAAAGGGCAGGAAGCCATCTATCTATATAATGGATTTGGACAGAGAACAGGGAAAAATGTAAATGGGGATGCAGAGGATTATCTCCTTGATCTGACAAGAGGTTATCATAACCTGATAGGCATTCAGAAGGGCGAGAGCGAGCAACACTTCTATTTTGATGGTAAGGTGACCGCTATGGAAGAAAGTGGAAGAGGAAAAAATCCTGCTGGCAGGACAGCTTTTTCCAGTTTGCATTACTACATGCAGGATGAGCTTGGAAGTCCCATGCGCGTTAGTGGATTCCATAGGCAAGACGTTTCATTTGCGGGCAGAAGTGATTACCTGACCTACGGGTATGATGAGTTTGGAAACGATTTAGGAAGAGAACCGTATGACGTAGAGACTCATAGATTTTATGATAAACAAGGGGACGGTCAGCCTTTTGGGCTTACTGGATATCGGCATGATGAAGTAAGCGAGACATACTTTGCCCAAGCTAGAGAATACCAGTCGAAGGATGGACGGTTTATTGCGGAAGATGTAATCAAGGGTAATCTTGTAGTTTTAAATACTTTTAATTATTATAACTATTGTTGTAATTCTCCAGTCAGTTATGTGGATTTAAACGGCAAAAGTCCAATAAGTCAACAAGATGCAAATGAAATAATATGGAACTATTTCTTGGAACAATTGAATAATACAATTAATGCCAAAAAAGCAAAGTGGGATGTGCGTGTAAATTCAGTTAAGGAAAGCTGGAATAATACTGTCGATAGTGTACAAACAGGATGGAATAATGCTGTCGATAGTGCGAAGAATTTTATTGGGACAAAGATTGAGGAAATAAATGATAAATTATCTTCAAATAATGGGACATTTACTAGAAAAATATGTGTAAATGCAAATGCACTTTTGGGTGTTTATGCAGATATTGGATTTTCGTACGATTGGAAAGGCAATACAGCAATTCAATGGAGTTATGCAGTTCCTGGTGTTAATGACACAGCATCTGTAGGAATTCTTGATGCTGGTATAAGTTTGGCAGATGCATTTACGAATGCAGAAGATGTGGATGGACTATTAGGACCAGCTAGCGCAATTGGAGCCTCGGGTGGATATCTTGGCTATGCAACAGTAGATATAATATCTTTTGATGATATGTCAGATACGAATGGTGATATAGACGGCTTCCAAATTGGAGCGGGGATTGGAGCAGGAATGGATATACATTTAACAGAAACATATACAAATAACATAATAAAATTTAATATATTTGACATTTTATTAAAAATCCTTGGACAGGAGGAGGAGTGTGGCTAATGACGATATGGGTAGCTTCTGTAATAGCTGTTTCAATAATTTGTATACTTCTTGTATTACAATTTAAAAACAATGAAAATAAATTGAAAATGAAAATAGAATATGGAAAAAAAATTTGTGCAAAAGTAATATCGTGGGATGTATTTCCTGGAAGACCGACTCTTTATGTTGTAAAGGTTGAGTATGAGATAGACAAAAAGAAAGAAAAGAAAACATTTATAACAAGTGGGAAGTATGCAAAGAAGTATGAGCAGGATAGAAATATTCAAATTGTTATTATTCCTAATTCAAATAAAGTCTTTTTGGAGGAAGAAGACTGGAAGATACAAAATATAGTTATTTTTGTCTTCTTAATAGCTATGATACAATTTTTACTGGCGTTATTAATGAGTTTTATAAAAATAGTTGTTTTACGAGGTTAGTGTATCAGATGGCGCATTGTCACAGCTTTATTTTAAAAGCAGAAATCCTACTTTTTAAATAAGGTCATGACAAGAATCACGACTTTATAAATGTACTTTGAAATCTTCATCAATAGAGTCCCTGATTGTCAACAGCGGTACGGGAAACAGATGGGCTATACCTATGATAAGCTGGGAAATGTGACCTCCATGACTGATGCCAATGGGAACACCATCTTTTATAAATATACTATGGGCGGCAAGTTGAAGGCAGTGACGGATACCCTGGGGAACAGGGCGGAGTATGCCTATGATAATAAAGATCGTCTCATTCATATCTGCCAGAAGGGAAAAGCCAAGGAAGCGGACAGGGAGACCTTCTATGAGAGGGATCCTGTTTATAGTACAATGGAATTACCCGAAATGAGCGTCAGAATTCCCCATTTTCAGCAAGGGAATTTCCTCATATAAAGCGGGACATAAACCACTTCACATTACATTTGTTTCTAGATGGAAATTATCTCATGATAAAAATCATCCTGATTTGCCACATAGTAAAGAATGTGAAAAATGTTACTAAAGGATTGAAGCTAAAAAGGTAATTAAATTTTGGGGTTATTTTTCGAAGAAAGGAGACGCAATATTGAAGGAAAAAGTTTTATTTCTATGCTTAGGAATTTCTTTTATTACTATTTTCCTGTTAGGTATAAACATTATAGTAAGAACACCAGTGTGCAATCGTATGCACTTGGATGATATTGACAGGAAAAAAGATGTTGTTTCTGATGAAAAAATGGCATTGGAAATAGCAGAGTTATATATATCGGAAAGAGAAAATTATATGAATCAAGTAGTGAGAACAAATTATGTTGAAGATGAGTGCGAGTATGATGTAGAGGTTACTTTTAATGAACAAAATTATGAATGGATGGTTGCCTACAAAGTGATACAACCGGGGGGAGTTCTTTTGTGTTAGATGGAGAATTTGCAGTCAGAATCAGAAGGGATAATGGAATGCTTGATCGCCCATCCAGATGAAGAAAAGGGTAAAATAGATGAAAATAAGAATCTTAACTGTTTTATTAGGAATATCTATATTGTTGATTATTATGTTAGCTATTTATACGGTTGAAGTTGAACTAGAATGTGAGCGTCCATATTTGAATGATATAAATCGAAGTGAAGACATTGATTATTTAGATGAAGAAATGGCGCGAAAGCTTGCAGACATTGTCATTGGCGCAGAAAACGGTTTTATAAACGAAGAAAAGGTAAGATACGATGTGGAAATTGATTTTGATGAGCAGAGTTATGAATGGGTGGTCAGCTATGTGCCAGAAGAATCACAGATGGATAACGAAGCATATTTGGACAAAGTGGTGAGGATTAGAAAAGATAATGGAATTATAACAGTATGGGATAAGGAAAATGTTGATATTTCAGAATTATGTATTATGGAGCAAAATGGAGAAAACTACAGGCTGAGTATAAAGAATTGGCGTGGAGATTTAGTTTTTAGTGAAGAATATATTGGTGAACCAGTTGTTCAGATTATCAATGGCGATACATTTCTGATAATAAGAGGAAAAGGAGATTGGCATATGTATACTTTTATTAATGTCAATGAGGGAATAGTATCTGAAAATTATAATGACATAAGTGCATATAACTAGAATAAAGTAGCATATGCTGCATTTGGAGATGACAATACTATTAAGATTATTGTACAAGATATTTATGATAAGGAGAAGGTTGAAAAAGAATAGTAGAGGGTATCCATTCCCTTAATTGCAGTACAAACAAGCCATCTTGCGGTGGCTGTTTAAAAATTGAATATGTGGCAAAGTTAAGGTCTATTCAGTAGCTGACTTGATTTTATATCCCTGAAACTGTGCCATTAAGATTGCCTGCTCCACCGTGATTTCACGGTTTACAGGAAGAATATCACTTTTTCGATAAAGTTCAGCATTATAGGGTTCCTTATTTTTCAGCATGTTGTATAATGCTGTTAGAAGCATTCTTGCTATTGCAATGATTGCTTTCTTATGACCGCGGCGTTTCCCTAAGCGGAGATAGCGGTTGCGGATTTCAGGATGCTTTTCACTTTTAACCACGGAGTTGGCGCATTGAACTAGAAGTGGTTTGATATAGCATCCGGCTTTGGATACCCGGACAGATTTTTTCTTCCCTGCACTTTCATTGTTGGTTGGGGTTAATCCAGCCCATGAGCATAAGTGTTTCGCCGAAGGAAAAGCCTCCATGCTGACGCCGATTTCTGAAATGATACCAATTGCGGAAAAGATGTTCTTAAAGGATGGAGCGGTTAGGATTAGGTCGAGTTCTTGCTGATAGGGACTGGCGAGCGCAAGAATCAGTTCTTCTAACTCTGCTTTCCGGGATTCAAGGTTTTCAAAATGCCTTTTGATGACCTTTAATTTACCAGCCTGTTCGGGTGTGATAAACCCATCAATGGCGAGCTCCAGTTCGGGAAGTTTTTTCTTCAGGGAGCCATGAATTAAAGGTTCGATATCAAAGGAAGTATTTTCGGGATCTTCAAGAATCTTATCCAGAATTCTTTGGGAACTTTTCCCAAACGTGTCCGAAACAACGGAAGCCAGCTGAATGTTGGAAACCGTGAGACAGTTTTGGAGGCGGTTCTTTTCACTGGACATGAAGCAGGTCAGTTTGAAACGGTAGCGCATCAGGTCACGGAGCTGTCTGATATCAGCAGGGGGCATAAAGCTTCCGGCAACAAGGTCATGCTTGAACAGGTCAGCGATCCATTTCGCATCTTTCTTGTCAGTTTTCTTACCACGGATAGCCTTAACATATTTGGGATGTGCAAGGACAATCGTACAATCGTTTTCTAAAACATTGTAAACAGGAATCCAGTATTTACCGGTGGATTCCATACAGACATCCCTGCAGTGATTGTCAAGCAGCCACTGTAACAATTCCTTCAACCCCTGTGTGAAGGTTGAGAAACGATGGTGCTTGTAGGTGGTGACACCCTGTTTTTTTGTGGAAGCGATGCAGGCAACGACAAAAGTCTTGTGGACATCAATGCCGCAGCAGGTCTGGTACACAATTTTTAAAGCCATAGGGACTCCTTTCTGAACCATGGGGTTCTGCAAAGATTATAGGGAGTAAACGGCATTGACTGGATGCTTAGGATTAAAACGAGAGTTGTTTTAACAAAGATAAGGTTACGTGGTCGAGCCACACTTATTTGTGCTTGAAAAAGCATCCTACACATATAATAATTCGGTCATCCGATAATACGGACAACCCACTCACCTCCCCGTGATTTGTAGTGTACCGGATATCCCTATGACAACAATTATAAAAAAGAAACTCAGGGCAGCCAACCTTTTTCATGGCGTTTTGTGCCTTGAGCGAAGCGAAAGGAATGGATATAATAATGAAAAAAGAGTGGATAGCGATAGTATCGCAAATAACGGATGATTTTAATAAAATAAATCAAATTGAATGTCCACATTGTGGGAAATGCGGAATAGATTACATATACATTGGAGATGGTGATACAAGGGTGGGATTTTTACAAATTTGGTGTTATAAGTGCTTAAAAGGGATTCATGTGAGTAGGGTAGTTGCTCCCCAAAGTGCAAAATTTGTAACATTTGATACTGAATTGAAAGGCATAGTTCCTCAATTTGAATTTGTGGAAGATTAAAACATAGAAAATTTGTAATATTTTTTTATCATGAAGTTTTATATTGCAATGGCGCCCATCGAAGGTGGCGAAATGTTATAAATAGGCCATGGATATGGAGCGAAAAAATGCTGTAATCCTCCAATACGGAAACCATGGATTTATTATGGTTTATACCGTCCACAATCCGCATAAAATCGGCATTTCTGAAAAGACAACTTTTTATATGTGTTTATACTGGTTTATTATTTGTACCAAAAAGGCATAGGAAAAGCCGGGATATGATGGCATTAAGCCCTGACTGTGTATACGGATTCCCATTGTCCGTATGGAAAACAAAATCTGTATACCCATGCAGCAAGGCGGTCTTTGATAAGAGAAAATGAAGCAGCAGAAAATACTAAAATAAGAAATATAGCAAGCACAAGTTGGAAAAGTAATCTCTATATATCCATAGGAGGAAAACGATGGAAAAAGCAAATTTCCTTTTAGAACAAGCAGGATATTTTGAAGAAAGAAACGTAGATGTTTCTGCTATATTACATATGTATGAAGAGTGCGGTTATCATTATGATGATAAACAAAAGCAATTTATAGAGAAATATGCATGTTTAGAAATTCATTATATTCATCCTATCTGGAAACAGGATATGCTTCTCCGGTTAAATCCAATAGAAGCACAAAAGGCAATAACAATGGATGTAGTAGAAGAGTATAATGAATTCATACAAGATGATTTGTTAATAATTGGAGACATAGAAAAGGAAAACATGACATTATTTTTATCTGAAAAAGGATTTTATTTTACAGGATACGATGATTGTCTTATAAATTGGGGTGAAAATTTTGAAATAATGCTTAGTAAGTTAATATCCGGCGAGAAAGGTGAATTGCAAATAATAGAATAACATTTCCCTTCTGCCTTCGAAGCTTCCAGACATTCCTCATTATGATACACAAAAATCACTTATAAACGGAGAAAAGGTTCCTTACGGAACAAAAGGAAGTGTACATCCTGACTGCTATAAAGATGGATACAGTATGGGTATAAAAAATTATAATGTAGAAAGTGCAAGTGGAAGAAGTAATTTTGCACGAAATATAGAAAAGCAGTATTATCAAAGAACAGATAATCAAAGAGATGCAATAATTTCAAAGAGAGTTCCTGATAATAATTCTACTACAGGGCATATCTTTAGAGAGGCTGAGGAACATATTCCTAATACACCAAAAAATTTTTGAAAGTGGAATTAATGAAATACCTAAACCAGGGAATCCAAATACAGGATTAAAAAAGCAATGAAAAGGGAAAAAGATGAAGACAATGCAATCATTTTTATTTTTTTTCTATATTTTAGATCAAGGCTACAATCAATGTAAAAATGATGATTTAGGCGGCTTTTTAGGAGCAATTTCTCCAGAAATGTGGGAAGACGGGCAGTCAGCCGATAAAGCTGTGCTTAACGATTGGGAAAAAATCAGTAATCCCGAAACAGTTGATATGAAAAATATAATAGAAAGGGCATATACCTTTTTAGGATGCTATGAGCAGGAATTTGGTTATGATTTCTCTGAAACTAAGCAATGGATTTGGGAAACAGCCGATAAAACAATAGTGGAAAAGGCATATGATGAAGCTCAATTAATGTATCAGAAATTTCAGTATGCTAAATTAGTATAAATACATAAAATAGTGGTACTCGCTAATGGGATGACAGATTGATATTTAGATTTACCGCCACCGCTTTATGAGGTTGTGGCAACTGTGGGTACAACAGCGGCAAAGCTTCTATGCATATGAGATATATGTAAGCGTCAAATCCGACGCCCCTCCTAAAATTTAAGCGCCGCTTAGCTGCGACGCTTGCTGTAGCAATCAGCCGGCAAAGTTTTTGACCACGGCATGAGTGGTTCCAGCACTGATTGTTGCATTTCAGTATATTGATGACTTAAGTGATAATGAATTGCAATGTGAATTATTAAAGCTAATTTAAGTTTGGGACAGAGAATAACTGTTTTTTAAATATTTGCTGTTTCTGTTGCCAGAAAGCCTTAAATCATCTGGAAGCAAAGACTTTATTTCATAGTTAGAAAATTAAACGAAATGATAATGGCTTAGCTAAAATCTAATAGAAATGTGCCTGCAACTCAGGATACGGCGCTCATAAAGGCAGCATTGGTCCATCTGCTGAATGGGGCAAAAAGACGGTTCTCATATTCAAAAGGGAAGTCTTATATTGTGCGCTGGGTAGGTGATAATTTATGAAATACAATAACTTGTATAAAGCTTTTAAAGAGGAAATTCCAGAAGGATTCTCTTTTTTGGAAATAAAGGAAAAAGAAAATATGATAGATGATACTGATGGAATACATGCAATATTTGGTATGGTTATAGTCCCTTATATTCTTTATATTGTCCAGAGTAAGAAAGTGCCTGAAATAAGTAAAGTATTTTCTTTTTTAGAAAATATGGCAATGTGTGAAGATATAAAAGTTAATGAAGTTTTAGATTTCACTGTACTAGAGCAATTGGCAGATGAAGGGCATGACACTCTTGAGCAATGTAAGCAATATATGGAGATAAATACATTGAAACATTGTGAAGAAATAGAAAAGTATTTTTTACAATAAATAAAAGCACAGTATCAAGCGGTATTTTTAAGACTTAAAAAGTCACGAAATATCGCTGGACTTTATTTGACAGTATGAGTCAGCCTGTTGCATTAGTAAGGAAAAACAGCATGGCATCCCATTCGGAAAACAATATTAGAAAGAATATATGAGAAGACAGGAGTGCGATAAAGGCGCAGCAAATTTGTAACATTTCTCTGGACAATCTACATAGTTCCATATTATGAAGCGAACAGATAATTCCATAGAAGTATTATTTAAGATAGGTTAGGAGGATTACATGGCAGTAGGATTTAAAGTTAAATTTTATTGGTATCAAATAGGGCATGGAGATTTATTGCATTCATTTTTTTCTACTGTAGCATATAATTTGGAAGGTGAGAAATGGGGAAGTTGTTTTCCAGTTATTATGAAGGAATTATACCAAGGGAGAATAAAGTGGGAAAATGCAGATAAAGCAATAGAAGAATTGAGCATAATTCAGAAAGAATTGCAAACATTTACTCCAGATAAAATAATATGGGATATAGAAGACTTATCAAAACAACCCCCTTGGGGAAGTAATATAAGTAAAGATATTACGGACTTATCTAATTATTTTGTAACAAGTGATGGAAAGGATTTTATATCTGTTTTTCTTCATGCATTAAAAAAGGCAAAAGAAGTGAACTCAGATTTAGAGATTAAATCCATATAAAGAGAAATGTTGGGATTCTGCATTTTTTACTTTGGGTCAATGAATATTTAAAGTACGTTCTGTTGAAGGCATAGATTCCATAGAGGTGTGTTTTGAGAACATACAAAAATATGATGGAATAAAAGTGAATGGTATATTCAGTTAAGCCTTCTGTTTTGAAAGATGGAACTAATAATGGTTTTAAGGTGTTTACAAATATCGATGATTTAATTGAATTTATTAGCCCATGCTAGGAGGTAAAATGTGAGGTCTGTTATTTTGATTTCTACGAACGATAAAGAAGTGGAACATTTGCTTCAACAGTGGGAAAATAAAGCAACAAATATGTATATAGATAGTGACAAATTAAATATGATGATTAATGGAGAAAGAATATATATTGATTATTGTGAAGATGGAGATGCTGATTACGAGGATAATGAATTGGTTAATGTTGATATTGCTACACCATCATTTTACTCAATTTGTTATTCAGACAGAGATACGATGAAGTATTTTATTCAAAATAGTATTTTTGGTGAAGGCAGTTTTATGGATAATGATTTGGGAAAGATTATGCCGGTAGATGAATTAAAAAAGGGAGAGATTTTAAGCTTTATTCAATAAGCTTCATATAATTTTGTTATGACTTTTTTGCAGTGAAATGGAGAAATAGTTTCAGTAGTTAAAAAATAGAGATATCAGAGCAAGAAGCGAAAGAATTGAGAAGCTGTTTATGAATATATGATTAAGAATGCGGTGAAAAAGATTTTTAACGGTGAAGCTGGGGCGGCATCAGGGGGTAATTATAATCAATAGGAGCATTATGATGATAGATACAGTAGATTTGCTTTTAGAATATTATGAAAAGGGAACATCAAGTAATTTATTTAGTCATCTGCAAGGATTTTCTTCTAGAGATATCAGAGTCGTAGTAATAGAAATATTAGGTTGGTTAAAATTAGAACACAAACGAGAATTATGGATAAGAGAAGGTAAAAAAACAAGGTTAAAACCGTTGATGCTTAATTATAATTATCCATGGTGCCAAAACTTACAGGAAATGATGAATAAAGAGGTTTTGCTTAATCAGTATTTTTGTATAGAAGATAATAAATTTGATTTTTCATCTAATATTACTGAAGAAAAACGCAAAAAGGCCAGAAAAAAAGCATTTGATTACTACGATCCGCCAAAAAGAAGCTAGAGATACAAATTTCAAAGCTTCGAACTTTGGGATTGCTTTTAAGGCTACGTTTTATTTTAAATTCACCAGCGGCACGAATAGTATGGAAGTGGGTATATATCGTTTTATCAATGGGCAGTGTCTTTTTAGCACATAATAGGTTCACAAGAATTGTGAATTTATAGGAGAGAAAGCAGAATGCATATAATTGATGAATTATTAAAATATTGGGGAAGTAAAGATAAAAAAGCATTAATGACAACTGACATTCAAATCAGTAATTATGAGATGAATGTAGTAGTTATTAAGATATTATCATGGCTGAAGTTGGAACATAAAAGAAGCCTTTGGAAGGCTGAAGGAAAAAAGATTTGTTTTAAACCTTTAGAAGTTAATATGCAATATCCATGGTGTGCAAATTTATATAATCTTGTTGAAAAAGAGAAGCTATTTCATGATTGCTTTTCAATAAAAGAAGGTAAGTTTGACTTTTCGGATACGGTGTCTGAGGAAGATAAGGCAATAGCAAGGGAAAAGGCTTACCAAAATTATAATCCTCAAAAACATATATAATGTTGTTGCGCCCCATTTTTTTGACCTGCAATTCTCTGGTTGTTTGTCGCAGAATTAACCGATATAATGACATTAGAATTTCTTAGAGCAAGTGCAACGACAAGTAAACGAGATGGGAATTGCGATAGAATGCCATATATCCGAGGTGTAAGTATGAAACGAGTAGAAGATTTGGTGCCAAAAAATAAATTTGATTTTAGCGGGATTGATGAACTAAGGCTGCTTTCCGACGAAGAAATAATGCCTATCCTGCCAGCATTGCTGGAGTGGATGAGAGATATGAATTGGCCAATTGCAAAAGAAATGCCTGCGTTACTTTCTAAGCATCAAAGAGTGATTATTCCTTTTATTATTGAGGCGCTGCGGCCAGAGCAATTGGAATGTGATTGGAAGACTTGGATTATCCATTGTTTGTTGCCCTTATTAGATGAAGATTATTTACTGATGCTTAAGGCATCATTGGAACGTATTGCAGAAAGCCCCACGTGGGGGGAAGAAAGTGAAGAAACGAATATTAAGGCAAGGGAATTGCTTGAGTCACATTTTTAAATGTTGCGGAACGGTTACGGTAATTGTTATAATAAAGGGCAAAGCCGTTGACGTTACGCTATTAAAACAAAAACGGAAGAGGTATGAACAATTCCAGTACAGATCGGCGGTATGTCATGGGAACTGGAAATGATGTAAAGATTATAGAATTTATGAAAAAATATTGTATTAGACGAGTACAGTGTTAAAATGGATATCAGATTGCAGTAGAAAGGAAGAAGTCGTGGCAGCTTTTGTAGAAAAACATAGAAAGCATCTATTCTGGCTGATATTGGCAGCAGCATTTCTGATGATATTGGCTTATAATGTGCTGACACCCTATATGTCAGATGATTATGCATATGCAATAGAAGTGAGGAATGCGCATTCCATATGGGATTTGGTGAAGCAGCAGTACGGAGAATATCTGTCGAACAGCGGAAGAGTGGTGGGACAGTTCAATGTGCGGCTTTCCCTTGCAGCAGACAAGCAGGTGTTCAATCTGGTGAACAGTCTGATGTTCGTAGCGCTTGTTTTGCTTGTATATGCAAATATCCGCCGCAAAAAGAGATACGATCTTTTTGTCCTTTTGCTTGTGATTACCTTTTTATGGAAATTTTCAGTCAGCTTCGGACAGACCATGCTTTGGATATGCGGCGCCTGTAATTATCTCTGGGGCAGTGTGTTTATTTTGGGGTTCGTCACTTTTTATCGATATTTTTTGAATCATCCGGAAAAAATAAAGCATACTTGGCTTCTGGCGGCAGGAACCTTTTTCTTTGGCGTGCTTGCAGGATGGTGCAATGAAAATACTTCCGGCGGCGGTCTTTTGCTGATACTCATGTTTGGTTTGAATTTCTGGTGGAATAAAAGAAAAGCGGGAAGAAAATGCATTTATCCTTTTATGATTTCAGGTGTCGTTGGTATGTGCTGCGGCATCTTGGGAATGATATCAGCACCCGGCATAAGAAATAGAAGCGAAACCATGTCGGAGGGTGCATATGCCGGTATTGTAGGGTTCCTTTCAAGGGTATACAAAATTACGCTTAGCGTTCGGGAACTATTTTTTGCAGTTATCATCCTTACCGTCATTGTGATTGTATTTCTGGTTCTTCAAAAAAGAATCAGCAGATGGCATCAGATACGGGAAAATGAAACGGTATTGTTCCTCGTTGCAGCAATAGCGACCAGCTATGCACTTGCCATTGCGCCGACTCCGATGAACAGGGCTTTTTTTGGGGCGGGTATCTTTTTATTCATTGCCTGCATTCAGGGAATCATTGATGTGGCAGACCAGGAGCTGGTGATCAAGGCGGCAAAATACAGTCTGGTGAGTATTCTGTGTGTGTGGCTGTTTTTCACTTATCTGGACAATCTGGTCAATCTGGCGAGGATTTACAGGGAAGAGCAGGAAAGAGTCAGTCTGATAAAGGCGGATAAGGCGGATCCTAATGGGGATGGCATCGTGGTGGTTCCTAAGCTAAGGGAAGAGTTTGAGAATCCATACAGTAATATCCATGAATCCGACCTTGAGGATTATAAAGAATATTGGATTAATCTGTTTTATGAAATTTATTATGATGTTGGAAATATTACAGCGATTCCGCGGGATGAATGGGATGAGCTATATGGGGAAGAATAGGCTATGAAGTGGAATGGCTTAAGCAGCAGTCCCTGCGCTTTGTGTCCAAGAGAATGTATGGCAAAGCGGGAAAGCGGTCAAAAAGGCTACTGCCTTTCGGATGATAGGATTTTTGTGGCAAGGGCGGATCTTCATATGTGGGAGGAGCCGTGCATATCGGGGAAGCAGGGTTCCGGTACCGTGTTCTTTTCGGGATGTAATCTACGGTGTGTCTACTGTCAGAACTATGAGATTGCGGCAGGTCAGAGAGGAAGGCAGGTTTCGATTAAGGAGCTTTCGGAGATTTTTTTGGAATTGCAGAAAAAGGGCGCTGCCAATATTAATCTGGTCACACCGGACCACTATGTATTGCAGGCTGCTGAAGCGGTCACGGAAGCCAGAAAAGCGGGATTAGCCATACCGGTTGTATACAATGGAAGCGGTTACGAAAAAAGAGATGTGATAAAAAGACTGTCGGGAATCATAGATATTTTTTTGACAGATTTTAAATATATGGATGAACTTCTGGCAGAAAAATATTCCAAAGCGCCGGATTATCCTATGGTTGCAAAGAGCGCGTTAGATGAGATGGTCAAAATAACAGGGGAACCTGTTTTTGATGAAAATGGTATGATGCAAAAGGGAACCATTGTAAGACATCTGCTTCTGCCGGGGCATAAAAAGAATGCAAAGGATGTGATCCGGTATGTGTATGAAGCCTATGGGGATAAGGTCTATATCAGTCTGATGAACCAGTATACACCCTTTGAGCGGCTGAAAGGAAATCCTGCGTATAAAGAATTATGCAGAAAGGTGACGAAAAGAGAATACGAGACAGTTGTGGATTATGCCATAAACTTAGGAATCACCAATGCTTTCATCCAGGAAGGCGATACTGCAAGGGAGAGTTTTATACCAGAGTTTGATTTGAATTTTAATGTATAATAAACCTTCTTTTACAAATAATAGTACAAGAGAAATTTTTTACTATTAGCGTAAATGGAGGTTTATTTTATGAAGGCTACAGGCATTGTCAGGCGTATAGACGATTTAGGCCGTATTGTTATACCCAAAGAAATTAGACGGACCCTCCGAATCAGGGAAAGCGACCCGTTGGAAATATTTACTGACAGGGAGGGAGAAATTATATTAAAAAAATATTCTCCCATTGGTGAGATGAATACATTTGCAAAACAATATGCGGAAAGTCTTGCACAGGTATCGGGAAGAACTGCACTCATTGCAGACCGGGACCAGTTTATCGCGGTATCGGGCGGTTTTAAAAGTATTTTGGGAAAATCGATCAGCAAGGAGCTGGAGGAAAAACTGAATAGGAGAGAGATGGTCATCGCGTCAAAGGAAGATACAAATTTTATTCCCATCACCCAGGATGTGACGGATGACTTTGAGCAGGAAGCAATCAGCCCCATTATCTGTGAAGGAGATATTATTGGCGGGGTGGTGTTGATTGACAATGGAGAAAAAGGAAAAATGGGAGAAGTGGAACAGAAGCTGGTGCAGTCGGCGTCAGGATTTCTGGGAAGGCAGATGGAACAATAGGGTGTGCTCATGATGCCAGTGAAACAGAAAAACCAGCTTCCTCAGATAAAAAGCCGGTGCAGGGCATCGGCTTTTTTGCTACAACAAACTGCCTCGCGGAGCAAGGCAGCGTGTGCTTTTACTGATTTTGGAATTGAGGAGGACTGGTCTGATATGGAAAATAGAGGATAAATTTTACGCCTTTATTCTTTGATTCAATCTGTAATCCTGCATTCCCACTGAAATAGTATTGAAGGCTGTATATCGTTCCATATAGACCGGTCTTTTTTTGTTTATACAAATTGGTCTCTGATGAATTCTCAAGTATTTGTCGGATTTCATCATCTGTCATTCCGATGCCGTTATCTTCCACAGATAAGCGGACAAATTCGTCCTGTAGCTCAACATTGATATGTACGATTCCTCCGGATGGATAGGAGCCAACACCATGGACCAGGGCATTTTCTACCAAAGGTTGTAATATAATAGCTGGTAAAACTGCATTTTCACATTCAGATGCACATTCGGTCAGAAATGAAATTCTTGTTCCAAATCGTAATTGCTGAATATGGATATAATGTCTGATATGCTGCATTTCCTCATGCAGGGTGATGCTTTTTCCCACCAGATTCAGGGAACTTCGTAAAAATTGGGCAATATTTAAACTGTATTCGTGCGTTTTAGGAGCATTTTCAATGATTGCCATACTGGATAACATTCCAATACAATTGAACAGGAAATGAGGATTAATCAGCGACTGAATCTGACTCATTTCTGCCTGTGAAAGCATCATTTTCATCTGGATATTCTGCATCTCCAGTGAGTACAGTTTTTCAGAGAGCTGTATTTTATCTTTCAGCTCATCCATCTGTTGTTGTATAGTTTCTGCCATACAGCGGAAGGCATCCGTAAGCTGCTGGATCTCCAAGTCGTTTTCACTGTCGTTATCGCAAATCGCCAGAGAACTATAATCTCCGTTTGAAATTTGATTTGCCTGCTTCGTTAAAACGCTCAGTGGAAGAGCAATGTTACGCACCATACGGCGTCCGTCAATAAATGATATGCTGCATATGATGCCGGCAAGTAAAATCGTGAATAGAATCTGATAAATCCAGTTATTACGTATCCGTTCAACTTTTTGGTTGATGATTTTTTCGTGGAAAGGGCTGGTGGTAGCATACTGTATCCTCAACTCGTGGAACAATTGCTGGACATCATCTACAGTATTCAGCAGCTCAGCATTTTCCCCGGATGCATATTGCTCTGACAACTGCTGGACTTCTTTGATATATTCTAAAGTCAGCAGCTTCGTGTCGGTAAACTGAGCATGAGGAAAATAAACAGGAAGCATGCAGGCGATTTCCTCTAACTGGTTTGATAAAGAGATGATTCTTTCTTCGGAATCCTTTGTCCCGTTAAATTGGGAAAGCAGCTCATCCTGTAGGGATGTGAGCACATATTCATATGAAAAGAATGTTTGCTGCTGCTTAAAAAGTGCATACAAATTCGTAAATATTTTGCCGCCGGCAAGCAATAAAATAGAGCAGGTCAGAATCATCAATATTAGAGTGTGGCTGATTAATTGTGTCATTTTCCGGTGAATAGATTGTGGTTTCATTGTTCCTCTCCGCAGCGATACTGGGTAACCGATTGTCCGGTTACGCGTTTGAAGGCTTCAAAATAATATTTCTTACTGTAATATCCGCATTGCTCTGCAATTTTTTCCATATCTGTCTCGCCTTGTTCCATCAGCATGATTGCATGTTGGATTCGAACCTCATTCAGGTAAGTGACAAAATTTTTCCCTGTCTGCTGTTTGAACAAATTACTAAAATAGGGAGCAGATAATCCAAATTCATCTGCAATATCAGTTAAAGTCAGATCCTGGTTGAACTTTTCACCAATTAAAGCCAATGCGGATTCAATACGTGTCTGGGGACTAATGGTCTCTAAATTGTCAGTGGGATGTGCAAGATAGTAGTTGTTAAACCATTTAGTCAGTTGATTCAGTGGATTATCCTGGAAGAAAAAATCTAACAATTCACATAAATTGATGTTTTCATCATATCGCCGGATAGCATCCAGAAGTAAAGCAATACCCGGCCAGCAGGCATTTGGGTTGAGAAAAATTTTTTTCAACATGCCAATCAGCGATGCCGTTTGCTGACCACGAATGCGCTGAAGCATTTTTTGCCGCAAAAGGACTCTCTTGTGCGAGGAACCAAGGATATTCATTGGTAGACTGGGAAGTGCGAGGGGACTGGACTGGGCAGGAATTATGGACTGCATTTTTTTGTAGGCAAGACATAATTCATCATAAGTGGGGCAAAAACCTGTGCAGGAAATTTTTCCATGACCAAGCCCGGATAAAATAGATTGTGCATTGATATGCAGAATCACACACAAGGCGGATAGATCCTTCGGAGCGCGTGACTGTAAAAAAAGCAATGCACGCCCATCCACAGGAGAGAACAACATTGAAAAATATTGATCGAAATGTTTTATGCACATTTCATAAAAGAGATTGTAATCCTGCTCTTGTTCTGAGAACCAGCATAAAATGCATACTTGCAGCTTGCCATCTTCCGGCCATTCATAAGCGCTGATCAGAGCTTCCTGAGGAGCTTTATTAGAGAGAATGTCTTTTACCAGATATTCTTTTGCATAGGAACAAACAGACTCTATACTCTGCTGGAGCGTGCGCAGCTGCTCGTCCTGCTGGATGTTTAGCTGCATTTTTTCCACACAGCGTCCAATAGCGCTTTTTAATTCTGTAATATTTACAGGTTTCAATAAATAGCCGATAACTCCCATTTCCAGGGCCTTGCGGATATAGTTAGATTTGTCATATGCGGTTGTAATGAGAATTTTACTGTTCAGATTCAGTTCATTAACTGACTGAATTAGATTTAAACCGGAAATGCCGGGAATATTGATGTCCACAATCATGATTTCCGGGTGGTGCTCCTGACAGAGCGAAAGAGCGGTAGTCCCATCCATGGCTTCTAAAATCTGAAACGTGTTGGAATAGACAGACTCTATCGCGTATCTTAGTGCCAATAGCTCCATTGTTTCATCTTCAACCAGTAAAATGGTGTACATAATACCATCCTCCTAAATCTCCTATGGTGCTCCATTGCCTCTTTTTTCCATATACTCATCTATATTATCCGGGGTAACCAGAAAAATATCGATTTCATTTTCCAAAGGAACTGGCTCCTCGTCCAATAAGAGCTGTTCCATGATTTCCACCGATTTTTCTCCCATCTGATAACTATTTTGTACAAACAGAGCTTTGATAATTCCGCTTTTTACATATTGCAATGCTTCCGCATTATCTCCAAATCCAATTACCTGGACCCTTTCAGCCAAATCTGACATGGAGATTGCTCCGGCAGCTTTCAAGGTAGTGGTGGAACTGAAAGCGACCAGATATGTTATTTTATCATTTTCAAGCAGAAAATCCTGTATATCCGGAATCCCCTGCGACACATTGGAGGAGGTTTCTATTGTATAAACATTTGTAGAGATAGATTTTTCTCCGATTGCAGAAAAAAAGCCATTTACACGTTTTTTCAATGCATTGGAAAGTCCGTTTTCGTTAAGTAATAGAAGGATTTCCTGTCTGGGTTCATGATTGCTGATGATGTATTGTGCGGCAGAAGCTCCGGCGTTCCTGTTATCGATACCGACAAATGCGTCATAATCGTGGGTCAGAATCGTTCCGTCAAGTAAAACGATTTTCATTCCCTGTTGTTTGGCGGAGGCGAGATGATTGTAAAACTCACTGTCCAGAGTGTCCTTGGGGTGAAGAAGGATACCGTCGGCATTTGTGCGGATTGCGATATCCAGCAATTCGCTTGCTTCTGTCGTATTGGAAAATGTATATTCGTATTCCGAAAGTGCAAAAGGGGCATCTTCAGCGGAGGACTGCACTCCCTGCCACACGGTTTTCCAGAACATGTCGCCTTCCGGATTGAGAATGGCAATGACCCGATAATTCTTCTGCTGGTTATCTGAGGAAAAATCCGGTTGACATAGAATGAGAAAAAGAAGGACGGTTGCAAGGCAGGCTGAGCAGATAAAAAAGGCATGTTGTTTCATTTAAATCATTCCTCATTTTTACTAAATATGTTGAAAAAATTATATCATTTGCTTTTGGCAAAATCAAATTCCAAGGAACTATAGGTAAACTGATTTTTTAAGATTTTCAAGTTGGGAAAATCTGTAAGTAAGGGGAAATAGCATTTATCCGTGAAGGCTGCATACGCATACAAAAGATTCATAAAATTTCGGATAAGCGGCGGCGTTGACTTTTGAAGCTACGGGTTATTAAAATTATGATACACGGAAAGCCGTAAAGGCATATAGGATAAATTTAGCTTGAAAAGAGAAGGAGGAAGAAAATGAAAAAGGCAATGACAACAATGGCAATAGGAATGCTGGTATTGATGTTGACGCTGACAAACAGCATAAGCGCTTCGGCGGCAAAAGAATCCGAAGAGGCATATCTGGTGGAAGCAAGCATTGTAACCGAGGTTCTGGATTGGGGTGAGACCGTGACAGCACTCAGATTGGAATACTCAGAGGAAATCTGGAGCGGGGCAATTGAATACGCTGCCGACAGTCCGGCAAAGCTTACCTATTCGCTGGTCAATGACCGCAGTATCACGAATCTGTACGTGAATAATTCAGGAAAGAAGGATGATGTGCAGGTTACGGGTAAGTATGTATTTATCAATCTTGGGCTTACCAGTGAGGATCAATTAACCTACCGGGATCAGATTGTATTTAACCAGGCAGCAGTGGTGCGTCCTGCCCTTTCCCATTTTTATCTATTCCAGAATGAGGAGATTGAGACCGTAAAGGGAAATATTATCCCGGCATTGGGATGCATTGAAATTAGTAATGAAATCCGGATCGGGATTGATGATTTCAAAACCTTCACCTACACGAACGAGAAGAATGATACTTTTTTAAATTATCATTTATATATTCCTGAAGGGTATGATACCAAAGGGGATGGGCTGGAAGATCTGCCGCTGGTAGTTCATTTCCCTGCCAGCGATTTTGGATATGAGGATGACGGACGCTATCTGGGTGCGCTGTTCACACATCCGGAAGTACTGTACTGGACAACGGAAGAGGCACAGAAAGAGCATCCGGCGTTTGTTGTTACCGTCGGCGGAATTGCGAACAGAGAGTTCAACAATGTTTTTACCACAGGGGAAAGCGCAATGCTGGATAATTATATGACAATTATCCGCCAGATTACAGAGGACTATAACGTGGATACTTCCCGGATCTATGCCTTTTCTATATCAGCTGGGACAAATCCAATGTATTACAGTATCCTGGAAAATCCCAACCTGTTCGCGGCACAGATTACCGTTTCGATGGACACCTACCAGATGTTCAAGGATTTTGATGAAATTAGGACTCTTGGTGAGGAAAAGCTGGATGAAGTGCTGAGTACGGTGCCTTCCTGGCTGTTTGCGGGGTTGACAGATGCTACCGGTGCAGGTTTCCTTGGGGAGGATGACACTCGTATGAAAGGAGAACGTCTTCGCGATCTTGGTATTATCATGAACGAGAAAGGACACAACGTGGATATCGGTTATGGAGAAAAGGGAGAATTGATGTGGAATGGACTGCTGCGAGGGAAAGAGGCAGAAGCGCAGGCGGATGAACAGCTTGCCCGTGCAGCGGAAAATGGCAGTGAGAGCTTGATTACCCTTTATATTCCGGGAACCATTAAACCGTCTATGCACTGGGCATGGAATCCTACTTATTCTAATGCATCTGTGCGTGACTGGATGTTCTCACATGTAAATGAAAATCCTATGTTTTAATTGTCCGGCGGACAATTTACTTGTAAAAAGGAGAGAAATAGAATGAAAAATAAAAAAATGATAGCAGGATTGATAATGATATCCCTCTTTTCCTTTTCCCTCTTTGGGTGCAGGAGCAATACGCAGCAGCAGGAAAATGCTGTAACAGAAGAAGAGGAAAGTGAAGCGGATGAGATACATGAGGAAGTTGAGGCAGAAACTGAGGCGGAAGAGGCGTCTTTGGTGGACGCATGTATTGTGACCGAGGTTCTCGATTGGGGTGAGACCGTGACAGCACTCAGGCTGGAGTATTCGGAGGAAATCTGGAGCGGAGCAATTGAATATGCCGCTGACAGCCCGGCAAAGCTTACCTATTCTCTGGTCAATGACCGGGATATCACACATCTGTATGTAAATAATTCAGGAAAAAAAGATGACGTACAGGTTACCGGAAAGTATGTATTTATCAATCTGGGACTTGCCGATGAGGATCAATTAACTTATCGTGACCAGATAGTATTCAATCAGGCATCAGTAACACGCCCTGCTCTCTCTCATTTCTATTTATTCCAGAATGAGGAGATTGAGACGGTGAATGGAAATATTATTCCGGCGTTAGGCTGCATCGAAATCAGCAATGAGATTCGGATTGGAATTGATGATTTCAAGACTTTTACATATACGAATGAGGAGAATGATACCTTCTTAAATTATCACTTATATATTCCTGAAGGATATGATACCAAAGGAGATTCCCTAGAGGACCTTCCCCTGGTAGTTCATTTCCCGGCAAGTGATTTTGGTTACGAGGATGACGGACGTTATCTGGGCGCACTGTTCACACACCCGGAAGTGCTGTACTGGACGACAGAAGAGGCACAGAGAGAACATCCGGCATTTGTGGTTACCGTCGGCGGAATTGCAAATAGGGAATTCAATAATGTGTTTACTACAGAGGAAAGTGCGATGCTGGATAATTATCTGACGATTATACGTCAGATTACAGAGGACTATAACGTGGACACTTCCCGGATTTATGCTTTTTCCATATCAGCTGGGACAAATCCCATGTATTACAGTATTTTGCAGCATCCCAACCTGTTTGCGGCGCAGATTACCGTCTCAATGGATACCTACCAGATGTTCAAGGATTTTGATGAGATCAGAACCCTTGGAGAGGAGAAGCTGGATGAAGTGTTGAATACGGTACCTTCCTGGCTGTTTGCGGGTCTGACGGATGCCACTGGCGCGGGGCTCCTTGGAGAGGATGACACCCGCATGAAGGGAGAGCGTCTCCGCGACCTTGGCATTATTATGAATGAAAAAGGACACAACATAGATATCGGTTATGGGGAGCAGGGAGAACTGATGTGGAATGGACTGCTGCGCGGCGAAGAGGCAGAAGCACAGGCAGATGAGCAGCTTGCCCGTGCAGCGGAAAATGGCAGCGAGAGTCTGATCACTCTGTATATTCCAGGGACCATCAAACCGTCTATGCATTGGGCATGGAATCCTACTTATTCTAATGCATCTGTGCGTGACTGGATGTTTTCGCATGTAAATGAAAATCCTGGATTTTAGTTATGACATGGAATAATTGAAAAAAGAATGCTGTTCCGTTTCGTGAGCAGCATTCTTTTTGATTATCTGGCACTTGGAGAGGATTCGTGTGCAAGCCGTTCAGATAACATTTATGTCAGTGTTGTCGGTATTATACATAATCAGAGCTTGCCGGCAAGGATAGTCTCCCATCTCGTAGTAGTTCTGGGTAGTGCGGTTCAAACGTGCTATGGAAACAGAGCGGTTCGCCTTTTTGGGCTGGTCATTGATAAAAGTGATCTCGTCCGTACGGTATTCCTCGTCCAGTTCAGGATCGTCCGTTTCTTCATAGTAGGGGTCAAAGAGAAGGACTCTGTCACCATCTATGCCTGTCAGAAGCACGTAATGACCCACATCAAGGTAAAGATACAATACTACTACACCGCCCTTTTCAAGCGCTGTGGTGATTGGATTCCCGGGGGCAAGTGTTACCTTCGCTCCAGAATAGTGCTCGCAATATAGAGGAAAATGCTTGACTGCGCCAAAGTGGTTCAGCCAACTCGTTACATAGTTCATAGCTGCGGATGAGGTGCCGTGTTTACAGAGTTCGCCTTCCTCATTATATGTATCCATACAGTAGAGCATAATAAACTTAATGATGTCAGGGTAAATATCTTCCCTGTCAAAAAGATAACGGATTCCGTTTAAGATTGTAACAGGTCCGCAGTCATATTCAGATGTCTGGTAATTTAATAAATTTTTCATTTTAACTCCGTTGAAGGTTGATCAAATATTATAGTATGATGCAAAGTGATTGTACTATAACGCTCTTTACATTGTTTGTCAAGAATTGTCGCATATAATAGGTTTTGGCTATAGCCAGCGCAATTATTTTAATATTACCATATTTCCTACTGGAATAGTATACTATAAACGTCATGAGTTTGCAAGAAATAAAAATGTGGGAAAGAAGAGGACAGTTTATGGTAAATGATTACAAACTGGGCACGAAGTGTCTGCATCTGAATCAAGAAGGGGAAAATGCACATTTATTTGGAGCAGTTAGTTTTCCCATATATCAGACCGCAACCTTTGCGCACAGAGGCGTAGGCGAGAGTACCGGATATGATTATACAAGGCTGCAGAACCCTACAAGGGAACACCTGGAAAAAGTGGTTGCATCCTTGGAGAAAGGGGTGGATGCAATCGCGTTTTCAAGCGGAATGGCAGCAATTTCGGCGGTTATGGAACTTTTTCAACCCGGGGATCATCTGATCATAGATGAAGACCTTTATGGCGGCAGCGTCAGACTTTTTCAGAAAATAAATGAGAAGAATGGTATCCGGTTTACAAGAGTTGATTTGAGCAGCGAGGATATTACGCCATATATAATAGAAGAAACCAAAGCGGTGTTTGTAGAAACCCCTACAAACCCTATGATGAACGTTATAGATTTAGAGGCGCTTGGCAAAATCACGAAGAGAAATAAGCTTCTATTAATCGTGGACAATACTTTTTTATCCCCTTATTTTCAAAATCCGCTTGAATTGGGGGCAGATATTGTTATTCACAGCGGAACAAAGTTTTTAAACGGACACCATGATGCCATTGCAGGTTTTGCAGTGACGGCGGATGAAGTTATTGCGGAAAAAATAAGATTTGTGTTGAAAACGACAGGAGCGTGTTTGTCTCCTTTTGACAGCTGGCTCGTTCTAAGGGGTATAAGAACATTGGCAATCCGTATGGAGAGGGCGCAAGAAAACGCATTTTGTATTGCCGGATGGCTGAGTGAGAAGGAAGAGGTAACCAGAGTAATTTATCCGGGTCTTGTCAGTCATCCGGGATATGAAATTATGAAGAAACAGTGCCGTGGATTTGGGGCAATGATTACTTTTGAGGTTGCAAGTGCAGAATTTGCAAAGTTTATATTAGAGAATGTCAGGTTGATACAGTTTGCTGAAAGCTTGGGAGGAACGGAGTCGTTAATTACTTATCCAATCACACAGACTCATGCAGATGTGCCGGAAGAAGTACTTTTAAAAAATGGAATTACTGACAAAGTACTGAGGCTTTCAATAGGAATTGAAGCGGCGGAAGATCTCGTAAAAGACTTGGAACGGGCTTTTGCTTTATATAAAGAGCGGTAGATCAGACTGTCTTGGAGTAATGCTTGTGGACGCAGCATCCAGTCACTTTGGAACGGAGGAGAGAAATGGCAGAAAAAAATCTTGATTTTGACACGGTAATAAATAGAAAAAATACAAATTCTCTAAAATACGATTTTGCAGAAAAAAGGGGGATGCCGAAGGACATACTGCCGCTTTGGGTGGCAGATATGGATTTTAAGATTTCTTCTTATGTGCAGGATGCAATCCGGCAGCAGGCGGAGCATGGGATATTTGGCTATAGCGAAGCGTTAGAAGGATATTTTGAAGCAGTACAGTCATGGATTAAAAAGCATTATAGCTGGGATGTGTCCAGTGAATGGCTGGTGAAAACTCCTGGGGTCGTCTTTGCGCTGGCGATGGCAATCAAAGCATTCACAAATGTAGGAGATGCGGTTTTGATTCAGCAGCCTGTTTATTATCCATTCAGTGAAGTGATATTGGATAACAAGAGAATTGTTATGAACAATGCACTGGTGAGAGATGAGGAAGGCAGATATCACATGGATTTCCAGGATTTTGAAGAAAAGATTACAAAAGGAAATGTAAAGTTATTTTTCCTTTGTAATCCGCATAATCCGGTTGGCAGGGTATGGACAAAAGATGAGCTTATAAAAATTGGAGATATTTGCCATAAAAATAATGTCATAGTGGTCAGTGACGAAATACATGCAGATTTTGTCTGGGAGGGAAAGCATCAGACCTTTGCAAATTTAAAGCAGGAGTATCAGGATAATTCGATTATCTGCACTTCTCCAAGTAAAACCTTTAATATTGCAGGGCTGCAGGTTTCCAATATTTTTATACCAAATGCCAGATTGAGACATCAGCTTAAAAAGCAGATTAGTGCATCAGGATACAGCCAGCTTAATTCTGTAGGGCTTGCAGCCTGCGAAGCGGCGTATCAATACGGGGAAGAATGGTATCAGGGAATTTGCAGATATATTAAGGAAAATATTGATTATACAGAAGATTTTGTGGCAAAGTATCTGCCGGATATCAAAATGGTGAAGCCGGAGGGGACTTATCTGGTCTGGCTGGATTTTAGGCAGTTGGGCTTGTCTGCCAGAGAGCTGGAGAAACTGATTGTAGAGAAAGCAGGTTTGTGGCTGGACGACGGATCGATTTTCGGAGAGACAGGAAAAGGATTTCAGAGGATTAATGTCGCCTGTCCAAGAAAGACGCTGGAAGAAGCACTACAATATCTTGCGGAAGCGGTTAATAGCCTTTAGGGAAACGCTGATTTAATCAGAGTTTCCTTAGAAAGAATAAAATATAAATTTTGTTTGACAATACTTGTGAATAGGAATATAATATAAAACATATTAATCCTACTAGTTAAGTAGGAAATAGAACTCGACAATCATATCTGCGATGGCAGAGTAAAAATCAGGAGGAGAAGTTATGAGTAAAATTAAAGAAAGCGCATTGGAATTAATCGGAGGAACACCCATTTTAAAATTGAATCGTTATGCTGACAAAGCAGGCGTTACAAAGGCTGCGATTCTTGCAAAGCTGGAATATTTAAACCCGGCAGGTTCTGTGAAGGATCGTATCGCACTTGCCATGGTAGAGGACGCTGAAAAGAAAGGAGTATTGAAACCGGGAGCTACCATTATTGAGCCTACATCCGGTAATACCGGCATTGGTCTTGCGGCAGTGGCGGCAGCAAAGGGATATAAAGCAATTCTTACGCTGCCTGATACAATGAGCGTGGAGCGTAGGAATCTGCTGGCAGCTTATGGAGCAGAATTAGTGCTTACAGAGGGTGCCAAAGGAATGAAGGGGGCTATCGCAAAGGCTCAGGAGCTTCAGGAATCCATTCCGGGAGCAGTCATTCTGGGACAGTTTGCAAATCCTGCTAATCCGGAGGCACATAGAAGTACCACCGGTCCCGAAATCTGGGAACAGACCGATGGCAAAGTAGATATTTTTGTGGCAGGTGTCGGAACCGGCGGAACTGTTACTGGTGTAGGTGAATATTTGAAATCAAAAAATCCTAATATAAAGGTAGTAGCGGTGGAACCTGCAACAAGCCCTGTATTGTCGAAGGGAACGCCGGGAGCGCATAAGATTCAGGGAATCGGTGCGGGCTTTGTGCCGGATGTACTGAACACAAAGATTTATGACGAAGTCATTACGATTGAAAATGAAGATGCCTTTGCAGAAGGAAAGGCTTTTGCGGTGAGCGAGGGGATTTTAGTGGGTATATCCTCAGGTGCAGCATTAAAAGCGGCATCTATTCTGGCGAAGAGACCGGAGAATGAGGGAAAGACGATTGTAGTGCTTCTTCCTGACTCAGGGGATAGATATTTGTCTACGCCATTGTTCAGCAATAATTAATCATTAGGTATACATTACAATTCACACCAGCCGATTTTTGACGCCTTGTCAATTGTGTTGGTGTGAATTGCATTTGAAAATATTGACATTTTTATACAGTAACAGTATAATGAACCGACTATGTTAATTAATGCCGGATATGCTTTCTATCCGGTTTGGGTAATGGAGGATTATTATGAAAGGATTTATCAAAAGATTGCTTAGCTTTTCACTTGTGGCAGCACTTGTCTTTATGATGGCGGGTTGCGGTTCTAACGTTAAGGATAGCGAAGCAGAGGGAAACAGTTCGGCAGCAGAAGGAGAGGCGCCTGCGGAGAACAATGCAACAGGAGAAAAAATTGTAAATGTGGGTGTTACAGATTCCCTTGGAGGAGTCAATCCCTTTGTGATCGATCAGACAGAGATTAATAAGTATGCGGTTGGGTTAATGTTCCTGCCGCTGTTAGAACTTGATTCTGAACTGAATTTTCAGGGAATGTTGGCGGACTCCGTCACGACAGAGGACAACATCAATTTTGTAGTGCATATTGATGATGCGGCTACATGGTCTGACGGGACACCGGTTACAGCTGCTGACGTGGAGTATACGGTACGCCGTCTGGCAAGCCCGGTAGTCAATAATACGACTCTGATGCTTTATGCATTTGAAGGTGTGGGAGATGACGGATTTGTGGAACAGGGAGCCGAAAGCGTGGCAGGACTGCAGATTATCGATGATAAGACGATCCAGTTCACATCCAAGTATCCAATGGCGCTTACGACCTTTGAAAATACCTATGCCAGATACTTGCACGTTATGCCCAAGCATGTTATAGAGCAGTTTGGCGAAGAGGAGCTTTTGACGGCGGACTGGTTTAACCATCCGGATGTAATCAGTGGACCTTTCTTTTTAACAGATTATGATAATGATCATTATATTTCGTATGAAGCAAATACAGATTACTGGAAGGGTGCGCCGAAAATTGATAAGCTGAATATCAGAATCGTGGATGCCAGCCAGATTTATGCAGGTCTTCAGTCTGGAGAGATTGATATAACGCATCATACCATGACAGCAATACCTCAGGAAGATTTTGAAAGTATTGAAGCTCTTGAAAATGTAGAAACGGTATATGGAGCGCCGATTACCAATCAGTCAGCATTTATCCAGACGGTGAATATCCCGGATGCGAGAGTGCGTCAGGCGCTGGTTTATGCCATCGACAGGCAGCAGCTTGTGGATCAGCTGTTAAAAGGTCACGGAGAAGTGGTAGATGGCTTTGTGTCATCGGCAAGTCCTTTCTTTAGTGAAGAGGTGACGCCCATTTCTTATGATCCGGATAAGGCAAAGCAGCTGCTTGAAGAAGCGGGATGGGACGGAACCCAGACTCTTCGGTTTTATGTGAACTCCGGTGACAGTACTTTCGTGAACGGTGCGCAGGTGCTGGTAGCTCAGTGGGCGGCTGTAGGCATCAAGGTGGAAGTGAATACAGTGGATCTGGCAACCCTTATGACGATTGCCGGTTCAACAGATTATGATATTCTTGCAGTACAATATACGTATGCGCCGGTTGATCCTTATCCGGATGTGGACTGGCTGCTTAGCGGAGAGGGAAGCTGGACAGGTTATCATAGTGATGAAATCAGTGAAGCACTGGCAGGAACACAGCAGACCAGCGATGTGGAAGAAATAAGGGATCTGTACGCTGTTGTGGATAAAAAAGTGCAGGAGGATGTTCCTATGTTCTCCGCTTATATCATCAGCGCCCAAGGAGCAGTGAGCAACCGACTTACCGGCGCAACACCCAGTGCATACGGATTTTTCAATAACGTGCAGAACTGGGATGTAGTAGAATAAAATTGTGAGGAGCAGCTATGTCACATTTACTGGAAGTACAGGGACTGACCACCGCCTTCACGGGCGATTATGGTGAAAATATCAGCGTTGACCACATTCATTTTCATGTGGATGAGGGAGAAGTTGTGTGCATTGTAGGTGAGTCCGGGTGTGGAAAAAGTGTAACTTCATTGTCAATTATGGGATTATTAGGAAGGGGCGGAGCCGTCACAGACGGCTCTGTCCTCTTTGATGGTAAGAATCTTCTTTCCATGACGGAAAAGGAACTGGATCAGGTGCGCGGGGATCAGATGACCATGATTTTCCAGGATCCGCTCACTTCGTTAAATCCTGTTTTTACAGTGGGGAATCAGATTACGGAAAGTATCAGGACGCATATGCATTTATCCAAAGCAGATGCCGCTAAGCGGGCGGAATCCCTGCTTAGAAAGGTGGGAATGCCGGATTCACATGGAGTTATGAAAAAGTATCCCCATACGCTTTCAGGAGGAATGCGTCAGAGGGTGATGATTGCCATGGCACTGTCCTGTAACCCCAGACTTTTGATTGCAGATGAACCTACCACGGCACTGGATGTTACCATACAGGCACAGATTATGGAATTGCTTGGGAAACTGCAAAAAGAGACGGGTATGTCGATGATTCTGATCACCCATGATATTGGGCTGGTTGCAAACATGGCGGACCGGGTTCTTGTCATGTATGCGGGTCAGATTATCGAAGAGGCGCCGGTAAAAGAATTGTTTGAAAACCCCAGACATCCTTACACCCGTGCCCTGCTGGATACGGTTCCCACCATACGGGACGATGCGGATAGGCAGCTTGTGTCGATTCCCGGTATCGTGCCGGAAAATTATGATGACATAAAAGGATGCCGGTTCGCGGACCGCTGTAAGTATCGAAAACCGGAGTGTGACAAGCCGCAGCAGGATTATGAGTTCGGCTCTGGACATAAAGCCAAGTGTATTGTAATGAAGGAAGGGGGATTATTGTCATGATTACAGAGAAAGACACCCCTTTGATTCAAGTTAAAAATTTAAAAAAATATTACCCCATAAAAGGGGGCATTATTAATCATACCACCGGATATGTGAAAGCGGTGGATGGCATGAGTTTTTCTATTATGGAAGGAGAAACGCTGGGACTGGTAGGAGAATCCGGTTGCGGGAAGTCCACCATAGGAAGGCAGCTGGTAGGACTTGAGACGCCTACAGAAGGTAAGATTTTATATAAGGGAAACGATTTGTCCCGCTTGAATAAAAAGGACATGCAGAAAATCCGCACACAGCTTCAGATGGTTTTTCAGGATCCCTATTCTTCCTTAAATCCCCGGAAGCATATATTTGAGATTCTTTCCCAGCCCATGCTGTATCATAAAATATCCACGAAAGAAACGGTGGAAAAGGATCTTTTAAAGATTCTGGATATGGTAGGACTTCCAAGGAATGTTCTGGGCAGATATCCCCATGAATTTTCGGGAGGACAGCGGCAGAGAATCGGAATAGCCAAAGCCCTTTCCCTTAATCCAAGGTTTATTGTCTGTGATGAGCCTGTAAGCGCATTGGATGTCTCCATACAGGCGCAGATACTGAATCTCCTTAAAAGTCTTCAGAAGGAACTTGACCTCACCCTTCTTTTTGTGGGACATGGTCTGGGTGCAGTAAATTATGTCAGCGATAGAATTGCGGTCATGTATCTTGGAAAAATTGTGGAGATGGGGGAAGCGAAGGAAATTTTCAATTCCCCTGTTCATCCCTACACAAAGGCGCTTTTAGATGCGGTTCCGGTGCCTGATCCCAGGGAAAAGGAAAAGAAGCACAGCCTTCTGCAGGGAGAAATCGGAGATAGTACGAATCCTCCGAAAGGATGCCGCTTTCACCCAAGATGTCCTTATGCGACGGAGATCTGTGGGCAGAAGGAGCCTAAGATGCAGGAGACGGAGACAGGGTCCGGTCATGGCGTGGCATGCCCCATTGTAATGCACAGCAAGGAGGTGCAGGAAATTGACTAAATATATTATTAAGAGAATACTGATTGCCATTCCTGTGCTGATAGGCATTACCATCATTGATTATGCTATCATGTGCATGGCGGGAAGTCCTTTAGAAATGCTTCAGGGACCCAGGGTATCGGAGGCGGCCGTGGAAGCCAAGAAAATAGCGCTGGGTCTGGACAAGCCTTTTTATATCCAGTATTTTGTGTGGCTCGGACAACTGCTTCATGGAAACTTGGGATATTCCATCAAATCCTACCAGTCAGTGAGCAGCATGATAGGCAGCCATTTAGGACCAACCCTTCTTTTGATGGGAGTGTCGCTGATTGTAAGTCTTTTGGTGTCAGTTCCGGCAGGAATATACAGCGCAATCCATCAGTATGAAAAGGGAGATTATGCGGTAGTCACATTTTCCTTTTTGGGAAGCAGTATTCCCGGATTTTTCCTTTCCCTGCTGCTGATTTATATTTTTACCGTGAAGCTGGGATGGCTTCCTTCCAGCGGAATGACGACTCTTGGAACCCAGGGCGGCTTCGGGGATGTGCTGAAACATATGATTATGCCGGTAATCGTACTTGCCGCTTCCATGGCAGGAAGCAATATCCGGTATATCAGAAGTGCAATGCTGGAAATTCTGCAGCAGGACTATCTGCGAACAGCCCGTGCAAAGGGAATCGGTCGGTTTAAGGTAATCAACAAACATGCGCTGCGCAATGCAATGGTACCGATCGTGACGGTAATCGGTATGGAAATTCCCGTATTGTTTGGAGGCGCAGTAATCATAGAACAGGTATTTTCATGGCCGGGACTTGGACTTATGACCATGAGTGCGATTACCAGCAGAGATTACCCTGTGATCATGGGAGTATGCCTGCTGTCAGCGGTAGTCGTCCTGATTGCTAATCTGGTTACAGATATTTTATATGCACTTGCAGATCCTACGATTCAGCTTGATTAGGAGGAGTCATGGATAAAAGAAACAAAATGAAAATAAAATTGAACAGTGAGGATATTGCAAATGAAAGCTATTTCCAGACAATATGCAGACGCTTTGGCCGCCACCACCTGGCAGCAGTCAGCCTGGTCATAGTGATCATTCTGGGCGGTGCAGCATTACTGGCGCCCCTCATAGCCCCTTATCAGCCGGATGAGATTGTAGGAACCTTCAGCGGCGCTCCCTGCAAAGAATTCTGGCTTGGGACAGACCAGATTGGAAGAGACGTTTTCAGCAGGCTTTTGTACGCCATGCGGATTTCCCTGCTGGTAGGCATTATGGCAACCCTGATTTCCACAGTGGTGGGGGTAGTGCTTGGACTAATTGCAGGATACTTCGGAGGCGTAGCAGATATGGTGATTATGCGCTTCACAGATATGGTCATGTCCTTTCCCTATATCTTGTTAGTATTGGTAGCAGCCGCAATATTTAAACCGGGACTTTGGAATATCATTCTCATTCTGGGATTCGTGGATTGGCCGGGAATCGCCAGACTGGTGAGAGGAAATGTACTTAACCTTCGGGAAACAAACTTTATCAAGGGCAATATTGTGGCGGGCATGCCCCTTAGACATATTCTGTTTTCCGAAATCCTTCCCAATACCGTGGCGCCTATCTTAGTATATGCAACCTCCGTCCTTGCCCTTTCTATGCTAGATGAGGCAGCCTTAAGTTTTCTTGGCCTAGGAGTTCAACCGCCTACGGCAAGTCTCGGAAATATGCTCAACGGAGCACAGTCCCTCACGGTACTTACAAAGCAACCCTGGCTCTGGATACCGGCAGGTGCATTAATTGTAGTACTTGTGATGACGATTAACTTTATCGGGGACGCACTAAGAGATGCGCTTGACCCCAACAGTACGAGATGATTTTGGAAGGTGGGGGAGTGTCATTTAGATAACGGGATGCACCCGCAGGGCTGCCGCTTGCCTGCATTAGGCTTCATAAAAGTCCGCGCCGGACCTATGTACAGTGGTAAGAAGAACTAGATACCCCTTATTCGGGAATTGGCATCGGACGCAAACGGTGCACGTGGTCCATCCATGGACCATTGCACCTTCGGCGGACGTCCTGTCCGCCGATTGCTGGGTATCTAAAGGGGTATCAAGTTCTTCTAACCACTTCCCATAAGGTTCCGGTGCAGATTTTTATGAAGTCTAATGCAGGCAAGCGGCAGCCCTGCGGGTGCATCCCGTTATCTAAATGACACTGCAGGCGTGAATGTAATACAAAACAGGAGGGATAATTATGCAGATAGAAGAAAGGTTGATTCATTATTTTAAGTGGTTTCATAGGCATCCGGAGTTGGCTTATGAGGAATATGAGACGACAGCTAAAATTAGGGAAATTCTTGAGGGAGAAGGGGTTGAGATTTTGCCGTATGAGTTGGAAACGGGGCTAGTGGCTGTTGTGAGAGGGGAGAAGGCAGGAGCGGTGCAGGCGCTTCGGTGTGATATTGATGCCCTTCCTATTCAAGAAGAAACGGAGTTAGATTATGCTTCGGAATATGATGGGAAGATGCACGCTTGCGGGCATGATTTTCATATTGTGGCGGGAATTGGGTGTGCGCTTTTGTTGGAGGAGAGGAAAAGGGAACTGGCGGGGACGGTGAAGATTATCTTTCAGCCGGCGGAGGAGTCGTCGCTTGGGGCGTTTAAGATTCTGGAGACGGGGGTAATGGAAGATGTGGAACGGATATGGGGATTGCATGCGGATCCGACGAATGAGGCAGGGGTGCTTGGAATACGTGAAGGTTATGTGACGGCGGCAGTAGACCGGTTTGTGATAAGGGTAAAGGGAATAGGGTGTCATGGGGCGCATCCGGATGACGGGATAGATCCTGTGCCGGTGGCAGCAGCTATTGTGCAGGCGCTTCAAACGGTTGTCAGCAGGAATATCAATGCTTTTCATCCGGCACTGATCAGTGTTACAAGGTTGGAAGCGGGGAATACGTGGAACGTGATTTCGGAAACTGCAGTTATGGAAGGCACGGTCCGTACCATGGATAGGGAAGACCGGATTTTGTTTGAAAAGAGAATGGGGGAAATTGTAGAAAATACAGCCCGTGCCTACGGAGCGGAAGCGAAGATGGAATGGATAGCGGGACCCCCTGCAACTTATAATGACGGCGAGATGGTCAAAAGGAGCATAGGGGTGGCTGAAAAATGCGGTTTTCTGGTGGTGCCGGAGGAAAGTGCCATGGGCGGAGATGATTTCTCATTTTATGAAGAGAAAAAACCCGGCTGTTACATCAAGGTAGGCACCGGAAAAGGGCAGTTGATTCATCAGCCGGGATTTATGGTAGATAAAAAAGTGATTCTGTCTACGGCAGAGTATTTGGCGGAACTTCTTTTTTGCCAGACGTAGGATGTACTTATTATTTTCCGCTCATCTGGTCAAGCAGTTCGATTTTAGTATCATAGAGTTTTTGGGATAAATCTACGTACACCTTATGGGGATTTGCGAAGCGTTTGGTTTCATCCCAGAGCGTATCAAGTTCTTTTTGGCAATAGCTTCTGATATCCATGACCTTTGGAGATTCATAGCAGCATGTTCCGTTTTTAAAGACAGGAACCATGATTTCACGGAGCGTAAAGGTTCCGGCAGGCAGTTTCGTCTTTTTCCAGGGCTCCAGAGGATCAAACAAAAGTAAAGGTTCGTCTTCCCTGAATGTTTCATCTACCAGACAGATCAGATCGGCTTTTATCTTACCGCTTTCCTTTTCATAGACGCGGTAAATGGTCTTGTTGCCGGGATTGGTTATCTTTTCAGAATTCTCCGATAATTTGATTTTGGGAATAAATTCGCCGTCATCATTCATGATTGCCGCCAGTTTGTAAACACCGCCGAAAGCAGGATTATCCTTTGCGGTGATCAGATTGGTACCAACACCCCAGGAGGTGATAGCTGCTCCCTGTGCTTTCAGGGTTTCAATCAGATATTCATCCAAATCGTTGGAAGCGGAAATGACAGCATCAGGAAATCCAGCCGCGTCAAGCATTTTCCGCGCTTTTTTGGACAGATAGGCAAGGTCGCCGCTGTCTAAGCGGATGCCGTAATAGGTAAGCGGAATGCCCGCGGCACGCATTTCAGAAAATACGCGGATCGCGTTTGGAATGCCGGATTTTAAGGTGTCATAAGTATCCACCAGCAGGATGCAGGCGGAAGGATACAAATCTGCATAGGTTTTAAATGCCGTATATTCATCCGGAAAACTCATGATCCAGCTGTGTGCATGCGTACCCTTGACTGGAACATCAAAAAGCTGACCGCAAAGTACATTGGAAGTGCCGATACATCCGCCGATGACGGCAGCTCTTGCACCGTAAATACCGGCATCAGGACCTTGGGCGCGTCTAAGACCAAATTCCATGATACCGTCTCCCTTTGCTGCATAGCAGACTCTGGCGGCTTTGGTTGCAATCAGACTCTGATGGTTTATGATGTTCAAGATGGCGGTTTCCACAAGCTGCGCTTCCATAATGGGGGCAATCACCTTGACTAACGGCTCTCTGGGGAAGACCACAGTTCCTTCGGGAATTGCGTAAATGTCACCGGAGAATTGGAAGTCTGCAAGATAATTTAAGAAGTCGTCGTCAAAAATGCCAAGGCTCGACAGATAGTCGATATCCTGAGCGGAAAAATGAAGCTCCTTTATGTACTGAATCAGCTGCTCTAAGCCTGCGGCAACTGCATAGCCGCCGCCGCAGGGATTGTTTCTGTAAAAAGCATCGAAGATAACTGTTTCATTGCGGTCCTTGTGTTTGAAGTAGCCCTGCATCATGGTAAGTTCATAAAGATCGGTAAGCAGCGTTAAATTTTGTCTGTCCATAGTGTTCTCCTCTAAAAATAATCTGAAAAATAAGGTTTTTCAACGGGTATCAGCCGCTCCAGCCAGGTCAGCATATAGTATTCGGTCTGGATTTTTTCGTGTTCATAAAGATAGGAGGGACGTTTATATCCCATCATCATGGCGGTCAGGGTATTCACATCGAGTTCCACCACATTGATGGACTGATTGTTTTCCACCTGCTCACAGACGGTTTCGCCGTCATGCCAGGAAACCATGTAATCGCCTTCGTTCCAGGGCGCCATCTTATCATGCACTTTAAAATGAATCTTAAAATCTTCGGGCTGCACCTGATAAGGATAGTACTCTAAAAAATCCTGCACATTTATGATTCTTGCCATGATATAAGGAGAGATGGTTTCAGTGATTTCACTGTCCTCAAAAAGATAAGCCATTGGCTCACCGGAGTAATTGTCTCCCTGAACCTGTGTGATCATGGAAAAATGGGCGCTGATATAATTCCAGAGACCGTAGTTTGCCTCGATATTCAGATAGACCATTTCCTTGATATGGAAAATTTCATTGGCAATATAGTAAACCACATATCCTAAAGGTTTATGATCTTTGTTGTAGTAGACCGCGGCAATCATGTCATCGTTGTCCCAGCGCCAGTATTCCTCCCAGGACAAAGCATCCCGGATCAGGCAGCCGTGGCGCTGCAGGGCAAAATAGGAATGTACATTGTGATAATCTTCGGAATCCAGACTGACACGCTCCACCATCCCCGTGACCGGACGGGCTTTGGGAAGCTGGGTGTCCTTTACGGTAAATGATAATTTATCAGAGACGATTTCCCATCCCATTTTTCTGTAAAACGGGATGGAATAGGGATAAAGAAAGGAAATAGGCATTTCCTGTTCGTGTATATAATTGAGGGCGTGTTTCATAAGGGAATGAATCAGCCCTCTTCCGGTATATTCGGGATAAGTTGCAACACCGGTGATGCCGCCCATGTCCATGATTTCATCGTGGATGTTGACCTTCATGGAATAAACAACAATCATAGATGCGAGACGTTCTTTGTAAAACCATCCTAACACATAGGCTTCTTCAAGGATAGGTCGTTTGGCATATTTGATTTCTTCCTGCTCCCATCCGGTCTGGAATAAATCGTAAGAGGTTACTTGGAATGCATATTGAAGCAGGGCGTTAAATTGCTCTAGGTCGCTTTTATCCAGTTCACGCATTCGAAAATCGCCGTTGATTTCAAGGTAAGTAGGTTCTTCTTTTTTGTCTTCCATAAATTATGCCTTTCTAAGAACAGAAAATGATTATGGTATGTTCTTTTACTGTTTTATTTTACAACAGGAAAAAGGCTGCGTCCATGGGTTTTGAGTATGATTTTTTTACTTGACAACCAGAGGGGCTTTTAATAAGTTAGAGATAAGAAAATATTTACGTAGATCTGCTGTACTGCGAGAGGGGTATATCGCAGTATGACGGACGGGGCATAGGTATACAGGGGGTACACGAATGAAGAAAATATGGAAAGTGGCAGTGCTGTTACTTTTATGCAGTGTGGCAGGCGGATGTGCCCATCCTACAGAGGAAGTGAATGACGGGGAGGAGACTTCGGCGGTTGCCGTGCAGCCTCTGGAGGAAGATTCTGCAGCTATAGAAAAAGAAGAAATACAGGTACTCAATGAGGATGCAGAAGATGAAAAGGTACAAGCGCATCAGGAAGAGATTGTAGAAAAAGATGAAATTAAATTAATTCCAGCGCAGAAAGCGGAGACGGTAAGCCGCGAAGAAGAGGGCAGAAGGCTTACAGCAGAGGAATTGCAGAAATTTGATGAGTGGATTGGCAGAGTCGATAATTATGGATTTTTACTGTCTGTGTATGACACACCTGCTGATGCTGATTTAGATGAGATTTTTTACTGCGGTGCAGGAATCAGGCAGGAGCAGGCGGCAGAGGAAGAGATAGAAGCTTATCTGCAGGCATGTGGATGGGACGAAATCTATACAGACTTTGAAAAACTGACGACCCAGCAGATTGATACTTTTTTACTAAAAAAGACAGGCCTGTCATATGAGCAGATGAACTCCCATCTTAGATGGACCTATCTTCCTGCATATGATGCATATTATGCGGAACACGGAGATACCAATTACAGAAAGTTTTCCTGCGTGGAAGGGCATACTGTGGATGAGCAGATATTTACACTCAGGTGCAGACCCTGTGACCTTGGCGATTTGGAAGCGGATGGATATCATATCATGGATTATGAACTGACGCTGGAAAAAAGCGATGGGGAATATCGGTTCCTGTCAAACCGCATGATGTGGGAGATAGGGCTAATCGAGGAGCAGTCCTTTGCAGTAACCTTAGAGCCTTTTGGGGACGTGGTCTTTGCTTCTTATGTACCGGATGCGGAAATGAATCCCCTTGCAGATGCATCCTTTTTCTTACTGCGGAATGGGGAGGAGTTTCGCATGCTTAGAGGAACATTTGAGAGAAACATCAGGGATAATGAGTTTTTTAATGAAGTGGAGGCAGTTGCCTTTGCCGATTATAACCGGGACGGAAATGCGGATATTATCATCATTACAGATTATTCTTTAGTATCAGGTGCGGAACCCGGAGCAATCCGCCCGGAAATCCGGCTTTATGAGGGTAAAAACGAGTACCTCTATTATGATGCGGAACTGTCGGAAGCAGTGAATGCCGGCACGGAAGAAAAGACCATAAGGTCGGTCATTAACTTTCTATCAGAAAGCAGATGAAGCAATGCCATTCCAATCAAGGGCGCACCCTCAGGGCAGTTAGCCTCCCCTGATCGAAATGACATTGCAGGAGACCATTTACTCTCCCCAATCTGGCATTTCAAAGCAGGGCAAAAGTTCCCTTACGTTCTCTTCAAATCCTTCCTCCTGTAAATACCAGAATTGAAGGCTCCCACTATTTTCATCCCGAAGCTTTTCAATTTCCGTCAGCTTTGCCTCAAAGCCGGCATTATCGGTTTCCTCTCCATTAATAGAACTTTCCCCATATTCGTAAGTTTCCTTATCCCAATAGTATCCGCTTTCCCGGAGCATGGAAAAGGTTTGTATATACTCTGTTCCCGTCCAGTCATAAAGATAATATTCCTTATATCCCCATGTACCTGTGGTATGTCCATAAAAAGGGCTGTACAGGAATTGCTTGGTATCTGGAATATAAGTAACGCTTCCCCAATCCGATACCGTTTGAAGATTTAGTTCCTGCATGCCGCTGTCTGTATAATAAAGTACGATGGTACTTCCAAGCGTATTGATGTCAATTACTACCTCTGGAATTTCGTCTCCATTGATATCATCAATATAGAGTCCCGAGTAATAACCAAGCTCGTTGATATATTCTGCATAGGCATGCTGCCATGGGTACTTACACAGACATTCTTTGGCAGGTTCGTTTTTCATTACAGCTACTTCCAAGGAAGGCAGTGCAGTTGTTTTCGTGATAAAAATAGCCATTAAAAGGCTTATTATAAGTTTTAAAATATCGTTCATAAAAATATTTCCTATTTTATTACTTTTTACCAGGTTATTTATTAGGTCACATCGTAATTATGTATAAGTATTGTATCACACCTACATTCATTGCACTACTCAACTTTCTCATCAAGGGTACCGGATTTGTTTGTCCTCTTTATCCTTTCCTTTTTTATGAAAATCATCAAAATAGCATAATAAACTTTAAGAAAATATTCAGTCTATGTCAATACGATTAAACTTCTTCATGATTTTACCCTTAAAATGGGGGTAAAAATCGGTTTACATACCCTTAAAATAAGGGTATAATAAATTAAAGTGATTAGCAAAAAATAGTAAGAGGTGGTTTCATATGACTGCATTTGCAATTTCAGATACCGTGGAGGGAAGGGATATTAAAGCAATTCGTCAAACGCTTGGAATGACTCAGGCAGAGTTTTCAGAGCTGGTCCATGTGTCTAAAAAAACCATTGAGCGGTGGGAAGCAGGAGAAAAGGAGATTACCGGTCCTATCGTAACGCTGGTAAAGATACTGAAGGAATATCCTCAGATAAAGGAAGAACTGGTTATTCCTGATAAAGAGTATCCGCTGCGGCTTTGGTATATGTCCGGTAACAGGATATGCACCATTATAGACGTGGATGAGCGGCGTAGAATAGTGAAGATTTATAACTATACCCGTGATTATCTTTCGAGGGCGTTTGGAAGAGAAGAACATCCTACATTTGAGGCATATGAGACATTTTTGGAATCCAGATGTTTTCCCAGAAGCAGGGACAAAATGAAACTAATTTTGAGGGAACTGGACTTACCCTTTTATGATCCGTTTCTGATTATCGAAAAGACCAAAGGAAAAATGGCAGAGGATGACTTCTGGATCCGGATTGAAAGGTGACTGGAATGATAGAACTTTTTGAGAAAAATATGAAACTGGATGAAAGACAGTCGTCAAAAGGAAATCAGCTAAAGTGGGAGAATAATGGCATCTGGTACAAAGCTGACTATACCGGATATGAGGGACTGACCGAATATGTGGTTTCCGGTCTGATTTCTTGCAGCAGTCTTTTAGAAGAAGAATATGTATCCTATCAGACAGAAGTTATTTCCTATAAGCATAATCAGTATCTTGCCTGCAAAAGCAGAAACTTTCTGCCGGAGGGTTGGAAACTGATTACTCTGGAGAGGTTGTTTCAAAGCATGTATGGTCAAAGTTTGAATAAGTCCATTTACTCAATCAGAGACCATGCGGGCAGAGTCAGATTTTTGGTGGAGCAGACGGTCAGGATGACAGGTCTTAAAGAATTCGGTGCTTATTTGAGTAAACTATTGACGATTGATGCGCTGTTTCTCAATGAGGACAGACATACACATAATATTGCAGTACTTCTGGATGATATGGGGGAATATCATTATTGTCCATTTTTTGACCATGGTGCAGCTCTATTGTCTGATACTACCATGGACTATCCGATGGCAGGTGAAGTTTCAGAACTGATAGGCGAAGCAAGGGCAAAGACGTTCTGTCAGGATTTTGATGAACAGTTGGATATTGTGGAAGAACTGTATGGTCAGCATATACATTTTTTTTATAATGATGAAACGGTCGATAAGCTGCTTCGTGAGGAATCATTTTATCCCGAGGAGATAAAAAACAGGGTTAAGATGATTCTTATGAATCAGAGGAGGAAATATAGCTATTTATTTACGAGCAGTGCCAAGCTGTTTCCCAATAAATAGACGTTTTATTGCATAAGAAATCATTATTGTTTTACCGATTTTTAATAAATATTTTATTGACGAAACAAGCGCACCTTGTTACAATAAATTAAAGCATAGAAATTCTAACGGAAATTCGTTCTATCATCTTAATTTTCTAATAAGTATTCCATGCAGGAATACATCATCTGTACTAGAATCCTTGCTTAATTATCAATTGAAACCAAATAGGGCAGGGAGCAGGTGAAAACCTTTTGCGGAGGATTTTATGCTCCTGCGCCTCTGACAAAAGGAGGATGAATGAAGAGGACCGAAGAGAAGAAAGACACGGTGGAGAAGGAGTTCATAGCATTTCCGGACATTGCGGCAGATGTGATTAATGTACTCCTGTATCAAGGAAAAGAAGTAGTAAAGGCAGAGAATCTGCTTGCAGGACCCACAGAGACCATCTATCAGGGATGGAAGAAGCAGCGCAGTCAGTATGAGGACTTATGCAAGTATGAACTGGCAGACGGACGTGTAAATATCATGTATTTGATTGCTAATCAGAGCAGAACGGATGGGAAGATGCTTCTTCGCAAGGCAGGTTATACAGGCGGCGTTTACAGGGAGCAGTATGAAAAGAAGACGCAGGGGATTTTTCCTGTTATCGAGTTTGTACTGTATTGGGGCATTCCCAGATGGAGAAGCAGCTGCAATACCCGGCGGCTGTTCCGGGGACGTAAACTTGTTGATGAAGCATGGAAATACATAGACGAATTGCAACTTCATGTGTTCGAGATGCGGCATCTGACGAAAGAGACACGGGCACTTTTTCATAGTGATATGCGTATTGTAGTTGATTATCTTGCAGAGGGAAATCAATACCGCTCTGAGAAAAAAATAGTCCATAAGGCAGCATTAATCAGAATGATAAAAGTGCTTTCAGGCGAAATGGATACGGAGAATATTGAGACGTGGATGGAAGAACAGGGAATCAGAGAGGAGGATGAAATTACAGTGTGTGAATTATTCGATCAATATGTAAGACAGGGGGAAAATCGCTTTGCGAAGTTGGTGCAGATGCTGCTTGAGGGAGGTAGAAACGAGGACATAAAAAGAGCAGTTTCTGACCAGAACTATAGGGAACAGCTATATGCGGAAACTGGGATGATTTAGTCATTATTAAAAGTTTAAGATACGCAGGGCTTGACAAAACACGTACCTGTGGTGTAATTTTTACTTATCATATTTATACGAGAAAAGCAATGACGAAGACAGTAGCTGCTTTCCAAACATCACAGCGAGCCGGAGCGGGTGAGAGCCGGTATTAGTAGGAAAACAGGGAATATCACTTCCAAGCTGCGGGCTGAAAATGTGAGATCTGACATGTGAAATATCTACGTGTGAAGGTTTGCATATGAGTAAGCTTATGCCGGGGTCCTCCGTTAAAGGAAAACATATTAAGCCGTAGGATAATCGGTGCGTATGGTAATTAGGTGGTATAACGCGGTAACAACAGCCTCGTCCTATTTACGGACGGGGCTTATTCAATTTTTATAGGAAAGGAAGGAAATTATGTATCAGAAAGTATCTACAGACTTGAATTTCGTGGATCGTGAAAAAGAAATCGAAAAATTCTGGCGTGAAAATGACATTTTCAAAAAGAGTATGGAAAGCAGAGAGGGGTGTCCTACTTACACATTTTATGACGGACCACCTACTGCCAATGGAAAGCCTCATATCGGTCATGTGCTGACCCGTGTCATTAAGGATATGATTCCCAGATACCGTACCATGAAAGGCTGTATGGTACCTAGAAAGGCGGGATGGGATACCCATGGACTTCCGGTGGAACTGGAAGTGGAGACGCTGCTTGGATTAGATGGGAAGGAACAGATTGAAGAATATGGTCTGGCTCCTTTTATTGATAAGTGTAAGGAAAGCGTATGGAAATACAAAGGTATGTGGGAGGACTTCTCTGCCACCGTTGGTTTCTGGGCGGATATGGATGATCCTTATGTAACATACCATGATGATTTCATTGAGTCCGAGTGGTGGGCGCTTAAGCAGATCTGGGATAAGGGACTATTGTACAAAGGATTTAAGATTGTACCCTACTGCCCCAGATGCGGTACTCCGCTCTCATCCCATGAAGTTGCGCAGGGGTATAAGGCAGTCAAGGAACGTTCTGCGGTAGTGCGTTTTAAAGTGGTGGGCGAGGACGCTTATTTCCTAGCATGGACCACGACACCTTGGACATTGCCTTCCAACGTGGCATTGTGCGTGAATCCGGAAGAGACTTATGTGAAAGTAAAAGCGGCAGACGGTCACAACTACTATATGGCACAGGCACTGCTTGACAATGTATTAGGAAAGCTTGCATCTGAGGGAGAAAAGGCATACGAGGTTCTGGAAACTTATACAGGAAAAGATTTGGAATATAAGGAATATGAGCCTTTATTTGCTTGTGCAGGCGAATCGGCAGCAAAACAGCATAAAAAGGGTCATTATGTGACCTGCGATAATTATGTTACCATGACAGACGGTACCGGTATCGTTCATATTGCGCCTGCCTTTGGTGAGGATGATGCGCAGGTAGGACGTAAATATGATCTGCCTTTTGTACAGTTCGTAGACGGCAAGGGCAATATGACGGAGGAAACTCCTTATGCAGGCAAGTTTGTAAAGGATGCGGATAAGGATATCTTAATTGACCTTGACAAAGAAGGGAAGCTTTTTGATGCACCTAAGTTCGAGCATGATTATCCGTTCTGCTGGAGATGTGACACTCCTTTGATTTATTATGCGAGAGAATCATGGTTCATTAAGATGACGGCAGTCCGTGACGATCTGGTTCGCAATAATAAGACTGTAAACTGGATTCCTGAATCGATTGGAGAAGGACGTTTCGGAAACTGGCTTGAGAACATTCAGGACTGGGGCGTTTCACGTAACCGTTACTGGGGCACTCCGCTCAATATCTGGGAATGCGAAGACTGCGGACATCAGGAGTCGATTGGTTCCAGGGAGGAATTGGAAAAGTTAAGCGGCAATCCGGCGGCAAAGACGGTAGAGCTGCACAGACCTTATATTGATGAGATCACATGTACCTGTCCTAAGTGCGGAAAGACTATGAAGAGAGTGCCGGAGGTTATTGACTGTTGGTTCGACTCAGGCGCGATGCCTTTTGCACAGCATCATTATCCTTTTGAGAATAAAGAATTGTTTGAGGCACAGTTCCCCGCACAGTTTATTTCAGAAGCAGTGGATCAGACCCGCGGATGGTTCTATTCCCTAATGGCGGAATCCACCCTGTTGTTCAACAAGGCGCCTTATGAAAATGTCATTGTCATGGGACATGTACAGGATGAGAATGGACAGAAGATGAGCAAGTCAAAAGGAAATGCGGTGGATCCTTTCGATGCACTGTCCACTTACGGTGCAGATGCAATCCGCTGGTATTTTTACATTAATTCTGCGCCATGGCTTCCCAACAGATTTCACGGGAAAGCGGTTATGGAAGGACAGCGGAAGTTCCTTGGCACTTTATGGAACACTTATGCCTTCTTTATCCTTTATGCAAATATAGATGATTTTGATGCAACAAAATATACTTTGGAATATGATAAGCTTCCTGTTATGGATAAATGGCTGTTATCCAAGTTAAATACGGCAATTAAGAAAGTGGACGATAATCTGGATCATTATAGGATTCCGGAAGCGGCCAGAGTGTTGGATAATTTCGTAGATGAAATGAGTAACTGGTATGTGCGCCGCTGCCGTGAACGTTTCTGGGCAAAGGGCATGGAGCAGGATAAGATCAATGCTTACATGACACTTTATACAGCACTTGTTGAAATCTGCAAGTGCGCCGCACCGATGATTCCGTTTATGACAGAAGAAATTTATTTAAATCTTGTAAAGACCAACGATAAGGAAGCTCCTGAAAGCATTCATTTATGTGATTTCCCGGTGGCAGACGATTCTATGATCGACAAAGAACTGGAAGAGAATATGGAGGAGGCATTGGACATCGTGGTGATGGGACGTGCGGCACGTAATGCGGCAAACATTAAGAATCGTCAGCCCATCGGAACCATGTATGTGAAAGCGCCTCATGCACTGGATGCATACTTTAAGGATATCATTGAAGATGAGTTGAATGTTAAAGAAGTCGTGTTCAAGGAAGATGTCAGCGATCTTACAAGCTACAGCTTTAAACCCCAGCTAAAGACTGTGGGACCGAAATACGGCAAACAGCTTGGCGGTATCAGAGAATATCTTTCTGCAGTGGACGGAACGCAGGCAATGAAACAGCTGAAAGCGGAGGGAGCGCTTCGCTTTGAGGTTGATGGTGCGGAAATCTCCCTTGCAGAGGAAGACTTACTCATCGATGTAGCCCAGAAGGCGGGCTTTGTAACGGAAGCTGACAATAGTGTAACTGTGGTTCTGGATACCAATCTTTCACCGGAACTGATTGAGGAAGGTTTTGTATACGAAGTCATCAGTAAGATTCAGACCATGCGTAAAGATGCCGGNTTCGAAGTGATGGATCATATCAAAGTGGCAATCAACGGCAATAGTAAGGTGGCGGAAATCGTCAATGCAAATAAGACGGCCATCTCCGAAAAAGTACTTGCAGAGGAAATTTTGACGGATACAGAGCTTGCAGTCAGCAAAGAATGGAATGTAAATGGAGAAAAGGTTACGATTGGTGTGGAAATCTTGTGATTTCCCGCTAAGCGTAGTATAATATCTCTAAGTGTGTTCACAAGNGNNNNCACNAAAGCTTGTCGAAATGGAGGAGAAGATCATGATTAGAAAAGCAGTCGCGCCTGTAAAGCGTACTTTTGATAAGGAATTATTCAAAAGAAGCGTGATTGACAATGTGAAAGCTTTATATAGAAAAACGCTGGAGGAAGCNACACAGCAGCAGATTTTCCAGGCAGTTGCCTATGCGGTTAAGGATATGGTGGTTGATGACTGGCTGGAGACACATAAGGAATATGACAAACAGGATCCTAAAATGGTTTATTATCTGTCCATGGAATTTCTTATGGGGCGTGCCCTCGGCAACAATATCATTAATCTGCAGGCATATAAGCCAGTGAAGGAAGCGCTGGATGAACTGGGGCTTGATCTTAATGTGATTGAAGATCAGGAACCGGATGCAGCATTGGGAAATGGCGGTTTAGGACGCCTTGCCGCCTGTTTCTTAGATTCCCTTGCAACACTGGGATATCCGGCATATGGATGCGGTATCAGATATCGTTATGGTATGTTTAAGCAGGAGATCAGGGATGGTTATCAGGTGGAGGTGCCGGATAACTGGCTGGTAGATGGAAATCCGTTTGAACTTAGAAGACCGGAATATGCAAAAGAGGTGAAGTTCGGCGGCTATGTAAATGTACGTGTGGATGAGAATGGAAGAAGTAATTTTGTGCAGGAAGGCTATCGGAGCGTCAAGGCAATTCCTTATGATCTTCCCATTATCGGATATGGCAATGGCATCGTAAATACGCTCCGCATCTGGGATGCTGAGGCAGTAGAGTGCTTCCAGCTGGATTCTTTTGACAAAGGTGATTACCAGAAGGCGGTAGAGCAGGAAAATCTGGCAAGGAATATTGTAGAGGTGCTTTATCCTAACGACAATCATTATGCCGGTAAGGAACTGCGTTTAAAGCAGCAGTATTTCTTTATTTCAGCATCAGTGCAGGAAGCAGTTGCCAAGTACATGAGAAAGCATGATGATGTGAGGAAGTTCCATGAGAAAGTTACCTTCCAGTTAAATGATACACATCCCACCGTGGCAGTGGCAGAGCTTATGAGAATTCTCATAGATGAATACTACCTTACATGGGATGAGGCATGGATGGTCACAACTAAGACCTGTGCGTATACCAATCATACCATCATGGCAGAAGCGTTGGAAAAATGGCCCATTGAACTGTTTTCCAGACTGCTTCCCAGAATTTATCAGATTATTGAAGAGATTAACCGCAGATTCATCATTAAGATACAGGAAATGTATCCGGGCGATCAGGAAAAGATACGTAAGATGGCAATCATATATGATGGTCAGGTTAAGATGGCGCATCTTGCAATCGCTGCAGGTTATTCTGTCAACGGTGTGGCAAGACTCCACACAGAAATCTTGAAGAAACAGGAACTTAGAGATTTCTACGAGATGATGCCTGAGAAATTCAATAATAAGACCAACGGTATCACGCAGAGACGCTTCCTGCTTCATGGGAATCCGCTTCTTGCTGAATGGGTAACGGCACATGTGGGCAATGACTGGATCACGGATCTTCCTAAGATTAATAAATTGAAGGTTTACGCAGATGATGAGAAGGCGCAGCAGGAATTTATGAACATCAAATACCAGAATAAGGTGCGTCTGGCTGAATACATTCTGGAGCATAACGGAATCGAAGTTGATCCTCGTTCCATTTTTGATGTGCAGGTGAAGAGATTACACGAGTATAAACGTCAGCTGCTTAATATCCTTCACGTTATGCATTTATACAATCAGCTTAAGGATAATCCGGATATGGATTTCTATCCCAGAACATTCATTTTTGGTGCAAAGGCGGCAGCAGGATATTACAATGCGAAGATGACCATTAAGCTGATTACTTCGGTGGCGGATGTAATCAACAATGATCCTGCCATCAAGGGTAAGATTAAAGTGGTATTCATTGAAAATTACAGAGTGTCAAATGCAGAGCTGATCTTTGCGGCGGCAGATGTTTCAGAACAGATTTCAACGGCAAGTAAGGAAGCATCCGGCACAGGAAATATGAAATTCATGTTGAACGGTGCGCTGACAATTGGAACAATGGATGGTGCAAACGTAGAAATCGTAGAGGAAGTGGGAGAAGAGAATGCATTTATCTTTGGTCTTTCCTCTGACGAAGTCATTCATTTTGAAAATTACGGCGGATATCATCCTACAGAAATCTTCAACAATGATCCTGATGTAAGAAGGGTGCTGATGCAGTTGATCAACGGAACTTTTGCATCAAACGATCCAGACAGATTCAGGACACTTTATAATTCGCTGTTAAATACCATGAGCACATCAAAGGCGGACACTTATTTCATTCTGAAAGATTTCAGGGCTTATGCGGATGCGCAGAAGAAAGTGGAAGCGGCTTATCGTGATGAGAAGCGGTGGGCAAGAAGTGCGATTATAAATGTGGCATGCAGCGGCAAGTTCACATCTGACAGAACCATTCAGGAATACGTGGATGATATCTGGCATTTGGATAAGGTTGTACTTCCGAAGAAGAACAAATTGAATGAATAGTAAACGTAGATTGTGCGGCAGGCGACTGCCGCACATATTGTATATGTTGAAAAAATGTCAAAGGAGAAAGATTATGTCGGACCAGTTTTCAAGAACAGAACTGCTTTTTGGAAGGGAAGCAATGGAAAAGCTGTCAAATGCCAGGGTGGCGGTGTTTGGCATCGGCGGCGTAGGCGGTCATGCACTGGAGGCATTGGTGAGAAGCGGCGTGGGGACAATCGATATTATTGACGATGACAAGGTGTGCTTATCCAATTTGAACCGTCAGCTTATTGCCACCCATAAGACAATTGGGCAGTATAAAGTAGATGTAGCAGAAGAGCGTATGAAGGATATCAATCCTGATGTAATTATTAATAAGCACCGGACTTTTTTTCTGCCGGAGACAGCTGGTCAATTTGATTTTGCGCAGTATGATTATATTGTGGATGCCATTGATACGGTGACAGGGAAATTAGAGCTTGCCGTTCGGGCAAAACAGGCGGGAGTGCCTATCATCAGTTCTATGGGAGCGGGAAACAAAATGGATCCTACGGCCTTTGAGGTGGCTGACATTTATGAGACTTCTGTGTGTCCGCTGGCGAAGGTGATGCGGCGGGAATTAAAGAAAAGGGGAATTGACAAGCTGAAAGTAGTGTATTCCAGGGAACCGGCGCGGACGCCTATAGAAGCTGAAAATGTAGAAGAGACGGAAGAAGAAAATGGCAAGAATGGTATACAGGCATCCTGCGGGGAACATGTAAAGCGTAGGCAGATACCTGGGAGCAATGCTTTTGTCCCTTCGGTGGCGGGACTTATTATAGCGGGTGAAGTGATTAAGGGGCTGATATGAAAGAGATATTATCAATATGTGCAACGCTTGGCCTTGACTCTGGGTATAGGGAGCAGCGGCAGACAGCGCGAAATGAGGGAGCAGAGGTTTGCATCTGATTTCAGGTCCAGTCTCCAAATCGGATTTCACTAACGGAATGGATATAAGTATCATAGGACGGACGGGGCGGAGCCGGGCGGCATCCTGCCTTGTGTCTCCTAAAATCGCCATTCATGGCGATTTTCCCCTGGTTATCTACCATTCCGTAAGTAAATTTACCGATTTTCTGCCATGGACCTGAAATCAGATGCAAACCTCTGCTCCCTCATTTCGCGCTGTCTGCCGCTGCTCCCTATACCCAGAGTCAAGGCTGAACGATTCGTGCGCCAGCAAGGTGGATAATTGCTCTTTCCTCTTGACTTTTATTAATGCTCACACTATAATAAGTATACTTAATATAAGTAAACTTATTATGGAGGTGTAAAATGTTTAAATATGAAAACACAGTAGCTGGTAATATTGATGTCAAAAAAATATGGGAACTTTATAGTGATGTTTCCCGATGGAAAGAATGGGATATTGATGTAGAAAGTGTGGTATTAGACGGTGCTTTTGTGCCTGGCAGCCACGGGGTCATGTCGATGAAAAATGGTCAGTCGCTTCCATTTACAATCGATAGTATTGATGTTGAAAAGGAATTTACAACAAGTTCTTGTTTAGGTGCGGTTACAGTATCCTTTATCCATATCATAACGGAAACAAGCATAACACATACGGTTACTATTGTTGGAGGCGCCAAAGAGCAAATGGAAGGCATGGGTAGAGGAATCACAGCTAATTTATCTGCCTCGATGGATAGATTGTTATCTATGGTGGCACAATGAAAGGGTCGCGATTTAAATCCCGTGATGAAAGTATCGGTTTGCTTTTTTGGCAAGTATCCACTCTTTGGCAAAGAGCGGTTAAGGCAGCTTTGCGGCAATTTGATTTGACGCATACTCAATATGTCATCCTTGCCGTTATTGCAGAGTTGAGTGAAAACGATGGTGACATCACGCAAAAACAAATATCTGATTTTTCAATGATTGATCCGATGACTGTGTCATCAACATTACGCCTGCTTGAGAAGAAAGGGCTGACACAAAGAATCCAGAGCAAAATGGATAGCCGTGCAAATACAATTTGCAATACAGAAAGTGGATTATCTATATTAAGAGAGGCGGTTAAAGCAGTAGAAAATGTAGATGTTACTTTTTTCTTCGATACAGAAAGTGATATAAAATCATTTCAAGAATTACTGCTCAAACTAAAAAAAGAAAATGATAAAAATTTATAAAGTCATCTTCTTTGCAGCAAGATAAAACGGAATGGTCAGTGGTGAAATGAACGTCGCTGCGACCTTCCGTTTTTAAATTCTTACGTCTGAAGGAAAGATTGAATTGTAACGTTTTAGCAGGAATTTACTCTTTTTTTATTGGAAAAAAGAAGTATTTATAATAAAATGAACATATAAAGATATTACTATTTTGTCGGACAGGGATCCAAGTTATGGAAAATGATGATATTCTAAAGGAAAAAGCTATAAAACGTCTACAGGGGCTTTTAGAATTACAGAAAAAAGTAGAAATAAAGTTTGGGGAAAAGGACTATAATGTTTTTGTATTTGGGAGCTATCTTACAACGCAATACTAAGAAGGCAAAAGCGAAATAGATATTGTAATTTGTATGAATATTGTGAAAAAATAACTTGCTAAAGAAACATATTACTGGAAAATCTAAATAGTAGTCCACTATAAGGAGAATTTTTTAAAAATTATAAAGAGAAGGGAAGGGGTATTATGCTGAAAAACATCGTTTTTATGGAAAAACCGGAAGAAGAAGTTTTGAAAGAGCGGTTGAAAAGCGCAAGGGAAAAGCTTTTTAGCCAGCAGATGCAGATTAAGGAGCATAAGCTTCCTGTGCTGGTACTTGTTGAGGGGTGGGGAACAGCAGGGAAAGGNAGNGCCATAGGTCAGATGATTCAGAACATCGATCCCAGATTTTTTAAGGTGGCGACGATGGATCAGCCTACGGAGGAAGAAAGCAGGAAGCCGTTTCTTTGCAGATATTTTACCAAACTGCCGGAGGCAGGGAAATTCATGCTTCTGGATTCTGGGTGGATGGATGAAGTGACCAGAAAGTGTCTGCATGGAGAAATGAATAAAAAAACCTATGAACAGCGGATTGGGAGTATCAGAAGATTCGAGAGGCAGTTGACGGATAACGGCTATCTGGTGATGAAGTTCTTCTTTCATATTAGTGAGAAGGAGCAGAGGAAGCGGATAGCGGCGCTTAAGAAGGATATTGACACCAGCTGGCGTGTCAATGAGAACGACAAGTGGCAGAATAAGCATTACAAAAAATGCGAGGAAGTGTTCGGACAGTACATGGAGGACACCAATGCACCCTCTGCACCATGGTATATCATCGATTCCAAGTCAAAGAAATGGGCGGAACTACAGGTATTGGAGACGCTGACACAGGGAATCGAGATTGCAATGCAGAATAGAAATCTGGCAGTACCTCTTTTGCAGAATGTATTTCCCTTGCAGAAAATGCAGAAGCTTTCTGAAATCCCCTTAGATGATAAATTTATGGAAGAGGAAGAATATAAGGAGGAGCTTGAAAGATTGCAGAAGCACTTGGGAGAGCTTCACAACCGCCTATACAGAAAAAGGGTGCCTGTCATCATTGCCTATGAGGGCTGGGACGCAGCGGGAAAGGGCGGCAACATTAAGCGCATCACAGGCGCGCTGGATCCAAGAGGATATGAGGTACATCCCATTGCAAGTCCGGAGCCTCATGAGAAGGCAAGGCATTATCTGTGGCGTTTCTGGACCAGGCTGCCAAAGACAGGTCATGTGGCTATCTTTGACAGAACCTGGTACGGGCGCGTGATGGTAGAGCGGCTGGAAGGATTCTGCAGCGAAAATGACTGGAAGAGAGCTTACAATGAAATCAATGAGTTTGAGAAAGAGCTTCATGACTGGGGAGCAGTGATCATCAAATTCTGGGTGCAGATTGATAAGGATACTCAGCTTGCCCGTTTTACTGACAGACAGAATACACCCGGAAAACAGTGGAAGATTACGGATGAGGACTGGCGCAACAGGGAGAAGTGGGATGAGTACGAAGTAGCGGTGAATGAGATGATTCAAAAAACCAGCACCACCTATGCACCGTGGCATATTCTGGAATCGGTAGATAAGAAGTATGCACGAATCAAAGCGCTTAAGATTGTAATTGAAGAATTGGAAAAGGTGCTTGGATAATAATAATTAGTTCAATTGATTGAATAACGGTCAGTTCGCGAAAGCGTACTGACCGTTGTTTGTCCTATCTTTCATTCGGATACTTTTTCACTGATAAATGGTTCATACATCATCATAGCAGAATTTTGTACAATCAATTGTTCATCCAGCATATTGCCGTCTAAATCATATTTTTGCTGATATAATTCGTTGTGTCTGCTGTATCCGCCCCAGAATTCGCTTTTCATTTCGTGGTTCCGTTCTACGATTTCATAGTGGTATTCCGGACTGGATGACACGCGCCATTCTCCGTGGAGGTATTCATCATCCATCCATATCATAAGCTGGTATGTATCGTTTGTGTTATTCCGGATCATCAGATCTCCATGAGGATAAAAGCAGGTGGCGCCGCTGCCGAAAGGCTGTGTCCGGTTGGAATCAGGAAACACGTCATAGCTATGGCGGTGCCGTTCTGTCACGGTAAGCGGTGTATGTATGGTCATCCAGAAAATTAGGTTGGAAAGCTGGCACAGGCCGCCGCCCGTTCCGGCATGGAAGGTGCCGGACTTTAGGATCATTCCGTCTAAATAGCCCTTTCGCTTGGTGGGCTTTCCAATCAGTTTCCAATAGCTGAACACTTCACCCGGATGGAGGATGATTCCATTCACCTTGGCGGAAGCAAGTTTCAGATTTGTAACTTTGTTGTGCTGCATCCACATATCCACATCCTTCAGTTTGCGGAAAAGAGGGGTCTTATGCGTGAAATAGATGAATGGGAGAGAGGATGAAAGCTTGGTTTTGGCAAACTGTCTATTCATTGTGAGCCAGAGCATGTGGCGGAGAATATTGTAATATATAAGACCAAGCCTGCTCCTTAGGGCAGAACGTTTGATGGGTTTTGGCATAGCGTTAATTTTCATGGCGGGCTCCTCCTTTTCGACTCTATTTTAGCAATAAACAGGAAATAGGACAAGGATTTGCCGCAAAAGGGCATTCAAAATAGTTGTACTTCCATCAGAATCCATTTATAATTAGATTAGTCGCATAAATAGACGAATCAATCGGGATATGCGGCAGTGAAACCACGTCAGGAAGAGGATGTGATTCTATGGTGAGAACAGTAGCAATTGGGCATCAGGATTTTGAGACGATACGAAAAAATAACTTTTTTTACATTGATAAAACATCTTTTATACGTGAATGGTGGGATGGAGGGGATAGTGTAACTTTGATTATGCGCCCGAGACGTTTTGGCAAGACGCTCACGATGAGTATGGTGGAGCAGTTTTTTTCTGTCGGATATGCAGGACGGGGAGATTTGTTTGAAGGACTTTCTATATGGCAGCATGAAAAATACAGAGAATTGCAGGGAACCTATCCGGTTATTTCGATTAGCTTTGCCAACGTAAAAGAATCCAGTTTGAGTATGACAAAACAGAGAATTGGTCAGATCTTGGCGGGATTATATAACAGGAATCGTTTTTTGCTGGATGGAGATTTACTCACGGAGGAAGAGAAGAGATATTTTTTAAGTATCGAAGCGGATATGAATGAGGTGACTGCCACGATGGCAATCCACAGGATGTCAGATTTTTTATGCCGCTATTATGGCAAAAAGGTCATCATTCTTTTGGATGAGTATGATACCCCCATGCAGGAAGCCTATGTGCAGGGTTATTGGGATGAGCTGATTTCTTATACAAGAGGCATGTTTAATGCAGCATTTAAAACGAATCCTTATTTGGAACGTGCAATTATGACAGGAATTACAAGGATCAGCAAGGAATCGATTTTTTCTGATTTGAATAACCTGAAGGTAGTAACCACCACATCAGAAGAGTACGAAAACGCATTTGGCTTTACGGAGAATGAGGTTTTCAATGCATTGGATGAATATGGCTTGTCGGATAAAAAGCAGGAAGTAAAATTATGGTATGATGGTTTTACCTTTGGAAATCAGGCGGATATTTATAATCCGTGGTCTATCATCAATTACTTAGATACTGAAAAGCTTCAGCCTTATTGGGCAAATACCAGCGCGAACAGTTTGGTGGGCAAGCTTCTCCGGGAAGGGAGTCCAAGCATTAAAGAGACATTTGAAGAACTTCTGCGTGGAGGAACGATGACGGCAGATATTGATGAGCAGATTGTCTATAGCCAGTTGGATCAGGATGAACAGGCGCTCTGGAGTCTTTTGCTTGCATGCGGATATCTAAAGGTAGTCAGCCTTGATGCATTTGCAGATGAATATGCAGGATGGATATCCAGATATGTGTTGGAGATTACAAATTTTGAAGTGAAAGTCATGTTCCGTAACATGATACGTAATTGGTTTGGCAGAGCGGCATCGGATTATAATGAATTTTCCAAAGCACTGTTAAAGGGAGATGTGAAGGCTATGAATGAGTACATGAACCGGGTGGCGCTTGCAACTTTCAGTTATTTTGACAGTGGGATGCGACCATCAGAATCTGCAACGCCGGAACGCTTTTACCATGGGTTTGTATTAGGATTGATTGTAGATTTAGCAGGACGTTATGCAGTGACATCCAACCGGGAATCAGGTTTTGGACGTTATGATGTAATGCTGGAACCGCTTGCTAAAGAAGAGGATGCAATTATTTTGGAGTTTAAGGTCATGGATCCAGAAGAAGAAAGGAATCTTGAGGATACAGCGCAGGCGGCGATCACTCAGATAAAAGAGAGGGATTATGCAGCTCTATTGAAAGCGAAGGGAATTTCAGATGAGAAAATCAGAACGTATGGATTTGCCTTCCAGGGGAAGCAGGTTCTGATTAAAAAGGGAAATGCGGAATGAGTATGAATTGTAATTGACATGATGTGACTGCTGTGATAGTCTTGATATATGGACTATTTCAGTAGTCACTTGTTGCTTAAGGACAATTCGTATGACAGATTTTACATTGAAATGCTCCGGAATGGAGGAAAGGTATGGGGATAAAAATGAAATTATTTGATTCAGAACGAAAGGTAATGGAAGTGCTCTGGCGGGAGGGAGAAATGCCGGCAGGGCAGATGGTAAAGATTTTAAAGGAAGAGACGGGATGGAATAGGAACACTACCTACACGGTCATTAAAAAATGCGTGGATAAGGGTGCAATCAAAAGAGGAGAACCGGGATTTGTATGCAGTCCGCTGGTTTCCAAGCAGGAAGTGCAGGATTATGAAACGGAAGAATTGATCGACAAGATGTTTGACGGTTCAAAGGAAAAGTTTTTTGCTGCATTTTTAGACGGAAAGAAACTGTCAAAACAGGAAGTGGATCAGCTTAAAAAGTTGATTGATGACTTAAATTGAGCAAAAGGGACAGTAGTCAGGAGGAGATGAAATGAGTCTGATACAGATGAGCGCTGCGGCGGGTATTCTGATTGTGGGGATTGTTTTATTTAGGTCCCTGTTCGTGCATCGTCTGCCCAAGAAAGTGATGATACTGCTCTGGGAAATTGCAATTTTGCGCCTTTTGATTCCATTTGGCATACCGCTTCCGCTTCCAGATTTTTTGGCGGATGCGAGAAATCTGATCATCACTGAGGAAGTGTATAGCATTAAAGCAGGAATCTTTGATGAAGATTGGATTGAACTGGAAGTTTCGGAATGTGAAACGGCCTATTCCGGGCAGGCGCAGGGACCGGACTGGAATGCGGTTGCCCGGATGATTTATTTGTTTGGGACAGCAGTCATGCTGTCCGGATCGCTTTTTCTTTATATAAGAGACAGTCAGCTTTTTAAGGAAGGACTCCCCATGCAGGATAAGGAGAAAGAAAAGCTGATTACCTTGGCAGCAATGAAAGGTAAGGATTTAAAGAGTCTAAGGAAAATAAGGTTTAAGACGTCTGACCGTACGGCAACGCCTGTGACCTATGGATGGATTCATCCGGCAATTGTCTTTCCGAAAGGACTTCATTTAAAGGAAGACGGAGAAGTGCGTTTTTGTCTGCAGCATGAACTGGTGCATATAAGGAATTATGATAATTTCAAAAAATTACTTGCCCATCTGGCGCTGTGCATTCATTGGTTTAATCCTCTCGTGTGGGTGATGTATCTTTTATTTAACCGTGATATGGAGCTTTTATGTGATGAGACTGTAGTGCGCCGCAGCGGCGGTGAAAGACAGGATTATGCACTGACTTTGTTATCGATGGCAGCATGCAGAAATATGGGATTTCGCACCGGACTTGGCTTTGGAAAGAACGCGGTGAAGGAGAGGATTGTAGCGGTCATGACCTTTAAAAAGACAACTTTGATCGGCATTCTGGCAGCAATCCTTGCAGTAACTGCCGCACTGACTGTATTTATCACAAATTCAGATGAAAAATATACGATGATTACGGGAGTATTTGTTTCATCGGAAGATAATTTGGCACAGATTAATATGCCTGTTGAGGGAACAGCGATGACGGTCAGTGCGGTGGAAGATGTTCCGCTGAACTTGTCAGAATATGAATATACAGCGGATGTTGTGCTGGTGACAAATACGGTAGAAACTCAAGGCTACACAGAATATGCAGTGACTGCGCTGGAGGAATCCGCGCAGGTACAGGAGAGCGGGGGAATGACGGATAGCGTGAGAAGGACCGTGGAAGAACTGGTTGATGAACTTGGCGTATATGGACTAAGCGCAGAGTTTACGGAAAATGATTACCAGCTTTATTATAATGGAGAACCGATTTACTTTTTTGCGGATAATAAGGCTAAAACAGGGTTTTCAGGGAGAGTTTTGGCTCAGGCTGCAGATGGTACCTACGGCGATACGGGTGTGATTACGGAACGGAATGATGACGGGGAAATCATTGGTCTTATGCAGCTTTCAATGGGGGAATCTAGGGTTTATTCGAATCTCTGGTGGTAAATTGCATTTATAATTCTATAAAAAAGTATTCTGTGAAAGCAGAGTGCTTTTTTTATGGCAAGTATTCAGTTTTGTTTTCGATGATGATACGCAGCGGGGCGAAATGCAAGGAAAGGATAGAGATTGCAGCATATAGGATTGACATGAAGTGACTATTGTGATAGTCTATAAAAGACTATTGCAATAGTCATATTTATTTATAAGGCAGTTTGTAAAATGTGATGATACTTGATGCAAAACAGAAGGGAGTAACGGAAAATGAAACAAAAACCAGTGAAAAAACTTATGTGTCTGCTTTTGACGGCAGTAATTCTGCTTACCGCAGGATGCACGGACAGCGGCACAATGGGAAACAGCAATGACGGTGATTCTTCTGGCAGTCAGGCAGATGCTGCCATGGGACGATATGTAGAGGAGGAGATTGACCTGTCGGAGATTTTGTGGGTGGTCAGCGGAATGAAGCAGCTTGCCGATGGAAGGCTGCTGATTACTGACCGGCAATCAGGACTGCAAGTATCGGAAGACAAGGGAGCTACATGGGCAGGTGAAAGCCATGTATGGCTTGAGGAGAAGCTGCGTACCGCCTATATCATGGATATACAGATGACGAATGACGGGACGCTGGGAATCATTTATAACGACTATGAGGAACAGGAGTCAGAATCTGCTTTTGAACTGTCGCCAGAGTGTGCGTTGGTCAGAAAGGATGGAACGGTAGTTCCTATCACGCTGTCTCTGACGGAGGAGGAAATGTATGCTAACAGAATCTGGATGTCAGATACGGGAAGGGTATTTGTAACCACTCTGGGAGATACGATTTATGAAATAAAAGAGGACGGCAGCAGTAAATCTTATCTCACTGCGGAAGGCAGACCCATGATTTTGCGGTTCTGGAAAGATTTGATGGTCATAGACGGTTATAATTTCAAGACCCCGCTTCTTTATGACATGGAAAAAGAAGAGTATGTAGAAGATACGGCGCTTGTAGAATTTGTGGAGAATCAATATGGAGAAAGGGGATTCAATGGAGGCAGCTGGTATGATCTGAATTACTTCTTCGGCGAGGATGGTACTCTTTATCTGGCAGGTAAAAAAGGTTTGCACAGTCATGTGATAGGGGAGAGTAAAATAGAGCAGTTGATTGATGGGAGTTTATCTCGCCTGGGCAGTCCGCAATATGGAATGATAGATATGCTTCCGCTGGGAAATGATGAGTTTCTGGCTGTCTTTAACAGCGGCAAGTTGGTGAGGTTTTCTTTTGATCCTAATGTGCCATCCGTCCCCAGTGAAAGATTGAAATTATATAGCCTTGAGGAAAGCTACGATCTCCTTACTGCGATTTCCCTTTATCAGGTCAGTCATCCTGACGTATTTGTGGAATATGAAATCGGTATGGAAGAGGGCAGCGGTGTGACCAGAGAGGATGCACTTAAAAAGCTGAACACGGAAATTATGGCAGGAGAAGGACCCGATCTTCTGATGCTGGATGGACTTCCTATGGATTCCTACATAGAGAAGGGACTACTCCTTGATCTTAGCAGTACAATAGATGAATTAGCCAAAGAAGAGGAATTATTTACAAATCTTTTTCAGGCATTTAAAAGAGAGGGCGGAACAGCTTCCGGAATTTATGTGGTTCCGGGGCAGGCTGAATTTCCTGTTATGCTGGGGAGGCAGCAATATGTTTCCGGCATGGAAGACCTTGCGTCCGTTGCAGATGAAATGGAGCTGATCCGCAGGGATCATCCGGAAAAAGATATTCTCGGTATCTGTTCTGAAAAAGGAATCATGAAGATTTTCGGGGTGGCAAGCGCTCCTGCATGGAAAACGGAAAATGGGGAAATTGACAAGGAAGCAGTGGCAGAATTCCTCATGCAGATGAAAAGAATTTACGAGGCTCAGATGGATGGTATTGCACAAAAAAGCATAGACAGATATGATTCCTCCGCCAGCTGGTATTTGGAGGAGTTTGGAGAAAACTGGATGTATGACCTTTCTATCTATGGAGTGAACACATTGGAATATGTAGGAGACTATACACAGTTCATGGCCGGTTTGACAACGTACCCATATGGCTATTATGATATCACCTCCGCTGCCAAGGCAAAGGGATATGAGGACACCATACTGGTGCCTATGGCGGGCCAAAGCAGAAAGGTCTTTGTACCTCAGGCAATGATGGGAATCAGTGCATCTGCTTCCGAAAAGGAATTGGCGGAAGACTTTTTAAAAGAGTTTCTTGGAAAAGATGTTCAATGTGCGCTGGGAGGATTTGCCGTCAACAGGGCGGCGCTGGATGAACTTTTTACACCAAAGGAGGAATATCTGGGGGAGAATAATCAATATGGCTCAATGGCGATGATAGATGAAGATGGTGTGGAAGTGGACCTGGATGTCTATTTCCCTGACGAAGATGAAATTGATGTCCTGATAGGCTGGATGGAAGAAGCGGATACTCCGTATATTGAAGATACCGTGTTTGAGGAGACTGTGTTTGAAGAGGGGGCAAAATTCATACAGGGAAATCAAAGTCTGGATGAGGCTCTGGATGCCATCTGGCAGCAGCTTGCCATATACATGTCGGAATAGGAGAAGTGCTTTATGGCAAAGAGGAGAAGAAGATTTTTCTATTTGTTTGTACTTCCCGGATTTATCGGAATCATGATATTTGTACTGATTCCTTTTGGGGATGTGGTGAAAAGGTCTTTTACTACGGCAGTGACGGGACAGTTTAACGGTCTAAAAAATTATCAGTCCATCTTTCAGAATCAGGCGTTTTTGCTGGCGGTGGGGAATACATTTAAATTTACAATGGCAGGTATTCCCCTTCTGGTTCTGTCAGGCTTTGTGGCAGCGCTTTTGCTTAATATTTTGAAGAATAAGGGATGGTTTAAGTCCCTTTATCTGTTCCCTCTTGCCATGCCTACGGCGACAATTGTTCTGGTATGGAAAATGGTGTTTTACAGAAACGGTTTTTTGAATCTTCTGCTCACCAGAGTGGGAATGCGGACGGACGTGTGGGGAGCGGTACATAAAGATTATCTTGGGTCGGGAGCCGCCTTCTGGGTGCTGGTGGGAAGTTATGTCTGGAAGAATATGGGATATACAGTGATTCTGTGGCTTGCCGGACTATCAGGTATTCCCGCACAGCTCTTAGAGGCAGCGAAGGTGGACGGCGCAGGAAAATGGCACCGGCTATGGTATGTCATCCTGCCGGGTCTGAAAGGAAGTTTATATACGATTGTGGTTTTATCCTTTTTGAATTCTTTCAAGATTTATCGGGAGGCATATCTCACCGCCGGCGCCTACCCTGATAAAAGTATTTATCTTCTGCAGCATTTGTTCAACAATTGGTTTGTGAATCTGGAACTGGACAAAATGGCGGCGGCAGCAGTGTGTACAGGAGGATTTCTGATGATTGCAATTGTCCTTTTGCAGAAATTGTGGGATAGAAATGAGGCATAAAAGTTGAAAGCATATAAAAATAAAATGATATGGTTCATAAAGAGAGGAAGGAAGACGCTGCTAAAAGGATGTGCCTTTTCGCTGCTCCTTTTGCCCGCAATACTGGTAGTTGTGCCGCTGCTGCTTTTGTTATCGGGATCCCTTATGGATACATGGGAGCTTAGAGGGTATCTGGAATCGGTTTTTACAGAAGGAAATGGGTTTATCAGCTGGAAGCTGATACCTGATTATCCGTCTTTTGCGAATTATAAAAAGCTTTTGTTTGAGACGCCTCAGTTTTTTGTGCTGTTCTGGAATTCCGTGAAGCTGTCGGGATGTATCCTGGCAGGACAGCTTCTGGCGGCGGTTCCGGCGGCATGGGGCTTTGCGGTCTATCAGGTGAAGGGCAGCAGGGCGCTGTTTGCGCTCTACGTGGTGCTGATGCTTCTGCCCTTTCAGGTGACTATGCTCTCAAGCTACTTGGTATTAAATAAACTGGCGCTTTTAAATACTCATCAGGCGATTATTCTTCCGGCAGTATTTTCTACTTTTCCGGTCTTCTTATCCTACGGGGGATTTCGGAGTATTCCGTCCCAGATGCTGGAAGCGGCGAGGATGGACGGCGCCGGTGAATTTACGATATTTGTAAGACTTGGGCTTCCTCTTGGAAAAAGCGGACTGCTTTCCGCCATGGTGCTGGGATTTCTGGAATACTGGAACCTTATGGAACAGCCGATGGCGTTTCTGGAGGAAAAGGCTTTGTGGCCGCTTTCATTGTATCTGCCGGAAATCAGTTGGGGACAGGCGGGATATGCGTTTTGTGCCAGCGTGATTATGCTGATACCGGCGGTGTTCGTGTTCGTGCTGGGACAGGATTATCTGGAACAGGGAATCATATATTCAGGATTGAAAGAGTGATATAGGTTATGGAGATAAGGGGCAGAGTGCTTTGGAAGGGAGAAAAAATGAAAAAGGTGATGGCGGGATTTGTTGGTTTTCTGGTGTTTATGATTGTTTGTACGGTGATTTCTAAGAGTGTTTATGCGTATCGGCTGCCGATGGTGAGTGCTTGTCGGCCAGAGGCGAAGTATATAGAGCATAAGGTGGAGGCGGAAGGTATTGTTGTGGCAGGAGGGGAAAAGACGGTGACTTATCTGCCGGGGGTGAGGATTGATTCGATTCTTGCCCATGAGGGGGAGCGGGTGGAGGAAGGGGACGTTTTGATGCAGGTTGACCTTGCGGATGTGAAGGAGTTGATGGAGGAGAAAAAGAATGAGATTTCCAAACTCTCTCTTCAGATTAATGCGATTCTGAATAATCAGGAGATTGCCCAGCAGAAAAAGGAACTGGAGCTTGCAAGGGCGAGGGAGGATTATGATCTAACTTGCCGGGCTGAAGACACTCTGGTGGGCAGGGCGCTTGAAAGCTATGTCAGGGCGGAGGAAAAACTTGAGGAAAATAGTGCAGATGAAGATTTGCGGGATGCGCTGCAAAGCGCGGCATATGATGAGGCGGATGCTAAGGGAAAACGGGATGAAGCAGTAAGGCAGGCGGAAAGAGCGGTGGAGGATCTGCTTTTACCAGAGGAGGTTACTGCAGAACTTGAAAGAGCGCAGCTGGATAGGACAGCGCTTTCCATGGAGATGCAGGAATATCAAAAGGTTCTGGACAGTCAGGGAATGATAACGGCGCCTTATGCAGGTGTGGTCACGGAAATTTTAGTAAGACCGGGAGACCGGGTGCCGGATACGGCAGTGCTTCTTTTATCCGATGAGAATCTGCCCTGCCAGCTTAAGGTAACGCTGGATCAGGAACAGAAAAAATATATTGGTCTGGGCGATCAGATTTTTGTGGAACTGGAAGGGAGGAGCAGAGCGCTGGAGGAGGAGATTGCTTACCTTGCGGAGAGCAGGAGTATCCCCGGGAAATATGAGGCATTGATAGAACTTCCAGAAGATACCGGAATCCCGGGAGCTGCGGGGAGCATTTCAAGATCTGATAAGGGAGAAAAATATGGGTTATGCCTGCCCCTTGCCGCGCTTCATACGGAGAATGACCGGAATTATGTTTATGTGCTGAAGGAGAGGGAAGGGATTCTTGGAGAGGAATATTATGTGGATGAAGTAAATGTCAAGGTGATTGATAAAAATGAGAACTGGGCAGCTGTTGAGGAAGGGGTGATTGGGAAAGAAAGTATTATTATTTTATCTGCAACGAGAGAGTTTAAGAGGGGGGATGCTGTCAGGTGGGAGGAGAGTAAAGCTGAGTAGTGAATCTACGGATTAGCTGCATATTGATGGGGTTATAGACTGTAAAATATTTCAATAAAATTAAAACAGGTATTGCCTTTGTACGTACGAATGGACATAATATAATCAGCAGAAGCCTTCAGAAGTACTCATTTGGCACATTTTACAGGCATACAAATGTTTATGGGAGATCTCCTCGATTGATTTCATTCATGCAAGTCGAGGGGATTGAGAAAATGTATGACTATGTCACATCAAATGGTTGGGATAAAATTACGAAAGTTGAAATTGAATAATTAGACAACTTCCGGTTTGTAAGTGATTTATAGATTGTTCTTATATTGTCAAGTCTATAACCATTTCCGAGAATATTCCTGAAACGCTGATTTGATTTTCACTGTCAGAAACATTTTCGTACTCTGTCTCTTTTCCTGCTTTTACATAATAAACATTACATTTTCTGCCCTTATTTACCACATTTACCATATTTTCCTGTGGGATATGAAGAATCGTTTTTGCTTTCCACTGGTTAATATCCAGCCTTCCTGTAATCTTATCAACCGTAATTTCATAATCTGTCTTTGCTGTCAATTCCAAACTTCCACTACTGTCTGAAACTATGACCTGTTCTGCATCGCCGTCATATTCTAAACGGTTCAGATGAAGATTCCTGATTGCAAGAAGTTTAACGCTGGCTACAATCTCGCAATGATCAGAATATGTATTCGGAAGAATAATCTCAACTGTCAGCGACTCCTGCGCTTCATAGCGGCTTAGCTTATTTTTGTTAAGACAAATTACATCAAGCTTGTTTTTAATGTCGTCCAGCTTTATCTTAAACATGGAATCTAAATTGTCAAGGGCTTCAGAGGACAGTTTAATATGCAGCTTCTCATCATCGCCTGATGATAGCATAATTGTAGCTGCACTGCCAATATTGACATCAAAATGTTTTTCACAATCAATGTCATAGATTGTTTCGCTAGTATATACAGATGTTTCCAAAGTTGCTTTTGTGACAGAATCCATAAGCAGTTCATCTATGGTAGTCTTAAAAATCTCTGCTATGATTACCATATTTTCCACATCAGGAAATCCTTTTCCGGTTTCCCACTTTGTGATAGCCTGCCTTGAAACACCAATTTTTTCGGCAAGCTGCTCTTGTGAGATACCTTCTTTTTTTCGTATTTCCTTTAATTTTTCAGAAAAATTCATATGAAACCTCCTTTAATCCTTTAACAGTGAATATGCTGTAATCTTTTTAATCGGTGCAGAAAGAAGTACACTGATTCCAAATGCCACAGCAGTAAGCATAACCGCAAATATAATTAAAATCCAAACTGATACTTCAAACTGATTTTTTACAGCCCCAATCAGTGAAAAAATAACATTGTCGATTGCAGGAAGATACCACAATCCGGCTATTGCTGAAATGACTGATGCCACAGCCACAACGGGCATAAGCTCAAATGCCGTCTTGACAGTAAGCTGTCTGTTTGTGTATCCGATTGCTTTATATATTCCAAATTCCTGTCTGCGCCTGCTTATCACCCCGTTTATGATAACATACATCACAAGCAATACCATCAGTACGGAAATTACAAACAGGATAATCACAATGACTGAAACAATACCCGTATACATCATTTGACCGTTTTCACTCATCCGTTCAAAATTTACTGATGATTTAACTACTGTATCGTAGTTTTCTTCATACTCCTTTATAATCGCATCGGCATTTTTATCATATAAGTAAACATTGATGGATTCCGTTTTTTCGCCGATTTTTTCATAGCCTTTACTTGTCAGCTGACATACCGCCCCAGCATTATTAACGCTTTGAATATAGCCTGTTACAATGTAATTTTCCGACCTGGAGCCGACGGTTATCTCTATTTCGCTACCGATAGGATAATCGTCCGCAAGTGCGTTTCCCACCGCAATTTCATTATCTTTTGCGGGACTGCTTCCCTCATAACAGATATCGTTTGTTACTTTTGAAAAATCTTCACACACAAAGGCGGTAAGACTGCCATCCGTATAGCTTACAGGTACGGAAGCATATTCCATAAAAAGCTGCACACGATTATCCTTTTGAAGAATTTCCTTAAGTTCTGCCATTTTTTCATCCTCAACCGTAAAAATAACAGACGGTAATTCCTCTGAAAGCGTATTCATAAAATTATCCGGCTTAATATTTACATTGTAAAAAAGAGTTCCTGCAAAAGACAGCAGCACCATAATACAAAATGCAACAATAAAAAGTAATATATTCTGTCCCGCTGATCCTTCCCCGATAACGCCTCTTATAGCGTTTATAGGCTCTAATTTATGTATTTTCCCTGCTGAAATATAAGAAAAAAGTAATATTGCCAATGTCAGTATCAGAACTATGATCAGCATAGCCATTATATCAAATGCAGGAGTATAGGAAAATCCTGATTGGATTGCCAAAATATCCGCTACAAAAGGCAAAACGGCATAAGATACGGCGATTCCAATGACTGTAGCAATAATCCCTATAAGCACATAGGGCATAACTACCCCCGCAATAATCATATTACTTGTATAACCAATCGCTTTTAATACCCCCATCTGCGCAAGTTCGTCCTCTACCCCGCTTCGTATCCGAAAGTTACTGAGGAAAATACTCACTACAAGTATAATTGCGGCAATCGCCAAAAATATAACGATAAGCAGCGTACAGACCATCGTTCTGGTCTGTTTTGAAGCCGCCCTGTCATTGATGCTTAATAAGGCAATCCCTTTTTCTTTTATCATTTCAAATATTATATTTTTCAGTTCACTTAAATCAGCGTTTTCAGTTGTTTTTATGGAATATTCCGTAACAGCATTATTGCTGTATTTACTTGCAAATTTCTCATAGACCTCTTTCGGAAAATAGCCGCCAATCAGTCCTGTACCGTAATTTCCATACTGCATCTCCAATACGGTTCCGCCAATATGATATGTATGATCCTTGCCGTCTATGGTATAAGTAATGCTGCCGCCCTCCGTAAAACCGCCCAATTCTTTCATATACATAGAAATATAAGCAGAATCACAGGTCTTTCCCACTTGTTCCGTAACATCAAGCAGATTCAGTTTCCTTTCCTCATCAATATTGTAAAAAACAGTATTCATGTCAAAATCAGACCCTGCAAATTCACGGACTGTTACCGGAGTAAATACCCCGCCATGCCTTTCAACAAAAGATATCCCGTTGATTTCCTCTACTTCTGTGAGCAGCTTATCATTATCCTGAATCTGTGGAATGATAAAATTGATATCCGCTGTGTCAAGCTTGTCAAACAGGTCATCATAAGCGTCAAATGTTTGAAAAGCAAGCACAAGGGCAATATTTATAATAAACGCGGTCAGACAGATAAACACCCCAAAAGATATGTACTGTCCCTTTGCTTTATTCAAATTATGTAAAATCAACGTGGATAACTTTTTCATGATGCCAAGCTTCATAAATTACCACCCCATTTCTTTAATGAATTTATCAAGTTTTTCAGTTCTTTCGATGTTGTCCTGCTCAAATTTTCCCAGATCACATTCGCCAAAAATTTTCCCATCTTTAATATAAATGATGCGATTTCCACGCAGGGCTGATTTTTTGTCATGAGTAACCATGACGATACTCTGACCTTTATCATGAAGCGAAGTAAAAACATCAAGGACTGCCGCCGAATTTGCGGAATTTAACGCACCTGTCGGCTCGTCCGCAAAAAGTATATTGGGATTATTGATAACTGCCCTGACAATCCCCGCCCTTTGCGCTTCGCCTCCTGAAATCTGAGCAGATGTTTTTCTCCATGTTTTTTCAGGAATGTTTACCAAAGAAAACAACTCCTCTGCACGACTTTTGATATCTTCCCTATCTTTACTTGTCAGCACCCCTGCCGTAATGACATTATCCATAAGATTCATCTTATCAATCAAATAAATCTGTTGGAACACAAATCCACACTCTTTCCGCCGAAACACAGCCAGCTTGTCATTGTTTAACTTCGTGATGTCCACTTCGTCAAAGTAAATCTCCCCACCGTCCGGCTTATCCATACCTGAGAGGGAATACATCAAAGTAGATTTGCCTGCCCCCGATGAACCCATAATAACGGTAAAATCCCCTTTGTAAATATCAATATTCAGATCTGAATAAATGGTCTGAATACTTTCGCCTTTGCCAAAAGCCTTTTTCAAACGCTTTGCTGATATGGCTATTTGCTTGTTCATAACACAACCACCTTTCTTTTGATTATGTATCATACAATAATGAAAAAGCCCATGCTACGCCACCAACAGTTGTATGCATTTGATTTTTTTATGCTACTTTCCGTTTCATATTAATGTAGCAATGTTTTTATGTCCTCAAAGAATATCATTCAATGGCATTATTCTTAATTGCACCATGGAAAAGTGAGTAACTGCCCATTCTGTCATGGATATCCCCATAAGATTAGGCTGTTGCACACTTTCTCGCAATGCTAATATGAATTCCATTTTTCCAATCATTTATATTTATAAAATGTTCTTCTTGTTGAGCAGATAATTTAGAAAAGGTGCTGACTACGTAATAAAAATAGTCAGCACCTCGTTAATGTTGCTACCAAATTTCCAAACTATCCGCTACATCTACCCACATCTGTAAGTTACCATCAAGTGCTAATCGGGCATATTCAAGCGGATTGGGGAGATATCACAGGAGTTGTGCTGCGCTCAGGGGAAGGAGAAACCCTATATCAAAAGGAACCAGATATTGTGTATGACTTCAAGTGGGTGGAGTCAGAAGATGCAGTCTATTTAGCTGTTTTTTATAGTGAGATGGATGAGAAAGGTATAGTAGACGAGGCTTGGCTGATGGATCGGGTGGATATAAATACAGGAGAAGTGGTGACATTTGAAGCACCGAAAGAGATATACTGGATTGGAAAATAATGATTCTTGATATGGACGGTTATGAGACAATTCCTGTAAGGTATCCGAAATAAAAAACCGCTAAGGAGTGATAGGATAAAAAATTTACCTTACCAAAAACGGGTATGGTGCGATGGCGGTACCCAGACTTGATATGTATTCCCAGTTGACCGATGGCGTGGAAGCGGTATATGATATGATTGAAGAGCAGTTGAATAAGAGCTTTAGGAGATCGGTGCATGAAAATAATTAAACTTATGCCAATATTTGTCGTTTCAGCTATAATCCTTTTCTTAATTTCATGCCCTATCATAAATGATATTTCTGCAAAAGGCATTATTAAAGACATTACCGCACTGCCTTTACCTGAAAAAACTGATGTGGTGGAGGAATTTAGCAAAGCAAAAAAACTGATAGGTTGTGGAAATGGCATGCAGTTTTTTGGTGCAATTTTAATAAAAAGCGATTTGTCTCTGGAAGAAATAGACAGGCACTATTTGGCATACAGAGATGTAGAGTGGGAGTATATTGTTAAAGCACAGGAAACTCAGGATATTGATGTTATTGAACATGGTCCATTTTCATTTAAAACCGATGTGTCTGATGGAGGATATTACATCGTTTATTCGTGGGGAGATGGAATGTCTCCATTCAGGGATTTTGACTTGCGGGGAAATTAATAGAGGGAAAAGTTTGGGTCTTGACAACAGCAAAAGTGTATGCTAAATTTAGCACAACATAACGTTGTTATGTTAGGGGTGATAAATTGGGCGAAGATAAGGAAACCAAGGAAAGGCTTATAGAAAGCGCAAAAGCGGAGTTTACCGAAAAAGGCTATATGAAAGCCTCTCTGCGGAAAATATGCGCCGACGCGGGCGTCACGACAGGCGCGCTGTATTTCTTTTTTACGGACAAAGAGGATTTGTTTGCGGCAATCGTCGGCAAGCCTCTTGACGAACTGAAAAATATGTTGCTTGGGCATTTCGCCATGGAAAAAGAAATGCCGCTGTCCGAGATATACGAACACATTGACGGCGGTCACGACGAGCTTTCAGCGGCGCTGATGCATCATCTCTATGCCAACTATGACGCGTTTATGCTGTTGCTCACCAAGGCGCAGGGGACTCGGTTTGAGGGCGCGGTTGACCAAATGGTGGATATGATTGAAATCACATACCGCGCACTGTATGAGAATATGGCGCGTAAGATACCGAACAAACAAGTTAACCCATATATGCTGCATTGGCTTTCTCATATGATAATTGACGCGTTTATTCACCTCATTACTCACGAACGCGATGAGAGCAGAGCGGTCGTGATTATGAGCCGAATTATGAATTTCCTTGTTGGCGGTTGGATGGATCTGGTGCTTGAGGATAAAGAATACTAATTTTGCCGTACAGATCGTGCGGCATATATTACGGAGATAACATAACATTGTTATGTTACTACTATGCAGAAACGGTACTTGTCGGTTTAAAAATAATGATTCATTAGTTTAGAGCTAATTAATGGGAGGTTTTATAATGTATCTTGAAGTGAAGAATATGAAGAAAAGCTACGGCAAAGACACAAGCTATGTTCAGGTATTAAAGGGCGTCACCACGGGCGTGGAACGCGGACAGATGTGTGTAATTCAAGGCACGAGCGGCAGCGGAAAATCCACGCTGCTCAACTGCATCGGTGGTCTTGACACGATGGATTCCGGATCGGTAAAAGTGGACGGCAAGGAGATCTTCGGGCTGAAGCCAAATGAACTTTCGGACTACCGCCGCGATAATCTGGGATTTATCTTTCAATTTTATAATCTTGTGCCGAATCTGACGGTACGCGAAAATATACAAGTTTGCGAATACCTCACCGAAAATCCGCTTGATATCAACGAATTGTTGGAAACGCTGGGGCTTTCGGAGCACCGTAATAAATTCCCGTCGCAGCTTTCGGGCGGTCAGCAGCAGAGATGCGCTATTGCAAGGGCGCTGATCAAGAACCCCAAATTGCTGCTATGCGATGAGCCTACGGGTGCGCTTGATTCCAAAACCTCCCGCGACATTCTTATCTTGCTTGAAAAAATCAACGAGAAATACGGCACGACTATGCTGATCGTAACGCACAACAACTCGATAAAGAATATGGTTCACAAGGTAATCATCATCAAGGACGGGCTTGTCAAAAAGGAATACATAAACGAAACGCGCGTGCCCGCTGCGGAACTGGAGGATTTATAATGAACAGGGTATTAGGAAAGCAGATTTTCCGCGATATTAAGGAGAATTTTTGGCGGTGGCTCGCGCTGTTTTTTATGATCGCTTTGGGAATGTATATCGTAGTAGCAGTAGTCGGCGGTGCGGAAGCCATTATAACGGGCAGCCGCGAAGCCGCCGAGGAAAATTGTGTTGAGAGCGGTGAATTTTCGGTATTTGTGCCGCTGACAGAGGAACAGGAAACGACTCTGCAAGATTTGGGAATAACCCTTGAAAGAAAATTTTCAACGGATGTAGTTCTTGAGGATCATTCGGTTTTGCGGCTGATGAAAAACCGCGCCCAGATAAATTTGATTGCTCTTGACGAAGGCAGGCTTGCAGAGAACAACGGCGAGATCGTTCTCGAAAAGCGTTACTGCGAGGAGCATGGCTATTCGGTTGGCGATAAGATTAAAATTGTGTCCGAAGATTTTGAGGTGGTGGGAATAGGAACAACGCCCGACTACGATATGCCGACAAGCAGCTTTTCGGATATGGCAGTAGAGAGTGAATTTTTCGGTACGGCGTTCGTAACGCCGGAGCAGTATGAGGAATTTCTTGAAAGCGGCGCTCAAAAAAACGGGGACTACACCTATGCCTATCGTCTGGGGAACGGCGTGACGGACAGCATGATAAAACAGACGATAAAGAACTTCGATTTTGATTATGAGAACGTTGACGACGAATTTTTCCGCGAGATGATCTCTGAAACAATCGATAAAAAGGAGAGTCTGCAAAGCGGAGTAAAAGAGATTGACAAGGGCGCGAAGGATCTTCGTGACGCACTGAATGAGCTTGCGGAAAAAGGCGGAGCGCTTGCGGAATTTGCCCCCGAATACATTGCGGGAGTGGAGGCGGCACATGACGGCGCGGTTGATCTGGTCAAGGGTACGGAAGAGATGAAAACCGAAACCGACAAGCTGATAGACGAAATTTTTAATGTTGAAATTGACAATCTCACAACATTTGTTACCGCGGACGAAAACCCCAGAATACTTGCAGCGGCAGGCGATATGATAATGAACAAGGAAATGGGGCTTCTTGCAGGTGTTGTCGTTATCGCGCTTTTTGCGTATGTAATTTCTGTGTTTGTAATTCATAAGATAAACCGCGAATCGAGCGTTATCGGCGCGTTGTATGCACTGGGCGTAAAAAAGAAAAATCTGCTTTTACACTACATAACTCTGCCGACAGCGGTGACGTTCTTCGGTGGGCTTGTGGGCGCGGCGATTGGCTTTTCAGACGCAGGAACCGTAGTGCAGACAGCGGATACTTATGCCTATTTTTCAATTCCTGTTTTTGACACGGTTTATCCTGTTTATCTGATAGCTTACTCGGTAATCATGCCGCCGCTTATCTCGGTAATTGTGAATTCGCTCGTCATTAACAAGCGCCTTTCACAGACCGCTTTGTCGTTGATTCGAAATGAGCAGAAAACATCAAAGCTGCGCAGCATTGAGCTCAAGGGAGATAATTTCGTGCAAAATTTCCGTATTCGACAAATGCTGCGGGAAATCCGCACAAGTGTTACCGTGGTGATCGGAATGTTTATCTCACTGCTGATCTTTATGCTGGGAATGAACTGCTTTGCTCTCTGTCAAAACATAAAAGCCGACACCGCAAGCTGTACGAAATTTGAATATATGTATACCTTGAAATACCCCGAAAAGGTCGTTCCCGAAAGCACGGAGGCTTGTTATACCGAGTCGCTTTCAAAAACTGAGTTTGATTACACGCTGGACATTTCCATAATCGGAATCGACAATGAAAACAAGTATTTTGATGCAAAGCCGAAAGCCGGAAAAAGCAGCGTTGTTATCGGAAAATCTGTTGCAGAAAAATACAGGCTGCGCATTGGCGATAAACTCATTTTGACCGATAGCGCAAACGAAATGGATTACGCGTTTACGGTCGAAGGTGTGTGCGATTACTCGACGGGTCTGACCGTGTTTATGGATATAGACAGCATGCGGGAACTTTTCGGTCAAGGGGACGATTATTACAATATGCTGTTGTCCGACAAGGCGCTCAATATCGACGAGGGCAGACTGTATTCTGTAACGACACGCTCTGACGTAGAGCGCTCCTCGGAGGTGTTTATCGAGCTTATGATGCCAATGGTCACGATGATGATAAGCGTTTCGGCAATTATTTTCTTTGTAGTGATGTATCTGATGATGGGCATTATGATTGACCGCTCAAGCTTCGGAATCTCACTGATAAAAATATTTGGTTTTAGGACAAAAGAAATTCGCAAATTGTATCTTAACGGCAACACTATTATTATTGCAATTAGCGCAATCATCTGCATACCGCTCTCTAAATTGGCGATGGATGCAATTTATCCGTGGGCAGTCGCTAACGTCGGCTGCGGATTGAATGTGCGTTTTGAGTGGTATGCTTATCTGCTGATTTTTGCGGGAGTTATGCTGGTTTACTTTGTTGTCAACACGCTGCTTGTGCGTAAGATAAACAAAATCACCCCTGCGGAGGTTCTGAAAAACCGAGAATAATTGCAAACTACCGCATTTTATCATATAATAGACCTCGAAAGCATGAAGCAGGCATAATATATGAAACCACACGAGGAGGAAAGTTATATGATATCAGTATTTGACGGCGGTGCCTATCTGGTAGGCGGCACAGAAGTAATTCCCGATAGTTCGGACGCCTTATCTGAAGTGAAAGAAAAAACGGGAAAAGAAACCACAAAGGAAGCATCCAGGCAGGAGACCATTGCCTATCGCATTTTAAAGGATCACAACACATCAGACAACATGGACAAGCTTAAGATTAAATTTGATAAGCTGACATCCCATGATATCACTTTTGTAGGAATTATCCAGACAGCCAGAGCATCAGGGCTCGAAAAGTTCCCTGTTCCCTATGTACTTACCAATTGCCACAATTCCCTGTGTGCAGTGGGAGGAACTATCAACGAGGATGATCACATGTTTGGCCTTACCTGCGCAAAGAAATACGGCGGTGTCTATGTACCTCCTCACCAGGCAGTCATCCATCAGTTTGCAAGAGAAATGCTTGCAGGCGGCGGAAAGATGATTTTAGGTTCCGATTCCCATACCCGCTACGGCGCCCTTGGAACCATGGCGATGGGAGAAGGCGGTCCTGAACTGGTAAAACAGCTTTTAAATCAGACCTATGACATCAATATGCCCGGCGTAGTGGGTGTTTACCTTACAGGTGAACCGGTAAAGGGCGTAGGTCCCCAGGACGTGGCGCTTGCCATTATCGGTGAAGTGTTTGCAAGCGGTTACGTGAAGAATAAAGTAATGGAATTTGTAGGTCCCGGCGTGTCTTCCTTAAGCGCAGATTTCAGGATTGGAATCGACGTAATGACCACGGAGACCACGTGCCTTTCCTCCATTTGGCAGACAGATGATACCATCAAGGAATTCTATGAAATTCACGGAAGAAGCGAAGAGTATAAGGAATTGAATCCGGGGCAGGTGACTTACTATGACGGTATGATCACCATCGATCTTAGCACCATAAAGCCCATGATTGCGATGCCCTTCCATCCAAGCAATACTTACACGATTGAAGAACTGAATGCAAACCTTCTGGACATTTTAGATGATGTGGAGAAGAAAGCAGCGGTTTCTTTGGACGGCGCGGTGGAATTTACTCTTAAAAATAAAGTACAAAACGGAAAGCTGTTGGTTGACCAGGGGATTATTGCAGGATGTGCCGGCGGCGGATTTGAAAATATCTGTGCGGCGGCAGACATTATGAGCGGCAGCTATATTGGTTCTGACGGGTTTACTTTAAGTGTGTATCCGGCATCCATGCCTGTATACATGGAACTGATCAAAAACGGCTGTGCTGCTGCATTGCTTGAGACGGGTGCGGTTATGAAAACTGCATTCTGCGGTCCTTGTTTCGGTGCAGGAGATACCCCTGCCAACAATGCTTTCAGTATCCGTCATTCTACCAGGAACTTCCCGAACAGAGAGGGCTCCAAGCTGCAAAGCGGTCAGATTTCTTCTGTGGCGCTCATGGATGCCCGTTCCATTGCAGCTACAGCGGCGAATAAGGGCGTGCTCACAGCGGCAACGGACTTTGATGGGCCGATTAAAAAGTATCAGTATCATTTTGACGCAAATATTTACGCAAACAGAGTATTTGATTCCAAAGGTGCTGCAGATCCTTCTGTGGAGATTCAGTTTGGTCCCAACATCAAGGACTGGCCGGCAATGACACAGCTTCCGGAAAACCTGGTTCTGCGTGTGGTATCTGAAATTCATGATCCTGTTACCACAACGGATGAACTGATTCCTTCCGGCGAGACTTCCTCCTATCGTTCCAATCCTTTGGGACTTGCTGAGTTTACTCTATCCAGAAAAGATCCTGCCTACGTGGGACTTGCCAAGGACATCCAGGTTGCCCAGAAGGCGGTGATGGAGGATAAGTGTCCTGTAGAAGCCAAACCGGAACTGAAACCGGTGATGGATGTGATTAAAAAGAATTATCCTCAGGTTGGAAAGAAAAACATAGGATTTGGTTCTACTATCTTTGCAGTAAAGCCCGGCGATGGTTCCGCCAGAGAGCAGGCAGCATCCTGCCAGAAGGTACTTGGAGGATGGGCGAATATTGCCAATGAATACGCCACCAAGAGATACCGCTCTAATCTGATCAACTGGGGCATGCTTCCCTTCCTGATTCCGGAAGGTGAACTTCCTTTTAAAAACAAGGACTATCTGTTCTTCCCGGATATCAGAAAGGCAGTGGAGGAGAAGGCAGATGAGATCAAGGCATATAAGGTGGGAGATGATGAACTTACCGAGTTTACATTAAAACTTGGCGAACTGACAGACGAAGAACGTCAGATCATCCTTAAGGGATGCCTGATCAATTACAACAGAGTATAGAGCATATTTCATAGATATGGATAAGCCCGCTGGTTTGCAGCGGGCTTTTAAGATATATTTATTGATATAGAATATATTTAGAAGAAGTTGTGTATTATATAAAGAGTTAAATTAGAAAACGGAATAAAAAATCCCAAAAGATAAAATAACTTGACGAAAATGGGAAAGTATAGTATAAAGAGAATATGTTTGGAGGATAGTGGAATGAATAATAGAGCATTCAGATGTAGATTACAAAAAATTACGATTGATAATTTTAAGAATGTAGGTCATGGAGAAATCCGATTTTCGTGTAATATGCATGATGATATATTTGGAAAACAATCTGATATATTAGGAATTTATGGTCAGAATGGATCAGGGAAAACCACATTTATATATGCTATGGATGTTTTACATCGGTTACTGTGTGGACAACGTCTGTGGAAGGACATGGATAGATTTGTACGTATCGGGGAAAAATCTTCAAGGATTAAATATGAAATTAGTTTGGAAAGCGAGACCTATGGAAGATTTCTTGTAAAATATCTCGTTGAAATAAAAAGAAAAAACAAAGAAGATGTTACTCCCGATATTGAGGCATTTAATGGGGATAATGATTTGACCGAATTTCCTATTTTTGTTTCACGAGAAATGCTTCAGTATAAGCGTATAAATGGGGAAAAAGGAAATAGGTATAACAGTATAATTGAGTATTCGTATGAGGATAGTTCGACAAATGTTTTCGGACCGGATATTAGATATAAAGATTTTATCAGCAAGGATAAGACACTTGCAGATGAGCTTCGTTATCTAAAAAGTGCGGTTTACAAATCCGGTTCTTCCTTTATTTTTTCAGCACCCCGCATAAAAAATATAATAGAACGTCAAGGTTTTTCCGAGGAATTGTTATATATTATGGAGTCTGTTCAAGTGTTTGGGGCTGTAAAATTATTTGTTTTAAGTAATGTTCAAGCCAGTATCGTTAATGCAAATATTGTTTTGCCGATGTCTTTTTGCTGGGTTGATGACGAAAGAAATTTATTAAAGCATGTGAATGTGAGGATTAAACTTACAGATGAAACATATGTGTCTCAAGATATATATGATATGATTCAAAAAAGATTTATGGCCATTGACAGTGTTATTGCTCAAATTATCCCCAATATGTCACTAAAAGTGGCAAATAGAGGAACTCGAACGGATGAAAAGGGAGAAACATTTGTTATCATTGAGCTTCTTACGGTAAGAGAAGAAAGGGAAGTGCCATTAAGATATGAGTCTGATGGTATTAAAAAGTTAATTTACATTTTGTACAGTCTTATTGAAATGTATAATGATGATTCTGTGACAATTGCAATTGATGAACTGGATTCAGGTGTATTTGAGTATCTCTTAGGTGAAATATTGAGTGTTTTGTTGGAGAATGCAAAAGGACAGTTGGTGTTCACTTCGCATAATTTGCGCGCTCTTGAAGTTTTGGATAAGAAGAACGTGATGTTTTCCACGACTAATGAGGATAATAGATATATACGTTTTAAAAATGTAAAGGGTTCAAATAATCTGCGAGATGTCTATTATCAAGATATTTTATTGGGAGGTCAAGATGAGTGTGTCTACGAACCTACCAGCCAAAGTGCAATAAGAAGAGCATTTAGAAAAGCAGGTGGTGATTTAAATGGCTAGAAAAAAGCTTGTTTTATTTATTGTGGAAGGTATAAACGATAAAACCTGTCTGGAAAGTGCTCTTAGTAAAATCATAGATTCTAACGAAGTTAGATTTCAAATCACAGAGGGCGATATCACTTCGCGAAATGGTATTGATGAATTTAAAATTCGTAATGAGATTGGAAAGATAGTAAAGTCATTTAAGGATAAATACCATTTAAGTCCAGAGCATTTTATGGAAGTTGTTCACCTTGTCGATACAGATGGTGCTTTCATTGACGATAAATCTATTATTTACGCTGACGTTGAAGAACCTCAATATTTTGATGATGGGATAAAGACGAAAAATATTGATAACATAGTTAGTCGAAATCATCAAAAAAGAGCAATTATTGAGAGAATGCTTAAGATATCGTCTGTATTAAAATCCGTACCTTATAGTGTATTCTATTTTTCTTCTAATATGGATCATGTCCTTCATGGGAAGGCTAATATGGGTCAAAGCGAGAAGAAAAATTATGCAGATGCTTTTGATGACAGATTTGCAGATGACCCAGATGGTTTCTTGGAATTGATGTGCGAAAGTGCGTTTGCCGTTAATGGAACTTATAAGGAAAGTTGGGAGTATATAAAAGCGGGTAATAATTCTGTCTGTCAGCATAGTAATTTTTCTGTATACTTGGAACGATATAGATATGTGTTGAGAAGGTCATAGCTACCACTTCTTATAACCTTTTTAAAGGTTCTTGAAAGAGAACCTCTCATCAAAATAAATCTAATTATTCGCAGTAGTACCCTCAATTCCTACTACGTTTGACGGCATTGGATTGCCCCATTTTTCCCTGATTTGGCAATTTTGTTACATTTTTCACAATCCCCACAGAAAAGACAAACCTCGTAAATCGCGCCAACACATGGCAACATCATTTTGGAAAGGGATTCCTTCATAAGCCGGAACAGTGCCAACACATTTACGGACTGACACCGAAAATAAAAATGATGCAAAAATGATGCAAAAAAGATGCAAATATGATGCAGGGGACATGTACAATAGCAGTATAAAAGGAGGATGTAAGTCAAAGCGCTTTCAAGGATAAGAGATTATGAATACACAAAAGAAGAAAAGAAAAAAGAAATTTTCTGCGGCAAAGGCTAAAAATTTTTTGTCACAGAAATCTATAAGGCTTGCTGCTTTTTTGTCTCTTTCGTGTTTTTACACGGAGATTGTTTTCAAGCTGTCAGTCGAAACATCGCACACCGGAAGTTCATTTGTATTTTTGGCATTATTCTCGCTCTGCGTGGGACTCGTTGTTTCAGGCATTATTTCGCTGTTGCCGAAAAAAGCAGTGCAGATTCTGATACCATTCTTTCTGGGATTTATATTCCTCATTTTCGTTGTGGAATTTCTGGTATACAGACAGTTTAAGGTGGCATATGACGTAAATACCATATTGAATGCTGCAACTGACGCACTGGGCGGATTTGGTGCTGACATCAGGCGGCTGATCTTCTGCTTTGATGGAATCAGTCATATTGCGCTCTTCTTACTGCCGCTTATCTTGTGGTTTGTACTAAGAGAAAAGATAACAGGGCAGTTATCCGAAAAGGGCATTAGGCGGAGACGTACAGGACAGGCTGTTTATTCTTTGCTGGCACATTTGGCTGGGGGAGCTGCCTGCTATGGAGCGGCTTTGTTCCTTATTTTATGCTGCGGTCTGCACAAGGAGATTTATACAAATCAATATAATTTTGAGTCGGCTGTCATGCAGTTTGGGCTGGGTGAGGGGCTGTGTCTGGATATCCGGAATCTTGCTTCATCCAAAACGTCCGCTCCCGCTTTTGAAAGCGCGGAGGCGGAATTCGTGCAGGGCACAGTTGACAATACCCTTGTAAGCAGCAAGGAGGAAAGCGCATCTGGCGGTAAGACCGTCGTACAGGCAAAGGAGGCAGCCGGCACGCAGGAGGTGGTCATGCTTCAAGAGGGGACTTCCTCCCAAAGCACGAAAACTGAACAGGAGAACGAATCGGTAACACCGGTTGTATACGGTCAGAGTGTGGCCTGCGTTGATTTTGCTGCTCTTGCTGCCGCAGGTGGGAATTGTGCCGATATTGATGCTTATGTTTCCACGCTCACACCGTCAAGCCAAAATGCCTATACAGGCTCTTTTGAGGGAAAAAATCTGATTTTGATCTGTGCGGAAGCATTTTCTGGCTTTCTCATTGACCCGGAGCTCACACCGACACTTTACAGGCTTTCCACAAATGGAATTAACTTTAATGATTATTACCAGCAGTCAATTGCCGGAACAACCGGAGGTGAGTATCAGCTTTTATTTGGTTTGATTCCGACTTCCGGCGGAAGCTCTATTAAGGAGATCACGCAGAACGGAACGCATACCAATATGGGCGCGTTTTTAAATGACAAGGGATATTTCGGCATGGCTTTCCACAACAGTACCTACACTTATTACGATCGGCATGAGACACATACAAAGCTGGGCTACAGTGGGGGATATATGGGAGTGGGAAATGGCCTTGAGGAGCTTATCAGCCCTAAATGGCCGGCAAGCGATTTGGAATTGATTCAGGAAACTCTCCCGATGTACATTGACAAACAGCCTTTTAATGTTTATTACATGACGGTAAGCGGTCACAGTTTATACACTTTTGATAGGAATGCCATGTCAAGGGAAAACAAAGATGCCGTAGACGCATGGTGCGCGAAGAACAATCTTTCCTACTCGGAGCCTGTACGTGCTTATATTGCGGCGAACCTTGAACTTGAAAAGGCACTGGATTATCTTGTAAAAACCCTTGAAGAAAAAGGTATTGCAGACGACACAGTAATCTGCATTGCGCCGGATCATTTTCCCTATGGGATAGATTCGGACGCCGCCTTGGGAGATATGCCGTATTTATCTGAATTCTACGGTTATCCAGTGAACACCTATGAGGAGCGGGACAGAAGCCGTGCTATTATCTGGTGCGGGGAGCTTGAAAATAATGAGCCGATTATTGTCGATACGCCTACCTCTTCCGTAGACATACTTCCGACATTGTGCAATCTCTTTGGCGTGGAATGGGATTCCAGGCTTTATGTGGGAAGGGATGTGCTCTCAGATGCTCTCCCGCTTGTTTTCTTTGGAAATTATGACTGGAAGACTGACTTAGGGCATTATAATTCATCCAAGGGAATTTTCACGCCAACAGATGAAAATGCCGTCATTCCGGAAGATTATGTAAAGCAGATATCCAGTATAGTGAGAAATAGAATGACATTTTCTAAGTCTGTGCTCAGCCATGATTATTATACACATGTTTATAATGCGGCATCGGTGTCGAAATGATGTGAAAAAGTTGAACGTAGAACGAACAGCATAGGTAAAACCGTAGGTCGGGAATCTACGAACAGGTTCCCGGCTCTTTTTTTGTCCTGTTCACAGCAGAAAGATTTATATGTGAAAAAGAAGGGCAAGCTATCCATGTGGTACTGAAAATGAGATGAAGTTCCATGACGTATCTGATAAAATAATAAATGCCGGCAGAGAGGAGAAGGTATGGAATGGAATGAAAAACTGCAGCTAATCATTGATTATGTTGAAAATCATCTGCAGCGAAAAGAGGAACCTGTTGATAATGAAGAAATCGCAAGAATGGCAGAATGCTCTTTTGGTTTTTTTCAAAAAGTATTTTCATATATGAATGGCATCAGTTTTGCCGAATATATTCGTTCGCGGAAATTGACGCTGGCAGGATATGATTTGAAAAGCACCAACCTGAAAGTGATTGAAATCAGCTATAAGTATGGCTATGACTCGCCTACATCATTTACGAAGGCCTTTCAATCGTTTCATGGAGTATCACCTAAAGAAGCAAGAAATCCGAATGTTGCTTTAAAGGTCACTCCGAAAATGCAGATAATGGAAAGTCAAAATTATTCATGGAAGCTTGAACAAAAAGATGGTTTTCGATTAGTAGGAAAAAGAATCACCGTATCTTGTAATGACAACATGCATTTCAAAAGAATACCTGAATTTTGGAACGAATGTCAGCGCAATGGTATATTTGCCAGGTTGGTTTCAATGGACTGCGGCAATCCCCAAGGTTTATTCGGCGTATTTGGCGCTTATGATGAGGGATTAAATGAAATGGAGTATTCCATTATGGTTTTATCTGATCAAAATCTGCCGCAGGGATTTACTGAAATGCAGATTCCGAATACCACATGGGCGGTTTTTGATTGTAAAGGTTCTGTTCCGCAGGCAATTCAAAAAGGTTGGAAATATCTTAATGAGGAATGGCTTGTAAAATATCCATTTCAACATGCCGAGTGTCCCGAGATGGAGTGGTATAGCAGCGGAAATATATATGACGACGATTATCTGAGTCAAATCTGGATACCCATTATAGAGGAGGAATGAAAGTGGTACATTTAGTTTACTGCGATAATGCAGGGAAAAAGGGCGAAAAAGTCCTTGATAAAATCATAGACGGTAAAAAGACGATGGTAGTCCGCGGCGCAGCGGGACGGAAAATTCCGCATAGCAGAGTTTTTGAAGAAGAGGAATTATACTTTATGGAAAAAGGAAGTTCAGAAATTACTGCAAAGGCAAAAGTAAAGCATGTGGATAACTATGTAAAGTTAGCGGATGAAGAAATTACAAAAATACTTAAAGAAAATCAGGAGAAATTAAACTTGACGGACAAACAGAAAATCCGCTGGCACAAAAAATGTCTCTGTCTTGTGGAATTTCAGGATGTTGAAGCGATAGAACCTCTTGCATTTGAACATCAGGGAAATATGGATGATTGGCTTATTCTGGAGAAAATTGAAGATGTGGTTGCAGGAACCAGCATCCCTTATAATTACGAGAAATCAAAATTTTGAGATGTAGTAAATACCGATGCCCCCGGCTCCTGGCTTGTAAGATCAAGAGGTTTATGCTAGTATAAAAAAACAGAAAGTAAAGACAATATTCCACTGGCTGAATTTGTGTTACGCATTATTACGGATAAACCAGATTTGGAAGTCCAGGGGCAGGATAAGGGAGCAGACCCACACAGGGCAAGATACCATTCCAGTGTGATGGATATAGAGAATTTTCATTCCGGACAGGAATTTAAAGAATTGCCGGACACCTATACGATTTTCATTATCGAAAAAGATTTTTATGGTCATAATTTTGAACTGATGGCAGAACGAACAGCATAGGTAAAACCGCAGGTCGGGAATCTAAGAACAGAGTCCCGGCTTTTTTTCTGTTCACGGCAGAAAGTACCTGTTCTACAACATTCTGTTACTGTAATCTGAATAAAATTCCGATATAATATTACTAATAGGTGTAAAGGAAGTGAAAAAGTGCAGATAGCAGTATGTGATGATGAAAAAGAAATCAGGGATATGTTTGCAGAAAAAATAAAGAGATTCTACCCGAAAGCAGATCTGCTGCTGTATGCCTCAGGTGAGGAACTGCTTCTATCAGGCAGCCAACCTGATATTCTATTGCTTGACATTCAGATGCCGGGTAAAAACGGGATGGAAACGGCAAAGGAACTGCGGAAAAATAACAAGAAGGCAATTATTATTTTTGTAACTGCCCTAGAGGATTTTGTGTTTCAGTCATTTGACGTAGGCGCATTTCATTATCTGGTGAAACCTTTTGACAATCAGAAATTTGTGAAAGTACTGATGAAGGCGGTGGATGCGTTTGAAGAGAGAGAAAGGCTGGAAGCTGTCAATATGAAAAAGGAGGTTCCAAACCTCACAATTACGGCAGGAGGCAGTCATATCATCGTCAACCCGGAGGATATTGTATATGCGGAGGTATTTGACCGAAAAGTGCTCATTCATACAATGGATTCGGATATAGAATACTACGGAAGGATGAAAGAATTGGAGAAAAAGGTTGGGGAGGAATTTTATCGTCCCCACAGAGCATATCTTGTGAATTTCAATTTTATCAGAAAATACGATGCCGCAACAATCTACCTGGAAAAAGGACAGGCTCTTATGGCAAAACAGAATTACAGGGAGTTTGTGAAGCGCTATTTAAGGTATAACCAGAGGAAAGGAACAGAATAAAAAATGATAGATAATGAAGCTGTTCAGGCTGTGGCGGATATACTGATGGTGGTAGAAATACTCATAACGGCATATTGCATTTACCGGTTTGCCAAGCCCTTTATGAATCGTAAAAAAGGAGCGTTCTTCAGCGGAGTGGCTTATGTCCTGATTATGCTTATACTTTATAGCATTCCTCTTCCCCTTTATGCTCTTTTGGTATATGGTATTAAAATCCTTGTGGTATTGCTTATGATGTGTTTAATTGACAGGAGAAATTATGAGCAAAAAGTATTTCTCGTAGTGACCTTTTTTTCTCTGCGGAGGTTCGCGTTAGTGCTGGCGGAAATTCTGTATGACCATTTGTATAATTGGGCAACACAGACCCAATATATGATGGAGCACCCCAATATGTGGTTTGCTCTGTATGTGGGAGTTTCCGTACTTTATCAAGTTTTTGAATTTTCCTTTATGGCGATCGCCATATGTATGATTTTAAGAACGTACTTAAATAAGTATGCACAAATGACAAAAAAAGAGATGCTGATGCTGATCCTTCCCTCTTTTGCGATGATAGCAGGCAGTGAGATCATGCACTATTACCGCAGCTTTTATATACTCAAAACGGGAGAGGCCTCCGGGGCTTATGATTTACTTTCTTTCCTATACTATGCAATCTCTGTTGTTCCAACGATTCTACTTATTTTGTTGTACCAGAAAATCCGTGCAAAACAGGAGGAAAAGCTGCAAAGAGAACTGCTTGCCGCTCAGATGGACAACATCCGTCAGCACATCATGCAGGTGGAGACCCTTTACCAGAACATCCGCGGCATCCGCCACGACATGACCAACCATATCCTTACCTTAGAAAGACTTTATGCCGGGAATCAACAAAAAGAAGCCAGAGCGTACAGCGCAGACCTAAAAGCCTCCCTCACTGCAGCGACAGAAGAGCTCAAAAGCGGAAACCCCGTAACAGACGTAATCCTACAAGAACAAAAAAACGAAGCACAAAAAAAGAAAATACACTTCAACTCAGACTTCCACTACCCATCAGACTCCGCCATCAATGCTTTCGACATCAGCGTAATACTAAACAACGCCCTGCAGAACGCCTTAGAAAACGCTAAGACAAGTGATATACCCTATGTATCCATCCGCTCCTACAGAAGGAATAATGCCTATATGATTGAGGTTAATAACAGCTTTAAAGGAAACCTGCAATGGAATCCAGAAACCGGACTCCCCCTTACTTCCAAAAGAGAAACAGACGGTCATGGATACGGCTTATCCAACATCCGCAAAGTAGCCGAAAAATACTCCGGCGACATAGCCATTGACATAAAAGAGAACCAGTTCCGTCTTACTATCATGCTGATGACAGAATAACAAAATATGATCACTTCACAGCAGAAAAAGAACCATCCACATCATATCACTTTATCCTGAAAATTAAATTCCGAAATACGAAATGAGAGGTAACAGGATAAGCTTACCTCGAAGTACAAGGATGTACGAATTGGAAAGGAGACCACAACTATGATGACAGTAGGCAGTGCAGGCGGAGCGATGCTCCAGGGAGTAAACAGCAGTATGCCGGCAGGAAGTATGCAGATGGATTCCGTCAGCAGAAATCTTCAGAATCAGATTGCAAATGAGCAGCAGAAATTAAAGGAACTTTCTTCTAACGACAATCTGACACCAGAAGAAAAAATGAAGAAAAGGCAGGAGATTCAGCAGGAAATTGCGAATCTGCAGCAACAGCTGAGGCAGCACCAGATAGAACAAAAAAGGGAGCAGAGGAAAGAACAGCAATCAAAGGACTCCTCTGTGGAAGAGCTGGTTGGTGGAAACAGGAAGGCAGCTTCATCAAAGAACGGAAAGCAGCAAGCAGGACTTTCAACGTCCAGTATGCAGGCGATGATTTCTGCGGATTCTTCCATGAAGCAGGCAAAGGTGCAGGGCAGCGTTGCCACGAGAATGGAAGGCAGAGCCGGTGTTCTTAAGGCAGAGATCAAGCAGGATGGGGCTACAGGAGGCAATACACAAGCAAAGGAAGCGGAACTTGCAGAAGTAGAGCAGAAGGCTATAGAAGCTACTGCCGCACAGGCAGATACCCTTGCCAAAGCAAATAAGACAATGGAAGAGGCTGCAAAAGCGGAACAAGGAAACAAATCAGATGAGAAACTTTCAAAGACCGAGGACGGGAAAAGCAGGTCAGGCAAGACTGATGACAAGGAAGAATCCGCTGCGGAAAATAAAGCAGCAGATGCCGCCGAGGACAAAGCGCAGTCTGCTGCCTATACACATGTGGACGTCCGCCTGTAGATCCCACATTGTTTTTCCTTAGCTTAAAAAAGCATCGGTTTCGGACCGAAATCAGGGTGACGTTTGAACGGCGGAGTTTAATTTATCCATTATGCCGGCAATAAAGATTCCTGCGGCAAGACAAAACACATTGATAAGACCGTTTCTGCTGGAAAGGGAAAGGCTTCCAAAGGGAACGGTCATAATTGTGGCAGCAATGATGATTCCCACGATTCCGTGAAATGCTTCCGAATAATGGGTATCAAACAAAGAATTGACAGCCTTTGACAGACAAATAACCGTAACGATTCCTCCGATTCCACCGGGAATCAGAACTTCTGGCACCATATGACCGATACCGTCAACAAAAGGAGTATAAAGCTCCAAAGGCATCAGCAGCGTGGAAAAACTCATTCCCGGCGCAATAATGCTGAGGGCAAGGCAAAAACCGCAGAAAAGATACCATACAAAACCGGGCGTAATTTTGACAGATGCTGCACACAGACCAAGCAGCAGAGCAAAGACGATCAGCATAGCTGCAAGCATGGAAATAAAAGCTTTGCGCGGTCTTCCATGGAGCCCTGCCTCTTTCCATAGGGAAGGCAACATACCGGCAATCAATCCTACAAAAAGACAGATGGAAGGATCTGGGTATTTTTCCAAAAAAAATGCCAGCAGATTGGCAATTCCCATAAATCCGATCACATACCCCACAATATAAGGCAGCAGTCGAGGAACATGACTCTTAAAACGCTGAGCCGGATTTGCCAGGAATTCCATGAGAGGTTTATACACTCCAAAGACAACGCTTAAGACCCCGCCGCTGATTCCCGGTAGAACAGCTCCCAATCCAATCAAAGCACCTTGAAAAAGATGAAACGCAGCACGCACAAAAGAAACTGAAACATTTCTCATAATATTCTAATCCTTCATTTTATCCTTATAAGTAAAGATATGATACATCCCTCTTATTTATATCCTTTGGCAAAATTTCCATCTTTAGCTAAATTTATTTTTGCAGCGTCCGATAAATATATTGCAGGTATTTATGGCCAGAATACCCGCAAAATACCGTTAATTAAGTCGCCACGGATGGTATGCTTTAGGGAAACGGACAGCCCTTTTGTGTATCATTTTTGTTTTTTTCGAACAAGGAGGGGAGAATAAAAGCAAGGGACAAGAAGAAGGAGGAAGAATGCGAGTAGATTCCAGTTCAATAGGAATGGATTCCGCCAGAAAATACTCTTCGTTTACGACGAGAGTAACCAAGCTTACAATTACAAGCGGCAGGCAGGGATTGCAGGATGGAACCGGCAGCCTGCTTGGAAATGCACTACATACCGGCGTGGAAGGAGAAGCCTCACAAACCGGGAAGAAGAACCCTGAGGATGCGCTTAAATCCTCTTTTGAGGAGATGCGTTCTAAAATGAGGACCATTGCATCTGGAAATGTCAGCAGCGAGGAAGCAGCAAATGCGCAGCAGCAGTTTCGGGAAATCAGACAGCAGTGCCTTAATTTCCTAATGGCGATTCTTTTCCCAACAAGAAGGAGAGGAATCAGCCTGGACGAAGGAGCATTGAATCAGGGAGTAAATGGAACGGCTTCCACGCAGAGCGCACTGCTTTCCAGCGTGGGTACAGGTACAAAAACATTTACGTTCAGTAATCAGTATTATCACGAGGAGACAGAAACCACCGGCTTTTCCACCACAGGAACTGTCAGATGCGCGGACGGAAGAGAAATCAGCTTTAATCTTAATCTGGAGATGAGCCGCAGTTTTCAGGAATATTATGAAAACAGCGTAAGCTATACTCAGACATCCCTGTGCGATCCACTGGTGATCAACTTAAATGGAAACATAGCAGACCTGTCAGACCAGACATTCCTGTTTGACATCGACGGTGACGGTCAGGAGGATGAGATTAACCGCTTGGGAGCAGGCAGCGGTTTCCTTGCCCTTGACAAGAACGGTGATGGTATCATCAATGATGGATCAGAACTTTTTGGAACAAAGTCAGGCAACGGTTTTGCAGACCTTGCCGCGTATGACACAGATCACAACGGTTTTATAGATGAAGGTGACGAAATCTGGGATAAACTGAAGATATGGGTCATGGATGAAAACGGAAACCAGCAGCTTTATTCCCTGGCAGAAAAAGGAGTAGGCGCTATCTGTCTGCAGAATGTTTCCACAGATTATATGCTCACTGATGACCAGAACCAGGCAAAGGGAATGATTCGCAATACTGGTGTGTTCTTGTATGAAAACGGTGGTGTGGGAACCGTACAGCATGTGGATATGGTTCTCCATGACCAGCGAGAGCAGGAAAAAATAAGGCAGAGCCAAAGTAAATATGAGCAGTGGCTTTACGACATGGCAATGTAACAAGCGCCGAAATGTGATTTTGGAGCATTTGGCGTACACAATTAAGTGATATAAATGGTATAAAAAAGATGCCTTTCCGCATAAAATAGGCTGGAGGTGTCTTATGAAAAAACTTAGAGTCTTTCAACCTGTCAAAACAACGAATGCCCCGCTTTGCGGGTCATCCGTATGTTCAATAAAAAGAATCGTACCTGGATTTTTTATGAAAAGTCTTGGCACGGTTCTTTTGTTTTTGCTGATGATTCCGTATTTGATAACCTTTTTGTTCGGCAACCTGAAGGAAGGTGGAGCGGAAACGACACCTTTGTCAAATCTGGAGGAGGAAGCCGGTGAAGGTGATTTTTATGTCACAAATAAAACGGTGCTTGGTGTTGAGTCTATTCCTCTCGAATTATATGTGGCGGACAGACTCGCCAGAAGCATTGATGATGAATTTGAAATGGAAGCGCTGAAAGCGCAGGCAGTTCTGATACGTTCAGGTATTCTTTTTTCGGAAATGGAAGGCGGAATGCAGGGGAATGCAAGAAATATCAGTGTTGAGGATGGGGATTATGGAAGCGTTCAGGTGACAGAGAGAATTTACGAAGCGGTGGCAGAGACAAAAGGAGTATATCTCACCTATGAAAATATGCCTGTAAATGGATCCTATTTTGCAGTGAGTAATGGTTCAACCCGGAATGGAGAAGAATTGTGCCTTACAGAATATCCTTATTTAAAAAGCGTATCCTGTAGCAGGGATTTCCTTTCTCCGGATTATGCAAGCTCGGCTCTTTATGAGGAAAACGAGTTTGAAAGAATCTGGAATCAGATGCTGTCATTTCAGATTACAGGGAAAGAAATTTTGGAAAATGAAAAGATAACAATGGAAAAGAGTATAGATGATATGTATATTTACAGAGACAGTGCGGGATATGTGTTATATCTGGAACGGGAAGGAAAATATGTGTCCGGGGAACAGTTTAGAGAAGTGTTTTCCGTTTCATCAGCCAGCTTTCATATTTTAAAGGAGGAAACAAAGGTAATTATTACGGCAGAAGGAGTCGGTCATGGGCTGGGGATGAGCCAGTTTGCAGCAAATGAGATGGCAAAGGAAGGAGAAGATTATATCAAAATATTAGATTACTTTTTTCAGGGTGCAGCAGTGAAAAAATTGTAACAATTACAAAATCTGAATAAAGAAGGAAAAAAGGGCAAAACTAACCATAAGAACGATTCATGTGCATACATGGCAGAACAGGTTCTAGGAGGAATAAAGATGAGAAGAAGTAGAAGAAGAGGTCTTGTAAAAGAAAGAATTCTTATGGTTGCCTCAGCGGTATTGGTTTTAGGCTCTCTAACTGCTACAGGATTGTGGCTGGGAAGAGACAATAGTAACCAGGATGAGGGATATGTGGTAGACTTAAGTGCTATTGAAAATAATGCGGCTGCAGGGCTTAATGATGAGAGCAGCGTAAATCTTGCGGAGAATGTGACGCAGGGAGCTTCTCCTGCAGATGACCTTGATTATGATCCTTATTTTCAAGAGACAAATTCACAGAAGGTAGAAAATCCGGATGAATCCAAAAGTGACAGCATGTCAGAAGGCACCAGCCAGGAAAGCGCCAGCGATGATAAAAAGAATCAGGAAACAGACGAGCAGGAGGAAGTCAAAGAGGAGGAAAACACCACAGCACTTTCAACTGCAATGCAGCCGGCGCTTACCTTTAGCGATTCAGATACGATGATATGGCCGATTGTCGGAAATATACTGATAAATTATAGTATGGATAAAACGATTTATTTCCCTACACTTCAACAGTATAAATACAACCCTGCCATCATCATTCAGGCAAACGAAGGTGATTTGATTACAGCTGCAACAGCAGGAAAGGTCAGCTCTGTATTTACAGATCCGCAGATAGGAAATGGAATCACCATGGAACTGGGAGGAGGTTATGAAGCGACCTATGGACAGCTTACTAACATCCTGGTTTCAGAGGGCAGTTATGTGGCAGCCGGAGATGTGATTGCGGAGGTGGCAGCGCCTACCAAATATTATAGTGTGGAAGGCGCCAATGTCTATTTCAAGTTGACAAAAGATGGCGAGCCGGTCAATCCGCTGACCAAATTAAATTAGAACTGGAAGGACTAAGAAGGATGTTATATATTATTGGCGGCAAAATACTGACCATGACCGGAGATGTCTGGGAAAAAGGATATATATGCATTGAAAACGGGAGAATAAAGGATCTGGGGCCGATGATAGATGGAGCCCCTTTTCCTTTGCCGGAAGGTGCCGGGATCGATGTGATAAATGCCTTGGGATATCTGGTGATGCCTGGTCTGATTGAAGCTCATTGCCATATGGGAATCACGGAGGAAAAGAAAGGAATGGAAGGAGATGACTGTAATGAGACAGTCAATCCCATAACACCTTATCTCCGCTCGATAGATGCCATCAACCCCATAGATGCTGCCTTTACAGATGCACTGCGGGCGGGGATCACATCTGCTATGATTGGACCGGGCAGTGCAAATGTGGTGGGAGGAACCTTCGCTTTTATCAAGACTTTTGGGAGAAGCATTGATGAAATGATTGTCTTATCTCCGGCGGCGATGAAAGTTGCATTTGGGGAAAATCCCAAGGTCAACTATTCCGGACAGGGAAAATCACCTGCTACTAGAATGGCAATTGCGGCCATGTTGCGGGAAGAACTTTTTAAGGCCCAGCGCTATTATGAGAAAAAATCTGAAGGGATGAAGCGGGAGGAAGAAGACTTCCGTTATGAATGCTGGATACCGGTATTTGAAAAGAAAATTCCCTTAAAGGCCCACGTGCATCGGGCGGACGATATCCAGACTGCCATCCGTATTGCCAAGGAATTTCATCTGGATATGACGCTGGATCACTGCAGTGAAGGACATTTGATTGCTGAACAGGTAAAAAAATCCGGTTTTCCGGCAATTGTAGGTCCGGACTTATCAAGCAGAAGTAAGATAGAAGTCCAGAATATGGCGTTCAAGACAGTGGGCATATTGAACAAGGAAGGCGTGAAAACTGCAATTACGACAGATCACCCTGTATCCCTGATTGGATCCCTTCCAATCTGTGCCGGCATGGCAATCAAGTCAGGACTGGATGAGATGGAGGCGCTAAAATCTATCACCATTTATCCAGCAGAGATATGCCGGGTAGATCATAGAGTAGGTTCCCTTGAAATCGGAAAGGACGCGGATATTGCAATTTATGATGATCTTCCGATAAAAGTATCTGCAAAAACAATGTGCACTATAATCGAGGGCAAAATTGTCTATGCGGATGAAACCTTTTCTTTACCTGCCTGTGAAAAAAATGTATAATATACGCTAGGGAAACGCTGATTAATGCGTTTTCTGCACCGGATTTGCACCGCAAAGCGGCATATTCCTTTGCAAATCCGTGTGCATCCGCCGAAGGCTCTGATGAAGTGATGATTTAATCAGCACTTCGTTAGAAATGTTGGGAGGTATGGAATTGCATAAGATAAAAAAAGCGTTGATCTTCTTTTTGATCTTATTGCTGACAGGCTGCGCTGCTATCCTGCCGGGAGAGGGCGCACAAAATGCAGAAAATATATTTACCAGTATGGAGGAGGAACCGGACCTTTCTTATGAGGTCCCGGTCAGCTCTCCTAACATTTATGTAAATCAATTAGGATACATACCGGAGGGTACGAAAGTAGCAGTTTTTTCCGGAAAGGAATTGCCGGAAAAATTCCATGTAGTTAGGAAAGATACGGAGGAAGTTGTTTATACAGGATATCTTAAGAATGTTGAATATGATGATTATACACAAGAATATATTAGTTACGGGGATTTTACTGATTTCTGTGAGCCTGGTACCTATTATATTGAAGCGCCGGTTATCGGCAGGTCATATTCTTTTATGATAGAACAGGATATATATTATGATGTGTTCAAGGAAGCCTGTAAGCAATATTATTACAACCGATGCGGCATGACGCTGACCAGACAGTATGCAGGCGAAATGGGGCATAACGCGTGTCATACGGGAAGGGCGCTCCTTAGGGAAGATATATCCATCAGTATAGATGTGAGTGGCGGCTGGCATCAGGATGAAAGCGGATCGAAGGCAGTAGAACCGGCCGCAAAAAGCATTGCTATCATACTGCTTGCCTATGAGTTATATGGAGATACATTTACAGATGATATAGGAATTCCTGAGAGTGGGAATGATATTCCTGATATTCTGGATGAAGTCCGGTATGAGGTAGAATGGCTCCTTAAGATGCAGGATGATGCAACAGGCGCTGTTTATTCTGGAGTAACCGTTTATGAACAGGGCGCAGGGAGGGGAGCGGTTTCCTATGTGGAACCGGCAGATTTAGAAGCTGCCAGAGCGTATGCCATGGTACTTGCCAAATTCAGTTACCTTTATCAATACTATGACACAGATTATGCCACAAAATGCCTGAAAGCAGCAGACCGTGCATGGAGATATGCGCAGCTGAATGAAAAGGAAGAAGAAAAAACAGATGCGTGGAAGTTCGCAGCGGCAGCAGAACTTTATAAAGCTTCCGGAAAGCAGGAATATAATCGATGTATTTCAGAATATTTATCGGAAGAAGGGTATGAGGAAAATATGGATGAAGTGATTTTCTTAGGCTGTGTTTCATATATTTCCACAAAACAGCCTGTAAATCTTCCGCTATGTGAAGACATCATTGGTATCCTGATGACGAAAGCGGAGGATATTTCAGAGACGGCGAGAAATTCTGATTTCCTGACGGGCGGAAGTGCCGACCAGGATAATAATCAGGAACTGCTTCTGGACATGATGTATATGACTTTGGTCAACCACATCATAAGCAACCATGAATATGAAAATATCATCGAAAATCATCTGCATTATTTTCTGGGGAGAAATAAAAAGGCAATCAGCTATATTGATGATGTGGGGGAAAACAATTACAGGCTGACTGATGAAAATCTGGGGATTATGAAACAGTTTGATGCAAACAGCAAGTTCATATTTATGCTCAGTGAGATTGCCAGCTCTGAGGGGAAATAAAAGCATTTTTTGCAAGATGGGCGGCATGATATTCTCTTTTTATTAAGAGGGCAGGGCGGTAAAATATATGAAAATCAGCAAATGGAGGAAATTATGAAGATTGTTGTATTAGCAGGAGGCATCAGTACAGAAAGAGATGTCTCCTTAAGTTCGGGAACTATGATATACCGCGCACTGAAGGAGCGGGGGCATAAGGTGGTCCTTCTGGATGTGTATCTGGGATATGAATGGGAAGAGCAGAAAGATGTAGTTAAGATAGAAGAAATTTTCAATAAGGATAAAGACTGGGCGGGAGAAATGGGAACCATAACGGAGAAAAATCCTGATATTGCTCAGATTAAAGCCATGCGTGCAGACGGCGGTAAGAATTTCTTTGGTCCTAATGTGCTTTCCATCTGCCAGGCGGCGGATGTGGTGTTTATGGCATTGCATGGAGAAAATGGAGAAAATGGGAAAATACAGGCATGCTTTGATTTGACAGGTATTACTTATACAGGAACAGACTACGTAAGCTCAGCCCTTTCCATGGACAAAGGGCTTTCCAAAGAATTGTTTACATATTGTGGCATTCCCACTCCTTTCGGTATTCGTCTTACCAAAGACAGAAAGTGGGAGGGAAAGGTTCCTTTTCCCTGTATCGTAAAGGCATGCCGCGGGGGATCCAGCGTGGGAGTCAGCATTGCGTTGTCAGAACAGGAATATGAAAGCGCACTTGAGGAAGCTTTCCAATATGATGACGAAGTGATTGTGGAACAGTATATTGATGGAAGGGAATTTTCAGTGGGAGTGATGGATGGAAAAGCGCTTCCGGTGATTGAAATAGCTCCGCTTTCCGGATTTTATGATTATAAAAATAAATATCAGCCGGGCTCTACGATTGAAACCTGCCCTGCTGACCTTTCCTTAGAAAAAACCAGAGAAATACAGGATTATGCAGAGAAAGCGTTTGCAGCGCTTAGGCTGAAGAGTTATGCCAGAATGGACTTTATGATGAACCGGCAGGGAGATCTCTTCTGCCTGGAAGCCAATACCCTTCCCGGCATGACGCCCACGTCTCTTCTTCCACAGGAGGCAGCCGCCATGGGAATGAGCTTTGGGGAACTTTGTGAGAAGATATTGGCATATGCGGTAAAGGAAGCATGAGGTGCGTCTGCCGGCACAGAAATGGGGGAAAACATGGATGTAAATATGAAGAATATGACGCTGGTCAATATGGCAAAGGCATGTGAGGGCATCCTGTATGAGCCGAAGCAGAAGACGGCGGAGACAGAGTTGAAGGAAGCGTCTTGTGTGGTCATTGACTCCCGCAAAATAGAGCCGGGAGGAGTTTTTATTGCCACAAAGGGGGAAAAGGTAGACGGGCATACATTCATACCGGATGTCATAGCAAAGGGAGCGCTTGGCATTGTATGTGAACGGAAAATAGAGAACTGCGCGGTACCTTACATCCTGGTAGAGGACTCTTTCAAGGCGCTTAAGGATCTTGCAGAATTTTATAGAAAACAGCTTTCAGTCAAGGTAGTGGGAATCACCGGAAGCGTAGGAAAGACCAGCACCAAGGAATTTATAGCAGCAGTGCTTTCAATAAAATATAGGGTATTGAAAACCCAGGGTAATTTCAATAACGAGGTGGGACTTCCGCTTACGGTGCTTTCCATCCGGGCAGAACATGAAATTGCTGTTCTTGAAATGGGAATCAGTGATTTTGGAGAAATGCACCGGCTGAGCAAAATTGCAAGACCGGATATCTGTGTAATGACGAACATCGGACAATGTCATCTGGAGAATCTGGGCACAAGAGAGGGGATTTTGAAAGCGAAATCCGAAATTTTTGACTTTATGAACCCAGAGGGATATGTATTTGTAAATGGTGATGATGACCTCCTTAGCAAAATGAAAAAAAGGGGCATTCACAGCCCGGTTCGGTTTGGACTAGATCCTGCTAACGAGATTTATGCTTCTGATGTGATGAGTAAAGGGCTGTTCGGTTCTGAAGCAGTTATTCACGCAAATCTGTCGGTATTTCCTGTGAAGATTCCGCTGCCAGGCGCTCACATGATCCTGAATGCGTTGGCGGCAGCTGGGGTGGGAATGCAGTTTGGTCTTACCACTCAGGAAATCAAGCAGGGAATTGCTGGTGTGGAAAGCGTCAGCGGAAGAAGCAATGTACTATCCCTGCCCGATTATACACTGATAGATGACTGTTACAATGCCAATCCAGCTTCCATGAGGGCAGCAATCGACCTGCTTTCCACGGCCCTTGGCAGGAAAGTTGTCATTCTGGGGGATATGTTTGAACTCGGAGAACGAGCAGAACAGCTTCACGGGGAAATAGGCGCCTATGCAGCGGGAAGAAAAATTGATGTTATAATCTGCACCGGAACGCTTTCCAAGAAGATGTATCAGCAGGCGTTAGAAACAAAAGAAACAGGGATTTATTACTTTGCGACCAGAGATGATATGCTGGAAGAACTTCCCCATATACTTAAGAAAGGGGATACGATACTGGTAAAGGCATCTCATGGTATGCAGTTCGAGAAAGTAGTCGCACAGTTAAAAAAATAAAGAAGGGGCAGGTCAAAAACCTGCTTCTTCTTTTATCTTAAAGTAGGTATCCATAATGATGTTCTTTGTATAAGCGCCTACTTTTTTTTGCTCCTCTTTTGGCAAATCTTTAATATAAATCGGTTTTCCATATTCGAGGATGACCTGCGTCTTTTTAATCTTAGGGAGATGATCTTCAAAGATATCAGCTGAATTATAAATCGTCATGGGAATAATGGGACATCCCGTCTTGGCAGCAATTTTAAAGCTTCCCTCGTGGAATTCCATGAAGGTGTGATTGACTTTGTTTCTGGTGCCTTCCGGAAAGATGCAGATGGAAACACCGGATTTTACATCTTCAATAGCTTCTAAGATAATCTTCAGCCCTTGTTTGACATCGTTTCTGTCTAAAAACAGACAATGAAGATTCCGCATCCAGTTTGTCAAGAGAGGCCATTTGAGCATTTCCCTTTTGGCAATATAACCGGTGGGTCTGGGAACGCGTACATAGGTGATGAGAATATCAAAATAGCTCCGGTGATTTCCGATATACAGGACAGGTTCGTCTTTAGGAACATTTTCTTCCCCTCTCACGGTGACGCTGGCACCTGCAAGAAAAAGGCAGACCCGAAAAGCCCAGTTTACGATGGCAAGGGAACTTTTATCTTTAAGAGGCACATTGAATTTTCCGATGATCCACTCGATAATCAAAAGCGGAATACTGAAAACCAGAAACAAAACAACAAAGGCGGCAACTAAAATCAATCGAACCATTTTTTCTTCTCCTAGTTTGAAATAATAACTTTTACTAGTATAGCTCACAGAATTTGTTTTGGCAACATGTATATCTGGACTTCCCATGGTAACTCTGATAAAATAAGAACGTAAGTATGCTTATGGCAGTTAAACGGAAGGAAACAATCAGGATGGATAAAATAGCAGTTTTGATTCCATGTTATAATGAAGAAAAGACCATAGCCAAGGTTATCCGGGATGCCAGAAATGCGCTGCCGGAGGCAGTAATTTATATTTATGATAATAATTCCACTGACCGCACGGCTGAAATTGCAAAGGCCCATGGGGCAGTGGTACGCTATGAGTATATGCAGGGAAAAGGAAACGTAATCAGGCGGATGTTCCGTGAGATAGAAGCACGGTGCTATATTATGGTGGATGGGGATGATACCTATCCCATGGAGTATGCACCGGAAATGGTGGACAAGGTGCTTTATCATAATGCAGATATGGTGGTAGGCGACCGGCTTTCTTCTACTTATTTTGAAGAAAATAAGCGACCTTTTCATAATATGGGAAATTCTCTGGTGCGGGCAAGTATCAATCAGTTGTTTGGCTGTGATATTAAAGATATTATGACAGGGTTTCGTGCTTTCAGCTATGGGTTCGTGAAGACCTTTCCGGTTCTCTCTAAAGGGTTTGAGATAGAAACGGAAATGACTATACATGCAGTTTATAATCATATGCAGATAGACAATGTAATTGTGGAGTACAGGGACAGACCGGAAGGAAGCGTATCCAAACTGAATACCTATTCTGATGGGTTCAAAGTGCTGGGCACGATTTTCCGTCTCTACCGTGATTATAAGCCTTTTGGCTTTTTCAGTCTTCTGGCGCTGTTCTTTGCAGTAGTTGCCATCGTTTTCTTTATACCGGTTCTCTTGGAATATATGAAGACTGGTCTGGTATTGAAGTTCCCGACGCTTATTGTCTGCGGTTTTGTGATGATGGCAGCAATCCAGTCTTTCTTTGCAGGGTTGATTCTCTCCAATATGGCGCTTAAGAACAGAAGGGATTTTGAATACCGTTTTACGCTGGTCTGTGAGAAGGAAAGACGGAAACAGAGAGAAGACGAGGGGGAAAAAAGTTGAAAAAACTGATTTCAAAATGGTATTTTTTTATTGTAGCGGGTTTCCTTCTGTTTGCGACACTGATCTTTGCTCTCAGTGGCGAGGACAGTATTATCGCAGTTCACGACAACCTGGATTTATTTATTCCGCAATTTCAGATGATGAAGGATACAAAGACTTTCTTAAGGCACGGCGTGGACGTGCCATTTTTAGGAGGAATCACCAGAGACAGCCTTCCGGCGGAGTTTTCTCTTTACACGATGCTTTATATGATTCTTCCGGCATATCCCGCTTATATCGTGGGGTACCTGCTGAAGATCGTGATTGCGTTATTCTCCTGTATGCTCCTTGCCAAAGATATGTATGGTGAAAAGTATGAGGATTACAGACCTCTGGTTTGGCTTCTGGGGCTTGCTTACGGCGTGCTCAATGTATTTCCTGCTTTTGGGATACCTTTTGCGTCTATTCCCCTGGTGATTTATCTGATTCGAAAAATATATGCACAGCCTTCTGTAAAGTGGTATGGGGCGCTGTTCTTTTATCCCCTTCTTTCTTATTTTTCCTATTTTGGTTTGTTTATATTGGGATATATGCTGATTGCGCTGATCTGGCTGTGGATCAAGGACAAAAAATTTCCAGGAAGGATCCTGCTTTCCATTTTTATTTTAGCGGCCGGTTGCATTGCCTGTGAATACAGGTTGTTTGAGATGATGCTTCTGGGTGATGAGGTGACGATACGTGCAACTATGGAGGCGGGGAGCTATACGGCAGGGGAAATCCTAAAGACCATAGGTGAAGTGCTTACCGGCGGAATGTTCCATGCGGAAAGTGTCCATTTTTACCTGGTGCTTCCGGTGTGCACAGTTTATTTTATCATATTGAATGTCTTTTATATTATAAAAAAGAATGTGAGGGGCATCTTTCACGATTTATATAATTTGTTAATGCTTGTCTTGATCTTTAACAGCATTGTTTATGGAATATATTATTGGGAAGGATTCCGGAATGTGGTGGAAACTATTTGTCCCCCGCTTACCGGCTGGCAGTTTAACAGGACGGTGTTTTTCAGTCCCTTTATCTGGTATGCTGCCTTTTTCCTTGTGCTGAAACGTCTGTATGACAGCGGCAGAAAGAATCTAAGGGGAGCCGCCAATCTGCTGGCGGTGGCATCCGTACTGATTATTGTGCTTTCGGGGACTCGATACAACGATTTGTATCATACCTGCTTTAGTCAGGCATATCGCCTGATTAAGGGAGAAAAAACACAGCAGTTAAGCTTTGGGGAATTTTATTCTAAGGAACTATTTGAGCAGGCAAAGGAGGATATGGGCTATCAAGGAGAGTGGTCCGCTGCCTATGGCTTTTATCCGGCAAGCCTGGAGTACAACGGAATTGCCACGCTGGATGGTTATCTGGGATTTTATGCTCAGAGCTATAAGGAAGATTTCCGGAAAATCATTGCCCCAGCGCTTGAACGAGTGGAAGAGAGCAGAGCCTATTTTGACAGTTGGGGCGCCAGGGCTTATTTATACTCGGGGACGGACTTATCCATTGTAAATGCCCAGCGCAGCTTAATAGTGACAGATCAGAATATCTATATTGATGTTGATGCTTTCAAGGCACTTGGGGGAAAATATATTTTTTCCAGAATAGAACTGACAAATGAGACGGAAGCAGGACTTGAACGGATTGGCACTTATACAAATGAACAATCCCCCTATGTCCTATATGTATATCAGGTTTCTTAGGACCAGGGGAATCAAAATCTAGGGAAGCGCTGATTAAATCACCGCTTCCTTAGAGTTTCTGGCGGATACACTAATCGATTGCTTCGCCTGCCTTGTATCTGGCAACTGCATTTTGAATACGCTGATTGGGATCAAGGAGATCGCTGATGGAAGCGTCGTGGTTTAAAGTGTCTATCAGATATGCAATATATTTGCTCATATCACAGTCGATGTACCATTCACGCTGAAGCAGTTCGGGTGCCTGGTAGATCAAGTTGGTGGTCAGCACTTTATCAATGATTCCGTTTTCATAAGCTTTGTCAAAGCGATCGAGCCCATTGGTGAACAAGCCGAAGGTGGTGCAGATGAATATCTTTCGTGCCTTCCGCTCTTTCAGGGCGGTGGCAACTTCTAATACACTTTCACCGGAAGAAATCATATCATCAATGATGACCATGTCTTTTCCTTCCACGGATGATCCCAGAAATTCATGTGCAACAATGGGGTTGCGTCCGTTCACTACGCGGGTGTAATCTCTTCTCTTATAAAACATACCCATATCCAGCCCAAGCACATTGGCCATGTAAATGGCGCGGTTCATGCCGCCTTCATCGGGGCTGATTACCATCATATGATTAGAATTAATCTGCAGATCCTTCACATGTTTCAATAATCCTTTTATAAATTGATAAGTAGGCTGTACCGTTTCAAAGCCGTGCAGGGGAATTGCATTCTGCACTCTGGGATCATGCGCATCAAAGGTAATGATGTTGTCAACACCCATACGGACCATTTCCTGAAGCGCAAGCGCACAATCAAGGGATTCTCTGGCAGTTCTTTTGTGCTGTCGGCTCTCATAGAGGAAAGGCATGATGACGGTGATGCGTCTTGCTTTCCCGCCTACAGCAGCGATGATCCGCTTTAAATCTTGATAATGATCGTCAGGAGACATATGATTTTCGTGTCCGCACAGGGAGTAAGTCAGGCTGTAGTTGGCAACGTCAACCAGAAGATACAAATCCGTTCCGCGGACAGATTCTAAAATCATTCCTTTGGCTTCACCGGATCCAAAACGCGGCACTTTTGCTTTTAAAATATAAGAATCTCTTTGATAACCGGCAAAAGCAAGGCTGTCTTTGTGTTCGCTTTCACGGACGGTACGCCATTTTACCAGATAATCGTCTACTTTTTCTCCGAGGGAACGGCATCCTTCTAAGGGGATGATTCCGAGAGAACCTACGGGGATTGTTTCCAAGTTTCTTGTTTCCTCACGATGTGCCATGAAGGTACCTCACTTTCTGTTTTGAAGTCTTTTTTTGAGCATCCGGATATCAGGTCCGGTGAATTTACATATGGTGTAATGATTGGTTATCCGGGAAAAAATCCGGTCCGAATATCGGTTCCGCAAATCCTCTAAGGAAAGATTCGTTGAAATGATAGTGGACTTTTTCCCAAGGTGACGCTGGTTTAGTAAGGAGAAGAATACAGAAACAGTAACGTTGCTGGTGTATTCCGTCCCCAGATCATCAATAATGAGCAAATCACAACCGTATAAATCTTCATGAAAACTGAGAATGTCGTCTTTGTTCTTGTAGTCAAACATATTTCTGGATAAAGTTTCAAAGAGTCCGGCAGAACTAAAATAAATAACAGAATGACCGCTTTCTATCAGTTCCTTGGCAATACAGCCGGATAGAAAAGATTTGCCCGTACCCACTGTACCATAAAAGAATAAATTTTGATAGTCTGAATTGAAAGTTTTTATAAAGTTTCTGCAGGCGTGAACAGAATTCTTAAACCGTTCAAGATCCTCGCCTTGATAATAATCATAAGTGAGAACATCAAAGTTTTCTTTTTCTAACATACTGCGGATGCCGGACTGCTCGTATAGCAGGTCTATGACGGCCTGCTTAAAGCAATGGCATTTGGTTCCCTCGATATATCCGGTATCTTTACAGTCGGGGCAGTCGTAAACAGGTTCAAGATAATTAAGAGAATAGCCGGCACTGATAAGAAGCTGCTCTTTCATATTGGAAAGATCACGAATGGATTTTTTTAAATCTTCCAGTGCATGTTCATCACCCTCCAGCAGTTTTTTGCCATGGGATACAGAGGTGGCGGCAATCGCCTCGGAAAGCTCACGGTATCCGGGTACATTTTGATATACTTCTGCTGTGCGTTCCTCTACAAGGTGCCTGTTCCTTGTCTGTTTATCTTCGTATTCACGCATGATTGCTTCATACTGAGAGTTTGTTAATGCCACGGTTATTCTCCTTATGTTTTAGTTCTAATTGCTTAAGATTTCCTTCTCAAGCGCATCAAAATCATAATCACTGTGCATAAACTGATTGAACTGCCCTGCACTGGTGTTTTGGGATTTTGATGGAAGGGACCTGCTCTTTGTGTAGGCTTCGTCCAGAGCTTTTATATCAGATTTATGATGTACCTGTTTCTGATACCAGCTGGTCAGGATACTATCTGCGTACTCAAAGCGATGCTTATCCGTTGCCATGACCGTGCGGCGGCAGGCTTCAAGGATGATATCTTTTGAAAAGCCGTAGGTCTTTACCCATTTGATGGCAAAATCAGCCTCCGCTTTTGTGGGAGTACCGGATTTACCAAGAGCTTTCATAGTATCATAAACAGTCTTATCATATTTGACCGCAAATTTGGCTGCCTGTTTTGGCGTAGTAATACCTTCCTCAGCCCAGCTGATGGCAACTTTTTCTATGTATCTGAAGTCTTTTTTTCCTTTATCTACGCAATACTGAATCAGGTAATCGATTAAGTCTTCCGAAAATTTAAGCTTGTCTGTGAAGAAAAGGATGGTCCTTATTTCAGAAGGGCTTAAAGGCTTTCCGATATACTGCTCCGCTACAAAAAGGATTTGGGATGTTTCCTCATTGTTCTTGAATTCCTTTAATTCATCTACGCTGTAAGCAGGTTTGGAGAATTCGGTTTTCTCCAAAGGAGCTTCCGGCTTGGAAGGAAGCGGGACGACAGGGGCAAGTGATACCGCATCATTGCCGGGGCGTCTGGAAATATCCATAAGCTGGATTCCGGAAAGATTTTTGGTATTGTCATATTCCAGGACAAGGAGGTGATTTTTTTCCCAGTACCGGAGGGCCCTGACCACATCTTTTTCTGTATGATTAAATTGATCTGCTATGTCAGAGACACTGGTAGTGTGTCCGGCGCTCATAACGCGGAGCAGATACAAGTATATTTTGAGTTGGGCATCGTTGGCATCTCTCATATATTCATCGATGAACAGATTGGGCACAACGGTCACATCAGAACAGTTTTCCTGATAAATTTTAAAGCGACTCATGGGATCATCACCTGACCTTATATTATTTACACGAATGAAAGCAAATTGAATTATAGCACAAGCATTTTGAAATTGAAATAGGAAAAAAATATAAAAGTTCAGTATTTTCAAGGGGTTACGGATTTTGTGGAAAGTGTGGACAATGTGGATATAAGAAAAAATATCGCATGTGCATGTCCTTAAAAGTGTGTAAAATATCGGAAAAAATAAAATTAAAATTAAAAAAATATCCACATATTTGACATGCATTTTCGGCATCCAAATATGTGGATAATGTGGATAATCAGCGCTTTAATAAATCTTCTCCAATATTTACAACGTCTCCGGCTCCCATAGTTATCAACAAATCTCCGGGAGAACAATTTTCTGAAAGAAAATTTTCAATCTCTGCAAAAGAAGGAAAATAGTAACAGCTTTTTCCCAAAGCTTCAATTTCCTTCTGAAGCGTTTTTGAACTGATTCCAAGGTCATCTGTCTCGCGAGCAGGATATATATCAGAAAGAATCACATGGTCAGCAAAGGTCAGCGCCCTTGCGAATTCTTTCATAAAGGTCTTGGTGCGGGTAAAGGTATGAGGCTGGAACACGCACCAAAGGGTTTTGTGCGGATAATTTAATGCCGCATTTAAAGTTGCAGTAATTTCTGTGGGATGATGTGCATAATCATCTATTATAACAGTTCCGTTCATGGTGCCCTTGTATTCAAAACGCCGGTCGGTGCCATGGAAATTGGACAAAGCTTTTTTGATTGTAGCGTAATCGATGGAAAGCAGGTCGGCAAGAGCGATGGCTGCCATGGCATTGTAAATATTATGTTGCCCCGGGACATCAAGGGAAATCGTTTCTTTTGAACCGTCTTTTCTTATTAAAATGAAACTTGCGCATCCGGTTTCGTTGTAACGGATATCTTCCGGATGATAATCATAAGAATCCGTACCGCCATAGGTGATAATGCGGCAGTCGAGATCATGCAGAATGGTATCTATTTCAGGGATTTCACCGTTAATGATTAAAGTACCGTCCTTGGGAAGAAGAGCGGCAAATTGATGGAAGGAATGACGGATCTGATTGATATCTTTAAAAAAGTCCAGATGATCTGCTTCCACGTTAAGAATAATACCTATTTTGGGGAAAAAGCTTAAAAAGCTATTGGTATACTCGCAGGCTTCCGTAACAAAGCATTTGCCGTGGCCAATGCGGATATTACCGTCGATTGTCTTAAGGATGCCGCCAATGGAAAGGGTAGGATCGACTCCTGCCTCCAAAAGGATTTCTGAGACCATGGAAGTGGTAGTGGTCTTTCCGTGAGTACCGCTGATTGCAATCGGAATCTCATAATTTTTCATCAGCTGTCCTAAAAGCTGTGCCCTGCTCAAAGAAGGGATTTGCAGTTTCTGCATGGCGACATATTCCGGATTGTCGGGATGAATGGCGCTGGTATATACTACTAAATCAATGTCGCTGCTTAGATTTTCTGCTTTTTGTCCATAATAGATAGTGGCGCCTTTTCTGGAAAGAAGTTCTGTCAAAGAAGATGCCTTGGCATCGGAGCCGGAAACTGTGAAGCCCTTATCTATCAAAATCTCGGCAAGACCGCTCATACTGATGCCTCCGATTCCGATAAAATGTATGTGAATAGGGTGATTAAAGTCTAAGTGATACATGTAAAACCCTCCGTCTATACAATATTTTAACCTAATTATATATAATTACACAAAAAAAGCCAATGGCATTTTTGACAAAATATGCGATAGTAGTGGATTTGATATACAAAATATTGTAAAAAAAATAGAGAATGCTGTTACTTTGTATGTAAAAAATTGACATAAAAATCGCAGACTCTTGGAATAAATTTGTAAAAAATATTCACTTTTACCGCAACCTATGATATACTATTCATAAATTCCACGATTGCTACTTAGTATCAAAAATGTAGTAAAAAAATTACTTGTAAGAGGTGATGACATGATTAAAAAAGAGATGATTGCCATGTTATTAGCAGGTGGTCAGGGAAGCAGGCTGGGCGTGCTTACATCTAAGGTGGCCAAGCCGGCGGTATCTTTTGGGGGGAAATACCGTATTATTGACTTCCCATTAAGCAACTGTATTAATTCTGGTGTGGATACAGTTGGAGTTCTGACGCAATACCAGCCCTTACGATTGAATACCCATATAGGAATTGGTATTCCATGGGATCTGGATAGGAATATAGGCGGCGTAACAGTCCTCCCGCCCTATGAGAAGAGTACAAACAGCGAATGGTATACCGGTACCGCAAATGCAATTTATCAGAATTTAGATTACATGGACAGCTTCAATCCGGAATACGTTCTGATACTTTCCGGAGATCACATATATAAGATGGATTACGAAGTCATGCTGGATTTTCATAAGGAAAAGGGGGCAGATGTAACGATTGCAGTTATGCCGGTTCCTATGGAAGAGGCAAAACGGTTTGGAATCATGATTACAGATGAAAACAGAAAAATCACGGATTTCGAGGAAAAACCGGCAAATCCCAGAAGCAATCTGGCATCCATGGGAATTTACATCTTTAATTGGAAAACCTTGAAGGAAGCGCTGCTTGCCAATGCAGAACAGCCAGGATTGGATTTCGGCAAACATGTCATTCCTTATTGTCATGGTAAGGGTGATCCTCTTTACGCATATGAATTTAATGGCTATTGGAAAGATGTGGGAACCTTGAATTCTTATTGGGAAGCAAATATGGAGCTGATCGACCTGGTTCCGGAATTCAATTTATATGAAGAATATTGGAAAATATACACAAAGAGCGAGAGCCTTCCTCCGCAATACATCGCCAACGATTCCGTGGTGGAGAGAAGTATAGTAGGAGAAGGAACAGATATTTACGGCAAGGTCTATAACTCAGTTATCGGCTGCGGCGTTACAATAGGGAAAAATACCATCATCCGGGATTCCATCATTATGAATAACACTGTGATTGGAGATGGGTGCGAACTTTATAAGGCAATCGTGGCAGAGGGCGCAGAGATTAAAGATGGTGTCAGGTTAGGTTATGGTGAAGAAGTTCCCAATGAGACAGATCCTCATATTTATAATAACGGTATTGTTACAATAGGAGAAAAGAGCGTAATACCGGCTGGAATTACGGTAGGCAAGAACTCCTGCATATTCGGAATTACTTCAAAAGAAGATTACCCGGATAATAGTCTTGGAAGTGGAAAAACATTAATTAAGGCGGGTGAGGAATAGTGAGAGCAATTGGTATAGTATTAGCAGGCGGAAACAGTTATAGGATGAGAGAACTCTCACAGAAGAGAGCGGTGTGCGCCATGCCTATCGCAGGCAGTTATAGGAGCATTGATTTTGCGCTGAGCAATATGACAAACTCCCATATTCAGAAGGTTGCTGTATTTACCCAGTATAACGCAAGAAGTCTGAATGAACATTTAAATTCATCTAAATGGTGGGACTTTGGACGCAAGCAGGGCGGTTTATATGTATTTACACCGGCGACTACGGCTGAGAGTAACTTCTGGTACAGGGGAACAGCGGATGCAATTGCACAGAATTTATCATTCTTAAAGACCAGTCATGAACCATATGTGGTGATTGCGTCCGGCGACTGTGTATACAAGCTGGATTACAATAAAGTACTTGAATATCATATAGCAAAGAAAGCAGACATTACAGTGGTATGCAAAGACATGCCTTCCAACGTAAATGTTGACAGATTCGGTACGATTAAGATGAACGAAGAAAGTCGTATTGAAGAGTTTGAAGAAAAACCGGTGGTGGCTAAATCCAACACGGTTTCCTGTGGTATCTATGTAGTCAGAAGACGTCAGCTCATAGAGATGATTGAGAAATGCGCGGAAGAAGACCGATATGACTTTGTAAAGGATATTTTAATTCGGTATAAAAACATGAAGAGAATCTACGGATATAAGATTCAGGACTACTGGAGAAATATTGCAACTGTGGATGATTATTTCAGTACCAATATGGACTTCCTGAAGCCTGAAATAAGAGATTATTTCTTTAAGCAGTATCCGGATATTTATTCAAAGGTGGATGATTTGCCGCCTGCCAAATACAACGTGGGTTCGCAGGTCAGAAACAGTCTTATTTCCAGTGGATGTATCATCAATGGTACAGTAGAAGATTCTGTAATCTTTAAGCAGGCATACATTGGAAATAACTGTTACATTAAGAATTCCATTATTTTAAATGATGTTTATATCGGCGATAACACACATATTGAGAATTGCATTGTGGAAAGCCGTGATACAATCAGAGCCAATTCCTACCATACAGGTAATGATGGTATTAAGATTGTGCTGGAACGGAACGACAGATACGTTATGTAGTGCACTCAAACATGAGCAACATGTTTCGCATTCGACGGGAGGCCAAACGTTAATCATAGGTGGGGTTCAGATATTAAATGACTGACTAAGGGGGACAAGAAAATGCAAATTACAGATGTAAGAGTGAGAAAGATTACAAAAGAGGGCAAGATGCGCGCCATTGTTTCTATTACCATCGACGAGGAGTTTGTGATCCATGATATCAAGGTAATAGAAGGCGATAAAGGATTGTTTATAGCAATGCCCAGTAAAAAGACCACGGATGGTGAATACAGGGATATCGCCCATCCCATTAATTCTGCTACGAGGGAAAAGATACAGGCGATTATTGTGGAACGGTATCAGAAAGCGCTGTTAGAACCGGATGAGGAATAGGAAAGACGAGAAGGGGGTCATCGGAAGATGATCCCTTTTTATGTCCAAAAGATACCCCCGCAGGACGCCGGCAAACATTTTGCCTGATTATTTAAAATACAATGTCTAGGGAAACGCTGATTAAAGCACTTTCCTATAAGATTCCATACGGATAGAAAATTTGATTGTTAGAGCAAACCTATTTACTTAAAAGAAAAAGATATGCTATTATGGCAGAGTAGCATTTTAGAGTAAAGCATTCATCATGCGTACCACATACCACACCCCTCCTTTCACATTTCACCTCAAAAAACAAGAAAGGACTAAGCCATGTTCATTATAGCAGGACTCGGAAACCCAACAAAAGAATATGATAATACAAGACACAACATCGGCTTTGCCGCAATCGATGCCTTGGCGGACAAGTACAATATCTCCGTCATGGATGTCCGAAACAAAGCCCTGACTGGAAAAGGTATCATAAATGGGCAGAAAGTGATTCTGGTAAAGCCTCTCACCTTTATGAACCTAAGCGGTGAAAGTATCCGTCCTCTGGCGGATTACTATAAAATTGATGTGGAAACACAGCTGCTCGTGATTTCTGATGATATCACCCTGCCGCCGGGACAGATACGGGTGAGAAAAAAAGGAAGCGCCGGTGGGCATAACGGGCTTAAAAATATTATCAAGAATTTGGGCAGTGAAGGTTTTCAGCGGATTCGTATAGGAGTCGGTGAAAAACCGAAAGGATATGATCTGGCAGATTATGTGCTGGGGCATTTTTCCAAAGAGGAAAAGCCGCTTATGGAAGAAGGCGTGCAGAAAGCAGTAAAAGCGGCAGAAATCATGCTGACAGGTGACACGAATCAGGCAATGAATGAATTTAACCGCAAGGTCTCAATGTGAGAGTTGAAAGGAAAAGGTATACATGAGAGCATTAACAGCGCCTTTAGAGGAACTGGGAGAATTCCTTGAGATAAAGGAGAAACTGGAAAAGGGTATGGTTTCGGCAGCACTGACCGGCTGTGTGGAATCCCAGAAACTTCATATGATATATGGTATTGGCGATGGGTTTAAACATAAGCTTATCGTTACTTTCAGCGACCTCAAAGTGAAGGAGCTGGTGGAGGACTATCGCCTTTATGACAGAAATGTGACATCGTATCCTGCCAAGGATTTAATTTTTTATCAGGCGGACATCCATGGAAATCAGTTGGTGACAGAGCGCATTAAGTGCCTTAGGCGTATGCTTGAGGGAAAGCCGGTTACAGTGGTCACTACCTTCAGCAGTCTGATGGCACCTCAGATTCCCCTTTCTGCTTGGAAGGAGCATCTTCTTACCATTGATGGAAAAAGTCAGTTGGATGAAAGAAAATTAGCGGAACGTCTGATAGAAATGGGATATGAAAAGAATTATCAGGTGGAAGCGCCGGGGCAGTTCAGTATCCGGGGCGGCATTGTGGACATTTTTGATTTGACGGAAGAAAATCCCTATCGTATTGAATTGTGGGGAGACGAAATTGAATCTATCCGCAGCTTTGATGTACTGAGCCAGCGTTCCATCGAAAAGCTTTCCTGCATTACGATCTATCCTGCCGGCGAAATGCTGCTTTCCCCTGAACGACTGAAAAAGGGTATGGATAAGATTGAAAAGGAAGGAAAATCTTTCAGTGAAAAACTGAGGAAAGAGTTTCATACGGAAGAGGCGCACAGGGTGGAAACTCAGATTAAGGAAATGAAGGAACAGGTCTATGAATTTCAGAATCTGGTTAATCTGGATTCCTATGTGCATTATTTTTATGAGGATACGGTTTCTTTTCTGGAGTTATTCGACAAAAACACTACCTGCGTTTTTGTGGATGAACCTGCAAGGGTTAGGGAACATGCAGATGCAGTGGAGTTAGAGTTTAGAGAAAGCATGATGCACCGTGTGGAAAAAGGCTATATTCTTCCAGGGCAGATGAAACTTTTATATTCAGTGGAAGAAACGGCGGCGAAGATGCAGCAGGGGAGAATCGTGACCTTGGCGTCGCTGGAACTGAAAAATACGCTGTTTAAAGTTGACAAAAAGGCAGATATTTCCGTTAAGAGCATTTCTTCCTATAACAATAGTTTTGAAGCGCTGGTGCAGGATTTAAAGCGCTATAAAAAGAATGGATATAAGATGCTGCTCTTATCCGGTTCCAGAACCAGGGCGGCGAGGCTTGCACAGGATCTGCGGGATGAAGGGCTGACCGCCTTTTACACCGAGGATCCGGACAGGGAAGTGCAGCCTGGGGAAATCATGACATTTTATGGCAGAGTGATGAAGGGATTTGAATATCCGCTGCTTAAGTTTGTGATTATCTCGGAAAGTGATATTTTTGGCGCTGATAAAAAGAAAAAGAAAAAAAAGAAAACCTATGAGGGACGCAAAATCAATGACTTTAATGAATTGAAAGTGGGAGATTATGTGGTTCATGAGAACCATGGGCTTGGCATTTATAAAGGCATTGAGAAGGTGGAAATAGAAAAGGTCGTAAAGGATTATATCAAGATTGAATACCGGGACGGCGGCAATCTGTATGTGCTGGCAACAGGTCTGGATGTAATACAGAAGTACGCGTCGGCTGACGCAAAACGTCCTAAACTGAATAAGCTTGGAACCCAGGAGTGGAACCGCACGAAGAGTAAAGTGAAGGAAGCTGCTGGAGAGGTGGCAAGAGATCTGGTGGAATTGTATGCGGCGCGTCAGCAGAAAAACGGATTTCAATATGGGAAAGATACGGTCTGGCAGAAAGAGTTTGAGGAGATGTTTCCCTTTGAGGAGACGGAAGATCAGATTGCAGCAATTATGGCGACCAAAAAAGACATGGAAAGCAGTAAGATAATGGATCGCCTGATCTGCGGGGATGTGGGCTACGGTAAGACGGAAATTGCCATCCGTGCCGCATTTAAAGCAGTTCAGGAGGGGAAGCAGGTGGTTTATCTGGTTCCCACTACCATTCTGGCGCAGCAGCACTACAATACCTTTGTCCAGCGAATGAAAGATTTCCCGGTGCGCGTGGATATGCTGTCCCGGTTCAGGACAAATGCGGAGCAGAAAAAGACGGTGGAGGACCTGAAAAAGGGATTTGTGGATATTGTAATCGGCACTCACAGAGTCTTATCTGCGGATGTGATCTATAAGGATCTGGGGCTTCTGATTATTGATGAGGAACAGCGATTTGGTGTTTCCCATAAAGAGAAGATTAAAAAGATGAAGGAAAATATAGATGTGCTGACGTTGACGGCAACGCCCATCCCCAGAACGCTTCACATGAGTCTTGTGGGGATCCGGGACATGAGTGTGCTGGAGGAAGCGCCGGGTGACAGAATGCCGATTCAGACTTATGTACTGGAGTATAATGAAGAGATGGTCAGGGAAGCGATTGTGCGCGAACTGTCCAGAAATGGTCAGGTGTACTATGTTTACAACAGAGTGAACAACATTGCAGATGTGGCAGCCACGATTCAGAGCCTGGTGCCGGAGGCAGTCGTTGCATTTGCTCATGGGCAGATGCAGGAGCGTGAACTGGAACGCATTATGTATGAATTTATCAATGGGGAGATCGATGTACTGGTTTCCACGACGATTATTGAGACGGGACTTGATATTTCCAATGTAAATACGATGATCATCCATGATTCTGATAATATGGGTCTTTCCCAGTTGTATCAGCTGCGGGGGAGAGTGGGCAGAAGCAATCGGACTGCCTATGCCTTCCTGATGTACAAGCGGGATAAAATGTTAAAGGAAGTGGCGGAAAAGAGACTTGCTGCCATCAAAGAATTTACCGACTTGGGGAGCGGATTTAAGATTGCCATGCGCGATCTGGAAATCCGCGGCGCTGGGAATCTGCTGGGAGCAAAGCAACATGGACATATGCAGGCGGTTGGATATGATCTGTACTGCAAGATGTTAAATGAGGCAGTAAAGAGCCTGAAGGGAATCAGCACGGTGGAAGATTTCAATACTTCTGTGGATCTTGATGTGGATGCGTTCATACCGCCCGCTTATATCGTGAATGAGATCCAGAAGCTGGATATTTATAAGCGGATCGCCGGAATTGAGAACCAATCAGAGTGCGACGATATGAAGGAAGAACTTCTAGACCGGTTTGGGGAGATGCCTGTTGCAGTGGAAAGTCTGTTCCGCATATCTATGATACGCGTCAATGCGCACAAACTTTATATTACGGATATAAAAGGGAAAAACGGGGAGATTCAGTTTACTCTGAAAGCGGATGCAAAGATATATGCAGAAAGGATCCCTCAGTTCCTTAAGGGGAATGAAAAGTTGTCCTTTAACTATAAAATGGCAAGCTTCTTGCTTCGATACAAAAAATGCGGCATGGTGGAAAAGGATGCGCAGATTCTATTAGAGCTGACGGAAAATCTTCTGAGAGACATGGAGGTTCTTTGTTAAAATGCCTATATCCAAAAAAAATGAAATAGTGTAAAATAAGAAACAGAGTAGCTTTTTTACGGACATCCGGAGGGATAGGATATGGATATTTTTAGTGTACTGACGATGATTGGCGGACTGGCTTTGTTTTTGTATGGTATGAAGGTTTTGGGAGAGGGACTTAAAAAAGCGTCTGGCGGAAAACTGGAAATTATTTTGGAAAAGCTCACTTCCAATAAGCTGATGGCGATTCTTTTAGGGGCTGGCGTAACGGCAATCATCCAGTCTTCCTCGGCAACGACTGTTATGGTGGTAGGTTTTGTCAATTCAGGTATTATGAAGCTTTCCCAGGCAATAGGCGTTATTTTGGGCGCAAATGTTGGTACTACAGTGACATCATGGCTACTCAGTCTGACTGGAGTAGAGGGGGGATCAAGCTTTCTTCTCCAATTTCTCAAACCGTCTTCCTTTTCTCCGATTCTGGCAATGATAGGCGTAGCCATGCTGAGTACGGGCAAAAAAGAGAGGCATAAGGCTGCTGCTACCATTCTGATTGGATTTGGAGTTCTTATGATTGGAATGGATACCATGTCGAATGCGGTAAAGCCTTTGGCAGAAAATGCTGAATTTACCAATATGCTTCTTATGTTCTCAAACCCGGTGCTAGGTATGCTGATTGGTCTTGTGCTCACAGCAGTGATTCAGTCATCCTCTGCATCCATCGGTATCTTGCAGGCACTGTGCGTTTCGGGTGCAGTCAGTTATTCAACAGCGATTCCTATTATTATGGGGCAGAATGTGGGAGACTGCATAGCCGCGCTCCTTTCCAGTGCAGGTGCAGGAAAGCAGGCAAAGAGGGCGGCGCTGATTGGTCTTTACTATAAATTGATAAAAGCAGTAGGCTTCATGGCTATTTTTTATACATTAGATGCAGTGTTTCATTTTGCATTTTTAAACAGCCCGGCAAGCGCCCTTGGGGTTGCCGTGATACATACAGCATTTAATGTGATATCAGTCATTCTCATGTATCCGTTTACATGGGTGCTGGAGAAGCTGGCATATTTGACAATTCCTGAAAGCGCTGAGGAAACACAGATATTAGAAGCGACAAAGAAAGAAATTCAGATCCTGGATCCCAGATTTCTGGACACACCCAGAATTGCGCTTGAGCAGTGTAAGAATGCGGCTGTTGATATGGCGAACTATGCGAAGGATGCGCTGTTTATGGCAATTGGTCTGATGGACAAGTTTGACAAAAAAACATCTGAAAAGGTGATAGATCTTGAGGAACTAGTGGATTATTATGAAGATGAGCTGGGTTCCTATCTGGTAAAGTTAAGCAGCAAGCATCTTACAGCCAAAGACAGTCAGGAACTGTCCATTCTGCTTCATTGTATCGGTGATTTTGAGAGGATTTCGGATCACGCAATCAATATCATGGAATCTGCCAAGGAAATGTATGAAAAAGATTTATACTTTTCAAAGAAGGCCGAGGAAGAACTGGAAGTCTTTACAAAGGCAATTAAAGAGATCATTAACACATCCATCACTGTCTTCCAAGAAGAGGATTTGAATCTGGCACGTATGGTTGAACCATTGGAGGAGGTGATTGACCATCTCAACTCCGAAATCAAGAAACGTCATATTAAGAGACTGCGCAAAGGAAAATGTACGATTGAGATGGGATTTGTCCTTTCAGACATTACAACGAATTACGAAAGGGTGTCTGATCATTGTTCCAATATAGCGCTCTGTCTTCTTCAGTTGAATGAAGAAAATTTTGACACTCATGAATATCAGATCAACTTATCAAGTAAAGATAATGTGGCATTTATGGAGAAAGTAAAGCAGCTGCGTGAATGTTATGCTTTGCCATAAGATATTAAATTAATATTTATAGTCCGGTTTATTGGACTGCTGTAATGTTATTCTGAATATAACAAGGAAATTACTCAGAATGACAGGAGGCAGTATGATGAAGGGATATGTGGTAAACAATGGTTATATGGGATTTGTAAATGGAAGTTATATGCTGTTTGCCAGTGAGGAGGATTATCTGGACTATCTGGAAAACTAGCGTGTTGTGTCATTTGATTTCAATAAAATGACGCAGAACATAGGAGGAATTTGAAATGACAAGGCGCCTTAAAAGGGATGTGCTTGAACAGCCTGCAACCCAGCTCGCGCCGGAACTACTGGGTATGCTTTTATGCAGAAGAACAGCGCAGGGGGTCCTCAAATACAGAATCATGGAGACGGAGTGTTACTTCGGAGAGGAGGATACTGCCTGTCATGCCAGTAAAGGAAAGACAGACAGGACGAAGGTTCTGTACGAAAAGGGCGGAACGGCTTATATCTATCTCTGCTATGGCATTCATTCATTGTTTAACGTTGTCAGCGGCAAAGAGGGACATCCTGAGGCTGTGCTGATACGCGGTGTCACAGAATATAACGGACCTGGGAAGCTTACCCGTGCCATGGAGATAGACAGAGATTTAAATTATGAAGATATGGCAGTATCGGATCGATTGTGGTTGGAGGACGACGGCTGCAGACCGGAATACGTGACTGCTAAAAGAGTTGGAATTGATTATGCTACAGAAGAGTACAGGGATATCTTGTGGCGGTTTATTGTGAATGACGGAAAATACAAGCCGGCTAAATAAAGCGCCTAAAGAGGGGAAAGCCATGTTGGAAGTTATTTACGAACAGGGAACATCGCGAAAATCGCATACATGAAAAGAGTTATATGATTTGGAGGGAAATTCGCAGGATGAAGATGTTTTTGATGACGGATTTGCTTCTTTTTTTAGTAATTTCCTGAAAAAAAACAGAATTTTATGACAGAAAGCTGTTATTGCGCGATGAATTACAACTTCTCACACGTATCAATGTATTTTATACTTAAACTAGCAGTAAAATATACGAGGTGGGAGTGACCGTTATGGAAAAAGTCGAAGATAAGATAGCAGAGCAAATGGTTTCTCATATGATGCTGGACATGGGTGTTCCGGCGCATCTGAAGGGATATCGTTATGTAAGATCAGCTGTTCTTATGGCAGAAGAAGATATGAAGGTAGTGGGAAGTGTTACAAAGCTGCTTTACCCAGAGATAGCAAAGCAGTATAATACTACTGACGGTAAAGTCGAGAGAGCGATTCGCAATGCCATTGAGATTTCATGGGAAAGGGGCAATAAGGAAACTTTTGAAGGTCTGTTCGGATATTGTAGCGAAAGCGGACAGGGCAGACCGACCAATAGTGAATACATAGCAGTAATCGCCGATGAGGTCAGAATACAGATTAATACGAGATGCGGGGAAAATTAAAGCAGTTTTCCCGGCTTTCGGGAAAGTAGAGGATAGCTTATGGATAAACCTGCAATTTGTGGAGGAACTCCTATTCGTGATACGAAGCTATTTTATGGTCATCAGTATATTGATGAAGCAGACATACAGGCTGTAGTGGATGTGCTGAAAAGCGATTTTTTGACCTGCGGACCGAAAATTGATGAACTGGAGAATAAGCTTTGTCAAATCACAGGAGCGAAATATGCGGTTGTCTGCAGTAACGGGACTGCCGCACTGCATATAGCCTGTCAGGCAGCCGGGATCGGCGCGGGGGATGAGGTCATTACTACGCCGATTACCTTTGCCGCATCGGCGAACTGCGCTCTGTACTGCGGTGCAAGGCCAGTGTTTGCAGATATCAACGAAGAGACTTATAATATTGATCCCGATCAGGTGAAGAATCTGACGAATGAGCGGACGAAGGCTGTGGTGGCGGTGGATTTTACAGGGCAGTCTGTAGAACTTGATGCGTTGCTTGCTCATTGCCGCGAAAATCATCTGGTATTGATAGAGGATGGAGCTCATGTCATCGGAACACGTTATAATGGAAAATATAATGGATCCATAGCAGATATGACTACTTTAAGCTTTCATCCAGTTAAAACGGTGACCGGTGGCGAGGGTGGTGCGGTTTTGACCAATAGTGAAGAATACTACCAGAAATTACTTTTATACCGCACTCACGGTATCACTAAGGATCCTCAGCAGATGGAGCATGAGCCGGATGGTCCATGGTACTATGAACAGACAGCCCTTGGGATGAATTACCGTATGACGGACATGCAGGCGGCGCTGGTAATTACTCAGCTGGACAAGCTGCCGATGTTCTCGAAGAGACGGAAAGAAATTGTAAAAGCTTATAATGAGGCGTTTTCAAAGCTGCCCCAGATTATTGTACAGAAGGAAATACCAGAGTCAGATACCACGAGGCACTTGTATATTTTAAGACTGGATCTGTCACAGCTTAAAATAGACAGGAAGCAGTTTTTTGAGGCGCTGTATGCAGAAAATATCTGTTGTAATGTGCATTATATTCCGACCTATTATTTCCCGTACTACGAAAAGCTGGGATATAAGAGGGGTATTTGTCCTAAGGCGGAAAAATTATACGAAGAAATCATCAGTCTTCCGCTATACTATGCCATGACAGATGAGGATGTACAGGATGTGATTGATGCGGTGACGAGAATTGCTGAATACTATCGGGCAGATTGAGATTGTAACTGGGAAGATACTGAACAGTTACAATGCAAGATACATAACAGCCATGAAATGGAGAACATGAGATGAAGCTGAGCGTGATTGTACCCGTTTATAATATGGCGGCGCAGGGCAAGCTTGCTTGGTGCCTTGATTCGCTGGTAAATCAGACGATATCAGATTATGAGATTATTGCGGTGGATGACTGTTCAACAGATGACTCACTGGAAATATTGCGCAATTATGAACAAAAATATCCGGATAAAGTTCGTGTAATTGCCTCACCTGTCAATAAAAAACAGGGCGGCGCCAAAAATCTGGGACTGGAAGAGGCTAAGGGCGACTGGATTGGGTTCATTGACAGCGATGACTGGGTGACTCCTGACTTCTATGAAAAACTGCTCACCCGCGGGGAGGAGACCGGAGCGGATATCGTGGGGTGCGACTATCATCTGACTCATGAACATAGTATGGAGATTGGTCAAGTAGTACACAATAATACCCAGTCTCAGGCAGGAATCCTCACAAAAGAAAAGTACAGGTCACTGATTCTGGATAGTGGAAGCCTGGTGGTAAAGATCTATAGACGTCATATCATTTTTGACTTTCCAAACCGTTTCCCAGAACAGATTTTTTACGAAGACAATGCAATCAGCAATTCATGGATGCTGCGGGCGAAGCACTTTGAGTATTTGGAGGAGCCTCTTTATTACTATTATCAGCATGACACCTCTACCGTGCACACAATTACCAAAAAGCGCTGTGAGGACCGGATGGAGGCAGCCAGAGTCATGGTCAGGGAGGCGGAGCAGTTCGGCTATCTTGATGAGTATTATCCTGAAATAGAAAGCAGCTTTACGACGCTGTTCTATGTCAATACCCTGTTCTCCTACATGGTAGGCGTAAAGAAAAAGGAATATAGTTTTTTGAAGACCCTTGGCAGGGAGATGCAGGAAACCTTTCCCAGATTCATGGAAAACCCCTATTATCAGGAGCGGGTTCATGAGGAGGAGCGCAGGCTGATTAAAATGCATATGAAGTCTACTCTGTATTTCATGCTCTATTATAAGGTGTTGTGGGCATACCGGAATTTCAGGAAAAGGCTTCAAAGATAGGACTTTGAGTAAAACTGTAGGCAGAAGATTTTTAAGTATAAGGCAGGGAAGACCCACTGTTGCAGGCGGGGGGTTGGCGCGTCGGAATAAGGATAGGAATCATAATGAAAGCAGCAATCATAGGTGCCAGCGGGGAAGCTGTCCATACAATTGAAAAGGCTCATGAGTATGGACTTGAGGTGGTGGCATTGGATGGAAATCCCGGGGCAGAGGGACTGAAAAGTGCAGATAAACCGTTGATTATAGACATCTCAGATGAGGCGGCAACGATAGAGACGCTTCGGCAGGAAAAGCCGGATTTTGTGCTGACGGTGCCGATTGGAAGGTATTTAACTACTGTAGGAGCTGTCAATGATGCGCTGGGACTTCCAGGAATCAGCAGGGAGATAGCCGTTCTATGTACGGACAAATTTCAATTTCATCAAAGGTTGAGTACACAGGGGCTGCGGAACTGTCGGTGTTATGCCATTGAAGGGAAGAACATCTTAAATGCAGATCAAAGCATTTCGCAGAAACAAAAGATTGCTCCTGGTCAGCTTCAGCTTACTTATCCGGCAATCTTGAAACCAAGGTATGGTTCAGGGAGCAGAGGAATTTTTATGCTCACACGTACGGAAGAACTGGAAGAGGCATTGCAGGCGATAGGGGAAGAATCTTATGTGCTGGAAGAATGCATTGCAGGTGAGGAATACGGTGTGGATGGGGCTGTGACAGAGGATGGATTTTGTATGATTCTGCTTCGCAGGAAAGAAAATACACCCCCTCCTGCCAGACAGGCAGTGGGATATACTTCTATTTTGCCGTCGGAGGGATTCTGGCAGCAGGTACAGGATCATATGAAGAAAGTCATTGCGGGTCTGGGGATGAAGGAGTGCCTTCTGCATGCAGATCTCATACAAGGAGAGGAGGGACCCTTTGTCATAGAGCTTTCTGCAAGGCCCTCCGGACATAATCTGCACAATCTGTTCACACCTTTGGCTGTGGGAGTGGATATGGCGGAGCAATATATCAGATATCGGATGGGGCTTTCTTACAGCTTTGTACCGGAAGAAACGAAGTCTATGATGATTCACTACTTTGATATGCAGGGAAAAGTTACAAATATTCCCGCCAGAAGGCAGGTGGAAGAGGTCTTGGATGCGCAGCTTGCAGCATGGAGTTGTAATATAAGAAAAGGAGAGGAATTATCTCCTGTGTCGGACGGACATTCTGTTATGGGGCGCGGATATTTTGTGCTGAAGGGCAGGGACACGCCTTTCCTGCGCAGCCAGGTTGAAGTCGTCAGAAAATTATTTTTTAGGTAAGGATTAGAGATTTTGTAAGGCATGGGCAATGCGCAGGGCGCCGTTGCCATCGACTAAGCTGCTCATACGATCATGGGCAGCTTTTCTTTTGCTGTAAGAAGCATCGGAAGAACCGGAGTTTTCAGCTATAAAATGAAAGATTTCCTGAAATATTTGGTGGGAAGATGTACGTATATCACCGGCACAGGGAATTGCGCCCGCCGCATCAAATGCACTGGCGCTGTCAACCTGGTTATCTGCCATGGTGAAGCTGATGGAGGGAATGCCAAGGGCGCAGAGTTCATATAAAGTGGTGCCGGCAGCAGACACTGCTAAGTCACATTTGCTCATAAGAGATGCCATGTCACTCACATTTTCGTAGAGTTCTAAAAAAGAAAATTTATTGGCAAGCAGTTGGAGTTCTTTTTTATCCAGACTCATCCTTCCAACCACAATATGAAATTTCAAATCTCTGTCCTTTACAGGGGATGGGAGAATAAATGTATCAGTAAACAATTTGATGATGTTTAGGCAAAAATGACAGGGATCGCTTCCTCCTGTAGTAATCAGGATATCAGATGCACTTTTCCGCACAGAGATTCGGCGATTTTGAAACTGATTCCGAAGAGGGGTATAAGAGGCGCCCAAAAGGAGTTGCCCTGCATTTTGATAAGTGGATTGGTAGGAAGATATCTTGTCATCAGGAATCACATCATAATTGATGAGCAGATCTACAGGATAATCAAAGAGCTGCAGATCGTCCATGTATGCTGTTTTTACCAGTGGCCTTAAAGCGGACAAATACTTCTCAGTGACATAATAGGAGTCAAGAAGGTAAAGCGGTTTCACGAAGGCGGAATGCGGACCGTAGGAAGTGCCGGAAAGCCTGGAAGTATGGGTGGAAAGCAAGGCGGTCACTTCGGGAAGTTCCTGATCGAGATGATCAAAGGCGGCAGTTTTTAATTGGATAAATGTAAATCCCGTATGCATATCTGAAATTTCCTTCAGCAGACGGCAGCTTTCCCCGTCAGAAACAAGAAAGCATATTTTCATACCTAGGCTCTGACAGGCAAGGGCAACAGAAAAACAGCGTACCAGATGTCCGGATGCTATTTTGGCGTTGCCGTCCGTTCGGATATAAATCAGTCGAGAAGTTTCCATTGAAGCGGCGTTCCTTTCTTTAAAAATGTTTTTGCCTTTTTCCCAAGCACTTCCTCATAATACATGGTATGAAGTCCGTTGCCTGGGCGGATAGAACGTATATTGTCACATGTCAGTTCTTCGCCTTTGGAAATATCCTTTACCACGAACAGGGAACGGGAACCGCCATGTTCCAGTTCCTGCGTGGGGGTAAGACGGTATTCCCGGCTTCCCAGCGCTTTTTCCATAATTCTGATGTCCTTTACCATCTGTGAAAATTCTTCCGGCTCCATGGAAAAAGCGCCATCCGGTCCGCCGTCGGACCGGCGCAGGGTAAGATGCTTTTCGACCATTTTTACGCCCAGGGCGACAGAGCCGGCAGAGACAATGCTCCCCAATGTATGATCGGAGATACCCACCAGACAATCATAGGTTTTGGCTAAAGTTGGAATGACGTTTAAATTTACATCCTCGTAGGGTGTAGGGTAAGAAGATACACATTTTAAGAGGAGAATGTCTTCGTTTCCTTCTTCTCTGCAGACCGAAAGCGCCCGTTCAATATCTTCCGGATAGGCGATGCCGGTGGCAAAAATCATGGGTTTATGCAGTTTCGCAATTTCCCTAATCAGGGGAATATCGTTGATTTCGTAAGAAGCAATTTTGTAAGCAGGTACATTCATTTTTTCTAGGAAATCCACGGAAGTAAAGTCAAAAGGGGAAGAAAAGCATTCCATCCCCAGTTTCTCTGCCTCTTCCTTCAGTCTCGGCTGCCATTCCCATGGGGTATAGGCCTGCTCATAGAGTTTATAAAGAGTGGTTCCGTCCCAGATGGTTCCTTCCTTGATCTGAAAGCAGGAATCCTCACAATCGATGGTAATCGTATCTGCCGTATAGGTCTGCAGCTTTACTGCATCTGCGCCGGCTTCTTTGGCAGCATGAAGAATCTCCACAGCCCGTCCGTAATCTTGATTATGATTAGCAGATAACTCCGCCACGATGAACACTGGGGAATGTTCATTGATAACATGTGAACCGATTTTAATTTCTTTATTCATACAAATCCTCCATGTCAGAGCCTTATGCTGCCCTGAGGGTGTTGCCGCCTGTCTAAATGACATTGATGGCTGAATTGTTACTTAGTGTTCTATATAATTTTTCTGCATATATTCGTCGTTGGTCCATGCATCCCTTGCAGTGAAAATAGAGCCATCCTCATGTTCCACATAAACGGCAGGAAAATAATTAATGAACAGCGGATTGAGGCACATGGTGTATCCGCCTGCCGTGTCGTAAATAATTTTATCACCGGGTTTCAGAGAAATATCATCTGTTATTTTAAATAATCTGTCATATTCCATGCAGGTGGCGCCGCAGACCCATTGATGGGATTCGATGCTTCGGACGGAAGTGTCGGAACTATATTCAATGTGATGCGGGTAAACATGCCTTGTCACCAGCGGGTTCAAGTTGGTGCGGCTTCCGTCTGTCACCACAAATTTCCGGTTTCGGATATCCTTTACATCAATTACGGAGGTGACGAAGGTGGATGCCCTTGAAATCAAAGAGACACCGGGCTCTGCGATCAAAATAGTCTTTTGAGGATCAAAGCGGACCGAAAGTTCTTTGCAGATTTCGGCAAAGTAATCGCGGTAATCCGGCTTGTCATCCCTGCCGCCAAAATAACCGCCGCCCATGTCCACATAGTCCAGAGAAAGGTCATACTCCTCTGCGATGGTGACAGCCATTTTTGCCAACGCCCCAAATACCTGTACGGTACGGGATTTGGTGGAGGAATGGAGATGGAGACCTGATACCCATACATTTGGCAGGGCAGAGAGCCTGTCAATGGCAGATTTTAGGACGCCGTTTTCGTAGCAGTAACCAAATCTGCCGCCCTCTTCTTCCGCAAGTATTTCTCCGGGACAGATAGCAGCAAGATCACAGTTGACGCGGAGGCCAATTTTGAAACGTCTGTTAGGATAAAGTACACTTAGTTCTTCCATCCAGTCAAGTTCATAATTGGAATCCAGATTGATATAGCCGCCTGCAAGCAGCACCATTTCAAAAACTTTCTTGTCTTTGATGGGACCATTGTAAATAATCTGTTTTCCCGAATATCCCAATCTGGTTACCAAATCGTATTCTGTTTTCGACACCACTTCTGCATAGAATCCTTGCTCTTTCAGATAAGTGAGAAGCCAGGGCAGGGAATTTGTCTTTACGGAGTAGCCAATAATATAATTGCCCCAGTTTTCACTAAGGGATTCCTTTAAAAGTGTGATGTCATAAAGTAAATCTTTTTCCTTTATTCTGAAAAAGGGTGTTTGGAGCTGTTTCATTGCATGACCTCCCGGTTCTTCAGTAAATTGTATTTTATCTCCGCTAATTCCCAATCCTCCGGTGTATCGATATCCTGTACTTCAAGTTCGGAAAGGACAAGAGGGAGAAGATTTTCCACATCGGTGGTTCCGGCTTTTAAAAATGCCTTTGTCCGGCAGGCATAAAACTGACCGCAGTCATGGTAAATTTTCTGAAGGTCCTGACTACGTGCTGTGGCATATTCCGGGAACTGTCTTTCTATCCATCCATTCTGGGTGATGATAAGACCGCGCTGGGGGGGATAAGAAAAGGGGACAACGGGCATGACGGAGTCTGCTGTGTCCAAAAGTTCCATGGCGCTTTTCAGCCGGGTGCCGCTTAAGAATGGCGCAGTAGGGTAAATACAGCAGAAGGTGTCAAATTCCTGTCCGGTTTCCTTATATGCTTTTAGAACTTCCATTATAACATCATCGGTGGAAGCATAATCTCCGGCAGTTTCTTTGGAGCGGAAAAAGGGGACGCTGGCTCCAGCTGATTTTGCAATTTCTGCGATTTCCTTATCGTCAGTGGAGACCATGATTTCATCAAAAACAGCCGATTGTTTTGCTGCTTCTATGGAATAGCAGAGGATGGGTTTTCCGCAAAAATTCTTGATGTTTTTTCGGGGAATCCGTTTACTGCCTCCCCTGGCAGTGATGATAGCCAGACTTTTGCCCTTCATATTGTTCTCCTAGAATTTTAGATTTATTAATACTTCCGATTATACACCAATATCCGTTGCAATCAAGCAAAAATCTATGATAATATTGTTTCGGAAGAAGGGACTAAGGGGTCTGGTTTCACATTGAAAGGTGAGAAAAAGTTGAAAAAACGTATTTATATTTGTCATACCTATTATCATGTGTATATTTCGTGTTTGAAGGAGTTGAATCTGCCGGTGGACGGCAGGGGGCAGGCTGATCTTATGCTTAGTTCTATGTCCACCGATTTTGGAAATTTGAAGGAGCGGGCAGAAAGGCAGGGGCTGTTTGGACAGGTGATAACTTATGATGAAAAGGAGGAAGGATTTTTCCCGGAGCTTTTAAAGTATCATAAAAACAGAGGGAATATTGTGATCAATATGCTTTCCAGAATCAAATATACCAAGATGATGGGGAAGCTACAGGAGCCTTTTGTTCCGGTGGACTTGCGGGCATATGAGGATATTTATGTGTTCTGCGATTCGGATCCGATTGGGTATTATTTGAATACACACAAAATTTATTATCATGCTCTTGAGGACGGGCTTGACTGCATCCGCTACTATGATACGGCGAGGTATGATAATCGTGGACATTTTAAGCTGAAAACATGGATGGCGTCCAAAAATCTTATTTTTATTCAAAATGGTTATTCTAAATATTGTCTGGATATGGAAGTCAACGATATTTCCGTATTGCCCTACCCCTGCCCTAAGTATATCGAAAAATCCCGCAAGGAACTTGCAGCGAATCTTGGTGAGGCAGAGAGAGAAATACTAGTATCCATTTTCATAGAAAACAGGCAGGAACTGGAAAGAATACTTTCCACGGGCACAGGACATGAGCACAAAGTGCTGGTACTTTCAGAACCCCTCTGCGACCTTGAAACAAGAAAACAGATTTTCCGGGACATCATTGAAGAGTACGGTTCCATCGAGGGGCACAAAGCACAGATTTTAATCAAACCTCACCCCAGAGATGCACTTGATTACAAAGCGCATTTCCCGGAGCATATCGTTTTAGACGGAAAATTTCCAATGGAGGTCCTGAATGAAATTAAAGGACTGATTTTTGACCGTGTAGTCACTGTATTTACCGTCCCGGAAGCCATCGCCTTTGTCAAGGAAAAAATCTTCCTAGGCGAAGATTTCATGGACAAGTACGAGTCTCCGGAAATCCACCGCCAAAACGAGCAAATATAATCTTCCCATTACAAGCCGCCAGAATAGCACCTTCCTTCTGGCTGGTTTTAAACCAACATGTAACACAAGTGCATTGTATCCCATTTGCTTTGTCCCCCCACCTATGGTAAAATAAAATGATATTTTTAAAAATCATACAAAATCTGGAAGAAGATCAATGAACAAAATTTTAAAAAAATTAATGGTGCTGCTTGACCAGCGGCAGAAAAGAATTATGATAATTCTGGTTATAATGATGCTCATAGGAGCCGTACTGGAAACCGCAGGTGTGGGAATGGTCATACCAGTGATGCAGATGGTGTTGGATGAGAATGCGGTAGCCAAAAATGAGTATCTGCAGATGCTCTGCGATATTTTACACATTGCCCATGATGACAGCAGAACTTTGATTATTATCACAATGCTGGCGCTCATCATGGTTTTTGTAGTGAAAAATATCTTTTTGTTCTTTCAGCAGAAGGCGCAGCTTAAGTTTGTCTACACAAACCAGTTCGCCACATCCAGAAGAATGATGATTAATTTTATGCAGCGTCCCTATGAATATTATTTGAATGCAGATACCTCGGTGATTCAAAGAAGCATTACTTCCGATGTGAATAATATGTATGGGCTGATTTTGTCACTTTTGCAGCTCTTTAGTGAGGCAATTGTATTCATATGCCTTGTAGGGGTCAGCTTTGTGACAGATATATGGATGACCATTACGGTGACAGTGGTATTGGTTGCGGCACTTGCAGTCATTAAGTGTTTCTTGAAACCCATTATGAAAAAGGCGGGAGAGGAAAACCAGGATTATTATAGCGGATTGTACAAGTGGATCGATCAGTCTGTTATGGGAATCAAGGAAATCAAGATTGCCAATAAAGAAAATTATTTTATCAATGAATATGCCAAATGCGGAGCCGGATATGTAAGTGCGGTGCAGAGATATAATCTTTACAATGCAACCCCCAGACTTTTGATTGAAACCCTTGCCATAGCCGGTATGATTTTTTATATGATGTTTCAACTGTTAAGGGGAACTGCGGTGACGGATATCATGCCCCAAGTGATGGCGTTGGGAGTGGCGGCGATGCGTCTAATTCCGTGCGCCAACAGAATCAACAATCACCTGACCTCTATCTCTTACTTCGAGCCTTTTTTTATGGGGGTAAGCGATAACCTTCAAGAGGAAATCAGGGATGAATCAATTGATTATGATGAAAACACCTATCAGAAGAAAGTGGAAGTTGAAAAGCTGAACATTGAAAAGAAGATTGAGCTTAAGGATATTGTTTTCAAGTATCCCAATACAGAGGTGTTTATTTTCAATCATGCCAATATGGAGATACCAATTGGACAGGCGGTAGGAATCGTGGGAACTTCCGGTGCGGGTAAGACGACGGTGGTGGATATTCTGCTTGGACTTTTAAAAGTGCAGGAGGGGCAGATTCTGGCTGACGGTTTGGAGGTCCGGGAACATTATCAGTCATGGCTCAAGAACATTGGTTATATTCCTCAGACGATTTTCATGATAGATTCCACCATACGCAAAAATGTGGCTTTCGGCGTTGCAGATGAAGATATTGATGATGAAAAGGTGTGGCGGGCGCTTAAGGAAGCCCAGTTGGATGAGTTTGTAAAAGGACTTCCGGAAGGACTCGACACCAGCATTGGGGAGAGAGGCATCCGCATCTCCGGCGGACAGAGGCAGAGAATCGGCATTGCCAGAGCATTGTTTGAAGATCCGGAAGTGCTTGTCTTAGATGAGGCGACTTCTGCGCTTGACAATGAAACGGAGGCAGCAATCATGGATTCCATTAACCGGCTCCATGGAAAGAAAACGCTTGTTATTATTGCTCATCGTCTGCAGACCATTGAAAAATGTGATATGGTCTATCGGGTAGAGAATGGAAAAGTAACTAGAGAACGATAAAAGATGGCGTAAGGTTAGATTTGACCGAAAATAAGTGGAAGGGAGATGGAAAAGTGGTACGAAGCAAGCGCATGGCGAACTACGAATTACTGAGGATTCTGGCCATGGTCATGGTGGTTGTCATGCATTTTTTGGCGCATGCAGACGATCTCCCTGTACTTGATGTACCTCTCGATGCGGTCAGGATCATTGGCGCGTTGCTGGAGGCTTTCTGCCTGGTAGCTGTGAATACTTATGTGTTCATCAGCGGATATTTTGGTGTGAAAAGTAACTTTAAGCCAGGGAAGGCAGTGAATCTTTTGTGCCAGATTTGGTTTTATGCGCTGCTTATTCCGTTAGTTTTTTTCTTTGCAGGTGTTCCGACGGTGGCACAGGAGCAGGGAATATATGGGCTGGTCCAATATCTTTTTCCCATCGAAACAGAGCACTATTGGTTTGCAACTTCCTATTTTATGCTGTATCTTCTGTCGCCGATACTGAATGTGGCAGTAAAGAATATGTCCAAAAAACAGCTTCAGATTGCTATAGGCAGTCTTTTGATTTTGTTCAGCGGAATAAAGAGCATCAGCCCGATTGTATTTGCTTTTGACAGATATGGGTACGACCTTCCATGGTTTATCTGTGTGTATCTGACTGCGGCATATTTTAGCTTGTACGGATCGAATTTTTTTGAAAAAAAAGGTTGGTTTGTCTATATAGGGAGTTGTCTGCTTGGCTTTACTATCAATCTTGCCATGTGGGTGTTAAGTCAGAAATGGGATAGTTTTAGCTACTATTTTACAGTTCCCTTTCATTATAACTTTATTTTCTGCCTGACGGGAGCGATTGGATTATTCTACGGGTTTTCTAACATTTCCATAAAGGAAGGATGGATAGCGGAGAGGATACGGAAGATAGGAAGTTTATGCTTTGGGGTCTATCTGCTTCATGAACATATCGATCTTCGTTTTTTGTGGTACGGATGGATCAGACAGATGATCAATCCGGGAGGAAAGGATGGACTTGGATTTTTCTTTTGGGAATTGATTTGCTGTGTTGTGATTCTTTTTGTTATGGGAATTATCATAGACTGGTTAAGGAGCAGATTGTTTTCAATTTCAATTACATTCATGATAGGTAAGACGAAACTCTATCAATGGGTGAAAGAACTGGATCAGGCATTTCAGACGAAATGACAGAAAGGAAAGGCGGATGAACAATAGGATAACAGGTGTGTCTATTGGGGAGAAGCTGATGAAAGTTTCTGAAAAAAAAGAATTTCAAAGGATACAGCATATTTTACAGGCGGTTGTTTTCCCGTTGATTTTATTGTTGTTTCCGCTGATAAAGATCAGTCAGGGGATTGATTTGACGGATACGGGTTACAGTCTTGGGAACTATCGGTTCTTTGGGCAGATAGGCGGGGTTTGGGTGCTCCTCACCTTTCTTTCTAATGCGGCGGGAGCACTGCTTACAAAACTGCCCATGGGCGGAACAATGATGGGAATGAAGCTTTACACATCTCTTATCGTCAGCCTCATGGCACTTTTAGGGTATCGTTTCTTTAAGACGAAAATGCCGGCATGGCTGGCTTTTGTGGGTGAGATTGCGGCAATCGGCTTTTGCTGGTGCCCTGCGGTAATTTTATACAATTATCTCACTTATCTGTTGTTTATTTCAGGGGCGATTCTGTTATTCAGGGGGCTGGCAGGGAAACGACCTGTCTGCCTGGTATTGGCAGGAGGGATTCTGGGATTAAATGTGTGGGTGCGTTTCCCTAATAATATTCTGGAAGCCTCCTTGATTGTGGCAGTCTGGTATTATGGAGTATTGAAAAAGAAATCCCTTAAGCAGATTTTGGGGGAGAGCGGACTGTGCATAGCCGGTTATCTGTTTTCTTTTGCCGCGATGTTGGTAGTGATTTCTGCACTTTATGGATCCGGCGTTCTGACAGATATGATAACAGGTGTTCTTGACATGGCAGGAAGCGCTTCGGACTATACATTGGGGGAAATGCTGATTGCGATTTTGGATGCTTATCTGCATGGCTTTAAGTGGATGCTTTATATGATCTTATGCATTCTTCCTGGAATTCCGTTCCTTGTAATCAAAGAAGAGCGGTTCCTTGGAATAAGGAAGATAATTTACTGTATCTGCATTCCGTTTTTGTTTGTTGTATTGGGGAAATGGGGAATGTTTAATTTCAAATATTATCAAAAAGAAGCAGCGCTGCAGTGGGGAGCAGTCTTTCTGCTTGTTGCATTTGTTGTTCTTCTCTGGATGCTTTATACAAGAATGCTGGATGCAAATTGGCGCCTGATTGGATGTATTGCCCTATTGATGATTCTTGTTACACCCCTCGGAAGTAATAATCATATCTGGCCGGTGCTGAACAACTTGTTTTTTGTTGTGCCAATTATCTTTTGGATGGTTTATCGCTTCGTCAGATGGGGAAGGATTTATCTGGATGCTTCTGAAAAAGTGCCGCTTTTTCCTGTGAAGGCTATGACGGCAGGAATCCTGCTGGCTTTCTTTATACAAAGTGTTGGAATTGGCTGTGCTTATGTTTTCCTTGACGGAGAGGGCGGTGAGAGGAGAATGTATAAGGTGTCCGATAATCCGGTGCTGCATGGGATGTATACAAATGAGATGAATGCCGAGACCTTGGAAGAAATCAATGCCTATATGGTGGAAAATAAATCCCTATATGAGGATAAAAAGATGATTCTCTATGGAAATATTCCGGGGCTTGCCTATTATCTTGATAAAGCACCGGCAGTCTATACCACCTGGCCGGATTTGAATACCAGTTCCTTATCTCAGCTTGTGGATGAACTTCAAGGGATATCTGATGGAATCAGGGCAGGGGATGCGCAGCGCCCGCTGGTTATTATGACACCTGCCATCGATGCATATTTATCTGGTAACTCCGATGCTATTGCATTCTGGGGAGCGGATAAGGAAAATTATGACCAGGATGAAAAATTAGGTGCTATCCGTTATTTTATGGAGGAGAATGGCTATAGCCAGGTTTTTTCAAATGAGGCATTTGTGATATATGAGTAATGGTATGAGGGAAGCTAAGTAGCCGATTATTTTGAAAAAACATATTAAACAACGGGTGAAATTTAAAATGGAGGAGCGATTATGATTCGGTTCAATGTACCGCCCTACACGGGAAGAGAAATAGAGAATATACAGAAGGCAATAGAGAATATGCACATTTGCGGCGACGGAATATTTACCAGCAAATGCAGTGAATATTTGGAGAAGACTACCGGGACTGCAAGATGCCTTCTGACTACTTCCTGCACCCATGCGCTTGAGATGGCAGCACTTTTGTGCGATATTAAGGAAGGGGATGAGGTGATCCTCCCCTCTTATACCTTTGTCTCTACAGCAGATGCTTTTGTACTGCGTGGGGCAAAGGTGGTGTTCGTGGATATCAGACCGGACACCATGAATATAGATGAAACACTGATTGAAGATGCGATTACGGAAAAGACCAAAGCGATAGCCCTGGTTCACTATGCAGGGATAGCCTGTGAAATGGACGTCATTATGGACATTGCCAGAAGGCATCACCTTATGGTAGTGGAAGACGCTGCCCAGGCAATCATGTGTACTTATAAGGGACAACCCCTTGGCACAATTGGGGATTTTGGCTGTTACAGCTTCCATGAGACAAAGAATTTCAGCATGGGAGAAGGAGGCGCACTTTTAATCCGCGATGCGAGATATATTGAGGATGCAGAAATCCTGCGGGAGAAAGGGACGGACAGAAGCAAATATTTCAGAGGACAGGTGGATAAGTACCGGTGGCAAAATTTTGGCTCTTCTTATCTTCCCAGCGACATGAATGCAGCATATCTCTATACCCAGCTTGAGATTGCTGATGAAATCAACGATGCCCGTCTTGCAAGATGGAATCAGTATTATGAATTATTATCCCCGCTTGCGGAGACGGGGAAAATAGAACTTCCGGTGGTGCCAGAGGGATGTGTGCACAATGGACACATGTTCTATATTAAGACGAAAGATATGGAGGAACGCACCCGATTGATTGCATTTTTAAAGGAAAATGATATTTTTTCTGTATTCCATTATGTACCGCTTCATTCGGCGCCTGCCGGAATCAAATTCGGCAGATTTCACGGAGAAGACAGGTATACCACTAAAGAGAGCGAGAGATTGCTGCGGCTTCCCATGTTCTATCAGCTGACTGGGGAGCAGAGCGATTATATTGCAGGAAAAGTAAAGGAATTTTATGGATATTAGGAATCAGCTAAAGAAGAAAGAAAACTGGATGATTGCGGTTGCGGCGATTGTGGTCCTTTGCCTGCTTGTAGGAATACGGTTTGATTATTTCTATGATTTAAATGATGATGTACTGATGAAGGACATTCTTGCAGGGATCTATACAGGCACGCCGGAGGGGCACAATATACAGATGTTGTGGCTCGTCAGTGCCTTTATCAGCTTGTTTTACAGGGCGGTAAGGTTTCTTCCTTGGTATGGGATTTTTCTGTGTGTTTGTCATTTTGGAAGCTTTTTCTTGATTCTAAAGCGAAGCCTTGATTTTTCCAGAACAGTCGTTGGAAAACTGGCGGTGGCTTTGGCGGAGACGCTGTTATTCGGGGGATTGTTCCTTGAACATCTGGTGTTTGCTCAGTATACAGTGACCTGCACTTTCCTTGCTGCGGCGGCAGCTTTCTTATTTTATACTACGGATATAGAACTTGCCTGTAAAGCATTCGTCAAAAAGAATGTGCCGGTGGCTTTGCTTGTTTCGATAGCTTATTTAATCCGTTCAGAGATGCTGCTTTTGGTGCTTCCGATGATCTGCGTGGCAGGAGTGGCAAAATGGGGAAGTGAGAGCCGGATTTTTACCAAGGAGCATGTCGTCAAATATTTTGCTGTTATCGGAATGATTCTGGCAGGCATTGGAATTGGACAGCTTACCCACATGGCTGCTTATGGTTCGGCACAGTGGCGTACTTTTACGGAGTTTTTTGATAACAGGACGGAGTTATATGATTTTCAGGAAATTCCTTCTTATGCGGAAAATCAGGCATTTTATGAAAGCATTGGGCTGAGCGAGAGTGAAAAGATTCTCCTTGACAACTACAATTTTGGTATGGACGAAGAGATTGACGAGCTTATGGTCGGTCAAATTGCAGAGTATGCGGGAACGAACAGGAGTGTCCAAAAGCCGTTTTTAGAAAAACTGCCTGAAAAGTTGAAAGACTATGTGTATCGTTTTACCAGCGGCAAGGGAAGAACGGGAAGTGATTATCCATGGAATGTTATGGTGATACTTGGATATATGGCGGTGTTCCTTACAGCAATTCCCAGAAAATATTCAAAAGAGCGGATTCAGGACGCAGGGCACAGGACTTATGTGAAAAACATTCTGGGGGTATCCTGGAAGCTGATTTTTCTTTTTGCGGTGCGTACCGTATTATGGATGTTCATTTTGATGCGGGAGCGTGCGCCGGAGAGAATTACTCATTCCCTGTATTTGATGGAGTTCTGCATCCTGACAGCCATGGTATTTGCGCAGTATGGCGGCATCTGCTATGTCAGAACGAGAAAGATGATGGGAGCAGTTCTTACTGTGGCGGCTGGTATTATGGCAGTGATGATGCTTCCTGACAGCATTGAGACGGTCTCCGAAAGCCAAATCCGTAGGGAAGAGGTGAATGGGCTCTACAGAGAGCTTTACGATCAGCTTTCAAGTGGTGAGAACAAAGAAAATTTTTATCTGATAGACGTTTACTCTTCGGTTTCTTATTCCGGAGTACCTTATTCGGAAAAAATGTTTGCGGATGTGGACAATTCATTGGACAATTATGATATTATGGGAGGGTGGGCATGTAAAAGCCCTCTCCAGAGAAAAAAGTTGGCATGTTTTGAAATCGAAAGTATGGAGCAGGCTTTAAAGGATAGGGAAGATGTATATTTTGTCCGCATGAAGAGCGAGGATATGCAGTGGCTCTTTGATTATTATGAGAATCATGGAACTCCCATAGAGGTAAATTTATTAGATACAATAGCAGATGTTTTTGAAATATATGCGGTATCAGCCAGATGAGGGAGACGATTGAAAGGCTCATTCATGCAGCAGTGTAGAGGCGGTGCATAGGGGTATAGATATGGAAATAAGAGACAAAGATAAGAAAACGCGTGTTATAAATGGGGCGGATATTGTACTGCGTCTGATGAAGGAAGAAGATACAGACTTGATTATTAAATGGCGCAACACAGAGTTTGTCCGCCGGAACTTTATCTATCAGGAACTTTTTACCAGACAGGGACATGAAAACTGGGTAAAAACCATGATTGATACCGGAAGGGTGGTACAGTTCATTATATTAAGAAAAATGGATGACAAACCAGTAGGAAGTGTTTATTTAAGGGATATTGACAGAACTCACAGCAAAGCAGAATATGGTATCTTTATAGGGGAAAAAGAGGCTCTTGGGAAAGGATACGGCACTCAGGCAGCCCGAATGATGATAGAATATGCTTTCCACGAAGAGGGACTTCATAAATTGATGCTGCGGGTGCTTGCAGAGAATGTGCGTGCAAGAAGAAGCTATGAAAAGGCAGGATTTGTCAGGGAAGCCCATTTAAAGGATGAGGTTTTTCTGGATGGACGTTATCAGGATGTAATTTATATGGCGGTCATAAATGATAAGGGACAGGAGGCTTTTGCGTGAAAAAACTGGTCAGCTTCGTGATTCCCTGTTACCGTTCCGAGGCAACATTGCCCGGTGTGGTGAAGGAAATCCGGGAAACAATGGAAAAACTGGATAATTATGCATATGAGGTAGTGCTGGTGAATGATTGTTCTCCCGACAATACTTTTAAATGTATCAGAAAATTGTGTCAGGAAAATGATGAGATCACAGGCATTGATTTGGCAAAGAATTTTGGTCAGCACAATGCGCTGATGGCAGGATTTCACTATATTAAAGGGGACATTATCGTCTGTCTGGATGATGACGGACAAACACCTGCAAATGAGGTGGACAAGCTGCTTCGGGGAATTGAGGAAGGGGCGGATGTGGTATATGCAAAATACAATCACAAGCACCATTCTGGCTTTCGCAACTGGGGAAGCCGTGTTAATGAATTGATGACACGTGTTATGCTTGGAAAACCCAAGCATTTGTATCTTTCCAGCTATTTTGCAGCGCGGCGATTTGTAGTGAATGAAATGATTCGTTATGAATATGCCTATCCCTATGTGATTGGGCTGGTTCTGCGCGCCACAAAGAATATTATAAATGTGGAGGTGGAACACCGGGACAGGCAGGCAGGAACTTCAGGTTATACTTTGGGGAAACTGCTGAACCTGTGGTTCAACGGTTTCACGGCTTTTAGTGTAAAGCCCTTGAGGATTGCCACTGTAAGCGGTGCGGTCTGTGCTTTTGTAGGGTTCTTATATGGAATTTATACAATAATTAAGAAGATCTTTATCAATCCTCCCGGTCTGGTGACGGGTTTCAGCGGCTTAATGTCTGTGCTGGTATTTATGGGGGGGATGTTGATGCTCATGATGGGGCTGGTAGGTGAATATATGGGGAGAATGTATATTTCCATGAACAATTCTCCGCAGTTCGTGATACGGGAGATGACGGGGGAGAGAAAAAAAGAGGATGAAGGGAAATGAGAATGCTCTAACTGCATATTTGAAATCATCAGGTCCTGTGCGGATAATGGCATCGGCGTTGTTATCCTTTGCATCAGCATACGCATTTCCATGGATGCTTTCTTTGAGCGGCGACGGATTGGAATATACCAACAGCATTGTTTCGGTATTTTTGTTTCTGACGCTTTTCTGTTTTGTAAACCGGATTTTCAGGACAGGATTTGAAGGAAAACGCTCCAGATGGAGAGTTCCCCTTCTGTTTGGGGCAGCTTTCAGCGTCTGCATGGTCTTCGGCGCACAGCTGGATCTGGAAGAAAGGATTCCCTTTAAGCAGGGAGGAATGTGGGTCAGGATCCTAATCCTGGCTGTTTTATTTACGCTGTTTTGCCGGTATTTCTGGGACAGGCTGTTGGAGTGGAAGCTTGGCAAAGGGCAGCGAAAGATTCATAGGGTGAATGAGAAGGAAGAAACGGTGAATCAAAGGAGCCGCCGCAGCTTCTGGATTACCGCCGGGGTGATATTGCTGTTATACCTTCCTGCTTTTCTGGCGGTTTATCCGGGATTTTTCGTATATGATGCCCAGGATGAATACTTACAGGTAGTGACCCGGAACTTTTCCACACATCACCCGCTTTTGCATGTGCTCTTTTTGGGAGGCGTCATACAGGCGGTCTATAAACTGACAGGTTCCTATAATCTGGGAATCGGCTGTTATACAGCGATACAGATGACTGTGATGGCTGGAATTTTTGCCTTGTTTATAGAAAAAATGAGGGTAAGAGGAATGGCAAGGTGGTGCAGGATTCTTCTTACTTTGTATTTTGGGCTCTGCCCTGTACTTGTCATGTTTTCTCTATGTTCGGCAAAAGATGGACTTTTTACGGGAATGCTGCTTATGATGGTAGTTTTTTTGCAGGAATTATGCGCAGATCCCGAAGAATTTTTCAAAAAAAGGGCCAGCGTCCTTCTATTTGCAGTGTCCTCCTTAGGGATGATGCTGTTAAGGCATAATGGATTCTATGCTTTTCTTGTCTTTACACTGGTCATGATTCTTTATTTGAAAGGTTTTCGGAGCAAAATAGTTGTCTGTTTTGCAGGGATCATCGCCGCATATATGGTAATCAATGCCGGGCTTGCCGCGTTGCTTCATGCGGATGATTCGGAGAATCAGGAAATGCTCACCGTGCCTATTTCCCAGATGGCAAGGGTGTATGCGGACGAGAAGGAAACCTTGCCTTCGGAAGATAAGGAAATTCTATATCGTTATCTTCCCGAGGAAGCCCTTGCAAGATACACGCCGAAAGTATCTGACGGCGTAAAAATCAGCTTTAACAACGAAGCTTTTTCCGCAGATGCGTCTGGGTTTTTCAGGCTATGGGCAAAATGGGGAGCAAATCATCCTTTCACATACTTAAATGCATGGTTCATGACCTCTTACGGTTTCTGGTATCCCGATACGGTAATTGACGTATACCGGGGGAATGCTGTGTTTACCTTTACCTATGAGGATAGTTCTTACTTTGGTTACGAGGTGGAACAGCCGGGTGTGAGGGAGAGCAAAATCCCATGGCTTGACGAGTGCTACCGGAGAATGTCGCTGGAGATCACCCAGCAGAAGATCCCGGTCTTGTCAATGTTGTTCTCACCGGGATTCCTGTTCTGGGTAACGGCATTTGGGATAGGTTTTTTGTGCTATTGCAAATGCTGGAGAAAAGTGATGCCTTTTGTGCTGCCGGGACTGGTGTGGCTGACGGTGATCTTGGGACCCACTTATCTGGTGAGATATGTGGTGTTCCTGTGGGTGTTATTTCCATTGATTCTATGGGAAGTTGTGGATTAGATGGGAGACATGATATAGGGATGAAAAATTTCTTATGTAAAAAAATTTCATTGTGGATGCTGATGATTACTGTTTTAGCGGAAGCTTCGCTTGCTGTGGTCGTTGCGTGGCAGTTTACGGGTAGAGAAAGCGCTGTGCAGGATGGTAGTGGTGCGATAGTGTCTGATGCGGTATCAGAGAAGGCAGCAGGTGGGCGTAGCACGGATAAAATTATGATTTTGTATACGAATGATATTCACTGCAGCATAGAAGCTGGAGAAAATGCATTTGGGCTTTCCCAGCTGAAAGAGCTAAAGGGCTGGATGAAGAATGTCAGTGAATATGTGACTCTGGTGGATTGTGGGGACGCCGTTCAAGGAGAGGTAATCGGAACTCTTTCAGAGGGTGAATACATGGTGGAACTCATGAATGAGGCAGGCTATGACATCTGTACTTTTGGCAATCATGAGTTTGATTATGGCATGGAGCAGGGACTTCGGATTGCAGAACAGCTTTCTGATGCGCAGTATGTATCCTGCAACTTTGTGGATCTTGTGTCGGGGAAGACGGTTGTATCTCCCTATGTTTTGGTGGACTATGACGGCATATCGGTGGCTTATGTGGGAATCTGTACACCGGAGACCATTACAGCCTCTGCCCCCGGCAGCTTTATGGACGAAAACGGTAATTTTATTTACGGGTTTCGCCAGGGGAAGGACGGAACAGAGCTCTACGATGCTGTGCAGTCTGCTGTAAATGATGCAAGGGCTGAGGGCGCAGATTATGTCATTGCAGTGGCACATTTAGGAATCAGTGAGAAGGCAGAGCCTTATCGTTCCACGGACGTGATTGCTCATACAACGGGAATTGATGTAATGCTTGACGGGCATTCCCATTCTGTGATACAGAGTGATGCGGTTAAAAATAAAGAGGGCGCCGAGGTGCTTTTAAGTTCGACTGGGAGCCGCCTTGCAAATGTGGGGTGTCTTGTGATCGATACAAAGGGGACGGAAGAACTTTTGGACGACTCCATTACTACCTCTTTAGTTTCTGCTGAATCAAGACAGAGCATGGATATGTCGATTGAACAGATCATGTCAGAATATGGAGAGTTGCTTGATACGGTAGCAGCACATGCAGAGGTGGAACTATCTACTCTGAGTGAAAATGGAAACCGTATGGTGAGATGCAGGGAGACGAATATTGGCGATTTTTGTGCGGATGCTTACAGGGCAGTTTCCGGCGCGGATGTTGCAGTGATTAACGGAGGAGGCATTCGTTCTGATATTCCGGCAGGCGATATCACTTATAATAATTTCCTTAGCGTTAATCCGTTTGGAAATACAGTGTGTGTGGTGGAAAGCTCCGGACAGGAAATTTTAGATATGCTGGAAATGGCATATGCATATGTGGAAGCAGAATATGAAAATGCAGATGGTCCGGTGGGAGAATCGGCAGGGTTTATGCAGGTTTCAGGCTTGAAACTAGTGATTGATACTAATATTACGTCCACAGTTCTTTTGGATGAAAATGGGATGTTCAAATCCGTTTCTGGTGAACGGCGTGTTGGTGAGGTGCAGGTTTTGAATAAATTGACGGGGAAATATGAAGAGATTGATCCGGAAAAGATTTATACACTGGCATCTAATAATTATATCCTTCACAGCGGCGGTGATGGCTTTGGTATGTTTATGGATAATAAATTTGTTCTGGATGAGTTCATCCTAGACAACCAGGCATTGATTGATTATGCGGAAAATGGAATGGGTGGTTCCGTTGGCATTGAATATCAAAGAGCACAGGGAAGAATAGAAATAAGGTAAATGTGCATCTAAAAAGCCCGCAAGCAGCAAAACCACTTGCGGGCTGAATTTTCTGGCGGAGAGTGTGGGATTCGAACCCACGTGCCCAGTAAAGGACAACTGCATTTCGAGTGCAGCTCGTTATGACCGCTTCGATAACTCTCCGTGTCATATCTGCAACCACTATCAAAAGTGTTACATTCGTTGTTATTATACTGGTTTCAAAATTTTTAGTCAATCATTTCATGACTGATTTTAGGTGATTGGTGAAAATTTAATAAATTGTTTTTGCGAATGCTCCGATAGAATTTTTGAAAAGGCTGATTTGTTCTGCCATATACTTGAAAATGAAAGAAGGGTGAAAATATGCTGATAGGAAATATGACAGAGTTTAGGGAGCAACAGTTAGGGAAAGTGGAAAAGAGAAAAAAAGAAGACGAACGGATCAGAAAGGGTGTTTACCAGATGCATGCAATGATTGAAGCCCAGAGTACGGAAACCTTCTTTAAAGAGTGTGACAAGACAGAAAAGCAGAATGATACAGAAAAGGCGGAAAGCGAAAAAGCGGACGCAAAGAGAGAAGGAAGAAAGACAGACGTAAAGACAGAAATAGAAAAAATGCTGTCGGTAGGAAGCAAATTTCTAAATTTAAACACTCAGACAGTGTAAGATCCTTTTTAAGGTTAAAAACCCCTGGGACTGCAGATATGCAGTTTTAGGGGTTTTTGTTCGATAAGCCGACTCACGGGTACATCGGAATTTGATAAAAAATGCGTTTGCTCAAGCCCATCACGCGATAAAAAGGTAAATTAGGCAGGCAAAAAGGTTGTTAAGAAGCCCTAAATTATGTATAATAATGAGTGCATAAACTATAAATATGTTTACATTAGGACAAGGAGGATGGGTTAAGTGAAGAGAATTGGTATGTTAACAAGCGGCGGCGATTGCCAGGCATTGAATGCTGCCATGAGAGGTGTAGTAAAGTGTCTTGTAAACAGTAAAGAGCAGGTTGAGATTTACGGTTTCATTGATGGCTATAGAGGACTCATCTATGGAAACTTCCGGATGCTCGAGGGACGAGATTTTTCTGGTATACTTACAAAAGGCGGAACGATTCTGGGAAGTTCGCGTACTCCTTTTAAAACGATTAAGGATCCTGATGAAAATGGTCTGGATAAAATTGACGCAATGAAACAGAACTATTATAAACTGCGTCTGGACTGTATGGTTATCTTAGGAGGCAACGGTACACATAAGACAGCAAATCTTTTAAGGGAGGAAGGGCTGAATGTAATTACGCTTCCCAAGACGATTGATAATGATTTATGGGGAACAGATATGACCTTCGGCTTCCAGAGCGCAGTAAATATTGCAACTGATGCTATCGATTGCATCCACACCACTGCTGCATCCCACGGAAGAGTATTTATTGTGGAAGTAATGGGGCACAAAGTTGGATGGCTTACCCTGAATGCAGGTATGGCAGGCGGAGCAGACATCATCCTGATACCTGAGATTCCCTATGATATCAAGAAAGTAGTAAATAAAATCAAACAGCGTAATGAAAACGGAAGCAAATTTACGATTCTGGCGGTAGCAGAAGGTGCGATTTCCAAGGAAGATGCTAAATTATCCAAAAAAGAATATAAAGAAAAGATGAAAAACTATAAATTCCCATCTGTTTCTTATGAACTGGCACAGCAGATTCAGGATATGACAGGACATGAAGTGAGAGTGACCGTACCCGGTCATACCCAGAGAGGCGGAAGCCCCTGTCCTTATGACCGTGTCTTCGCAAGCCGTTTGGGAGCAGAAGCAGGTGAGCTTATTTTGAAAGGCGAGTATGGATTCATGGTTGGATATAAGAACCGAGAAGTTGTAAAAGTACCCCTTGAAGAGGTTGCCGGAAAGCTTAAAATGATTTCACCGGATGCATCTATCGTGAAAGAAGCGAAGCTTATGGGAATCAGCTTTGGCGATTAAACTGGTGCCTTCGGGCACCATGGAAGGAAAGAGAAGGTATGTCATACACAGCCCTTTACAGAAAATTTCGTCCTGCGACCTTTGAAGATGTAAAGGGTCAGGATCATATTGTTACAACCTTGAAAAATCAAATCAAGGCAGAGCGTACCTCTCATGCATATTTGTTCTGCGGCACCAGAGGAACCGGTAAGACCACTATTGCAAAAATATTTGCGAAAGCGGTAAACTGTGAAAACAGGACGGACGGAAGTCCCTGTGGGGAGTGTGCAATCTGCAAAGCCATTGCGGCAGGTGCCAGCATGAATGTAATTGAAATTGATGCGGCATCCAACAATGGGGTAGACAGCATCCGTGAGATTGTGGATGAAGTGGCTTATTCACCAGCAGAAGGAAGATATAAGGTTTATATTATTGATGAAGTCCATATGCTTTCTATAGGAGCTTTTAATGCACTTCTTAAGACGCTGGAGGAACCGCCTTCCTATGTTATTTTCATATTGGCAACCACTGAGGTCCATAAGATACCAATTACGATTATGTCCCGTTGTCAGAGGTACGATTTTAAAAGAATTACCATTGACACCATTTCGGAACGCATCAGGGAACTGATGGAGCAGGAACAGGTTCAGATAGAAGATAAAGCCATCCGCTACATTGCCAAGGTAGCGGATGGTTCCATGCGTGACGCCTTAAGTCTTTTGGATCAGTGTATTGCTTTTCATTTTGGACAGGAACTGACCTATGATAAGGTGCTGGATGTGCTGGGAGCAGTGGACACAGAGGTATTCAGCAGGCTCCTTAGAATTGTTTTAAAGGGAGATGTGCCGGATGCAATTGTTCTGCTTGAAGAAATCGTTATGCAGGGTAGGGAACTGACACAATTCATTTCAGATTTCACATGGTATCTGAGGAATCTGCTTTTGATAAAGACTGCGGACGGAATTGAGGATGTGATAGATGTTTCCACCGAGAATCTGGCTCGTCTGAAAGAAGAAGCCAAGATGGCGGAAAATGATGTCATCATGCGTTATATCCGTGTGCTTTCAGAACTTTCAGGGCAGATTCGCTATGCATCTCAGAAGAGAATTTTAGTAGAAATGACTTTGATCAAGCTGTGCAGACCAAGTATGGAAACAGATCCCAGTTCACTGGTGGACAGAATCAGACAGTTGGAAGAAAAAATCGAAAATGGAATTCCGACAGTAGTTTCTCCGGGAACAGGAGTAAGAAGCGATGGAGAAGGCACAGCGGCTTTGCAGCCTTTAGTCAGGGCGGAGCTTCCCAAGGCGATTCCGGCGGATGTAAAGCAGACCGTAGAAAAGTGGTCTGCTATTGTAGGAGAGTCATCCATGCCCATGAAGGCGTATCTAAAGAGTGCATATCCGAGTCTGGCGGGTGATGGAAGCTTGCTGGTAGTGGTGAGTGATGGTCTGCCCTCAGATTATTTCAGGGAAGCACAGCACCGGGAGGAACTGGAGCGCATTGTCTGTGATTTTGCCGGAAAAGAAATAAAAGTGACGGTGCAGAGCGCAGAGCAGGGAAGAAACCCCGAAGAACTTTTCCCAGATCTCACAAAGATGGTAAGTCAGGTGATTCATATGGAGGTTGAAGAACTTGAGGAAGAGCCGGAAGAATTGATTTAGTTTGCTTTGTTAAGACTGCCTGCAAGCCGTTTGGCGGTTTCAGGCATATGGTATTAATAGTAAAATATAAGAATGGAGGACGAACATGGCAAAACGTGGTGGATTTCCGGGCGGTATGCCCGGTAATATGAATAATCTGATGAAACAGGCGCAGAGAATGCAGCGTCAGATGGAGGAGAACCAGAAGGAACTGGAGACAAAGGAGTTTACGGCAAAGGCTGGCGGCGGTGCAGTGGAAGTGACTGTTACCGGAAAAAAGGAAATAACAAAAGTGAAGTTATCCCAGGAGGTTGTAGATCCTGAGGATATTGAAATGCTGGAGGATCTGGTGATGGCAGCAACCAACGAAGCCCTTCGTATGGCTGAGGAAGCGAATGCAGAGGCTATGAATAAGATGACGGGGGGACTTGGACTGGGAGGAGGCTTTCCTTTCTAATGGATTTGTATAGCGGACATATCAATAAATTAATAGATGAGTTGTCCGGATTGCCGGGAATTGGTTCTAAGTCAGCGCAAAGGCTGGCTTTTCACTTGATTAATATGCCGAAAAGCAGAGTGGAAAGACTTGCCAAAACCATTATTGAGGCAAAAGAGAATGTTCGCTACTGCAAGGAATGCTTTACATTGACTGACAATGAAATCTGCCCGGTCTGTGCCAATTCCAAACGGGATCATGGCACAATTATGGTGGTGGAAAATACAAGAGATCTGGCGGCATATGAAAAAACGGGTAAGTATGAGGGCGTTTATCATGTGCTCCATGGAGCAATATCCCCAATGCTGGGAATCGGTCCGGGCGATATTCGGTTAAAGGAACTGATTACGCGTCTGGAGGGGAATGTTTCAGAGGTAATCATTGCAACCAATTCAAGTCTGGAGGGGGAAACCACAGCTATGTATATCAGCAAGCTGATTAAACCTACAGGCATTAAAGTGACGAGAATTGCCAGCGGCGTTCCGGTGGGAGGAGACCTTGAATACATTGACGAGGTGACCCTCTTAAGGGCGCTGGAGGGAAGAATCGAAATTTAAATTATATTCCTTCTGTGGCGTTTAATCTGGCAGAAATATAAAAGCGCTGCGATTTATCAATTTTGTTCATAAACAGACTGCGATGCATTACAATCCCATTTGGAGCAGCGGTATGCTAAACTGAGAGTATCATGAAAGATTGCACGGAGAAATGGGGGATTGTGATGCAGCTGCCAACAATGGTGAAACAAATCGGCAGAGTAGATGGAAACGAAAGAGTTTACATAGAAGACTATGTTTATGCATATTTGAATGAACTGAAAGCAGAAAAGAAAAACCTTCCGTTGCGCGCGGCTCTTTTTGGACATGTTTACCATAGGGAAAATCAGACCTTTCATCTGGTATATGGAGCTGTTAGTATTGTAGACGAACTGGCATATGGAAGAAACGAAGAGCAGGTCAGAAAAGAATATTTTGAAGAATATGAGTTGATTGGATACGTCAACATATACGGTAATAAGCAAGAACTGCCTGGCAAAAAAGATGGATATTACATTTTTTATGATAAGAATGAGGCCATGCAGAACTATCTGCTTTTTTGTTATAGGCAGATGAAGAAAAAGGGAATGGGCAGAATGGAGACAAGTCGTACGGAAGGAGATGTTTCAAGATTTTCCCGGACAGCCTCCAGGGCGTCCATAAAAGAGATTATTAAAAGATTGATTTATGGCGGATGTATCGTTATACTGTCAATAGCAGTGACCGCCATTAATGATTATAAAAAAATGTATGGATTTGTGGAAGCAGCAGGCAGGGCTGCTGAATTGACCACAAGAGAAGAACAGTTGCCTTGATACGAAAGAGTTGGAGATGAGCGGATGGCAAATGTACGTGATTATTTGAAGGAAAGAGAAAAGCGGCAGGGTGCCAAGCCGCAAGGTGCAGCAAGGAGCATTGATTATAAAGAAAAAATCCGCAGTCATAAGCTGAAAATATTTTACAGGGTTGTTCTTTCCATCTTGCTGGCGGCAGTGGTAATTATGTTTTTAATGATTCAATGGAAGAACAAGGTGTTTACAGACAGCGCGGTTACAGCCTCCTATCCGATAACGGTAGTGCAGGGCGCTACAGTGAAAAACCTGGGTGGAAATATTCTTTTGTACAGCAAAGATGGAGCAAGTTGTATTGATGCTACGGGCAATACAGTGTGGAATCGTACTTATGAAATGCAGACACCACTTTTATCTGTCTGTGGCCAGGTGACGGCAATTGGAGATTACAACGGACGTTCTATTTATGTTATGGATAAATACGGTGAAAAGGGGACGGTGAATACGAACCTCCCTATCAGGGATTTTTGCGTATCTGCCAATTGCGTGGTGGCAGCAGTGCTTGACGATGTGAACATAACCAGAATCTACGTATATAATGGAAATGAAAACACGGAAACACCTATTATATATGCTAAAGCGACCATGGATAAAAGCGGTTACCCTGTCAGCATTTCCCTGACGCCTAACGGACATCTTATGATGGTTTCATATTTATACGTGGATAGTGGAAGCATGAAATCCTCCGTAGCATTTTATAACTTTGGAGAAGTGGGAAAAAACGAATCAGATAATTATGTTAGTGGATATGATTATCAGGACACGATTATACCCTATGTACAGTTTATGGATAATGATTCCGCATTTGCTGTTTCGGATGACCGGATTGTATTTTTTCAGGGTGCAGAAAAACCACAGAATATTGCATCTAATTTGCTGGAGGAAGAGGTGCAAAGCATCTATTACAATGAGGACTATGTGGGACTTGTCTTCATAAACCCAAGCGGGGAATCTGCGTATAGACTGGATGTCTATAATGAATCTGGAAGCAGGATACATTCGCAGTTTTTTGACATAGAATATACGGATATTGTTTTTCATAAAGATCAGATCATCATTTATAATGATCTTGAGTGCCAGATTTGTAATATGAAGGGAGTAGATAAGTTTGTGGGCGATTTTGAAAAAAGCACCTCCCTCGTCATACCTACTTCATCTGTTTACAAATTTGTTACGGTAACATCTGATTCTATTGAGACAATGGAGCTAAAATAACAGGAAGGTACAAATGTATTACATTTCTTTAGCAGTAATTGCGATTATATTTATATGGAGAATGATAGCCGGTTTCCGTAAAGGTATGGTTCAGGAAATTATTTCGTTGATTGCCATGGTTGTTGCGGGGTTTTGTGTTGTCCTTATTTTAGGAGCGATAGGAAGTTATTTGGATCGTGAGATTGTAAGAGTGATTCAGATTGTTGCCGTCCTTTTCGCAGTATGTTTTGTCTACCGGTTAGTGCATACTCTTTTTACATCCCTTGAATTAATATCAAAACTGCCTATTATTAAAGGGGTGGATAAACTCTTAGGTATTGTAATAGGGTTTGCAGAAGCGGTATTGATTGTAGGAATTATGGTATATTTTTTGAAAAATTGGGGATTGTCAATTTTACAGAATGTAGCTTAAAGGATTAAAAGAAGGGGGCGATTATATCGTGCGTGTTATCAGCTGCCAAGTGCAATAAAAAAATAAAAAAAATTTTAAAATCATGTTGACAATAATTACCTTATCTGATATTATATGAAAGTCGCACGTTGAAAGATTTGCGACAGGAAACAGAACCTTGACAAATGAACAGCAATGCAACCCTGAAAATTCTATAAAAGAAAATTCAGAAACGAACGGAGCAGGTCGGAAGACCGGCTCGAACCAAGAACAGTAATAACGGTTAAA
>JAAUZD010000027.1 GCA_014804785.1 Lachnospiraceae bacterium
AGTGTGGAAAAGGCGTTTACCATGTGATTATAGGGCTTTGTGTTTAGTTTTCGTGTTTCAAAAAAGCCTTGATTTATCGGGTGTTGCGGTGGTTGTCTATAAATACTTGCTCCGAACGGGGCAGGCAAATCCACCACGATCAAAATGCTGTCGGGGATTTTATATCCGGATGCGGGAAAGGTGAAAATCAATGGATTTATTCCTTACAAGCAGAGAAAGCAGTATGTAAAGAATATCGGTGTCGTGTTTGGGCAGAAATCACAGCTGAATTGGGATCTGCCTTTAATTGAAAGTTTTGAACTGATGAAATTCATTTATAAGATACCGCAGAAAAAATATGAGGAAAATATAAAGCTTTTTTCCCGGCTGCTTGATATGGAGGATTTCATCAATCAGCCTGTGAGACAGCTGTCGTTAGGGCAGAGGATGCGGGGGGACATTGTTGCGGCGCTCCTTCATTCGCCGGAAATTGTGTTTCTGGACGAACCCACGATTGGATTGGATGTAGTGGCAAAGGAAAAGATACGGGAGTTTGTCAGATATATGAATGAAACGCAGCAGACTACCATCATTTTTACGACTCATGATATGCAGGATATAGAGAAGGTCTGTGAACGGCTGATCATCATTGATAAGGGAAAAAAGATCTATGATGGAAGTATTGAAGAAATAAAAAATAAGTATGCCAATTCTAAGACAATTGAAATATTGCTTGAAGATGGCAGGAAGGAAGTAAAAACATTTGATGTAAGTAAGACGCCCATGAGTGCAGTTATGGAGAAGCTTTTTTCTGAAAAGAATATTAAGGATATTACGATTTGCGAGTCGGAGATTGATGGAATCATCCGCGATATTTATGAGGGAAGGGTCGTCCTTGATCATCCGGCGGCGGAGGGGAATTAGCGTATGAGAGCTTATGTGGAATTTGCCATTAAGAAATTTCAGGATAGAATGGCATACAGATTAGATTTTTTCATGGGAATCATAAATACAGCTATTACCATTGCGGTTTACTTGTGCATATATAAGGCGTTATATGGAAATGCAGCAGAGGTGGATGGGGTATCTTATTCTATGGTGGCTACAAATTTTGTAATTACTTTAGGGCTGTCGGGTGCATTCCATTACAATGAAATGTTTTTGCAGGATAAAATTCGAGACGGGAGCATATCCAATGAATTTTTAAAGCCGGTCAGCTTCACATTAAGGTTATTAGCGGAAAATATAGGAGAAGGCGCATTTAAAGTCCTGTTTCATTTTATTCCGGCACTGCTTTTTACCTTGCTGTATACAAAGCTGTGTCCGCCTCAAAGTATACTCAATCTGATTGTCATGTTTTTCAGTGTGGCGCTGGGATATCTTATCCTATGGCTGATTAGTTTTATCATTCAGACATGGAGCTTCTGGCTGTTTAGTGTGTGGGGAATCATAACGATCAAAAATGTATTTGTGAACATCCTGGCAGGAACATTATTGCCATTATGGTTTATGCCCGAGGCACTTAAAAAGATTATCTCCATAACACCATTTGAGTCCATTTATTTCACCCCGGTGAGAATTTACCTTGGTGAATTGAACGGTTTGGAGATTCTGTCTGCTTTAGCGGTTCAAATCATCTGGATTGCGATTCTGGGAATTATTGCAAAGGCGTTCTGGAAAAAAGGGGTTAAAAAGTTAGTCGTGCAGGGAGGTTAAATGGAATGGGTGAAATTAGAATTGCGATGCAGTCCTTAAAAATGAGCTTCCGGGCAAGGCTGCAGTACAGGGTGGACACACTGGTTGCCACACTTGCAGTGTTCATAAGAGAATCCGCCAATATTATCGTGATTTATCTGGCACTGCTTAAATTTGACAAGATTAATGGATGGAATGTAAATGAAATGTTGTTTCTGTTCAGCATCCTGTTTTTGACCTATGCTTTTGTAGTTGCTCTATTTGCCGATTTAAGGCAGTTTTCAGACACAATCAGGGAGGGGCGGTTCGACCGGCTCCTTGTAAGACCAAGGGGGCTGCTGATTCAGCTGGTTTTGAATAATGCTGACTTAATGGCAGCGGCGGGGCATGGAACATTGGGAGTCCTTCTGTTTTTAATATCCGCAGGCAAGGTTGGAATAAACTGGGATTTTGCTACGATAGTGTACTATGTATGTGCGATTATCAGCGGAATCCTNATNCANGGCGGAATGTTCATNATTTTTTCTTCCTTANGNTTTTATTTTGTGGAAACCAANAGTATCAGGGAGATTTTTTACTGGAATATGCGTAAATTTGCAGGATATCCNATCAGTATCTATCACAAANTGATACAANGTNTGATTATCTATGTNATNCCCTTTGCNTTCGTAAACTATTTTCCGGCNCAATATCTTTTNCGGAAACCGGATATGGNAAATTACAATGAAATTTATATCTATATNGCGCCCCTNGTTGGACCGGNAGTNTATCTGATTGCTTATCTTTTTTGGNGGGTGAGCGTGAAAAGATATTATAGNACTGGGAACTGAAACANGGTCATTTATATTGANACAGCGNATNGGCAGTTATGAATCTATNAGGCGTAGGTTCATAACTGCCTTTTTCATGCTATCTTCATATAGAATTCATAAGAATGTGCTACAATAACCATAACGNTCAGATAAGCGCTTATCTGGCGNNGGAAATACAAATATGCAGGTGCACCTAANAGCGGAGGAAATGATGCAGNTTNTATTTTTAGAGGATGANCCCACCATACNGGAGGTNCTGACAGAATATATGAANATGCAAANCTATGATGTGGTCTGTGCCGGGGANGGGGAAGAAGCCCTTGGGATGCTCAAANNGCAGCATTTTGATATGGCNGTGCTTGATATCATGGTTCCTAAGGTGAGCGGTCTTGANGTGCTTGNCTATATCAAGGAGCATAAGCCGGATATGGCNACCATNATGCTGACGGCATTGGGAGATGAAAAGACTCAGGTGGAGGCTTTTAATCTTTATGCGGACGATTATGTNATCAAGCCCGTNTCNCCNATTATTCTNCTNAAGAGAATGGAAACNATTCTGCGGCGNGTGAAAAAGNCGGAGCANAAGGAAGAAAAAGGGCTNGTGATTCATGAGGAGTCTTATCAGGCATTTTATGACGGAGTGCCTNTGGAGCTGACTTTGAGNGAGTTTCTGCTTTTGCAGGTTCTNTATTTGGANCCNANACGNGCTTTTACAAGGGANCAGTTGATTTTGCGGATCTTNAACGAGGATTATGTGGGNAATGACAGGATTATTGANGCCCATGTGAAAAATCTGCGGAAAAANCTTCCCGGTAATTATATTAAGACGGTAATCGGAATCGGTTATCAGTTTCAGGAAGGAGACTGATTATGGGATTGTCTAAAAAAACGTTNTTTTACAGTATGACCATTGCGGCAATTATGGTGACTTTTGTTATAGGATATTTTGTCTTCATGCTGCCNTCTTTATATGTNGATTATGTGATGAAAAGCAATNTAGAGAGCGTGGTAGAGCTTCAGNAGGGNTATATAGAGAAACGGAGTTATGATGAGTTAAAGGTTAAAAATCCCACGGCGGTTTATACNCTGGAAGTGCCGGATGAAGGNGCGNANNTTCATGTTTCNGGGAAATTTTTTGCTCTTACNNTTGAAATNCGNGATGAGGANCTTNNGNAAATGTTAAATAGNATCAGGNANAGAATGAAAGGTGTGGAGAATCTGGAGCATGCAGGGGANGCGTTTGAAGGTCTGGATGCGGAAGANTTNACNGCNTGGTGGGATAATACAAAAGNAAAATTTGAAGNAGAGGGCATGTTTTTTNGNGATGACCTCGTGGCAGTGCATNTGGAGGAAAANGAAGATGNGGNAATCTATCAGGAAGAATATACGAAAATCCATGTGATATCAGACAAATCCTTTGTCTATGAAGCAGGNATTTCGGATGAGAACTATGGGTATACCACTTANNTNGCCATNACCGATGCGGAAGATGNTTTTATCATTACGNTTTTCCCNACATTGACNCCCAGAATGGATGAAATCAGACCGGTGGTGCTTGGAAGTCTTCCTATGATTGCNGCNGTCGTGTTTTTGNTGGTTTTGATTTCTTCCCGNTTNTTCTCNGGAAAGATTGTTAANCCCATCATNCGTCTNGCAGGCTANGCAGANAGTGCAAAACTTGCCGAGCANTTTGAGGTGGAAGCGTTTGANGGAGGCGGAGCCGATGAAATAGGAGNATTAGGCANAGCNTTGCAGGAACTATATGANAAACTCAGGGATAATTACCTTGAACTGGAGCAAAAAAACAGTGCCNTGGAAGANGAGAACACCAGGCANGAGGTTTTCTTNAGAGCNTCTTCCCATCAGCTTAANACGCCCATTGCAGCAGCTCTTTTGCTGGTAGAAGGCATGANGAATGAGGTGGGNAAGTACAAAAATACGAAAGAATATCTTCCGGAGGTAAAAAAGCAGCTTTTGTCCATGAGAAAGATNGTGGAGGATATTTTATATTTGAATGATCATGCNGAGCATATGCAGAANGAGGAGATTGATGCCAAGCAACTTGTAGAGGAACTTGTAAGGGCTTATGCAGTCCAGGTGGAGAATAAGAGTTTGCGGCTGACTATTACAGGCAGTGGAACGATTTTAGCCGACCGTGAAATGATGAAGAAGATCGTGGATAATCTGCTTTCCAACGCAGTATCGTATACGCCGGAGAAAGAAGCGATTGAGGTAAAGGCTTCGGATAAGGAAATTGCAGTACAAAATAGTGGAATTATCATAGACGAAAAACTGCTTCCCAATATTTTCGAACCTTTTGTCAGCAGTGATGAGAGCAGGAAAGGAAAGGGACTGGGGCTATATGTGGCATCCTATTACAGCAGACTTTTGGGATATCGGCTGAAAATTGAAAATGTGGAAAACGGGGTACATGCTAGGCTGATTTTTGCAGAAAGGAATTACTAAAATGTTGATGACAATCAAACAATTACAGGTAAAGTATGGAAATCAAACGGCTCTTAAAATTGATCGTCCGATTATTTTTGAAAAAGGGGAACACATCGGTGTGATTGGTTCTAATGGTGCAGGAAAGACGACGCTGGTAAACGCGCTGCTAGGGCTTATTCCTTATGAGGGAAGAATTCTTACGCAGCTAAAACCGGAGCAGATGGCGGTACATATGCAGCAAAATGAATATGTAACTACTGTGCCGGTGAAATGCATCATGGAAGCGATACTAAATACGAAGATAAAAGAAAATAGGGAATTACAGGAATTGATTTCTTTCTTTGACTTTGAATCATGCCTTACGAAAAGATTCAACACTCTTTCAGGCGGTCAGAAGCAGAAATTTACGATTATTATGGTGATGATGCAGAAGGCGGAGCTGACCTTTTATGATGAGGTCACATCAGGACTGGATTTTGAGACCAGACAGAGGCTGATGGAAAAAATGGTGGAGTGGTATCAGGATAAAGATGATACGCTGGTGGTGATATCCCATTATTATGAGGAACTGGAGCAGATGGCGGATAAACTTCTGATCCTGGATGAGGGAAAGGTGATTGCTTATGGGAAAAAGGAAGAATTGTTTGAGACATATTGCGGAAAAGCGGTCTTTGTTTTAGACAATAATCAGAAAAACAGAAAGTTTTCGGAAGGAATCAGGAAACTGAAAGCCCCGGATCATCTGATCGCTTTATCCTGCAGTGATAGCAGGCAGGAAGAGGAGCTTGCGGCAACACTGATCAGGAATAATGTGGATTTCAAGAGAAGTCATTCAGATATTGAAATGATATTCAGCAATGCGAGAGAGGCATTTTATGCAGAGCGGGGAGGAGCGGAAAGATGAAAAAGAAATGTACATTAAAGATGGTATTATATGAATGGAGGAATTTAAATGGAAATCTCATGCCTCATTTTTTTGGAATTGTCTTTCCAAATCTGATGTGCCTTCTCTTGCCAAAGACGATAGGGAGCCAGCTTCCGGAAGAGATAATGAACGAAGTGACAACGTCTATTATGTTGTCCATGGCGATGGTGATTCCCATGTCCATTATGTTTTTAGGTTATGGTTCGCTTTACTCGCAGGAGGTTGAGAGGGGAATTCCTTTAAGGATGCGGCTTTTTGGATATGAGGAAAAAAATACCATAAAAGCCAAAATAGCTGCACACTTAATATTACTGACGATAGCCCTGGTGATTTTCGGTGTTTTTCAGGTGTTCATAACAAAGGTTCAAAGACCGGCATTTACTTCTTTTTTATGCCTTCTGATATCCGTGTATCTGCTCGGAATCATTTTACTGGTCATATCCCATGCGTTTGCCAGTATTTTTAAAAAATTTAGTATCACCTTCGGGGTGGAGATGACACTTTACTTTCTGACCCTGATCTTATGCGGAATGATGGGAGTGGAGACGAGTGTGCTGCCGAAAGCGCTGCAAAAAATTGCAGGAACCCTTCCGATGACTTATATCAGCAATGATTTTGCGGGTTTCTGGCAGGGCGGAACTTATCAGTTTATGCCGTTTATCCAGTCTTTCATTTTTTTTGGAGCTGTGGCGGGAATCCTGCTTTTGTTCTCGATGTATAAAAATAAAAGAGTAATCGGATAAAATACACCGCATTGCGGCGCTGCGAATTTACCGGCGCTGTAATGCGGTGTAAGTGTTTAATCTTCAGGAGATAAAGTTATCAATACGGCGTTTTCACGTTCACTTAGCTGTTTAAACCATTCCTCCGTGGCATGGGTATAGATGGAAAACTCAGAGTTGCTGCAACGGAAGTTAACCATATAAAAGTTTCCGTCGTCTTTCTGGAAGAAATAAGCAAGCTCTCTTGAAATAAGTTTTCCATTTTCGGCTCTGTAGAGGCAATAGACTGTTTCAAATTCATCATGGATTTCAAGCTGTTCATTCAGGAAGCGCAGGGCGGTCTGATAGTTTTCAGACATCTGTGCCTTTGCTTGTTCTTCCGTTATTTCAGGGGCATCTATCCAGGAGGAAAGGTTTACATCAACAGACATGATGCTGCCGTCTAAAGTACTGATTGAGAAATTATAGTAGCAAAAGCTCCGGATATCGTAGGTGATATTATAGATGGGTACCTCAAAACGACCTTCATCAAGATTAATCGTTTCTTCCATGCCATCAGGAGATACGCCGAAGAATGAATTCATCCATTCCTGTGCAATTGTCACAGCTTCCGCTTCGGTGATTCCGTTATCTGCCTGAACCTTTTCTTTGATCTCATTTTGCTCTTTCTCGTGCTCTTCCATCACGGCCTGGACTTCAGGATCCAGTGAAAGACTATATTCTCTTTTATAGTTGAATTCAATGATTTCCAAAATTTCTTCATCGGTCAGTTCCCGGTCTGGAAGATAAAAACAACTTGTGCTTTTCAGATAGCAAAGGGTATTGTCTGGAATCTGATCTTCACTTTCGATAAGAAGCAGTTGCCCCTGGGGAAAGGTACCATTCTGGTAGGCTTTGAAAAGTTCTGCCCTCCGCTGTTTTTCGCTCTGAGAATACTCTCTTGAAAAGCTATCGGCACCTACCGGTTGCGCCTGCAGCATTTCCAGAGTTGCTTCCATTTCCTCTGCAGGGATACTTTCCATTCTTGCCTTTACCAGATATCGGATGCCAGCCTGTACCGGAATGCTGATGGTTCCCACAATCAGAAGAAGCGTTGCTGCTGAAAGGAGCGTCCTTTTGAAAGCGTGGGATTTATAGTTGTATTTGTAGTTTCCGGAGTTTTCCTGCCTTTGCAGGTTACGGATGATTTCTTCCTGCATATCTTCAGGGATGTTTACCTGCTCCATCGTTTCTTTTATGTTTGTCTTATTCATCTGCTATAAACCTCCTTCCACGATAGCCGCAGATATTCTCTGCCGCGCTGTAGTCTTTTCTTTACTGCACTCTGCGTAATTCCCAGAATATCTGCAATTTCCTTTACACTGTAGCCGTCTACATAGTGAAGATAGATCACCACTTTCTGCTTGGACGGTAATTCCATCAGCTCTGTGAGAGTCTCCTTTTGCGCCGGTGCTGCAAGGCAGTTTGACAGTTCGTCTATGGAAATTTTAGGGTGCCGCATCCTTGCGCGGAGCATATCCCGGCAGATATTGGTTGCTACACGGATCAGCCAGGCTTTTTCATGGTCATCATTTGCAAAATCCGGCTTTTTTTCAAGATACTTACAGAAAGTATCTTGAATGGCATCCTTAGCATCCTGCTCGTTGCACAGCATGACAATGCATATTTTATAGAGCATATTGCTGTATTTTAAGACGATTTCTTCTATTTGCATATTTTCTCCCTTCTGAAGCTTTTGGCTTCCTATGTGTCTAATACGTATGGATAAGGGGAAAGGTGACATTTTTTTATGATTATAAGGGGATGAAATAGGTTATTACAAGATAGATATTTCTATTTTTTGCCTATCCTCTGAGCCAAGACTGAACTGTTACGTATTATAGGGGAGATTCCGACAAATGATTGACATAAGAATAACCGGAAAATAGAATGGAAATATAAATATAGTTTAATCTAGTAAAGAATGAAGTAGAGGAGGGGCGGTATTATGGAAACGCGGCTGACCAAAGCGGAAGTGAATTGTTTTAAACATGGTCTTCCAGGGGATAGGAAGATTTTGAATGCGCTGTCGGCAGTATTTTGGTTTTCGTGGGGAGCCTGCATGCTTTGGCTTTCCAATAACCTTTTCAGTGAGCTCGGAAATGATAAAAAGGTTGACACAGGTAAGATTGAACTGCTTCTCATGCTTTCTGGATTGGCGATTATTTTTATTGTGTGTATGAAATGTATCAATAAGAGAAATGAAAGAATCTATCAAAGCTTGAAGAATGGCGAATACAGGCTCGTCGTTAGTACGATTACAGCAAAAGATTTCCGGTATCAGGGTTCCGGGAAAAGCAGGTATATGGTAGATTTTTATAAATGTGCGGAAATAAATGGAGAAATTACACCTGTTTCAAAAAAGCAATTCCGCCATGCCCAAATCGGGGACAGGATTAAGGTAATCATGATAGATAAAGTGCATGTGATTTATGGGATTGTGGAACGAAAAAAATAAAAGGCACTGTCCGGTTATTGGAAGCGCCTTTTGTTCAGTTAACCGCCAAAAAATTGTATCATTCTCTGTACAGAGACAGGATCCGCACCCAAAAGGCTCAAAATCATGCCGGCAATCCAGAGACAGAATCGATGAAAATATATCAATGCAAAAATCAATGCGATTCCAAACAAAATTCCGGTGATAAGTCTTCGGATGTTACCGCTTTCATAAGAAGTCAGTCGCTGCAAAAAACCATCAAAAACCAATGGAATCATCATTACCAGAACAATCCAAAATCTGGGGCAGCCGTGTAAAATCGCGATAGGTATACCTGCAATCATACCAATTAATTCACCTGTGCATCTTGCACAGATAGGGAACTGCTTTCCCCTGAAATAGAAGGAGCGATCCGGTCTGGCATGACAACCAAAGAAAATTTGCAGGAATTTTCCAAATTTAGAATGCTCCACTTGCAATTCCTGCTGCACCTAGGATTACAAACATTACGATATAGTATGCGACTAAGAGAATCACACTAACTAATGCACCAATTCCTGCTGCTTTTGCAGTTTTTGGTTTCTGATCTTTCCATACTAAAAATAATATCAGACCGACAATCGGAATACAGCATCCCAAAAGTCCCCATAAAAATCCGCCGTTGTCATTTGTGTTGTTTTCCATAATTCATTCTCCTCACATTTTTTTAATTTTCAAGCATATTGTATCGATAAATGTCGAAAGTGTCAATGTTTTTTATTTTTATGTTTTTTGAGTTCCCCATTTTAATAAGTCAACAGGCTTTATCAAAAATCCTTTTGTTTTTATCCTTAATATATTATAATTAAAAAGGTGGCGTTGGTACCGGGGGATATATTTTCTGCTTAAGCAGTATCGCAAGTAAAACTTGCGATATGCATGGAATTAGTGTGCAATGAGGTGTCGGCGGTCATGACAGAAATACGACTAAGGGAGAAATGTATATGGAAAGAAGAGTAGGAACAGTATCAAGAGGAATCCGCTGCCCTATCATTCGGGAGGGTGATGATCTGGTAAGGATTGTTACAGACAGTGTATTGGAAGCGGCGCAGGGAGAAGGATTTGAGATTCGTGACAGGGATGTCATTGCAGTGACGGAATCAGTGGTTGCCAGATCACAGGGCAACTATGCATCAGTGGAAGCCATCGCCAAGGACGTAAAGGCAAAGCTGGGAGGAGAGACGATAGGTGTCATTTTCCCGATTTTGTCCAGAAACCGTTTTGCAATCTGCCTTAGAGGAATTGCCATGGGAGCAAAGAAGGTCGTTCTGATGCTGAGCTATCCCAGTGATGAGGTGGGCAATGAACTTGTTTCCTTAGACCAGCTGGACGAGGCAGGCATCAATCCTTACAGTGATGTTCTTACACTGGAAAGATATAGAGAACTGTTTGGAGAAAATAAACATCCTTTTACGGGAGTAGATTACGTATCCTATTATGGGGAGTTGATTAAGGAGGCGGGGGCAGAGGTTGAAATTATCTTTGCAAACGACTGCCGCAGTATCCTTTCCTATACCAAAAAGGTGCTGAACTGCGATATTCATACAAGAGCACGTACTAAGAGACTGTTAAAAGCAGCAGGTGCTGAAGTGGTGGTGGGTATGGATGATATTCTTACCAGTCCTGTAGACGGAAGCGGCTGCAATGAGAAGTATGGTCTTCTTGGTTCTAACAAATCTACAGAAGATACCATTAAGCTTTTCCCGAGAGAGTGTACGGATCTGGTAATGGATATTCAGAAAGAGATTCTGGAAAGAACAGGAAAGCATGTGGAGGTCATGGTATATGGCGACGGCGCTTTTAAAGATCCCGTTGGAAAAATCTGGGAGCTTGCAGACCCTTGCGTATCTCCGGCAAGCACACCGGGGCTTGAGGGAACACCCAACGAAGTGAAACTGAAATATCTGGCGGACAATGATTTCAAGGATTTATCCGGTGAAGCGCTGAAAGAAGCAATTTCCAACCGCATCAGAGAGAAGAAAGAGAATCTGGTAGGCGATATGGCATCTCAGGGTACAACCCCCAGAAGACTGACAGATTTGATTGGTTCTTTATGTGATTTAACCAGCGGCTCCGGCGACAAAGGAACACCTGTCATTTTGATTCAAGGGTATTTCGACAACTATGTGAGCTGAAACATATAAACGGAATTTATATCATATATAAAAAATATTGATTTTACTTATGACTATGCTTTGGGTATAATCATAAAGTAAGAAACTGATAATAAAAAGCAGGTTTTTACGAACCTGCTTTTTGTGTTACAATAAGCTGACCGCGAAGCGTGGCTGCGTTTGTTACAATAAGCTGTCTCGCGAAGCGTGGCTGCGTTTGTTTTAATAAGCTGACTCGCGGTGAAGCTTTGGAATGGAGGAAAATATGGTTAAAGCAGTAGTGGGCGCCAATTGGGGCGATGAAGGAAAAGGTAAGATTACAGACATGCTGGCACAGCAGGCGGATATCATTGTCCGTTTTCAGGGCGGTGCTAACGCCGGACACACGATTGTAAACGAGTATGGCAAGTTTGCACTGCATACGCTGCCGTCAGGAGTGTTTTACAATCATACCACCAGCATCATCGGCAATGGAGTAGCGCTGAATATTCCAGTGCTCTTCAATGAGATTAAATCAATCACAGACCGGAACGTGCCGATGCCTAAAATACTGGTTTCAGACAGGGCGCAGATGGTGATGCCCTACCATATTTTGTTTGACCAGTACGAGGAGGAAAGGCTGGGAGGAAAATCCTTCGGATCCACCAAATCGGGAATTGCGCCTTTTTATTCTGATAAATATGCAAAGATTGGTTTTCAGGTGAGCGAACTTTTCGATGAAGAACTGCTTAAAGAAAAGGTAGAGAGAGTCTGTGAACAGAAAAATGTCATGCTTGAACATATGTATCATAAGCCAACCATTGACCCAGAAGGATTGCTCGCTACTTTGCATGAATATAAAGAGATGGTTGAGCCTTATGTGTGTGATGTGTCCTCATACCTGCACCAGGCAATCAAAGAAGGAAAGACTATTTTGCTGGAAGGACAGCTTGGAACTTTAAAAGATACTGACCATGGTATTTATCCTATGGTTACTTCTTCCTCCACATTGGCAGCATATGGCGCCATTGGAGCAGGAATTCCGCCCTATGAGATTAAGGAAATCGTTACCGTGTGTAAAGCATATTCCTCAGCAGTAGGAGCAGGCGCATTCGTCTCCGAGATTTTTGGAGAAGAGGCAGATGAACTGCGCCGCCGCGGCGGTGACGGAGGTGAATTCGGCGCAACTACAGGACGCCCCAGACGTATGGGATGGTTTGACTGCGTTGCTTCCAAGTATGGATGCAGATTACAGGGAACCACGGATGTTGCATTTACTGTACTGGACGTCCTCGGATATCTGGAAGAGATTCCTGTCTGTGTGGGATATGAAATCGATGGAGAAGTGACCACCGACTTTCCGGTAACCTACAAATTAGAAAAAGCAAAACCAGTTCTCAAAACACTGCCCGGCTGGAAGTGCGATATCCGCGGCATCAAAAAATATGAGGATCTGCCGGAAAACTGTAGAAAGTACGTGGAGTTTATAGAAGAGCAGATTGGCTATCCCATCACCATGGTCTCCAACGGACCGGGAAGAGAGGACATTATTTATAGAGAAAGCCCGTTGAAACATTAAGCGGTAATTTATATACTTTTGGAGACTGTAAAAGCATGAACCGGAATTATGCAAAGGAACTGGACCGGATACTGGAAAACAAAGAAAATAAAGGGAAACGTCTATTCCTGCACAGTTGCTGCGCTCCCTGCAGCAGCTATGTGCTGGAATATCTGAAAGCCTTTTTCCGGATCACGGTATTTTATTATAATCCTAATATTACTATGGAAGAAGAATATCAAAAGAGGGTGGCAGAGCAGAAACGCCTGATTGCCGAATTTAATAGGCAGTTAGAACAGGGCAAAGCCCCGGACGCTTATCCGATTGAAGTCATAGAGGGCGATTATTCAAAAGCCCTCTTTTTTGACAGCGTAAAAGGATTAGAAAACTGTAAGGAAGGCGGTGAGAGGTGCTTTGTCTGCTATGAACTCCGCCTTAGGGAAACTGCCAGATGGGCAAAAGATGTCCATGCTGACTACTTCACAACAACCCTCACCATCAGTCCTCTGAAAAATGCATTTAAAATCAACGAGCTAGGTGAACGCCTTGCAGCGGAGTATGATATTCCTTTTCTTCCCTCCGATTTCAAGAAGAAAAATGGTTATAAGCGTTCCATAGAACTTTCAAAAGAGTACAATTTGTACCGCCAGAACTATTGTGGGTGCATTTTTTCTAAGGCGGAGAGGGAAAAGGAACAGGAAAACATCTTGTAATGGTCCTTTTTCAGAAATGCTACGAAAAGTAACATAAAAATATCAAATGTCATTTGCTTCGTCCTAAAAAAAATGTTGCGGAAATTCGAGGCTAGAAAGATTGCGTAAAGACAGTTTTTGTTGTATGATTTATAAACATGATATGGAATGGCAATGTCTGGTCAATAACATAGGGAGAGCTATGTTGTAATACAACGTGGAAAAGGAATCTTGATATGGAAAAAATACTGATTGTCGATGATAGCCGTTTGCAGGCGATGCAGTTAAAGACTATTTTGGATGATGTGTATGACGTTACGATTGCGCAGACGGCGAAGGAGGGCCTGCAACTCACAAAAATTGGAGGATTTTCCCTCATTCTGCTAGATGTGGTAATGCCGGGGATGGATGGATTTACTCTGTTGAAGAAATTGCAGGAGGAGATCATTACGCAAAGTGTTCCGGTCATTTTGATTACCAGCCTTTCCGATGTCGCCCATGAACAGCAAGGACTGGTATTAGGGGCAGTGGATTATATTACAAAGCCGTTTGAACCCCTGATTGTAAAGGCCAGGGTTAATACGCATATCAAACTGTACAACTATCGCAGGCAGGTCGAGGAGCAATCCATGATCGATCAGTTGACTGGCGTTGCCAACCGGCGCAGCTATGAGCGTCACAGCGCAGTTAAATGGAATGAAGCGTTCCGGCTGCAAGTTCCTTTTTCCATCGGAATGCTTGATATTGACAACTTCAAAAAGTATAACGATACGTTTGGACATCCCGCTGGAGATAAGGTAATCGCTTCCGTGGCAAAAACGGTATCTTCTTATTTCCGTTGGAGTACAGATTTTTTTGCCCGTTATGGTGGCGAGGAATTTGTGGTGCTTTCTATGGGAGAACCGGCGCAAAAGATGTTTAAGCATTTAAAAAAAGTCCGGCAGGGCATAGAGGATCTTCACATTCCTCATGCTCCATCGGCGGCTCAATGGGTCACGGTCAGCATTGGAGGCGTTACTGTCGTTCCCAAGGAAGATCAACCTTATGAATTGATGCTGAAAATTGCAGATACTATGCTGTATGACGCAAAAAGGCATGGACGTAACAGAGTGATATGGGGGGATGAAAACCTTAGGCCCCTCCAGGAAAAATAGAGCTGTATTGTATCGAAGTACCAATAAAGTTTAGAGTAGCCTTGACCCTTATGATACAATTGATAGGATAATACTACCTGTAAAAAGAACGTTTTATGGAGGAGAGACGATGAAGAAATTTCTGGATTTGATTTCGGAAGAGATGAAGAATGCATTTGAAGCATCCGGCTACGACAGAGAACTTGGCAAAGTAACCCTGTCCAATCGTCCGGATTTATGTGAATATCAATGTAACGGCGCTATGGCGGGAGCAAAATTGTACAAGAAAGCCCCTATCATGATTGCCGGTGATGTGGCAGAAAAATGTAAAGACAGCAATGTTTTCCTAAGCGTAGAGGCAGTGCCTCCCGGGTTCCTTAATATAAAAGTGAAGGAAAGCTTTGTAACCGACTATCTCACACAAATGAGCAATGCAACTAAATTCGGCTTGGATATGCCCGAAAAACCAAACCGTATCATTGTGGATTACGGCGGACCTAACGTGGCAAAGCCGCTTCATGTGGGACATCTGCGTTCAGGCGTTATAGGTGAGAGTATCAAGCGGATTGCAAGATATGCGGGACATGAGGTGATTGGAGACATCCACCTGGGAGACTGGGGATTGCAGATGGGACTGATCATCACGGAACTGAAAGAGCGTCAGCCGGATTTGGTATATTTTGATGATGATTATCAGGGAGAATATCCTAAGGAGGCGCCATTTACTATTTCGGAACTGGAGGAGATTTATCCTACTGCCAGCAGCAAATCAAAGGAAGATGCTGCCTATAAAGAGCGCGCCATGGAAGCAACCTTTAAGCTGCAGAGCGGTGTAAGGGGATATCGGGCGCTGTGGAATCATATCATTGATGTATCGGTAACAGATTTAAAGAGAAATTATCAGAACCTGAATGTAGATTTCGACCTCTGGAAAGGAGAGTCGGACGTGCATGATGTGATACCGGGTATGGTAGAGTACATGAAGAAGGAGGGCTACGCTTACATAAGCGATGGCGCTCTTGTGGTGGATGTAAAGGAAGAGACAGATACGAAGGAAATTCCTCCTTGTATGATTTTGAAATCAGACGGAGCTTCTTTGTACAATACCACGGACTTAGCGACGATTATGGAGAGAATGCGGGAATATCATCCTGACAGGCTCATTTATCTTACGGACAAGCGTCAGGAACTTTACTTTGAACAGGTATTCCGCTGTGCAAGGAAGACGAAGCTGGTGGAGCCTGAGACAGAACTCCTGCATATTGGCTTTGGAACGATGAACGGAAAGGACGGAAAGCCGTTCAAGACCAGAGAAGGCGGTGTGATGCGTCTTGAAAGCTTGATCGAGGAAATCAATGATGAGATGTACCGGAAGATTACCGACAACCGCCAGGTGGAGGAAGAAGAGGCAAGGCAGACGGCAAAGGTGGTAGCTTTAGCTGCGATCAAATACGGCGATTTGTCAAATCAGGCATCAAAAGATTATATTTTTGATATTGATAAATTTACCTCCTTTGAGGGAGATACAGGTCCTTATATTTTATATACGATTGTCAGGATCAAATCTATTTTGAATAAAATCAAAGAGCAGGGCGGGACTATAGAAGGAAACGTCCTTAAGGAGGCATGCAGTGATTCCGAAAAAGCGCTTATGCTGGAAATCGCAGGATTTAATGCCATGATGGAGTCAGCATATATGGAAACCGCGCCTCATAAAATCTGTGCATATATTTATGAACTTGCCAATGCCTTTAACCGTTTTTACCATGAAACCAAAATTGTTGCGCAGGAGGATGCTGGAAAGAAGTCAGGATGGGTGGCGCTTCTTTTACTGACAAGAGACATTTTAGAAACATGTATTGATGTGCTGGGCTTTACCGCACCGGAAAGGATGTGAGAATATGCAGTCAGCGTTAGAATTAAGAAATAAACTAAAAAGTATCGATCATAAAAGCTACCCCGCCTACAAGGATTTGAGGGGGCAGTATGATTTCAAAGATTATGTACTCTCTATTGACCACGTACAGGGCGACCCGTTTGCGGCGCCCTCCAGACTTTCTGTACGGGTGAAAGGAGAAAAGGCAGGCTTTTTGCCTGCTTTTTATGATACCCATGCTAAGAGAATTACCTTGCAGGATCATCTGACAAGATTGTTTGCAAAAGAAATAAGCAGCGGCAGTTTTCAGGCGAAAGGTTCTGGAAAAAGCGGTCTGCTTGGTGTTTCCAGATGCGGGCAGCAGGTGCTTGAGAGGACGGCTCTTAAGGTGGAAAAAGGAAATATCACGCTGCGGTTCGAAGCCGGATTCCCTGCAAATGGCAGAACCATCAACGCAAGGGAACTGGAAAAGATGTTGTTTGATATTTTGCCCATCTGTGTCAGAAAAAGTCTGTATTATTCCCAGATTGACCAGAATAAATTAAAGCAGGCTATCTGCCTTTGCGAGGATCAGCAGTATATCAGGGAAAAACTGCCGGAACTTTCCCTCTGTGCATTTATAGCGGACGGTTCCATTCTTCCAAGAGAAAGCGGCATTTCGGAAAGACCTATGAAAGGCGCGGTGCCTTTTCAATCACCGGAATCCCTTAAAATCACACTGGATTTGCCGCGCAGAGGAAAAGTGACAGGTATGGGTATTCCCAGAGGAATCACCTTGTTTGTGGGAGGAGGATATCACGGGAAGTCTACGATTCTGCAGGCGCTTCAAAATGGGGTGTATAATCACATTGGCGGAGATGGAAGAGAACTTGTGATTACGGATGATTCGGCAGTCAAGCTCCGGGCGGAGGATGGACGCAGTATTAAAAGTGTGGACATTTCACCTTTTATCAGCAATCTGCCGAATAAAAAAGATACTGCCCATTTTTCAACAGAGGATGCCAGCGGAAGTACCTCTCAGGCGGCAAATCTGATGGAAGGTGTGGAGGCGGGAAGCAGCCTGTTCCTCATTGATGAGGATACCTCGGCTACCAACTTCATGATCCGAGATCAGTTGATGCAGGAGGTTATTTCGGCAGGGGAAGAGCCTATTACGCCCTTTATTTGCCGTGTGAAAAGTCTTTATCAGGATTTAGGGATTTCTTCTGTGATTGTAGCAGGAAGTTCGGGATCTTATTTTCATGTGGCAGACACGGTCATACAGATGAAAGAATACGTACCCTTTGACATTACACAGAAAGCAAAGAAAGCGGCGGAGATTTACCCTGCCATGAATGGGAAGGAAGATCATTTCCCTCCCTATATTAGTGAAAGATGCCCCCTGCCTGACATGGGACTGAAAAAGGAAGACAGAATCAAGATCAAAGCCATGGGAACCAGTGAACTTATGCTGTCCAAGGAAAGCGTGGAACTGCGGTATTTAGAGCAGCTTAAGGACCAGGAGCAGACTGCTGCCCTTGCATGGATTTTAAAATTTGCCGAATGTAAGCTGATGGACGGCAAAAAGAATTTAAAGCAGATTGGTATGTTTTTGGAAAAGCAGATGGATAGGGACGGGCTGGAAAGCCTTTTTGAGAGGGGAGACGTGTCAGCGGCTCTGGCAAGACCCAGAAAGCAGGAGATTATGGCATGTATCAACCGTTATCGAAAGTTACATTTTTCCCATTAACAGAGGTGTGTGATGAGTGAAAATCTGAAGAAAATGCTTAGTTACTATAAGCCATATCGGAAAATATTCTGGGCGGATATGTTTTTTGCGGCTCTTTCGGCGGCAACTGCTCTTATGATACCCTTGGTGGTCAGATATGTGACTTCTACATTAATTTACCTAAAGGCAGACGAGATTTTGCATCAAATTCTGTACATTGCGGTTTTTCTGCTCGTTTTGCTGGCAATCGACTGTTATAGCAGATTTTTTATCGGCAATTACGGACACGTCATGGGAGCAAAGATAGAATATAATATGCGTGCAGAGATTTTCGACCACATGCAGAAGCTGTCATTTTCTTTTTATGATGATGCCAAAGTTGGGCAGCTTATGAGTCGTATTACCACGGACTTGTTTGATATCACGGAACTTTTGCATCATGGTCCGGAAAATATTATTTTGTCTGTGCTGAAGATAGCGGGTGCGTTTGCTATACTTGTTAAAATTAACGGTGCGCTGGCACTTGCCGCTTTTATCGTGCTTCCATTTATGTTTTTGTTTGCATATTTGCTGAACAGGAAGATGCGCAGGGCGTTCCGCCGTAACCGGGAAAAAATTGCTGAAATCAATGGACAGATTGAAGATAACTTATCGGGAATACGTGTCGTGAAATCTTTTGCCAACGAAGAAATTGAAAATCAGAAATTCAAGTCCGGAAATGACGGCTTTTTGGCGGCAAAGAAAAGCAGTTACCGTTATATGGGGGGATTTCAGGCAGGAGTTGGTGTGTTCACTACGATGATACAGGTCAGCGTCATTCTGACGGGCAGTATTCTGATTGCATACAACCGGCTGAATGTCAGTGATTTGATTACATTTTTGCTGTACATCGGTGTTTTTACAGACCCTATCCGCACCCTGGTAGATTTTACAGAACAGTTCCAGAACGGATATACCGGTTTTGAGCGGTTCCGGGAAATCATGAACATCATGCCGGACATTGAAGATGCAGAGGATGCAGTGGAATTGACAGATGTGGAGGGGAATATCTCTTTTGAAGGAGTTTCTTTTCATTACAAGGAGAATAAAGAATGTGTTTTAAACAATATTAATCTGGAAGTGAAGGCAGGTTCTTACATGGCGCTGGTAGGTTCTTCCGGGGCAGGTAAAACTACGCTCTGCTCGCTCATTCCCCGCTTCTATGATGTGACAGGGGGAACCATACGCATCGACGGGAAGGATATCCGCCATGTGACACTGAAAAGCCTCCGGAGTCAGATTGGAATCGTGCAGCAGGATGTGTATCTGTTCGCAGGGACCATTTACGAGAATATTGCCTACGGAAAACCGGGGGCAAGCCGAGAGGAAGTCATCGCAGCAGCAAAAAATGCAAATGCCCATGAGTTTATTATGTCCTTCCCGGATGGATATGATACGGATATCGGACAGCGCGGGATCAAACTCTCCGGCGGGCAGAAACAGCGTCTTTCTATTGCCAGGGTATTTTTAAAGAATCCTCCGATTCTGATTTTTGACGAGGCGACATCGGCGCTGGATAATGAAAGCGAAAAAGTTGTGCAGGACTCCCTGGAGATACTGGCAAAGAACAGGACGACCTTTGTAATCGCCCACAGACTTACCACGATTCAGAATGCGGAGACGATTCTGGTACTGACGGAGAACGGAATCGAGGAGTCAGGAACCCATGAGCAGCTCCTTGAAAAGGGCGGGATTTATGAGAAACTTTATCATATGCATGCTTAAGGTGTATTGCTATCTGATAAATAGCAATGCGCCGGAGGCTTTCATATGCCGGCAACCGAAAATATTCTATCTTGATGTTTCTTTTTACGGGGGAGCCATTAGTCCGCACAGGATAGGTAAATATTCCAACGTCGTCGCGCTCCCGCTCCATAAAAACGTAGCAGTGCTAAGCTCAAAAGGACTTCGCTAAGCACTGACGTTTTTAAAGGGACTCCTTATGGAATATTTACCTATCCTGTGCTACGTTACTGGTTAACATGCAAAAGTGTAACATAATGTTCACTATTTTTTATCAGATAGCTGAACCACAACTCTGGTCAATGGATAAAAAGTAGCACAGTGCAATTACGATAAAAAAGAAGCCTCATTGCTAAGGCTTCTTTCTATGCAGGAAAAGAGACTTGAACTCTCATGGTATTGCTACCACACGGACCTGAACCGTGCGCGTCTGCCAATTCCGCCATTCCTGCGAACAAATGATATTTTATCTTTTTTTCCTTCTCCTGTCAACCACTTTATAAAATTTTTTTAAATATCTTTTATCTAGATGTTGTTTTTTACACACTGACCAGAGTTGTGGCTCAGCTATCTGATAAAAAATAGTGAACATTACGTTACTTTGCCGACTACCAGTAACGTAGCACAGGATAGGTAAATATTCCATAAGGAGTCCCTTTAAAAACGTCAGCGCTTGACGAGGTTCCTCACGAGTCTAGCGTCTGTTACGTTTTTATGGAGCGGGAGCGCGACGACGTTGGAATATTTACCTATCCTGTGCGGACTAATGGTTCCCCCGTGAAAAGCAAGTATTGTTGTACTCACTCCAAACTCAAGCATCATCGGCTTGCGAAATGGAGCATTGTTTGATATATTTATTAAGTAATACAAGTCTATTTTGTTCTAAGGAGATCTGTTTTGATGAAAAGTCCAACATAAGCAGTACCTTTACCTAATTGTGTAAAGAGAGATTGTACAATCTGTAACATGGACTAAACGAATCTGCACGTGAAGAGGCAGTTCTTTGGTTTGCCGGCTCACTCATAAATCAAGCGGGCATTTGATTGTACCCAGATTTAGAAAGGACTTTTTATCTATGAAACGAAATATTTATCTGATGTATGCCATTTCCCTTTTACAGGGTATGGTGTTTTATGGACCTGTTGCAACGCTTTACAGGCAGCAGCAGGGTGTTTCTGTCTTTCAGATTACCGTCATTGAAAGTGTTTCACTTATTCTGTGTATTCTGATGGAGATTCCATGGGGCGTTATTGCAGACAAAATCGGATATAAACGGACGATGGTTTTTTGCTGCAGCCTATATTTCATTTCAAAAATTGTTTTTTGGCAGGCAACAGGATTTGGCTGGTTTCTCGCAGAACGTATTATGCTCAGTGTTGTGGTTTCCGGGTTATCCGGGGTGGATGCCAGCATTCTTTATCTCTCCTGTGAAGGGAGCAGCAGTCAAAAGGTGTTTGGAGTTTACAACAGTCTGCAGATGGCAGGTCTTTTATTTGCGGCAGCTGTGTTTTCCTTGTTTGTCAGGGAAGATTATGGTCTGTCCGGTCTGCTTACGGTTATAAGTTATGGAATTGCAGCGGTTCTGGCATTGGGACTTGCTGAAGTGAGGAGCGGAGATAGTCAGCATGTCTGTATGAATCAGTTTAAAGAGATTTTGGGGCAGACATTTCGTCATAAAGATTTACTGCTGTTCTTAGCCTCGGCGGCGCTTTTGTCCGAGACGCATCAGACCATTACGGTTTTTTTGAATCAGCTTCAATATGAAAAATGCGGTTTGGGTAATGCTGCTATTGGATATATTTATATTATAGCAACCCTGCTTGGAGGATGCGGAGTCTATTCAGCCCGCTTTACAAAGAAGGTGGGCATGAGAGCAGCTGGCATTTTCTTTGGCGGTGCGGCGTGCATCTCCTGTATGGTGTTGGCATTTACAGAATCTGCGTTGCTGTCTGTTGGGGGAATTTTATTGCTTCGTATTTCAAACAGTCTATTTTTACCTTTCCAGACGGAAATACAGAACAGGCAGGTCCAAACAGAATGCCGGGCTACTGCATTGAGCATCCATGCAATGGTAATGGACAGTATTGCTGTAGGTACCAATCTGATTTTTGGAGCACTGGCACAGACAAAGCTGACTATAGCATACTTTTTTGGTGCAGGTATATGTATTGTAAGCGTAATTCTTTTTTTATGTTGGTATCAAAATTCGGAAATAAAGATTGCCATGCACAAAGAGTAATGAGGTGTATATAAATAAAATAGAGGGAAGTATCCGGGGATTTTTAAGGGATGCAGAAAGAGGAAAATATGAATCAGGCAATTGGTTGGGCAGCCATGGGAACCGGCTTCACATTTTTGATGACCGCTTTGGGCGCCAGTGTGGTATTCATCTTTAAAAAAGAAATGGGGAAAAATGTTCAAAGAGCTTTTTTAGGCTTTGCAGCAGGGGTGATGATGGCTGCTTCTGTATGGTCTTTGCTGATTCCGGCGATAGATGAGACGGAGGGCATGGGAGGTATTGCATGGATTCCAGCGGCAGGGGGATTTGTGCTGGGAGGAATCTTTTTGTATTTATTGGATTTTCTGATGCCGCACCTGCATCTGGGGGAGAAAAGACCGGAGGGAATCAGGACCTCTCTTCACAGAACAACCTTGCTGGTGCTTGCAGTGACGCTGCATAATATCCCGGAGGGAATGGCGGTGGGGCTTGCTTTTGCTATGGCTTCCCAGCATCCCGAAGATCCGGCGCTTTATGCATCTGCATTTGCATTGGCAATCGGGATAGGAATTCAGAATTTCCCGGAAGGAGCGGCCATTTCACTTCCACTACGCCAGGAAGGAATGAGCAGGATGCGTGCCTTTGCCTTTGGCAGTCTATCCGGGCTGGTAGAATTGATATTCGGGATAGGCATTACATTGATTGCAGCACAGATTACACCCTATATGCCATGGTTTCTGGCATTTGCAGCGGGGGCCATGATTTATGTTGTGGTGGAGGAATTGATTCCCGAGGCAAATCAGGGAGAACATTCGAACTTAGGAACGATAGGTGTTATGGCAGGATTTCTGATTATGATGATTCTGGACGTGGCATTGGGATAAAATGGGAAGTTAGCCCACAGAGTTTTAATGATTCTGTGGGCTTTCTTAAATAATTATAAATTCCAGATGACCTGTTGACAGAGAGACTTAAATCTGATAATCTTATATCACTTTCAAAAATCAATTCAAATAGTAAGGTCTATCTTAGTATTCTTATTTCGATTGTTATTTCAAACATTTCCAGTGTAAATATGATGAATTATGGAGGTATTTATTTGTCTTCAATGAAAGAAAGCATGGAATCAGGGAATCAGATTTTATTGATTTTCAGCCGCTATACTTGTATTAGAAAGCCCCTGCTGAAAGATGCCGGGGGAATAAACGTAATAGTTTTGACGCCGGAAGAAACAGGCTTACCAGAAAAGATTGTCATTACCCTTGTATGGAAGAAGGATGAGTGGCGGATTAAGGATAAGAAGTTAAGTGAAAATAACCCTTTTTATCTGTACATAGAAGATGCTGAAAAACTTTTATTGCTGCTTTCTGCAAAAATGAACTGTTTGATGCCGTCAGAAAAAATCGGAATGATGCGGGAAATAAAGCTTCAAATTGGCAATGCATTTAAAAACCAGATTTTTTATGATTGTTACTCTCTGATGAATGAGGAACATGCGCAGATTTTATCTGAAAATAACGAATGCACAGTATGCAATCCCGGATATGAAGGTATCTATGTGAATGGGAGGGCACTTGATGGAAAACAGAAATTAAATGCCGGCGACTATGTGGACATTTATGGTCTTCATATTCTGGTTTTAAAGGAATTGTTGGTCTGTGTTTCTTTCTGTGGAACCTTCCGCGCTGCTCAGAGAAATGCCATACAGGAGAGAGAAAAGCTATGTAGAGAGACATGGGAAGAAAAAGAAGAAATTTGGATAGAACGAAAGTGTGAACAGGAGAGGGAACTTCATACAGGGGAGGTAGAGATACTGCCTCCAGAGCAGTTAGCAGCAGAGTCGGAGCAGCCGCTGATTTTGAGTCTGGGACCGACATTGACGATGGTACTGCCAATGATTCTCATGGCGCAGGTCAGTAGTCAATTCGTGGAGGGTGCAGGAAGCGGTTTTTATTACATGTCGATCGTGATGGGAGCGTGCAGTGCATTTCTGGCATTATTTTGGGGACTAACGAATTATGGGTACAGGAAATATTCGCGAAAGCGGGAAGGAAGAGAGAAGGAGAGACAGTACCTCGAATATCTGGATAACACAGAAAGTTATCTTCTGCTGTGCAAAAGAGATAACAGAGAGATATTGGAACAAAAGTACCCTCCTTTGACCGCTGTTTTGGGAGAGAAAGATGGGCGGGCAGCAGTTTTGTGGAATCGCTATTATCGTCAGAAGGATTTTCTGTTTCTCCGTGTCGGGGTTGGGGTAATGCCTTTTCAGGTTCTGGTGAAACTGTCTGAACCGCATAAGAGAATTGTGCAGGGGAAGCTTGTAAAGAGAGCGCAGGAACTGGCAGAGCGGTTTTCTGTATTAGAGCAGGCACCGGCAGTGGTAGATCTGTATGAGAACAGACAAGTTGGCATTCTGGGAAGTCTGTATAAGGAAGAGGTAAGCGGAGCGTTGGTTCAGATTCTGATGCAGATAGCAGCCTGTCACTGCTATACAGAGGTAAAGGTAGTCTGCTTTTATCACAAGGATAGCGTCAGAGAACAGGAAATTGCAGATTGTATGAAATGGATGCCTCACATCTGGTCATCTGATAGGAAAATAAGGTTTCTTGCCGGCGATGAGAAAGAAGCTGCCCGGATTCTTCCGGTGCTGGCAAGGGAATTGGCAAAAGAAAGAGAGAGCAAAGAGAAGGGAATACAGATTCCATGGTATATTGTGGTCGTTCTTAATGAAAATCTGATACAGGGGGAAATCCTTTATAAGTATCTTACGGATTCCCCGGGAAATTGTCCGGCGAGCACTATATTTGCGGGAATGGAACGGGAGGAATTGCCAAAGAGCTGCAGATGTCTGATTGGTAGCACAGGGAAGGAAGGGGAAATCCTCAATCTGGGCAGAGAACAAATAAACAGACAGAAGATTGGACTTGAGACGTGCAGCAGCGCCAAGGCACAGGAGTATGTCCGGAGGACAGCGGGATTCCGGGTCAGAGAGGCGCAGGTCAGTATGCAGCTGCCGGAACAGGTGGACTTTCTACAGCTTTATGGATGCACCAGGGTGGAAGAACTTGAAAGTGAGAGAAGATGGAAACTTTCAAGAACCGAGGAGAGAATAAAAGTTCCCATAGGATACAGGGCAGGAGGCAATATTGTCAGTCTGGATGTGCATGAGAGGTTTCACGGTCCTCATGGATTGATTGCAGGAACCACAGGTTCCGGCAAAAGCGAACTTTTGCAGACCTATCTTTTATCTGTTGCAGTGTCTTTTGGACCTACGGATGTGAATTTCTTCATGATTGATTATAAGGGCGGAGGAACAGGCAATTTTCTGAAAAACCTCCCGCACTGTGCAGGCGTCATATCTAATTTGTCGGGAAAACAAATCAAAAGAGCCATGTCGGCAATATCAAGCGAAAATAAACGAAGGCAAATGCTGTTAAGCAGTTTTCAGGTAAATCACATAGATGCGTATGCAAAGCTTTACCGGGAAGGAAAAGCAGAGAAACCAATGCCGCATCTTATATTGGTAGTGGACGAATTTGCGGAACTTAAGAAGGAAGAACCGGAATTCATGCAGGAAATCATTTCACTGGCGCAGGTGGGGCGGAGTCTTGGCGTCCACTTAATACTGGCAACGCAAAAACCTGCGGGGACGGTGGACGACAAAATATGGAGTAATGCCAGATTCAGGCTGTGCCTGCGAGTGCAGGACCGGCAGGATAGTATGGACATGCTCCATAATGGTGATGCAGCTCTTCTTACGTCCCCGGGGCAATGCTATCTGCAGATTGGAAATCACGAGTATTACGAATTGTTTCAGGCGGGCTACTGCGGCGGAAGTTATACAGGAGAAAGGGAAAGAAAAACAAGAGCGGCGTTGCTGCAAAATACAGGTGAAAAGAGGGAAATGCCCGAAAAGGCGGTTCCTGTTGGGGGACGCAGTCAAATGGAAATACTTGTGGACTATATCAGTCAAACGGCAAAGCAATCCGGTTATCCGGCGGTACAGGCATTATGGCTGCCAGAACTGCCTGAAAGGGTGACGCTTGCAGATATAAAAGATAAAGGGAGAGACAAGTGTTCAAGGGACAGTGAGGTGGAGATGGTGCTTGGGCTATGTGATGATCCTGAAAACCAGCGCCAGTTTCCTCTTTTGTACCAGCCGCTTATGCAGGGACATTTGGCAATATTCGGCGGTCCTGCCACTGGAAAGACGCTCTTCCTTGAGACCCTTATATGGCAGCTGACCACTTGCTTTACGCCGGATGAAGTATGGATCATGGCAGCGGATATGGGGAGGGAAAGTCTGGGGTGTTTTCTGAATATGCCAAACTGTCTGGGTGTGCTAAAGAAAAAAGAAGAGAAGGACATCTTTTTCCATCATTTGGAGGAACTTTGCGGAAAAAGAGAAAAATTTCTTTCGGGAAGCAGCTTCAGACAATACAATAAATCGGGAAAAGAGAAGCTTCCACTTATCTTTCTTGTAATTGATAATTTCGGCGGTTTAAGCAGGTTTTTGGATGAGAAGCAGCAGGATTTTCTGCTAAAACTGGCATCGGAAGGGCTTACGCTGGGCATTTATCTGATTATTTCGGCAGCAGGCGTGGGAGAAATGGGAGGAAGATTATACGAAAAGATAAAGATGGCACTGGCACTGGAAATGAGTGACCGCTTTTTGTATGGAGATATTTTCCGGCAATATTACATTCCTGTGCTGCCCAAGGAAAATCAAAAAGGACGCGGTCTGTGCAAGGTGGATGACCGGATTCTGGAATTTCAGGCAGCGCTTGCGCTGAAAGAGCAGGACGATTATGCATATTATGAAATAGTTGAAAAGCAAGGAAAGGAAAGAAAGCGGATTATGCGGGAAGAAGGAAAAAAATTGCCCTCTAAATTTGCAGTGATACCGGAAAAGGTAGACTATGGAACGGTTGCAGCGTGTTTTGAATGGAGCGAGGGAAGGATTCCTTTAGGGTACTGCCTGTCCACAGGCGAATTATGTGCAGTTTCCGTGGATGATACAGCCTGCTTTCTTATATCGGGAGCAGAAAGGACCGGAAGGACAGCTTTTTTACGCTGCCTGATTGAAGGAGCCCTGTATCAGCAATATCAGGCAGTGTTGATTGATATAGACAGAAAAATGCAGGATTATAGGGAAATAAAAGAGATTATCTATCTGACCGGAGATGCTGAAATAGAAAGTTGGCAGGAGAAGATTGCAAGCGGGAAGCAGGAAAATGGGAAGAACTGTATTTTTATCAGTGATATAAGCAGTTTTTGCAGCTTTATCTATCGGTTTGGGGAGAAGAGGGAAGAAAAGAGCCTGTTTTGGGAAAAGGCGGCTATGGGCAAGGCGGGCAACTTGTTCCTTACAGGCATTTACCATCCGGGCAGAGATTATGAAGCAGCCGGAACCGCTTTTTTCAGAGAGTTTACGGCATGGCAGCAGGGAATTCATCTGGGCGGTAACGTAGCAGGGCAAAGGACGCTTGTGTTTGATGATTTGAGCTATGCCCAGCAAAGTCAACATGAGCCGGCGGGGATTGGATATTTTAAGGAAGGACCGGAGCGTGCATCCCGCAGATTGCTGTTGCCGTTGTGTATGAAAGAGAAAGGACAGAAGGAAACATGATTTTAGTAGACATACAGGTGCCTATGCTTGACAGGGTATATGATTTTGAATTGAATGAGGAACTGAAAGCAGGAGAATTGCTGGAGGACATCCTGATGCTGATCATCAAGGAAGAAAAATACAGCCAAGGGAAAAGCGCAGGAATGGTTCTTTATGCAGTCAGGCAGGAAAGAATTTTGGATAGAGAAAAGACCATGCGCTGCCAGGGGGTGAGAGACGGTGATCGGTTGATTTTGATCTAGGAGGAAAGAGATGGAGTGGAATGTACAGCTGAAAACAAAAGGGCTGGAACAGTGGGTAGAAGAAACGGAACAGAAACTTACCAGAGTAAGGGATTTGTTGGACGTACTTGAGATGGAAGAGGATACGCTTAAGAATGTCTGGAAAAGTAACGCAATGCAGCAATGGGAGAGGGAATTCTATTTTCTGCTTGCGGGGATAAGGATGCAGGTAAAAGAAGTGCAAAAACGGATGCTGGTTCTTGGTGAAATGGCAGATTCGCTGATTCAGATAGAAAAAGAAATCATGCATGACGTAGAAAAATTGTAAATGGTGACCGGTATATTTCTGAATTGTTTCAAAAAGGGAAGGCGTTTAAGGAAAGGAGCAGGTGTGGAAAAGGAGCTTCTTGTAACAACTGAATTTTTACTGAAAAAAGAAGAGGAATGGAAGGAAAAGGCGGCAAAAGCGGAACAGATTTTCTGCCAGGCGGCTGATAGTGTGGAGACGTTGAATCAGTTTTTTTATGGCAAGCCGGTATTAAAGGTTAAGGCAGATTTCCTTGCCCGGAAAGAAAAAGGAAAAAAGGATTTTGAGGCCTTATTGCATCATCTGGAAAAACTTGAAGTCATTGCGTTTGTTTACGATAAAGTGGAAAGGGAAAATAGTGGCTTTAACAAATCAAATTGAAATGCATTTTGCAGAGATCATGCATCTGTCAGAACAGATTGACAAACTGTCGGGGGATTTAAGAACCGTTTCCCAGGAGGAATTGATGCAGACAATCTGTAAAAATAAAGCATGCTGGAACAGCAGCTGCGCAGAGGTTCTGATAGGAAAGGAGGCAAAGATTGGTATAGGGCTGATTTCCCAGGCGGAAGAACTTTGCCGGATAGCCGGGGAAATGAGACAACAGGCAAAAAGAATGTATCAGGCGGAGCTTACGAATAACCAGCTTGCAGCAACAAGAACTTATTTACAGCAATCATGGAAATGATTGAGAAAGGAGAAAATTTATGTCATTTTTCAGAGTAACATCATCAGAATTAAGAAGAAAAGCGGGTAGGATTTCAGAACTGAATGGTCAGTTCAAGGCAAAAACAGCGGAGCTTGGAGAGCAGGAAGCTGCTCTTTGCAGTATGTGGGAGGGACAGGCAAAGGATACGTTCCATCAGGCATTTTTAAGGGACAGGCAGCAGATGGAAACTTTTTATCAGCTGATTAGTCAGTATGTGCAGGCCCTTTTAGAGATTGCTGCCAGATATGAGCGTGCTGAGGAAAAAAACAGGGAAATTGCAGCATCCAGAAATTATTAGAAAGAGAGGAAAAAACATGGAAGGTATTTTAAGAGTAACTCCTGAAAAACTGATTCAGACGTCAGGGGAATTTGCTACAACAGGAAATCAGATGAAGAATCTTACCAGCGAGATGATATCCCAGATACAGGGGATGAAAGGAATTTGGCAGGGGGAGGCAGCGGATGCTTATGGAACAAAATTTAATTCTCTGCAGACAGATATGGATAAACTTTACCGGATGGTACAGGAGCATGTAAAGGATTTACAGGAAATGGCAGCGCAGTATCAGATGGCAGAGACAGGAAATGCCGAACAGGGCAGCGGATTGAATATTAATATTATTGCCTAGGCGCGCAAAAATCTGCCGCTTGGCAGGGATGTTCATTTTGCTGGTGACAGAATTATGCTTATGCCCGAAAGGGGGAATCCCGGATGAGTGAAAAACTTACAGAGGCTGAAATCAGTATGGTGCTGGATACATTTATGTATCTGGATTATAAAGAGGCGCGCGACGGAACTTCCTTAAATACAATTCTTAAGGATTTGGAAAATCTTGCGGACTATGGAGGCGGTGGTGTTCATTATGGGGAATATACCGTGCTTAAAAAAGCGGCTGAAAATGAAGAGATAGGAAGCCTTATCATCACCTGTCAGAGCGTCAATATGGGATATGATACGGGCACCTGTGCCTGTACCTTTATGACGCCGGACGAAAGCAGTATCTACGTGGTTTATCGCGGCACCGGCGACGGGGAGTGGCCGGATAATGGAATCGGTATGACCAGCGCCTCTACCACACAGCAGGAAAGGGCACTTTCTTATTTTGAACAGGTGGTAGAGACGCTGGACATCAAGGACAGTCAGAGGCTGATTGTGACAGGACACTCTAAAGGGGGAAACAAGGCGCAGTTCGTGGCAATGGAAACAAAATACAGCGGGATTCTTGATGTGTGCTATTCGGTGGACGGACAGGGATTTTCAGAGAAGGCCATAGAAGAATGGAAAGAAAGATATGGAGAAAAGGGATACAGAAGCAGGACAGAGAAACTTTATGGTATTCACGGGGAAAATGATTATGTCAGTGCTCTTGGAAATTCAATCATCCCGAAAGACCATATCAGATACGTTGAAACTCCGGTAGAAAAGAACAATTTTGCAGGCTATCATGACATTAAATACATGTTTGCTTCTCTCATTTATGATGAAAATGACGGAAGCTGCATAACTGTTTTTAATGGCAGGAAGAACCGGGATGTGGGAAGGCGGGGAGAACTTGGAAATTATGCTGCCCTGCTTTCCGCTGGGGTTATGGAACTGCCGTCGAAAAACCGGGATGGCTGTGCCGCGGTCATTATGCATCTAATGGAGGTGTCAGACGGGCAAAAAAAGGGCATAAACGGAGAAAGATTGAAACTCACGGATTTGAAAGATTTTACGCTCCAGGGGATTCCTATCATCGCACAAAGTCTGTTTGAAGAGGAGGGGAGGGAACTTTTGAAATCCTATTTGAGCGGGGACGTGCAATTAGGAAGATCTTCTTTTGAGGTTACTCTTCAGGTGAATTATCAGGTCCTTTTAGGACAGGCGAAGGCGCTGGATCAGGCGGCAGTGCATGTGTGGAAGCTTCTGGAAGAAATGAAGGAAATGTCCTGCAAGGTTCCAAAGTATATGAAAAACGGTGATATCTTTTGCCGCAGGTTGGAGCGAACGGTAAGTGAAGTGGAGGAATGGTATAAAAAGCTGCAGAAAGCGGTCTGTATACAGGAAAATATTGCTAAGAGCTATCAAAAATGGGATGAAATGGAGACGATTTAAGGCGTTTTTGCTTTGTGCCGCTTTTTCATCAAGAATCTGATGCCGATAATAGTCGAATCTGTGACCAGAAATTAATTGACATTTAAATTGAAAAATGATAACTTAATTTATAGAGGAAAATACTATTTAGATGAGGAGACGTTATGCATAAACAGCAGATATTAATTGTTGATGATGAAGAAATAAACCGCGTGATTTTAAGAGGCTTATTTCAGGATGAGTATCAGATTGTTGAAGCAGGAAACGGACAGGAAGCAATCGAACAGATTGAGAAGAATCAGAATATTGTACTTATCCTGCTGGATATTGTTATGCCGGTTATGAATGGCTTCGGAGTGCTGGACTATATGAGGAGTCATGAACTGCTGGAAAAGATTCCTGTCATACTTATCACTGGCGAAACGGTTATAGACAGTGATGATCAGGCATATGCCTACGGTGTGGCTGATGTAATGCATAAGCCATTCTATCCTCATATTGTGAAGCGAAGAGGAAAGAATATCATTGAATTATATCAGAATAAGCATCATATGCAGGAGCGGTTAAAGGAGCAGGAAGACGCGATCAGAGCGCAGGAACAGAAGATTCGTGAGAGCAATGAATTCATGATAGACGCCCTTAGTTCCGTTGTGGAATTCAGAAGCCTTGAAACGGGTGAGCATATCAGGCGTATTAAATATTTTACAAGAATACTGCTGAAGTATCTTATGAAATATTTCCCTAAATATGGACTGACACCGGTGCAGGTGGATGAGATTGCCAGGGCATCTGCTTTACATGATATAGGGAAGATAGGAATTCCAGATTCCATCCTGCTAAAGCCGGCACGCCTTACACCGGAAGAGTTTGAGGTCATGAAGACCCACACGACGATAGGCTGTGATGTTCTTGAGAGGTTCCGTGAAAAGCAGACAGATGAATTTTACAGGTACTGTTATGATATCTGCCGTTACCACCATGAGAGATGGGATGGAAATGGATATCCGGATCATCTGGTAGGAGATCAAATTCCAATTAGTGCACATATTGTTGCTATTGCGGATGTTTATGACGCACTGGTAAGCCCCAGGGTATATAAGAGTATTTACGCCAACAACATAGCATATGATATGATTATGAGTGGCGAATGTGGACAGTTTTCACCTGATGTATTAGAATGTTTCGCGCTTGCCAAGCAAGATTTCTTCAATATTGTAGAAGTGATTAAAATGTTTGATTTTTCGTCATGAAACAGATAGCGGGCAGCAAAAAATATTTTTGCTGCCTTATTTCTTGTGTCTTGGGAGGAAGAAAATGGAGCAAAAGGAAAACAGTACAAACACTGACATATTTCCCATTGGAATATTTCCTGTAGAAGATGCTTTGGAAATGGTTCTGATGTTCAATCAGACAGGTGAAATCTCTTATGCAAATGAGACGGTTAGACAGAAATTGGAATATGACAAGGATTTATGCGGCAGGCATATCAGTGTCGTTTTTCCCAATACTTTCCGTGCAGCAGAAGATGATTTTGATATGGAGCATTTTGAATTGGGAATCCTGCAGAACCTTGTAGCATACCGTAAGAATACAACTTGTTTCCCGGTAGAGGCGAGAATCATAAAAAGCGAAATCTGCCCTGAAATGTATATCTGCATGGCAACTGATATACTAGAAAAGGAATACCTTGGCAGAGAAATAGAAAGAATTAAGCAGGAATCACAGGAAGCGATGAAAGTGAAGTCTGAATTTGTTGCAAATGTGACGCACGAACTTCGCACACCGGTTAACGGGGTGCTGGGAAATGTCAGGGAACTGCTTGAAAGGGAACTGGATGAAGGCACGGAGAAATCATTACGCGTGATAGAACGTTGCTGTGATGATATGAACAAGATTATCAATAATATTCTTGATTTTTCAAAGTTGGAGGCAGGAAAGTTCAATCTGGAACCGCGCAAGTTTCAGTTCAGAAATATGCTGGAGTATGTAAAGGCAAATCATATCAATAAGATTACAGAAAAGGGGCTGGATTTTTTTATGACAGTGTCCCCCCAGATTCCGGAATATATTATTGGCGATGAATTGCGGATTGTGCAGGTTCTCAATAATCTCTTGTCTAATGCGCAGAAATTTACTTCATGGGGCAAGATTACCCTGGAGGTATTCAGGACGGCACAGGTAAATGATAAGATAGAATTGTTCTTTATTGTATCGGATACAGGCATCGGAATCGATGCAGGAGACAGAAATAAATTGTTTCAAAGTTTTTCCCAGGTAGACGCGTCCATTTCCAGAAAATATGGCGGTACAGGTCTGGGGCTGAACATTTGTAAGCAACTCGTAGAATTAATGGGTGGCAGGATTGATGTGGAGAGTGAGAAGAACAGGGGAAGCAATTTCACCTTTTCGATATGGGTAGGTGTCGGCGAAGGAGAGGAAGCTGTTCTGCAGCGACCTGACGATGTCAAGAATTCAATGACTTTCGCATCACCCGAAGACGCTTCTGATGGTGGAAATCTGGAAAATGTCAGGAAGTATGGAACACAGGATAACCAGGAAAACTTAAGAAAAACCCTTTCAAAACTGATTCTATGTGTGGAAATGGAAAATTGGGAAAAGGCAGAGATGTTCATGGAAACAATTAGGCAGTTGACGGAAGAAGCACCGTGGGAGGTAAAGCGTATAGCGCTTAGACTGAAAATGGCGATTCAAAAAGAAAATTATGAAAAGGTAACTGCTGAGTTTGAAGCACTGAATCGTTTCTTATGATTGAAGGGAGAGGTGTATATGAACTACAAAGATACAGCCCCTGGTAAGGCAAAAATTCTTATTGTGGATGATGTGGAAATGAACAGAGTCATCCTGGAGGAGATTATAAAGAATATGGGGGAATATCCCCTCTTGGCGGAAAGCGGAGAACAGGCTCTTGATATTATGAAGGTCGGACCGCCTCAGCTGGTTCTGACTGATATTTCCATGCCGGGGATGGACGGATATGAGCTTTGCCGGATATTAAAGAAAAATGAAGAGACGAAGAATATCCCGGTCATTTTTATTTCAGCATTTGATGACCCTGTGGATATTATAGAGGGATTTTCGTTAGGAGGCGAAGATTATATTACCAAACCATTCATACCGGAAGTGGTGCAGGCAAGAGTCGGTGTTCATCTCCGGCTTCACGAGGCAAAGCGGGAACTGATGGAAATGAACAGAAAACTTCAGGTTTCTGTCAGTGAACAGTTGAAACAGATTGAATCGGAGAAGAAAAATATACTGTATGCCATGGCAAATATAGCAGCCCAGAACTCGGATTATGATAGGAAGCATATGGAACGTCTGGGACATAACTGCATGATTCTTGCACAGGGGATGCAGCTTTCGCCGTTATTCGAGAATCAGATTTCCGACACTTATATTGATACGATAGAGTTGGCGGCACCGCTTTGTGACATAGGAAACATTGGTATTTCAAAGGAAGTTCTGCAAAAGAAGACGAAGCTGACTGACGAGGAAGAAGCGATTGTTCAAAATCATACGAATATTGGCGCAGATTTGTTACGCGATTTGCATGTCAATAACGATTATAATGATTTTATAAGTACCTCTGTGGATATTGCCAGATATCACCATGAAAACTGGGATGGAACCGGTTATCCGGAGGGATTATCCCATGAGAAGATTCCTCTTGCTGCGCAGATTGTTTCCATAATGGAAAGATATTGCACGCTGACCGGAGAGGGAGGGTGCCACAGAGAGGAAGCACTCGAAATTATGAGAGGAGAATCCGGTATAAAATATAATCCGGACATTTTTAAGATTTGTTGTAAAATATCGCGCCAATTTTGTTGAGCATAAAAATTTTTTATTGTGACGGGAGGAAGGAAAGTTGATTACAGATGAAGAATTTATAAGAATCTCAACTTTTGTGAAACAGCGTTATGGTATTGATTTAAGCCAGAAGAAAGTAATTGTAAATGGGCGTTTGGAGAATTACCTGAAACGAAAAGGAATGAAAAATTTCCACGAATTCATGGATGCAGTCGAAAGTGATAAGAGTGGGAATGAAGAAAGAATGTTGGTTAATTATCTGACCACCAATCATACATATTTTATGAGGGAGTTTGAGCATTTTGACTTTTTTAAGGGAGTGGTACTGCCTTGGCTGAAAACAAAGGAAAGCAGGAATAAGGATCTGCGCATATGGTGCGGCGCAGCTTCCACAGGCGAGGAACCTTATATGATTGCCATGGTGCTGGCGGATTTTTTTGGTCTGGAGCGAAATCAATGGGACACTAAGGTACTTGCTACGGATATTTCAACCAAAGTATTGCAGCAGGCGATGGCTGGTGTTTATACGGCAGAACAGCTGAAAAATGTGCCTGATCAATGGAAAAGGCATTTTTTCCAAGCAATTAATGGAGGCGCTCAATATCAGGCAAAAGAGGAATTAAAAAAGGAAGTTATTTTCCGGCAGTTTAATTTGATGGATCCCTTTCCGTTTAAAAGAAAAATGCACACTATATTTTTGCGTAATGTTATGATATATTTTGATGAGAAGACTAAGCAGGAACTGGTCCAGAAAGTGTATGATGCTTTAGAACCGGGCGGCTATCTGTTTATTGGAACGACGGAAACCCTAGATCGAAGCAACACACCTTTCCAGATTATCCAGCCATCGATTTTCCGGAAAGGGGAGGGAGGAATTAAGGTATGATGCCAATCAAAGTTTTGGTTGTAGAGGATTCTATTGTATTTAGGGAACTGCTGGTTCAGAATCTGAACAAAGATCCTGCCATAAAGGTGGTGGCAACTGCAAGAGATCCTTTTGAGGCGAGGGACGCCATTCTGGCCCACAAGCCGGACGTTATGACTTTGGATGTAGAACTTCCCAGAATGAGTGGAATCGAATTTCTGCGCAAACTGATGCCGCAATATCCGCTTCCAGTGGTGGTAATCAGTTCTCTTAGCGAGAAGGTGTTTGATGCGATGAACGCGGGAGCTGTTGATTTTGTGGCAAAACCTGCGGTGTCAAACCGTGCGCAGCTGGAGGATTTTATCAAAAATGAACTTCTGGTAAAAATCAAGATCGCATCTACTGCTAAAATCAGTAATATCAAGAAGGTAGTCATGAATCAGGAACAGCAGCATCTTGATGTCAAGACCAATAATCTGATTGTTGCAATCGGCGCTTCCACAGGAGGCACGGAGGCAATCTTTGAAGTTGCAAAGGATTTTGGAACAGACATTCCTGGAGTGGTGGTAGTGCAGCATATGCCTCCAGGATTTACATCAATGTATGCAAAAAGGCTGAATGACCAGTGTCGGATTCAGGTAAAAGAAGCAGAGACAGGGGACCGGGTATTGCCGGGACATATGCTGATTGCTCCAGGAGGAGACAGGCATATGAGACTGCTGAAGGTAAACGGGGTTTATCAGGTGGAATGTAAGGCTGGTCCCAGAGTAAATGGTCACTGCCCGTCTGTAGATGTATTGTTTGATTCTGTTGCCAAGTCCGCAGGCGCAAATGCGGTGGGGATCATATTGACCGGTATGGGAGGTGACGGCGCAAAAGGACTTCTGGAGATGAGGAAGGCCGGAGCCAGAACCATTGGGCAGGATGAATCCACCTGTGTGGTATATGGAATGCCAAAGGTTGCGTATGATATTGGAGCGGTGGAACGACAGGAAAAACTATCGGACATTGCGAAAAGGACATATGCAGTTTTAAATAAAATGTAAAAGAAAAGTTATTAAAAATACAGGAAAGGAGTAGGACATGGCTGAAGAATTTAGTACAGATGGCATGCTGGACATTTACCTTTTTGAGAATGAACAGCTCCTTGAACAGCTTCAGGAAAGAGTTCTGGATCAGAAGGATGCAGACTGCTTTGATGAGGACAGCATAAATGAAATTTTCCGGACCATGCATACCATTAAGGGATCTTCGGGTATCATGATGTTTGACAATATAACTGCTGTGTCACATAAGCTTGAGGATGTCTTTTATTATCTGAGAGAATCCCAGCCCCATCATGTGCCGCATCTGGAATTGGTAGAGCATGTTCTGGAAGTGCAGGACTTCATTTCAAATGAAATGGAAAAGATCCGGAATGGTGATCCGGTGGACGGTGATGCGAGTGGGATTATTGCAGATCTTGACAAATTTTTAGAAAAAATCAAGAGCGCGGAGGCAGGCGAGGGGGCAGAGCCTGTGCCCGAAAATGTGCACGAGGAGCCAAAGCAGTTTTATATAGCGCCCGTTGCCACAAGCGCCAGTCGTTTTTACAAGATTTATCTTACTTTTTATCCTGAAACGGAAATGGCAAATGTGCATGCCTACAAGACGGTATATGCATTGAAGGAAATAGCCGAAGACCTGCTATATTCCCCAGACGATATCATTTCAGACGAGAGCAGCTCAGAAGTCATTTTGGAAGATGGATTCAAGATTCTCCTTCAGGCTCAATGCAGTGAGGAGGAGATACGTGATATAATTGGACTGGGTTATGATGTCAAAAAGGTAGACGTTTTTGAATGTAAGGCAGAGGAATTCCTGCAAGGTTTTGATTTCGGTAATCAGGAAACACAGATCGAGTTGAAACCCGGCGCGGAGGAGATGGAGCCGCAAAAACAGGAACAGGCTGACAGCAAAGAGGAACCTCAAGAGGAAAAGAAACTTGAAAAACCCAAGATTGCACCGGGGGATTTTGTCATTAAGTCCAAGGAGCCTGGTAAGCAGAAGAAGCTGGCGAAGGACAAGCCCAAGGCAGAGAAGGCATCTTTCATCAGCGTAAATATAAGCAAGATGGATCAATTAATGGAATTGATAGGAGAGCTAGTTATTTCCGAGTCGGTAGTATTGCAGAATCCTGATTTGAAGGTTCCGGGGTTAAATCTTAACAGCTTTAATAAAGCTGCAGCCCAGTTGTCAAAGATATCCACGGATCTGCAGAATGTCATCATGTCTATGCGGATGGTTCCGCTGACGAATACATTTCAGAAGATGAACAGAATTGTATTTGACGTATCAAGAAAGCTGGGAAAAGATATAGAATTTGAAATGATAGGTGAGCACACGGAGGTAGATAAAAATATCATTGAGCATATTTCCGATCCTCTAATGCACCTGGTAAGAAATGCTGTTGACCATGGAATCGAGACGAACGCTGAGCGTGCTGAGAGCGGTAAACCGGATAAAGGTAAGGTTATCCTGTCGGCAAGAACTGAAGCCGGCAAAGTATGGATCAGCGTTGAGGATAATGGGAAGGGTCTTGACAGGGAGAAGATACTAGGCAAGGCGAGAAAGCAGGGATTGCTTGATGATAGCAAACCGGATTCGTCTTATACGGATAAAGAAGTGTATCAGTTTATTACGCTTCCGGGATTTTCTACGAATGAACAGGTTACTGAGTATTCTGGCAGAGGAGTAGGGATGGACGTGGTCGTTCAGAATATCCAGCAGATTGGCGGTACATTGGATATTGAAAGCACGCCGGGATTCGGCAGTATTATGAGTCTCAAGATTCCGCTTACGCTTGCTATTATTGATGGTATTGTGATGGAAACTGGCAATTCTTCTTTCGTACTGGAAACAGGCATGATCAAGGAGTTTGTACGAGTGAAGGAAGAGATGATGATTCATGAGCCGAATGGCGATGAGTACATCATGATACGTGGAGAATGTTTCCCTGTAATCCGGCTTGGAAAAAGGTATGGTATGACAGACTATCAGGAAGCTGTGGAAGATGGAGTGATGCTGATTCTTGAGGTGGAAGATCGGAAAATCTGTCTTTTTGTTGATAAACTGATTGGTGAACAGGAAATCGTTGTTAAGCCGATTCCTTCTTACATCAAAAAGGTAAAAGGTTTATCCGGCTGTACACAGCTTGGTGATGGAAGCATTGCTTTAATATTAGATGCCGCTGGACTTGTGGAATAAAGCGGCGGAAAGGAATGGTAAAACATATGGATGAAGCAAACGGGAATAAGCAGACACAGGAAACCCAGATTGATTCCAATGGACCTGATGCGCAAAAGGGCATGTATATGACCTTCAAATCAGGCAATGAGTACTTCGGACTGAAAATTCAATATGTCAGTGAGATCATTCAGTTTCAGGCGATTACGGCGATTCCAGAAACGGAGGATTATATTAAAGGGCTGATTAATCTCAGGGGAAAGGTCATTCCTGTTATTGATGTCCGATTGCGTTTTAAGCAGCAGCCTTTTGAATATGATGACAGAACATGTATCATAGTCATTAGTGTAAAGTCTATGTTGGTGGGATTGATCGTAGAGAAAATTGCAGAGGTGGTTGACATCAACGAAGAAAACATTCTGCCGCCTCCCACGATTGGACGCACTGACAAAGTACAGAATAAGTATGTATATGGTATTGGCAAGGTGGGAAATTCGGTCAAGTTGTTACTGGATCCTGATAAATTATTAAATGACGATGACTTGGCAGCTGTTGAACAGGCAAATGATATGACGAGTGAGGAAGAATGAGAGGTATAAAATTATGAAAGATATGAAAATGAGAACCAAAATGATTATAGGATTTGCGATTCCTATTTTACTTACAATCATTAATGTAGCAGTAGGAATGTCTTCCGTAAACAGAATCGACCATGAAGTGGTTGAAATGCTGGAAGACGAGGTTGTGAGCATTAAGCAAACGATGCAGGAGATCGGCGCAGATGAGGCAAAAGCAGAACTTCTTTTAAAGGCGCTTGACAGTGCAAACGATGAAGGATTAGCGGATATAGATCAGGCAGCAAAAATGTCAAATTATGCCAGCTTTGCGTTTATCATTATATCTGTCCTGATTTCCGTGTTCATCGCATCTGCTTTGATAAAAGCAATTAACAAATCTGTTTCACAGTTATCCAAGGCGGCAAGCGATATTGCTATGGGACGTGTAGATATTGAACTGGTAAAATATCATAATGATGAGTTCGGTGAATTGGTAGACAGATACACAGACGTAATCAATAATATCAAACGTCAGGCTAAAATCGCAGAAGAGGTGTCAAACGGTAATCTTACCGTCCATGTTGATGTGAAGTCAAGTGATGACGTGCTGGGAAATGCATTAAAGAAATTAGTAGAAGATAATCTTAATGCATTGTCTAACATCAGTGATGCCGGTTCACAGGTGACGGTAAGTTCTTCCCAGGTGGCAAGCGCAAGCCAGGCATTGGCACAAGGATCTACGGAGCAGGCAAGTGCAATTCAGGAGATTACGGCATCTATCGATGAAATTGCAGAGAAGACAAAACAGAACGCAGAACAGGCGAATGAAGCATCCGGTCTGGTAAGCGTGGCAATTGGCGATGTAAAAGAAGGAAATGAGCAGATGAAGAACATGATGGTCGCTATGCAGGATATCAACAAGGCGTCCGAAAGCATTTCCAGGATCATCAAGGTTATCGATGATATTGCATTCCAGACTAATATTCTTGCACTGAATGCGGCAGTTGAGGCTGCAAGGGCAGGAGAAGCAGGAAAAGGATTTGCAGTTGTGGCAGAAGAAGTCAGAAGCCTTGCAGCTAAAAGTGCATCAGCGGCAGCAGAAACAGCTGAACTGATAGAGGCTTCTATCGAAAAAGTGAATTCAGGAAGCAAGATTGCTGATGATACAGCAAAGGCGATGGATGCAATTGCCAATGTCGTACAGAAGAGTGAAGTGATTATTAATGGTATTGCGGAATCCTCCAACTATCAGGCAACCGCAGTGGCACAGATAGAGCAGGCAATCACCCAGGTATCACAGGTCGTACAGACCAACTCAGCTACCAGCCAGGAGTGTGCGGCAGCCAGCGAAGAATTGTCCAATCAGGCATCCAGAATGCGGGAAATGCTTTCTATTTACAACTTGGGTTCAGGAAAATCTGGCTCCTCAATGAGTTCATATTCCTCAATGTCAAATATGAACGAGCAGATGATTTCTCTTGGGGATGGATTTGATAAGTACTAATCAGAAAATATAAGGCGCAGGGAGGTAAATTCTTGAGCCTTATATTATAATAAATTATTATGGGAATAACATATATAGGATGAAATAAAATGTAAAGGAGAGAGAGTATGAAAATTCTATTGGCAGAAGATGATTTCGCTACAAGGAAGTTTATGGTAAGTTTCCTGTCGAAGTATGGTGAATGTGATGTTACTGTGGATGGAATGGAAGCAGTAGATGCGTTTATGATGGCCCTGGAGGATGGTGAACCGTACGATCTGGTCTGTCTTGACATTATGATGCCTGTTATGGATGGATATCAGGCGCTTGTAGGTATCCGCAATCTGGAGAAACAGAGAAATGTTCCGGAGGATCAGGCAGTCAAGGTTATCATGACTACTGCGCTCAATGAGGAGAGAAATGTTAAAATGGCTTTTGAATTGGGGTGTACCATCTATTCAGGAAAGCCCATTGATCAGGAAAGGTTTGAACAGGCATTGAAAAAGCTGAATCTGATTTAATCGAAGAAAATAAAACTACAGGAAAGGAGTAGGACATGGCTGAAGAATTTAGTACAGATGGCATGCTGGATATTTACCTTTTTGAAAATGAACAACTTCTTGAGCAACTTCAAGAAATGGTTCTGGAACAGAAGGATGCAGACTGCTTTGATGAGGACAGCATAAATGAAATTTTCAGAACCATGCATACCATTAAGGGCTCTTCAGGTATCATGATGTTTGATAATATAACTGCTGTGTCACATAAGCTTGAGGATGTCTTTTATTATCTGAGAGAGTCCCAGCCTCATCATGTACCTCATCTGGAACTGGTAGAGCATGTTCTGGAGGTACAGGATTTCATTTCAAATGAAATGGAAAAAATCCGAAACGGCGATCCGGTAGACGGTGATGCGAGCGGAATCATTGCAGACCTTGATAAATTTTTGGAAGGTCTCAAGAAGGCGGAGGCAGGCGAAGGAGCAGAACCAGTTTCTGAAAATGTGCATGAAGAACCAAAGCAGTTTTATATAGCCCCCGTGGCTACAAGCGCCAGCCGCTTTTTCAAGATTTATCTTACCTTTTATCCGGAAACGGATATGGCAAATGTACATGCCTACAAGACCGTATATGCATTGAAGGAGATAGCGGAAGATCTGCTGTATTCTCCGGAGGATATCATTTCGGACGAGAAAAGTTCGGAGATTATTCTGGAAGAGGGATTTAAGATTCTTTTGCAGGCCCAGTGCAGTGAGGAAGAGATACGCAATATAATCGGGCTGGGGTATGACATCAAAAAGGTAGATGTTTTTGAATGCAAAGCAGAAGAATTTTTACAGGGATTTGATTTTGGCGATCAGGAACCACAGATTGACTTGGAATCCAGTGTAGAGGACATAGAAGCACGTACACAGGAACAGTCAGAGAACAAGGAGGAGCCTAAAGAAGAGAAAAAAACAGAGAAGCCGAAGATTGCACCCGGAGACTTTGTCATTAAGTCCAAGGAGCCAGGTAAGCAGAAGAAACTGGCAAAAGATAAACCCAAGGCGGAGAAGGCTTCCTTTATTAGTGTCAATGTCAGCAAGATGGATCAGCTGATGGAATTGATTGGAGAGTTGGTTATTTCTGAATCAGTGGTGCTGCAAAATCCGGATTTGAAAGTTCCAGGGCTTAATCTCAATAGCTTTAATAAGGCAGCGGCACAGCTATCCAAGATATCTACAGATTTGCAAAATGTCATCATGTCCATGCGGATGGTTCCGCTGACCAATACATTCCAGAAGATGAATCGTATTGTTTTTGATGTATCCAGAAAGTTGGGCAAAGACATAGAGTTTGAAATGGTGGGAGAGCACACAGAGGTAGATAAGAATATCATTGAGCATATTTCCGATCCTCTTATGCATCTGGTTAGAAATGCGGTTGATCATGGAATCGAGACGAATACTGAACGTGCTGAGAGTGGCAAAACGGATAAGGGTAAAGTGATCCTGTCGGCGAGAACCGAAGCAGGAAAGGTTTGGATTAGCGTAGAGGATAATGGAAAAGGGCTCGATAGAGAAAAAATTCTTGCAAAGGCGAGAAAACAGGGACTTTTGGATGAGAACAAGCCAGACTCTGCCTACACGGATAAAGAGGTGTACCAGTTCATTACACTTCCGGGATTTTCCACCAATGAGCAGGTTACGGAGTATTCGGGTCGAGGCGTTGGAATGGATGTAGTAATCCAGAATATCCAGCAAATTGGTGGAGCGCTGGATATCGAAAGCGAGCCGGGGATGGGCAGCATAATGAGCCTCAAAATTCCGCTTACACTTGCTATTATTGATGGTATTGTCATGGAGACGGGCAACTCTTCCTTTGTACTGGAGACAGGCGTGATTAAAGAGTTTGTACGCGTGAAAGAAGACATGATGATTCATGAGCCTGATGGCGATGAATATATTATGATACGCGGGGAATGTTTCCCTGTAATCCGACTTGGCAAATGGTATGGTATGACGGATTATCGGGAAGATGTGGAAGACGGAGTGATGCTGATTCTTGAAATGGAAGAAAAGAAAATCTGTCTTTTTGTTGATAAGCTGATTGGCGAACAGGAAATTGTGGTAAAACCGATTCCTTCCTACATTAAAAAAGTCAAAGGATTGTCCGGCTGTACACAACTTGGTGATGGAAGTATTGCTTTGATATTAGATGCCGCTGGATTAATAGAATAAAACGACAGAAAGGAATGGTAAAACATATGGATGAAACAAACGCGAAGATGCAGACACAAGAAATCCCGACGGATTCTTCAGAGCGTGATGCACAGAAAGGTATGTATATGACCTTCAAATCCGGAAATGAGTACTTCGGACTGAAAATTCAATATGTCAGCGAGATTATTCAGTTTCAGACGATTACAGCAATTCCGGAGACAGAGGATTATATTAAAGGTCTGATTAATCTAAGAGGAAAAGTAATTCCTGTCATTGATGTTCGGCTGCGGTTTAAACAAAGGCCCTTTGAGTATAATGATAGAACATGTATCATTGTTATTAATGTAAAATCTATGTTAGTGGGTTTGATTGTAGAAAAAATAGCAGAGGTGGTAGATATCAAGGAGGACAATATCCTGCCGCCTCCTACCATCGGTCGTACCGACAAGGTGCAGAATAAATATGTATATGGTATTGGCAAGGTGGGAAATTCGGTCAAGTTGCTGCTGGATCCTGATAAATTATTGAATGACGAGGATTTATCAGTGGTGGAACAGTCTGGCGAAATGAATATTGATGAAGAAAGAGAGGCATAAGTTATGAAAAACATGAAGATGAAAACAAGATTGATTATTGGATTCGCAGTTCCGATTTTTTTAACACTTCTAAATGTAATTTTTGGCATTATGGCAATGGAGGCAGTTGCTAATGTGGAAGCAGAACTGGAAAAGAGATATGCCAACATATCCGCCGGTATTTCCATAGGATTGTTGATTTTATCTGTTTTAATTACAGAGATTATTGCAGTGTCTATTATCAAGGCAATCAGTAAATCTATCAGGCAGCTTTCTAATGCTGCAAAAGACATTGCTCTGGGACGTGTCAATAATATTGAAATGGAGAAATCTGCCAATGATGAGTTTGGCGAGTTGATTGATGAGTATGGAAAAGTAATCAACAACATTAAATATCAGTCAGGCGTCGCAGAGGAAGTGTCAAACGGAAATCTTACAATTGGGGTTAAGCCGGCTTCTTCAGATGACGTTCTTGGCAATGCGTTAAAGAAGATGGTAGATGACAACCTGCATACTCTTTCTAACATCAGCGAAGTAGGATCCCAAGTTACAATCAGCGCTTCACAGGTGGCAAGTGCAAGCCAGGCACTGGCACAAGGTTCCACAGAGCAGGCAAGTGCAATTCAGGAAATCACAGCATCTATCGACGAAATTGCAGAGAAGACAAAACAGAACGCAGAACAGGCAAATGAGGCATCCAATCTGGTAGGTGTGGCAATTGGCGATGTAAAAGAAGGAAATGAACAGATGAAGAGCATGATGGTCGCTATGCAGGATATCAACAAGGCGTCCGAAAGCATTTCCAAGATCATCAAAGTTATCGATGACATTGCATTCCAGACCAATATTCTTGCGCTGAATGCGGCAGTTGAGGCTGCAAGGGCAGGAGAAGCAGGAAAAGGATTTGCAGTTGTGGCAGAAGAAGTCAGAAGCCTTGCAGCTAAGAGTGCAGCAGCAGCAGCAGAGACAGCTGAATTGATTGAAGCATCAATCAATAAAGTGAATTCAGGAAGCAAGATTGCTGATGATACAGCAAAGGCGATGGATGCAATTGCCAATGTTGTACAGAAGAGTGAAGTGATCATTAATGGTATTGCGGAATCCTCCAACTATCAGGCAACCGCAGTAGCACAGATCGAACAGGCAATCACCCAGGTATCACAGGTTGTACAGACCAACTCAGCTACCAGTGAAGAGTGCGCGGCAGCCAGCGAGGAACTGTCCAATCAGGCATCCAGAATGAGAGAGATGCTTTCCACCTACAATCTGGGTTCAGGTAGTTCTTCTTCCTTCAAGAGTTCCTATCACGGTTCAAGTTCAAGCATGAATGAACAGGTAATTTCTCTTGGAGATGGTTTTGATAAATATTGATGAAAATGATTTGCGGCGCAGGAACGAAAGTTCCTGCGTCATAATTTTCTTATATGCCCAAAGAGAGAAAAAGGAGGTCATATATGAAGAATTATTCCGAAGATGCAAGCAGACAATATCATATACAGGTGGCAAAGGGCGAGGTGGGACGCTATGTGGTCATGCCGGGCGATCCCAAAAGATGCGTAAAGATTGCACAGTATTTTGACAATCCAGTTTTGATTGCTGATAACAGAGAATATATAACGTATACCGGGACTTTGGATGGAGTAAAGGTCAGTGTGACCTCCACCGGAATCGGCGGTCCATCTGCCTCTATTGCGATGGAAGAACTGTATCGGTGCGGTGCGGACACCTTTATCCGCATCGGAACCTGCGGCGGTATGCAGACAGAGGTAAAAAGCGGTGATGTCGTGATTGCTACGGGAGCCATCCGCATGGAAGGAACCAGCAGAGAATATGCACCTATGGAATTTCCGGCTGTGGCGGATCTTTCTATAACAAATGCACTGGTAGCTGCGGCAAAGAAAAAGGAATATCCTTTCCACACAGGAGTGGTGCAGTGTAAAGATGCATTTTATGGACAGCATGAACCGGAAACGAAACCGGTAAGCTATGAATTGCTGAATAAGTGGGAAGCATGGAAGCGTCTCGGATGTCTGGCATCTGAAATGGAGTCAGCGGCATTGTTTGTTGTGGCAAGTTATCTGCATGTGAGAGCCGGTGCATGTTTCCTGGTGGTTGCAAATCAGGAAAGAGAAAAGCTCGGAATGGAAAATCCTGTTGTGCATGACACAGATATGGCAATTCAGGTGGCAGTGGAAGCCATCCGCAGACTGATTCATGAGGATCAGGAAAGAGAAAATAATTAGGAGAGCAGAAAATGGATGTGAATGAAATTTTAAGACATGTAGATCATACGCTTTTACTGCAGACAGCTACCTGGGAGGAAATCAAACAGATATGTGATGATGCCATGAAATATCAGACAGCTTCTGTGTGTATTCCTCCAAGTTATGTGAAGCAGGCAAGTGAATATGTACAGGGCAGGATGGCAGTCTGTACGGTGATTGGATTTCCGAACGGATATATGACAACGAAAACCAAGGAATTTGAGACCAGAGATGCCATTGCAAATGGCGCATCTGAAATTGATATGGTCATCAATATCGGTTGGATGAAGGATAAAAAATATGATCTGATTGAAGAGGAAATCCGCACCTTAAAGGCGGCGTGCGGAGAGAAGATCCTGAAGGTCATCATTGAAACCTGTCTTTTGACAGACGAAGAAAAGATTAAGATGTGCGAGGTCGTGACAGCGGCAGGAGCAGACTACATTAAGACTTCCACAGGATTTTCAAACGGGGGAGCGACATTTGATGATGTCCGGCTATTTGCAGAGAATGTAGGACCAGAAGTGAAGATAAAGGCAGCTGGCGGGATTGCGTCGATGGATGATGCGGAGAAATTCCTCTCATTAGGTGCGGAACGTCTTGGAACAAGCCGGATTATCAAGATCGTGAAAAATAAATATAAGAGAATCTTTGTGGTTGTCCTTGACTCTCTTGGGATTGGAGCCATGCCGGATTCTCCCCTATTTGGAGATGACGGTGTGGACACCTTTGGACATATTCTGGAGAAAATGGGAACACTGAATATCCCGAATTTAAAAAAACTCGGTATGCTGAACCTTCATAGGGCAGGAGAGATGGAAGGCGTGGCAAAGCCTTTGGGACGGTATATGCGCCTTGGAGAGACGAGCAATGGCAAGGATACCATGACCGGACATTGGGAAATGATGGGAATCAAAACAGAGAAACCATTTAAGACCTTTACAGATACAGGGTTCCCGCCGGAATTGATTGCAGAATTGGAGAGACAGTGTGGAAAGAAAGTGATCGGAAATAAGAGTGCCAGCGGCACTGAGATTATTGAGGAACTTGGCGAGGAAGAGATTAACACGGGGGCAATGATCGTTTATACATCAGCCGATTCTGTACTTCAGATATGTGGAAATGAAGAGACCTTTGATCTTGAGAATTTATACCGCTGCTGTGAAATTGCAAGAGAAATCACCATGAAGGATGAGTGGAGAGTAGGGCGTGTCATCGCAAGACCGTATGTTGGAAAAAAGAAAGGTGAATTCAAACGAACAAGCAACCGGCATGATTATGCACTGAAACCTACTGGACGGACGGTACTGAATGCGCTTAAGGATGCAGGGCGTGATGTGATCGGCGTGGGGAAAATCAATGATATTTTCTGCGGAGAAGGCATCACACAGACCTACCACTCTGACAGTTCTGTCCACGGGATGGAACAGACGATTGAGATTTGCAAGAAGGATTTCCATGGACTGTGTTTTGTCAATCTTGTAGATTTCGATGCACTGTGGGGACATCGCAGGAATGTGGAAGGATATGCACAGGAGATTGAAAAGTTTGATAAGAATCTGGGCGTATTATTGGAAGAATTAAGGGAGGATGATCTTTTAATCCTGACAGCGGATCATGGAAATGATCCGACATACATTGGTACCGATCATACAAGAGAGTATGTACCGTTTGTGGCATATGCAAAGAGAATGGAAAGCGGCGGAGCGTTGGAAAATGAAGATACTTTTGCTGTGATAGGGGCATCAGTGGCAGAGAATTTCGGTGTCGATATGCCGGAAGGAACGATAGGAAGTTCCATATTAAATAAACTGATATGAGATGGAACGGGAGAATCATTCATGAAGAATAAGATTTTATATGAGGAATTGCCATTTCTGAAGGATATCGACCATAGGAAAAGATTGGGCATAGGGAGAAATTGAGCATTAGAAAAAGAGTAGGCATGGGAAGAGGTTAAACATCAGGGAGAGATGACAGGTACGCAATCAGAATGCAGAGCATAGAGTAAGAATAATAGAAGTGGTGTATAGAACGGAGAGTTTTATGGCAAATCAGAAATTGGAGGCGCTTCTTAATCTTGCACTTGAAATAGAGGATGCACAGCGGGAAAAGTCGGGGCAGCTGGGGGTTGGCTTTTCGGAAAGTACCGGGACGTGGGAATTGATTGTAAAGTACAATGGAGATATAGGAAGGCTTCAAAGCAATGTAATCCAGGTGGAGGAGTTGATTGCGGGATATGCCATTGTAACCATACCTGAAAGCCTGATTGATACCTTTACACAATTGGATGAAGTGGAATATGTAGAAAAGCCTAAGAGACTTTATTTTTCTACTTTGCAGGGAAAACAGGCTTCCTGCATTTTCCCGGTTACCGCAAGAGACCCTTATTTGACGGGAAAAGGCGTTCTGGTTGCAGTGATAGATTCCGGAATTGATTTTGAAAATCCTGAATTCCGGGATGCACAGGGAAATTCCAGAATCCAGTTTTTGTGGGATCAGACGTTAAATGCGGAGCAGGTTAATGGACAGCTTTTAGAAGACGGGGAAGAGTTTGCGGGAAAAGCGGCTCCGCCGGAAGGCTTTGAAACCGGGGTCGAGTTTTCAAAATATCGTATCGATGCGGCGCTTAAAAGCCGCTTTCCCAAAAGCATCGTACCAAGCACAGACAATTCAGGACATGGAACGGCGGTGGCAGCTATCGCGGCAGCAGGAGGGAGACTTGCGAACGGGCAATATCAGGGAGTTGCACCGGAGAGTGAACTGCTGATTGTAAAAATGGGAAATCCCAGACCTGATTCTTTTCCGAAGACAACGGAACTGATGAGGGCGATGACCTATGCAGTAAAAAAGGCGGTGGAGCTGGGGAAACCTCTTGCCGTAAATTTAAGTTTCGGAAATACTTACGGATCCCATGACGGCACCTCGTTGGTGGAGCGTTTTCTTGATAATGCCGCCGAAATAGGAAGATGTGTTGTCTGTGTAGGAAGCGGCAATGAGGGAGCGGCAGCAGGTCATGTGTCCGGCAGCTTTGGAATGAGCACAGCGCCTTCGGCGGGGCGGCAGATTGAGCTCAGCGTTGGAAATTACCAGACAACAGTCAATGTACAGCTTTGGAAAGAGTATGTAGATCTTCTGGGAATAGAGCTGGTTTCTCCGGGGGGAAGGCAGGTTACAGTAGACATTCAAATGCCGGGAGGAAGAAGTGTCGTTCTGGAAGAGACACAAATTCTCATCTATGTGGGAGAACCCTCTCCCTATTCTGTAAATCAGGAAGTCTATTTTGATTTTCTGCCTGTAAACAGGTATGTGAATCAGGGAATATGGACAATCAATTTATATCCAATTAAAACAGTGACAGGAAATTATGATTTGTATCTGCCGAGCAGTGTGGTCCTAAATACAGCCACACGTTTTTTTGCACCCACCCCCGTGAAGACCCTGACCATTCCTTCCACGGCATCAAAGGTCATCACAGTGGGAGCATATGATGCCGCTTTTGAGGCTTACGCAGACTTTTCGGGAAGGGGATATCCCCTTATGAGCATTCCGGGAGAAAGGGTATCCCAGGGAGATGTAAAACCGGACCTTGCTGCACCGGGAACCAATATAAGTACCATTGGACCAAATAATACCTTTGTGCAAGTGTCTGGAACCTCTTTTGCCACGCCCTTTGTGACGGGGAGCGCTGCGCTTATGATGGAATGGGGGATTGTGCGGGGGAATGATCGATTTTTGTACGGGGAGAAAGTGAAGGCGTATTTGAGGAGAGGGGCGAAGCCGATTAGGGGGGAGAATGTGTACCCGAATGAAAAGGTGGGGTATGGGGCGCTTTGTGTTGAAAATAGTCTACCAATTTGATTCCTCGATAGCCAAGGGATTAGCCTGCCTTCTTCGGAAAGGATGAGGTAATTATATAAATTTTAGGTTAAATGATACTTTACATTAAAAAATAGAGAGTTATAATTATATTTGAATGACATGCAATAAAAAAAAAATTTTATAGAGAAATGCACATAAGAGGGGAAGGCTGATGAGTACAGCATTAAAACAGGCATTAGAGGATTATTATAATACGATAAGAGAAGAGAGAGCTAATTATCGGGCATGCTATAAGAGCTTTTTGGAGTATTGCAATCAAGAATTAAAGCTTTATTCACTGGCTGATTTATCTGAAAATCTTACAAAGATAGATGTCGAGCAGGCATGTAAATATTATTTTGAAACAAGCAAGAGGGCAACATCAATTGAAGCGATTCAGAGGTTTTTGACAGCGATAGATCAATTTTCCAGCTATGCCAAGGAACGAAAGATAGAGTGGAGATATTTGAAGGAGGGGTGCAGAAATAAACAGATTGTGCACGATGTATGCTTAAGTTTAAATAATGAATTAAGTCAAAAAATATATTTACCATTTGACGAAGAGAAAGAAGTTAAGATTGCAAAAGAGCAGATAGAACTTCTAAATAAAAATAACTTTTATCAATTTGGGCAATCGGTTATGTATCGGCTTCTTATTACATACGGATTTAAAGAAAAAATAATTATTAATATAAGAACTGAAGATTTTAATGAGAAAGAGGGGCAGCTATTAGTAGGTTGTGATGAGGAGCAGAGGATATATATAAAGCTGGAAGCGGATATATGGGAAGATTTAGTGAAATATTGTAGAATGCACAAATATCCTGACAGGACATATCTGTTTACTAAAAGCAATGGCGAACAACTGACACCTGATAGTATATTTTATACTTTAAAGGAAAAAATGAAAAAATTAGATATTCATAATTTTACACCTACGACTGTTGCACTGCAAGGAGTTGCAAATTTGATTGGAAAAGGGCTGACGTTACAGGAAATAAAAATCCTCACAGGATTTGAAACACAAAAGATAGAAGATGTTTCAAAATATTTATTGACAGATGAAGATATCGAAAAAGTAATTAATGAAAAATTGCAAAAGAAAATCTGAAATGGGGTGTTGATTTGGAATTAATAAATTTTAATAACTTTCAACAGAATCAAAGAATGTATGGCGGCACGGCCGGGAGAAAAATGGGAATCACTTATGAAGGCAAAGATTTTCTTTTAAAGTTTCCGGGAAATTTAAAAGAACAGTATATGAAAAATATCAATCTGAGTTATTCGAATAGTCCTGTTTGTGAATATATCGGCTCAAAAATATACGAGATAGTCGGCTTGCCAGTTCACAATACAATTTTAGGAACCCGAAATAACAAAATTGTAGTAGCTTGTGAGGATTTTTTGGAGAATGGAGACAAGCTCTATGAGTTTGACAAAATAAAAGTTACTTTTGAACCACATTTTTTAGATTCAAATGGTAATGAAACAAATGGTGTCGGTGTCGATTTGTACGAAATCATGATGACGATACAGGAACATCCTTTTTTGCAAGATGTTCCGAAGGTAAAAGAGCATTTTTGGAATATGTTCATAATGGATGCATTGATTGGTAATACAGATCGTAATAACAGCAATTGGGGAATTATTTTGAAAAGAGATGGTTCGAAAGAGATTGCGCCAGTTTATGATAATGGCAATTGCTTAAATAGTAAATGGGATGATGAAAAAATGCGAATCGTTATGAATGATGCTGATAAAATGGAAGCGGAGGCATATAAAGCACGCAGGTGTATATTTGAATTGCATGGCAAACGGGTAAATCCGTATCATATAATAGAAAGCAGAGAATATCCGGAATGTTTAGAAGCTGCTTATAGATTGACGCCCCAAATCGGTAATAGTATGAATAGAATACAAGCAATGATAAGGGAGATACCAATATTGTCAGAAGTTCAGAAGAAATTTTTCACATCAATTGTTGAATACAGATATGAAAAAGTATTGTTAAAATGTATAACAAAATGATGTGCACATTAGGTTATAAAAGTCGTGAATGGAAAGGTGATATAAATAATGTATGTGGATGAACAAATAATTTTAAGAGATAATTTGCCGGATGGATTGCAGCGTGATTTTATAGAATTACAGGGATATTATAATGCAGGTGATTGGTTTATGTTTGATACTGCTTTTGAAGCGATAGAAGCCAGTGTAAAAGCCTATTATCTTGCAGGAAAAATCAGTAAAGATGATTTGAATAGTATTTTCAAAAAATATGGTATTGCATAATAGGAGAAAGGTTTGTAGATGGAGGTTGCTATATTATAGCATAAATTTTCTATTCAAATAAATGACCAGTTGTAAAGTAGTCGAATTCGACCACTTTACAATTAGCAACAACTTAACATTAATTTACCATAACCCTAACGAAGTTATGCGGTTTCCGGGGATTTTGCTTCAAAAAAATTAAAAAAGTTTGTGACATTAACTTGACATAAGAGGGATATGGGGCGTTGTGTGTCGAAAATAGTCTGCCGGGGTAGAATGGAGAAGAGTTTTGGGTTAATGAGCTCTTTTCAGCATATTAGCGTTAAACAAAACATTTATTGCGCTTTGATTAGATATTTTTGTTTGGGGAGTATCATACTAACTATACAGAAATAATAAAAGGTGGTATGATATGAATAAGAAAATAGGAAAAAGCAAAGTAATGGAGAAGGAGGAACAGGTAATGAGCGTAGTAGCGAATTTGGAAAGACCTTGTACGATTTCAGAATCTATCATGCAATCATGTAAGGAAGTAAAGGATATGCGTGAAGGCAGAATACCGAAACGTTCTTTAAATGACTTATTTGCGAATATTGAAAAATGGAACAAAGAGGAAGAAAGATAAATGTACACAGTTATACCTACTGAACAGTTTGAAAAAGATGTAAAGTATTACATCAAGAAAAAAGGGTTCAAGCACATAGGCGCGGATATTAAGGTCATAACAGATGAATTGGAAAAAGGAAACCTGATAGGAACGGAAATTCTAGGATTAAAGATTCCAACAGATGGGCATACCTTCAAGGTAAGATCGGCAAACACAGATACCAAAGCAGGGCAGTCCAACGGTTATCGTATTATTTATTATGCAGTTCGGGATGATGAGGAGGTATATCTGCTTACGATTTATTATAAAAAAGACGATAACAGAATACCGACTAATCAGGAGATTATAGAATTAGTAGAAAATTATTGTTTGTAGGTTAGAAGAGAACTGTTCGGTACAGTGTCAAAACTGTGTTGAGCAGTTTTTTATATAAGATGTACAAAGTGTTTGTTTTGATTAGATGTTTCTTATTTGAAGAGTATTGAAAAATAATGATGGTTAATTCGCATAGAGAATGCTGCAATGTATAAAAAGTAAGAAAATATGTAGATTTTAGAAGGAAGAAAGGCGATGTCAACATTTGAAAAGATGATAAATCAGGATATTGGGGGGTACATATGATGAAAAAGAAACTTTGCCTTCTGTTGACAGGAATGATTATATTAATGTTCTTAACCTGTTCCTGCTCTTCTGGACAGAAAATGGAAAAGATAACCGGGAGTATAGCTGATGATCCATTAGAAACCATTTCACTGGAACAACCTGATGCCGAAGCATACAATATCGAAACGGATGGCGCCGAAACAGATGATGCCGCAGATTCGATTACCACTCTTGATCTGAATCACAACGGTATAGCCGAAGAAATACGCTTAAAAGACGCTGACAGCGAGCAGGGACAGTGGCTGGAGATCTGGGAAAACGATGAACGGATTGGATTTGAATACTGTTATTGTACAGATTCGGAGCAAACTGCCATATTCCTATGCACTTTAGATGGAGAGGACTATCTTCTGTGTTATGACACAATGATATATCAGGGCGTATGTACATACAGTTATGATCTATTCAATCTGCCCCGCAACAAGGAGAATGTGATACAGAGAAATTGGGTTGATTTTGATATAAACTTTGGTTCTCCCCACCACAATGGCTTTGATTCGGAGGCCATCGCTGCTTTTATGGATGAGGTTAATAACCTGCTCTCAAACAGTGCCCAAATACTCAATACTAACAGCAATCTGCCATATACCCTCTATGGAGAAGGGCAGATTTATGACAGTCTTTGGTGGCTGGATGGCTGGGAGCCGGAGTTCATCAGAGATGAGGACAAATCTTTGCGTGAAAACTTAAAAGACTTCCAAACCGCCATGACGGCTGTTCAGGTGCCTGTAGTTCCGGAAGAAGTAGATTCTCTGCCTTTCACCGAGCCTCTGGAGATGGAATTTTACAGCGGTGCCGGAGCATGGAGGACCTGTCTTACATTGAACCCGGACGGCAGTTTTGTGGGAGACTACGTCGATGCTGATCTGAATATATTACATGTATGCCAATTTCACGGACAGTTTGGGAAAGTGGAAAAGCTTACTGACTCTTCCTGGCTTCTGACGCTGAGTGAACTGGAAATTGACACCGGTCACAATGTGGGGGAATCATGGACTGAGACAGATGACGATTGTCAATATATTTCCAGTCAGCCATATGGTTTCGATGACAAGGATTACAATGCCCTTGAACCCGGTGCGAAATTTATCCTCTATAGTTCGGATGCCACTGGTCACGAGCCGGGAACCGAGCTGTACGGCGCGTTAGAGTTCCAGTCCTGGATGCACAAACGTCATGAATTCAACAGCGCTGATGATATTCTGGGTTGTTGGGGTCTGCTTAATATGGAGACGGGAAGAGGCTTCTTTGACAACTAGGGAAGATTAACTGTATTTGTAAAGGAAACTGCCGGAGCAGGGATAGTGATACAATTCTATCCTTATTTTTTGCTACTTAAAAATTTTTTTAAAAAAGTGCAAAAAAGAGAGAAAAAGTGGCTTGGACTATCCGTTTGGCGAGTGGACTTTTGGAGAGAAATGACGTAAAATAAGGCGTAACTGCGAATGTGTAGGGCATCCGCAAAAGTGAGAAATTTTATGGAAAGGGGTTGCAAAAAAATGGATAAAGCGTACAATCTGTTAGCAAGCAAGCAAGCAAGCAAGCAAGCAAGCAAGCAAGCAAGCAAGCAAGCAAGCAAGCAAGCAAGCAAGCAAGCAAGCAAGCAAG
>JAAUZD010000028.1 GCA_014804785.1 Lachnospiraceae bacterium
GACAGCGTGCGGCTGCTCCGCTGAAAGTTTGCGGTCACCCACGCGACTGCACAGTCGGGAAGGCAGAAGTGCCGAAATCAACGTGCGGTTTGCGCCTCCCACAATGTGCCGTCTGACAACAAAATTCCGTTACCAAAGAATACAAATTATATTTCATTAGCATCATATTTATAACTGCTATACTCGATTCTTTGTTATCCATATAATATCCCCTATCTTCTGTAATGAAGAATATTATACACTTTTAACCATCAACATTCAATTAACACTTCTAAATATATATCAAAATACCAGCCACCTTATTTTTGATGGCTGGTTATTTCCATTGATTTTCATAATCATTTTCAAGCACTGGCAAGCTTATATGAATACTATTCTCAACCAGTCTATACCCTATTTCGTTGCTTTGTATATACTCAAAATCCCATTTTAAATACATTCCTAATCTTACTGGTGTAACTATTCCTCCACAATATATACCTAATTTTAAATTCATTAATACATCAGTATTACTAACAAATTCTTCTTTCGTTAAAAGTCCTCTACAATAATCTTCATAAATTTTCACTATTCCCGAAGTAAAATTGATACTATCCACATCATTTATAGTGAGTTTGAATTTAAAACGTTTTTCTCCTATATTTTCTATGGAACCCATTAAATTTCTTGGTCCCTCTATCTTAACATTTTCAAGTACACCACCAATAGAATGCATATCTAGCATTTCTACCGCAACATATTCCGGAATCGCATCTCCATAACTGGAAAATGGTACTTCTAAATATTTCAGTCCTTTTCCCCAAGAAATTTTGATATAGCTCTCGTTTTCCAAACTAATACATACTTTTCCTTTCTTCTTATCGTCATCCTCTTTGGCATACATAGTAAACCTTAATGCCGCAATACTCAAAAGAGTTGTTGGAAACAGTCCTAATATAGCCACATAATATTGGAGCATATCACCTGCTGACCATTTTGCTACAAAGAAATCATTGGAAGCATTTATTGAAAACAAAAAATGGATAATAATAGGCACTCCCACTATCAGCAGTCCACATATAAGTATCGCTATCTTTTTATGATTTGAAACCCACGAAAAAAAATCTTTCATAAATCTATCCTTTGTATATTTATGATAAAATTATACTATATTACACATCAGCATTCAATTACAAAAGAAATGTTTGATCAAATCTCCTACTCCTATAATTCCCCACCCACACTCCTAAAATCCAAAATCACCTCAAAAATCCTTTACACACTAAATAATTAAAACTAAATAAACAACATAATCGCCACTTCTTGAAAGAGGTATTTCATCGGGAAAAGAGAACTTTTAATGATTGATATTACATTCTTTTAAAGTAATATAATAATATTATGAATAAAAGACACCAATTAAGGTGTCTTTAAATCTTTTGCTCCAATATGTACTGTTTTTGAACCTTCTCGTATATAAAATTCATTATCATAGAAACAAACTTCATCCTGTTTTACTGATGGAAGTAATAATAAATTTTTCCCTTGAAAATCTACAGTTCGTAAATTTGATAAAATATACGTCTTTAATGATTCAGTTATAGGCTCTTTCTTTATTAAAGAACTTAATTTTCGTTCATAATTATCTATGTCTGTAAAATGTGTAGTAGCTTCTTTTGTAATACCGACTATTTTGTGAGCTCCATATGTTATTGGTGATTCATTATATATAGATTTCCAATCATCACATGATTTTTGATCATTTGCAATACCAATTATAACATACCCATCTTTTTGAAATTTGCAGTTAGTATTTGCCATAGCTACTAAGGTTCTACATATTTTTTTAATTTCCTTTTCATTAATTTCCCCGTTTCGAAAATAGGTAATTCCTATTTTAAATTCTACCATTTGAGATTCTATACTAGATAGCGATAATAATTTTTCTAACAATTCATCATCACTATTTCTTTTTCGTGGAAGATCTGGTTCCATTTTATCTTTTATAATAGTATATAAAAGTTCCATGATTTCAACACGTCTATCATGCTTAGAGTCATTAGATATTATTTCAAATGTTGAATCAGAATGTTTCTTTAATGTTTTTGCTAAAGAAACAAAATCTTTTATAATATACGATTCACGATTAAGCTGATATATAACGCAAAACAACATAATAAAGCTTATATCCTTGCCAGCAGCATCTTTTTTAGAATATAAATAATTTGTAAAATTAGAATGTACTGAATCAAAAATATTAGTTATTTGTTTAAAAACATTCAGAGAATATTGTTCAATAGTATCTTTACCAATTTCATTTATTTTATCAGTTATTAAAGTAGCATACTTAGTATTAGATTGATACAGATAATTTAAGTTGTCTGCAGTAACTCGAAAATCTTTTCCTAATAAAGATATTGCCAAAGCAGATGCAATAATTTCTTCATCTTTAGATTGTCTAAAATTATTTAATTGAATAATATCATTTTTTCTCCAAAATGTTTTTTCTGGGTCAATTGAATAATTTAATCCTTTGCTTTTTAAGCTAATTTTAGGCATATCAGATAAATTTACTTCATCATAATAAGTAAAGTCACCTCTAAAATGAGTTGCAACTCTACGGACTAAATCAGGAAATTCGCCAACAGAACTTGCCTGTCGTAAATCATGCGCTGATAATTTTCGCCCATAAGAATTAATTCTGCTAAAAATTTGTTCTATTTTTTTATCTCTATCGACCCTTTGTGTAGTTAAAATAATTGGCATTTCAAATCCTGCAAAGTCCTGACATATATTGGGAGGCAAAATAGAAGGATGTTGTTGTAATTCGCCATTATTCTTTTTTGTCAGGGCAGTTGGAGTATATTGCATATCGTAATAATATTCTTTGTCCTTATAAAATACACCAAATTCATTGTTTACGAATGAAACAATCGCATTTAATCTTTGTAATCCATCAATAATTTCATAAAACACTTTTGTGCTGCTAAATTTATCTACGTCTTCATATGTAGATAAAATGATAGAAGGTGTAGGGTATTTATTTATAATAGAGTCAATAAATAGTTGTTTTTCTTCCAACGTCCACACCAATTTTCGCTGATATCTTCTATTAACAATCAACGCATCATCATAATACCATCTCATTATTTCATTAATTGTTTTACCTCTAGGGTCTAATTCTTCACTCACTGTTGTATCGCTCCAATTCATAAGTATTTAAAACCTCCTTAATTTTACCATTATTTACCCTTCTCGACAATTAGAACGCATATTCTTTTATGTCTATTTTTGCCCAAAATAATGCCAATTTTGCAAAAATCATATAAATCTACAATTTATATTAATATATGGTGCGTGTAGACTGGTCAAATCAACATTGTGTCAAAATTGACCCACAACTTTCTAAACTCACAAAATATGACTTTTCATTTTTACCCACTCCGCAAAATCAACAATCTCTCCCATCCCATCACCATTACATAACCTAATCCTAAATTCCCCAAACTCTTCAACCGGAAACACTTCATTCTCAGGAACATCTTCAATGGATAAATCCGTTTCGGCTGCTTCTATGGTCAAATTGCAAAAGTCAATATCTGTTACTTTATAGATTTTTGTGTTTGCTACTGATATGTATTTTATTTTTGTGTTGTTAATTGCTTGAATCCTCCTTCAAATTGCTTTCATATAATCCGATCAACAGTTTCTCTATGTACCTCCCTTTGGACATTCCAAAATCAAACCCTAATTATTACTGTTTGCCTGCACAATATCTAATAGAATTGATTTTACATCATCATTAGCTTTCAAAATATCATCCAGTTCTTCTTTATTTTCAATATTTTTAATCTGATCTGACAACTCAAAAAAATCATCATAATTTTCTACAAGTTTAGGAAATAAGTATATGCTGCCAACAACATGCAGATATCCAAATTCCTTTAAATCATCAATAGATTCCACCAGTGTCGTATCATCAAAATAAGCACCTATGTTAGCAATCTGATTCATGTTAATTATTGTAACATTATACTTTTTATTTCTTATTGAATATAGATAGCTGTACAATCCCAACGCTTCATATCCACAATCTGACACAATCGTTTCAATCATTTTTTCATTCATATAACCTTTTCCTCCATTCTTAAATCCAATGGCAGAGATAAGGAACACCCTTGTAAGTCTCTTTACCTGTCTAACTGACAGACCATATATAATAATTCTCTTTACACCATAAACCTTGTAGCTTGTACTTCACGAAAATAATCATCCGAATTCTCACCAGCTTCTAACAACTCTTGCCTACTTTCTTCAATAATCCTATGCATTTCATCATCACTTACACCAAAAGCTCTTGCCATTTCATCACTTGTACAATAAAATTCTTCGCCTGCCAGCTTACATAATTCCATTTTTAGTCCCAAATAAATCAGATCATATGATAAACCTTGCTCTATGCCACTATCAATTAAAGGAATTATTGTTTCTTCTGTGATCCCATATTTGCCATAATTGGTTGTGATATTTTGTATTATTGTTTCTCTGGTCATTTATATTCTTCTCCTTCATTCCAAAAATCATAAAAGTGAGCAATCGTCAGATTGCGAACTAATCAGTCACCGCCGCTTTTTGCGGTGGCTGCCTACTGTCAGAGACTACACTAACTCATAGTCATTACTCTCTATCAAACCAATCACTTCTAATACTTCCTTTTGTGCTGATTTATCCTTACAGCTTTTAGTCATCTGAATAATCATTTTCATTGAATATACAGGCAATAATAATGAACGTAATTTCTCTCTGTATTTCATCCATTCTAAGCGTGTAGCATGATATCCTCCATAATCTTTACAGTCATGACACCATTTCTTTTCAAGATAAGCGTTCTTACTAATTACTGGCTCACATGCAGCTAAACATGATATCAATAATGAATCAGTCAGTTTCTTATTCTGTAAATTCTCTTTATCTTGTTTTGTCATAAATAATCTGTCTCCTTTTGTTTGTCTCTGACAGTAGGCACAGCCTAAATCCATCAAAGTCCAGCAGAGCTGTCCTTTGCTGAATTTAGTCCGTGATTATTATTGGAGCATCTTGTCACATTGTTTCGCCGCAAAAAAGCGCGGCTTCACAATATGCCAGTCTGTCCAATAATTATATCTTTTTTGTAAGCAGATAATTTATTTGGGGGAGAATCCACAATTATGATATATAATACATCTGTGTGAATCTTACCCCATTTTTACATCCATTATTATCTTGGGGTAAAATCCACAATTATCTATATAAATACATTTTTGTGAATCCTACCCCAAATTAAGGTGGCTCCGTTTCCTCCCTTTTCTTCAAAATCCAATATGTTTTATCCCTGTTTGGATTATTCAGTCCATTATCAAGTTTCCTTCTTTTATCAACCAGTATATTTCCGTCAGCATCTTTACTGTAAAATCTGCAATCATACAGTTCTTTATAATTATCTTCCAATGCACCATTAAAAGTATTGATGCCTGTATACCGTAATTTAACACCGATTGTTTCAAACTCTTCTTTAATATAATTTCTGTCATTCTGATATAGGCGTTTTCCTTCAAGAGATTTTAAGAACTCCAAAAATAAATCCATCTGTTTGATATTAACAACAATAGGTTCACTTTTATCTACCAGTTCTTCAGCTAAAATCAGTTCAAGAAACTTTATATGTCCAATCTCTTTCATCAGTGAAAAAGTATTATAATCCTGACTGTATTTTCTATATTTACACTCATTGATTTTTACTTGTCCAACTATTTTATTTACTTTGAAAAACGAATAAAATATTTTGTTCTTCTGTAATCTCCAACGGTTTTTACCATTTCCATATTCCTCATAGAATTTTTGGTAATCTTCCTTATACAATTTCACTGGATCAAGTTGCCATTTAGTTTGATTTATAAATCCTTGTATCCCTTTTTTCTGATATTCCCTTATGTAAAAAGTACAAGTATCGTTCTTATTCTCTAAATGCCTTTTGCGTCCTAATGACTGAATCATAGTATCTATATCAATAATTTCAGTAAAAATATGTTTAATACGTTCGTCTTTCAGATCAACACCATTGTCCAAAACAGATGTCGTAAACAATATTCTTTTCTCAAATGTAATAAGGTCACTCGAATAGTACTTGATGCAATTATCAGGTTTATCATCATTCCATCCACATAATCCTCTCAGTTTTGCGTCTTTAGTGGATTTTGAACAATAATAGTGCGCTCTATCCTTATACACTTTGCTCATATCTATTATCCTAGAACCCACATTGCAGAACACGACAATCTTACTGTCCTTTTCGTTCTCCAAAATATCATCAATTATGCTTATAAGTTCCTCGCCTTGATAGTAATACACCTTATCTACATATGAATAATCTTTATCCAGTCTGTAATAGTTCTTCTTTTTGACCTTATTTGTATCAAGCATATATTTGAAATATGTCTTTGCTGTAGCACTTACAAACAAAATCACCGACTGCTTTTGTTTCATAATGTAATTGTATGAAACATCTGTATAATCATTAAATGTTGCGTCCGTTGTAAAATAATGACATTCATCAGCAACTATATAGTCATAGTCAATAGGAATTTTACCTTCTTGTATGCTCTGTTGAAGCAACTGATATGTAGTCACATAAATAACACTTCGCAATCCTGAACGCTTTACATCATCAAATATCTGGTTTCGCAACTTCCTGCGATTGCAAAGATAAAGAATTTTCTTTTTCTGTAGTTTTGCATATTTCCCTAAAACATGAATGCAAAAATAACTTTTCCCACAACCAGTACCACAATCCAGTATTACAAATTCATTCTTCCAGTTTTTATAATCATTTCCTATTAGTTCTGATACCCATAGTTTCTTTTTGCTACTGTTTGCCAACAAGAATTACACCTCCCGTTCTGAAAGATAACTGTCAACCGCATTTCTAATTTCTGTTGAATCCTGAAACAGAAATATTTTGAATTGCGGATTCTTGTCACTATCTAACACTTTCATTACGGTAAATCCTCTATGGCACAACCAATTCATTAATTCTAATGATCTGACAGTATACATAGGCATATCTGTATTTTTAGTTCCTCGTTTTCTGCTTGTAATAATTGTTCTCTCCCTTCAATATTTATGCTAATTTCATGCTCCCACCATATTTGTCATAGACTGTCTCTGTATAAAGATTCTTATGCTTGTCAATGACAAATAAATCAAAATTATCTAAATCAACCTCCAAAATTCCCATAATATCTTTTAAAATATCACTACTTCCCAGCATGACGAATGCGGCATCAAGTCTTAATTGACGTTTCTCATTATGTCTATCTGGGAATAATGTATAAATCTCCATCCTTTTCTGACTTTTTGTATAATGGAAAACATTCTCCAAGACTAACTGCTCATTTTTGTAATCACATCCAATAACAAAAGAACCTTTCAATAATTCTTTTGCTATTTCTTTTGCCGATTTTTCCAAAATACAATCTTGTGATATTTCAAATTCTTTCATTTCCTTCATTCCTCCGTCACTTCTAATGCTTTCTCAATATTTTCTTTACATGCACCATTGCAAATATCTAAATAAACAATGACAATAATCTCAGTATCCGGATTCATTCGTCCACATTCAACTATGTAACCATTAGTTTTGCTATCTCTCTCATAATGCCAGCCAATAGCATCTGCAAAAATGCCTGAATGACAGAGAAAATCTAAACTTTCACATAATATGCTTGCATTTACTGTTTCTGTTGTTCCTAAAGACTTATAATAAATCTCTGCTTTTGTGACTTGTAGTAGATTGTTTGATATTGTTTCATTGATTTTTGCTGTTGTAGTTATTCGTTTCATGTAAATACTTCTCCTTTTTCTGTTATATCTGTACATTATGGACTACTTTATAAAACAATTTCATTTGCTACTTTTGTTTATTCTCCCACCCACAATAGTAACCAATAAATCAGGACTATTACCTTCAAAAGCGACCCTATAGTTTTTATCATTCCCATATGAATACAGAGCAAAAATAATATTTGCTGACAAATCAATATGAATATGTGAATCATATTCAAATATTGTTATTGTCCTTTGATTAGTTTCAATCAATATATTTGCATTCATAGCACCGATTACAATATCCCCATTCTTAGATAGTGGATGAATATTGATTCTCTTCCCATTTAGTTCCATACTAAAATCTTCTAACGACAATTCTTGCAGTTCATCTGTAGATACTCCCATAAGTTCAGGTAAATTATAGTTGCTATAATCATTCATATATTTCGTATCTGCTATACTTCTTCCCATATATGATAATCTCCTTCTTATAGGCAGCATACCCGAAATAGATACACCGCCTTGTGATCGTGATAATATTTACTTCTATTATTGCTATGCCGATTTTTCCACAATTTCAAAGCCAGCAAATTCAGCCAATTCCATGCATGACATACCGTTTTCATCCGTTTGAAGAGCATTGTTTCCGTCTACTACCAGATACCTTGTAACACCATAACCGTCTTTTGTTGTCTTTATGTACATATTTTCTTCCTTCAGACTGGCTTCAATTACTTTCATTGAAATAATTAGTCTAACATCAACTGCCTGCTCTCTACCATCATTACCGGCTCCCAACTCAAAATTGACAATATCATCTTCTTTCAAATACCGAAATCCATCCATGATAATGCTGCTATGATGAACAAATACATCTTTTCCTTCTGAATCCGTGATAAATCCATATCCCTTCTGTGAATTGAACCATTTAACTGTACCTTGCATTTTTAAAATCTCCTTTTCGCTTTGATTTTTATGTGTAGGCAGTATCTATAGCGCGATACTGCCATATGGTTATTACTTCTACACATTACTTTTGAAATGCCCTTTTTCTGTATTCTACTTCAATTTCCATATCCGACATTCCATTGTTAAATTCAAACCTATAATAAATATCCTCATATTCAGCAGAATCATTATAAATACTATCAATGATATCCATATCAATAATCGTATTGGTACCATCACGATTAATCTCTATTTCACGTTCATTAGCCTCAATCGTGCAATCATCCATATTGATATATACAGAACCGGTATCAACATTCTTGACTTCAAAGATTCCATAATTCCCGGCATTGGTTAATTCCTTGAACTGCTCCCATGTAAGTTCTGTTCCTTTATCTGTTACATTGAAGCAAATGGTATACCCACAAAGATTAAAATTATAATCAAAATAAGTGCTACTTTCCCATTCCTCTTCTAAATCTGGATCATCCGATTCTGAGCCAACACCACCAATTGCATAATTGATATATTGATGCTCTACTTCAATTGGAAGATTCACAGTTGTTACACTATCCACTTCAATTTTCAGCCCTTCCTCTATAATTGATAAATTCTTATTTGGGAAAAAGTCTGTCATGGCATCATAACAACTATTTTTACTAAGATAAATACCACCTACTGCCTTTGCCAATAACTCTTTTACCTGTGTTCCTGTTACCTTTACTGCTTTACTTGTCATAATACTTAATCTCCTTTTTCATTGTTTTATTTTGATATCAATGGATATGCCAGAATGCACACCCACTGTATACTTCTACTTTTTTCACACAACTAATACAAAATCCTAATGTCAATAGTTGTATCATTATCCAACTTTATGTTGATATTCAGATATTCTTCTGGATCTTCTTTATCCTCACAGCCAGAAATATCTACAATAGCATCTATTAAAAATGAAATTTCTCCATAACTACCTTGTGATTCCTCAACAGAAAACGTAATAACGCTGTTCTCTTCATCATATTTAATACGATTAAATATATTATCTACAGACATTGTTTTACTAGATAGAGCGATATTTCCCATCAAACCATAGTGTGATAACTGGATAAGACGACCAATACTCATATCACAAATCCCTTTTTTAAGAATCTGTCTTGCCTGTTCTCTTGTTGCATTTTTTCTATTCATAATCAATTCTCCAATCCTTTTTCTTTATTTGTTGGGTGAGACGGAAATCCCACCCAATATTATTTAGTTCTACATCTATTTACATCACAATTGTAAAAAGTTAGTATCTGGCAATGCTTCATGCTGCAAAATAAATGTATAATTCATGTATTCCTACTGTTTCAATCCAGTTCACGCAATAAATCCAAACTGACTTGCCTACGCTTATTTACAGGTTTTTTTGAAAGAACTTCCGTCTCAATTTCTAACTCTTCCAAATCATCAAGGATGTCGAAAGATTTTTTCTTTTCAAGGCGTTGTTTTTGTTCATTAATTGCTTTCTTTCCCATATTGGCAATATATTCTGTCGGGAATCCCAACCCCGATGCACAGACAATATTCACATTGCCATTATTACCAGTAAAGATATTTTCAGGCACTCCTATTGCTGTCACAATCTCCTTTTCATCAATATGGTTATCCTTCTGGTTGATAATCCCAATATGTGCAACAATTCCGTCATTGTTAACTGGAAGAAAAATGTTCTTTGCAGTCAATGCATTCACCATATCCTGTGAAGATACTCTTTTGATTTTACTCGTATCTTGTGGATCTGCTTTATCTGAGCGCATAGCAATCACAAAGGCACCATGGTCTGATAACATCTTTAATTTTTCCGAATCATCAAAGTTTGAGACATTGGAAGATGACTCATCTGTAAAGAATGCGTCCAGCATATTCACCAGATTATAGTTAATTTTATTCAGCTCTGAATCACATGCCTCATTACTGATAAATATCAGTGCACCCATTTCCGGTATTTCCATTAGCTCTTTTGCTGTGTTATAGGCATTCAACCGTTTCTGTATTGGTTCGTCTTCTTTTGGCATCATGAGACATGCGCACACTATCTTATCTGGTAATTTCCCACAAATAATGTTTGCCAAATGAGTAATACAACCACTCCCAGTAGTTCCACCACCAGTAGCAACCAGTAAGATCACCTTTTCTTCAATTTCCATTACTTTCTGTAAAATATTTTTATTCAATTTTAATGCTTCAAAAGCAAGGTTCCTATCACCAGCCAGCCCATCGTATCCTTCCAACACCAACACATTTTTTGCGTCTGGAAGCGTTTTGTTGTCCTGGCTTGAACCATTGATAAGGTATGATCCATAATTTTTCTGTTGGAAGTCGCACCCTACTCTGCTACCCCCTAAACCAATACCTACTACAAACACATCTTTCTTGATCATTCCAAATTCCCTCCGTTCTCAACAATTTTCATTCCCTTTTCAAGCAAATAGAAAGTATCTGCATTGATTGCTTTACATCCCCTTCCTACATATCCATGTTCACATAGATTCATCATCTTACGATATGTAGTCGGTCTTGAATTAGATGTAACATTCATTATTTCTTGTAATGTCGCACTCTCAAAATGACTTATGCAATTTCTCTTTTTTAAAAACTTTAGAATCACATAATCTACTCTTGTTAATTCCATCTGTTTCTCCCTTCCTGTTGTAATTATGTATATTTTCTGTATTTTAAATGAACTCTTCTTGTAATCAGCATATATTGTTGCTGGTAAATAGCAGTTCATTAAAACCGAAAAATATATAGGCTTTTCAGCCCTATAAACAATCAACAAACCTCCTTCCTAAAATCTACTTCTCTAAATCACATCATTCTTCTTTTTCTAAATAGTAATTACACTTTTCTAATAGCTTTTTCTCCATTCAAAATGAAAACTTTATTATTTTTTCTAATCTGCGATTTAGAAATAATAAGTTCATTCAAAATTTTCTATGAAATTGGGAAAATAACTACAAAACCTTACCTAACTTCCAAAAACTATTAATGGAATTAACTGCTGAAACGCTTGACTTGCCATAGAATAAATGCTTTAATATGAAACAAGAGCGTTTCTGCTCGTTCAAATTCTTAGCCCTTTCGGCATTGAATTTGTGTGTGTATGTAGAGAAAGCCTGTCAATATTCGAGGTGCTGCCAACACCGTTTGAGGATATTTGATGGGCTTTCTTGTGTTTCTCTTGCAGTAGACAATGATAAGTATAGAACATATGTTCTAATATGTCAATAGTTTTTTCGAGCATATGTTTGTATTCTGTGATCCAAAATATTTTAAGTCTCCTTTTACTGGTCATGTAAAATATGTTATCAAAATCAATGTACTTTAAACCGGACATACAAAAAACTACCCTTATGTATTAATATTTTCTGCATGTAGGTAGTTTTATTTTGGTGTTATTTTAGTTGTGATTGGTTGCTACGAAATTTCCCCTTTTATTTACTTTTCTTTCGGCATATGATATCCTTATTATTATAAAATTTAATTAAGTTAGTAAGAATTATATGGAGTTTTTTATAGGAGGTGAAACAGGAATGGGAAAAGTATCTGGAAATACACATACTCAGCAACAGCTTAATAATTATGCAAATCAACATAACCCAAATAATTCTGCTTATCGAGCAAATAACAACAATCATGCTAACCAGTTAAATCCAAATAATCAGGCAAGCAAAAGCGGTCAATCCAATAAATAGTAATTAAATTTACTACAGTATAAAGCCAGTCCGTTTTATCAGGCTGGCTTTATATATGTAGTCAGTTAATTCATCAATCCCTTTCAACTAAATCTTCATCAATCATATATCCATCATTACACAAATATACCAATTTTTCATAAGGATCTGATACATTAACAAAGTCACAAAATAGATGTGGGTAATTGTAATATTCATCTCCATCAACATCATATTCTATAATATTTTCAAAAGGTATACATCCTAATATTTCTACTTCCAGATCAATTATTTCAAATTCGTCCTGTTTATTTAATGACTCTTGCTTATATTTTATATTCTTAACATATGGATATGCACGTACCATTAACCCATTATGGTAAAAATCATAAACCTCAGCTTTATAATATCCTGTAAATTCTCTGTCCAATAACGTATTTTGAGGATATGCCTTATCATATATTGATCTAATCAATACTTCTGAATGATTAAATTTTGTCCACGGCTTATGTAATCTGTTTTCTATTTCCTCTCTGGTACGACATCCAGTTTGTTTAAGAAAATCTCTTTTCATTTGTTTTTTTAATGCGACATTCCTTCTTATACTGCCAACCAAAGTTTTTCTTTCAGATACTAAATTTACACCGAAATAAGCAAACAGCAGATCATGATATTCTGAATAAAGTTTTGCTTCAATAATAGAACTTGTCCATACTGTTACTGTATTAAATCCCTTATTGTCACAATAAGACTCAAAATATTCAATTTGCTTCTTTGTTAAAGAACAAGAAACCACCAGCACATAAAATTGCGGGATGGTTGCATTCCTCGCCAAATAATCATCAATTATCTTTCTTATTTCAGTATTGGAAATCTTGAGGTATCTTTTGCATTGAAAATAATATGCATTTTCCTTTTCATTTTCTAGTTTTTCTACCGCTCTTATATCAATACCATCATCAGTGCCTTTCTTTCCAAAATGATCCAGCTTATCCCATCTTCGCATTCTGTAAACCATAGCCAATATTAATTCTTCAAATCGAATTGGGTCTAAGTCTTCAAAATGTAGTTGATTTATTGTCCTTGTTACCATTATATTTCCTCCATATTCACTTTTAATGTCCATACATATAACCACATACAGTTTATCGGAATCGTACTGTTTCAGAAGTAACACAAATAGTACCTTGACAGATTGGACATTGACTATATCCCATCTTTGAAGGTACTTTGTTATGGCAGTTTGGACACTCAACCTTTAAGCCAGGAAAGACATTTTCATAAAATCCAATATCCTGTGTTTGCTCTGCATAGATCGACTTTGTTTTCTCCTCTGCTACGCTTTCAATTTTATTCATCATATCCTGATGAAAATGCTTCATATCAGATTTTTTCTCAATGTTGTAATTTTTACTCATAGTTAATTATCTCCTTTATTATTATTTGACAAATAGCCTATGAATAAATTATAACATTGAAGAAAGAAAAATCTGTACCATCTTTAATACTGTATTTTCACCATATGGTCCCTATAAAGAAACACCTATTTTTCAAGGTTTTACGCACATATAAGTGCGAAAAATGGCTTGTTTTCGTTGTGTTCGGTCACATAATCTAAATTATAAGGTTTCAGAATAATCAGCAATCTTTTGAACCAAATATTCAATATCTTTTGATGTTAGAATTCGAGTTTCAGAATCTGGATAATGTTTCCTACTCATAAATAGTTCAAAAGCAAAACCTCTTTGAATAACTTGAATATCTGTTGTCCATTCTCTAAAAAGATAAATGTCACCTCTTTCATAATTATGTAAAGTTTTTTGCACTGTTTGTGTATCATATAATTCAAAGTGCGCTAATTCATGAGCGCAAAGACCCGCTAACGCGTCATCGTTATCTGAAATAGCTGACCTTTTAAATACTAAACAATGCACACATGGACGCTCATAAAAGCCACATGCATTCCAACCAGAATATGGATTAATATCCATTTCATTAACATATCCAAGCTTTGATACAGCCAGCGTTTTATATTCTTCTTCATTTTCTACTATAAATGCATTTATATTTTTATTAATGTTAAAAAATACAGAAACCAAATTTTGTAATATTCTCTTTAATCGTTGGTCATCACATTCGACATCAACAGATTTACGTTGACAACGTATTTTTAAATGATCACATTCAATAGTCACATTTTCAGTATTCCATTCAAAATAGTTTTGTTTAAGATAATTTAGATACATTTCTGCACCCAAAAAATCTCCAACCATCTCACATGCTTTTGCGAGTTTAAATACATATGTACAATAAAATTCATTATCTTTCAAAATGTCATTTTCCAAATAGAAACGTGCTACATTCCGATACAAATTATAAGCCTCATTCCCATTTTCATCAAACATATAAAATTTAGGTCTAAAAATAAGCATAAACTTCTCCTTCTTTCCTATCTGCAAATTTTGCTCGATTGGTCTGAGCCTCTTACACCGCTGACGCGAGAAAGGACTCAATTTATCTGAAATATACACATATTATTTTATTATAATATGCAATATTTTGTAACGAATTATAGTTCTATAGCAGTTTTTACTTTTATTTCTATTAACAGAATGTAATTATAATGATAATCAAACCATCTTCCCATCATGTCGAACATTGATAAATTATTAACAATCTTTTCTCCACCTTTTAAATCTCCCAATTTTTCAGCACTTTTTACACTCACACCCTCATCATTCCTTCAAAAATTTTACTCTCAAAAACTCCCCATTTACCCCAATTTTCCAACCAAAATCCGAACTCCGCTTATAAATCCAAAAATCCCACCTTATTTCCTGTCCAATTCCACCTTATCACATCATCCCAAAACAAAAAATCCCTTGAAAACAAAGGATTTCTGCACCTAACATCACATATAAATTAGAAAATCACCGAACATCGTTTATCAAATCTATTTTTAGCTTTATTTTATATCCGCAAACTCTTGCAAATCCTTTTATTTCCTATACTTGTAATAGTTTACTGCATAAATCTTCAATACTCCCCGAACTATTAACCGATACTTTTTCACACCCCATAAAAATAAAAAGCCATATCCATTTCTGAATACAGCTTTCTACTTCAGTTCACCAACTATTAAATTGCCCTGACACTCTCAATTCTTTTCTTTTAGCATCACACCTTTAAGTACTTTATCCACAACAGAATCAAAAGTCTTATCAAACTTCTCCAATTGTTCATCTGTTAGAATATCTCTCATTGCAGCCTTTGCTTCAATGCATTTTTCCTTCTTTAACTGGTTGCTTGTCCGGATTCCTTCTATTGGTATTATATTCATTGCTCTAATACCTCTCTATTCCTTTCCAAATTTATTGTCTACAACCGCTTTTCCAAGTACAAAAAAGATATAAATAGAAAGCGTAACAACTATTACTGTTATTCTTATTGCTACTGATCCATCATAAAATGTTGAAAAACAAATTCCACATATCCATATTACCAATGCAATATAAAAGCCATATTTAAAAAACTCTGTCAGTATATGAATTTTAGGAATGCCTTTAAAAGTATAATATCTATTTCCGTTTTTATCGTTTTTGCCAATACTCATATGACTAATACCTCTCTTCCTTCCGAATTTTCTCCAGCTTTTCCTTTTTCTGATTCTTATATCTTACCCTTGCCCTCGGCTTATACTTATTGCAATGCTGGCAGTAATGAGTATGATCCGCTTTTCTGCCCTTCTTACATAATCCAGCGCATATGTAATATAAACATGGTGTCTGCCTATCCGTTGCCATTAGCTGATTCCTCCTTATGCTGAATTTTTACTTCCAACTTCATAATAATTTCTTTGATTCCACCTGTAAGCCATATATCTAATAGTTTGTTTATCTGGTATTTTTTCTGGTGTTCCAAAATGCGAAGCCGAAAAACAGCCTTTACTACATACGACTTTTATAGTCTTTATTCCTTCCGGATCTCTTTTCCCATCCCTTTTTGTTGCACTATTATTTTTAATTAATCCTGCTTTACTTCCACAAAATGGACAAGGTTTTAATCCAGGTGCATATGTAATTTGTGAAAGTGTATTAGGTTCACACTCCGGTAGTTCTTCAGGTAATGTTTCATCATCAAGCCACATATCATCATTCTTTATGCGGTGATTCCACTTTTCAACAAGCGCAGCAATCACTTCTTTAAATGAGTTTATATGAAGCCTGTCCGTTTGGTTTAATCCACTTGATTCTATTACGTGTTTGCTCATAACGTGAAAACAATCTTCACATTCAATAGTGACTATCAGATCAAACCAAAATGTTGTCATATAAATATGGGGTACTTTCCCACAAAACGGACAAGGGAATAAATCTTCATGCGGAAACATTTCAGTAATATCCACCTTTTTATGCCCCATTACATATTTTTTCATAATATCCACAATCAGGAAGTCAAAAAATTTCACTTGTTTTCTTTTGGCTTCTGAATATTTGAAAAAAGATATTACAGCGTTATAAATAATTAATTCTTGTATGTAATATTTCCCCCATCCCCATATACCGTGATAAACAGTTCGATACATTTCAAAAATTTCAAACATATCTACGTCATTTTCATTTAGATTATCGATCATCTTACAAAACTTTCTGATATTTTGGTTCTTTTTAATATTCTCAAAAAAGGAAATATTATCGCCTGTATACTCTGGTTCCATATCCATAGTTCTGCATGACATTGTTTTATATTTGCCCGATATAAACTTGTAAAAACATTTGCATTCCGTATAGTTTTTATCCAAGAAATCTTTAGCAAATACATAAGTATTATAGCATTTACAAAGATATTCATATGCTCCCTTTGATACTCTGTACTTGTAACATATATTATTTTTAGTCAATATTGACAATTCAATAATTTCTTCTCTTTCATACTCTGGTTGCCAACTCTTTCGTACTGCCCTAACTAATTCATCAAAAGAAATACCCATTTGCTTATAGTCTGACATAGCATTACAAAATTCTCTGAAATTTTCTTTGTCCCTATAATTAAACTTCAAAAAATCATGTAATCCGTTTAATAATTGCCTATTCTCTATTATCTTCATATCATTCACTCCATTTATAATCAGTTCATATATACCGCCGTATACACTCTCATGATTTTTTGTTGACCTTCTGAATAGCTTTAACAAGTCTCAATAATTTCTTGTACTTCTTTTCTTTGCAAAAGCCCAAAATCATCAGCTAATGTTTTAAGCTCTTTCTTTTCCTGACTATCAATAGCCTTCAAACTTTTTTCATATCTGTAAAAAGTACTTATGGGTATTCCTTTCAGTTTGGCAAATTGTTTTTTTGATACATCTCCATATTCTCCCGACTGAAATTTGATATATTCCTTAATAAATTCCTTCGGCACTCCCGTAGTTGGTCTTCCTCTTCTCATTATATTTATCCTTTCCTTTGAACTGTTTTTACTTACATATTTTCTCTAAAACTTCCGCTAACCGTTCTCTTCCATCTTGCACATAATAAAGGGTATCACCAATCTTCAAAGGTTTCTTTTGCTCATGTGCCGTAATGACCGCTCTCTGATATAAACAGATCCCAACTGCAATACCATTACAAAACATTCTTTCAATCAATTTTCTCAATATTCATTCCTCCGATCATTTTAAATTTGTTATCTACACTTTTGTAATTCTCCACATCACTACAAAATTTCCACAAAATATCAAAGTTGCTCAACTTTCTGCCTTATTTCTTCCAGATTTGGATTCATATACCGCATTGTGGTTTTAATGCTTGAATGTCCCATCTGATTAGCAATCTCAGGAATAGTAAATATTCCACTCGACACCGCATTGATTGCATAAAAATGTCTCAGCGTATGTGGTGTGATATTATATCCTTTCGGACAACACAACTTAAATACTCTGTTTATCGTTGTCTGGTTTAATCTTTCCCCTCGGCTATTATGAAATAACCACTCTGATTTCACATAATCCGTTTTCTGATATTCACGTACTGCCGATACAATCTTACTGTTTACAATCACAATCCTTGCTTTCTCCCCTTTTCCATTCGCAACCTTTAACTGATTGGATTCCAGGCAAATATCCGCTTTCCGCAAATTAAGGCATTCTGAAATTCTCAATCCTGCATATGCAAGTATTGTAACTATGGCAAAATTCCTTCTTGCAGCGCATCCCTCAGACTGTAATACTATCTGCCTGAATTCTTCTATTTCCTTCTTAGTTATAGAAGTAGGACTCACAATTTCCGCTTGTATCTTTATCAAATCTCTTTTTGACACAACAATATTGTCAGGTTCCATTAACTCATTAAAACAGATCAGTGCTGACAGCTTGGAGTTAATTGATTTAGGGCAAAGGTTATTTCCAGAATGTGAAGACCTTTTGATATTCTTCAAGTAGCTTTTATATTCCAGAATATTTTCACGGTACAACTTTTTAAATTCCACATTCCCATAGCTGTCATAAAACCACTTGAAAAATTCCTTTACAGAATTACTATAGACTTCCACTGTTCTTTCTGATTTTCCATCAAAGAACATTTTCCTTTTAAATTCTTCTATCAATTTTTCCATACGCATATCCTCCAAGAATCTTTTTTGATTTTTTTCTGATATATATTTCTCTATCTTTTTTGAGTTTTTGATTGATTTTCTTCCGTTTTCCTTATAAAAATTCAAACAAATTTCTCTTATTTTGAGAAAAAAATAAGGGCATTTCTGCCCTATTGCTCGTATATTTTCCATTCAAATAACCCTCAAAAAAAGACGTTTCTTCTATATATAATATAGTAGATTCGTCTCTTTCTATTTGAACATTTGTTCTCCATATGTTATAATCAGATTGTATAATTGAAAAGAAAGCAGGATGCGATTTTCCGATGGATGCCCTCTAGTCTTACGAAAGAGGGGATGCCCTATGATAAGTCTAAGCGATGTACTTACACTTTTGCTTGTTATATTTGCGGCATTGTCATACATAGACAACCATAAAAAGAAATAGCATCCCACCGCCTAAAGTGAATGCTATTTCAAAATAGATAATTCAACTGAGGGCAATCGGAGATTCAATTCCGATCACTTCTAAGTAGATTATACATGAGAGCTGCTTGATTTTCAAGTGGCTCTTTTTATTCTTCTTCCATCGGGACTCTAGCCGGTAATTCTTCCTTTGTGCAGTTAAGGATTTCGCATAGTCTATCAGCATTGCTCCATTTATTAGGAATAACTTCCATAATTGCATTTGGTTGACAGTTTAACCATGTACATAATGATTCAATTGATTTTGTATCAACAGAATTTTCCCTTGTTCTTTTCTCAATTTGCTTAGTACTTGGTATTTTATAGTCATACTCCTCCAAAATACCTGTACCCATTTTCAATTTACGTAAAGTTTCTTGTCCAATTATCTTTCCTTCTCTAATATGTGTCGTATTTTTACCTTGTTTCTTCATTAATTCAAATAATTTTCCATAATATATCATAAATTAATCTCCTGAATTTTCATTTTTACACTAATATTATAACATTTTTCTTTATTCTAAACAATCTCAACTGTAAGTCCATGAAACCAAAAATTTTCCATCCCTTCTATATTATAAAGGCTACTATATTCCAAGCAGCCCATACAATCTCTTTTATACAGATAAATCGCAATATTTCTTAATGAAATCTTCTATCTCTTCCTTATCTAAAAACATTAATTCTACTGTCATATCATTGAGCTCATCACTACCCATTTCTTTTCCAGTAATAAGCGCAAGATATAATGAAATCATCTCACCTATGCAAAAATACACATTTCCAAGCAAAGTACCTTCTTCCGGAGTGCTTTCATCATAACCGCCAAATATATGACATATCTCCCTAATTTTTGTTGTTGCTACATTTGCATATTCAAGATATGCTTGCATTTGTTCTTTCATTATAAATTCTCTCCTTTCAAATTGATCCTATCCTCCATATAATCTGTAATCTTTCTTGCAAGGTTCCAAACATCGTTAGTCCGCTTCCCTTCTTTTGAAATACTCTTTTTGTAACTTATGCATGCTGCATATAGCAAATGTAATTCTTCTTGTGTAAAATCAATTTCCACCTTTTCATTCTCATGGAAGAAGTATCCGCTAACAAACTTTTTATATATTGCCTGATCATAGATGTTCTTCTTTTTCCATGCTTTACTAAAATCGTTTGTACACAAGTCTTTCTTATCGTCATATCCTCTGATTTCAATAGAATACTTACCGGGCGAAATTCTATCCACTTGTACACGACAATCATCAATGAAATATTCCAGTACACACGCATCCAAGCAGGAAATACACTGAATGTCTTCCGTATCGTCAAAAAACTTATCCCATGCTGATTTTTCTTCCATAACTTCCACCTTCCTACACATTATCATCCTATTTCACCGCATATCTGCCATACATGAAATTTCCATTCCTGCTGCCATCTTTGCATTCTCCACTTATCTGTTTGAAATATCCATCCAAGCTAAATGAATATGATCTACTTTGCAAATAGACACATTTTCCATTTTTTAAGACCGTTGTTTCCGCAATAACAATAGTATTTGTTACCGAAAGATTGTTCCTTATAATACTTTCCAATGCTTTTCGCAAACCACTATATGACGTGTCTATATATTGTTTTAAGCCTTTTCCGTTTTCATTTACGAAAAATACAATCCTATATGAAAAGCAGTCTTCAATCATGTTGTTAGCCATACAGCCACGATTTATGTCTGTAAGAATGTCTGATACTGTAAACATATTTTCCTCACTTTCCTTTGTATATGGGGAGAGACTTGCCCTCCCCAAATTTTCCACTACGCTACTTTTTTTTGATTTCCTTGAAATACTGTTCCATCAATGCCACAAGGTGATTAATTTTTCCGCGTACAGTGTTTGCGTCCCTTGTTGAACGGTCTATCCCCAACATATCCCATACTTTTCCATCAATCTCTATTTCATTTCCACCGCTTATAAACCATTCAAGGAATTTCCTAAACTCAGCATCTTCCATTCCTGATTCCACAAACGCCTTGAATACTGCTACAAAGATATGTGCGTGTTTGCTGTTAAACAATGCCCTGATTTCTTTTGTGGTTCCCACTGATGCTGTAAGCCTTGTAAGCAAATCATTCAGGCTATTAAAGTCAGTAATAGTTCCGTTCTCATTCAGCCATTTAAAACCAAGTTTTGTATCTTTCTTATACTGGTCAGGGTAATTGCAGAGAAGCACCATATCGCCTACAACTCTTTCAAGTGTTCCGTTTTTCCTGTCATTACGGCTGCAAGTATACACATCCAAGAAGAATCTATTTCCGGTAATCTCCCTTATTTCCTGCGCAAAGCTGTCCACATAGGTAAAAGCCTTTTGTGCCTGGTTCATGCCTACATGATTATTGTATTTCCTTACCAGCTTAGAAATTTCCGACATATCACAGTCCTGATGGATTGCCGTTTCCAACTGATAGCCGTTGAACCTGTCTTTCAGTTCTTCCGGTAACTGCTCATAGGTTTTATTGCGGATGTCATACTCAACGGTTTCCCAAATGATTTCCCCTTGTTCGTCCCTCTTAGGATTTCCGTTTCCGTCTAAAATTTTCCGCTGGTAAGATACCATATATTCATCCAGATTCTTTGTAATCTTTGTGTTTCCATACCGAAACAATGAAAGGGAACTGCTACGTTGAAGCCCATCTATAATCCATTGTCTGGTAATTCCGTTTACAGTTTCTTCCCCAAGGATGATGGGTGGAATATAATTGTCCGTCAGAACTGTAGCTATCAGCTCATTTACCATGTTAGGATTCCATTGTCCTGATAACCTCTGACATTCCTGATCACCGCGAATTGTTTCCGCTTTCATTAACTTTAAATACTGGTCTAAAGAATAAGTCTGTTTTCTAATCTTCATTGTGATTTCCTCCTAAAATAATATTTTTATATTTTCGTAGCTTCTCATGGTCTGTAAATTATCCGCATATTCCTTTGGCGATATCTCCAATATTAGCCGTATCTCGTTAGGCTTGTAGCCATCTATCAGAAGATTCAATATACTGACTTGCTGATTTGATAATCTTGAAATGTATTGCTGTATTTTATCTTGATACTGGTAACACTCTTGTCGTTTGGTCACTTCCTCAAAGGTGTCAAAGTCAGACGGTATAAAATCCAGTAGACTACATTTTTCTTCACTATCATTGATTGCATCCAGTGAAACGGCAAACTGATTTAGAATCCTTTTCTGTCTATGCCTGTGTGTTAATTCCGTTTTAAACTTTTTCTGTAAACAAGATTTCAAGAATCCCTCAAAGCTGATTCCCATATTCGGATTATATGAGTTGTATGCCTGCCATAGCGTCATGTTGGCGATTGAATAGAAATCATCATAGTCAGCTTTCGCTAATGGCTCATTGAACCGCATAAAGATTGACCTTGATATCCTTTTTAATAACTGCATATCATTTTCGCAATACGGCTGTAATACTGATAATGCTTCAGTTGTCATCGTTGTATCGACTCCTTTCTTTAATATAAATGTTCATGTGAAATATCTTTTGATTATTCATTCAATATATTGAAATCAGGCGGTAGGGAGTCGAACCCTACTAAAACCATTCGCCCTTTTTGATTACTTGCTTTTCTGCTTTGGCTTGTCCTTATACCATTTAACAGAACCACCTTTGTAATTGGTCTTAGGCTGTAAAATGCTTGCCCTTCCGACTCTGGTAATGTTGCCTTTGTTACGTGTAACTGCGAATTTTATAGTCTGCTTATGCATTTGGGTTCACCTCCTGAATTAGATTGTTATTGTGTGACTACCTCCCACCGTTACCAGTGGGAACGCTCACGGCTTAAAGTCCTTTTTATAGTCGCCGTGACGACTTTATAATTATCCTTTTGCAAGTCTGACCGTAACGCGCTCTATCGGAATATCTCTAAGATATTTCTTATATGTTGCTTCGCCGTTCTTCTCACCTACTATGAATGCATCCTTATCAAATGTCGGTCTTGTAAATACTGTGAATAGAACTTCTAATCCTGCAACTGTAAGTATTTCCTTCTGCCGTTTCTTCATATAAGAAGATGTTTCGCTTTTAAGCTGTTTGATTTCTTTTTCTAGTGCGTCAAGTTCTCTTTTCTTTTTGGCTTTCTTCTGCTCTAATTCAAAAATTTTTTCTGACACTGTCTGGAATTCTTTCATATTTGCACACATGGCTTAATCTCCTTTTCCTTATTTAATTGGTATTGCAACCCTTCAAGCATCTTCCTGACTATTGTCCTCACTGTCGCTAACGGCTCACAGGTATATGGCTTGAAGTTTACGAGTGCTTTCGGCTTGCTCGGTTGCTTGTGTGTTGCTTATGATTATATCTTACACTAGCATTGGTGATATGTCTATTGGCGTTTTGCACCAATATTTGTGTTTTCTTTTCACTAATATTTGTGCAGTATGTGCATTGATAATTTCACAAGTACTGGTGTATAATCATCTTATCAAATCAATTACCTATTAAATAAATGGAGGTTATGAATATGGCAAAGTCAGTATATGAGATGGTAACAGAAAGAATCATAAATCAATTAGAAAATAACATAATCCCGTGGCAAAAGCCCTGGACTGGAATAAGAAGCGGAGCATACAACCGTATTAGCAAGAAAAGCTATTCCTTATTAAATCAGATGCTTTTACAACACGAGGGTGAGTATGCTACTTATAAGCAATGGGAAAGTTTAGGCGGTCATGTTCGTAAGGGTGAGAAATCAGAAATAGTTGTGTTTTGGAAGATACAGCCAATTGAAGAATCAAAGGAAGATGGTACAAAGGAAGTAAAGCAGATACCTTTATTAAGATACTTCAATGTGTTTCATATCTCACAGGTTGACGGTGTAGAACCATTATCAAAGGATGAATTAAAGGATATAGAACCAATAGAAAAAGCTGAAAGCATATTACACGACTATTGGACAAAGGAAAATATAATGGTTGAACATAAAGCCGGTGACGATGCTTATTACTCACCTAACCGTGATTTGATACATTTACCACTGTTTGAACAATTTACAGACGCAAACGAGTATTATAGCACCGCATTTCATGAGTCAGTACACAGCACAATGAAAGAAACACGTTGCAACCGCGCGGAAGACAGAAAAGGAAAACTAGTCGCTTTCGGTAGTGAAGACTACAGCAAAGAGGAATTAGTTGCAGAAATCGGAAGCGCAAGCCTTATGAATATCATAGGAATTGAGACAAATAGGAGTTTTAAAAATTCAAGTGCATATATTCAAGGTTGGCTTTCAAAGTTACGGAATGATGTTAAATTCATTGTATCGGCTTCAAGCAAGGCAGAAAAAGCGGTTGATTATATTTTAGGTGAAACATTAGCTTAATCGTAAAAAAAAGGGTGTAACCGTTGAAATGGCTACACCCTGAATATAAAAAAAGGAAGGTAAACAACATGAAATCATATACTATTTTTTATGATTATAACGGCAAAACATATTCAAATGTATGGGAAGCGGAAAACTTGGAAGATGCAATCATGGACGCAAAATACCAATTAGAAGATTGTAAAACAGGTTATACAGTACTTGAGGATATGACAAGGGAACTAAAGGAAAATTGGTAAACAGATAATCAATAATATATTATAAAGGCTATGAGTTTTGACGCTCGTAGCCTTTTTTTAGGCTTAAATCGGGCTTGTAATTGCGTTTGTGATAATTTATGGCTTGATGGGCTTAAAATGGCTAAATGGGCTTGTAGTCGTGATGTATGATAAGGATTATTGTAGGTTATGGCAACAGGTGTATTATGATAGGCGGTAGGTAGTAAAGAGTGTACTAGGGTATATTTACATTTTGTTTCAAACACTTTATTCTGGTAAAGCCCACAGCTGTTCCGCTCATACGTCACTCAGCTTTTGGAACCTACCGAACTGGATATATAGCCAAATCATATTTTATTAATTAGACTATACATTATCATTTTTTAATTTTCTTTCAAAAATAAGCACATCCTCACAAGCTGTTGAATTAATTCCAAGTCCTAATAAGCTTATCGCACTTTTTCCTAATTCATTAGAGTAAATAGTATGTAATCTCCATCCATTCGCAGCATGTTCCTGCAATATTCGATTCATTTGCTCTTTATCTACCAACCCATGTTCTTTATTTAGAATGGTTACAATATCATATTCATATAATCCAACTGTATTGAGCGCGTAGGACTGTTTATTATGTTCTTCAGCTATTAATCTATTTTCTTCACCCAGCAATTGTTCATATGTCACTCCCAACTCACTAAGCTTTCTGTCTATAACATCATTTAAATAATCCTTTGCTTTATCTGTTGCATTTTTCAAATTCTCTGATTTTTTAAAATAATGTATCATTTCTTTATTACTATTTCTTAATTTAGAAAGCTTCCCGAAACAATCTTCACACATCTGAATACCAGAAATCATTCTTCCTTTTCCAATATTCCCACATATTTCGCAAATCATCTTTATTCCTCCATACTACAATTATAGTGATAATAGGTGTAAAATTTATGATTTTTCCTTATAAGGGGGTAAGGGGGCTATGTTTCCATTCAAAAGTAGAAACTGCATATATACGGGTATACCCTCTATATAAATACGCCCTCTAAATAACCCCTACACCTCTAATAGTCAAACGTACATCTTATAATTTCAGACATAACAAAATTACCCTAACAATTTATCACTTGCAATCATTCCGTCCGAAATTTAAAGACACATCATTGATTACAAAGCAAGAATGGGATGTCTGCATGGGCTGACTGTACAGAGGGGAGGGGGTATGTTTCCATCTGAAAATTTTAAGTACCTACTATATGGAATGTACCCTATATAAACATCTAATTTCATTGACTATTATTCTGAAAAAATATTTTAATTTTTTAATAGTTTAATGTTAATCCTTCTCTTGATAGGTTATTGACTTACCATTTTGAGTTTGATGGGGGTAGACTAATTTTCCTCATCTTAACATCCGTACCATACTTTTTATCAATCTTTTTCACCATATGTTCTTTCCATTTTTGCATAATTCGATTGTGCTTGGAATCTTTTGTCAAGGGAATAGGACTGCCATTCGCTATATATAGATCATAATCTTGCTGGTATAAATGTCCTATCCATTCGCCATATTTTTTCCACCTTCTATTATTTAATTGTATCTCTAAAATCACTTGAAAATCATTTACTAACCTTAAATTTCTCCAAAAAGTTCTAAATAATATATGTTTATTATAACGCTGTTGTGGCTTTAACGGAAAAGATATAGTATCACTTTTTATAATATCAAAAAGCGAATCACCTCGTACATTAAAATCAAATTTCTTTTTATCTTGAGAAATTAATTCAAAATCACCTGTTGCAAATTCAAAATAATGAAGATGTCCCTTTATTTGATATATCAGCTTTAAACGCATATTAGTAACAAGTCCCATAGAATTACTAATATTAATAATTTCCATCGGAACAAAGAATTGTATCTCAAACCTATTTCCTTCATCCCATTCATGTATTCCCATATGGATATTTTGTAAAATTACAGCAATCTTAAATTTATCATAATAACTCTTCCATATTGTCCAAATTGGAGGAATTAACACAATGGTGCCTAATATCAGTTGCAACAAGAAGTCATTGTTTCCGTCCATGTTGTCACCTTTCTAAAGTATCTTGAATATTTTTTTTAATCCAAATTTTTTAATTCTTATGTTAAATATTTATGCTGCGATATAAATATATAAATATCTTTAATACAGCATAATAAATAATAAACATTTTTATTTAAAATAAATTATCTCCCTTAAATCTAAGATTTTATTAGCATTTACACCATTCTAATTTTATCTAGCTTTCCAATTTGTAGATTATGCCAGATATATACAAACATTGTACAAAATCAATTACATCACTAATATTTATCTCTTTTAACTCGAAACGTATATTCAATGCGGTTTGATTTCTATTATAAAAATAACCATCATAAACATACCAACAAATTTTTTCTTTATATTTGAAATAGCGTGATGATTGTGAATACCCTAAATATTCTATTTCAGATACTATTGATGAAATCTGTTCTAAATCAGACCAGCAATCATATTGGCTTTTGTTTATTTCTAAATTCAATGTCATAGATTGTATTCCTACAAAATTAAGTAAATTGATTAATAATTCAAAAGATTCTTTGAAATTGTGATTTGCTATAAAAAGCATAATGCTATGATCAATTTTTATAAGTCTATTATCTTGTATGTCTTCTTTTTCACCAAAATCAATTATTTTTATTCCCTTTACCAACAATTCGCCGGCAAAAAAAGAATACTTAATCCTATTTTTATCAAGATACTTCTTAACCTCAGCAAAGAATTTTTCTACTTTACTATTAAATAATTCACTATCTTTTTTTATTTCAGCAACTGAAAAAATCCTACTACTTTCTATATATCCGCACTTAATAATATTAGAAAAATCAAAGTCATTTTTTTCAAAAGATTTAGTATTATTTATTTGACAGTAGTCTACCTCATTAAACTTTCCTTTAAAAGACAAATCAAATCTCTTATTTATGACAGATATAAAATTATCTAAGCTATCGCAGGATAATATATCAAACCCTTGCAATAAATTAAGTGGTGCTTTCAATTCTCCTATATGTACACCTATTCCTACTGGAATCACTTCAATTCCTTTTGCATAAGCAAAACCAGCCTCAAAATAGATCCAGTCTGATTTTATTGAATTAGGCGTCACAAAAATGAACATAATTTGAGCATTTTTAAGTCCTTCTTCTATTTTACCCACCCAATTCCTTCCAAGTGGAATACTTTGTCCATCACTAGACATAAAAACAGTCATAACTCCACCTGTTATATCAACGATTTTTTCTTTTATTGGCAAAATTAAATCTCTGTCTTTGCTAGAATGACTAAAAAATATTGTTGGTTTTTCCATTTATATTCCTCGCTTAATTTTATATCTTGTTATATAAAATAATCATTTTATTATATATCTTTTTTCATTATTCTCTTAATAACAAAATAATATCTTTTATGACAAAATATGTAAACGCTCCAATCATTCCTCTACACATTACCTATAATTCACCAGTCGTAAAAAAGGCACACCAGACTTTTGCATCCGATATGCCTTAAATTCAAATCACTTTCTACTCTTCTATATATGGTTTTACTTCATATCTCAACAGCGCATCATATACCTTCTTTGGCACTTTATTCTTATACTTATCAGCCATGATCAATATATCAGCCTGTTTATGCCACTTATATTCCTCAAATGCTTCTTCTGGTGTATTCCAATAGGACAATCGAATCACTTCATCATGTCCACACGGTTTAATTTGACCATAATACATTTTCAAACTACTGTCATATCTCACCCCTAAAGGCAAATCTATTTTTGCTCTTTTCCATTTAGGCAATCTATGCTTCTTACAATTAGAAAGCATGGTATTCAATGTCTGAGGAATGATACAACACTTATCAGGTGCATATTCCTTATTACCGGGGAACAGTAAATCTTTATCTACTGCCATTGATTCACCGTTACATTCATAATATTCAGAACTCCACCACTCTGCAAAAGAATCTTTATTATATCTCCATAAATCGCACATAAATGAACCATTGTTTTCTTTATAGCATCTGATATAAATACCATTCCAGATTGAATATGCTGTATTTGATTTCAGCGTGATATATGGTATGTATTCCTGCTGTCTGCCTAATTCTTCTACAAGCATAATTTCACGCTGTAAATCTATATACTCTTCATTATTTACCCAAATAAGATTCCTGTAATAGCAATTATTCTTATTCCGGTCAATATGCCATATCTTATTGCAGCCATCGGGCTTTTCAAGGAAATGCTCTGCCACCAATTTATCTGTATAGGTTTCAATTTTTTTATCAACTCCGCTGAGAGTATAATGCGCATACCCTGTTTTATGCATACGGAAATCACCATGTAGATTATTTACTGGTCTTCCATAATTAGAAATCCAGTAGTTATTTGTACCATTCACCAATACAAACACTTCATCATCAGCAATCAATTCTATACCTGATTTCTTGATATCTAATACTCTTTTATCTGCTATGGACAGATATTCTTTAAATTCTTTTCGTTGTTCTAATTTCTTTTTACTACTCATTGCTACTTACTTATAATACTTCCTTTCGATATGATAATAGATAGCATTCGCTTAGATACGAACACTAAAAGAGAGCCAGAACCGGCTCCCGATTTAATCTATATTTAGTTGTACATTGCCAAAATTGGCGATTTCTCAATTCTGTGTAACCGTGATATAACAACACCAAAATGGGAGACACTGATTTCCCCACAAGTGGGGGGTATTATAAATCAAACACTTTATAACGTTTGCTTAGAAGTACACACCAGTTTCCCACGAAAGCCATCGAATCATGGGTATGTAACGAAACATTACCTACCTTGATAATTCATAATGGCAACAGTCGGTGCCATAATGCCACAATAATAAATTCTGCTACCATAGTCATACTTTTCATAAAATCGCATTCAGCGCGCTGTTTGACTCTGTTATTTGATTCCATATGTACTCAGTCCTCTCTCTGCATTTCTTCTATCTTTTTAGATAATGTCCTGCTTGGATAAAACTTCATCTTTTTGTGCTCCGGTATGATACATTCGCCTCCTAATGGTAATCTGCCCTTTCTGCCTTCTAACGTTTTCATTTCAAATCTTCCAAAGTTATTAAACATTACCTTTTCATTTTCACTCATACAATCTATGAGCGTTTCAATGAACAATTCTACTCCCTGTCTTGCAGCTTTCTTAGTAATACCGCCTGTTTCTGCCATTCTGTCTATGAATTCTTTCTTCAATACTGACATAATATTTCTCCCTTCTTATGTTCTTACCGATATTCCATGACTTTTCAAATATTCGATTGCTAATTTTAAAAGTTCACCATTATTAATAGTTTCATCCAAAGTGTCCTGCCATACATGGGGCTTGTGGTCTACTTCCATGCCACCATGCAATCCATCATCAGCCCACTTTACCACTTGATATCCTGTTACACCTTTATAACTATTCAAGGAATCATAATCAATGTATACGCTTGCTTTTACACCGCCTTTATATGGGTGTGCATCTACCTTTACCGCTGAGTAGAGAAAATCTTTTGTTCTCTGATAACTTGTCGGATCATACCCCAAATAATAATCCTGTAGGAAATAATTTAATGTTTCGTGTACCCTGTCTGCCAACTGGTCAGTCATTTTTAATAATACCGGCTGTAGTGCTTTGTTAAGTTCTTTTATGTTTTTTACATGTATTGCCATATTTTCTTTTTCTTTCTGGAGCATCTATTACTACAACATTTTTTACATTGTAATCGCTCCGGTCATTCTGAAATGGTTTGAAGGATACAAAATAACCAGGATCAATGTATTCTCCATTTAGTTTTGAATGATGGATGAAATATGTGTTACCATCTTCACCACGAATAAACCCAAATCCCCTGTCACGGAAATATTTAGTTACTCTACCATATATTATTTTAAGCCCTCCTTGTTGGTTTGTTATTGCTATGAAATTGTCATTTTAAGTTGGATAGGATTATGATTATGGAATGCCCCTGTGACGTTCTGTAAGGCTCATACAGACGTTTTAGGATTGATTGTGTGGAATTATTAGATTGATTATTCAGGCATCAAAATAAGCCCACTATCAATCATATTTCTATAACCGATAATGGACTTATGCATGTGTCCAAATATTCATTTATGGGTATTCTTATTCGTACCAAACTCTTTTATGTGGCTACTACACAACTACACAATCACTACACAATTATGCCATTGAGATATATGGATTTGTATAGAGATATATGCTACTTCAAAACTGCTCAAGCATTGATTGTATAAGGCTTTATAGAGATACATGGAGATATATAAAAAAACATGAAATCGGCACTCAAATTACGATTCCTAGTTTCATTTTATCTTAATCTCCTTTAGATTTTCTCTCTTGAATTCGACAGAATTCAGGATTTTTATAAGCTTTTGCCTTTCAAAACAGAGCCTCAATATCTATGGTAGTATAGCATATCAATGCTTAAAAGTAAATTTCGGAATTATTATATTTAAAATAAAGAAAGTTTCCACGAGAAATTTCTGCTAAGGTTCTCTAACATTCCAAAATCATTTGTTCTCTTTGCCAGTGGTGTTGATTTCCCTGCTTTCAGCCTGCATAAGAAATTTGTAGTGCGCATCCTTTTCAGCATTAATATTTAATTCAATCAGTTGCCCTTTCGGTACAAGAATCCTTCACTCCATATATTCTTATGTTATCTTTCATAAAACTCCTTTGTCTACAAATATCAATGGATTCCCACCGCCGTATTACTGACAGAAAAGGCAGAGACTCAAGTAGTCCCTGCCATCTGTTAACTCGCTCACTTATGGGCTGTGCATCACACACTTATAACTCGCTCATTTATAAGGCTGTGCATCACCTACTACATTTAGTATATACTAATTTTTTAAAATTACAACTCAAAAAATAATATTAGGCTTCATCTTTTCCTCTTGTTTTTTAGTTCTTCATATAAAACAACATAATTATGATAACGCACCTGGCTGATCTTCCCCTCAGCCAGGGCATCTTTAATGCCGCACACCGGCTCGCTTATATGGGCGCAGCCTCCAAAACGGCAATTCTTTTCATATTCTGCAAATTCCGGATAATACCCCTGCAATTCCTCTTTTTCCATCTCCCCAAGGCTTAAGGAGGTAAATCCGGGTGTATCCATAATGAAGGTATCTTCATCAAGTGCGAACAACTGGGCATGTCTGGTCGTGTGCTTTCCCCGGTCAATCTTACGGCTGATCTCACCAGTCTCCATGTTGGCTTCGGGATAGAGAGCATTGATAATCGTCGATTTTCCTACGCCGCTGGGTCCTGCTACTACCGTAGTCTTTCCTTTCAGGCACTTTCTGATTTCATCCATTCCCTGTCTGCCGATGCCGCTCACAAATAACACCTGATATCCGCACCTTCCATATGCCTCCTCTAACTCACGCCGTTCTTCCGGGGCGGCAATATCCTTCTTATTGAAGCAGATGACAGCTTTGAGTTTCTGCTTTTCCATGGTAATCAGGAAGCGGTCTAAGAGATTGTAGTTGGGATTGGGTTTTACAATCGCAAAAATCACCAGTGCCTGATCGATATTGGCAGATGCCGGTCTGATGAGTGCATTGCGCCTTGGCAGAATCTGGACGATGTTCCCCGTCAAAGGTGTTTCGTCTGTCAGTTCGATTTCCACATCATCCCCCACCAGGGGCTTTATCTTGTCTTTTCTGAAAATTCCCTTCGCCTTGCATTCTACCAGTCCGGCAGAAGTATGGACGTAATAAAAACCGGCAATCCCCTTGATGATCTTCCCATTCATAACACACGTAATCCTATTCTGCGGCAAACTGGACGGGTCTTCTGATTTCTTTATTCTCAGAAGTTCCCTCTATCGTAACTGTATTGCCATCCTCATCGGTAACGGTGTTGGTTTCCGTGGTATTCACATACTGGAAAAGAACATATCCCGTTCCCACTTTTATTCCTGTGATATTCTGCTGCTGCACTGGAAAAGATGCTGTCTGCGTGCTTAAAAGCTGGGTCCCATCGTCCGCCATCAGTGTGACCGTCACCATTGTACCGGATTTATAACCCGGATCCTCCTCAGGGGTCGGTCCTGAAATACTGTCTGTAAATTTGTAGGTTGCCTGAGCAGGTCCCAGGCTGATGCTTATATCCACTTTGGTTCCCTCCTCCACATAGGAACCTACAGAATAGCTCTGATAACATACCAGACCTGACAAGTCTGGGTTTTCATGGTTGACCTCTGTGACAACGCCCATATCAAGCTTTGCTTCCACCAGCATTGCCATCGCTTCTTCTTCACTTTTTCCCATCAAATCTGGCACTCTGACTTTCGCATTTTCTTCCCCCATGCTGATTCTGATGGTAACTGCTGTCCCGCTGGGTGCCTTTGATCCCGCGGAAGGTGACTGCGTGATAATATTCCCTTCTTTAATATAGGGATCATATCCACTGGTTTTGCTGACCTCGAATCCTTCCTTGCTCAAGGTAGCTACAGCCTCTGCCTCCGACATACCTACCACATCAGGTATCTCCACGCCTTCAGACCCAGCGCTCACTGTCAGAATCACATTATCTCCTTCCGTAATCATCGTCCCAGCCTTCACGCTTGCTTCCATGACAATTCCCGCTTCATACTGGGTGCTCTCTTCATACTCGATTTCAGGTGTTAAACCTAAATTTAATAATTGAACTTTGACGTCATCTACATTTTTCCCGACAACTTCAATCATCTCAACCTGCTCTTTTTCTTCTTCCTGTTCTTCCGTCTGCTCACTGCTTTTGCCAAATAAATCAAACTCATCAAAAAGCCCAAAGGCATTTCCCACAAGGAACAGGACGATACAGCCAATCAGAATTGCTGCTATGACGGCAAGAGTAGTGGTAATCCGTTCCATCTTGGGATCGTAATCATCTTCCTCTTCTTCGTCGTCTTCTTCATCTTCATCCTCGTAATACTCATATTCGGACTCGTAATACTCCTCTTCTTCGTCTTCTTCGTCTTCATCCTCTTCTTCAATGATATATCTTTTCTTTGCAGATTTTTTCACATCTGCCTCTTTGCGAAGATGCATGGCTTCTTCCATGCTGTTTCTGTGTTTCGACTGTTTTTTGATTCTTTCCATATCATTATCGGTAATCATCTTGGTAGAGCCATCCTCATCTGGATTAATTACCTTGACAAAATCTTCATCCGGCGTCATAAGGGATTGCTTTAAATCCACAATTAATTCTCCCATAGACTGATATCTGCGGTCCGGGCTCTTCTGGCAGCATTTAAATACAATCTGTTCCACGCTGACCGGAATCTCCGAAATATATTCCCTGGGTGAAGGCATCTCCTCTTGGATATGCTTGATGGCGATTGCAACCGTCGTCTCTCCGTTGAAAGGCACTCTGCCCGTCAGCATTTCGAACATGGTAACGCCAAGGGAATAAATATCGCTCTTTTCATCGGAATATCCGCCCCTTGCCTGCTCCGGGGAAGTGTAATGAACAGAGCCCATAACATTTGACGTGATTGTGTTGCTAGTGGCGGCTTTGGCGATTCCAAAGTCAGTCACCTTTACCTTTCCTTCCTTGGAAATAATAATGTTCTGCGGTTTGATATCTCTGTGAATGATATGGTTATTGTGAGCCGCTTCAATTCCCATACTCACCTGAATTGCAATACTGACAGCTTCCTTCACGGAAAGTCTTGCTTTCTTTTCAATATATTTTTTCAGGGTAATCCCCTCTACCAATTCCATTACGATAAAGTAGATTCCGTTTTCTTCCCCTACATCATATACATTTACGATATTGGGATGCGCCAGACCTGCCGCTGCCTGAGCCTCAATTCTGAATTTCGATACAAAATTGGCGTTTTCGCTGAATTCCTGTTTTAAGACCTTCGCTGCCACCAGGCGGTTCAGCTTATGGTCCTTTGCTTTATAAACGTCAGACATGCCGCCTGTGCCAATCTTTTCCAGTATTTCGTATCTGTCTCCGATTATCATTCCTATTTTAATCATATCTACCTCTTACACCATTATTCTTTTGCGAATGCATTTATCAATATGACCGCAATATTATCTTTTCCGCCATTACGATTGGCGGCTTCCACCAGTTTTTCAGCTCTCTCTTCCAGAGAAGTATATTCTTTTACAATTTCGCTGATTTCTTTATCTTCCAGCATATTGGTCAGACCATCGGAACACATGAGTACGATATCTCCCGGTCGCAGTTCCTCATGAAAAAAATCGATTTCCACTGTGTCCAGTGCGCCGATAGCTCTGGTAATTATATTTTTATCAGGATGGTTCCTCGCCGCTGCACGGTCAAGACCGCCCATGCGGATCATTTCTTCTACCAAGGAATGATCTCTGGTAATCTGCCTTATTTCATCATTTATGATGTAAAGCCTGCTGTCTCCCACATTTGCCACCTGCAGATAATGTCCAAGGCAGGTTGCCACAACCACAGTGCTGCCCATTCCATAAAGCTTGCTATCTTCCTTTGCCTTTCGCCGGATCTGGTCATTGGCCGCCATGACCGCCTTTCCCAGAATCCTGACCGGATTCTTTTCAAAGCATCCTCTGATTTCCCTGACCATGGTTTCCACAGTGCATTTGGATGCATAATCTCCTGCATTATGCCCTCCCATGCCATCAGCCACAATGAAAACATTGGGAAGATTACCCAACGAGGTCTCCGATACATATACAAAATCCTGATTTAATTTTCGTTTTTTTCCTATATCCGTCACCGAAAAGGATCGTAACACGGTTTTACCTCCTACTGCAATGCCTTTTGTCTTCTCCGAAGTTGTCCGCATGCACCGTCAATATCTCTTCCCATTTCCCTTCTAATAGTAACATTTATTCCATTTTTTGCAAGTTTATTTTTAAATGCATCGATAAAAGAAGCCTTGGACTGTACGAAATCCCGCTCTTTTATGGGATTTACCGGTATTAAATTCACATGACAATTTAAATTTCTAATAAGCCTCACAAGTTCTTCGGCGTCCTCTAAGTTATCATTAACACCGCTCACCAGTGAATATTCAAAGGTGATCCTTCTGCCCGTCTTATCAAAATAATATGCACATGTCTCCATCAGTTCTGCAATGGAGTATCTGTTCGCCACAGGCATCAGCCTTCTTCTCTTTTCATCTGTAGTCGCGTGAAGCGACAGGGCCAGGGTAATCTGCAGCCTCCTATCCGCCAGCTGCCGCATCTGGGGCACCAGTCCGCAGGTGGAAACGGTAATGTTTCGCTGGCTGATATGTAATCCATTTTCATCTGTTATAAGTGTTAGAAACTTTAAAAGATTATCAAAATTATCTAAGGGCTCTCCCGTTCCCATCACCACCACATTGGAAACCCTCTCACCCGTCAGCAGGGTAATAGCATATACCTGATCCAGCATTTCCGAAGGCTCCAAAGAGCGTTCCAGTCCGTCCAGGGTAGATGCACAGAATGCACATCCCATACGGCAGCCCACCTGTGAGGAAATGCATACGCTGTTTCCATGTTTATACCTCATAAAGACGCTCTCCACCATCTTCCCGTCCCCAAGTTCAAAGAGATACTTTCTTGTTCCGTCTATGGCTGACTCCTGCACGCATACCTGCTTTAATGCCGTAAAAGAATACCTTTCGGAAAGCTTTTCCCTTAGGGAAAGCGGAAGATTCGTCATCTCATCAAAACTGCGGGCAAGCTTTTCGTGCATCCACTGATAAATCTGCTTCGCCCTAAATGGCTTTTCCCCAAGCAGTTCCATTTCTTTCTTAAGTTCTTCTAATGTGAAAGATTTAATATCCTGCATTTTCTATCATCTGCTTTCTTTTCATTCCTTGCGGCGCAGCCTTGCCAGGAAGAAACCATCCGTTTCGTGTATTCCCGGAAAAAGCTGCAGCATCCCATCTTTGCCTTCCTCCAAAAGAGCCTCTGGAAGAAAAGGTGTAAGACTTTCAAGTTCAAATGGATAATGCTCTAAGATCCATTCTACCATATGGTCATTTTCATCGGGATTGATGGTACAAGTGCTGTATATCATCACACCTCCCGGCTTTACATACTGCCATACTACATCCAGAATCTGCCGCTGGAGCCTTACAAGTTCTCCCATCCCATCCTCGGTCATGCGGTACTTGATATCCCGCTTTTTCCCCATAATACCAAGCCCCGAACAGGGTAGGTCCGCTAAAACCACATCCGCTCTGCCAAGCAGAGTTTCATCCATCTTGCAGGCATCATACACCTGGGGCTCTATATTTTGATAACCCATTCTTTCTATATTATCTCTAATCAGCGACACCTTATACTCTGATAAATCTCTTGCAATCACTTTTCCCGATCCAGACAGCTTTTCCGCCATATGCATGGATTTTCCACCGGGAGCAGCACATACATCCACCACCAGAAAATCATCGATAACACCTGTTTTGCATACTCCTGCCGCCTCTGCCACCAGCATACTGCTCACATCCTGAACCGTAAACCATCCCTCTTCATAACCGGGCAGATTTTTGATTCCACTTGCATGATCTATCAGATACGCATAAGGAAAATACCCATGTTCTTTTATCTCTACGCCTGCCTCTTTCAGCTTCTCAATCCATGCATTTTTTTCCGTGCTCTTCAGCTCTTCCCGCAAGCGCACAGTTACCGGATGCTCCTTTAAGAGATCCTCCAGCATAGCCCATGTCTTTTCCTTCCCATAGGAGAAAATCCACTTTTCAATCAACCACTCCGGCATGGAATATCTGACGGAAAGATATTGCTTCTCGTTTTCATTTCGGTCCGGATAAGGAAGCTTTTCCTTGCTCCTTGCAATATTCCTTAAGACTCCATTGACAAAACCGGATAACCCCTTAAATCCCCGCTTCCCTGCCAGCTTCACCGCTTCATTACAGACGGCTCCATCCGGAATACTGTCCATAAAGAGCATCTGATAGACACTCATCCGCAGCAAATTCCTGATCAGGGGCTTCATCCGAGAAACGGGTACTTTGGAGAACTGATCCAGAATGTAATCTATCTGAATCAGCCGCTCCAAGGTACCCTCCGCCATTCTCTTTACAAAAGCCTTATCCCTGGTCTTGCTATAATTATATTTATCAAGCACATCCCTGATTACAAGATGGCTGTAAATCCCTTTTTCCAGAACCTCCATCAGCACATCGAGAACCAGTTCTCTTGTATTATCCACCGCTAGCAACTTTCCTTTCTGACTAAACTGTTATGCCAGTATGCCCTCGCTAATCTCTTCTCCGCCTGTTTCCCGAAAGAATTACCAGCCTTAAAAGCTGTAAAATAGAAGAAGCCGCAGCTGCAACATAAGTGAGCGCTGCCGCACCAAGCACGCGTCTGCAGTCCCCCACCTCGTCCTCACTCATCAGACCATAGCTTCCAAGCATTTTAAGGGCTCTCCCAGAAGCATTGAACTCAACCGGCAAAGTAATAACCTGAAACAGGACCGCAAGAGCAAACACCCATATCCCAATCTCCGCCAGTGAAAAATAACCGCCGCCGGGAAGTTCAAAACCAATCCCCAGAACCAGTCCCAGAATCACTATGGGAAGTCCCAGCCGGGAACCGATATTCGCTGCAGGCACTAAGGCAGAACGAATCTTTAAGGGCAGATACCCTTCCTTATGCTGCAAGGCATGTCCGCACTCATGGGCTGCCACGCCGATAGCTGCCACAGAATTGGAACCATAAACAGTATCAGACAGTCTTAAGACCTTTTGAGAAGGGTCATAATGATCTGTCAGATTTCCCGCCACATGCTGAATCTGCACATCGTGAATACCCGACATCTGCAGAATCCTCTGTGCCGCCTCTGCCCCCGTGATGCCTCTCTTTGACCTTATCTTTGCATATTTACTGTATGTGCTGTTCACACGGGAACTTGCCAAAATACATAAAAGTGCGCCAATCAAGACCAAAATATAAGTGGGATCAAAATAATATCCTAACATTCTTTATCGTTCTCCTTCCCCGCCGAGCATCATCCCCGGCGCTATCGCATAACCGGCCAGAAACTCTCTGACAGTCATACGCCTCTTTCCTTCCAGCTGCAAAGACCGGATGCGCAGAATCCCTTTACCGGTGGCTACGTCAAAGTAATCCTTTTCCACACCTGCTACACATCCCGGTTGATTCTCATCTTTTCCGTCTTCCGGCTCCTCTATCACGTCCGCCTCCCAGATTTTCAGAGTTTTCCCGCGATAGAAGGTATACGCGCTGGGCCAGGAATTTAAGCCCCGCACCAGTCGCTCAAGTTCTTTGGCATCCTTCTCCCAGTCCATTCGTCCCATGGACTTTGTCAACTTGGAGGCATAGGAAGAGCGCTCATCATCCTGCTTTTGGGGTGTCACTTCCCCTTTTTCAATCTTAGAAAGGGCTTCTACCACCAGCCAAGCGCCTGCCTCCATCAATTTATCATGCAGGCTTTCACCTGTTTCTTTTGCATCGATGGGAACCACCGTCTTTAAGAGTATATCTCCTGTATCGAGCCCTTTTTCCATCTGCTGGATGGTAACGCCGGTTTCCTTTTCTCCATTTAAAATCACCCACTGAATCGGCGCAGCGCCCCGATATGCCGGAAGAAGGGATGCATGAATATTGATACATCCAAACTTGGGCATATTCAGGATTTCCTCCGACAAAAGCTGACCAAAAGCTGCAACCACAAAGATATCCGCCGGATAGGACGCAAGCTGCTCCACCGCCTCTTTCTCTTTGATTTTAACCGGCTGGAACACAGGTATGCCGTGCCGGAGCGCACACTCTTTTACCGGCGTCATCTGCACTTCCTTCCCTCTTCCCTTTTGCTTATCCGGCTGAGTGACCACAGCGCTCACCTCATGTCCTGCCTTTAGGATTGCCTCTAAAGGCGCTACTGCAAAATCCGGGGTACCCATATATACAATCTTCATGTTTTTCCTCCAATCAAAGACCCCGCCGCATGCAGTGGGGCAACAAATTTGAAACGCCTAAGGGGGGGTATTTGATCCTCGCGGCAGTCGCCAAATGCCTGCAAGCAGCCACCTGGCTCGTTGCTTGCGGGAATAACAGGTGATATTTTAACTCAAGTACCGCAAATTTCTCTGCTTCGCACCTGCTTATTCTTCCTGCTCATACAAATCCGCAGTATTCATCAGTTCCCCTTCCACTCTTTCCACATAAAGATGACCATCCAGGTGCTCCAATTCGTGGCAGATGGCACGGGCAAGCAACTCTGTTCCCTCCAGTTCAAAAGGCTCCAGATCTTCATCATAGGCTTTCACCTTCACATAATTCGGTCTTGTCACGATACCAGTCTTTCCGGGGACACTTAAGCATCCTTCATTCCCGGTCTGTTCTCCGCTGCTTTCCAAAATCACAGGATTGATCAGAAGAAGGGGATTTTCTCCCGTCACATCTATGACAACGATCCTCTTTAGTATGCCCACCTGCGGCGCCGCCAGTCCCACACCGTCCGCTTCATACATAGTGTCGAACATATCATCAATCAACTCTCTCGTCCGGTCCGTCATCTCCTTTACTTCCTTACATGTCTTATTCAAAACCGGATCCCCTATTTCTCTTATGTTTCTGATTGCCATTTTCTTCTCCCTTGTAACTGTTCAGTACCCTCACAGTTACAATGCAAAATCCATCCTAAATTGCCTGCGGCAATGGGATTTTGCATGCCTGTATCATATTCTTACGGTCTCAGCAGTAAATGCTTCGACCTGTACTGAATAGTTAACTTTCCTTTCTATATTAATATTATTAATATCGATCTATCGGATCAAAATCAAACTGTATGTTCTCATCCTTTCGCTCCAAAAGCGCTACTGCCTGCTCAATTCTGTCTTTTATCGCTGTAAGCTGCCCGTACTTGGCGGATTTGCAGTATAGTACGAAGCGGTAAATATCATTGATCTTACCGATGGACGCTTTTGCCGGTCCAATCACTACCGTCTGCCGGCATTCACGTCCCTGCGCTTCTTTCGGCGTTTGTTTATTTCTATCCGCTTCCTCTCTGGCAAGTGATGCAAGCTTATCCGCCAGCGCTTCTCCCCTTTTTTCATCCGGCGTCGTTATGAGCACTGCCAGCATATGTGATGCAGGCGGATATGCGCCAAGCTCTCTGTAAAGGACTTCCTCCTCATAAAAAGCTTCATAGTCCTGGGCTGCTGCCCGGATAATGCTGTAATGATCCGGTCTGTAAGTCTGTATCACTACTTCCCCCGGCTTAACCCCTCTTCCGGCTCTCCCCGCCGCCTGGGTGAGCAGCTGAAACGTTCTCTCACCTGCCCGGTAATCACTGTCATTTAAAGATAAATCCGCTGCAAGAACGCCCACCAGTGTTACATTGGGGAAATCATGTCCCTTTACAATCATCTGGGTTCCTACCAGAACATCCGCTTCCCCTTCTGCAAAGGCTGTGAGTATCTTCTCATAACTGTCTTTGGTGCGGGTAGTATCTGCGTCCATCCGAAGTACCCTTATTCCCGGAAACCTAATCTGCAGCTGCTGTTCAATCTGCTGCGTCCCCGCCTTGAACCCCAGAATATAAGGCGAAGAACAGGAAGGGCATTTTTTCGGCTCAGTTGTCTCATATCCGCAGTAGTGGCATACCATTCTGCCTCCTAAATGCTGGGACAAAGAAACGTCACAATGGGGGCATTTCATTACGAAACCGCAGGAACGGCAGGACACAAACCCGGCATAGCCTCTCCTGTTTAAAAAAAGCATGGTCTGCTCTTTCCTGTTGATTCTATCCTCCATCAATTCCTGTAGCTTTCTGCTGAAAATAGAACGATTTCCTTCTCTCAGTTCCTGTCTCAAATCAATAACGGAAACCGGAGCAAGCCTTCCTCCTGTCAGTCTCCGATTCAAAGTAAACAACTCATACTTTCCCTGCTTTGCCCTATTATAAGCCTCCAGAGAGGGAGTTGCCGAACCTAAGACCAGACTAGCCTTTTTCAATTCCGCCAGATATTCTGCTGTCTCTCTGGCATGATAACGGGGCATGGTCTCGCTTTTGTAGCTTGGTTCATGCTCTTCATCTATTACAATCATTCCCAAATTGGGAAATGGGACGAACAAGGCGGAACGGGGACCGATAATCACATCAATCTCTCCTTTTTTTGCCCTTTCGCACTGATCGAACTTTTCTCCTGCGGACAAGGTAGAATTCATTACCGACACCCGGTCTCCAAATCTTTTATAAAAGCGAAGCAAGGTCTGATAGGTCAGGGCAATTTCCGGAATCAGCATGATACATTGTTTTCCTCTTTCTATCATACCCTCTATCAACGCTAAATAGACCTCCGTCTTTCCGCTTCCGGTAATTCCGTGCACCAGATAGGTTTTGCGCTTTTCCTGATCAAAATCTGAAAGAACCTTTTGGCAGATATCTGCCTGCTCCCTGCTTAAGGTTTTTCCCATTTCTCTTGCGCTCTCCACCTTAACCGGATTTCTATAATAACTCTCACTTTCTATGGCAATCACGCCCTGACTTTGAAGACTCTTTAAGGTTGCAGGTGCCACATTCAGTTTCCCCAGCACCAATTCATAGGGCAGCACCGGTTCTTGGCACAATTCCTCCAGCACCCTTGCCTTTGCCCCTTGGTGTTTCCTCATACATTCGCCCAGAATAGAGCGGGTTTCCTCTACCGATAAAAGGCGGGTAATCTTTCTTTTTTCCTTATGCTTTATCGCCTGTTTCACCGGAAGTACGGTTTTCAGCGCTGCAATCATGGTAGAACCATAAGTCTCTTTCATCCACGCGGCAAGCCTTACCAGATCGCCTTCCACCGCCATACTGCCGCTTGCGATACCGGCTATGGACTTTTGCTTTTCATCCGGGAACTCTGCCTTATCCGTAATCTCCACCACGTAGCCCTGACGCAGGCGATTTCCCATTCCAAAGGGAATCTGGACACACATTCCCTCTTCCAGCTTACCCTGCAGTTTTTCGGGAATCTTATATTGAAAAGGTTTATCTATTTTTTCATGGGAAATATCCACTATGATATTTGCATATCTGCCATTGGTCATAAAAATCTGTTCATCCTTGTCTTAGACGCCGATTCTTTCAGCGTCTCTCCTTAAGTATATCAGCTATCAGCACTCTCTCATCCATGGGATACTTTACTCCCTCAATTTCCTGATAGTCTTCGTGCCCTTTTCCGGCCAGCACTATGATATCTCCCGGCTGTCCATGATCAATGGCATAAGCAATTGCTTCTTTTCTGTCGCAGATTTCAATATAGCTGCCATTGGTCTTTCCAATACCGGTTTTTATATCCTCTATGATATCCTGCGGTTTCTCAAATCTGGGATTGTCAGAAGTGATGATCGTCAAATCCGCAAAATTTCCGCTGACCTCGCCCATTTCAAAGCGGCGTATTTTCGAGCGGTTTCCGCCGCATCCGAAAAGGCATACAAGCCTTGTGGGTTCATATTCCCGCAAAGTAGTCAAGAGACTTTTTAAACTCATTGCATTGTGGGCATAATCAATCAACAGCGTAAACTGGTCAGATACCGGCACCATCTCGATTCTTCCCTTTACATGGGCGCCTAAAAGCGCTTTCTGTATCTGGGGAATCTCTACTTTGAAATGTCTGCATACTGCAATTGCCGTAAGCGCATTGTAGACACTGAACCGTCCGGGCGCAGGCACTTCCACCTCAAAGTTCTCGCCCTCTGCTGCCTTCACTTTAAAATCTATGCCAAGTTCTCCCGGTTTATGGATCAGCTTTAAATCATCCGCATAAAGATCCGCTGTATGGTCAAAACCATAAGTCTCAATCCGGCAGGTATGCCCCTTAAGAACTGCTTCAACATGGGCATCATCCTTATTTACGATCCCCAGCCTGCACTGTCTGAACAAAAGTCCCTTGCATGCCTGATATTCTTCAAAATCTGCATGCTCATTGGGTCCGATATGGTCTGGTTCTAAATTGGTGAAAATACCAATCTCAAAGGTAAATCCCTGGGTCCTGTGAAGCTTAAGTCCCTGGGACGCCACTTCCATCACGACGATTTCACAGCCTGCCTCCTCCATCTCCTTAAAGTACTTCTGAAGAAGGAAGGATTCCGGTGTCGTGTTATGCGCAGGAATATGCTTATCTCCTATAATGGTCTCAATGGTTCCCACAAGCCCCACCTTATAGCCCGCTCTTTCCAGAATGGATTTAATCAGATAGGTGGTAGTGGTCTTCCCCTTGGTTCCGGTAATTCCAATGACCTTCAGCCGGTCCGCCGGATGTCCGAAGTAAGCCGCGGCAATAAATGCCATGGCATATCTGGTATCTTCCACCTTGATTACCGTGATATCACTGTCTGCCGGAAGCTGTACCTCTTTCTGAACAACGATGACTGCCGCTTTCTTTTCTGCCGCTTCCCCTGCAAAGCTGTGCCCATCTACGTTGTAGCCGCAGATACAGATAAATAAACAGCCTTCGGATATCTTTCTGGAATCGTATACGACTTCCGTAATCTCTCTATCCTTATTTCCTCTTATGCATTCATAAGAAAGACCTTCTAACAGTTCTTCACATCTCATAATCAGCATTCCGCCTCCGAACGATTATTTTCCTTATAATAAGATAGCACGATTATACGTTTTTTTCAATCTACTTAAAATCTGCTCCATCTAGGTTAGTATATGTTTCTGATTTTTTTTGATGTACTTAATTTTTTATTTAGAGGATTTTAGATTTTTATCATAAATCGGACACATTTTATACACATTTAACCTTTATGATATTAATCAAGATAGTTGAACAACTCACTATCTCCCCCCTCATAAGAATGCAAAGCCTCCGGCATCCCCCGGAGGCTTTTGCATGTTATCATCAGCAATAGTTCTGCATCACGATCTGAATGGTCTCCCTTCCCGCATAATAATTTAAATCGGGGTAATAAGCCATGCCGATCACAGCTTCTTTTTCACGGATGCTGCCCTCATATAATCTTTTTACCGTATCTTCACCGCATCTACCCTGCAAAAAAGCATCAAATGCCTCCAGATCGCCAAAATAAATCATTTCATAGAGCGCTCCGTTTTCATCCGCTATCCGGTATTTCCCTACATTTCTGTTCTTTCCCATCCTTCTGCCGGAAAGAAGGCTGATATCCTTCCTGGCAAATAGAGGTTTCGGATTCCCCACGCCAAAAGGCTCCAGCAAGGATAATTCCCTAATAAAATCTTTGTCTGCATAAGCAAGGGGCATGGGCACATCTATATGTACGATTTCCTCAAAATCTTCCTTAGTAAGACGACAGTTGTCATTCAACATCTTCCTAAATACATCCACCGCCTCTTCTGACTCAAGCGAAAGCCCTGCCGCCATTTTATGCCCGCCGTACCGGGTAAACAGTTCTTTACAGGCAGTCATCTCCTCATACATGTTATAGGTCTCTATGGAGCGTCCGCTGCCTTTTACACCTTCCTCTCCCCTCGTCAGCACAAAAGCGGGTTTGCCGTACTTTTCCCTGACTTTGCCTGCAATAATGCCTGCCAGACTTTCATGACAGTCGGGGAGGTAAACCACAAGCACCCTGTCCCTTCCGATTTCTGTCTCTTCTACCTGGGCTATGGCTTCCTTTACGCCCTCCTCCGTCATCTGCTTGCGGCTGTCATTAAGGCTCTTCAAATCCCCCGCTATCGTGACCGCATTTTTCCAGTCTTTCTCCTCAAAAAGCTCCAGCGCCCGCTTTGCCGTATCCAGCCTTCCCGTTGCATTCATGCAGGGACCAATGATAAAGCCTACGTGATAGGGGGACAATTCCTTATCCTCGATTCCATTGACCATAAGCAGGGCTTTCAGCCCGGGATTTTTCGTTTCCGCCATAAGCGAAAGCCCCTTCTTTACTATAATTCTGTTCTCATCCTTTAATTCCATTACATCGCAGACCGTTGCCAGCGCTTCAAATGTCAGCATCTCCTCCATAAGTTCCTTGTATCCTGTCGGATCTGTTTCCTTGAAACCGCTAAATTCAAACATAGACTGTATCAGCTTTGCCGCCACCACAGCGCCGCAGATTTGTTTAAAAGGATAACCGCATTCCGGCTGTTTTGGATCTACCACCGCATCCGCCCCCGGAAGCAGGTATCTCCTGCCTTCTTTCCCCTCCTCAAAGGGCACCTCATGATGATCCGTCACCACCACAGTCATTCCCATCTCCTTTGCCATCTGAATCTGAGCTGCTGCCGCAATGCCGTTATCACAGGTAATGATGGTGTCGATTCCATCCTCCCCGGCATCCTCTATCAGATTTTCATTCAATCCATATCCGTCCTTCACTCTGTGAGGAATGACGGTATCTACCTTTCCCGAAAGAGCACGAATCCCAGAAAGCAGGATGTAAGTGGCACAGATGCCATCCACATCATAATCACCTATAATTCGGATGCGTCTCTCTTCTCTGATTTTTTCCAGAATCAGCTTTGCCGCCGTTTCCAAATCTTTCATCAGAAAGGGAGCATGGAGATCCTTTAAATCCCCATGCAGGAATTTTTCAATTTCTTTATCTCCCACTATATCCCTGTTTCTCATGATCCTCGCCAACACCGGCGTGATCTGATACTTTTCTGCTATTTCATTAAAATCTGCCTTCTTAGCAGCCACCATCCACTTTGCCATATTTTCTCCTGATTATTTCCTATATGATGCATACGGTACACATAAATAAGCGTCCCGGGATTCCCCGGAACGCCTACTGTAAGTTACTATTTAAGCTGCCGACTTCTGCGGGAACACCTTACGAAGTACCAACCACAAAGCGCCTGTAATGCAGATGGACGAGTAAGTACCGCAGAGGATACCAGCCATAAGCGGCAGGGCAAACTCTTTTACGGAAGATACGCCGAATATATACAGCGCTGCAACCATGATAAAAGTCGTAAGGGAAGTGAATACACTTCTGGAAAGCGTCTGAGTAATACTTGCATTTACCATCTCTTCCAGAGACTCCTTCTTTCCCATATTGCTCATATTCTCACGAATACGGTCAAAAATTACAATCGTTGCATTAATGGAATAACCTACGATAGTCAGCATACATGCAATAAACGTAGTTCCTACCGACACTCTTACGATTGCATAGAACGCCAGCACCACCAGAACATCATGTATCAATGCAATTACTGAACTTGCACCGAAACGAATATCCTTAAATCTAAGCCAGATATACAGCAGCATACACAAAGTAGCCACTATAACTGCCAGAATTGCATCTGATTTCATTTCGCTGCTGACTGTAGAACTGATTGTCTCCGTAGTAATCTTTTCTGCATCTGCTGCGAAATTATCTACCATAACCGTCTTAAATGATTCTCTCTCCTGTGTCGTCAAGGTCCGGGTTTTGAAAATAACCTCATTGGTTCCTTCTATCTTCTGTGTCTGTACATTACCGTCACCTGTAATCTCTTCAATAAGAGGAACCACCTGTGCATCAATATCTGCAAGCGACATATCTTCATTAAATGTCACATCAGTTGAAGTTCCGCCGACAAACTCCAAGCTATAATTCAAGGTTCCGCTGCCTTTTGCGCTGTTGATACCCATGAACACAAATCCTGCCAGAATTGCTGCAATAGAAATCCCGAAGAAGATTGCCTTTTTGGAGGTAAAGTTCACAGGCTTTTTCTCTTTAGCGCTGCCATAGAGCTTAGGATTTTGCAATCCAATCGCATAAAATGCTTTCATAAGTAATCTTGTCACCACCATAGCTGTAAACATGGAAAGGATGATACCAAGTGCAAGAGTCGCAGCAAATCCCTTGATGGTTCCGGATCCCAGAACCCCCAGCACCGCTGCAGCAATCAGCGTAGTGATATTTCCATCCAGAATCGCAGAAGTCGCTTTCTTGTAACCTGTGCTGATGGCCTCCTTCACCGTCTTTCCCTTGGCAATCTCTTCTCTGATACGGGCAAAAATGATAACATTTGCATCCACCGCCATACCAATGGAAAGAATGATACCTGCGATACCCGGCAGTGTCAAAGTAATCTCAAACGCATCCAGTAAAATGATGATCAGCTCTACATAAAGCGCAAGTGCAAAACTGGCAGCAACACCGGACAAATAATAGACAGCAATCATAAAAACAACAATAATCGCAAATCCCACTGCAGCTGCCTTGATGCTGGTGGAAATCGCTTCCTCACCCAGCTGTGCACCTACAATCTTGGAATGAAGTTCCTCCAGTTCCAACTTAAGACCACCGATACGGATGGTAGAAGCCAGCTGCTGTGCCTCTTCATAGCTAAAGCTTCCTGAAATCTGTGCCTGTCCATCATTAATGGAAGCATTTACATTAGGTGCGCTTATAATGGATCCATCATAATAAATTGCAATCGATTCGCCATTCTGATATGCCTTGGCTGTTGCATCAGCAAATTTCACTGTTCCTTCATCTGTCATACTTAAGTCAACGACAAACTGACTATTCTGCATATTGTCTGTATAAGATCGTGCCTGCGCATTCTTCACATCCGTACCTACAAGCACAATAGAACCATCTGCTTCTAATTCCTCGATGGTCTTATTCATGAAATAAAGCATGTTTCCTGCCTCATCCATGCCAATAGGCTGGTAGTTCAGATTTCCCTCGGAATCATACTCTGCAATGAAATACAGGGAACCGGGTTTTCCAAGATCCTCCAAAATTGCATTGGCATCTGATACACCGGGAATTTCAATGTTGATTCGGTCTGTTCCTTCCTGATATACCACTGCTTCCGTGCTGTAGCCTTCCACACGCTTCTGCAGTTTGTAGATTGTGTCTGCCATATCCTCAGCGCTGGGATTTTCATCCCCAACTACCTGATATGTGATGCTGACACCACCCTCTAAGTCCAGCCCCAGGTTGATGCTGGCTGCTGAACCCGAGCCGTCTGCTCCTAGTCCTACTGCTGCGGTATATCCAAAACCGCCAAGAAGCAGTAGGAATACCAGCAGGATAATGATTGCTTTACTCTTCTTCATCACTTTCTTCTCCTTCTAAATCGGCCAATGCCGCTTTTATCATAATTGCGCATTCAATACGCTTTCTTTGCAATTCACACCCCAGATCATAAGCATCATTGATATGCCCATGGAAGTTATAGGAATTTGCTGCGCAGCCGCCGCTGCAATAAAACTTTGCAAAACAGTTTCTGCACTTTTCTTTTGCATAGACATTACAAGTCTTGAATTCATCCCTTATATCTGTCTTTGTGATGCCCTCATCCACATTTCCCATAAGGAATTCTTCCTTGCCCACGAACTGATGGCAGGGGTATAAATCACCCCATGGTGTAACCGCCAGATACTCTGTTCCCGATCCGCATCCGGAAAGTCTTTTGGCTACACATGGTCCACCCTCCAAGTCTATCATAAAATGAAAGAAATTAACACCTTTTCCTTCTTTTCTTCTATTTAAAAGTTCTACAGCAAGACGATCATACTCCGCAAGCAGCGTAGGAAGATCTTCCTCCCTGAGCGCATAATCATCTGATGGCTCTGCCACCACCGGCTCCACGGAAATCTGTTGAAAACCTAAATCTGCAAGATGGGCAACATCCTTGGCAAAATCAAGATTGTTTCTGGTAAAAGTGCCGCGCACATAATAATTCATCTGCTTCCTGCTCTCCGCCACCTTTTGAAACTTAGGCACAATAGTATCATAGCTTCCCTGACCGCCTCTGTAAGGGCGCATCAAATCGTTGATTTCCTTTCTGCCATCAATGCTTAAAACAATATTTGCCATCTCCTTGTTGGCGAATTCCATGATTTCATCATTTAAAAGTATGCCGTTCGTAGTGAGGGTAAAACGGAACTTCTTGTGGTAAGGCTCCTCCAGACTTCTTCCATAAGCCACCAGATCCTTTACCACCTGCCAGTTCATAAGCGGCTCTCCGCCAAAGAAATCTACTTCAAGATTGACACGATTCCCAGAATTTCTTACCAGGAAGTCCAATGCCTTTTTCCCCACTTCATAACTCATAAGCGCCCTTCTGCCATGATATTCTCCTTCTTCCGCAAAACAATACCGGCATGCCAGATTACAATCATGGGCAATATGGAGACAGAGCGCCTTGACCACCGTCTCTCTTTTCTTAAAATCCATAATATAGTTTTCATAAATGTCCGGAGCAAAAAGCATTCCTGCCCCCTTAAGCTCCATAATCTGTGAAAACGCATCCTTTATATCCCCAGATGCATATTTATCCTTAAGGCTTTCCATGCAAGAGCATTCCACTTCCTCACTGCTCCTGCCCTCTTCAAGCCCTTTCTCCACAAAAGGGAGCATATCATATACTACATCATCCACCACATGCACAGAACCACTGTTTACGTCAAGGACAATGTTATAACCGTTATTTTTATATTGATGTACCAATTCTCTTATCCTTCCATTTTACACAACACCAAATGCCAACTTACTTCGCAAATCGGCTTATTGCATATAATAAGCAGCGACGCTTGCCGCTGCTTACATTCACTATCCTATTTACGGCGCTTATTTTACCTTTTCGCAGCTCTGATTTCCTACTGTACAGGAAGTCTTACAAGCTGACTGGCAAGAAGTCTGGCACTCTCCGCAGCCGCCCTTCTTCATGGATTCCTTTAAGTCTCTTGTTGCTAATGTCTTAATACGCTTCATAATAATTTCTCCTTTTGCTGTACCTGTATTTGTATAGTATAACATAGTTGCCTGTTTTGGAAAAGTATTTTGTAAAAATTTTAAACGAGCTGCTGGACAATCCTCGTTATGCGCTATCTTCTTTTGAATCTTTATTTTCTGGTTCTTCTTTCAGTGTGGAAGAATCATTTTCGTCTTCTTCCGTTTCTGTAATTTTTTCGGGGAGAGTCATCAGGACTTTTACAATTCGATTCTGGCTGATTCCCTGTACCTTGAGAGCGATACCTTGGTCTGTGGTAATCGTTTCTCCGTCTTCCGGAAGGCGATCCAGATTTTCTATGATAAGCCCGCCAATGGAATCATAGTCTTCGGACGAGAGCAAGGTGCCCAGTTCATCATTGATGTCGCTCAGCTTCATGCTCCCTTCCACCAGATACACTCTTTCCTCCATCTGCTGGATCAGCTCTTCTTCATCCTCATCATATTCATCGCGGATTTCTCCTACAATCTCCTCAAGCAAATCTTCCAGTGTTATCATTCCAACCGCAGCCCCGTACTCATTCAACACGAAGGACACATTAACCCGCTTTTCGCGCATTTCTATCAGAAGATCAGCCGTCTTCTTAAATTCATAAGTATAGTATGCCTGGCGCATGATATCGCTAATTTTAAACTGTGCTTTGTCTTCCACAAGTATAAAATCCTTGATATTGATCAAACCAATGATATTGTCTTTCTCTTCCTGATAAACAGGAATCCTGGTATACATACATTCTTTGAATAACTCCATGACTTCATCATAACCGTCATCTACATTTACCGTAGCCATATCAATTCTGGGTATCATAACATCCTTCGCAACTGCATCACTGAAGTCAAATACGTTATAAATCATCTCCCGCTCTTCAGACTCGATTACCCCATCCTCATGGCTGACTTCCACATAAGTCCGAAGCTCTGTCTCTGTCATGGCTGTTCTCTTGTTTGTATCAATATGTAACAGTTTCAGCAATCCGCCTGACACTTTATCAATTACCAAAATAATCGGCGTCATCACCTTCATTAGACCAGCTATCATGGATGCATAAAAGAGCGCCAGTTTTTCAGAATAGACCATGGCGGCATTTTTGGGGACAATCTCACCAAAAATCAAAACAAACACAGTCAATGCTCCGGTTGCAATTCCCACTGAAAGGTGAATTCTGATTGCCAACGTAGTTGCAAGTGAGGACGCTGAAATATTGACGATGTTATTTCCTATCAAAATAGCACTGAGCATCTTGCCATATTTATCAAGTACATCAAGTGCTGTCTGCGCACGCTTATTTCCATCATCTGCCAGCGTTTTCAGCCGCACCCTGTTGGCTGTCGTAAGCGCCGTCTCCGCAGATGAGAAAAAGGCTGACAAAAACAGCAAAATCAATAAGGCAAATAATTGTATGACACCATCGGTATCCAAAATAAAATCACTCCTTGTTTTGTAATAATTGCCCTTTTCTCAGAGCAGCTTATGCAAATATTACAATATTCGGGTATTCTCTGTCAAGTTCACACATATGATTGTAGTATAAAGAAGCGGGAAACTCTTTCAAAGAATTTCCAGAAGAAGTGGGAGGCCACCATGTTAAAGAAACTGAATTTCAGTTCACGAATCACCTTCATATTAAAATGTCTGCTCATATCCTATCTGCTCACCACGGGGCTATTGCTTTTACTTTCCCTTATGCTGTACCGGTTTGGACTGTCAGAAAAAATCGTGTCCATATGTATTATTGCCATCTACATAATCGTCACTTTCTTTGCCGGTTTTCTTGCCGGCAAGCGGGAAGGCAGCCGGAAATTCCTGTGGGGACTTCTTATGGGCGGACTATACTTTATTATTCTGATTATAGTTTCTCTGATTGTCAATCACGGTATGAAGGATATTTCCGGGAGTTTTTTCACAATACTCATGTTGTGCTGCGGCAGCGGAATGCTCGGCGGAATGATCAGCTGAAAAGGAAACAATAGGCAATGTGTCAATCCATATGACTTTCGCAGGGAACATGCCGCTTCGTGGCGCAAATCCGGTGCGGGAAACGCTTTAATCAGCGTTTCCCCAAGTAATGATCAGCCGTCATTCGTCATTCCCTGTCAATATGCTCTTCATTTATAAATTTCTTTCTATGCATAATTGCTCCCTATATGTCTGATCCATAATGACCCGTTTCAGTTCTTCTCCTTTTCCCTCCTCCATAAGCATCTGCATCAACTTTACAAGGCGGGTCTCTCCTTCTATTTTTCCTTCTATTTTTCCATCCTCAAAAAGAGTTTTTCGCACATATTCCTCATTGTACTCATAAATTGACATGGCTATTACCTCCGCCTTTTGTTCGATAAGGAACTCTCTTAAAATATTCTTCTCTATACAGTCTTCCACTGCTTTCTCCACCGCCTGTCTCAGTTCCATGGAGACAAGGTTTTGGCGTATTGCGGCTACGAAATAAGCATACCCGTACAAAGACTGGCATTTGCTGAATAATTCCTGATTATATCCAAAGTTGATGTTAATAACACGGACTGTCAGTTCCAGGCAGCCATCTCCCTCGTCCTCAAATGCCTCTGACAGCTTTAATGTAAATTCTTCTTTCTTGTTATTCTGCCCATTATAAAATACGACATAATGTGGAGTCGGTATCTTGATCAGTCTGCTGACGCTTAAGTCCACACCTCTGACCAGCTTCTTATATAGGTCCGTCAGATAAAAGAGACCTCTAAGAGGCATGTTGGGACAATCACTGGACTGATGCTCATATAAGTACATACTACTATCAATAATAAACGACACGTCATTCTTCATCTTAATGAAAATGGCGTTATCCAACGTATTGACTGTAAGTTCTTCCTCATTACTGTAACTCGTACCGTTCAGTCCATTATAAAGTTCCAGAAGGCGCCTCTTTTCTTTAAAAAGAAGTCGAAAGACTCTGTCCTTATAGTTATAGTATACTGGTGCATTTTCTCCTGCAATCTGGGATTTTGTAAATCCGTCCATACATTTTCTCCTTTCGCGGGTGAACAGGGTCGTCCATCTCCATGCGAAGCGGTTTCATCTGCACCCTGCCTTATGTGATTTGATGGGTAATAAAGCAAGGATTCTAAGTCAGATGAGAGCATTCTTAAGGAGAATGCTTCTTAGAAAATCAGATTTAAGAACGAATTTTCGTTAGAATTTCTATGCTTTAATTCATTATAACAAAGTGGGTATAAGTCGTCAATTATTTATTTATGAAAATTTGATAAATTTGTGACAGTTTGTTACGTCATATAGCAGAAAGGGCTGACCCCCGTTTTGCAGAAGCCAGCCCCTTCCTATTCAATTTTTCTCTTCTTATGAACCTTGTCCCGCGCATAATTCCTGTACTACTCTCAGGATGTCCTGCACTCGACCCATCTGACCTGCACTGAAGCATTCAAGAACATCTACAATTTTCTCTGGTATCTTGTTCACTTCATTGCCCGTTAATATGTAGTCACAGCTTACATTTAGGGCTTTTGAAAGGTTATATAGTATTTCTACTGTAAATCCTTTCTTTCCCATTTCAATTTCATACAGAAACTTTGCAGAAATATTTACTTTTTCTGCCAGCGCATCTCTCGTATAATTATTCGATTCTCGTAAGTGACGTACCCTAAATCCAATATCTTTACACGAATATGACATCTTGCACCTCCATTCTTAGCATCTACTTTGTTTTAATAGTTTCTCAGCTTCCTAACCTGATGGCTCTGTGCCTTTCAGATTATTGTTCTGTATTTAACGAAATATATTTTACTCCAAATTTAGGCGAATATGTCATTTTTTGACTGAATCGTGCTTTTTTGGCGATTAACAAAATCATTTTTACAATAATAAAGCCTTTTTTCGCTATTTAATCGCGCAATATCCCTATTCAGTAGAAATAAGGGACGTCCGCTGTAATTTATTGTAAAATAAGGCTGTTTTTAAAAGAAAGGATTGGTGATTATGCACAAATTTTTGAAAGAGCAATACCAGTTCAGTGATTTTCAGATTGCGCAGCTTCAATACACATGGAAAACATTTGCATCTGAATTCAGCAAGCTCTTGATTATGGGGCTTTTGTTCCGGCATGATTTGGGTAAGTATATTTTTTCTGTAACGATTATGTTGCTTTTGCGGACTGCAACGGGCGGACTTCATTGTAAAAGATATATTACTTGCTTTCTAGTTTCTTTTACTTATATGTTCTTATCTCTGTTGGTGCTTCCAACGATAGCAATTAATAAGGTATTTCAATTGATTTTATTGCTTATATGTATGATTTGTAATTATTATGTTGGTCCGGTTACTTCAGCAGTTCATAGGGAACTAAGTGTGGGATGCCGGAAGCGGGTTAAGGTGCAGGCATTTTTGATTATCTTCATTTATTTGACACTTATGTATATAGTTCCTGAGAATCCTTATTTTACTTGTGGGTTCTGGGTTATTATATTAAATACGCTGCAGTTGTTGGCGGCGAAAATACAGAAGAAGGAGGGATTGGTTTATGAAAGAGAGGCTTATTAGGCTTACAAAACCCTTGTTAATGGCTTGTATGGCTTTAGGTATCTGGGTTAGTTATGACATTGCAAGCATTATCTTTTTTGGTGAATATGAGTATCCTGAAGAAAAATAGAAAAAGTCAAAAGTCGCATCCATGATTTCAAAATCATAGGTGCGGCTTTTTATTTTACGCTTTTCCCTCAGCAGCTTCGGGGGAGAAAAGGGGCTGGGCAAAACGATACCTGCCACCACACATAAAAATATCCTGCTGATCCTATGTGCAGGGATAAGAAATTCTAAGAATCCCTTTTTAGGTAATTGCAACCGGACGCAAGCGGCACGCTTGGTCATCCATGACCAAATCCGTGCCTAAATCGGACTTCCTGTCCGATTTTTGCTGATATTGTAAGGAATTCTAAGAATTTCTAATCCCCTACCATAAGGGTCAGCAGGATATTTTTATGTGTGGTGGCAGGTATCGTTTTGCCCAGCCCCTTTTCTCCCCCGAAGCTTAGGTATATGCATCAGGAGGTTTATTGGTTATTTTGAAGGATAACCAGTTTTTTCCATTTATTTCTTTGTTTTCAGGATAAATCTGCAGTTCATATTCATTGCATATGTTCTGTACATTATATAAGCCCAGACCTCTGCCCTCTCCTTTTTCACTGTATCCTTTGGTAAAGAATGTGCTGATATTGTTGGGGTCTATGTAGGGGCTTTCATTCCTGACTTCAATTTCTAATGTGTTTTGATATTCAATCATCAGAATAAATAGCTCATTTGCGTTATCTGTCTTTTCTATGGCTTCTACCGCATTTTTAAGCAAGTTTCCGAGAATTTCAACTATTTTATGAATCGGAATGCCAATATCCAAGTCTTCTACGCTGACTTTGTATGTAACATTGATGCCTTTCTTGTCGATTTCTATCAATTTTCCATATAGGAAGCTGATGATTACAGGATTTCCTTTGGTAAGCAGTTTGTTGAAACGGTTCTCTTTCATGATCTGCTCACAATAATTCATTTGCTCATTTACTAAAGCTTCATATGTATCATACATATAGTGCTGGCTGTAAATTGTGCTGATATGATTATCAAATTCATGCTGTTTTAATCGGATAGTATCAATCAGACTTTGAAAGGAATCTGAATATAATTTATGTACTTTAAGTTCTGTTTCAATCTCTTTCGACTTTATCTTGTACTGATTTAATTGACCAGTTAATCCCAAAATAAAAACCACACATGTAAACAATAATATTGTCTGACTTAGTTCTACTTGTATAAGCTGCTTATACGCAATTATACAAAATGCTGCTATTAGGAGACATATAGATATCGAAATAATTAAAGTTCTTTCCCGATTCCTTAAATATGCAACAACATTGTTTATTCTCAATCTGGGAATCAGACACAATACAATAATAAATGCAATACAATTAATAAACAACAGTTTATATTCAGAAAAAATTTGTATATCAAGCAAAAAGTACGACGGTAATGTTACTATCATTTGAATTGCACCAACCATAATGATGCAGAGTATGACATTTATTATAATCTCACCTAATTTAAATCCAAATTTAATCCCACAATACAAAGCAATAGCCGGATAAATAATCATTGTATATATTTTAGGCAACTCATAGTAGTTTATTGCCGTCATAAAAATCATATCTATTGCCAAGAAACTTGTGGTTTCAATATCTAACTTGAATTTTTCTCCGTATAGGCAGTTTAAACAGAATATTACTGATAGTGCTTCCAGTAATAGACAAATATTAGTGACCATATCCAAACTCCAATAATATTTTCTTCTTAAAAGTAATTCCTATTTCTATTTTGTCTTTTTGGTCATAGAGGGAGATGTATCGGTTTGTTAGGTCTATGTTCTGGATGTATTCTTTATTGACAATTGTGTTGCGGCTGCATTGGACAAGGCACTTGGCGTTTATATCCTCCAGAAGTTGTTTGCAGGAGACATAGGGGATGGTTAGGGAACCGCCTTCTTTCAAATGTATGTTTACAACATGGTTAATGCTTTCTATGTAAAGAATGTTTCTGATTTTAATCGGGAATAGAATTCCATCCTTTCTGAAGCAATGCACTGCTTCTTTCTCGGGCTCTTTGTCAGTAGAAAAATATAATGCCTTTTTCACAAGCTGTTTGACACTCTCCGGTGAAAAAGGCTTTTCTACGTAGCCTAAGCAATTTAAATCTGTGTAGGTGTATTTGGTCGTATCCTCAAGTGAAGTAATGAAAATTACTGGAGTGAACATGTACTTGGGAATGGTTCTGATTTTTTTCACTAGCTTGATTCCAGAGGTGTCTCCCGGCTTGGTGACATCAAGGATGATATCTACCAGAAATGCATCAATATCTTTCTCAATTAAAATCTGATATGCTACTTTACTTTCGCTGGCAGTATAAACCACTGCCCTTGGATTCACTTCCAAAACTAGCTTTCTTAGCATCTCCAACTGAGTTTTATTGTCTTCAATAATCAATACTGTTTTCATCACTTCAATACCCTACATTCTAATAAGCCAAAGCAGCTGCTCTGTGAGAAATAGAATCTGCTTTTGAACCGGCAGCGCAATCTGGCTCCATAAATCGTCAATGATTACATTTTCTATATCGTCATAGTTAATCAGCAGGCTTGGTTTACATCCAGTAACCTCATAAAGCCTGAACAGCAATTCTGCGTCAGGATTGGCCTTATTCTTCTCCAGCATACGGTACTTTTTAATATTGACGCCCAGCATTTCAGCCATTGGAATTTGTGCCATACCAGATATTTTTCTTATTCTGTATAAAACGGACTCTGAAGAACCGCCCTTTGCACGCATCTTCAAAATTTCAAGTTCACATTTGGTTTCAAAATCCAGTTCGGAAGCACGCTTATCCAGCCCTTGATTCAACATCCACGCAATGGCATCAAGCAGCCTGGGTCTGTGCTCTTCCTCCGCATGCATCACAATTTTTCTTAGCCCGGAAACATTGCGGGATGATTCTTTTCCTGTAATAAGATAATCGACATCCCACCCCATACCTATTAAATGTTCCAGCGCTTTATAAGGCATGATTGTTTTTCCAAGTTCCATTTTACTGAATTGGCTCTGGGTGATTCCAAGCGCACTGCTCGTCTCCTCCTGAGTCATATTCAAACGCCGCCTATATTGATTTAACCGCCGTAAAAAATCTTCATAACTACTACACATGAACTAATTCCCTCGCGAATTATCTTTTGTAATACCATGGATAAATTTTACGGGATTGTGGTTTTCCCACTTTAGACCTATATTTGACTATCGTGCATTATATGCCATTCGTCAATACCATATTTGGTACTTTTGCCAGAACATCAGATTTTTCTACTGGAAATCTTCCCGTCTGTCCCTTCTACCTCGATACCCGAATATAGTCTATGTGTCCCACGGCAGACTAAATGCCCTTAGTGTCCGCCTTCCTATCTTCAAGTCCACGTCATACCTCACCCACGAGTCTTGTACAATAAATCAACTCCTGATTTAATCGTGTCTGTTATAGTCTGCTGATGTTGTTTCGAATATTCTTTCAACCTAAGATGTTCCTCATCAGACATTCTTATTGTCACAATACGATCTTTAATAATACTGGATTTTGGACGTCCCATTTTGCTCATAGGCATATTCCTCCGCATCTACAGGTCATTATACTTTTCGTATTACGCAATGTCAATTATTTTATGTAATACGTAAATTTTCCGTTTCTGATCCAAATGCTGAACAGTTACCCTAAAAGCGCTTTTTTGCGTTGGATCATCTCATCGATTCTATCGATATATTGGGAAACATCCTTCACATTGTCGCATCGCTCAATCCGTCCATCCGGGAAGACCCGTTTGGTGATACTTCCCGCTCCCAAAGCAACTATGGTCTGTTTCTCCTCCATAATCAAAATATTATAAATACCAAACTTTCCTTCTTTCGCATATCCTACATTTTCAAAATTGCCAGACATATTTTTCTGGCGGTACAGATAATAGGGAACCATCCCCATCTTCTCTGCTCCCTTAGCAGTGATATGCATAGTCTCATCTGTGTTATTTAGGGTGGAAATCCCATTCTCTTCTATCCACTGGCTGAGCCGGGAAGCGCGCTTAATTGCCAGTGAGTGGACGGTAAGGCTGTCTGGATCCAGCCTTTCTATCTCTGTCATGGTGTTTTGTACATCCATGGCATTTTCCTCGGGCAGACCTAAAATCAAGTCCATATTAATATTGGTAAATCCGGCATCTCTTGCCATCATAAAGGCTTCTTTCACCTGTTCCACTGTATGTTTTCTTCCAATCAGATCCAGTGTTTCCTGCTTCATCGTCTGGGGATTTACAGAAATCCTGGTAACGCCGCCTTCCTTCAGCGCTTTCAGCTTCTCCTGCGTAATACTGTCGGCACGTCCTGCTTCCACCGTGAACTCTTTCAACTGTGAAAGATCGAAACTCTCCTTTATCCTGGATAGCAGTCTGGAAAATTCCTCCGCTTCCAGCGTGGTAGGTGTGCCGCCGCCAATATAAATCGTATCAAGCACCTTATCTTTATAATATTCTGCTGTAAATGCAATCTCTTTCTCTAATGCATCCAGATATTCGTTTATTCTTTTTTTCCATGTCACAATCGGATAAGAAGTAAAAGAACAATACAGACACGTGGTCGGGCAGAATGGAATCCCGATATACAGACTGTAACCATCCTCGTAATGCAGCGTTTGAAGCAGTTCCTTTTCCCTTTTAGCAATCTGTATTGCCAAATCTCCTTTTTCATCACTGATAAAATAGGTGTCCTTCATATATCGAGCTATATCATCATCCGTCCTTCCCTCCTCCAGCATGGTCATCGGGATCTTCGTCGGACGTATCCCTGTAAGCGTTCCCCAGGGAAGCTGCTTTTCTGTATAGTCGGAAAGGGTCTGATATATCAGCTGTTTCAGGCGGTTCTTTATCTCTGGTCTGGGCATATCTTCCGATATTTCTATCTTTTTGCAAGCAAAAGAAGCCGTTCCGTCTTCTCCTCCAATCAGAGAAATCAAAACAGCCTCCTTGGCAAAATGGATGTTCAAATCCGGCAGTCCCGCACCTGAACTTTCCTCGTTCTCATCACCTATAAACACTTTTACGTCACAGGCAGGATAAAATGCCTTCACCAGAGAATGAATATCATATTCAAATCCTGCCTGATTNACGTTAATNGCAATAAAATTTTCTTCTTTCATCTTTGTCATTGTTTCCCTGTTCTTTATTCGTAACTGTTCAGTACTGAATAGCTACCTTTATTCTACAGTAACNACTTTTGCCAGATTTCTCGGTTTATCTACATCCAGCCCTTTATCAAGCGATACATAATANGCAATCAACTGTANCACAACAGATGCCGGCATCACCATAAACGGATCCTNCATCACNGGCAGCCTGTAAACACAGCTCCACTGCTCGCCTTCATCCAAGGTCTCACTNGCCTTNATCAANAGCACGACCCTGGCTCCTCTGGANTGTACTTCTCTGATATTAGAAAGTTCCTTACTCTTTAGCTTTTCCTGGGTCACCACTGCAACTACCGGCGTATCTTCGGTAATCAACGCAATGGTGCCATGCTTGAGCTCACCGGATGCATATGCCTCTGAATGAATATAAGAAATCTCTTTCAGTTTAAGCGAGCCTTCCAACAGGATAGAATAATCCAACCCTCTTCCAATCATGAATACGTCCCGTGCGTTTAAAATCGTGCCCGCCAGGCGGTGAATCTCTTCCCTTGTATCAAGAACTTCTTCCATCACNTCCGGAACTCTCTGCAGTTCATTCATAAAATCNGAAAGTTCTTCATCNCTCCAAAGTCCTCTTGCCATCGCCATTCTTGCTGTAATCAGATACAAAGCAGCCAGCTGCGTGGTGTAAGCCTTCGTACTTGCCACTGCGATTTCCGGTCCTGCGTTGGTATAGATGACATATTCGCTGGCTCTGGCAATAGATGCTCCTTTTACATTCACGATTGAAATGCTGGGTGAACCGCATTTTCTGGCGAACTTAAGGGCTTCCAGCGTATCGATCGTCTCTCCTGACTGTGAGATTGCAATCACAAGTGTCTCTTTATCCACCACCGGATCATTGTACATAAATTCAGACGCCATCACCACATCTACATGGATGCCGATCATTGCCTGAATCAGGCTCTTCCCAACCAGACCTGCATGCATAGCCGTTCCGCAGGCAATCACACAGATTCTTTTACATTCTGCAAGCACCTCATCAGGTATGCCTTCCTCTGAAAAATCCGGTCTGCCATCTTTGATTCTGGGCATAATTGTCTCTTTGATTACTTGAGGCTGTTCCATGATTTCTTTTTCCATGTAAAAAGGATAACCGCCTTTGCCGCTGCGGCTCACATCCCAATCAACCTGGAGCCACTCGATTTCCGCCCTGTCGCCGGATAAATCAAACATTTCAATTCCTTCAGGCGATAGACAGATTACATGAAATTCAGGTACAACAAAATAATCTGTGGTAAAAGGCACAATCGCCGCCACATCAGAAGAAAGCATTGCCCCATCCTTTGTAGCTGCTGCTACAATCGGGCTTACGTTACGGACCGCAAATATTTTATCCGGCTGGTCATCAAACATGACCGCCAGCGCAAAAGTTCCCTTCAGCTTAAGCACCGTTCTTCGGATAGCCGAATATGGATCTCCTGAATAAAAATGCTCAAGCACAGCCGCCACCACTTCACTGTCTGTCTCGGATGCCAGCTGTCCTTCTAAGGCATACTTTTCCATCAGTTCCCTGTAGTTTTCAATGATACCGTTGTGGATCAGTGTAACTCTTCCAAATCTGTGAGGATGAGCATTCTCATCACATACGCCTCCGTGAGTAGCCCATCTGGTATGACCAATCCCGCATTGCCCTGTGGGTTCCTTCTCTGCACACAGATTTCTTAAATCTTTCACTCTTCCCGCACACTTTACAATCTGTGTATCTCCTTTGTCCAAAAGCGCAATTCCGGCACTGTCATATCCTCTGTACTCCAGAAGTTCCAGTGCATCAAGCATGATTTCCCTGGCATTTCCTTTTCCTGTATATCCAATAATTCCACACATTTCGTTTCCCTCATCTTTCTATCTTTATTGTATGCTACGCCTGCGCCTGATGCGCTTTTTGCGTATCATTTTTGTTCATTCATTAAGTTACTTAAATGCATCACTTTATGTACATTTACATCTCTTATGATATCTTTCCTCCGCTATACCGTATTTGTTTTGCAGTTACCCACATATTTGCCGATATATCTCGCACCGGAGGCGGTACGAAAGAGCACCCGCCGAATTTTCGATCACTCTTTTCCTCGTCAACCTTCCCGTTTCCTGCATTTTCCAGTTCATCTTCCGGAAGGTCATGGCGCTAGATTTGGGAAACAATGACAGTTTCATTGTTCCTATTCATTTTTCAATGTTCAAAAGCATTGTTCACAAACACTGTTCATAGAACAATATCCACAAGTGCTATTATACACAAAACGCCTGTGGTTGTAAACCACAGACGTCTCTGTTTATATTCTGCAAATTATTCATATTCTACAAATTCACCATATTCCTGCCAGATACAACATATCCAGGTCTTTCCCTGGTTGAAAATAATTTCTTTCCCATTCTCATCATAAAATTTAGCAGGTGTCGCATCACCATCATACCGCTCCCAGGTTCCCTTGATTACTTTTCCGCCGGTGAACACGATAGCATCACCCTCTCCATGGACACCAAAAGCCAGATAATCATGAGAATCTCTCACTTCACCATGGCAATACTGAAATATAACATTTGCCACAGCCAGCTGCTCACCGTTCATTTCATCTTTCTGCTCTTTCCCATTCTGATAGCGATAATACAGTCCGTCCTGTGAGTTATATTCAAAGTACGGATTGTAAGCGCCATAACCGCCCTGATTCCCAGTCTGACCACCCGGATAACATACAGCTGCATTCTGCTTATCCGCATAGTTATCTTCTGCCCGTTTTCCCTCTGCTGTAAAAGTAAAAGGCGGCACATACGCCTTATCATAATTCCAATTGTAGCCAAGTCGATCTGCTGCTTTCAGCATACCGTCTATGAACAGATAACCTGTAAATTCCGTAGCGTATCCCGGACGACTGACTCTGTCAAAAGCTTCATTGGCAGGCTTATAAATTCCTTCGACTGCCGCACTGATATTTTGAACCGTGCTGCGGTTGATCAGCTCTTCCACATAAGGTCTTGCAAGTCCCCAGTTACAGTAAATTGCCTCATATCCCATAGCAACATACAGGAAATAGTCGCGGCTGCTGCGCACAGGACCAATTTTATCCAAATCATCAAAATCCTCAAATACCGCCATCAGTCTGGTAATTCTTCCTTCAACCGGTGCCTCATAAATGATGCTCGCTTTGGAAAGTCCATATTGAGGCATTGCAGCCGAATTATTAGGAATCATAACTGCAATAGGGCGTCTGTTCACCACCTTCTCACTCTTCCATTCCCCTGTAAGATAACTCTGCATCTTTCCGCCGATTTCTTCGCGCTGCGTAATCACAGAAGAATCCTGGGCAGCAGCTGAAGGCGCACTTACCATATCCGGCGTAGCCTCCGCTTCTTCCTCCCTGACAGGCTCTGGAACGACTTCTTCTTTTTTACTGCATCCGGCAAACGTCATACATAGCACTGCTCCGACTACTGCTGCCAATACTCTCTTCTTAATCGTCATCCTGTTTTCCTTTCTGCTTATACTGTTTACCTATATAACGAAGCAAACCTTCTTTTCGTGACATTTTTACAAAAAAGGATTATATTTTTTTTCATGTCCTATAGAGGTAGCCTCTCCGTGTCCCGGATATACCCTCACATCCTCAGGAAGCGGCATCAGTTTTTCTCTGACAGAGCGCACCAGCGCGCTCATGCTCCCTGTAGGCAGATCGGTCCTACCCACGGATTCCTGAAATAGAGTATCCCCACTTAGCAATATTTTATCAGTTTCAAAGTAATAACAGCAGCTGCCTTTTGTATGTCCCGGCGTTGCAATGAGCCTACAGGTCATTCCAGCAATAGAAATTTCCTCTCCATCCTTCACATAAACATCCGCCTTGATTTCACATGCCCTGCCAGTATTTTCCGAAACATTGACAGCAGCATTCTCACAGACTTCTTTTTCCTCCTCATAAGCATATACTTTGGCACCGGATTGTTCCTTTAATTCTTCGACTCCCCAGATATGATCGAAATGCCCATGTGTTAAAAGAATCCCCTCCACAGAAAATCCTTTTTCGCTCAGTTTATCATAGATATATCCGCCCTTATCCGCCGGGTCAAAGACNAGNNCTTTGCTCTCTCCTTCTTCATACACGAAATAACAGTTGGTCTGGCACACCCCCAGCACGATTCTTCCAATTTTCAAATTTGCCATGATCTATACTCCTTTTTCACCCCGTAGTTCTCTCTATATCTAACACACTGTCTATGGATCTGATTTTATCAATGATACGGATCAACTCTTCTCTGTTGCTGATTTCAAAAGAGGTTGCCAGCGTTGCAAGTCCCTGCTTATTGACTCTTGTATTCATTGCCAGAATATCAATATTCTTCTCTGTCAAAGCCTTGGACACATCCGCCAGCAGGCCATTCCTGTTGTTGGCATAGATTTTGATTTCTGCCAGGTATTTTTCATTGGTCACTTCATCAGGCGAACCTTCCCACTCCGCATCAATTAATCTTTCTCTTTCCAGTTCCGGCAAATTGATTACATTGATACAGTCCGTTCTGTGTATGGAAACACCTCTGCCTCTGGTTACAAAACCAATAATTTCATCCCCCGGCACAGGAGAACAGCATTTGGAAAATCTGACTGCCACATCATGAATACCTTTCACGACGATTCCGCTCTTCGCCTTCATCTGGGCATTTCTTTGTGCAAAATCATTTTCTGCAACAGACGCCAGGACTTCTTCGTTGGTCAGTTTCTTTTGGTGGTCTTTCATATAGAGTTCCATCATTTTGTTGATGATCTGACCTTCTTTTAAACCGCCATGCCCTACTGCCGCCAGAACCGAATCCCAGTCACGGAATCCATACTTGCGCATAATTCCTTCCATATATTCCGGCTTCATGATTTCAGAGACATTGATCGCCTTTGCTTTGCAATAGGTATTTAACAGTTCTTTGCCCTTAATTATATTTTCTTCTTTAAATTCATTTTTAAACCATTGATTGATCTTATTGTGGGCCTGCGTACTCTTGACCACATTCAGCCAGTCGCGGCTGGGTCCTTTGGAGTTCTGGGACGTCAATATCTCGATCCGGTCTCCATTCTTAATTTCATAATCAATGGTCACCAGTTTTCCATTGACTCTTGCACCGATCATTTTATTTCCCACGGCACTATGGATGCTATAGGCAAAATCAATAGGTGTGGACCCTGCGGGAAGATTTTTCACCTCCCCTGTGGGCGTAAAGCAGTAAACACTGTCGGAAAACAAATCCAGATCACTCTTAAGCAGATTCATAAATTCCTTATTGTCGGACATATCCCTCTGCCATTCCAGAATCTGCCGCAGCCAGGATAGTTTTTCTTCCTCTGAATCTTCTATCTTTTTACCGTCAGATGCAACCTTGTATTTCCAATGGGCAGCAATACCGTATTCCGCTGCCTTGTGCATTTCATAAGTACGAATCTGTATCTCGAAAGGCTGTCCGCTGCTGCCGATCAACGTGGTATGAAGGGACTGGTACATATTCGCCTTCGGCATAGCAATATAATCCTTAAAACGTCCCGGTATGGGCTTATACATTTCATGGATGACTCCCAATGCGGCATAGCAGTCTTTTACCGTATCTACAATAATGCGGACTGCAAAAAGATCATAAATCTGATCTATGGTCTTGTTTTGATTTTTCATTTTCTTGTAGATACTGAAAAAGTGCTTGACGCGTCCGTCAATGTGGGCTTTGATACCTGCATTTTTAATGTGGACGCTCACTTCATCTACAATATTCTGAATATATTTTTCACGGACGCTCTTGCGCACGGCAATCTTATCTACCAGATCATAGTAAGCCTCCGGCTCCAGATATTTTAAGGACAAATCGTCCAGTTCCACCTTGATTTTAGAAATACCCAGCCGCTGTGCAATGGGCGCATAAATTTCCATGGTCTCCCTTGCAATTCTCTGCTGGCTTTCAAGGCTTTTGTATTTCAAGGTGCGCATGTTGTGCAGCCTGTCTGCCAGTTTAATGATAATTACCCTGATGTCCTTCGCCATGGCAAGAAACATTTTACGAAGATTTTCAGCCTGCATCTCAAACCGGTCCAGCGTCTTATTGCCGTTTTCATTCATGAAATTGAGCTGTTCTAATTTGGTCACACCATCTACAAGGAGGGCAACATCACTTCCAAACTGTTCACTGATTTCCTCCTCCGTCATAATTGTGTCTTCTATCACATCATGCAAAAGTCCTGCCGCTATGGTTTCTTTATCCATCTCCAAATCTGCAAGGACAATCGCCACACATAAGGGATGAATGATATATGGCTCCCCCGACTTTCTCACCTGGTTTTCGTGGGCTTTTGCTGCCAGATGATACGCTTTTTCTATCAAAGAAGTATCATCCGAAGGATGATATTTCTGGACACGCAAAATCAAGTCCCTATACAATTGCTCGGGACTCTGAAATTCCTGGATGGCCTCAATCCTGCCATCGTCAAACACAACTTCATTTTTTGTTTGCTTCGTATCTTTTTCTTCCGTCATACTCTCACATCCTCAGATACATACAGTATACGCTATTATGCATATTTTAAGATATTATATATTTTTTTATAATTTTCGTCAACGAAAACAGGTATGCCACTTATTATAGCATACCTGTCTGTAAATACGAATTATTTTTTTGCGGGTTCTTACATCATGCCGCCCATTCCTGCGCCTCCTGCGGGCATTGCAGGTGCATCTTCTTTGATATTTGCAACAACGGATTCTGTTGTAAGCAGAGTGGATGCAACGCTTGTAGCGTTCTGAAGAGCGCTTCTTGTAACCTTGGCAGGGTCAAGGATGCCTGCTGCCACCATATCTACATATTCTTCCTTCAGTGCATCAAATCCAACGCCAACTTCGGACTCGCTTACTTTGTTGATGATTACGCTGCCTTCCAGACCTGCATTTGCAACAATGTGGTATAAAGGAGCTTCCAGCGCTTTCAGGACGATCTGAGCGCCTGTCTTTTCATCGCCTTCCATTGTATCTGCCAGCTTTGCAACGTCTTTTGCTGCGTGGATATAAGCAGCGCCGCCGCCGCAGATGATGCCTTCATCCACTGCTGCTCTGGTAGCTGCAAGAGCATCTTCAAGACGTAATTTTGCTTCCTTCATTTCTGTCTCAGTAGCAGCGCCTACACGGATAACAGCTACGCCGCCTGCCAGTTTTGCAAGTCTTTCCTGTAATTTTTCTCTGTCAAAATCAGATGTAGTTTCTTCAATCTGTCCTTTGATCTGATTGATTCTTGCTGCAATGGCTGCCTTATCACCTTCGCCGTCAACGATAACGGTGTTTTCTTTCTGAACCTTAACGGATTTTGCACGTCCAAGCTGATCCATTGTAGTTTCTTTCAGATCAAGACCAAGTTCTTCACTGATGACCTGACCGCCTGTGAGGATTGCAATGTCTTCCAGCATAGCTTTTCTTCTGTCGCCGTAGCCAGGTGCCTTGACAGCTACTACATTGAAGGTTCCGCGTAATTTGTTCACAATCAGAGTTGTAAGCGCTTCGCCTTCAACATCCTCGGCGATGATAAGCAGTTTTGCACCGGACTGTACAATCTGCTCTAACAGTGGAAGAATCTCCTGAATGTTGGAAATCTTCTTATCCGTGATTAAAATATAAGGATTTTCAAGGGTAGCTTCCATCTTATCCATGTCTGTAGCCATGTATGCGGAAATATATCCTCTGTCAAACTGCATACCTTCTACCAGATCCAGTTCTGTCTGCATGGTCTTGCTTTCTTCTATTGTAATAACGCCGTCGCCTGACACCTTTTCCATAGCATCAGCAACCAATTGACCCACTTCATCATCTCCTGCAGAAATTGCTGCTACTCTTGCAATGTGCTCTTTGCCTTTTACCTTGGAGCTCATCTTTGCGATAGCTTCAACAGCTGTATCGGTAGCCTTTTTCATACCTTTTCTTAAGATAATCGGGTTAGCGCCTGCTGCCAAGTTCTTCATTCCTGCATTTACCATTGCCTGTGCAAGAACCGTTGCNGTGGTGGTACCGTCACCNGCNACATCATTTGTCTTNGTTGCAACTTCNTTAACNANCTGTGCNCCCATGTTTTCAAANGAATCTTCCAATTCAATTTCTTTTGCNATGGTAACACCGTCATTTGTGATAAGGGGTGCGCCAAAGGACTTATCAAGTACTACGTTTCTTCCTTTAGGTCCTAATGTTACTCTCACTGTATCTGCCAGCTGGTTTACACCTGCTTCAAGCGCTGCACGGGCTTCTGCTCCGTATTTAATTTCTTTTGCCATTATTTTTTCCTCCTGATTTCAATCATTTATAAATTACTGAATTACTGCCAGAATATCGCTCTGCTTTACAATGATGTACTCTTCTTCTTCAATCTTTACATCTGTTCCTGCATATTTGGAATAAATGACCTGATCGCCNACTTTTACTTCCATCTTGACTTCTTTTCCATCTACCACACCGCCGGGTCCTACTGCAACAACTTCTGCCTGCTGCGGTTTTTCTTTGTTCTGTCCGGGTAACACAATACCTGACTTAGTAGTTTCTTCTGCTACTAACTGCTTTAATACAACTCTGTCTGCTAATGGTACTAACTTCATTTTGACTGCCTCCTTTATTTTAGTTAAAATCTTTTCTTTCGCTTTTTCTTTTCTTGTTAGCACTCCATTATATTGAGTGCTAATCGCTAAAACCTATATTAGTTTTATATGCTTTCCTTTGCAAATGGTATTACAAGTTCATTTTGCATACTTTTATGGAATTTACTCATTTTTTCTCTTTTTTTCTCTCATTATCTCACTTTTCCTTTGATGGAATGATTTAATAAATAGTTTAGAATTATAAAAAGTGCGCCGTACTTTTGATCATCATCAAGTACAGCACACTTTTGCTTTTAAATCTTTTGAGGTATTTATTTACTGATTCCCTTTTCAAGCCTTTCTCGATATCCCGGGGCATTCTTAACTTCGAATTTATTGTTGAACATCTCATATTCTGCATCAGAAAGACGGTCTTCCAGAATCTCCTCTATGTTGGTCTTATATACGATTCCAACAGCCACAGAAGGAGCAAGCCGCTCATCTTCATAGGAATTACATCTATCCTGTACCCGGGCTGCGAAGGCTTCTGCCTCTCCATCTTGCGCCATAGGAATAAGGACACCAAATACATCCCCGTCAACCCTGCCTGTCATAAAATAGGGCTTTGCCTCTTCCTTTAGGATATCCGCCACAATTTTAATCAGCCGGTCACTCTCCTCATCCCCGAAATGGTCATTGGCAAACTTCCAGTCATTGATATTCACATTGATGACCGCTACCGGTACTACTTCTGAGCGGTCTATGACCTTCATTCTGTTTTCGAAATATATCTTGTTATAGACACCGGTCAGAATATCTTCCCTTTCATCCTGGGAAATCTTGTGTTTCCGATCCTCCAGCTGCTTCTCCAGCTCTTCCATGTAAATACTGCCTTCCCGGTGAAGATATACTTCCTCTCCAAGTCTTGCCAGCAGCGTCACGGTACCGTCCACCATTTCCTTGATCAGGCGCTTATCCCTGCCTGGATCCAGTTCTTTTATGTATAAATGTCCTATGGTACGGTTCTGAACACGTATTTTTCTTCCCGGCTCAGTCTCTACCTGGGGATGAAATCCCAAAAATCCGTCTCCTACCACAATTTCCTTTTCCCCGTGACGATCCGTCAGCAGAACATTAATCTCCAGCATATCTGCTAGATTCATCAGATACTTTTTGATCATTTCCATATCGTACAGATTAGATAAGGAATAGTTTCTGATATTATCTTTGATTCTCTTCTCGTATGGTATTGCCTCGTAACCCATAGTAACCTCTCCCGGATTTTCTTTCCTTCTCTGCTCAAAATAAGCTTGGTTTAAGTATACCTTTTTTACAGCGGTTTATCAAGCGTTTCTGACCGTTCTGCCATCTTATTTTTCTGGTATGTGAGATTCTCATTCAGCCGACAATATTCTCCCGTTTTGCTATAGGAATCCATCAGATGCGTATCTGACAAGACAGCTGTACGCAAATCTGCTTCTTTTCTCCTTGTTCCTTTTCCCGGTCTTTGATTATACTGCTCTTCTGTATCCTTTTTTCCTGTAAAACGTCCTTTGGGATCGGATAAAGTGCTAAAAGTATCGCGGTTTTTGCTAAATCGCTTAAGAGCAGATTTGATATTAACTTTTATTCTTTCTCTGGCACTCTCCCACTTATTGACAATCCGGTCTGAAATGACTGCCCGGAATGCCAAGGACACCGTATTTATACTATTGTGAAAAAAGCTTTCTCTTGCCACGGGAAGAGCGCCCAGATCCTCCTTGCCCTTTTCATCTCCCATAGAATCCCATATGTCTCTTAACGTTCCCAAACCTTTTTTGACCTGGCTTGCCTGCTTTCCCGTGCCGATGCCATGCTCAAACACCACATCCTGCTGCGTTTTCTGCGATGCAGCGGAGTCGGCAGTACCCTGCTTCATCCCTGATGCTGCCGCCTCCTGGCGTTTATGCTCTTCCTCATGGAGACATTTTGTAATGTGATGAGTATGAGAATTTTGATATTCCCTACCAGAAAAGGAAGTAAAATCATTTCGTATCTGCATAGAACTCTCCTTATATCTCACTGCACCAAAGTCAAATAACTGCTGACTGCATATACCGTCTGTCCATTGTAATCAAGCTGTGACCACCCATTATCACCAATGGCTGTTCTGGTAAGCACCTCGCCGTTATGGAGAAGTCCCACCACCGTATCCGGGCTGGCAGTGCTCGGCTCTGTCCTCAAGTTGGTTTCCATCTTAGCTGTTACCTGCTCACTTACAGGCGTATAAACCGGTCCCTGAGGCGGCGCCTGCTGCCCGGTATCCTCCATATCCGTAGTAAGGTAACTGGTAACTGCATACAGAGTCTGACCATTATAAATCACTCTTGACCAGCCATTATGCCCAATGCCTGTCCTTGTCGCTGTATCACCGTGCACCAGCTTACCCACAATAGAAGCATCATTTAAAGTACTGGGCTCAGAGCGCAGATTGGTTTCCTGCTTTGCCGTCACCGTTTCATTGACTTCCGTAAAAATTATTCCCACCTCAGGATTCGCCTCCACCACCTCTGCCGGAGTTTCATCCTTTGCTTCCGCTTCCTTTGTATAGCCAAAATAGGCAATATTTACGTCCGTCTTTTTCGAGATACCCTCAACCGTTCCCTGGCTGGTGTACTGCCACATTGCATGGGTTCCTGTATAGCTTGATGCTCCCGTCTGTGGAAAGGGCTGGTCGGGATACTGGGCTACCCATATTTTATATTTCCCGGCAAGTGTCTGGGTATCCCACATAGCACTGCCTTCAAGTTCACCTTTTGCAGCATAGAACATCGGTGTATATCCTGCTGCCGCGATTTCATCCAAAAACGCACAGGCAAGACCGGTTCTTGCCGCCGCATCCATTCCGTACTGTCTGCTGTCCGGCGATCCAAAATCCTCGCAATTGTATGCTACCGGATATGTGATCTTATATCTTGCAATGATATCTTTTGTAAAAGCAGCTTCCTGCCTCGCCTCCTCCTCTGTGACCGCACAGGAAAAGAAATATGCCCCCAGCTTGATTCCCGCAGCCTGTGCCTCTTGCATATTATACCTGGCAGTGGGATCCTCAAATATTTCCCCAGTTGACTTTGCTCTGTATCCCACCCGTACCATGGCAAATTCCACACCGGATTCCTTCACTTTCGCCCAGTCAATCGTTCCTTGGTATTTTGATACATCTATTCCCATGGTAATACTGCCTGTTTCGTCCTTACTGATTGCAGTCACAGTAACCTCTGCACCGTTTGCCTCTGTTCCTGCAGCGCCGTCAGCCTGGGGATCCTGTTCATCATCCAGTGCTCCCACTTGAATTTCAGCCTGCACATCCGATTCCATAGAAGCCTCCGGCAACATTTCCCTCTCACCACGATCTGCTTCCTCGTTACTCCCTTCCTCCTGATTTTCTAAAGAGTCCTTTTCCTCCTCTGCCGGCGGCTGCTCTTCCATATCCGCAAGCGCCATCTGCATCTGCACCGCTTCTCTCTCATTTTTGCTGCTTTGGAAAACCAATACAAAAACTGTAATCACCGCCGCAAGAACACACACTCCGCCTGCTGCGATAAAAAACATGATTTTTTTGTCACCGGCTGCTGGAAATTCATCTTCCCATTCCGCATCCTGATCCTCTTCAAAATCATCTTCCATATCTTCTTCGAAATCTACATCCTCTTCGTCATCAAAGTCAAATTCATCAAAGCCTGATTCCTGATAACGGTGTCTCTTTCCTGAATTCTTTTTCATGTATTTATTCCTTTGCCTCATCAATTTTGTCCCGGATTCCCTGCATCTGATAATCCAGATCCTCAATTGCATCCGCACATTGCTTCAGCTGGGCAACAAGTCCCTCTGCGTCCTCCACATTTTTCTTGTATTTCAGCTTGTGCTCCAGACTTGCCCAGAAATCCATGGCAATCGTGCGGAACTGAACCTCTACCTTCATATTCTTCTTCACATCAGATAAAAAGATGGGCACCTGCAAAATCAAATGAAGGCTCCGGTATCCATTGGGTTTCGGATTCCGGATATAGTCCTTCCTCTCAAGCAGAGTGATGTCATCTTGATTCGTCAACAGATCCGCCAAATGATAGATATCATCCGGGAAAGAGCATATGACCCTTATTCCTGCCACATCTGCAAGATGCGTTTCAATATTTTCCACCGTAACCGGATAACCTTTACGTTTCATTTTTTCGTATATACTGATCGGCTTCTTCAGTCTTGTTTTAATCGATTCAAAAGGATTTCTGTTATATTTCTGTGCAAATTCCGCGTCCAGCACTTTCAGCTTAGTTTCCACCTCCATGATTGCACATCTGTACTGCATCATAAGATACATAAATGGCTTCGCCTCGCTCGCCAGCATCTCTGGGATGCCGTCTATCGACAATAACGGCTTATTTCCATCTTCATGATAATCCTTACTGTTTATTTTCATTTTGCCTTCTCCTCTGTAAATTTACCGCCGGTAAAAAATATAAAAACCTAATCCACTTCAATCAGTTCATATTCACGGGTTCCAAATCCCAACCCGGCAGCTGCCTCAACAGTGTGTACACCGTTGAGGGATTCGATTCGTTCAAGCAGATGGTCCCTTCCAGGGTCGTCTGCTGCATAGACCAAATCCAGACAGGCCTGATCAATGGCAATGGGATCTTCGGAAATCAAAATGCCGATATCTTTCATGCAGGGATCTTCTGCAACCGCACAGCAGTCACAATCCACTGACATATTTTTCATAACATTGATGTAAACAACATTACCCTCAAAATATTCCACCACCGAGGATGCTGCATCCGCCATGGATTCAAGGAAAGAATCATGATCAGATGTCCATATCTGTTCCGTATCTCCTACTCCGTGGATATAAGCCTTACCATAGGAGGATGCCACACCGATAGACAACTGCTTAATGGCACCGCCGAAACCGCCCATGGGATGCCCCTTAAAATGAGACAGCACCAGCATGGAATCATAGTTTTCAAGGTTTTTGCCCACATAATTCTTCTGAATCTTTTTCCCCTTTGGAATCGGCAGTTCCATATCCGGTCCTTCTGCGTCAAGCAAGTCAACATCAAAATACTTACTCCATCCATGCTCCTCTAAGGTCTTTAAATGCTTTTCTGTAGTGTCACGGGTTCCCTCATAAGCGGTGTTACATTCTACTACCGTACCGCCTATATGGTCAATAACCGGCTTCCAAAATTCAGGTTTTAAAAAATTCTGGTTGCCTGTCTCACCGGAATGCAGTTTGATCGCCACTTTGCCTGGAAGCTGTTTTCCCAATAACTGATAGAGCTCCAGCACTTTTTCTGGTGTAATTGTTCTGGAAAAATATACTTTAGCTTTCATTCTAACCCTCCTGTCACATTTTCATAAATTAAATATACCATTAAACTCAATCGCATGTACACTGCTTTTTATTCTATTTTGCCTTTCCGGTGCTTTTCTATCAGGTTTATCAGCCCTTCTCCTAAATAACTGCATATGATTCCCGTTATCGCCCCTGCAAGAACATCCGTGGGATAATGTACGCCCACATACAGGCGTGAAAATGATATCAGGATTGCAAGCACTAATATCGGAATGCCAAATTTTTTCGGAAGCTTCCGGTACAGCACACATGCCGAGGCAAAAGAACTGCCTGCATGCCCGGATGGAAAGGAAAATTCTGACGGTTTCTTCACAATAGGAATCAACCCTTCTATGGCATTGTAGGGTCTGACCCTTGCCACTAAGTTCTTGAGCAGAATATTATTGATGAGCAGAGAAAAAAGTAGCGCACAGGCGCTCATCCATCCGATCTTTCTTGTTTTTCTGGGAATCAACAAACAAATAGTCAGTATAATCCATAAAATACCTGCATTTCCCAATGTCGTGATTACCTTCATGATGGGATCCAGAATTGCATTCCGCACCACCTCTTGAAGGAACATAAGTATCGCGCCGTCTATATGTATGAGTGTTTCCATAGTACCTCCTGTCAGGGAATCTATTGCCTGATTTGATCATCATTTGAATCTATAACGCCGCAAAACATAATGTTATGCGGCGTTATAATGTTTTTGCTATTTTACTTTTCTTTCGTACTATCATCTGTCAGCATTTCAACTAATCCATCTAATAATTTTTGTGCCAGTACTTTTCCCATAACCAGATTCACTACCTCTTCAACTTTTACATGATTTGTTTCCCCATCTTCTCCAATTTCCGGAACCTGTTGGACAAAGCTAATCATCAACTCATCCTTTTCCTGGTCCATAGCACACGAAAATCCATTTGTATACTGTAACATAACAATACCTCCATCACATTTCTAATCGTTCTTCAAAACTATAAAATTTACAATTACTGTCTCTTTCCGTCACATTGATTTTTGACTTATATCCATTTACCCTTGAGGCCTTACTAATAAATTTCTTCTGTTCAGATACTACATATGAAATATCTGTATCCTTAATGCGCCTCACCTGCAGGTCTCGTTTATGCAGATCCAGATTTACCGTTAACTCCATATCCAGTTTTTCAACAATATCTGCCAGTGTTTTTATGGAAAAATTGTAATCCCCACCTTCCCATTTTGATACCATGCCCTGACTGACACTCATATGAGCCGCAAATTCTTTTTGTGTCATATGAAGTTCTACTCTTTTTTTTACGATTGAAGCTGAAATATTTCCTAAAATCCGTGAAGCATTAATGTCTGCTATCGTTACATCCTTCTCAAATAATTCAAGCAAATCCTTTAATCCTAATGGATCCAAATTTGATTTATCGCCCACGCTGCCACCTCTTTTCCTACATTTCACTATATCTGTTAGCCAATACATTTTTCCATTGTGTATAGTCAGAAACTCTTTTTCCTTCACGCTCAAAAAATGCTGCCAGAAAAATCGGGCTATTTTTATCGTCAAAAGTCATAAGTAATCTCAAATTAAAATTTTTCCCCGACAAATGCAGTGAATAATACTCTTTTTCTAAATATTTTATTATTTCATTTCCGTCTGCCGTATATACTTGATTTTTCAGTATTTTGACAAAATTTAATTGCTTGATAAGCAATGAAAAAATTTCTTTTTCATTTCCGCTTGCATTATGCAACAGTTCTTTAAACTCTTTCATAAAAAGAGGATGGAATCGAAATCCCTGCTGCAGATATTCTTCTAAGTTTTTTGCTAAAACTCGTAAAGCTTCTTTTTTGTTCATCTTTCATTCAGTGCTTTTATTATATTACTTATAAGTAATATTTGCAACCACTTTTCCTCCCCGTAAATACAACTGTTGATGCTTACAGCTCTTCCTCTCTCAGATTTCAATTTCCTGTATTTATTATCACTATTTTAGCAAACTTCTTCCTTACTAACAATCAAATTATAATCCAAATACCTATCACATGGCAAGCGCAGCATTCCGAGCCCACGCAACAGGAACTTTAATTCCTTTCCAATAATCCATGGACATTTCCACAAAGGACACGCATAATAATGAAAAACGGCAAAGCGAGGTATTATTTATGCGTACTTTAAATGAATGCGTTAACGAGTATATTGAATTTTGTAAATTTAGGAAGCGTTTAGACGTAAAAACCTTGAAAGCTTATCAGATTGATTTAAACCAATATAGGAACTTTTGTTCCAAATTGTCCAACTATCTATCTAAAGATACAGTAGATCAGTTTATCACCAGTCTGCACAGGCAGTATAAACCCAAAACCGTCAAGCGCAAAATTGCAAGCTTAAAGGCTTTCTTTCATTATATGGAATACAGGGAATTGTTAAGTGAAAATCCATTCTCCAAACTGGATATCCGGTTCCGCGAGCCCAAGCTCCTGCCAAGGACAATCCCCTTTCATTCCATCCAGACCTTCCTAGCCACTCTATATGCACAGAAGGAATACGCTAAAACCGAATATCAGCTCCACTGCTGCATCAGAGATATTGCCGTCATTGAATTATTGTTTGCCACTGGCATGAGAATTTCCGAACTGTGCTCGCTGAAACCGACAGATCTTGATTTAGAGAGTAGCAATGTACTGATTTATGGAAAAGGGGCAAAAGAAAGAATTTTACAGATTGGCAATCCAGACGTCATTTCTGCGCTTGACCTATATCAAAATACTTTTAGAGAAGAAATTGCAAGCTGCGGCTATTTCTTTGTAAATAAACTCCAGCATAAGCTTTCAGACCAGTCTGTGCGTTTTATGATCAACCGCTATGCAAAGCTTGCCGGCATTGAACAGCATATCACTCCGCATATGTTCCGGCATTCTTTTGCGACTCTTCTCTTGGAACAGGATGTGGATATTCGGTATATCCAGAAAATGCTTGGTCATAGTTCCATCAGTACCACAGAAATCTATACCCACGTATCCAGCGTAAAGCAAAAGGATATCCTGTTCCATAAGCATCCAAGAAATCTAATGGAAGTGAGCAGGGAAACGTAAATCATTTTTCACAGATTACAATCCCTGTAGATTTCTGAATATACATATATCCGTCCTTATCCATTTTCCCACGCACCAGTCTGAGAAACGACTCCTTGTCCCTGCTGATGCTCTCCTTTATCTCCTGTGAATACGAACATGCATATTCACAGATTAGCTCCTCATCCGGCACGAGCAGATTATTTTTCTGTTCTTCCACCCACAGAACTTTGAAGTAAGGCTCAAGTTCCTGCTTTGCAGTTTCCAGCCATATGTCAAAGGAACTGGAGGGAATATGGATCTCCGGATCATATTCCCTCATCATATTATTCAATTCCAAAAAGTGCCTTCTTCCAATCAGAGTGCATGAAAATCTTCCTTTTGCAGATAAAAGGGATTTTATTTTTTTATAAAGTCTTAACCGGCTTTCATAATTGACATGATACAACATATGGTTTGCCATAATTCTGTCAAACTCAGCCGTGGGATAATTGAAATCTTCTGCATCCCTTTTATCTATTATAAATTTTAATTTTTTTTGCGGATACTGTTGTTCAATTTCTTCCACGGTTCTTTTCGCGCTTTCCAGCATTCCGGCTGAATAATCAAGCAGATGTATTTCCAGCTGTTCCGGCAGATCGGCAGCAATGCTTTTCCAAAAAGCCGCATTCCCGCATCCAATGTCCATAACCTTCATTCCGCAGGACAGTTCAATCTTCTCCAACATCCATGAATAAAATCCCGTTCCGGAAGTGCTGTAATCATGAATAGATATCCTCTTTTTCAGATTGTCCTCATTTATATATTGCGTAGTCACATATTCCCTCTCCTTTGTAATTTCTATGATGCGAAGCATATTATCCCACAGCCTCTCATCCGGGGCTGCTTCCGCATCCTTCACTGCGTTCAATATCCGCTGGATATGCTCTTTTTTCTCTATCAATAACTTTTCCTGCTCATATAATGATTTTCTGACATTAAAATTTTTTTCTTTCATCATTTCACTTATTTGATCGATGGTAAAATCCAGAAATCTAAGCATGACAATTTTCTGAAGACGTTCCGCGCTTTCATCATCATAAATGCGATAACCTGCTCCCGAATATCCGCACGGATTTAAAATATCCTTTTCATCATAAAACCGCACCGTCCTTGCCGATACCCCGCATTTTTTTGCCAACTCTCCTGCTGTGTACTTCATTTTCATATTCCTCCTTTTTCTTTCTTTTTATACCGTACACCTTAACGCAACGGCAAGGTCAAGCATAAATAACGGCGGTCTTTTCGACCGCCGTTCAAAATTTTATCTCTATGATTTCTTTTTGAAATAAAGCACGCCCACTGCCACCAGACAGATCACTCCTAAGCAAAGAAGAATATTGCTAAGTGTAAAAATAGATTTCCCATTGCTGTCCGCCTGAGATACATTGTCATCCTCTACAACATTTCCTGAAGTTCCCTTCGTCAGCACCATGGCAGATATTCCCTCTACCTCTATGGTTCCACTTGCAGTACCGAGTACCTCACATCCTGCTTTTTCACCATTTATGTAAATCTCCCATTCTCCCTCGGGAAGGGAAACGCTGATTCCGTCCTTATTTCCATTATAAATTACGAAAATTTCTTCAGCAATCTCATTGTTAGGGCTGTTCTTAATCGTATATGCCACTACATTTGAACCCAACCCATCAATAAAGGTAAGATTATTCTGAATCTCCTCCGCTGTAGTCATGCGCAGCGCTCCGTGTGCCTTACGGAATGCAATCAGTCCTTTATAATATTCGTAAACATCCATCACATTCCCTTTATTATCCCATTTCAGACTGTTTGTAGCATCCGGTGAGGAATAGCTGTTCTCATCAAATCCGCCCGCCGTCGTCTGTGAGGGCTTGGTGCGGAGCATTTCCTCTCCTGCCTGAAGGAACGGAACCCCCTGTGATGTAAAGACAATCGCACTTGAAAGTTTATTCATTCGGATTCTCTCTTCTTCACTTGCATCTGCATTGGCAACAGCCAGCTTATCCCAAAGCGTCAGATTGTCATGACAGGATACATAATTGATACTCTGTCCCGGCTGCCCCGCCCAGAAATTATCGCTATTCTGATTTTCCGCTACGTTAACCTGTTCATTTTCCGTGGCGCCCACCACACTGAATTTAATCCTTTCCTCCAGACCTTCTTTTCCGCTCACAAATCCATTATCCAAAGCATCAAATACATTTCCTCTGATTCCGTCGCGGATATCGTCACTAAATGCGCCTACCCGATCCATCTGGTAGGTATGATTTTTAGTTGCCTGCAGGGAGGATTCTATTGCGGCATCCCCGCTGGTCCATCCTTCACCATATACCATAATGGAAGGATCCACTTGATCAAGCGCCTCTCTGATTGCCATCATGGTTTCCGTGTCATGCACACCCATAAGGTCAAAACGGAATCCGTCAATATGATATTCTTCTGCCCAATAAACAACAGAATCTATCATATACTTACGCATCATGGCACGCTCAGAAGCCGTCTCGTTTCCACAGCCTGACGCATTGGAATAAGAATCCCCATTTTTGCGGTAATAATAATCCGGAACTGTTTTCTGGAACCATGATTCTTCGGTATTAAAAGTGTGATTGTATACCACATCCATGATGACACGTATGTCATTCTCATGCAATGTCTGTACCATCTGTTTCATTTCCTTTACACGCACTTCACCATGATATGGATCCGTACTGTAAGAACCTTCCGGGACATTATAATTTTTCGGATCATATCCCCAGTTAAACTGCGCCTGATCGAGCTTACTCTCGTCCACTGTTGCATAATCATAACTTGGAAGAATCTGCACATGGGTAATTCCAAGTTCTTTCATATGGTCAAGTCCCGTTGCAAGACCTTCACTGTTGGTCGTTCCTGTTTCCGTAAGTCCCAGGAATTTTCCTACATTCTGAATTCCGGAGGAAGGGTCAGAAGACAAATCCCTGATATGAAGTTCCCAGATAATTGCATCTGTGGCATTCACAAATTCAGGACGCACATCGTTTTCAAATCCTTCCGGATCTGTTGCATCCAGGTCCAGAATCATACCTCTGTTGCCATTGACTCCGGTGCTTCTCGCATATAAATCCACAGCCTCGTTTACCGTATTTCCAATTTTCACGGAATAAGTATAATAGGTTCCGTTCAAGTCACCCTGTTTTTCACAAATCCACGTACCTTTTTCGTCTGCGTTCATTGGAATGGATTCCAGCAGATTGTCTCCATCCCCCTCTTCATAAAGATTTAAAGAGACTTCACTTGCTGTGGGCGCCCATACCCTGAATTTCGTACTTTCCTTTGTATATACTGCTCCCAAATCATCTCCGTCATAAGCAAAAGCTTCATCAAAATATGTAGATCCTATCACCTTCCTCATAGATACCTGACACCCTTCATAATCCTCTCTTACAATTGTGTAACTTTTTGATAAATCAAGCGGTTCCTTCATAATCAGATATGCCGTCTTTTCTACCTTTGGATCTTCTGACCATACCTTTACAATCGGATAACTGGTACCGCTTTCATCTGTCACCGTGAACTTACTTCCTTCCGTCTCGTCTGCCGTGTCAATAGGCCGGGAAAGGTTAAAGATAATCTGCTTGCTGGTCGTTTCTCCAAAATAAGCATCCGCAATGACCGGACCCAAATTTACCTCTTCCTTACTGTACCAGACCGCCGGATTCCCCTCTACCACATAAATATCAAGGACATTATCTTCCGCTTTGCCCAGGTCCACCGTTCTTGCCGAAGCGGCATCATCCACGCCGTTTTGTATGATCCGCAGTCCTGCTGTGTCCACACCTTCCTCTGGCATAAGTCCCACATGGAAGACCGCGCCGAAGTCGTCCGTTTCCACATACGGATAAGAACCGCCTGCCTCTTCTCCTTCCCATACAAAGGCTTCAACAGTATCGCTGGCATAGCTTTCTTCAAAATTATAGTAATGTACATTCAGCTTGATTGCTTCTTCCTCATCGTAAAGCTGCACTCTTGCTTCCTCTACCGCTGCAAAGTCATAGTGCTCCGCACCCTCCGGCGCTTCCGTCAAAAACTCAGTTTCTCCGCTCGTCACCCAGATTTCAACCACATCTTGATCCATCGTAACAAAGCGATCCTCCGTTACATCCTTTTCCTCCCACTCATTCAGACGGACAATAAAACCGATTTTAGAAGGTGCATTGTTACTTTGATAAACAGCCACCTGACCAAAAGAATCGGTCCCCGTAAAGGAAACCTGCTGCCCATCCTTGCCATCTTCCCAAATCCACAGATTCCAGCCGTCATAATTTCCGTCGCTTCGACCGCCGTAATGAATAATCAGGGTTTCACCCGCTGCATAAACCGCTTCCTCCGGCATCAACCCCGCAAACACTGCCAGAATCATCATGCATAATCCCATAAAACCTGCTGTAATTTTTTTTCGCATTCCAAATCCTTTCCCAAAGTCTAAAAACTCTGCATATAATTAATATACTCTATTATAACATCCCAATTTGTTCCAGTCTAAGATTTTTTACTCGCATTTTATCTACCATACCTTCATGCATAGGATAAGGCCAAAAAAAAGAACCCTGTCCTCAGGATTCTAAAGCTGCGGCAGGTGCTTCACCATCCTTTTCCCGCCGCAGCATATCAAATAATTCTCTTTCCTTTATCTATGCTAAAAATAAAAATTATGCGAATGCATAATCGCCCAGTCTATCATCCCCATGAGCATTGAAAATCCTGTCAAAATCATGGTAAGAAGAATTGCCGGCACATCATAGACCACTTTACTTTGCTCTAATATCTGCCCTTCTTTATCCCATACCTCATAAGTCTTCTGCCTGCTGCCTAAAAGTACCTCTATCCCCAGCGTGATTAAAATAACCGGCCAAAACCTGAAAATCATTCTGTAATCTAATTCCGGCAGGAACAAATGAACAAGAAACAACACACCCGTAACAATCAGTATCATGCCAAAAGTAACAGATCCTACTCTGCGTATTCTAATCGTCTGCTTCTCCATTATTACACCACGCCTTTCCTACTGCTGATTTTCCCTGTCTTCTCCATCCGGCGTTTTTTGCTCTATTCCTTTTTCTTCTTCCGCCACTTCCATCTTCTTTCCTTCAAGAAGCTTTACTCCCAGGAAAATAATTCCGCAACCGATCAGTATGCTCGGAATGAAATCGCCTATCCGCCCCATACTTCTAGGTATAAAGCGGTACGATTCCGGCAGCAATCTGTATAAAAGATCTGTCACGGTGCTCCACAAAAGGCTGATTCCTATCAGAATCAATCCGCAGGCAACCCATTTGTGATATTTTTCCGCAAAAGTCTTTATGCCGGGAAATGCATCCAACCCAAAAAGATACTCATCCTTCACCATCTTAAAATCATCATCATTCAAACTTGCCAGATGATTTGCATAGAAAAAACAATAAAACCACTCCACTGCACAAAAACATGCAATCGCTCCCTGATTCGTCCACACCGCAACCAGAATCGTAAATGCGAACATCAGCATCATACTTAATCCCATCTTCATAAATCCCATATACATTTCGCCTGCTCCCGGTATACACGACGCCCAAAAGGTTAAAAATCTGTTCTTTTTCTTAGTTTTCATTTAAATCTCCTCCATTTTTTATTTTAAAAAAGTTTCCTATCTGAAAATTGCTTATCTGATCAAACCATTCGTTTAATCTTTGATCGACTCGCCTTGCGCTTTCATTCAGTACATCATTTACATACATTTCGTCCTGCTCCTTCGTCCATGCCTCTTCCTCCTTCTTTTCCCATCCTTCCGCTTCTTTTTCCATTCTGTATTCACTGCCTGTTCCAAGCGCCGGAAGCAGAAACAGCATAAAAATTGCCGCTGCCATTCCGGCTATAATTTTAAGACGATATGAAAGGAGCTGAACCGATCCCATGCTGCTCCCAGACTTTGGCAATACCTCCACGGTTTGTTTTGGAAATGCCTGGCTTAAAATCTGCTCTTTCATATACTTCGGCGCATAAAGCTCCTGCTGTTCCATCTGTCTGATAAAGAGCTCCAATTCCTCATCTGTCGGGTATTTGCTCATGCCGGTTCCTCCTTTCCGTAAATTTTCTTAAGCATCTGCTTTGCCCTGTAAATCTGGGTCTGGACAGTCTTAACGCTTTTGCCCTGCTTTGCCGCAATCTCTTTGGGACTTAACTCCTCCAAATAATATTCTCTCGCCACTTTATTATAGGGCGGCTTTAATGCGTCACACCTTTGCTCCAGCTGATTTTTAACCTCCTCTTCTATGCAGATTTCCTCCGGGGAGCCTCGTTGCTCCGCCGCCATCTCAAAAAAAGTATCCTCTACAGGAACATTCCTGCGGCTTGCGCTCCTTAAATAATCGATGCTCTTGTTCGTAGCGATCCTGCATATCCATGCTTTTTCGTTTTCCCCATTAAAGGTGTCATATTTCTGGAACGCTGATAAAAATGTCTCCTGAGCCAGATCTTCTGCCGCAAAATAATCGCCGGTAAGCTTATAGCAGATGGAAAAAACAAGTTTATCATATGTATCCAGCAATTCGGTAAGCCTGCTTTCCGTACAGACTGCTTCCTTTTCCATCGTACTTATTTTCCCCACCTCACTTCCTGCTTTCTTTCACTCATTATAACGAGCCTACATTTCAAATGTCTTCAAAATTTTTCAATCTTTTTTGCAAACATGAAACTTGTCATGTGGTTTTAAATACTATATAATAAAGATTGTAACTCATTTAACTACTTGTAACCAAAATTTTAAAGTCATAAGCGAGGCAGGATTACACATGACAATCGACCGAGAAGATTTAATAAACAGTATTATGGAAAGTCTGGGAAGAATACAGCATATCAATCTGGAAGATATTCCCAACATCGATCTGTATATGGATCAGGTTACGACTTTTATGGACAGCAAACTTAAAAACTCTACCAGAAATCCGGAGGAAGATAAGATACTGACCAAGACCATGATCAACAATTATGCCAAAAATGATCTTCTTCCTCCTCCGGTAAAGAAAAAATACAGCAAAGAACATATTCTTCTGCTTATTTTTATTTACTATTTTAAAGGAATACTTTCGATCAGTGATATTCAGACGCTCCTGAAGCCCATTACGGAAAAATATTTCCAAACCAGCAAAGAGCTTAACCTCGGAACCATCTACGAGGAGGTATTCAGCCTTGAAAAAGATGAAATTGCTGACCTACAGGAAAATATCATCAAAAAATTTAATATTTCCCGTAATACTTTTAAGGACGCCCCAGAGGAAGACCTCGAAATGCTCCAGCTTTTTTCATTCATTTCCATGCTCAGCTATGATGTTTATGTAAAAAAACTATTAATAGAAAAAATGATAGACAGCTTTACTTTAGGACTTTAATATGCTAAAATTCTACTGTGTGAATATGCAGTGGGAGGATTTAGAATATGAACAAGAAAATACAGACAGCCGCTGTAGATCATTTGTTTGAGGCTGTTTTATGTTTAAAAAGCAAAGAAGAATGCTATGACTTTTTTGAAGATCTCTGTACAGTCAATGAACTTCTGTCTCTTTCCCAGCGTTATGAAGTAGCCGCCATGCTCAAAGAGCATAAGACCTACCTTGAAATAGCAGAAAAAACCGGTGCTTCCACAGCAACCATAAGCCGTGTGAACCGCTCTCTGAATTATGGGAATGATGGTTATGATCTGGTATTTGACAGATTAAATAACGGTCAACATGCTTCCCAGCCAATTTCTGACCTTAATAAAACGGATAACCACTAGTGATTATCCGTTTATATCAATTAATATCATTGGATCGATATACTCATCATTCTGAATAATCTGATAACCCAGTTCCTGATTATCATCTTTCACCGAAAATAAGATATATCCTTTCCCCAACTCTTCTCCATTTTTAACCAATGCCGCTCCATTGTTCCGGTAGACAGACTGGTATCCATTGCCATGGTCGATTACAATTCTGGTTCCATAAACCTCATCCGCATCTACGCTGACCACTGTACCTGTACCTGTAGTGATTACATTGACATCATTTGATGCCGTAAAGATCAGCATAGGGTCGCCTTCCTCTGCTTCTTTCATAGTGGCAGAGCCGCTTAAGGGAAAGCCTTTAGGCATGGCATTTTCGACGGTTTCCTGGGAAATAGCATCTTCGACCTCCGTTTTCTTGCTGACGGTTTCGCTTAAGACTGCTACTTTACTTGAAAGCGTGGAATTTTCTACACTCAATGCCTCATTTTCATCTGTCAGATTGTTTATCGCAACAATCTGGTTTACAATTTCTTTTCTTGCGTCCTTAATTGTGATCGAGTCATAGACAAACCTACACACGACTGCCACAACCAGCAAAAAAAGCACGGCGGCTGTTACTTCAACTACGGCGGAACTTATTGTATGCTTCTTTATGGTACCATCGTCCTTTTCGCGTACCAGAATCAGCGCATACTTACTTTTTCTTTTAGAATGCTGCTCCATAATTACTAGTCACCTCCGGTCAATTATTTTCATTTTAACACATGTAACAAATTAGCGCAACTTTATTTACAATTTCTGGTAATCTCCTAAAATTTACGAAAATACCATTATTTTCTTTACTTTTTAGAATAACTGTGATATCCTAATTGTGTTGCATCACCATGTATTTGCACAATTATTTATTTTGGAGGTATCTATAATGAACAAAGGTACAGTAAAATGGTTTAACAACCAAAAAGGTTACGGTTTCATCTCTGATGAGTCAGGAAATGATGTATTCGTACACTACTCAGGACTTAACATGGAAGGATTCAAGTCTCTTGAAGAAGGCGCTTCCGTTGAGTTTGATGTAGTTAACGGCGAAAAAGGACCTCAGGCTGTCAACGTAACAAAGTTATAATTAGCATAGTCTATTTATAGCATATTAATCAGTAACACGATGTGCCTGTTCTTAAATATAAATGTTTCATTTTATTTAGAATTTGCAATATTGTTTTATCGGATTAAGGAAATAACCTATCTCACAATGAGATAGGTTATTTTTTTATATAAGTAAGCACATCTTCAAATTTCATGTTACCGCCAAACAAATCCAGCGCACTTCCAATCGTGACATCTACCTTTCCTTTTCCAAGCTCCTTTAATTTTTGAAGATCTCCAAAATTGTGAACGCCTCCTGCATAGGTAGATGGTATCCTGCACTCCGCTCCAAGCATAGCCGCCAATTCCTCTTCTATTCCCTGTGCCTTCCCTTCCACATCCACTGCATGGATCAGGAATTCATCACAGCTGTCCGAAAACTCTTCTATTGTGTCAGCATTCAATTTCGTATCTGTATACTTTTGCCATCTGTCGGTAACAATAAAATAAGCACTCTCCCTTTTCCGGCAGCTTAAATCAAGCACAAGATGTTCTTTCCCTACTGCTGAAAGCAATTCCTTTAATCTATCCTTTTTAAACTGCCCGTCCGAGAAAACATAAGAAGTAACAATTACATGAGAAGCCCCCGCCTTCAAAAAAGCTTCTGCATTGAAGGGATTGATGCCTCCGCCCACCTGAAGCCCTCCGGGATAGGTATGCAACGCTTCCAGCGCCTGTGCTTTCGTCTTTTCATAATACGCACTGGATACAGGATTCAGCAAGATGACATGCCCGCCCTCTAGTCCCTTTTCCTTGTAAAGCTGCGCAAAAAATGCAGCATCCTGCTTCGCCACGAAATTTTCTGCCGCCGCATCTCCCTGATCCTTAAGACTGCCGCCGACAATCTGTTTTACCGCACCGTTGTGGATATCTATACATGGTCTGAATTTCATTTTAATAACCTTCTTGTATCTTCTTTTTTATTTTTTATAGAATTGCATTAATTTTTTCAAGTATACCACATTTCTGCTTTTTCCAGAAAGTTTCTTTGAAATTTCTTCAAGTATATTTTCATTCTCTCTGCGCATAATATCATAAGAACTGACAATCATGCAGTTCTTGTAGAAAGAAGTTGGGCTGGATAAACTGTTATACAGCGGTTTATTCAATATGAAACGCTTCGGAATGGAGGAAATTATGAAAAAAATGAGAAAACTAATTTCGGTATCTCTTGTCCTTGCAATGCTCTGTATTTTTACGGCCTGCGGAACCGACAAAAAGAATCATACAGATGACATGGCAGGAAATACCAACCACAACAACACAGAAAACAATACAGCCGGAGATAACGCTATCACCGGCTCTACCGCAGGCAACAACGACGCTGCAGATAATGCAGGAGACAATCTCATCGGAGACAATGCCGATAATGGTACCGGTGTCAATGATGCAGGTGACGGCAACGAAACTGGTACAAACGATGTCAACGGAGACCAGACAAATCAGGATGGAAATTCCCTTCTGGATGATGCCGGCAATGCAATCGGCGATGTTGTAGATGATATTTCTAACGGAGTCTCTGACATCACAGATGATCTGGTAGGCAACGGAGATAATCAGACGACCACTGACAATGGCAATGCCGACAATAATACAACAAGCGGCACCAATACAACTACCGCAAAGAAATAAACCAGCATAAACACTTGGAAAAATAAAGAGGAGGTACAGCCGTTCATGACTGACCTCCTTTTTCAAGTGCTTCTAAAAAGCTATTTTTCCGCAATCGTGCCATCTCTGTATGCCTGAAGAAGAAGTTCCAACTGTTTAATGCTCTCCTTCAATTCTGTACCAATATCCGTATCAGCAACCCTGATTCTGATTGGCGCGGTCTCGACTATTGTGGAATCCGAAAAAATATCTGACTCATGCAATATCGCTGCCTCCATGGATTCAAAGGGCTCATGGGCAACAAGACGCATACCATGTGAATTTGCCACCAGAGTGTAACCTGCAATTCCCGTCTTGCTCTGATATGCCTTGGAAAACCCACCGTCTATAATAAGCAGTTTTCCATCACATTTAATCGGTGTCTCACCTTTTTTTAGTTCTACGGGCACATGCCCATTGATGATATGGGATTTTTTGGTATCTAATCCAAATTCTTTTAAAATGCGGTTTAAAATTTCCTCATCATCCAACATGGAATAATAACTGTTCTTTGTTTCCTTATGTGTTTCCTTATCTTCTATGAAATATCTCTCAAAGGTGGTCATTTTATCCTTGCCGAATACCGGTGAATTGGGTCCCGCCCAAGTATACCAGATATAATCCTGTGCCTTTCGCATACCCACCGGATCATTTTGGGCATAATAACCTTTTCTGGCATAATTATCCAGAACATCATACAACGCCCTTCCTCTATATTTCCTACCATCCACATTTACTGATTTGAAATTCCCCTCATCATCCAGCGGAACACAGCCATGATAAAGTAGATTTGAATTGTGGATTTTGTAAAGTCCGCCATTAGAATAGAGGAAACGCACGTGGCGCTGAAGCTTCTCACATTTTAAAAATGCCTGCTGGAGTCTCGCCATTACCTGCTCTTCATCAGGCGTCAGATTATAAGGATCTGCTGGATTCACCGTCGGAAAATCAGTATCTTTCATAGAATATTCTTTTCCGTAAGCAACCACCGTCTTTTTTTCATAATCGATTTTGTCAAGGAGCAGTCTGTCATCCATCTCAAATTTAGGACGCTTTTTAATGATCTGCCCTTCCAGCTTTAACTGCATGATCGCAATCGCCTTATGAATCTTCATATCCAGGCTTAAATCTTTGGTATTATAGTCGGTATTATATTTGATGGCAAAAGCGTCACAATTCACATCCTGATACGTCTCCAGAGCAAAAGTCGCAAGAGGAATCAGATTAATGCCATAGCCCTCTTCGATGGTATCAAGACTTCCATATCTGACCGCAATTCTGATGACTGTAGCGATGCATGCCAGATGCCCGCAGGCTGCTCCCATCCACAGAATATCATGATTTCCCCACTGAATATCCACCGAGTGATAATTCATCAGCGTGTCCATAATAACATGCGGACCGGGACCTCTGTCGTAAATATCCCCTACAATATGCAGATGATCGATCACCAGCCGCTGAATCAGATTGCTTAATGCCTCAATGAAATCCGGCGCTCTTCCAATCCGTATGATTGTGTGAATAATCTCATTATAATAGCCTTCTTTATCAGAAATATCCGATTTCTCTGTGATTAATTCTTCAATAATGTAAGAAAAATCTTTCGGCAGCGCCTTGCGCACCTTTGAGCGGGTATACTTGGACGCTACCCTCTTGGTAATCTGCACCAGCCGGTGCAATGTAATCTTATACCAGTCCTCAATATTTTCTTCCTCTCGGGCTATGATATCAAGTTTTTCTTTGGGATAATAAATCAATGTTGCCAGCGACTTTTTATCCCTGCTGCTCAAAGTGTTGCCGAACTCCTCATCAATCTGACGACGTACCGCGCCGGAGCCGTTTTTCAGCACGTGATTGAACTGCTCATACTCCCCATGGACATCTGTCATGAAATGCTCTGTCCCTTTAGGCAGATTTAAGATTGCCTGCAGATTAATGATCTCCGTTGAGGCTGCCGCAATATTCGGATATTGATTCGCCAGGCTCTTTAAATACTTTAATTCCATTTGCTGAAGTTCATTCATCACAATTCTTCACCTTTCACTCTGCTGAGTCCTTTGCGCTAATGCATCTTACCCTATCACATGGCTCATATCATAAAGACCTGCCGGTCTGCCCTTCAGAAACTTAGCCGCTTGAATTGCTCCCTTGCCAAAAACTGCTTTGGAATATGCAGTATGGGAAAAAGTGACTACTTCATCCGCCCCTGCGAAGATCACATCATGATCTCCCACAATCGTTCCGCCTCGTACAGCAGAAAAGCCAATCTCTTTTTTGGGACGCTTCTCTCTTCTTGTGCTTCTGTCATGCACATATTCATATTCATTATGAAGCACTTCATTAATAGAATCACCCAGTGCCAGCGCCGTTCCGCTGGGCGCATCCACTTTCAGTTTATGATGTTTTTCTACAATTTCAATATCAAACCCTGCCGGTTCCAAAACAGCGGTTGCCTCCTTAAGGAGCTTTAGCAGCATATTGATTCCCAGAGACATATTGGCCGACTTTAAGATTGCTACTTTCTTTGATGCTTCCTCCACCTTTTCAAGCTGCTGCGCGCTTAAACCTGTGGTGCAAAGGACACAGGGAATCTGTTCCTTTACACAATAATCCAGAAGACCATCCACTGCAGGCGCCGCACTGAAATCAATGATTACGTCTGCCTTCACGGTACACTCGCTGATATTCTTAAATACAGGAAAAGGATTCTTCCCTTCATCAAAAGCATCCACTCCCGCTGCCAGCGTGATTTCCTCATCACCAGCAATCAGCCCGGCAATGGTCTGCCCCATCTTCCCGTTGCATCCATGCATAATTACACTTGTCATAAAACAGCCTCCTACTCCTCTCTTTTACAAAATCCCGTATTCCTTCATTGCTTTTTCAAGCTTTGCTGCATTTTCTTCTTCCATATCCGTAAGCGGAGGACGCAATGACCCAGCTTCCTTTCCCATCAGATTTAAGGCCTTCTTTACAGGAATAGGATTCACCTCGCAAAACAGGGCATTGCAGAGGGGAATCGCACGGAACTGCTCTTTGTAGCTTCCCTCAATATCGCCTGCAAAAAATTTCTCACAGATATCATGGGTCTGCCTGGGAGCCACGTTGGAAAGTACCGAAATAACACCTTTTCCGCCCAAAGCAAGGAGCGGCACAATCTGATCGTCATTTCCAGAGTACAAATCCACCTTGCCCTCGGCAAGCGACATCAGCTTGACAACCTGACTGATATTTCCGCTGGCTTCTTTCACACCCACAATATTTTCAACATCATTGCAGAGCCTTACCACTGTCTCCGGCAGAATATTACAGCCTGTACGGCTGGGTACATTATAAAGGATACAGGGAATCTTCACCGAATCCGCAATCCTCTTGTAGTGCAAATAAAGCCCGTTCTGGGTTGCCTTGTTATAATAGGGTGAAACCAGAAGCAGTCCGTCTACTCCATACTTTTCAGCTTCCGTGGAAAGATATACTGCCGTTTCCGTACAGTTTGAGCCGGTTCCCGCAACGACGGGAATACGCCCTGCAACCTTCTCCACACAATATTTGATCACATCAAGATGCTCCTCATGGGTCAGTGTAGATGACTCTCCTGTGGTTCCGCATACAATGATTGCATCTGTTCCGCCTGCAATCTGATCTTCAATCAGTTCCGCAAACCTTTCATAATTCACTTCTCCATTTGCTTTAAAAGGTGTAACAATCGCAACACCTGCGCCTGTAAAAATTGCCATATCTTCTCCTCCTTAAAAAAAATCGGTGCACCTTACTGCGCACCGACTACTCCAGATACCTCTTCATCGGATAGCGCCCCATCAATTGCTGATGACAGTCATGCAGTTCTTCACTGCATGCCCAAGAACCTGATTACAGGAAATTCAAATTCTTTCGGCGTATTTTCCTTTCATTTTTCTTCCACTGTGCCTGTCACATCCAAAAAATTACTCATAAAACACGCAACCTCTACCTCTAAGTTCTATGTAATTTCCATATGATAAAAATATCATAGCACCATGTGCAATTGCTGTCAACGCACAGATGCTATGATTTTATGCTCATAATCTTGCAAAAAATGCTACTGTTCATACTTTATCGTTTCAATCCTTGAAACTTCATCTGCCAGCATGCAGATTTCATCATTCAAAGTAATACCCGTCAAAATGACATCTGTCTCTTCATCTCTTGCACCAAGCACATTTTTAAGATCATCTACCGTGATAATATCATTGTCAATAAGACCTAAGATTTCATCAAGAATCAGCAGGTCACACTCTCCAGTCGCCAGAACCTTCTTTGCAAAATTAATTCCATTTCTGATGTTGATGATTTCTTCCATCTTTTTCTCTTCGGAAAGTTCAAAAAAATTCATATCTGATTTTTCAAAGCGGAAAATTTTAATTTCAGGCTCAAGTCTGCATAAAAATTCTGTATCTGCAAGTCCCTTTCCTTTGAGGAACTGGATAATCACCACACTTTTCCCCAAGGCCGCCGTCATCACTGCCTTTCCTAAAGCTGCCGGTGATTTTCCATGACCATCCCCACTGTATATATGTACCAATCCCTGTCTCATAAATACACCTCATATGAATCTTTGCCAAAAGTTATTGCAATCATATCACAGCAGTGTACAAAAATCAACATTATTCCGGTCTAACTTACAAATACTTCCCCGCCTGTTCTTATTTTTATCTATTATTTATTCTTCAACCAACTCCAGTTTGCTGACAGAAACTTCATAAGCAATTCTTTTTTCTGCATCCTCATCGGACAATCTCTTCATATATTCCCTGCTCTGGATTCTTCCCCAGATTTCACACCTTGTTCCCACGGAAAAGTTACTTGCAAATCTTGCATTTCTTCCCCAGCAGATACAGGGAATATAATCGCTCTTCCCGTAAGGTCTGTTCACAGCAAGCAGTAAATCAGCAATCTCCCTTCCAAGAGGCGTTTTCCGGTAAATCGGCTCTTTACAGATATAACCATCCAGATAAATCTGATTGGTCTTAGAGCTCTCCGGCGTTTCATCCACAAATTCAATTTCCCTTGCAAATACAGAGAGCACCAGCCTGTTTTTGCGCTCCTCGTGGCGGTTATAGGAACGGAACTGCCCCTGGACCATAATATTAAGTCCTTTATAATCCTCCTCCACATCAATCAGGCGTTCAGATACCATCAACGGAATTATATCACTGGAATCACTTAACCTTGGTACATTTACATCTACCATATAAAAGCCTTCCCCGAAAATTTCATGGCTGAATGAAAAATCGCTTACGACTTCACCCATGATTACCACCTGGTTGTTTTCAATTACCTTATCTGTCATTTTAGTTCTCCCTTCTTACACTTTAAGAATTTTTTCCTGTCATGTATTACTATTTATATGAAAAAATCCTAAAATCAGAACTGTTATCTATCGCATATTTCGACAAATACCCACTATTACCTTTACTCTTTCCCACTATGATTTTCATATTTACAAGTCCATGCAGTGGTGCTATACTGAAACAGTTTGGAATGTGATTAGGAAAATATGAGGAGTAAAATAATGAATCAGAAACGAGAAGATGTAAGGAATATAGCAATCATTGCCCATGTCGATCATGGGAAAACGACGCTGGTAGACGAACTTCTTAAACAAAGCGGCGTCTTTCGCGAAAACCAGGAAGTAGCGGAGCGGGTCATGGATTCCAATGACATTGAACGGGAACGGGGAATCACGATTCTTTCAAAGAATACCGCTGTAACTTATAAAGATACCAAAATCAATATCATCGATACCCCCGGCCATGCAGATTTCGGCGGCGAAGTGGAACGGGTCCTTAAAATGGTAAATGGCGTCATTCTGGTGGTGGATGCCTTTGAAGGCGCTATGCCCCAGACCAAATTTGTATTAAGGAAAGCACTTGAACTGAAGCTTCCTGTTATTGTATGTGTGAACAAAATCGACCGGCCTGAAGCCCGTCCTGATGAAGTTGTTGATGAAGTATTGGAACTCTTTCTTGAACTGGACGCAGATGAGGCGCAGCTTGACTGCCCCTTTGTATTTGCTTCCGCCAAGACAGGCACAGCTACCCTTGATGTAAAGGAACCCGGCACCAATATGATCCCGCTGTTTGAAACGATTCTGGACTACATTCCGGCTCCTGAAGGAGACCCGGAGGCAGGCACTCAGGTGCTGATCAGTACGATAGATTACAACGAATATGTTGGACGAATCGGTGTCGGTAAAGTGGACAATGGTTCCATCAAGGTAAACCAGGAGGTGGTCATTGTCAATCATCATGATCCCGACAAATCCAGAAAGGTAAAGGTCAGCAAACTTTACGAATTTGACGGATTAAATAAGGTAGAAGTGCCTCAGGCAGGTATCGGCTCCATCGTGGCGATTTCCGGTATCTCTGACATTCATATCGGTGATACACTTTGTTCTCCCGAAAATCCTGTCCCTATTCCTTTTCAGAAGATTTCGGAACCTACGATTGCCATGCATTTTATTGTCAATGATTCTCCCCTTGCCGGACAGGAAGGCAAATACGTGACAAGCCGTCATTTAAGGGATCGGCTGTTCCGTGAACTTAACACGGATGTTTCTCTCCGCGTGGAGGAAACCGAAACCACCGAATCCTTTAAGGTATCGGGCAGAGGGGAACTGCATCTGTCAGTATTGATTGAGAACATGCGCAGGGAAGGCTATGAATTTGCCGTCAGCAAGGCAGAAGTACTCTATAAAACAGACGAAAATGGGAAGAAACTGGAACCCATGGAACTTTGCTATATTGATGTGCCCGAAGAATTTTCTGGTTCCGTCATTGAAAAACTAAGCCAGCGGAAGGGCGAACTGCAAAATATGGGTGCTGTTTCCGGCGGATATACACGCCTTACCTTTTCCATTCCCTCCAGAGGGTTGATCGGCTACCGCGGTGAATTTATGACAGACACCAAAGGAAACGGCATTATGAACAGCGTTTTTGATGGTTATGGTCCTTATAAGGGTGATATCCAATACCGCAAGCAGGGGTCTTTGATTGCATTTGAAGCCGGCGAGGCAATCACATACGGTCTATACAATGCACAGGAACGGGGGACTCTTTTCATCGGTCCCGGCGAAAAGGTCTACTCCGGTATGATTGTCGGACAAAACGGAAAAGGCGAGGATATTGAACTGAACGTATGCAAGAAAAAACAGCTTACAAACACTCGTTCATCCAGCGCCGATGAAGCCCTCCGCCTGACACCCCCGAAAGTCCTGAGCCTGGAGCAGGCACTTGAATTTATCGATACAGATGAACTTTTGGAAGTCACTCCGAAATCCCTTAGAATCCGCAAAAAGATTCTTGATCCCACCATGAGGAAACGTGCAGCCATGCGTTCTGCTTCTCTTTCTCAAAATTAAAAAACACCAATCTGCTTCGTAAGTCAGTTTGTTGGACATAAAAAACTCCGGTCAAATGAAAAATTGACCGGAATTTTTTATCCAATATGCAAAAGATGTGTGGCAATCTGGAAATAAACCAGAAGCGATAGTACATCCACAATTGTTGTAATAAAAGGGCTTGCCATGACCGCCGGGTCAAACCCGATCTTTTTTGCAAGCATAGGCAGCATACAGCCTACAGCCTTTGCAATCATGATTGCCGCAATCAATGTCAGGCATACCACAATCGCTACCATAATATCTACCCTGTCCAGCAAAAGCAGCTTACAGAAATTTGCCGCTGCCAATGTGACGCCGCAAAGTACGGCCACTCGGATTTCTTTCCATAACACGCGTAGTGCATCACGAAACTCGATTTCATTCAGGGATAGTCCGCGGATAATCGTAACACTTGCCTGCCCGCCGGCATTTCCTCCTGTATCCATCAGCATCGGGATGTATGCAATCAAAACACCGTATGCCATCAGGGCATCCTCAAAGGTCGTAAGGACGCTTCCCGTAAGAGTTGCTGAAATCATCAGTAAAAGCAGCCAGGGCATGCGCTTCTTCCATGTTTCAATAACACTCGTTTTCATGTATGGCTTGTCTGATGGCACAATAGCTGCCATCTTTTCCATATCTTCCGTTGCCTCTTCCTGGAGGATATCCACGATATCATCTACCGTAATGATTCCCACCAGACGATTTTCGTTATCTACCACAGGCATCGCCGTAAAATCGTACTTCTGAAACTGCCTTGCAACCTCTTCCTGATCCATCATCGTATTGATGAAAATAACATTTTCATGCATGATGTCCCCGATAATGGCATCTCCCGGGCTAATCAGAAGATAGCGGAGAGCTACCGTGCCAACCAGGGTTCTTTTGGCGTCCAGCACATAACAAATGTTGATGGTCTCACTGTCCACGCCCACGTTTCTGATACGGGCAACAGCGTCCTCCACCGTCATGTTTTCTTTTAAATCTACATATTCCACCGTCATAATACTTCCGGCAGAATCCTCCGGATACCGGAGCAGATGGTTGATATCCCGCCTGGTCTCAGGGTTTGCATTTGCAAGCAGCTTCTTTACTACATTTGCAGGCATTTCCTCTAAAAGATCCGTTGCATCATCCGCCATCAGATTATTGATGATGCCTGCCGCATCTTTCTCCGACAGACTAGTGATAATAAACTGCTGGCTGTCCACCTCCAGATAGGAAAACACATCCGCTGCCATATTCTTAGGCAGAATACGGAAAATTTTCAGCAGTTCTTCCTCGTCTAACTCCTCCATAATAACAGCAATATCAGCTATGTTCATTTCTGCCATCTTCTGACGGAGTCTGGTATACTGCTTTGTTTCCAATAGTTCCTTAACTACATCAAAACCTTTAATTTCTTCCATAGCATTTCTCCTTGATATGTGATTTTTATGCTCCGTTCATGAGGAGGGATATCCGTACTGCTGCCCACTGTACTCTTTTTCATAAAAACCACCACCTTTCCAGAAAATGCTTTGAATTTCTTGCCATCTTTTACTTTAGCCCAAGGACTTTACTTTGTCAACGGCTTTTGCCCCAGCTGTAATGTTTCTTTTTACATTCAAAACCATATGCTATTATATTATTCCTCTATATCCATATAATAATCTTCGCCTGTAATGTGAATCCTTGCCCTTGCTGCAGTCGCTTCGGTCAGTGCTTTTTCAACCGACTTCTCCTCTTCCTTCGGGATACGGATATCAAATTCCACTTTCTCCGTATACCTGGACTGCGAAATATCAATCTTTCTGTTACCAAGCAGGTACTGTACCTTCCCCACATCCGTATAATCTATTTCAATAGTCATCTCTGTTTTGTAACGCATAATACCGATTCCGGCATTTTGAAGCCCTTCCTTTGCCGCCTGAGTATAGGCTCTGACCAGCCCTCCCGTTCCAAGCAGGGTTCCGCCAAAGTATCTTGTTACCACTGCCACCACATTAGTCACTTCAGCTCCAAGAAGTACTTCCAGAATCGGTTTACCCGCTGTACCGCTGGGTTCCCCGTCATCACTGCATCTTGTCAATTCCCTGTTTCTACCTATTATAAATGCGGTACAGTGATGTCTGGCATCATAATACTTTTTCCTGATGGAGTCAATAAAAGCAGCTGCCTCCTCCTCTGAAGATATGGGAGCCACGCTGGCAATGAACCGTGATTTTTTTTCTTCATATTCTCCGTATCCATTTTGATATACCACTTTAAATGGTAAAAGTTCATTCTTATTTCCTGCCATGCCCTATAACCCTTCCCTCGTCTTTTGTCCGTTATGATTTATTTTGTTCATGACATGAAGTTTATCACAGATGGGAATAAAATTATACCTGATTGTGAATAATTCTTAATAAACCATAAAAAAACTTTATTTCAGTTCCACATTTTGGTATACTCTAAGTATTGTAAATTTTCATTTGATTTTAATCTATACGGAGGCATATAAATGAATTACAGCAAAAGAGGGATTCGAGCCAAGCAAAAATCCCTGCATACAAAATCGACAAAGATTGGAAAGAAAATACTTTTGTCACTTTTAAATCTTTCCCTGCTCTGTATTTTAGCGGCGGGTATTATTGTACTTAGCATGGGAATCGGCGTTTTTAAAGGGGTTATTGACTCTGCCCCCAGCATTGAAAATGTGCAGGTTACTCCCACGGGCTTTTCTACTTTTGTCTATGATCTTGAAGGAAATAAGATTCAAAAACTAACTGCCCAGAATTCAAACAGAATTCCGGTCACTCAGGAAATGATTCCTGAAGATCTTGCCCATGCATTCGTTGCCATAGAAGATGAACGTTTCTATGAGCACAACGGCATCGATATCAAAGGTATTTTCAGGGCTGCATATGTAGGTGTTACACACGGTTTTCACTTCTCAGAAGGTGCTAGTACCATTACCCAGCAGCTTCTTAAAAACAATGTTTTTACCGACTGGACAAGCGAAAAAGGCTTTGCGGACAGTATGAAACGAAAGATCCAGGAGCAGTATCTTGCCATTGAACTGACCAAGACCATGTCTAAGGATGAGGTTCTTCTCAACTACATGAACACCATCAACTTAGGACAGAATACATTGGGTGTTGAGGCAGCTTCTCTCCGTTATTTCAACAAATCGGTAAGCAGCTTAACGCTCTCTGAGTGTGCTGTTATTGCCGGCATTACACAGAATCCTTCAAGGTATAATCCTATTTCCCATCCAGATGAAAACGCTGAAAGGCGTACAAAAGTCCTTAAAAACATGCTGGAGCAGGGCTACATCTCTCAAGCAGAATATGACGAAGCCATGGCTGATGATGTTTATTCCCGCATCCAGATTGTCAATGAGGAAGTGGAGGAATCTCTGGTTAATACATATTTTGTTGACGCATTAACCGATGATGTTATGAATGATCTTCTGGCTGCCGGATATAACGAGACGCAGGCATTCACCTTACTTTACAGCGGCGGTCTGAAAATTTATTCTACCCAGGATCCGCATATTCAGGCTATCTGTGATGAGGTTTTCTCTAATGAAGAGAATTATCCTGCTAACACCAGGTGGTATCTGAACTATGCTCTGACCATTCAAAAAGCAAACGGTGATTTTGAGAATCACAGCACAGAAATGTTCCGTGCATATTATAGAGAACAAAATCCTTCCTTTAATTTGATTTTTGATTCACAGGAATCTGCTTACGCACAGATAGAAGATTACAAGAACGCCGTAGTCGGAAGCGGTGATGAGGTATACAGTGAAAACATAACCCTGACTCCCCAGCCGCAGGTATCCATCACTGTAGAAGATCAGCATACCGGGTATGTAGTTGCCATGGTAGGCGGCAGAGGTATCAAAGAAGGCAGCAAAACTTTAAACCGCGCCACAGACACCAAACGACAACCAGGTTCCACTTTTAAGATTGTTTCCACGTATGCTCCTGCTCTTGACAGTGCAGGACTGACGCTTGCCACTATGGTCAATGACGCTCCGTTTAACTATGCTAACGGAAGACCCGTCAACAACTGGTGGGGCGGTACGTACAGGGGACTGAATTCCCTGCGTCAGGGCATTATTGATTCTATGAACATCATTGCTGTAAAAACGCTGACAATGATCACGCCTCAGCTTGGTTTTGACTATGTAAAGAATTTCGGCTTTACTACTGTTGTGGATCGTAAAGAAATTGTTGTAAATGGCAAAACTGAAGTATTTTCTGATATACAGCAGTCTCTTGCTCTGGGCGGACTTACCGACGGTGTCACAAACGAAGAACTGAATGCTGCTTATGCAGCCATTGCCAATGGCGGAACATACATTAAACCCAAGCTTTATACAAAGGTAGTTGACCATGACGGCAATGTTATCCTAGACAATACAGAACCGGATTCCAAACAGGTAATCAAAGAGACCACTGCATGGTTATTGACAGATGCTATGATGGATGTTGTAACGCAGGGTACTGGTGCTTCCGTTAATTTTGGCAATATGTCAATTGCCGGAAAAACCGGTACGACTTCCGATTACAATGATACCTGGTTTTCAGGCTATACACCATACTATACCGCTACCACCTGGGCAGGATACGATAATAATACGAAACTCCGTCAAGGGGATGAAAGAAACGTTGCCAAAAAGCTCTGGCGTGCGGTTATGTCCAGAATCCATGAGGATTTGCCCAGCGAATCCTTCCCAATGCCCTCCAGCGGCATTGTGCAGGCAACTGTATGTGCCCGTTCCGGTAAACTTCCAATTGCAGGACTATGTGACGGAACTCTGAAAACAGAATATTTCGCAGAAGGAACCGTACCTACCGAAAGCTGCGATGTGCACTATCAGGGTATGGTCTGCCAGTACACTAATCTGCCTGCCTGTGAGCAATGTCCATTTGCTGTTCCAGGCGTATTGGAGCTTACTCCGGTTGAACATCCTCTCTTGCAGCAGGGTTCTGCCATAACACAGCAGGTAACAAATGAAGACGGCAGTGTTTCTACCGTCACTGTGCCTCAAAATCAGACCGGCTTTTGTCCTCACAATATAGAATTTATGTCTCAACCCGGCATAGAAGTAATCATAGAACAACAGCGGAATGAAATTGCTGCTGCTCAAGCAGCTGCCCAGCAGCAGGCAGCTGAAGCTGCCGGACAACCGGCTCCGCCTCCGGATGACAGCAATGGCGTCCCAGCGGAATAGAAAAGATGAATCAGCAATTGAAAAAAGGCGGTGCTTCAACGTGCACCGCCTTTTTTATGCAGATTTTATCAGCTTCTTCCTACTCCACTTGCCAGATAGATAACGGATAAAGGAAATCAAATAGTTAGATGCCCATCCCATGGGAACCGCAAACCACACCGCCTGGACACCGATAAGCGGCGCCAGCGTAAATGCTGCCGTCACGCGTATTCCTAAGTTGACCAGATTTGCAAGCGTAAATACCACCACATCTCCCGCGCCTCTTAGCACACCGTCCGTAATCGCTTTAAGTCCGATAAATATAAAGAAGAACGCAATAAATGATAAATAGGCATTTCCTGTTTCAAAAGCTGCCTGCTCACTTCCTGCCTCTAAGAAAGAACGTATGATGCTCTCGTGGAAGAGGGACAATGCCATGCAAATCAGGATTGCAAAAAACGATACCATCCTCACTGCTGCAAGATACCCCTTTTTCACTCTTTCCGGCTTACCTGCCCCTAAATTCTGTGCCGTAAAAGTTGAAACCGCATTTCCTGAAGCAATCATCGGTACAATGCAAATGGATTCGATTCTCATTCCCGCCGTATATCCCGCTAAAACGGAGGAACCAAAGCCATTGACTACGGACTGGACCAGCAGCATGCCGATAGATACAATAGACTGCTGCAACATGGAAGGAATTGCAACTTTGATCATATTCCCCAGCATATAGACATTATAAAACTGTTGCTTCTGCTCTTTTTCTTCCCCACTATCCTTCTGAACTCCTGTCTGTTCCTTTGTATCTTCTGCCCTGCTTCCATAATACTTGAGGGATCGTATTAACAGATAAAAGGAAATAACCGCAGAAAGCCCCTGGGCAAACACGGTAGCTGCCGCTGCCCCTGCAATTCCAAATCCCATTCCGCCAACGAGCAGAAGATCAAGCACAATATTGAGCAGCGAAGAGAAAATCAATAAATACAAAGGCGTTTTGGAATTGCCCAATGCATTAAAAACCGAAGACAAAATGTTGTACATAAACAGGAAGGGAAGTCCGACAAAATAAATTTTCAGATACAATATGGCATCTGCCAGAATATTGTCCGGCGTGTTGAGCGCCGTAAGTATGCCCCTGCTGAAAATAAGACCAATGCTCCCCAGAACAATACTCACCGCCAGAAATGTGATGAGTGCTGTATAGATGGAGGTCTTCATCTTTTTATGAAGACCAGCCCCCAGATACTGGGATGTAATCACAGAAGCTCCGATTCCGCCTCCAATGGCAATCATGATAAATACTGTGGTCAGCGAATAGGATGCTCCTACCGCCGCAAGCGCATCTTCTCCTACAAACTGCCCCACTATGATTGAATCCACCGTGGAATAAAACTGTTGGAAGAGATTTCCCAAAATCATGGGAAGTGCAAAAAAGAACAAAGACTTACCGGGGCTGTCGGTAAGCATACTGTATTTTTTCATTAAATTTACCTGCTACTTTCATTTGATATATGAAATATTCCCTAATATGATTCCCAACCTTTGCAGGCAGTCCTCACAGGGAATCCGTACATGAAATTAAAATTACCCCTACACGAATATGTTTATCATTATAACAGTTATCCAATAAAATATCCAGTTACAGGTCAATCTTGAGCTAGCAGCAGCCGGTTTCTACTTTGCTTGTCCAAATCTATAATTATGTCATTGACAAAGCAATTTATGCTGTGGTACAATACAGTTCGGTGATGCAAAATAGTGCATCGCAGGCTGCTGTGGCTCAGTCGGTAGAGCGTCGCATTGGTAGTGCGGAGGTCACGGGTCCGATTCCCGTCAGCAGCTTTGGTTTATGCAACAAGGAACTCTTGGTTTTACAAGGGTTCCTTTTCTTTGTACATTTCTGTCTCATTTCCCTGTTCTGTTGTAGTTAGCTGCCAGTAACAGTTCAGCATGGTACGGACAATATGAATTGTCAAAATGAGTTTGATGCTGTTATAATGGATAAAAACATTTTGCAAGGAGACTATGAAATGATGGTCATGGGCATTTCCATAAAAAATAACAAACCTCTTATCCTGTTCCTGCTCTGCATTCTGCTCCTATGTTCATCCTTTGCCGGCATCTTGTTTGGAAGTGTTTCCATCCGTCCGTCGGAGGTTCTTAGGGTGCTTGCTTCAAAAAGCAGCACTCCTACCGCTTACACTCTGATAACGGCTGTCCGCATTCCCAGGGTTTTGGGCGGAATTTTTGCAGGAATAGGACTTGCCTGTGCCGGCGTCATCCTGCAAGGTGTGATGAATAATTCTCTTGCAAGCCCAAATACCATCGGCGTCAACTCGGGATCCGGTTTTGCCGTGATGCTTGCTTTGATGATCTTTCCTGCCAGCCCCGGATTTCTGCCGCTTTTTGCATTCTGCGGCGCTCTCATTACCACTCTTTTCGTATTTCTGCTTGCCTATCTGGCAGACAGTTCCCGGACTACTATTGTGCTTGCAGGCATTACCATTTCCAGTTTTTTCAATGCCGGTATCAATACTCTCAAACTGCTGGATACGGAAATTTCCATCAATCTGACTTCCTTTATGATTGGTTCCTTATCCGGTCTTACACTAAACAAGCTCCTGCTGCCATGTGCCTGCATCCTGGTCGCTTTTTGCCTGTCGCTTCTTTTTGCCAGACCTTTAAATCTGTTAGGACTAGGCGACGATATTGCCCGCTCTCTCGGGCTGCAGGTTTCTTTTACAAGGTTCCTGCTTCTTTTGCTTTCAAGTCTCATGGCAGGCTGTGTTGTCAGCTATGCGGGACTCCTTAGCTTTGTAGGGCTGATTGTCCCTCATATCTGCAGGCAGCTTTTTGGCAATGATGCCCGCTTTCTCCTCCCCTGTTCTGCCCTTTTAGGGGGTAGTTTTGTTCTTCTATGTGATTTATTGGGACGAACCCTGTTTGCCCCCTTTGAACTTCCTGCCGGCATTCTAATGGCTTTCATCGGAGGACCGTTTTTCTTATATCTTTTATTGAAAAAGAAAGGAGGACGCAGAATCAATGCTTGAATACCGCCACGTATCTATATCCTGCCAGCACACACCGATTCTTAAAGATATCTCTTTATCCTTTCCTGAAGGAAAGATTACCACGATTATCGGTCCTAACGGCTGCGGCAAAACAACTCTGCTGCAATGTCTCAACGGTGTATCCCGCGTCACCTCCGGAAATATTTTTCTGGACGGAGAGGATTTCCTCAAATTTTCTCCCAAGGAACGTGCCAGAAAACTTTCCTTTCTGCCCCAGGTGCGTACGATTATCCCCACCCTGCCCGTAAAGACCCTGGTGGAGCACGGACGCTTTCCCTATCTTGGTTTTGCAAGAAAGAAATCAGAGGAAGACATTGAACTGGTACGGAAGGCAATGGATTTTACCCAAGTGAGCCCCTATGCGGATCAGTATGCCGATACCCTCTCGGGCGGCACAAGGCAGCGGGTTTTCTTTGCCATGACCCTTGCCCAGAACTGTGATGTTATTGTACTGGACGAGCCTACCACTTATTTGGATCTGCGTGCGCAGAAGGATTTTCTGACTCTGCTCCGTGTTCTGCGCAGAGAGAAAAAAACGATTATCCTGACCCTCCATGATCTAAATCATGCCCTTCAGATTTCAGATCATCTGGTTGTGATGGAGGAACGGAAAATCGCCGCCTGCGCTTCTCCCATGGAATGCCTTGGGCAGCATATCATTGAAGACGTGTTTCACACGAAATGCAAACGATTTGAAGATGCTGACGGAACCTATTATTTCTTTGAGTAAATAAACAACGAAACATTCTTATGTTAAGTTAAGTTCCGCTGTCTCTCCTACCACAATTACAGCGGGTGTTTCCAGTTTTGCAGTTTTGACCTTTTCTACAATATCCGCAAGATTTCCCCGCACCGTCTTCTGGCTCCCGTCAAAGTCCCCTTGAATGACCGCTGCGGGCGTTTTCGGATTCTTTCCATATTGTATCAGACCTTGGGCAATCTCTTCTAAATGTCTAAATGCCATCAAAAAGACCAGCGTTCCCTGAAAACCGGCAAATAGGCGCAAATCCCTTAGAAGACTTGCTTCTCCGTCTGCCGTATGTCCTGTTATCACATGAAAACTCCTGCTCAAACCGCGGTGTGTCACCGGAATCCCTGCTGCCGCCGGCACTGCAATGGCGGATGTAATGCCGGGAATTTCCTCCACATCAATTCCTTCTGCCTTAAGGGCTTCCATTTCCTCGCCTCCCCTTCCAAACACAAAGGGATCGCCGCCCTTTAATCTTACCACTCGTTTTCCCTGCCTGGCTTTTTCTATCAGCAGTGCATGAATCTGCTCCTGGGACATGCTGTGCTTTCCGCTGCGTTTTCCCACATAAATCTTCTCACAACTCTCCGTCGCATGTTCCATCAGCCTTTCATCCAACAGATCATCATACACCAGGGTCTGCGCGTAATGCACGGCATTTAAGCCTCTTACCGTTATCAGATCAAAGGTACCGCATCCTGCTCCAACAAGGGTGACGCTGCCCTTTCGATCTTTTTCCTCTAAAAGATTCTTTTCTTCGTCTTCCGATAAAGGGCGGTTCTTTTTCATGCAGAGACTGGCTGCTTCTTTTAGGAAAGCGGAACGTCTATCCCCATCCGGAATTTGTTCTTTGGCATCTCCCCTAAGCCGGGCAAGGTAATCCAGGATTTCCTCCATCCGGCATGGAATTTCCCTTGCTATTTTACTCCTTAGATCGGATGCCGCCTGGGGGCTTGCCCCCTGGGTGGATATGCCGATTGTCAGTTTACCTTCTTTTACAAGTGCAGGAAACAAAAATCCGCATGCTTCTTTGTCATCCGCCACATTCACCAAAATATTTTTCTGCTTACAGAGTGTTGCCGCATGTGTATTGGTTTCCGCATCATCGGAAGCTGCTATCACAAACAGATTCCCTTCAAGATCCCCCTCCCGGAAAGCCCGCTGCTTACAGGAAAGCGCCGGATTTTCCAATAGTTCCGGCAGAATCACAGGGGCAACTACAGTAAGTGACGGTGCAAAAGGCAGTAATTTTTCCACCTTGTGCGCCGCCACAGCGCCGCCGCCTATCACAAGCCCCTTCTTTCCCTCTATATCCATAAAAAAAGGAAAATATTCCATTTCAAGTTTCCTCACTTTCCGCTTTCCTGTACCGGGTAAAGAATGTCCGCAAGCCCTTCATAGGCATCTCCCCATTTTGCATTAGGTTTTAAATTGTATAAACGTTTATCAAGAAGATAATAATTTCCTTCCTTCACGGCACTAAGAGAAGACCATGCCGGACTTACTATCAGCATTTCCTCCACATTCTGCATTGCTGCCTCCTGATTGTTTCCCTGAATCGTCACAAAAATATAGTCCGGGTCTGCCGCAATGATAGCCTCCATGCTGAGGTCATCCAAAAGTCCATGATTGCTGTCCGCAATATTAATACACCCAAGATCCGAAAGCATTTCCCCACAGACATTTCCTTCGCTTCCCTTTGCTTTCACGCTGGAAGCAGATGCGCGCAGGAACAGCACCTTGGGCTCCCTTCCATCGATTCTTTCCCTGGTCTTCTCAATCTTTTCCTGTACTTTGAGACCGTTTTGTTCATACAGGTCCCTTCTCCCTGTGATTTGCGTACAAATGTCCAGCATATGAAGATACTCGTCAAAATTTGAGACTGCAAAATAAGCCGTAGGTATCCCCGCCTGCGACAGAATCTCCTCCATCTCAAGATCCGCATCTGTATTGGCGCTTGCAAGTACCAGGTCCGGTTGTGACGCAATCAGCTTTTCGATATCCGGCTCCTGAATGCTGCCTAAGTTTACTACATCCTCCCCCAAGGGAAGCTGTAAACTCTCCCAGGAGTCATTGGCGGCGGCAGTCACCTCTCCGCCCGAAAGCATCCATATATCCGTAAAGCTTCCAATCAGCGCTGCCACCCTTTCCGGCTCACTTACGGTCACTTCCCGCCCCAGATCGTCCGTAAAAGAAAATGTGTTTTTCTCTTGCTTTTCACTCTCCTGACTTAAGGTCTGTGTATTTCCACATCCATTTAAGAACAGCAGCCAAGATAAAAATCCTACCGCCCATATCTTTCTCATTCTATTCAATGCTTTCCCCCGCCTCCCATATCAGCAGAAGGACACCGTTTTTTACCGCGATTCTGCTTTCTTTTCCTATAAATTCATTGCTTACACCCACGGGATATTCCTTTTTCAGCACTGCATCATGCAATCCATATTTCAGGCCATCTTCAAAAACACCTTCTGCCTGTTCTCCAATGCAGAACACCGAAATAAATCCCTTTTCCTCCGCTTTGAAACAGATTTCTTCATTACATATGACACGATACCATGAATCCTTTCCAATCAGAATACCATGAGCTCCCTTTAAAGCTAAGTCTGTCAGAATCTGAATATTGGCAATGGTATGGGAAATCCTTCCTCCCGTACCTCCATAAATCACAAACTCCCGGTATCCCTGCCTTAATCCCTCGCTGACTGCCCACCCGGTGTCGGTATCATCTTTTTGGGGTTTTAGCCTGACTACCCTGGGATGATCCGGAACATAGGATAGAGAGTCAAAGTCCCCCACCACCAGATCCGTCCTAATTCCTCTTTCCCGGCAGGAATCGTACCCTCCGTCGCACGCGATTACCAAGTCTTCCTCCGAAGGGTAAAATATGCCATCGCCAAACTCTCCGGCTCCAATAATGTAGCAGATTCTCATACTTATACCTCTGTCTTGTCTATTTTATAATGCTCTATTTCTCTATTGATGTTCCTGCAGATCAGTTCCCTTTCCGATTCCCGCCCTTGCGGTTATCTCCGCAACCGTCAGATTATTTAAATCCGCGCCTTCCATAAACAGCCGTCACCTTAGGTGATAATTCTATGCTGTCCATGCGTTACTCCTCCTCAAACTCTTCTTCTGCCTTCTGCTGCATCTTCTTTTTCAGAAATCCCATCACCCTGCTGCCGCCTTTTTCCTTCGAAAAATTCTTCTCTTTAGAAAAGATGTCATAAATACAGGGAATGACCACCAGGGTAAGCAAAGTACCATAGGTCAGACCTCCAATGGTGACTACCGCCATGGGTTTTGCCAATTCAGAGCCCATGTCATTGCTGAAAACCATTGTGCATAAAGCCAGAATCGTGGTCAGTGCGGTCATAAGCACTGGACGCAGTCTGGTCCTTCCCGCTGTAAGAATAGCCTTTCTCTTTTCCATTCCTTCTCCGCGCAGCTGATTCGTATAGTCAACCAGAACAATACCATTATTGACAATAATACCGGAAAGCATTACAAATCCAATCAGTGCAATTACGCTAAGCTCGCTTCCGCTAATAATAAGCCCCAAAAAGCCGCCGGTAAAGGCAAGGGGAATGGTAAACATAATAATAAATGGCGAGAGTAAGGACTGGAACTGGGCAACCATAATCAGATACATGAAAATCAGTGCCAGTAATAGCATCAAATACAACTGCCCCATTGCATCCATAATGGTTTCGTTTTCGCCGCTCATCACCAGCGAATATCCCGCTGGTACCTTATATTGCTCTAGTTCCTTCTCTAAGGCATCCGATACCAATCCTACATTATAGCCCTCCGCAATCTCAGCGGACACTGCAATGTATCTGTTCTGGTCGGTTCTGTTTACGGATTTCGGTGAAATCGTATCCTCAAAGACTGCAATCTCAGATAAAAGTATTTTTTCCTTGGTGCCATCCTGCTTGGTCCGATCCAACTCCAGATCCTTTACCAAACTTCTGGTCAACTCCATATCTCCGGCATGTTTCACATAAACACTGTACTCCGCCTCTTGTGCCTCCAAAGTCGTGGCGCTTGACGCCTCCTCCAGTTTTGCATAAACCTGCTGAAATACCTCCGCAACTGTCAATCCATGCTCAATCGCCTTATCTCGGTCAACAATGACCCTGAGTTCTCCCGTAGAATCCTCCAACCCATCGGAAACATTCATCGTTCCCTCCACACCTTCTACTATTCCGGCAATATCGGCAGCAATCTCCTGCAACGTGTCAATATCACGCCCTCGTACCTCCACTGTAATGCCGCTTCCGCCCATGGCGCTCATATCCATGGAAGAAGTATCGATAACAATTTCTGCTTCTTTCTGCTGACAGATATCGGTCATTTCCTCCATGATCTCGTCTGCAATGACATCATTGGATTTTCCCTTATCTTTGCTCAAGGTGACATAAATCATCGTTTCGTTGGTTGAAGAATTTCCGCCTCCTGTGAGCATTGACAGAGAAGAGGCGCTTGCCATTGCACCCACATCCGAAATTTCTTCCCTCGCCATCAGACGTTCTACCACTTCATCTGTAACCTCTGCCGTCTCATTAAGGGGTGTATCCTTTGGCAGAGTCACCGTGATCGTAAACTGTGTACTGTCCATATCCGGCATAAATGCAGTTCCCTTCGCGTAGGATGCTACTGCACTTGCCGCCAGCAGCACAATCACAAGAATGAGAACTACAGGCTTAAATTTAAGCGCCAGGCTCAATGTCTTGTCATATACATTCATCAGACCTGTAAAAAACTTTCCGTCTGATTGCTCTTTCGTCTTAACCAGCACTTTAGATGACATTGCTGGCACCACCGTAAGCGCTATAATCAAACTTGCCAAAAGAGAATAGGCAATCGTCAGTCCCATATCCACGAACAACTGCCTGGTGATTCCTTCCGTAAATACGATAGGCAGGAATACGCACACTGTAGTAAGTGTTGACGCCATGATTGCGCCCGCTACTTCCCCTGCTCCTTCTATGGCGGCTTCCCTTGCGGAATACCCCTCATTTCTCATACGATAGATATTTTCAATTACTACAATAGAATTATCTACCAGCATACCGATACCCAGTGCAAGCCCCGACAAAGATATAACATTCAACGTCACATTGCTGAAATACATGCATACAATCGCCGTAATCAGACTGATTGGGATGGAGCAGGCGATTACCGCTGTAGGTCTTAAATCCTTTAAGAATAGGATTAAGATCAGAATCGCCAGCACTGCACCGAAAAGAATATTATTGAGAATGGAATCCATGACAAGGTCAATATAAATTCCCTGATCCATCAACGTAATCAGCATCAGATCTCCGTTCTCCTCCATCAGCTGATCAAATTTATCCAGAATCTTATCGGATACGTCTCCTGTAGAATAACCGGTCTGTTTCTGAATCGTCACCATGATTCCCGGCGCACCATTTACGTTTGCATAAATATCTCCTGAATTATCCGTCATGAATACATCCGCCACATCCTCCAAAGTGATGATATCCACACCGTCCATCTCAAGATTTAAGAGCGGCATCTTTTTCAATTCTTCCACATCCTCCGGCTTATCGCCTACGCGGATGAGGAAGGAAATGCCCTCTTCCGTCACATACCCCGCAGGCATAGAGAAATTCTGTGCCCGCAAGAGAGCCTCCACTGTATCTACCGTCAGCACACTGTTCATATCCGCCTTATTGTAAGCGTCTTCTCTGCCCTCTTCCAGCTGCTCCTCCCCTTCTTTGATTTTCTCCAAGGCATCTGTCAGCTGCTTGGCAGTATCGTTCAACTGTTTTTCCCCGTCTCTGATCTGCTCCCATCCGGAATCGATCTGTTCCTGGCCACTTTCCAGCTGTTTTTCCCCAGATTCAAGCTGCTTTTCACTTGCCTCAAGCTGTGCCTTCGCCAGATTCAGCTGTAATTCCCCAAGACTGATGGTAGTCTGGGCATTGGCAAGTTCCGTTGCCGCTTTTATGTTACCGATGTACAACTGGCTTAATGCACTGTCCAACAATGCAATATTGTTATCCAATTCGGAAACCTTTGTTTCCATCTCGGCAATGGATTTTTTGTATGTATCGATCATCTGCTGGATTGCCGATGACTGGCTTCCCATTTGCTCCTCCAGCCTGTCCCATATCTCCTTCTGTCCCTCAAGCTGCGCTTTCTTGCCGCTGACCAAAGCCTTGACTTCTCCTACCATGGTCGTATCATCAGGCGAAAAATCAGGAGCAAGGAACGTCTCTACCTTTACTCTTATTTCCTCATCTAAATCGGCATATAGTTTACTGTCATCTTCTCCCCCTAACAGTCCTTCCAACTCTTCAGCGGCGCTGATTCCCTGCTCAATCTCCTCTTTCGTCGGCATCCCCTCTGGCAGCAGGGAGTCAATGATCCCTCCTCCGCCATCCAGATTCTTTTCTGCCTCCTCCAGCATGGTCGTCATTTGTGCGATTTCTAAGGTAAGATGCACTTTGGCAGCCTCCGCTTCCGCCTTTGCAGTGAGAAGCTTTGTCTCTGCCGCTGCAAGTTCTTTTGCAGCTTCATCTTTCTTGTTTGCAAGTTCGGTTTTCCCTTCCTCTAATTTGGATTTGTTTTCTTCAATCTCCGCCTTGCCGTCTTCTATTTCCTTTTTGCCATCCTCAAGTTCCTGCCGGCTTTCATCCAATTCCTTCTGAGTGTCTGTCAGCGTCTGCTTGGAATCTGCTAGTTCCTTCCATGCATCATTAATCTCCGCCTGTCCGTCATAAACCTCCTGTCGGCTTTCTAAAAGTTCCTCCCTTGCTTCCTCTATTTCCTCATCAATGGAGCCGAATACCTGTTTATTGATTTCATCAATCTTCTCCTGCCTGATGATAACACTTACGCTCTCCTCCAACAACCCTGTAGCGCTGGCAGAAGCCACCCCTTCAATGCTTTCCAGTTCCGGTATAATCATGTTTTCCGTCATTGCCGTTATCTGAGCAGCATTCATATTGTTTCCGCCTACAGCGGCAATCATAACCGGAAGCATATCCGGATTCAGCTTCATAATAATGGGATTCCCCACGGACTCATCCCAAAAGCTTTTAATCTGGTCTAAATTTTCCCTTATTTCCAGAGACACGGCATTCATATCCGTGGATTGTGCAAATTCCAGAATGACCATAGAATAATTTTCACTGGAAACGGAACGAATGCTCTCAATATTGCTTACCGTTGCCATGGATGACTCCACCGGCTTGGTAACGGTCATCTCCACCGTTTCCGGGCTGGCGCCCGGATATGTTGTCATTACGATTACATAAGGTAAGCTGATATTGGGCAGCAAATCTGTGGTCATTCTGGTAAACGCCACCACCCCCAAAACGATTGCAAGCACTACTGCCACTAATACCGTATATGGTTTCTTAACACTGAATTTTGATAACATATGTATCTGCTCCTCTTCATCTATGTCCTAACAAGCATGATCTCTGTCAATATATACTCCCTATATTTTTATTTTAATTAAGTATATTTAGAATTATTTTAGAATTGCCTTTCTTAGTTTCGTCTTAATCCTCTGAAGGGCATTGTCTGTGGACTTGTCATCCCTTCCTAAAACCTTTGCAATCTGACTGTATTTCATCCCTGTGAGATAGAGATCAAGTACCTGATTCTCAAAACTGCTCAGTTCCTTCTCAATTATTTTTTCCAGAAGTTCCACATTTTCCCTGTCAATTAAAAGTTCCTCGGGATTTCTCTCTGACCTTGACAGCATACTATCGATCAGTTCCCATTCTTCTCCCCCTTCTGCCCCGCCACTTTCAGAAGCGCTGGCGTAAAGAGAGATATAGGTGTTAAGCGGGGTATGTTTCTGCCTTCCTGCCGCCTGCACAGCTGTATACATCTGCCGGGATACGCATAAATCCGCAAAGGTAAAAAAACTGGCGTCCCTTCCCGTATCATAATCGCGTATTGCCTTAAAAAGTCCAATCATCCCCTCCTGAATCAGATCCTCCCTGTCAGCGCCCAGAATGTACATAGACTTCGCCTTGCTGCGCACCAGATTCTTGTATTTATCCATGATATAATCAGTGATAGCCGATTCCCCGTCACGGAGCCTTACAATCAACTCCTCATCACTGTATTTTTCATAATCTTTATTTCCAAATACTGCCTGTTCCAAAACATCTTCCTTTCTTATTCCTGCTCTTTTGGGACATCTCCGCCATACATTTTGATTAACTCAGCTGCCAGATGTTCCGCCAGCACAGAATACCCTTCCGGATTGCAGTGTACGCCATCCGGCATATAGTTAAAAATCACCGCTGCATCATGAGTATCCAGAATATTGGAGTTGTAAAGATCGATTACCGAAATGTCATATTCTGTTGCCAGCTGGATGATGACATCCACAAGCACCGACTGAGGCAGAAGATAATCTCTCTCTTTCTTAAGCATATCATGAAGCACATTGGGAAGGGGCGTCACAAACACAATCTCTGCCTTCGGATAGTTCTCCTTAAGCCCTCTCATAAGCTCGTCCAAATCTCCGATGAAGGTTCCTGCTTTTCGCTCTTCCATCGAACCAACGTCTTTTTCACTCATACAGAAGCCATCATTGGTTCCTCCCATAACGAGAATCAAATCCGTATCTTCCGGTATCTCCTTATATCTGTCCACAAAGGCATTTTCCCAATATCTTCCAATAGAAGATCCGCCAATCCCCAGATTCGTCACACTCTCTGCGTTCAAAAGTTCCTTTAGTCTGGATGGGTAAGAAAATTGCTGATAATTCTCCGTATTGCTTAAGTTCGCTGCTTCTGTGATACTGTCGCCAAGACAAGCGATAGAAATATCCGAAAAGTCCGCGCTGTTTTCCGCGATCACTTCCAGATCTATTTTATTCTGCATCTGCGTTTCCATATAGGAGCTGCGGATTTTTTGTCTTTCCGCAAGCGTATTGCCGGAAATTTCTCCGCCTTCCTCTATCCAATTTCCAGAGATATCTGTATATCCGTCCAAATCATTTGAGGAAACACCGCTGTTTCCTGAAACATCGTTTCCTGTAACATCCGAACCCTCAGGAAGTTCATTGCCCGTGATATCTGCATTACCGGGAAATCCATTTCCCGTAATATCCGCATTCTCAAAAAGTCCGTCTCCTGTAACATCCGGGTTTTCACCCCATTCTACTTCTGGCAAATCCTGTTCTGTTAAAACTTCTTCCTCAATTTTTCCGTAAGTATCTTCCTGCAAAGAACCCCAACCCTCACCGATGCCTGTTTCCGCCTCAAAATATGATTTATTTTCTTCTATAAACGCTGTGATTGCCTCCTGATCCTGAGAAAGCTGACTGATCGTCACCTGCATATCTGCCACATCCGCATATGCCTGCTCATACCGCACCAGACGCTCACTTTCCCATTTCCATGCATCATAAGCCTGCATCCCTCTATCGATCCCTACTGCCGCAAGCATAATAGCTGCCATGGCAATCATCAGCAATAAGACTTTGTTTACCTTTTCCATATTCTTTCCTTATTACTTCTCTTATCATCTACATCAATCTCTGACGAACAATCTCATAGGCAAGCACCCCGGCTGCCACAGATGCGTTCAGCGAATCTATGTCGCCTTTCATGGGAATTGCCGCTGTCATATCACATTTTTCTTTCACCAGCCTGCCCACGCCATCTCCCTCACTGCCGATTACCAGACCGATCGGTCCCTTCAAATCAAGGTCATACATTCTGGTGCCGTCCATGTCAGCACAGACGAACCAGAGTCCTTTTTCTTTCAATTCCTCTATGGTTTTGGCAAGATTCGTAACCTTAGCAACAGGCGTGTAATTCAATGCCCCTGCAGAAGTCCTTGCCACAACTGCGGTAAGCCCTGCTGCCCGGTTCTTTGGAATGATCACACCATGGGCGCCTGCCAGATTGGCGGTCCGTATGATGGCGCCCAGATTGTGGGGATCTTCTATATTATCCAAAAGGACGAAAAAGGGAGGCTCATCCTTTTGCTCCGCCAGTCTGAACATGTCCTCAATTTCTGCATACTCGTAGGCTGCCGCACAGGCAATGACTCCTTGATGCTTTCCTGTTTCCGACATCTGATCAAGCCGTTCCTTTGCCGCATACTTAATCAGCACGTCCCGCTTCCTTGCTTCCCGTTTGATGGTAAGGATGGGACCATCCTGACAGCCGTCCTGTATGTACACCTTGTCAATGGGTCTGCCTGCACGGAATGCCTCAATCACGGCATTTCTTCCTTCTATGGTAAATTCATTGATTCTCTGCTTTATTTCCTCCACCTGACTGCCTCCTTCTGCCAATTTCTTTCTATCTTTTCATTGTTTATCCTCATGCTCTTCTTTGTCTTCCGCATTATGTAAACCTTTTTGTATCAATTGAAGCACCCGGTCCATCTGATCGGTCAGATAAAGATATCCCACCAGCGCTTCAAGACCGGTTGCTTTTTTGTATTCGCCCATGGTAGCATTTTTTGCCATAGTATATGGTTTGGCATTTCTTCCTCTTTTATACACTGCAAGTTCTTCCTCGGAAAGTTCTTCCATAATCGATTCTATCAAACGCGCCTGGGCAGGGGCTTTTACATATTGAACCGTCTTATTGTGCAGCTTGTTAGCGGAAGTATTGCCCTGCAAGACCACATCTGTGCGGAAGATCAGATCATACACCGCATCGCCGATATAAGCAAGCGTAAGAGGTGAATACGTTCTGATATCCACCTCTTTTAAATCAAAGCTCTTTTTAATTAATGTCAACAGACTTATGCTCTCTTCCATTTGACTCCTTCTCGGGTATCTTCCAGAATGATGCCCTTGCCAAGAAGCTCTTCTCTGATTTCATCCGCACGCTTAAAGTTCTTTTCTTTACGCGCTGCCTGACGCTCACTAATCAGAGCCTCTATATCACTGTCCAATATTTCCTGCTTTTTCTCAACGATAAGACCGCAGATATCGGAAAGCATGACGATTTCTTCTTTCAAACTCTGCAGAAATTCCTTGCTGCAGGGCTGCTTGGTGTTGGTGTTTGCAAATTTCACCAGTTCAAAAATCGCAGCAATGGCATCCGCCGTATTAAAATCGTCGTCCATGGCTTTATCAAATTCAGCGATGTAACCCTTTGCTTCCTGTGCCAGTTTCTCCTCGTTCTCACTCATTGTATCAGATACGGCATTTTCAAGCAAATAATTTAAGTTGGTGACACTGGTCACAATCCTTTCATATCCATTCTGTGCAGCTTCCATAAGTTCTGCGCTGAAGTTAAGGGGACTTCTGTAATGCGCAGAAAGCATAAAGAATCTCAGCACCTGAAGGTCATACTTCTCGCTGATGTCTCTTACTGTAAAGAAATTGCCTGCGGACTTTGACATTTTTCTGTTGTCAATGTTCAAAAAGGCATTATGCATCCAATACTTTGCAAAAGGCTTGCCATTTGCTGCTTCGGACTGGGCAATTTCGTTCTCATGGTGAGGGAAAATCAGGTCTTCGCCGCCTGCATGAATATCAATTTCCTCTCCCAGATACTTTTTGCTCATCACAGAACATTCGATATGCCATCCGGGACGTCCGTCGCACCAGGGAGATTCCCAATAAGGTTCCCCGTCCTTTTTCGGTTTCCAGAGAACAAAATCAAGGGAATCCTCCTTCTGGTCTTCTCCTGTCACTAAAAGAGAACGGTTTCCTCCCTGTAAATCATCAATATTCTTGTGGGACAGCTTTCCATATTCCTTAAAGCTTCTGGTCCTGTAATAGACAGTGCCGTCCGGCGCCACATATGCATGCCCTTTTTCAATCAAAGTGCCAATCATATCCAGCATACCGCAGATTTCTTCTGTTGCTTTGGGATGGGTGGTGGCAGGTTTGACATTCATTGCCTGCATATCCTTTTTGCATTCTGCAATATACCGCTCTGAGATGACCGATGCGTCAACCCCTTCCTCGATTGCCTTTTTGATAATCTTATCATCAACATCGGTAAAGTTTGATACAAAATTCACATCATAGCCTTTGTGCTCCATATATCTTCTGACCGTGTCAAACACTATCATGGGACGGGCATTTCCAATATGAATCAGGTTGTATACGGTGGGACCGCACACGTACATCTTTACCTTCCCTTCCTTTAAAGGTATAAACTCTTCTTTTCGTTTGGACAGTGTGTTGTAGATTTTCATAATTCCCTCCATTCCGAAACGCTNTGCATAAGCCTGCCTTCGGTGTAANTTTNTAGTTTTANTTTTTATCNCTTNGTCTCTTTATTTCCCGCATTTTTCTTTCCAGATCTATCATCCGGTTGGTCANNTCTGCNTTGGCATGATGCAGNGTGNTTAAATCNTCNTTGATTGGGTCCGGCAGATTCACCTGGTCAAGCTCCTCCTGGGGCAGAAGNTTATTATTTCGCTTTACCACTCTGCCCGGCACGCCCACTACCGTTGAATTGGGCGGAACCTCTTCCAGNACNACACTTCCCGCACCGATCTTGGANTTATCTCCTATTGTAAANGAACCAAGCACCTTNGCNCCNGCACTGATCATCACATTGTTTCCAATGGTGGGATGCCGCTTNCCCTGCTCNTTTCCGGTTCCTCCAAGGGTTACNCCCTGATAAAGCGTCACATTATCTCCGATAATCGTCGTCTCTCCAATNATAACACCATTTCCATGATCAATAAAGAACCCTTTTCCAATCTGGGCGCCGGGATGAATCTCAATACCGGTTTTCCTTACCCCNCTCTGTGAAACCCATCTTGCCAGAAAATANTGCTTTTTNAGATACAGNTTATGGGCAACACGGTAATGCAGCATGGCTTTAAAACTGGGATAGAGAAAAACCTCCATAGATGAATGNATCGCCGGGTCACGNTGACGGATGACTGCAATTTCTTCTTTTATTTTATTTATAAATCCCACAAAATCGCTCCTTTATCCATTTTCAAAACATCTGCATAAAAAAAGGANAACTTCCTTTCCTTAGAGACGAAGTTATCCGTGGTTCCACTCTATTTAGAGGCTTATGCCTCCACTCATTGCACGTAACGTGTGAATACGTGTCATGCTACTAAGCGGCGNNTNNCCGCTTNCATTCGCAGGACCTGCTCCCGGATGCACTTCTATTATCTTCATTGCAGGAATACTTTCAGCCGCTGATATTCCCTCTCTGCGCAGATGGCANCACTTGATGCATGATAATATACTCTTTCCGTTCTTGGCATTTATCTTATTGTCTGCTGATGTTTTGAAAGCAGAAAATCTTTTTACATTATCAGCATATTCAAAAGACCCGATTTTGTCAACTGAATTTTAAAAANNNCACTCCTAATTTGTAANAGTTCAGGCNGGACTCCGGGTATANGNNNGCAGTTTCTTATTTTTATTGTTATAATCCCTGCCGAAACTCCTGCCATTCGATATNANATTCATCATAGTATGGATGAGANATGTCGGTTATCAGCCACCTTCCATCCNTCTTTTCAAAGGTGATNTNCCCCGTGCTCACTGTGCCATTAAGAAATGGCATCTCCACTACCATCCTGTTTTCNTCTGCCTCAATAATTGTCACNNTNNGGAAGAANTAGAGTTTATCGCATGGCATAACTCCCTCCTGATCCATTACATAGTTTCCTTCCTTATNCTGATACAGACANACCCATGCACGATACATTGNTGTCAGATAATCAAATATATCTTCNTCAAACCATTCTGACAGATATTCCTTCAAGCGTCCTTCCTCCGAATACTCTCCCAGTGAATAAATCTTACTGATATCGTCCGACTTATTTTCAAGGAAATTCTCATCTTTAAAGGCAATGACTTCATCCGCCATCTCAAAGGCATGGTATACCATNCAGGCTGCCTCTTCCTCAGTCACTCCCTCCCNTTCTCTCGTAACCGGATANAGGCTGTTATAACCTATCTCCGCCTTCTCGGNAAGTTTTCCCTTATCCGCAAGCAGTCGGATATTTTCNGTCTCTACTTCAGAAAGGTTCTCNTCATAAAACAGGAAGTGATAGGGNTTATACCATTCCTGATTGCTAAAATGCCAGTACAACACNGGGTCGGAAAACTTCTTTCCATGACGGGCATATATCTCNTGTATGGCAAGGTACAGCTCATACTTAGACAGTCCCGCTATCTCTTCCTCTGAAAGAAGGNGTTCNCNGCTGTCCGCCAGTATATAGCCGTTCTCATCTACCTTGNCTGCGATTATCACCCTGTTCNCCTCTTCNTCNGTTCCGAAGCACTCTTCCAAATCCTCCGCCAGTTCCCGNGTGAAATATTCCAGNGCAAAATCTCCTTCCGGCATATNGTAGTAACGGAAATCGTTATACCACTGGCTGATGTCTACAATCTTCCACCCTTCNTCCTGCCATTCCAACCTGACAGGCACTGTTTCCTCGTCTAGTATGCTCCGCCATTTATGATGAAACACAACTCCCACTTCACAGNAGGTCTCATCCTGNGAAATCAACGTCATTTCCTNAGTCATATCTGTTCGATAATAATCATATTCAGCATACCAGTCAGTATAAGAATATCCCCCCTCTACTTCCCTGATTTGGTATATATATAAGACATAATCTATGATGGAANCATCAAAATATTCCTGCAGGCGGCTGCGCACCTCTTCCCTGTCATGTANAGGTCGTTCGCGTCCTNCGATAGCCATGAATTCGTGCACTGCGGCGTCCGCCTCCGCAACAAATGCCATTGCCCCTTCCGCGGTCTGCATCCTGCTTACGGGTTTTTCTCCATCCACAGTCTCTTCCGGCTCTGCATCAGTTCCTGTTTCCGGCTCTATGGCCGGATTTTCCTGCTCTATTGTCGGCTCTGATTTCGCTTCCTGTACTGTTTTTCCACAGCCGCATACGCATACCGCAAATATGGATATAAATATGCATTGTATCATTCTATTCTTTGTTTTCATTCCATCACCTATCACTCGTAGTTTCTCCTCCGGACTCTTCCGGAATCGTTATATTCATTGTAATACTCCTCTCACTCTGATGGAACTCGTTGAATACTACTCCTTCTTTCCTCAAACTCTTCCATGGTTATTTCCTGTCGCCTATACCCAAATTCATCTTCCTCCGTGTAGCTTGCTCCTGCATAGGAAGCATATAACCGAAACAAATCCACCAGGCAGCCACAGGCATCATATTGCATGATTAAATAGAATTTCCTTCCTCCATGTGTCAAATCCGTTCTTGCAATGACTCTCTTTCCTTCCAGTTCAGCAACATAAGCAATATCGGCAGTACCGGATGTTTCTATCACATTATAAACTGTGTCTCCAATCACATCAAAAAAGGCACAATTCCCCATATAGTCGCGTATAACCAGCTCTTCTTCTCCATCATTATCGAAATCTACATACTCTGTACTCCCAAGGGCATCTCCCATTATATAGTAATTGTAGAGTTCCTCATAGCTTCTCATGCCAAAGCTCTCTTCCGGAATATCATTTATCTCTTCCACATAATACAAGGCATCAATATTTCCGTTTATAAATTCATTTATCACCTCTCTGGTATTTGAGGTTCTGCCTATATTTTCATAGGCATCTGCTATATTTTCATATAAATAGCCGCAGGGAATCAGCTTATCATATCCTAAATCAGACAACCTGCTTAAAAATTCCTCATTGACTATCTCCTGTTCCGCATCGTATGTATGCCACATAGTATCAACGAATTTTGCTTCTAACTCCAATACAAAAGAACCGTCTTCATATTTCAAGTAATAATCACATCTTTCCTCGTCGCCGCTGCCATGTACACGGATTAATCCTTGATAAGGAACATATTCAAACCAATAAAAGGTGAACCCCTCTGAATGCCCTTCCAAAACATGCTTGAATCCATACGCATTCGCCTTGATCTCGGCATCGGGCATGTCTATCGCCGTCATCTGTGTATCATCACAAGAATACAGTCGGTACTCCCCGTTTTTCAGCACTAACAGTTCCGGTATGTCATCTTCGTCCAAATAAATGAGCGCCGCCCTTTTGACGCCTTTATTCAGAATGAGGCTATGATATCCGTCTAAAAATGTTTCTCCATCTTCTAATACCCTGTTATAAACTGTTTCGTTTTCTTCCTCATTGGTATCTGATTCTATCAGATTGTCCTCTTCCAATATACTCTGTTCATTTTCCTGCTGTTCCTCCTGGTTCTCCCGCGATATATTTTGCTCGGTTTCCTTAGGTTCTAATACAGTTTCTGAGACTATATCCGTCTTCTGACAGGCACATAAACATATGGTCAATAAGCATATACACAATAAAGATATTTTTTTCTTCATTTTACTTTCCACTCCTTTTATCGCTCCTTATCCATTAATCACCTATTTATAATTCTCGACTGCATAATTAAAGTGCCTGCAACATAACTGACCCGAAAACTCTTCACTATTATTACATACTGCAATAGAATATTCAATAGACCATACATCCCTGACTCCGGGTATAGGGGAACAGCAGGTAACACGAAATGAGGGAGCAAAGGCTTGCATCTGGTTTCAGGTCTATGGCGAAAAATTGGTAATTTCACTTACGGAATGGGAGATTGTCAGGGGAGTCCCGCCACGGATGGCGGGACTAGGAGCCACAAGGCAGGATGCCGCCGGCTCCGACCCGTCCGCCCTACGATACATATATCCATTCCGTTAGTGAAATCCAATTTGAAGACCAGACCTGAAACCAGATGCAAACCTCTGCTCCCTCATTTCGTGTTGCCTACTGTTCCCCTATACCCGGAGTCAGGGATGAACTGTTATCTTAATTTTGAAAGATTATTCTTTGAATTTCCAACTTGAAGGAACTCTGCGAAACGCAGGATTTCTTTTTCAATTGTTTCAATCATATCATTATCCGGTTCAATTCTGGCTTCCCACCACCATTTTTTTATAACAAATTCTCCAGTCTGGCGAACCGGTTCTGCCTCGAACCTTGCAACAAATCGGTCATTATATAGCACCGGTAACACATAATAACCATATTTTCTTTTGGCAACAGGAGTATATACTTCCCACCGATATGTAAAGTCAAACAGGGCTTCCAGCATTTGTCTGTCCCAAATAATATTATCTAATGGTGCAATAAATCTGGCATAGCTTTGGGGCGCCTGATGATTCATATAGGTTTGAATATCCCTTGAAATATAGAAAGTCTCAGGGATTCCTTCAATTTGAATTTCATCAATCCGATTTTTCCGGGTAAGTGTTTGAAGCGTGGAGGTTCGAATCTCACTGTCACTTACATAATGTCCCTGCCAGGCTCCGCCCGGTTTGTTCCATATAAGACCAACACTCTGTATTCGTCTTTCGATATACCATTCCAGAAATTCTTCTATTGTCATGTCCTGATTATATTGGAAGTCTGCATCATCAAGCACACGCTCTGTCAAATCAAAATACTTCTGTGTACCCCGTTTATCAGCGACGCTAAGTTCCCCACTGTTAAATAAATAATCTAATGCGGCACTTGATAACTTCTTAGGTCCCCAGCGGCTTTCCCGTACTTCTCCAATTGAAATATCCTTTGCCCCTGTCTTGCCATGCTTTGCCACAAAATCTCTCACATCGTCCAATATATCCAAAGCAGCCATTTGATTGCGATATTGCAGAGTGAGAACTACGTGCTTTAAATGTTCTCTCCGCACATAGTTAAAGGACGCAAAATCTTTGGAATTATAAATACACATTTCCTTGTCAAATCCATCTACCAACTTATGCTCTTTGTACAATAGATTGTAAAGATCTTGTTCTTTATAATCTTTTACTCTTGCCTGCAATACTAAATCTGCATTTCTTGCCACGACGTTTAAAGGGTCGTATTGAATACTGTGTATTCTCTGCATGATCTTTTCTGCGCCTGCTTTTCCGCACAGCGTTTCTGCTCCATCCAGATTGTGATAACGGCATAGCAGATGTCTTGCTTCTTTCTGTGAAAATAATTTCATAACTTTATTTTCTCCTTTCCGCATCAGTATAGCAAAGGAATTGTGACACCATTATGTCATAGTTCGTTCAAAGAATCAATTGTTCTGCTTTTCAAATGGCTGTTACATCAAAATCACACTGTTGTTTTCTACCAGTCTGTATGCTACAATGTACAAAAATGTAGATTGGATTTTGTTATGTTTTATCATCTTTTCAGACAGGCTTACCTTATCGTAAAGCGTCATATGGAAACTGGCAATACAGCACGTATCAGTAAAGAGATTCTGCCGGAGGGAATAACGAAAACTACTTACACCTATTCCAATGACGGAGATGAATTGCATCAGTTTAATTTGTATAAGACAGCAGATGCACAATGTACAAAGTCTTTTCCTCTGATTATCGATATCCATGGAGGCGGCTGGATCAGCGGGGATAAGGATACAAATAACGGCTTTAACTATTATCTTGCATCAGGTGGGTATCACGTATCTTCACTCTCTTATAGAACAATTGACCGCTGTACCATCCGTGAACAGATAAAAGATATTTTTGACTATCTTCATTTTCTGCACGATAACCGCAGTAAGTTAGGGATCAGTTTTAATAATATTGTACTTATGGGGGATAGTGCAGGTGCACAGCTTGCTCTTCTGGCATACTGCATCAACCAAAACAACCATCTTCAGAGAATTTTTTCTGTAGTCCCTGTTGATTGGTCTGTAAAATGTATGGTGCTGAATCACGGTGTCTGCTATCTTGAGATGGCAGGAAAACTGCCAAACAACTTTTTGCTTTCCAAATTAATAGTTATTCCTGAATTACAAAGGATGATTTATGGCAAGAACTTTGCAAAGGATGAAGCATACCTAAACAGTTTTAGCCCAACTCAATATGTCCACAAGGAAACCGTTACTCCGCCCATTCTGTTAATCACAAGCCTGGGGGATGTTGTATGCAGTTATCAAACCTTTAAATTACACGATTATCTTGTGGAAATAGGAAAAGACTGCGAATTGTATGTTGAAAAAAGCCCGCAGGCCAAACATGTATTTAATATTACTGCCCCTAACAATCCGGAAGGGAAAAAGTGTAATGATTTTATACTAAATTTTTGTAAAACAGCTTGCTATAGATAAGCAGTCTGTTTTACTTTTATCACAAATTTAATTCCCAATACTCCTCCACTACCCCTTCACCCCATTCAGATTTATCGGTATCTGATACCTTATGAAATCCATGTGTTTCATAAACATGTCGTGCAATAACCTGGGCGGTAATGGTCAACAGGAAAACTTTTTTGTAATTCTTGCTTTTGCAAAAATCCAGCGCCATATCCATAAGCCTGTTGCCATACCCGCGCCGGCGCATTTCCGGCTCTAACATGAAAAAACGAAGCTGTGCTGTGTCCTGTCCTGCTTTCTTAATAGCGATACTGCCCGCTGGTACCCCGTTACATTCCAGAATATTCAGACAATCGCTTTTGGGGTTAAATTGATCTACAAAATCATAGACTATCTTGTCCACATAAGCAGAGAATGTACCGGACAGATGCCGCTCTGCATAATAAAGTGTTTTGTGTCTGGAAATTACATATTCAATATCGCTCTGTTTAAATGAACGAATGGTAATCACATCGTTGGCATCTGACAGTTTGTTTCTTGTCATAACCAATGCCGAACAGATTGCACCGACATCCTCTAATGACAGTTTTTCAAAGGCACGGGCAATTTGCCGGTTTTGTATATCACTCAATCGGTTAAATTCTTCTCTGCCAAAATCAGTGAGATGGATATATTTAATCCGGCTATCTGTGCCGGAGGCGGTCTTCTCAATCAGTCCCTGCTTTTCAAACTGCTTCAGCATCCGGCTCATATAACTGCGGTCAATGCCCAACTGGACGATCAGAATATTGGCAGTACATCGTTCCGTTTTGCTGATTTCTAGCAAGACTTCTTTTTCGGTTAAAGAATATCCCGCTTCAATAATCGCCGCATCTACCGATTTAAATAAATTCTGATATACCTTGTTAAATCCCTGAATATCTGCAATCTGGTCTTGTGTAAGCATTATTCCACCTCCGGCTTTTTCTTTGGTGTGATTTCATTCCATAAGGTAAAGCCTAAAATCAGGACACCTCCGATTACCTGCATGGCAGTCATGCCTTCTCCCAAAATCAGAACAGAGATAAGAACAGCCACCAGCGGGTCGATATAACTCAATATAGCGGCTTTCTGCCCCGGAAGTTCTTTGAGCGAAGAAAAGTACAAACAGTAAGTCACTCCAGTATGTACAAGACCCACAATCAACAGGCAGACCCAGCCCGTACTGTTAAGGCCAGAAAGCGTGACCCCGCTTGTGAATCCCACGTAAGGAATCAGAACAAGAATAGCAGCCATAAATTGCAGAAATGTTCTGTGTATCCCCTCCACCTTCCTGATAAATTTATTGAGCAAAACAACCGTTGCATAAAGGCAGGCAGCGCCCAGACCAAAAAGAATACCAATCAAATGATTGTTCCTGCCTGACAAATCCCCTAAACCTGTAATCAACACAATACCAAGTGTGGACATAAAAAAGCAGATCCACTGCTTTGCCGACATCTTTTCCTTGAATAAAATGGGACAGGCTACCGTCACAATAACCGGAGCAAAGTAATAGCTGAGAGTCGCAACGGAAACGGTAGTGTACTTATATGCTTGAAAAAGCAATATCCAGTTAAATCCCATAGCCACACCTGACAGCAAAAGAAGAGGAATTTCCTTTTTGATTTCACTAAATGGAATTTTTTGCTTTGTGACAAATAAAAAAACCGCAATCAGCAATGCTGCAAGAATTGCCCGGTATAGCGCAAGTTCACCGGAAGATACAGAAATGTTTCTCACAAAAAGACCAAGTGTTCCAAACACTGTCATTGAAATAATAAGCATGATTCTTGGATTCATAAACCGCTTCATAATAATTATCCCCTTAGAATATAGTTGACTACGTCCACATTATTATAGTGAATAAAAGTGGATTCTGTCAACTATTTCTTGCGGTTTATAAATCTTTTAAATAAAAAACATCACAGGTATAGTGCCCCGTGTCCACCAACGGATTTTGTATTCGATAAAACCCATGTTTATCATAGAATTTCTGTGCTGCAATCATATTTCCAAAGGTTTCCAGATAACATTGTCTATAATAATCCTTTGCATATGTAAGCGCTGTCTGTAACAGCAGATGTGCAATTCCCGTGCCGCGTGCCTCAGGCAGGCAATACATTTTCTGAAGCTCGCATATTTCCGGTGCCTCCTCAAAGGAACCTACGCCAACACCTCCGACAATCTTCCCCTGTGTGTCTTCCGCTACCCAGTAGCGATTGCCGCGAGTGCTGTATACTTGCGAAAATCTGCCTAAATACGGATCCGTCCACGCACATCCTTCATGATCTGCTCCAAATTCTTTCAGACAGTATCTTACAATCTGCTCTACCGCCTTGTTATCTCTTTCTTCTATCTCTCTGATACGATACTCCATACTCGTTTCCTCTTGCTGCCGCCTCTAATATTTTGTAAGTATATTATTCCATGCACTTTTTCCTATGGGCTTTCAGTTTCTTCATAGCCCAATCGTAATGACTTGCCGTAACGCTGACAAAGTATGACCCCAACGTGCTTCCTCCAACCCACTTATACACACCTTTTGAAAACAGCTCTTCATTTGAAAAGTTTTCTGCTAACTTCATGACTTCGGCGTGAGATTTTTGGAGCATACTCTTTGCATCTTCTAAGGTTGTATTCTGATGCTTTTTCCAGAACTCCATATTCATATCTCCGTATGTTTTCCAGTTATACGGTTCCGGAATAAATGGCTTATTAATGCCATTTGCATTTGACTCTACCCAATTGAGTAAAAGTTGATGCCATTCGTAAAGGTGGATCAGAATATCCCGAAGATTTTTATCTCTTTTCCAATGAGCCTCTTTCTTCTTCTCATCATCCGAAAAATCAAAAGGAGTCGATAATTCTTTTTCTGTCAGTTCAGAGATAAAAGTGTTCATTTTCTCATAATTTGTGGTTGCTGCAGTTATTAAATCTGTTTTTGTTGTTGGTCTACCCATATCCGTTTTCCTTTCCGTAAACTTAAATTATAAAGCTACTATCTATAAGTTTACCAGACAAATACTGACACCTTGTGTCAAGGTTTAGCTTGCTATTCCATAGTAGTTTCTTGATTTGTGGCACTATGTCAGATTAATATCCTTTTTCGCCAACAGAAAATCCACTATGTTGATGTGTGAAATACCATCCCTTGAAAAATCCAACTTGTCCATTGAAAGTACATATTTAGGCGCCGCATCACTTATCGGCTTAAATGCACCAAACTCTCGCTCTATCGTCTGATTACCGCTTAAATAATATGCTACCTGAATAAAGCATTTCTTTTTCCCGCTTATAACGACAAAGTCAATCTCTCCCTTATATGTCTTTCCCACAAAAACCTCATAGTCTCTCGACACCAGTTCATTGTATATAATGTTTTCGAGGAAAAATGTATCTTCAACATTTACAAGATTCGTGTTAACCATTCTGAACCCCGTATCTACAGCATACTGCTTCTTTCAAATTTCTGTCTGTTAATCTTTGATTTGTCCGTAATAATATCCTTATCCAATATTCCTTGATAAGTCTGCTCGACATATTTCTTAATATCGCCTTCACGCTCAAAAGAAAAACGAAGCGGAAGTCCTCCCCTGTTAATATAATCAATAAATAATTCATCCGGTGATATTTCTTTCCCCTGCATCTTGCAGTATTCATAGCTCTCCGAAAATGAGAACGGCATTATTCTAAACTCTATACATCTGCCAACCAACAATGTTGCCATTTTCCCTGAAAGCAGCTTAGAGTTGCTGCCTGTAATAAAAATAGAACAATTAACGGTAGCCCTGATGGATGAAAGAGCTTTCTCAAAGCTTCTGACATGCTGTATTTCATCCAGAAAGATCAAATATCTTCCATCATCTTTTATGCGATCAATCACATATTTATTCATTCTTTCCGCATTACGAATCTTTTCAAACTGTTAATCTTCAAAATTCACTTTGATTATGTGTTCTTCATCGTATCCGCTGTTTCTAAGTTCTTCTTCTATCTGACTGAGCAAAACAGATTTACCACAACGTCTTACGCCGGTAAGCACTTTTATCAGATCAACATTATAAAAAGGTCTTATCTTAGCAAGATATCTTTCTCTTTTGATAAACATATCATATGCCTCCTTGATGAATTAACTATTAATAATATGCCACAAATCTAAAATTTTTCAAGATTTGTGGCACATTTTATTTGTTTTTAAATATAGTCAAAAAGTGTCATGAGCAAATTCAGAACCGTTTCAATCGTACAGTCCTGTGAAAACTTATCCTGTATCAAGTCCATCGGTTCCATAAATCGTTCCTACTTATCATTCTAGTATATTGACCTGTTGATTTTTAGCATTACAACCACCTCATTAAGAGGCAGTTGTAATGCTAAAAATCAACAGGTCAACACACTAGTCCCTGGAAATCAGCCTCTGAATGTGAACTGCCAGATAGACGACTTCCTCATTTGTAATGGCTTTATCATACTCCTTCAAAACCAATGTGCGCACCCTCTCTGCACAGTTAAGTGCTTTGGGATAACCTTTTTCAATCTGTTCATACAGAAAATCATCTGGTGAATCCAACATTCTATCTGAAAAAAATCTCTCAGCAAAATATTGTAAATGGCTGATAAAACGCGAATAATGAATACTCTCTTTATCCGGCTGACATTTCATCAGATATGTGACCAGTGTCACGATCTTACCAATCAGTTTTGCTGCCCGCATTGCATCATATTGTACATCCTCGTCCTTTTGGGCATTTACAATGTGAAACGCCACATTGGCTGCTTCCTCCTCTGGAAGGTCAATCCCCAGCTTCTCCCTTACTATATCAAGGGCATACAGACCAATCTGGTATTCTTTCGGATAAAAAGTCTTTAATTCCCAAAATACCCGATTGGTAATAACCACCTTTTCTTTGAAACGCTCTACCGCAAAATGCAGATGATCCGTCAAGGCAAGGTATATATGTTCATTTAATTTCGTGTGCAGCTGGTTCTCAGCATATGCAACGATCTTCTGGCTAAGTTCCAGATATGCAGCAGGAATTTCTTTTAGCAATTCAAGAAACTGATTACGGTCAGTTGAAGAAAGGGGAACAAAAATCTGACTTTCCTCGGACAGTTCCACTTTCTCACCTGGTTTCCTTCCATAACCGATGCCTTTTTGCAGAATAATATATTCTTTCTCCTGTTCATCGGATACCAAAATCACGCTGGAATTCAAAACTTTCTTAATCTGAGGCACTTTTTTCCCCTCTCTCTTATCAACTGTATAACAAAAACACCTCCCTGCTTAAGAGCCATCCAATCTCTTAAGCAGGGATTGTAATTTAATTAGCTGGCTCGCAAAACGTAACAGCGTTTAATTAATCCATATCAGCTCCGTTAGTAGCGATAACCTTTTGATACCAGTAATAACTGTCCTTACAACTGCGTTTCAGTGTTCCGTTCCCCATATCATCCTGATCCACATAAATGAATCCATAACGCTTGCTCATCTGGTTGGTGGATGCGGAAATCAAGTCGATCGGCGCCCAACTGGTATAACCCATCAAATCCACACCTTCGTCAATCGCCTTTTCCATTTCTTTAAAGTGACTGCGGAAATAGTCAATTCGGTAAGGATCGTGAATAGAACCATCTTCTTCCACAACATCCTTTGCTCCAACGCCGTTTTCTACAATAAACAAAGGCTTCTTATAACGGTCATACAGTTCGATCAAAGAAATCCTAAGTCCCACCGGATCAATCTGCCATCCCCAGTCGCTGGATGCCAGATAAGGGTTCTTAACTCCCAATACCGTATTACCGGGTGTACGTTCTGCGTTGGGATCCACAGATTCCGTCATACTCATATAATAGCTGAAGGACACGAAATCTACTGTTCCCGTTCTCAATATTTCCAGATCCCCAGGCTCCATTTTAATTGTAAATCCGCGTTTTTCCAAATCCCTGAGGATCATTCTCGGATATTCGCCGAATACCTGTACGTCTGCATAAAACATATTTTCAAGATTCTTTTTCTGGGTTGCTGCCACATCTAAAGGAGCACATGTTCTGGGGAATGTCATCAGCTTGGTCAGCATGCAGCCCATCCAAGCGTCAGGAAGCATTTCGTGCAGCATGTTTGCAACGATACCAGCAGCCACTAACTGATGATGAAGCGCCTGATAGCAGCAGGCAAGTTCACCTTTTTCACCGCACAGCTCCGGAATGATACCTGCGGTGATAAAGGAATGACGGATAATGCTGTCTACTTCGTTGAAATTCAGCCAGTACTTTACATACTTGCCAAATCGTTCAAAGCAGACCTTGCTGAACCGTACAAAATAATCTACTACTCTGCGATCTGTCCAGCCGTTATATTTGGTTGCCAGATTCAGCGGCATCTCATAATGGGATAATGTCACCAGCGGCTCAATACCAAGCTTTTTCATTTCTTTGAAAACATCTTCATAAAAAGCCAGCCCCTCCTCATTTGGCTCTTTCTCTTCGCCAGTAGGGAAAATACGGCTCCAGGCAATGGATAAACGGAATACTTTAAATCCCATCTTTGCCATAAGTTCCAGATCTTCTTTATAGTGATGATAAAAATCAATCCCACGGCGTTTCGGATAATAAGTATCATCCGTATCTGCCATCGCTTTTTCAATAGCCTCAAGAGATATTCCCACATGCGCCTTGTAGTCCTTCACATCCACTTTGGGCTTATAGGTTGCCACATCCGCCACACTGGGGCCTTTTCCTCCCTCTTTCCACGCACCCTCTACCTGATTGGCTGCAACAGCGCCGCCCCATAAAAAACCTTCAGGAAAACTCATATTCTATGCCTCCTTCTTTTCAAATCCAATGATTACGCTGCCTGTTTTTACCAAGCCACCAGAAGCTTTTTTCAGGGTATAATCATCTGAATTAGTAATGACGATAGGCGTAACTATATCATAACCTGCCTTTTTAATGGCTGCAATATCAAATTTCATCAGCAGATCTCCCGCCTTAACTTTATCTCCATCCTTCACCTGCGGCTCATAATATTTTCCGTCAAGTTTAACTGTATCCAGACCTATATGGAGAAGAACTTCCGCTCCATTGTCACAAATCATGGAAATTGCATGTTTGGATTCAAAAACGGTGGCGATGGTCGCATCTGCCGGTGCATACAATTCACCTTTACTTGGAATGACTGCCATACCATCTCCCAGGATACCGGCAGAAAATACTTCGTCATTTACTTCCGTAATATCAATCAGCTTTCCAACCATAGGGCTGGCAACTGATTTGCCATCTGCAATTGCTTCAGGCGCTTTTGCCTCGGCAATATCCTTATCTTTAAACATAAACAAAGTCAATACAAAGGAAACAACAACAGAAATAATGAAGCCTATTACTGCATAAATAAAATTCATGCCATTATCAGGATCAATGTACATGGGCATACTTGCAATACCAGGGCCTACAGCCGCAAACGCTTTAATCTTCGTCAAACCAATGAACAGACCTCCGATAAAACTGGAAATACATACACTTGTCATAACCTTTTTATGCTGCAAAGTCACACCGTACAGAGCCGGTTCTGTAATACCGAACAGACCGGAGATACCTGCCGAGATAGCTGCTGAGCGAAGGTCTTCATCCTTTGTCTTAACTGCAACTGCCAAACATGCTCCGCCTTCTGAAATATTGTGTGCAAGAGAAGCAGGTAAATACAGCATATCAAAACCGGGATCAGAAATGGAAGCCACCGCATAAGGAACCAGCGCTTTGTGCATTCCCAAAGATATCATGAAAGGCAGGATTGCAGCTACCAGTGCAACGGCCAGCCAGCCAAGAGAATTGTACAAAGCTAAGATTGCAGTTGTGAGCAGGGAACCAATGTTATATCCCAATGGTCCAAGAATCAGGAGCGATACCGGGAAGGTAATCGCAAAACACATCAGCGGCACAAAGAAAACTCTGATTGCTTTAGGACTGATCTTATTAAAGAAACGCTCAATCAGCGCCATAAATGCAACTGTCAGAATTGCCGGAAATACTTGGGATGTATAAGCCACATTCTGTAAATGAATGCCGAAGAAGAACGCGCCTCCTTCCATTCCAAGCAATGCCGCAGTATTGGGATAAATCATTGCTCCAACTGTGGCAACTGCTACCAGTTTATTACATTTTAACTTGGAAGCTGTGGTTACCGCCACCAAAATCGGCAGATAATACAGAGCAGCATCTGCTACATAATAAAATACTTTATAAATAGTGCCGTCCGCTGACATCCAGCCAAAAGTGGTGAGGATTGTAAGCAACGCTTTCAATATACCGGCACCCGCAATAGCAGGAACCAGCGGCTGGAAAATTCCTACCATTAAATCAAGGATAGTAGCTCCAATGTTCCTTTTTCCTTCTGATGAAGACGGAGTGCTGCTTCCTCCTTTTTGGAAAGTGCCCAGCTTCATTATCTCATCGTAAACCTCAATTACATCATTACCAATCACTACCTGACATTGATTTCCGCTGGCGATGACCCCCATCACGCCTGCGGTCTTCTTAAGACCCTCTTTATCCACCTTAGCGGAATCTGCAACAGAAAAACGAAGACGTGTGGAACAATGCTCAAAATGGGTGACGTTTTCTTCGCCGCCTATCAGTTTTAATACTGCTTTTGCAATACTTCCATAATCTTTTGCCATAATACCTCTCCTTTTCTTGTCATAATTTCGTTTGCGTTTATGCGGTTTTGGCCAAAAACTGCAATAAAAAAATCGAGCAAAAATGCGTACACCAACTTATCATCAGTTACGTCATTTTCGTTCGATCCTGCCTGCATTACCAGTAACATGTCTACTTTCTAACATCATCTTAGCAAATATTTTTTGTAAATTCAATTGTCAAGATTTCATAAATTTCACCCGGATTATTTGTCAATAATGCTTCCCATATCCTATTTGTTTTATGCTATAATTTTTAATGTGATTTTGTTTCCCTTATCAGGGCTGATAATTCCCTGTGGTAAAATATGATACAAAAAAAAGCATAAGGAAGTTCTGATGAAAAAGAAAATACTGTTCTCTGCAATCTCTGTAATAATCGTATATATTATCATAAATACAATGAGTATTTATGCCTTCAGTCTAAAAGATCAGAAATGCAGGTCCGACGTTGCGATTATTCTCGGTGCATCAACAAGCAATGGAATCGTTTCTCCTGTATATCAGGAGAGGCTTAATCACGGTATTTATTTATATCGCGAAGGATATGTTGATAAGTTGATTGTCACCGGCGGCATAGGGGCAGGAAATGACCAATCCGATGCACATGCCGCCAAACAGTACGCTGTGTTACAGGGAATTCCGGAAGCAGATATATTAACTGAAGACACCTCGACCATCACACAAGAAAATCTGGAAAATTCCAAAGCAATAATGGATCAAAATAAATACAGCACCGCAATCATTGTAAGCGATCCATTACATATGCGGCGTGCCATGCTTCTAGCGAAAGATGCAGGGATTAATGCATATAGTTCACCAACCCAGACATCAAAATATGTCAGTTTAAAAACTCAGATTCCATTTCTTGCCAGAGAAGTGTTTTTTTATATAGGATATAAATGGTGGGAGTTTAGGTTTATATATGTTATAATTTTTCTGGTGACCTTATTTGCCTTAACAGTTTGTAGCGTAGCTAATGGGAACACTTTTCCGAAAAGAGAGTAAAAACAGTTTCTTGCCGAGGGAAAACATATGAATCATAAAAATAAACTCTTATTCCGATTAGCCATCATACTTTTTACTGTGTCCATATCGACAGCAGTCATACCTAGCGGTCTTATAAATGCATATGGTCTGTTTGGAGAAGTAAAATCTTCTACTGTCACAGTTCAAAATCGCAAGAACACAGAAGAAATAACATCAACCTTCGAAAAAAGTAATACCACCAAGGGAATAAACATATACAATATATGGTTTTGGCTTGTCACTATCATTATTTTTCTGATTTTCACTTCCTATATGATTCGGCTGCCAAGAATCGAAACGATTGTGACACTAAAAGTAAGAATGAATAATTGAAAACTTTCTGCAAAACGAAATTCCAATTGCAGAAAGGAGACGATTTTTTGTTTGAACAAGATTATATTGTGCGCCTTATCAAAGAAATGATAAGGACGATTTTAAAATTGCTGTTCCACATCGACACAGATACACCAACCGCCGAATTATTGAGCGAGGCGGATGAACGGGAAACATTAGACCATCTTTTAGATTTAATTGATAATGGGAATATCAATGAAGCTGAAAATAAAGTCTATGAGCTGATGTCTGATGGGAATGCAAACGCTTTTGAAATAGCGTTATTATTTTATTCCTATCTCAATGATAAAACAGATGATTTTCTTAATGAAAATGACTTTAGCAGAGAGGAAATCCATGAAGGACTAAAGAATATTGTTTCTGAATGTGGATTAAGCAGTTTAGCAGATATATTCTTAACCGAGTAATATACCACTTAAGGGGGATGCCGAGGTTATGGCTCCCCCTCCTACTTACAATAAGCCGGCTCGCGGAGCGTGACGGCGTTTCTTTCGTCTATTTGCAAAGGAACATATCCTGCGCATATCCTTTAATATCATTGGGATTGACCATGTTGTACTTTGCTTTCACTGTACTGAAATAGTCTCCAATAAGAGTTTTTTCGATAATTCGATCAGAGGGCGCAGTAATTGGAAGGTCTCCCCGTGCGGTAAGCCAAGGCAGCTCGTTATGCGTAAAACGCTCAAGCACTTTTCCACTGTAGCAGCATATATTGTTAATTACGCTATCGTAGATGGCCTTTTCTCCAGAAGAAAATACCGACACATCAAAGTCATCAGCTTTTTCAATTGGATCAAAGCGGTAGTCCCTATACCGGATGTAAATTTCTCTGTAAACAGGGCCATGCACCCATGCCTGACAATCCTCATGGAAAAGGAATGTCTTATAGAAGGCAAAGTAGAATCCCTGAATATAGTATAACGCTTTCTGAAGCGCCAGAGGCGTGATGTCCTCACATTGGCTCAACACATACTGAATAACAGTATTTATCTTGCTGCCTACAGACAAATCGGTTGATAGCAATGCTGTGGCGGCTCTGCGGCTTTTTTGGTAGGCAAGCACAGACTTCAGGTTCCCTTTATTCGCTTCCAGCAGTTCAGAGTAGAATGCCGGATCATTGTATATGTGCAAAAGAGTATCCGAGTATTGTTTTGTAGGTATATCACCATCAGCGTATCTGGAAAAAGTTTGCTCTCCCCATCCGAGAAGCAAAGAAAGCGGTCGCTTTCCGATAGAGTATTTTTCGGGTATTTCTTGAATCTGTTCAAGAGAGATAATACCGTTTTCCTTGCGATACACATCATAGAGCGTTCGCAGGTTGAAATCTGACAACTCCGGTATAAAAAGCTGAGATCCGCAGTCAGCACAATGCGCTTCTTTGCCAACGTAGCAATACCCCTTTTCTTTGATGGTACCAACCATCGGAACGAAAGTCTCGACATAACTAACATCATTTCTGCATTCTTCACAAAAAACTTTCTTTATGTTCATTGTAGCTTCTCCTTTTTACCTGCAATCATCGAAACAAATAATCTATGGGTTTATTTCTTTTATGAAACGAGATGACAACAACTCTACTCCCGGAAGGAAGATCAATCACATTGAATTTGGTATAGATATCGACTGTTTCTTCCTCTCCATCCGCATTAAAGAGCTGTACCTGCGGGGCAAAAACATAAAGAACCTCATATTCATATCCAATTTTCGTGTTTTGAAGCGAGTGGCAGAAATCCTCTGTTTCAATCTGCATCAATATGGACTTTTGCCTGTCACTGCGGATGTTGTACTCATTAATAAAGTCTATGTTTTCTTGGCGATTCTCATTCAGAGAGATCGTATATCTATTCTTTTCAACACATGATTTAATCTTTGCGAGAATGGCATCAATTTCTTCCCGCGTGTAATTCTGATTATAATGAGAATTCAAACGCAAACCACCTCCACAATTCTATAATACATAAATGTATTGACTTCGTCAACAAAAACTGCATTAATTAGTACATTTTTATAGGTGCGTGGTTTACTACGGATCCAATGATAAGATTTCACAGCAACACCATTTATAAATGGATTGAAATAACTGCGGTCTGCTCTGCTTGGCTCACCTCTCCCGTTTTTGTATACATCACAGGTTCTTTGGCGATATCGCTCTTTGTTTCAGAAGAATCCGCATTGTCTATTTCCCTATTATCTTTTAACAATATCCTTCCTTCTTCGCTCACTTCTACCGTATCTGTTCCTTTTCTTTCTTCCATTTTTTCTTCAAATTTGTCGCGTTCTTCCTTGCGCTTTTGAATCGCCTTTTCGCGCTCAGCTTTTTCTTTTTCCCTTGCTGCCTTTGCTTCCTCTTTCATCCCTTCATCAGCTTCAGCCTTATATTCATCTGCCCTGTCCGCAAATTCACAGGCATACCCCATTGCCCTTTCCATTGTTGCCGTATCGCCTTTATACCTTGCTTCCTTGTAGACTCTCATGGGGGTATTGACTAAATCCATATTCATTCTTGCTCCTACAAGTCCTTCCATCGTTTTAGTATGCATCGCGCCGCCCTCCTTATCTTTATCAATGTTTCCTAAAGGAATTTGATAAGTTCCTGCCTCTTCTTTCGGCGGTATCTATAGATGATATTAGTCTCGTGCTTCAAACAGACTCTTTGTTGTCATATGCGGCATCATTTAGCGGTATCAGGACAGAAATCACAAAAATACCATTTTGAGCTTCTATGTTGATTACGCCATTATATCTATGCACCACATCTCTGATATTTAACAGACCAATTCCATGTCCCTTTGGATTTTCCTTATCAGTGAATCCGGCTTTATAATGATTCATCTTGCCGGCACTGTTCTTTACTTCTAACAAAAAGAATTTTTTTACTGCTTTCGCCTGAATATCAATAAATGGATCCTCTTTGTAATTTGATTCACCAAATTGCAATCTCTCACACGCTTCCACTGCATTATCCAATATATTTCCAAACAATACACATAAATCAAACTCTTTCATACAGCATCTTTTCGGCATCTGCACATCGCATTTCCATATAATATTTTTTCTTTCTGCCATTTGCCGTTTTGGGTACAGTAGTGCGTCCACCACCCTGTTACCTGTTATTTCATCTAAGGTTCCTAAACTGCCTCTGTCCCTCATGTTTCTTAGATAGTCATTCATTTTTTCCCAGTCTTTCTTCTCCAACAGTCCCGACAGGGCAATCATATGATTGTTCATGTCGTGTCTTAACCGTTCCTGCTGGCTATATTGTTCCTCCAGCATTTTGTAAGCCGCAATCTGGGCATGATATTGACTGCTTTTTTCCTGTTCCAGATAAATCCTGTCCATTCCAAATACATAAAATCCTGTTGCAAACATAGCCAGCGCCGTCAGGACACAATTCCCCCCATGACTAAAAAGCTGATCATAATATAAATTAAAGTTGCCTCCGCTTCTGACCAATATTCCCTTACTTGCCCCCCAACCGGCAAGATCAATCACTGCAGTGACCGCAAGCAACGGAATTGCCAACATGAGATACCACGTTCTTACCTTGCCATGAAAAACAGACTTAGAATGTCTGGATATCCAATATACAATCTCTGCCACTACAGCGAATGTGATATAACCAATCAGATAAACTTCCCATCCATCTACAACAGGTTCCGGAATCTTCCTTACTGTATGTAACAGAAACAGCGCCAGACAAGACAAGAATGACTCGCAAAACTCTTGCACCGACGCTATAATCAGAATCAGGCTTGCAGCGGCAAAAAATTTTTTCTCCTTATCTCCTCGAAACAGTCCTAATACCAATACTATAAAAAATATGTGTTTGACCATCGCAAAAACAATATACGGAATGAAACAGCATACATTCGCAATATCCACAATCATCCATCCGCTAAAAAGAGAAATCACAAACAGCAATTCATTCCTTTTAGAAATATCCAGGCATCTTTTACAAAATTGATCTGCTGTCCAAATATATCCCAGATAACATGGCAGCATTATCAAAATTTCTGCTGAATCTGAGACTTGTTTCATATGATTCCTCCATTTTTTCTCATAAATTTAAGTATTTCTCTACAAAATTCCTCATACCTTCTTTTTGCAATCAATATTCTTTCTCCATTATCGAGAATAACCTCTTGCCTGTTATATGCATCAACATATTTCAAGTTTATGAGATAACTTTTATGGCACCTGAAAAACCCTTTATCCCGCAGACTGTTCTCTAAAATGCCAATCTGCTCATAGTATGTAAAAATCCCCTCTGCCCCATGAACATCAATCATTCTTCCTTTGATTTCAAAATAATATATATCATCCAAAAAAAGTTTCTTTTTTTGCCTTTCCTTACTGACAATCAGAAATTCCTGTGAATGACTTTCTATTTTATGAACAGCTTTTTGCAGAACCCTTTTCAGTTTTTGATCATCAATTGGCTTTAACAGGTAATAAAAAGCTTCTACGTCATATGCTTCAAGCACATACTCCCTGCTGGAAGATATAAAGATAAGTATTTTGTCAAATGCTCTCTCGCGAAAAAGCCGCGCTGTCCTCATCCCATCCAGGTTACACATTATGATATCAAGAAACACAATGTCAAAGCTTTCAGATGCCTGCAACAGTTCCCGTCCACTGCCAAACTGCCGTATCATGCACGGCACTTTCATTTCTTCCAGAATTTCTTTAATTCTCTTTGCCATATTACAACACTCTATGATTTCATCATCACATACCGCTATTGATAACATTCGCCACACCTTCCTTATAAGGATATATTATATATCGGCGTAAGCATAATCAAAGTTTTATTCATGACATGAACGGGCATCTGAATGTAATGACCGCATAAACTTTCTTTGCTTCATGCTTTCCCCTCCAATAAACGGATTATTTTGTCCGTAATTTTCCAAATGATAATTATAAACAGAGCTATTAAGGCTGTGGGGATCAGTAATATTCCACTTAAAATAGCGCTAACACACATTATCGCATAGATGCAAATTTTCCTAAATTTATTCAATTTCCCTCTGCCTTCAATTCCTTGTGAGTAAAAATTCTTGTGCACAGTTACGCAGTTATTGTTTTCATTTTGGATGATAAGTTCTTTTTCAACCATTTTCTCCTTCTATCTATCTGAATAAGAAACGATAATCATTACCTTTTGTTTCCATAAACCAGATTCTTCTTTTTATTTTACTAATGATAACAACTTTTATTTTGTTTTTAATGAGTAAATCACGCAAAAAAAGTGCTTGATTTACTCATTCATTTTTATATTCGCAATAGTACAATGTGGTTATTAAAATGAAAAGGAGATTTACTATGAGTACATTATTGGAAGCAAAAGAAGTAACAAAAATTTATGGAAAAGCGGGACATCCCAGCTTAAGCAAGGTATCTTTTCGTGTTGCCGATGGGGAATTTATTGGTATTATGGGAGCATCTGGATCTGGAAAGACCACTTTGCTCAATGTTCTTTCTACGATAGACACTCCTACGAGTGGAGATATCCTGATTAACGGTGTGAACTTGAAAACCCTCAATCATACAAGCGCTGCCGATTTCCGCAAAGACAATTTAGGATTTATTTTTCAGGAGTATTTCCTGCTTGACAGCCTTACTATCCGTGAAAATATATCCGTTCCGCTTACCCTCCAGAAACTCCCGCCTAAAAAAATTGAAAAGATGGTGAGAAGTCTTTCGGAAAGGTTTGGCATAGCATCACAGTTGGACAAATATCCCCATGAATTGTCTGGCGGGCAGAGGCAAAGAGCATCCGCGGCAAGAGCTATTGTAAAGCAGCCAAGCATATTATTCGCAGACGAGCCGACGGGAGCGTTAGATTCAAGCTCGGCTACTGAACTGTTAAATGCCTTGCATGAAGCCAACCTAGAACTTCATACCACTATATTAATGGTTACGCACGATGCTTATGCAGCGAGCTTTGCAAGCCGTATTCTTATTTTTAAGGATGGGAGCATTATTAAGGAACTTATCAAACAGGACAGTAGCAGGCGTGACTTCTATGAAGCTATTACTGCGGAAGTTACTAGATTGGATACCGAAAGATAGGAGGACGGGATAATGAATAATCTATCTATGGCATATAAGAATTTAAGGAAAAATTTTTCGTTCTATGCTCTTTACCTGCTGTCCGTATCTCTTGTTATTACGGTCTATTTTGCATTTACATCATTTTCGATGAACAGTGTAATGCTTGAAAAAATATCGGGTAATGGTCGGGTAGAATCCATGTGCAGTGTTATTTCTGTGTTCCTAATAGCATTTGTGGTTTTTTACATGTCATACTCAAATCGCTTCTTTCTGAGACGCCGCACTAAGGAGCTTGGGATTTATGCATTATTAGGCTACAGGAAATCAAGAATACTTTCCCTGCTTATATCTGAAAATATCTTAATAGGCAGCGGCTCTCTTATCGTAGGTCTGGTATTGGGAGCCATTATGCATAAAGGTATTGTATATGGGACAACAATTCTTTTGAATTTGCAGGTAGACAATGAAGAAATCCCTTTCTTTAATTTTAACGCTATCACAGACACTATTGTCTTTATTTCTCTGGTAATGTGTGTAATGGCTATATCAAACGCCTACTTTCTTTTCAAAACTTCGCTCATGGATTTGGTTCGGTTTGAAAAAAGGGCGGAAAAAAGCATGAATCTTAAAAAAATGCCTGCCATACTCGGCTTTGTCCAAATCATTGTCGGATATGGATTGGCATTAGATATTTTCCGGGGCTCTGATTCCTTATGGTTTACCATCGGATTTTATCCGACAGGGCTGTTGACAGCCATGTCAATTGTAATGGGAACTGTCCTGTTTATTGCGTCTTTTCTTCCGTTTGCTGTGCAGAAAAGCAAGCAGCACAAGAAAGCATTTTATACCGAAACCAAAATTGTGACGTCTCCCATTTTTATTTACCGCATACGCTCCAATGCGAAGACTTTAATCATGCTTACGCTTTTATCGGCAGCGACATTGACTATTTCAAGTGTAATGGCACTAACACTTTTCTATCCTATTGCGGCAGTTGCCCGGATGGCTCCTTCTGAGTTGGAATTTAGAATTGAGAAAGACGGACAGCTAAACGATGCAAAACTGCTTGTGAACCAATATGCATCCGATGATTCCGTAACTTATATTCAAACAGATATTTTTAAGGTGACCGCATCTGCCGAAAAGCTCCCTGTGGAGTATAGTACAGGAACCTCAAAAGGCGATGCTAAAAATGAAAAGATTTTGCGGGAAGCGGGTTTTGAGTGCATTTCATATTCGCAATATGTTTCCCTGTTACAGGCTCAAGGGAAAAGTGATGTTGTCAATAAGCTATCGGCATTACAGGATGATGAATGTATTTTGGTAAAGTATCAGCCAAATGCTGATGGAAGTGATGAATCCGGCAGTATTTATTTCTTAAATGTCAATAACAGCAGCATACCGCTTACTGTAAAAGCAACAACACTTAACAATCCGATTTCTTTTTCAAACAGTGTAGGAACACTGATCGTAAGTGATAATGTCTACGAGCAGATAAAATCGGGTACAGCTTCCGAATGCAGCATTATAAGCATAAACGGTAAAGTCATTGAAGATAATGAAAAACTGTTCGAGGACATGAGAAATCTGCTTGGTAACAGCCCATATTTGCAGGGACATTCCCATAGAGTGAATGAAATTATGTCGTTAAACAGCTCAACTTTCCTTTTGATTAGTTTTTTGGTTGTCTTGTTTTTCATTGCGACAGGCAGCATCCTGTATTTTAATAATATTTCTGCTGTTTCAGATTCAAAGGCAGATTATGAAATACTCAGTAAAATGGGATATTCAAACAGAAAGCTAAAGAGGATTCTCAGAAAGCAGGTTTTAACCTTTTTCAGCATCCCATTTCTTTTCGGGCTGATAGACTGTATATTCGCAACGGTTGTTTATAAAACAGGGCTTATGCAGAATCTGCTTGGAAATACAATCACCTTGTATTTTCCTACGATGATTGCCATAGCTTTAACAGCATTTATCTATTTCACTTATTATCTCATTACAATCCACACTTGCTATAGAACAGTGCTAAGACATTGACCATAACGAACTGTCGGCTGCGTGTCGGCAGTTCGGTACACTTTATTTGGGAGCAGAAAAGTGATATAATTTAGAAACTCGTAGAGGAGGGCGAAAATGAAAAACACAGCAATAAAACCATTATTTCTGGCAAACTATCTTTTGCTTATCTTTTATGTGAGTTGGAATATAAAGGATGAGCAGTCAGCCATAATTAACGGTATTCCATTACTTATATCCTCTTTTATGTTAATAGACATTACCTATATCAGCTCCTGCAATATCAGAGAAAGCAAGGTAATTAACTTGTTTTGCGGATTGTTGGCTTTAGACAGCTGGTATCTGCTTCTGTCCTTTGAAGAAGGACATACCAGGCAGGTTCTTCTTACCGCACTGCACCCTGTCATATGTTATTTGTCCATTAAGTTTATCCTAATGTTTCTGTTTCAAGGAAGTGGATATAAATTTAGAAAGGCAGCTAACATTTTGCTTTTTGTGACCTGCGTCAGTTCTCTTGTTGGTATTGCTATATCGGACAGGGCATTTGCCTGTTTGTATGGAATACAGCTTTTGGCGGGATGGTCATGCTTTTTCTTTGTTCTGACCTATCACCGTAAAAGAGTTATATTTGTACTAAAAAGCGAATGGAAGTGTTTTCTATTTTCCGTTATAGCCATTACAGCATTCTTCATTGCATACTGCATTGCTACAATCAAGATAAAAAATCATATTACTAATTTCGGGATATATCTGCCCATGCTTTTGTTTCTTATGAGCATTCACGGTATAGTGATTAAAGAGCATGGCAGTTATCCGCTTTCTACCGTATTCAACCAAAGACAGACAACGCTTATCCTTTGCCTGTCACTCTCTGCTCTTGGGCTGGTAATTATGTTTATGGGCGGCGGTGCTAAAGAACTGTTTGTTGCCATAAATATGGTATTCACTTTTGTCTATATCTGCAATATCGTTCTGGAAAAAAACCTGATGAAGGGCAAAAGCAGAATTGTCAAGGAGAGTAAATATAATGAAGCTCTACGTCAGTTACAGCAAGAGGAAGTGCTGAAAAAAGAATTTGCGGATTTTCTTCACGATGATGTTCTTCAAGACCTTCTCTCTATTAAAAATATGATGACAAAAGCCCACCGCCCAGATATACAGGGCATTGTTATCGAAACACTTGATAATCTGAATACACATATCCGCAGACAGATGCAGGACTATCACCCTGTTATTTTAAAAAACCTGACTGCCAAAGAAAATTACCAGAATCTGATGGAAGCTGTTTCGCAGTCTTTTCCAGAGCGAAATATTATGGTATCTTTTGATTGTTCAGATGACTTGTTTCTAGTCGAGCCATATAATGTATTGATCTATCGACTGCTCAAAGAACTTCTTACCAACGTCTTTAAGCACTCGGACGGCAATCGCGCCTGGGTGATGCTTACGCAAAAGGATAGAATGATTGAGTTATGTGTCAGCGATGATGGAAATTCCCATGCTGACCGTCTGCTCACAATAGACGGGATAAAACATAAAGGCATTGCCGCTATTACCGAACAGGTAAGCAGCATGGAAGGCTCAATCATTATTTCAGATAATACACCACACGGCATTTGCGTACAAATCAAAATGCCAATGAAAGGGGAGAATTCTTATCAATATTTTGTTAGTTGACGACCATATGCTTTTTGCCAAAAGTCTTTCAGTTGCTTTAGATGAGTATAATGAAATTGAGCATTTCTATTCAACGCAGAACATTAAAGGCATAGAGAAAATGATTTGCGATAAAAACATAGACATCATTTTAATGGATATTAACCTTAATAATTTAAGCGATACAGATGGTTTGGAAATAGCATCTAATCTGCTGATGTCGAATCCTGCATTGAAAATAATCATTCTGACAGGATATGACCTACCTGTGTATAGGCACGAAGCAAGAAGAATCGGCATCTGCGGCTTCCTCAATAAAAATATAAGCCCAGATGACCTGCTATCATCCTTAATCCATGTTTCTCATGGAAATACCTGCTTCCCGTCCGAAAGCAGCCAAATGCCTATTGAGGATTTGACGAGTATGGAAAAGAAAGTACTGCAGCTTATCAGCAGCGGCAAAAAGCGGAAATGTGTTGCTGATGAGCTGCATATGAGCGAGCGTACACTCTCTAACCATTTGCAGCATATATTTGAGAAATTAGGTGTTTCCTCTGTCGTAGAAGCAATGACAAAAGCGATTCAGCTTGGATATATACCACCAATATGCTGACCGATTATCCAATGATTCTGTCAATCACACCATAGTCAAGAGCCTGCCCGGCGGACATATAATGGTCACGCTCTGTATCGGCAGCAATCTGCTCAATAGTTTTTCCCGTATTTTCTGCCAGGATGCGGTTCAAACGTTCTTTGCTTTTTTGTATATGGTCCGAAACGATTTGGATATCCGTTGCCTGTCCCTGCACACCATTGCCATGGATCGCCGGCTGGTGTATCATAATTTCCGCATTAGGAAGCGCCATTCTCTTTCCTCTCGTGCCGCCAGCCAGCAAAAAGGCGCCGAAGCTGGCTGCCAAGCCGATGCAGATGGTGGACACATCGCATTTAATATATTGCATCGTATCATAGATTGCAAATCCGGCAGTGATGGAACCGCCGGGACTATTGATATAAAGCTGAATATCTTTTTCCGGATCCTGTGCTTCTAAAAAGAGCATCTGCGCCGTAATCAGACTTGCAGAGGTATCACTCACCTCTTCGCCTAAGAAAATGATTCTATCTGATAACAATCTGGAAAAAATATCATAGCTTCTCTCGCCGCGGCTGGTCTGCTCAATTACATAAGGAATTGTACTCATGCTGCCATCCTGCCTTTCTGATACCTGTCTATTGCTGACACCATACAGCTTGAATGGCACATGGATATCTTTGTCTGCTTCGGATAAAAGTTTCCGTTCTTCCTGTAGGTCTGAGGAGAACAGGAATACAAGCTGCGAAATGCCAACGAAAATGCCTGAGATGAATTATAGTGCGCTTCATAGGCTATATCCGTGATTGGCCGGTCTGATTCTACAAGCTGGCGGGCGGCTATGGTCAGCCTCCGTCCCTGAATATATTTGTAAACCGTGACTCCCGTGTTTTCTGCAAATACCCTTGCCATATAAAATTTAGAATAGTGCAAAGCCTCCGCTATTTTGCTTAAGGACAAATCATCCATCAAGTGCAATTCTATATAATTCACTACCTTCTCTACTACATGCTCTTTTTCCATAAAAAAATTCCTCCTGTCTTAGCCAGTATAGCATAAGTGTCAGAAGGAATCTTAATAGAAATTGCCTTTTTGATTTTGCATCTGCTCTTCTAGCGATTCATAGGGCATCCGCCGCATTCCCCGCATCCCCGCGCCGTCACATCCTCACTGCCAAGGTTCACAGGACTTGTGAGCAGGCAGATTGCCTGGGAGGAAATTCCTTCTCCCGTTCCCGTAAAGCCAAGCCCCTCCTCTGTGGTCGCCTTCACATTGACCTGCTCCACGGTAATGCCAAGAGCATTCGCTATATTCTCCCGCATGACATCAATATGCGGACGCATCTTCGGTGCCTGCGCTATGATAGTGGCATCTATATTCTCTATCAGAAAAAAGTTCTCTTCCAGCAACTTTCCTACATGCTCTAAAAGCTTTATAGAAGAAATTCCTTTATAGGCGGGGTCTGTGTCCGGAAAATGCTTTCCAATATCCCCAAGCGCTGCCGCGCCAAGAAGTGCATCCATGATGGCATGAAGAAGAACATCCGCATCCGAATGCCCTAAAAGCCCCTTTTCGTAGGGTATCTCAACACCGCCCATAATCAGCTTTCTGCCCTCCACTAGTTTGTGCACATCATATCCCATTCCGATTCTCATTTTTCCTCCATTCTGAAGCACTTTACTATTGAATCTTACACTCTACTATATACTCAAAACAGTGCTTTAGACATTTCCTGTTCATCCTTGTTTAAAGTTGAAAAGATAGTTGTGAACTTCATTGTAAAATTCAGTTGCACGACTATATTGTTCCTCCGCATCCTGTTTAGATGCTATAAAAAAATCATCATAATCACAGCTATTCCTTATTTGAAAAGCAGTCTGCAAGTATCTTGAATATTTTACATCAAATTTTTCGGTCTTGATATATTCTTTTTGAAAATAAGCGATTACCCCTGAATGTTTGGAAAAATCCACCTTATCACTTGCCAGGACAGCTCTGACTGCTGTAAATATAGAATAATAAGAACGTCCAATTGAATCCCTATATTTTCCTGCATCCAGCAAAAGTTTAGCTGATTCCAATTTTTCTTTCGCATTGTCAAGCCTATATTTCATTAAATTATCCAATCCGCTTCCCTTCTTTCTGTATATTCATATAATAGGGAAGGGTATGTTTATATTCCTCATACTCGTCAAATGGTATTACTGTAGGCGAGACAATAACATCATTTTTTAATCCAATATCTGCGGACACATCCCATATCTGCTTTAGTTTCCTTTGCAAATCGATCCTGTTTCCTCTGATAATAGCCGCAATATCTACATCGGATTCTTCATCGTAATTACCTCTTGCATAAGAACCGTATAAGTAAATTGCAACGATATTATCCCCATACACAGAGCGATAAGATTGTGATATCTGTTGTGATATTTTGTCAATCTGGATTTTTGTACACATAAAAGGCTCCTTCTGATATTTTTGCACTCATTATTCTTTTCTATCGACGTTCTACCTGATAGTGATTCTTTCGTGCATTTTTTCGTATAAATTATTGGCATTGCTCCATGTGTTCGCCCATTTGTATTATACTGTATCTTTGTCACATTTTCAACGTTCTCAGAAACATATGATGCCACTGTTACGCCTATTTTATTACTGTCCACAGGCAACGTCATTTATAGAACTGATATTTTCCATCCAGCTTCTCTTCCTGAAAACCACCAGGGAAATTCCAAACCGCACGCATTCCTCCAGCGACAGAATGAAATATACATAGGGAATCGAAAGCTTAAAAACAAAGGCCGCAAGAAGTCCAAGGGGTACACCGAAAATCCATGTCCCTATAAAATCAATTACCATCACATATCTGGTCTTTCCGCCGCTTCGTAAAATGCCGCCACCTAAAATCATATTCTGAACCTTTACCGGTGATATAAGCGCAAATGCAATCAGTATTTGTGCAGCGAGATCGCGCACCACCTCTTCCACCTGATAAATCTCTACGTAAAGCCTTCCTGCTGCCACCAGCAGGAGCGACAAGAAGACCGAACCGGCAAATCCGCTCCACATCAGCTTTTTGGAATCCTGATAGGCTTTTTCATATTCCTTACCGCCCAGAGACTTTCCAATCAGGATAGCCGCTGCCTGGGAAAGACCGTTTAAGGCGCCGATCATCAGAACCTGAATCGGGATTGTAAGCGTCATGGCTGCACAGTCATAAGTGCCTATGTTCCCATAAATTGCAGTGTATACGTTTTCTCCAAGACTCCAGAAGAACTCACATACAATGATGGGAAGCAATATTCCCAGATATTGCTTTCTTCCACTTTTATTTAAGAAGGTCTGGGCAATAGAACACTCCTTCCCATAATGCAAGGAAACGACTGTTTCTGATTTCGTTTTTTGCTTTTTATAATAAATTACAAATAAAACGATACTAAGTGCACAGCCTGCAAGCTGGGAAATCACCGTTGCAAGGGCTGCTCCTTTCACTCCCATCCGTGGAAATCCTAATTTCCCGAATATCAATATGTAATTCAGACCTGTGTTGATCACCGCCGCAAACACACTGGCATAAAGAGGCAGCGCCGCAGCTTCCATGCACCTAAGCAAAGTTGCCAGCAAGGTCGTCGCCGCCATAGGGAGATAGGAAAGGGCAATTATCCGCAGATACCCTGCCGCAATATCCCTCGTCACCGCATCTTTTGTATATATTCCCATAATCTGCCCCGGAAAGATCATGCATATTCCGGTAAAAAGCATTGCCAGAAGCAGCGAGAGAAACAGGTTCACATAAAAACTCCTGCTCACTTCCCTTTCGTCTTTTTTACCCATATACTGGGCAATCATAATGCCTGCCACTGCTGCAATGGCGGACACCAGCACAGAATAAATGGAGGAAAACTTTCCTCCCAGTCCGATTCCGGCAATGCTGTAACTGCCAAGCTGTCCGGTCATCACTTGATCGACCACACTGAAAGACGATTGCAGCAGAGACTGCAGCGTCACCGGAAGAGCAATCTTTAATACCAATTTATAAAATGATTCTTTTTGTTCCATCTTTACTTTCACCTCCAGCACTCATTTTATTTCACATAAGCGCTGTTCGCAATAGGTTAAACGCGTAACCCCTCACAAAAAAGAAAGCCTAGATTTGTGCAATCTGCCTCGTGCTCTGACGCTCCACCAATGTCACCGGCAAATTTATCGTTTGTCCTTCTTCTTTTCCTTCCTTTAATTTCTGTAAGATGGAAATGGCTAATTCCGCTCTCCTTTTCCCATCTTGCTTTACTGCCGTAAGAGTCGGATAAAGCATTTCACACAAAGGACTGTCATCAAACCCTGCAACCGAAATCTCTTCCGGCACACGGATATTCTGTTCCTGCAAAAATTGAATCAAATCGACGGCGTAATAATCAGACACAGCAAAAACTGCAGTCACGCTTTTGAGTTTTTCCAAATGATCCTGATAAAACTTCCTGCGCTCCTTTTTCGTCATAGGAATCAGCAGAAAATCTTCTCCTGTTTCTTTCGTCAGTTTCACATTTCTATTTTCCATCGAATCTGCATCGGGATTTTCCATGGCGGCGTGAAATCCCTGATACCGCTCTAAATCCATGCAGATATCATTGTCTGAAATGCACAGCGCATTTTGGTGTCCCAATCTTCTAAAATAACTGCCTATCTGAAATCCGCCGTCATAATTATCAATGGCAAGATTGCAGATACGTCCCGGCTCCTTGAAATAACCGTCATATACCACAAAAGGAATATGCATGGAATCACGAAGCTTTTTATAATCATTCTCACAAAAGCCAATGACCACCAGACCTTCCATATTCCACATGGAGGCGAATTTCGGGATCTCATTCCACTTATTCGTCACCTTTACCATCATAAAATATCCGGCTTTTTCAATTTCTGCCGACAAATAGTTGATGGATGAAGCAATGAAAGCATCCTCCAGTACATGGGACTCATATTTTTCATGATCATTGATCACCACTCCGATTATCCTGGAGTCATTCTGCGCCAGCAGGATTCCTGCCATGCTGGGTATATACTGCTTTTTCTCAAGCAGTTCCTGCACTCTGTGTACGGTTTCGTCAGAAATCTTTTTGGTTTTTCCATGAATGACGTTGGATACCGTCGCGGTACTCACGCCTAACTCTTCTGCGATGTCAATGATTCTTGTTCTTTTATTCTCCATTCAAATCCTCCATCATAACTGCTGGAAATGCAAACTTATTGCAACGCCTTTCTTTACGCATGGGATAATTCCGGAAAATATAATTTCTTTTCTTCTATACTTCTTAATTCCTTACCAAGAATCATCAGGCGGTAATCATCCTCTCCATCATATCTTTCAGCATCAAATAAATCCGCCCGATTTAGTGGTGCAAAGCCTAGTTGGAGCTGCGTTCCTGTTAAATCCATCTGCAAAATAAATTCTTTCAAATCAATTTCCTTTTTTGCAATGATACTTTGAAGCATGATTGTGTCATCCTGCCTGTCAATAACCACAAAACAGTCTAAGCTATCTGAATAATATACATTTTCAAAATCAGCAGTATAGAATAACTGCAATCCATACTTATTCTTTTGATCTAAAGCTGCATTGACCGCACTGTTTTTCACATAGTCTAAATACTTTTTCTTTAATGATTTATCTGTGACTTCTACTTTTATCAACCCGCCTTTTTTTACAGAATCCAATTCCGAAAAGACTTCTCTCTTTAGACTGTACCTATACTGCATACATTCCTCAAATCCCATTTTCTTGTAGAAGCCTAAGGCGCTTAAATTGGCAAATAAATAAAATCCATCACATTCCATTTTATATGCCTCTATTATCTGCTTTATCAGACTTGATGCAAGCCCCAGCTTTCTTTTTGATTCATCTGTCATAACAGTACCAATCTGGATATATCTCTTGTGCTCTCCACACTGCTCGAAATCCATAATATTAGCTGATGCGTTAGATAGCATCCTTCCTGTCTCTTCCAGCGAATACGGAATATAATCTCCCTGAAAATATCCATTGGACACCCAGCTTTCAAAATCAAAACCAAAGGTCTTATCTGTCAAATCGTTTAATTCATGTCGTAATTTATCGTCTCTCATATAATCTTTTACTGTATTCATACATACCTCCCAAACCCCAATTGTGATTTAAAATTTTCATTCAATCCTTGTTCCTACTGAAAGATAATCTAGCTGTTTACCCATTCTATCCTTTAGAATTTTATATGCTTTCTGCCCTGTACAGTGACAAGTATAGAAGTTTGCATTTAATCCACTCGAGTATTCTGCTAAATCAGATATCAATTCATCGCTTTCATATTTCCGCGTGATTGGATTAAACAAATGAAATCCGCCTAAAACACATGCAAGTTTATCTATTCTTCCCTCGTTTATTTCTGCATATTTTTCAATAATATTTGCAATACCATTGTGTGAGCAACCTGTTATTATAACCTGCTTGTTACCATCTGTAATAACCAAATATTGTTCATGTTCAAATTGATCAAATACGATTTTTCCGTTCCTCTTAGCAAATAGTTTATCATTTGCCTTTGAATATAGTTTTCGACCTGTAACATTTGAAAATAACATAAGTTCGTCATCAATCACATAATTATCTGATGTGAATGTAATTTGTTTTCTATCTATCAAAGAATTGTTAATGCCCGCACTAAAAGGTATGCCTAGAACCTTTGTGTAGTTTCTGTGCATTTTCCAAAAAAAGTGCATTAGGTCCTAAATCAAACAAAATCTTATGCTTGGAAGTTTCTATATAAATGCAAAGCCCATGTTTACTTTTTAGTGTCGGAAAAGATGATGTATTCTCTACTATTGATATTATCTTAATCATTTTTTCCACCTCAGTTCTTTAGAATAATTTGGGCATTTACGAAATGTCAACCCCCGCAGCAATCAACTGAATTATACCACCAACAGCATCTTTGAACAATTGCTTGAAGGAAGATAATTAATGGAAATTTAATAGAAATATGAGTGTGATTGCTGTATTCTATTAGAAATACAAATTGACGGAGGTATTTGGTATGAAGATAACTAATAAAAATGTAGATAACGGTAAACCCTTTGATTGGGGGAAAACATCTTCAGATTATGCAAAGTTTCGTGACATCTATCCAAAGGAGTTTTATCAAAAAATTATTGACCGCAAATTATGTATAGACGGACAATCTGTCCTTGATGTTGGAACAGGGACAGGAGTTCTTCCTAGAAATATGCACCCGTATGGGGCAAAGTGGACAGCTACGGATATTTCAGAAAATCAAATTGAACAAGCGAAAATCCTTTCAAAAGGTATGGATATAGATTATTATGCTATATCAACAGAGGATATAAATTTTTCTGATAATTCTTTTGATGTAATTACAGCCTGCCAATGTTTTTGGTATTTCAACCATGAAACTGTTATGCCTAAGTTTTATCGTATGCTTAAACAGGGGGGAAGTATTCTTGTTTTATATATGGCATGGCTACCATTTGAGGATAAGATTGCAGGAGCCAGTGAGAATCTTGTGTTAAAATATAATCCGAATTGGAGCGGCGCAGGAGAAACGATACATCAAATAGAAATACCCGATTGTTACAAAGAAAACTTTGAACTTGTATACCATGAAGAAATTAATTTAAGAATACCATTTACCCGTGAAAGCTGGAATGGAAGGATGAAGGCTTGTCGTGGAATTGGTGCTTCACTTACCGAGGAAGAAATTTCGATGTGGGAACAGGAGCATAGAACACTTCTTGAACATATTGCACCTAATGAATTCGATATTTTACATTATGGTGCTATTGCTGAACTTAAAAAACATTAAATTTAAATTTGTCTATTCAATCCTCTATAAACCCTGTATTTTTAAGGCATATCGCCTATTAAATGTTCAAACCTTATGTATTTTCCCTTGTTTTTGCCCTTACGAGCCGAAACAAGGGAAATAAGCATAACAGGCGATAATGGAAATGCCGATGAGTTTTGAAGCGTTTTTTATTCCAATTTGCTCATAACTTTCATCTATCAGCGGAAGTACACCTGATAAGTCGGGAATTTGTTTTTGCTCCATCATAAAGAGGATCTGAAAAAGTTTTGACTCATTAACAGAAAAAAAATATATTGCGTACCTACGTCTTTGAAAGGGTGCGCCGCTGATAAACCTTTATTGATATATTCTTTATACAAAGTTTTAGCAGCCTCAATCATAGCCTGCTGAACTTCTTCCATATTTTTGAATACAGTAAAAATCGGTCTTGCCGAACTGGCGAGGTATGTTCCCAATGCTCTGGAAGTTAAAGCTTCATATCCGTCTGTCCTGACAATATTTAATGCGGCTTCAATAATTTCTGCTTTTGTAAATTTTGCTTTCGGTGGCATACTCTATTTCTCCTTTTTTTAAATCGCTCGTTTTAAATCAATTGATTTAATTATAATCAAAGCCGCCCTAAAAGTTAATAAAGCAGCAGAGATTACTCCCTGCCGCTTGTAAGAAGATTGATATATGTACCTCTGCGGTACTCTTTGAGATAGCGTAAGTGCCGCTGTCCCCATATGCCTATCGGTTGTTCTTCCTCGACGAGTAAGGTAAAACAGGGAAGATAATAATCTCCCTGTAATTCATACCAAAGACCGTTGCTTGCCTTTCTTTTACTTCCTCACGATTTATTTACATGTTATCATTTAATTTGGCATATACATAGGTATCTTTCCAAATCGCTTTTTCAGCTTCATCTTTCCAGTGCTTCAAAGTCACGTCTTCCCATATATACATTTCCAATCATTTTGTGCGAATCTTTCAATTCAACAGATTTGTATTTCGTATAGACAGTTCTCCTTTTGCCAAAGTATCACCTTTTCGTCCCTTCTTCTTAGGTTCCGATTTAGGGATATAGATAATCTGACCATCTACATAGCATTGTATCTGCTTAATTATCTCCATTGGCAATACATCTTTGGCACTAATATAGTTCATGCTATGCAACTTTGGTTCTACTCATAAATCGATCCTACCTTTCCTCTTTTCTATTTCTCATACCATGTTTAATGATCCAATCCTGTGCCTTACTTTGACCTGAATTTTTCCATTGTGCAATAATCATTTCTGCTTTTTCCGGTGCCTCTTTGTATAAATCATTCAAATTATTTCCAACACTTTTTTGTACAAATTTTTCTGGGTCATCCTTTAGATTTGTAAGGATGGTCACATATCTTTCAAATTCGTCCAATGCGACAAACAGTTTTTGTGACCAAGGCAGACGTATTCTGACCCCTTCGCTTGCAAGCCTCCGCACATGGACATTTTGATCTTTAGTCCAGATGATCAATTCGTCCATTACTTCTGCCGGGTGTTCTTTCAGCAAAGGACGGATAGCATATTCACCAGTAAATCTTTTCGTCAATTCTTTCAGGAACGATAAAGATAAACAGAAATCTTCATTTCCATGTCGCTCAACATATCTGCCAACAGGCCACAGCCACCATCCAAAATTGAACATTCCCTTTGCCTCTTCAAGCTCTGGACCAAGAAGCTGAAAGAACGCTTGGACATTTTGCGAATAATCTCTCCCCATGCTCTGTTCCATAGCATCCACAATGCAATCAAAACGTGCAAATAACTCTTTATCATCCAGCTTTCCAAGCAGAGCATGAGAAAATGCCTGTTGGTCAAAATCAGGCATCACAAAAGCAAGCTTTTCAGAAAAGTCTTGGATATACTGGTCATCATAATAGTCTTTATGTTTCATAATCATTCATCCCCTACAACACTTTTTTCAAATCCTCAATAAATTTCGTCTGCTGCTTTTTCATATAAGATTTGATAAACGGCTTCATAAAAACCTTTTTGGGAATTATCTCTTCCGAAAAATCAATTTCCGTTTGCTCACCCTTTTGAGTGAAAATACCGGTCCAATGCACTTTCATATTTTCATTATCCATGTCAAATTCCCATCTCTTGTACGGCTCTGCAGCAGTAATTGTAAAGAACGTTGCATATCCGTCTGTTGTATACTCTACGAATTGCTTCTCACTTAGTATTTCTGTTTTGCTTAAATCGCTGCGCCATGTATAACCTTCAACAGATGTCACAACGTTCCATACTGTTTGAATATCACTCTGCAGAACTGCCTTTATATTAGAAAATGCCATATCCTTATTCTTCCTTTATCTCCTGCTTTTTCATCCACCCGCTATTTGTATTTACCTTATGACACTAATTTCCCCAAATTATACAATTCATCCGGACATATATCCTGTCCATCTGGCCATACTACAGTAAATCCATCTGTCGCAACACGCTTAAAATATTCAAAGGATCTCAGTTGACCATACCATTCACCCTTTATATATGGTTCAACATCAAAGCACTTTTTTTCGCCATTATCAAACACTACTAATATCTGATACGCACAGATTACTTCTACTTGAAGCGCAGTCGGTCTTAACATAACAAAATACCTCCGATATCTAACGTAATGGCTCAATTTTAAAATAGCCATCTCCATTACTTAGTAATTCCCAATTTGCTCGTAATTCATCTTCATGGATTACTATCCATGCCGATAAAAGTTTCATCTGCTTATTTGGAAAATTTCCCTCTAAGACTTCGCCATCTATTCCTACCACAATTTCATCATCACCATATAAGGCATGAATATGCGGTTTATTATGCTTTCCACCTTTTTCACTTTGCATTCGCACGATGATTCCAAAAAACATAGACAATGCGGGCATTTGGAATACCTCCCTCAAACTTCACCTAGATTCCTTATATTATACAAGATATCATAGAAACCTTAGCAAATAAAGAAAAACTTTCATTCTCCCTTACAACTTCCGCCCAACCAGAACACATTCCGGCAGCGGTTTTTCTTTTACAAGAATTGACTCGATAACCTCAAATCCCCGCTCACCTACATATTCTGTAAATTCATCTTTCTGCCATCTATGGTATGTTTTAAAGCCGATTCTTTCCATCAGCCAGATGACCCATTTTGTATATCCTCTTTCATATACGAATGTAGGCGCAAATAAGATTCCTCCCTTTTTCAGGACCCGATGTATTTCCTTCATTGCAAGATCAGGATCCGGCATAATATGCAGGGCATTTGCAATGACAACCACATCGAAGGATTCTTCTTCGTAGGTAAGATTTGTTGCATCCTGTACACAAAAGCAGATATTCTTTGCACTGGCTTCTCCTTCACTTCTTTTGCCAGCTTCTGCCACCATATTTTCCGAATAATCGGTTGCCTCCCAAGAACCGGACTTTTGAGCCATGCGAAAGGTGATCTGCCCTGTTCCACATGCCAATTCCAGTACTTTCTTGTTATGGTCTATGTATGGCGCAAAGCTTTCACATATCACGTCATATGCATCATCATCTCTAGTCATATTGTAAACCTTTGCAACCCTCTCCCAGAATTTCTTATTTGTATTATCTTTGCTCATTTTCCATTTCCTCCATGACATTTTCGCCGCAAATTCATTTTTTCATATGAACATTTAATCATACGTTTTATTATTTGTCAATATAAACAGCGCAGTTTTATCTCTCCTTTTGGATGTCATAAAGGCGCATGGTTTATCACCATACGCCTTCGCTAACGCATTCACACCATTTTCCATTTCACTGAAATTGAAAAGCAGTTATCTCTGACACTCACTTGCGGTTCATCACATTTCATCTCTGTTAACAGCTTTTTCACAACATACAGCCCTTGCCCCGAATGTCCATTTCTCCTTGCCTTATCCTTCATATAGAACCGTTCAAATATTCTATCCAATTCAGATAATGCAAAATTATTTACCGGATTTTTGACTGTCAGACATACTTTGTCATCAGCTTCTGCCAACTGAATATGCATGTCCCCGGAAGTTTCATCTAAAGTATTAAAAATTAAATTTTGTATTATGCGTACACACGCTGTTCTATCTGCATAAATACAAATCATTTTTTGGGGTATATCTATTTCTGGCACCAGCTCCTTTTCTGCAAATAAAGAATAATTTTCCAACAATATTTCTGTCAAAAGGTCAGATATATTGATAACTTCATATTCAAAAAAAAAATTTTGATTATCCAGCAGGGAAATTTGATAATAATCTTCGATTAATCTCCCCAAACGAACTGCTTTTTTATGAAGTACCTTTATATATTCTGCACTTTTTTCTTCAGACGAACTTTCTAAAAGTTGCAGATATCCACGAATAGATGTTAAAGGCGTACGCAAGTCATGTGAAAGGCAGGATATGTTTTCTTTCAATCGTTCTTCCTGCCTTTTAATATCTATCATATTATCACTGTATTTTATTACAATGTCATTGATTGCTTCTGTAAGACATTCTAAATTTTTATCTCCCAGCGATATCGTTACCAGTTCTTTTGTCTCTCCTTTTAGGATTGCCTTGAGCCTGCCCGTCACTCTATTTATCTGCAATTTCAAGTTGATCAATGAAACAGACAAAATAAGAACTCCTATAACCAACGCTGTCAGCATAATTATGATAACTGCCTGTTCCATAAGCCTCACACTCCTTGCCCTTGTCTTCCTGCATAAACGGAATATTATTTTAATTCCTGTTTATTTATCAAGACTACAGATATCGGAAGTAAAATAATGCCAAAGCAAAAGTAGATAATCACTTCACGAATAATGCCATATTCCAACCGCAATGTCCCCATGTTCATCCAATAATATAATGGTGTAAGCCGGACTATATACTGAAGCAATGACAAACTATGAAATTGCTGCCAGATGCCTGTATATATAATTGCGCCAACCAATGTAAATAAACACATAATCGTCGCTATAATACCAGCATTTTTTAAACAAATGCTCGTCAATATGCAAATCATTGTAAATGTCATCATTACCATATAATTTAACATTGTATATTCAAAATAAAGAAGAACTTCCCTCACATTAGGGAAATAGTTTACTTTTATACATGTATATAACAGAGTAATTACAGAAAACAGCATGTACAGAACGCCAAAATAAGTAATTATCACGATAACCTTTGCAGCAAATATCCTGCTCCGGCTTATGCCGTATGCAACCGGCAATTTGATTGTACCCACATGATAATCATAATTAAAAAAATATACCACAAAGATCAGCATAAATACCCATAAAAACACATTACATGACATGGCTGATTCCATAATCTCGTTAAAATGCGGAAATGCCGCATTATCAAAAGTAAATGCCAAAAAGCCAATCATTCCATGAATCATGGGATTTATCTCTTCATCCCCCTCCGATACAAAGACCTGGGTTCCCCCATCTGAAATTCCAAAAACCACATATAGCAAAAACCCCAGACCAAACAGTCCTAAGACTATTTTCAAAACATTAGAATATTTTAGTTTCAGAAACTCTGCCCTAATCTGATTCATCATATATCATCACCCCCTATCAGCTTTGTATAATATGCTTCCAAGTCATCTCCCCCTTGTGCCATCTGATAGAGAATGATTCCATTTTCATTTAGCAAGGACGAAACCCTTCCTGAATGATCATTACAATCATATAAGCGGATGCTTTTGTCCGGCATGACAATATAATTATTTGTATGCAGTTCCGTTTCAATTACTCTTGTTGCCGCCGCCACATCATTAACCTGTAACAACAAATGCTGCTTGCAGTGTTCTTCCAGTTCCGACGCTGTTATTTGCTGTACCAGCCTTCCCTTATGCATGATTCCATAATTGGTTGCCAGTTGATGTAACTCTGTTAAAATGTGGCTTGATATCAATATTGTGATTCCTTTTTCTCTATTTAACTGCTTTAATAAATTTCTTAATTCTATAATACCAGCCGGATCTAAACCGTTAATTGGTTCGTCCAATATAAGAAACTCAGGATTGCCTAAAAGCGCAATGGAAAGTGCAAGCCTCTGACGCATTCCTAATGAAAAATCTTTCGCTTTCTTTTTTCCGGTATCCAACAGATTGACCATCCCCAGCGCTTTATCTATACACGCTTTACCCGGTATTCCCCTTTGCTGGCGCTGTATTTCCAAATTTTGATATGCTGTCATATTCATATAGACAGACGGACTTTCAACAATGCAGCCCATGCGCGAACGCTGCTCATTCAACAGTTTTCCTCTCTTTCCCCAAAGAGCCATTTCCCCCGAATCGGGCATTGCCAACCCTGTCAACAATCTTATTAACGTTGTCTTTCCCGCTCCGTTTTCTCCAATAAATCCATAGATTTCACCTTGCCTTATTGACATTGATACCTCATCTAAAGCAAGCGTATTTGAGTACTTCTTTGTGAGATTAAAAGTTTCAAATATGATTTCCTTCATATAACTCACTTCTCCTTTCACATCACAGCATCTCAAATAAAGTTATGGAAATTCTAAAGAGGTTTCTAAAGAAAGTCTAAAGTTTTCTTTTTGCGATTTTATATCTCAATCCCCATACGGTTTCAATTATTTTTTCTTCACACTTTAACTTCTTTCTAAGGTTACTGATATGCGTATTAATCACATCATTATCCATCGCAAAGGGTTCCTGCCAAATAGATTCATACAAATTCTTCTTAGAAAAAACTTTATCCGGATATTTCATCAATAACTCTAAAATCTGGTATTCTTTCGCCGTTAAAGCAATTTCCTCTCCAGCAACATTGACCGTTTTTGACGCAGTGTTAATGACTACTCCCCCAACGGTTATATTCAATTCCGGTATACTCTTTTTATACCTTTTCAAATTAGCTTCTATTCTTGCCAGCAATTCATCAAGGTCAAAAGGTTTTGTTATATAATCATCTGCCCCTAGCTGCAAAGTTTCTATTTTAGTCTGCGTCAGGCTCTTAGCCGAAACGACAATAACCGGCACATCAGAAAACGCTCTGATTTCTGCTAAAATCCTGTCGCCACTGACATAAGGGAGCATTAAATCCAAAACAACAAGTATCGGGTCTATCTTTTTAATCATATCAACGCCATCTGCACCAGACAGCGTATAGAATACTTCATAATTGTATTTTTCAAGATGCGTTTTTACCATTTGACAGATTTCTATATCATCTTCAATCAATAAAATATTCATTTGTCCTTTTTCTCCTCTGATCAATTGGCTTTTTTTGCATCTTTAGGAATTACCCGGATTTTGCATCAAAGTTTCAATATATCTTACATCTTCCTGACTGATATACCCCACCTTATGATAAGAAAATGCAAATTCTCCCCGCATCAGGGCATATCCCTTGTAAATATATTCTCCAAATCCGCAGTAAACCGCCGCCGTATCTGTTAATATTTCATTCTCCCATGTATCACGCATGCTGATGCCTTCATAATACAGATGCAGGTGAATTGATTCATGTGCAAGCACTGCAATCACCGCATCCAGAGTATAACCGGGTTTCATTTCCAGACGAATCGTGGTAAACGCAAGATCCGTGGAAATTTCTCCTGCCCGGTCTGACATCACTGCATCTTCCACCACCAGTTTAATAAAACTACCGTCAATTCCCAGATGTTCGCAGATACTGCATAACAGTTTTTTTAAATACTCTTCACTACTTAAATCTACCCGCAATGCCGAAATAATCTCCTCCGGCACCACATAAGATTCATATCTTTTCTTCTCTCTCTTTTCAAGAAGTTCAACGCATTCCTGCAAAAGTTCTCTCGGCACTGTTTTGAACGCACTTTTAGGTACCGGCGACTTGCGCAGGATGAAACGTCTGACCAGAAAACATCCAAGACCGATAAAAGATAAAAGTTCAAATATGCTGTTAATATTTATATGATACAAGAATGACCTCAAATAATCCATGTTCATGCCTTCCCCTGTTCATCGATTCTTGCCTTAAGCTCCTCCAGATACATCCATCTGTCCATCTTTTCCTCAAGCTGCCGCTGCATCAGTTCTTTTTCCTTCGTAAGTTCATTTAGTTTTACAAAGTCTGTTGCCGCTTTGTTCATCTCATCTTCCAGATTCTCGATTTTCTCTTCCAGACCTGCTATTTCATCCTCGATCACCTCATAATCCTTCTGCTCTTTAAAGGAAAATTTCAGTCTGGTGTCAGGCTGTTTCCAACTGTTCTTTTTCGTTGATGCCAAGTCCGCCGGTGTGCCTGCTGCTGCCGGAGCTTTGCCCTTTGCGGATGCAAAAGGAGTACTCTCATCCGGCGCTTTTTGCTGCATACGCATCTGCCAGTCTGTATAACCGCCTTCGTATTGGGCAATCTTCCCATCTTCTTCAAAGGCAAATATCCTTCTTACAATGCGGTCCAGAAAATAGCGGTCATGGGAAACGGTAATCACAATTCCCTGAAAGCTGTCCAGATAATCCTCCAACACGGTCAGCGTGGCGATATCCAGATCATTGGTAGGCTCATCCAGAATCAATACGTTAGGTGCGCCCATAAGTACTTTCAGCAGATTCAGCCTGCGCTTTTCTCCGCCGGAAAGTTTTCCCAATAATCCATATTGTTCTTTTCCTTCAAATAGAAAACGTTCCAACATCTGGGATGCCGTTATGCTGCCCTCAGGGGTCTTAACATACTCCGCCACATCTTTGATATAATCGATTACTCTTTGACCGGAAGGCATTTCCGCTTCCCCTATTTCCTGAGCATAATACCCGATTTTAACAGTCTGCCCAATAACGATCTCTCCTGAATCCGGTTCCACTATACCGGTAATCATCTTCATTAACGTTGTCTTGCCGCATCCATTAGGACCAATGAATCCTATCCGGTCATTTTTTAAAAAGATATATGAAAAATCATCAATTAAGACCTTGTCATCATAATGCTTGCCGATATGTGAAATCTCCACTGTAGTCTTTCCAAGCCTGGAGGCTGCCGATCCTATTTCTACCTTTGCGTCTGCTATAGGACTTGCGGCATTCTTCAATTCCTCAAAACGTTCTAACCGGGCTTTCTGTTTCGTCGTCCTGGCTCTTGCTCCCCGTTTTACCCATTCCAGTTCTTTTCTGAGAATAGACTGCCGCTTTCTTTCGCTGGCAAGAGCTGCCTCCTCCCTGCCTGCTTTAAGCTCCAGATACCCGGAATAATTCGCCTGATAGGAGTAAATCTTCCCCTTATCAATCTCAATGATGCGGTCCGATACACTGTCTAAGAAATAACGGTCATGAGTTACCATGACCACCGCCCCGGCACGCTTTTTTAACTGCTCTTCCAGATAAGCCGCCATTTCATTGTCAAGATGATTGGTAGGCTCATCCAGAATCAGAATATCGGAAGGGGCAAGCAACGCAGCCACCAGTGCAAGCCGCTTCCGCTGTCCTCCCGAAAGAATTTTGCAAAGGGCATTAAAGTCCGTCACTCCCAGCCTGGTCAGCATGGTCTTTGCCTGTACTTCCTTTTCCTCCACATGATTTCTCTGCAGATCACTTTCATCACATTTTCTCAGCACCGCCTTCAGTACTGTATCCGTCTCCTCAAATACCGGATGCTGGGGCAGATAGCTGCATATTACATGGTTTGCCATCGTAACAGTTCCCTGATCGGGCTCCTCCAAACCTGCCATCATTTTAAGAAGTGTGGACTTGCCTGTACCGTTAATACCGATAACCCCTACCTTTTCCCTCTCCTGCAGATAAAAGGACGTGCTGTCAAACAGAAGACGACCGCCATAAGATTTTGTTATATTATCCATTGATAAAATATTCATATTATCCCCCAACAAATGCTGTCGCACTTCGTAAGCCAGCTTATTGTAACAAACACCGCCTCGCTTTGCGAGTCGGCTTATTGTAAATAAATCTGACTGGATATCTCTTAACATATCCAGTCAGAAAACGTCACCCTTGTCTGTGAGCGTCTATTTTAAAACAATTTAGTCTATAAGTAAATCAGGTAGCCTGCTCTTCTGAATAATTGATAATATTCTGCAGCTTGGATACCTCTGTTGCCACACCGCTGAGCAAATCAAATATGGTAATAGTTCCTGTCACTGTTTTATCTGATAATTGCTGGGTATTTTCTGCATTTGCAAGCAACTGCTCGCTAAATGCACTGAGGCTTTCTACGCCCCTGCTTATTTCCGCATTGCTTTCCACAATTCTTTCCATATCCAGATGCTGCCTATCCATGCTTTGACCGACTCCGACAATATCACTCTGTATTTTTTCAAAGGTTGTTTTTACTTTTTCAACGAGGTCAGTCTGTTTCTCATTCGTTTTAATCAGACCTTCCACACTGTCTTCCGCTTTGTCTGCTTGACTTTGCAGTTCTGCAAAAATGCCTGATATGCTGTCCGTTGCCGCCTTTGTCTGTTCTGCAAGCTGCCTTATTTCATCAGCCACTACCGCAAACCCTTTACCGGATTCCCCTGCATGGGCGGCTTCAATGCTGGCATTGAGTGCAAGCAGCGTTGTCTTATTCGTGATTCCTTCTATCAATCCCAAAATTTCTTTTGCTTTACCGGTTCTTTCCATTAAGCCTGCCATTGTATCGTTGACTTCGTTGCCTGCGGTTCTGCTGAGTTCTGAGGTCATGCCAAGCTCCATCATATCATGACTGCCTTCTTCCACTGCTTTCATGGTTCCCACAAATTTGTCCTGAACGTCCTCTACCGATTGCTGCGCTGTCTTAGTCAGCTGACTGATACTTTCTGTCATGCGCAGCTGATTTTGAATGGTTTCTGCCAACTCATTTGTTCCTGTCACAATTCCGGTAACTGCCGTTTTGCTGTTCTTACCCTGCTCCGCGATTTTCTCCGACTCCGTACTAATTTCCACAACGCTGGTCTCCAACTGTTCAGATGCCTCAGCTATACTGCTTATAATCTGTGCTGCCTTTTCCTTTTCCTTTTCGATTATCTCAATCTTCTGCCTTGATATCGCATCAAGCGACATGGATACCAGATAGGAATATCCCACTACCATCAGAATGACGGCTACTTCGATTTCATAATTGACAATATCTTCGTTGGTGACACCTTGTACAACATTCGTCACTATAAAGACAATATTTATAAGCAATGTTAAGATACCCGTTCCCAACGCAAGCTTCTTATCCTGATAAAGTGAAAAAATTACCAACATGGGGATAATATAGACAAAAGATAGGACACTGGTAGATGTCCATAATACAAAAGCATAGAAAATACTGTAGCCCACTGCGGCAATCATCTTAACAAGCTGAGCCTCTTTATTCTTCCGGTATACAAGAACAGAAAGAATAAAAGGCGCCAGAAGAAGCAGCGAAAAAATTCCTACATAGACTGGCGTCCTGTTTCCCTTCAGCAATTCCACGAGATATGCCAGAAACAATACCACCACCGTTATCCCATACCCCAAAAGCATCCTTCCATTCATAAATTCCAGTTCTGGAACCAATTTTTTACGTTCTTTCATACTTTATACCCATACCCTTTCTGTACCTTATTTTTGTATTTATCCATACGTTTTTATCTGTCTTTTATTATAACAGACAGCAATTTTCCTTTCAATGACAGTATGAAAACCAAAAAAAATTTCCTGAATATTTTTCTTCAAATGTTGCATGCTATTATCGAAAGGATGGTGCATCATGGAAAAAGAGAAAAAAATCAATACCTATCCCTGCAGTCAGCAGCCTGCCAACCTGTATGATGACGGCAATATTCCCCAGGAAGATCTGCCTTCCGATATCATACCGGACGAAGTTCCACGCAAAGACGGCCCCGGCGGTGAAAACTAAGACAATCGACAATAGGCAATACAATAACAGGCTGCTGCAAAAGAGGTCTCTCTAACGCAACAGCCTGTTGTATCATTAAAAAAAGCATGACTGAGTATTATGGCAAATACCTATGCCACCGCGTTGTAAACCATGCTGGCAGATTAGCACCTCGTTTTTATAGTCAGAAAGAAATGCTGCTTGCAGAACGCATTGAATTTAAAGATCCTTGGCATGTGGATATGTCAAAGTGCCAGTGGGATTGCTGGGAAAACTTATCCTGCATTAAAGATTGGAAACAATTCAACTGTTAGATGAATTATTGTATCGTATTCTCTCCTTACGTTATTGCGGCTGCCATTTGATTATACTAAAATGAAGGCAGTACAGCACAGTATTAATTCAATAGAGGAGGACGACAACAAGAATGAATCATCTGAAAACAGGAGCGGTAATCAGTAAAAGACGCAAAGAATTAGGATTGACGCAGAGTCAGCTCGCCAAGTCTCTCAATATATCATTTCAGGCAGTCTCAAAGTGGGAAAACGGCACTGCGTACCCCGATATAGAAATGCTTCCGACACTGGCAGCAACACTTAACACAACAATTGATGCTCTGCTCGGTTACAGCAGCGTAGTAACAGGTTATGACAAACGATACAATACAGAAGAATATTACTGGGGGCTTATGCCAAACCCTATTTGCTATGATATTATGAAGATTCTTCCACCTGTTAAACCATACCGTGTGCTAGATATTGGCTGCGGCGAAGGAAAAGATGCTATTTTCTTTGCCAAGTGCGGTTATGCGGTAACTGCATTTGATATATCCGAGCAGGGAATTGAAAAAGCAAAAAGACTTGCGGAATACAATAAAGTCGAGGTCGGATTCTTCAAAGCTGATATTCTAGATTATCGCCCCGACTCGGAGTATGACATTATATTCAGCAGCGGAGCTCTTCACATTATCTCTCCGACTGATCGGAAAGAGTTTTGTGACAGCTTGAAAACACATACCACGGATATCGGCATAAATGCCCTAAATGTATTTGTTCAAAAACCTTTTATTGCCCCTGCACCAGATAGTACAACGGAGGAAGAAAAAGTCCCCTTATGGTATTCAGGGCAGTTATTTGGATACTATCATGACTGGTTGTTCCATACCTGTAAGGAAGAAATATTTGACTGTAACAGCGGAGGCATACCTCATAAACATTGTATGGATACGCTTATTGCACAAAATAAAAAAAGTACTGCATTTCTACAGCACTTTTAAATAGCGAGAGGGGGATTTGAACCCTCGACACCACGGGTATGAACCGTGTGCTCTAGCCAACTGAGCTATCTCGCCATATGAAATTAATCCGGTTCCCCGGAAATGGGACCTATAGGGCTCGAACCTATGACCCTCTGCTTGTAAGGCAGATGCTCTCCCAGCTGAGCTAAGATCCCATTTTCTGGGTCATTTATCTGACCCGCTTTGCTAGTATACTATTTTTTCGATATACTTGTCAAGTTTTTTTCAAAGTTTTTTCAACTTTTTTGCTAGTGTTCAGAATCGCTTCGGACATTCTTCATGATGATAATCCCACAAAATGTCGGAGCAGCAAACTTCCATCCACTGCATCTTCCCTCTTGTGCTCAAAACAAAGTCTCTCTGGATGCCACTGCACCCCCATGACCAGAAGATAAGTGTGGCTCAGTCCCTCCACGACTCCATCTTCTGCCCGCTGCACATACCTAATTCCTTGTCCGGGAACGTCCACTCCCTGATGATGGGCACTGTTGACCGGAAAAGAACTCCCATACAGTTTTTCCAGAAAAGAATCCTTCTCTGCCGTGGTGCCATGCACTTGATCCTTTCCCAGATACTCGTGACTTTTACTGGTCTCAAGATGCTGGAACATATCTCCGCCAAAATAAATATTAATCAGCTGCATTCCCTTGCAGATTCCGAGAACCGGTTTTCTGTCAAGGATAAACGCCTTCAAAACTGCCAGCTGAAGTCTGTCAAGTTCCGGATCAAAAAAACGGCTCCCCTTGGGAATCTGACCAAACAGCCTTGGATCAATGTCTCCCCCTCCCGGCAATATCAGACCGCTGTATAAAGAGACGTCAGGCACATGCAGGGAAGTCTCTGACATAACGCCGAGACTTTGCATGGCCTTTTCATAATTTGCAGTTTTATCCGGCTCTCCGGCTATTAGTATTCTTTTCAAACTTCCAACTCCCTAACATACAACTACTTTAATGTATGTGGGAATACCAAACGACGACACACTTTGTGTGACGTCTTATTGGACCAAACGGCGACACACAGTCAGTCCAAAGATAGCATATCAAAAAAGTCCATCCCTTCTATCTGCTGGGATTTGTACCGCATCAGATATCCCTTCATTTCAGGATAATGTTCCCCCATGCGGGACAGGATTTTGTCATAATTTTCTTCTTTAAGGCAACCTGCCCCGGTGAATGCCGTGTAATATGCCTGTTCATTTCCGTGCTCGTGAAATACCACTTCCCATGCCGCCTCTGAAACGCATCCTACTGTATGCTCTTCCAGATAGCTGCCAAGTTCCTTTCGAAATCCGTCCGCAAGCCCCACATCATTGATCAGCCGCAAAAAACATAATCTCGCCTTAGCACGGCGCTTCTCTGCCAGAAAAAGATCCATGTTAGCTACAATATCCTCTTCCCCGCAGTAGACCATTTTGGTATATCCCTCTTCATCCGGCTGTCTTAAAAATTCCTTCAGTTTATCATCAAATCTTCCAAGCCACTGCGCCTCTCCTGCCTGCTCCGGGGTAAAAAGATAATCTGCTTCCAGCTTAATCGGAACCGCACCGAGAAGCATTCCAACCTGTTCTTCCCTTGCACTATCTGCATCCAAATGGCAAATACTCGCAATCCGGTCACATTCTTTAAAAATTCCTCTCCCCAACACTAATTTTCGTCTGGGCATCCATACCTTCTCAAGACTACTGCAGTAGGCAAATGTCCAATCACCAATTTCTCTTAAGGTCTCCGGTAATCGAACTTCCTTAAGAATCTTGCAGCTGAGAAATGCCTTTTTTTCCAGCTTCGTCACCGGAAGGTCCTCTATTGTGTCCGGAAGCAGAATCCTGCTGCCGGTCACACGTCCGGATAAGATCGTAACCTCCACTCCGCAAACCCTATAAGTAAGATTTCCTCCCTCTATTTCCAATTCCTTATCCATTATCTTCTCCATCATCAGACAATTCCTTACAAATCCAGCGCCTCTATTTCCCCCTGCAGACTATTCTGCCGTTCTGAAAGCATCAATTCCTTATTGTGCCTTTCATAAGCAGGCGATCCAAACTGGCTGATGAAACGCGCGCTATCGTTGTTTACGGTAAGCTCTGTTACCAGAATAAGCATTTCATTTCCCTCTGCAAAAGCATTCTCAACAAATGCAAAGAGATTTTCAAGCCTGTCTTCTGTTCTTTTCGTCCGCTTTTTCAACTGTAGCGTCCGTTGGTCAAAAGCGTCCTTCAAAAGGTCAAACGCCTCTTTTCCTTCCGTTTTCCCTTCCAGCAGCAATTTTTTTCTTTCCTCCTCCAAGAAGCGCACAATGTGCCTTCCTTTCCGCCTTTCTCTCTCTGAAAGACTTCCCGCCATTCTGGAAGACTCCATCTGTTTCAATCTTCCCTGAGTCTGGTTTTCCAGCATCTGCGCCACACTGATCTGAACCACCGCTTCACCGGAAGTACCCTTTTCCACTGCTGCTTTGACTGCTTTCAGGCTCTTAAGCAATTCCACCAGATAATCACTGTTTTCCATATCTTCCCGTATTTCACTTATTACTTTATCGGTGAGCATCCCAAGAAGGGAAAGCCTCTCGTCGAAGGCTGCCATCCTTGCCCGCTCAAGAGTCTGTGCCTTTGCTGTGCCACCCAAGATTTCCTCGGTCTGATACTCCTTCTTATACTTATTGAACAAATCATAATATGCCGTAAACTCTTTCACCACGCGCTCATTGCGGATATACTGTTCCACCAGGGTTTCATCCGCTTTCATGCCTTCTTCCTCATAAAGGCTTAAAATCTCCGAAAGATCTTCCCAGCCTCTTGCTGTTACATAGCTTCTTCCGTTTACCGTCGTCTCTATTTTATAAAAATATTCCTTTTTAAGCTCCAGGAAATTCAAAATTGCCGCGTGAAGTCCTTTTTGCTGAGCATACTCTTTCCACGCCTTATAATCTGCCTCTACCTCAAGCACCTTAAGGCGGTCCATAGTCACCACATCAAACTCCCGCACCGACTTATTATATTCCGGCGGATTTCCTGCCGTCACAATGACCCATCCTTCGGGCACACTATGACGTCCGAACACTTTGTACTGCAGGAACTGGAGCATGGAAGGCGCCAGCGTTTCTGATACGCAGTTAATTTCATCCAGAAAAAGAATTCCCTCCCGCATACCACTTTTTTCCATCACCTCATAAATAGATGCAATAATCTCACTCATGGTATACTCTGAAACGTCAAATTTCATGCCCTGATATTCCCTGTGTGAAATGAAAGGAAGCCCCAATGCCGATTGTCTGGTGTGATGAGTCATCGAATAAGAAACCAGTGCAAGATCAAGCTCCTGGGCAATCTGCTCCATGATGGCTGTTTTGCCGATTCCCGGCACCCCCAACAAAAACACCGGTCTCTGGCGCACTATCGGAATCCTGTATTCTCCGAATTCATCCTTTTTCAAATATAAACGAACCGTATTTTCAATGTAATCCTTTGCCTGTCTGATATTCATATATTTCTCCCTACATTTCTGATTCCAATTCTTCATAGTCCAGCAATACTTTAACCGCCCATGGAGGCACCTCCGGTCCTGTATCTCCATTGTCAAGAAATACGAACATGACATCATAAGGCGGCATCGCCTTGGGATAAACGCCATAACCGTCCGTGAAATACAAAAGCCCTTTCAGATTTTCAAACTCTCCCTCTTTTATCAACTCATCCACATACATAAATACCGGTCTGAAGTCCGTAGAGCCAAAACCTGTCAGTTTTTCATGATTAAGGAAATAGTCCAGATCATCCTTGCAGGTAATTCTGGTATCTCTTTGTACCTCATGGTCGCACTGAATAATATGCACATTCATTTTCCTAAAGAAATTTTCCTCCCCGCTAAGCAGCGCATAGGTTTTCCTTAAAAATGCCTGAACCACCGGTCCACGGCAGGAGGCAGAGGTATCGATTGCTATGACAAATTCCTTTACTTTTTTCGTATCCTTATACTCAAGAGGCTCTACAAGAGGCATATTACCATATCTTTCAAGTCCGTAAGTATAATAAATGTAATCGAACTCGTCATCATTCACCTGTAAATCTTCATTCATCACTGTGAACTTTCTAAGCAGCTGCCCATAATCGTACCTGTCTTTCACCGCTTCCAAAAGGCTTTTTTCCAGGCTTTCCGATTTCGTCTTCCCTGCTGAAAAAGACTTAAGATCCGCCTTTACTCTCTCGCTTAATTTCTTCCACTGCTCCAAGGTAATCTCCAGTTCTTCCCGGGGCTCCCAGAAATCATGAATATCCATAAAAAAAAGATCAGAAAGTTCCTCCCGTTCCTTTGTACTTATCTGAAAATTTTTCAGATATCTATATATTTTTTCCGCCGAAAGACTCCCTATATCTTCTCTTATGACCCGCAGCTTTCTTTCAAGTTCTTCATCCTTTTTGAGAGTCGTTCCAGGCATTTCAAGTTCCAGAATTGCTGCCTCCACCGCAAGATCCGCCGAAAGACTCCAGGCTTTCCTGTCCACCTTATCAAAACGAAAACTATGATAAAAAATCATATGGAACAGAATATGGAGATACATGCGTACTGCAAAAGCCGGTTCTTCCTTATACTTTTTCAAAAGAAAAACCGGATCATAATAAATTTTAACACCGTCAGATGCAAATCCCAAAAGACCTTCCCGTGGCTCTGACACAAGCGCTGATAGTGCCATATCCAGAAAACGCATATTTACCAGAATACTATCTCTGGAATAGCTTATGACCTTTTCAGCCAAGGATCTGGCTTTTTCATATAAATCACTCATTTTTTACCTTAATACCCTCTGGTTCCGTTTAAGGATTCGTCATTGTCTATCCATTCCTGCACTTCTATCATTCGATATTCATCTTTGCCGTCCCTGATGTAAACCCTTTCGATTCCGGCATTGATCATCACACGTTTGCACATAGAGCAGCTGTTGGAATTGGGAATGTATTCGCCGGTCTGAGCATCTACCCCGGCAAGATACATGGTACTTCCTATCATTTTATCCCTGGATGCGCTGATAATAGCATTCATCTCCGCATGTACACTGCGGCATAACTCATAGCGCTCTCCCCTTGGAATATTCATTTCCTGCCTGATACACATGCCTGTGTCCGTACAATTTTTCCTCCCTCTGGGCGCACCCACATAACCGGTAGATATCACTTCATCATTTTTTACGATTACCGCCCCGTATTTTCTCCTTACACAGGTGCTCCGCTTCGACACCGTTTCAGCCAGATCCAGATAATAGTTGATTTTGTCGCGACGTTCTATCATTTGTATACCTCCTGCATGCCGCAGACCGTTTCTGCGGTACTGCGCTCCTTCTTTCCTAAATCATTTATTTATAATAGTAATAAATATACAACTGCCGCCGATACCATAATCTGGATAATAGCGAACCGGAAGTCCGTCTGCGTGTTGGACCATCCAAGTTTTTTCCGTACATGGTCATGCAGCGGTGTCGTGACGTGTTTCAAAATATGAATCTTAAATACCCGGATCAGAGCCACTTTCAAAAGCCCCAGCCCTCCATCTAAAATAAGCACGATAGCCGCTGGAATATAAAGCAGCGGGCTTCCGCTCTTAAGCGCGGCAATACTGATAAAAATTCCCATGGCCCGGCTTCCTGCATCTCCCATGAGCAGGCGGCTTGGGGCTGCATTATACCACAGATATCCTAAAATACAACTGATAAACATAAGAAGCAAAAATGTAAATTCATCCTTGTTGCCCAAAATATTATCTGCCACAAAGAAGGTGGTCAACGTAATAATAGTCAGCGTACCCGAAAGCCCGTCCACGCCGTCGGAACAATTGGTCACGTTGATGGAGCCCCACACTAAGATTACTGTTAGAATTCCAAACAAAATCGGCGGGATCGTTACGCTGATTCCCATAGTAGCAATCTGAATGGTATTTGAATTAAAGTTCAGATAAGTAACTGCAAGAACACTTGCAATAATCAGATCCAGAATACCTTTTTTAAACTCGCCCCAAGGATGCTCCGAAGCGTCATCCATATATCCGGTAAGCATTTCCGCCACAATCAGTATCATATAAATGACGATTTCCAGATTGACCGGTGCAAAAAGCAAAGCAGCTGCAACAAAAACAAAAATGAAAATAATGCCTGCTCCCCTTGGTTTTCCGGCTGAAAGCTTCCCGTCATGGGCAAAATCCCTACCCGCATCCCGGGGCAGAAGATTACAAAACTTAAATGTAAAAAAACAGGTTCCCAAAAATGCCATGAACAGCCCGATTGCCGCGATAACAGGCTGATTTTCTTTTAATAAATAGTGTATCACAAATATCTCCTCCCAAAATCTGTATGTTTATAACGCACAGCGTTCTTTTAGGCTAATCCCAAGGCTTCCTTTGCCAGCTGGTCTGCCATATCATTATATTTATTATTAGAATGACTCGTCACCTTTACAAATCCAATCTTTATCTGCTGACTTGCTCTGTCATAAAAAGCTTTATATGCCTTGGTGCCCTCCTTGTTCGTCTTCCACTCTCCCAGACACCACTTAGCGACTCCCTCATAATCATAATAAATCTCTATCTCCGAAAGGTGATGGTCTATAGCATACTGCATCGCTGCTTCCGCACCCTTGATTTCCCCTGCCACATTGCGCATGGCGGACAAATTTTCATCATTGAATTTACGGCTGTATTTCTCTTCCCTGCCGCCTCGAAGCACCACTATCCCATAAGAAAATTCTTTTGTAGCATTATTGTAACTTCCGTCCACATATATTTTAACACAGTCTTCCCCATTCAAACCATCTTTTTGCTCAAAATCATTATCTGATTTTTCCTCTTCATACGCAATCCCCAGATAGGCACATGCTTCTGCCTTTGATTTGAAGCTTTTGAACTCAGCGCCGGGATACCCGCTCACATTAATCCTGCATTCCTCCCAAGTCCTGAATATCCCTCTCTGCATTCCTATCTTCACTGCATAATATTTTTCAGCCATGAAATACCTCCTTATGCTGAATCTTCTTTCGTGTTTTATCACTATTTACATAAAATATTTCATAGTATTCTATCAAATAGAGATTTTTTGTCAATAGATTTTCCTTTTTGTGAAAGTATCAGTTTATATTCAGGGTTACTTTTTATCTTACGCGATGACTAACACTTTACCCTTTCATGAGCAGCATACTATATCAGAACACAAAAACAGCCGTAAACCCGTGATTTTGCTGAAAATCCTTTAAGTTTACGGCTGTTTTTCATCTAAGCAGATGACGGGAATCGAACCCGCCTCCTCAGCTTGGGAAGCTGATATTCTACCGATGAACTACATCTGCGTCTAAACCAGTATAACACAAGACAATTTTTCATTCAACCCAAAATTCATTTTAGGCATAGATTTCATCATGCTCACAAAGCACCAAGAAGTTCTCCTCTATTCTTCAATTGCCCTGAAAAAGCCAAATTTCACTCCATTATACTCAAATTCTTCATGCAGATAAAAATGATCTGATAAACCCGGGTATTCCTCCTGCATATACCAAAGGCTCGTCAACTGGCAGAAAAAGTATGGCTGGCTTTCCATCTCATACCGAATTTTTTCCATCGTATCCAACGGCATATTCAGATAAGACCACTCTGTCGAATGCACATGTGTATCCCTGTCTATCATCGACATAAGTTCGGGGACGCCCTCACCAAAAGCTGCAGCGTCTGGCGGAACCTGAACCCAAACATATTGAGCAAATTCCACTAATTCATCCCTTTTCCAGATTGTCTCTGAGGATGCTTTCCAGGCTTTCGGCATAGAATAAATACTGTCAAACGCCATAATAAATAAAATCAGTGTCGTCACTACCCGGAGCGAAAGAAATAGGAATCGGTCAGGCTTTGCAAATATACTGTCCCCTTTTTCTTTCCATTCCAGATAAACGTCCTGGCTCTTTTGAAGAACAATAACCTGGAGGATCAACATAAGCAGCAGGGTAATGAACATGCTTCCCTCTACTGGACGATTAATATAATAAAGCATCACCGTAAGGCTCAAAATTCCAAGAAAAAAGTAAAACGATTTAAGTCCCTTCTCTTTTCTATTCGGAAAGAGCGCTTGGAACACCGCCAGACTAACCCCTCCCATAAATAATACTGCTGCCCCAATCCATGCATGCGTAACATTCGGAAGTTCCAGTTCGATTTTATCAATATAGTCTCTATCCGAAATAAGGGGGAACATAAATTCCCTAAAGTCTAAAATAGAACCTCCGGTCAGAAGATTATACGCATTTATGACAATATACGATAACGCAAACGGAAGCAGTACATAAATTACCATCTCACGTATCAGCAGCAACACTTTCCGTACAGAAAAAGAAGTTCCATCCATAACAAGCGCAATCCACCTGTAGAGTGCAAAGGAAAGCATAGTGACAATTCCTACCTCTGTCGACCACACAAACGACAGCATCAATAAAATAACCGCCAGCAAATTATAATTCTTCCCCGTTTTATGCTCTTTCAAAGCAAGTACCGCCAGAATAACCGGAAAAATCATGCGATGAGGATGCACCTGAAGATAAACGCCTCCCTGCATCAGCATAAAATAGTATTCTCCTATAGCAAACATACCAAGATAAAAAATTAAATCATTTTTTGCAAAATAATCAAGTATATATAAGAAAAGAAGAATCGAAATTCCTGCAAGAACTGCTGATACCACAAAAATTCCCGTTAAATAATCTGTATGGAAGCATTTGTGCAGAAATTTGAGCACCGGCATATAAAGGATTCCGTAATGTCCATAAAGAGACTCCATATCTTTACTGTAAGGAATCAGCCAGCAGGTATTAATAATACTGTTTGTATAAGCATGACTGTGATAGGTACCGCCTTGAATATCCTGAAATATGTTAGGTGCATAAAACTGAATAGATGTCCCAAAAGTAAACAGCAATGAAATAACAAGACGAATCTTCTTTCTGATTTTCAGAGTTTTCTCTTTCGGTTCTTTACGCAAAATAAACAGCGAAGCCGCCACTCCAAGCATCATCAATACAATCCACAGCGGAAATGGGAAATACCCACGAATCAATTCTGACTGAATCAGTGAATATTCCGTATTTGTCTCATTTATATAAAACAATACAATCCACACTGTCAACAATGCAATTGCAAAAATACTCAAAATCTTCTCAATTGCCGGGTTTGCGCTTCTCCGCCTTCTTTCCATAATGAAATATGCCAATACTGCCACCCCGATAAAAACGGCACATGCAAATACAAAAAATTCCATATTGTGCAGAGGTATGACACTGCGCAGCATTGCAAAAAGAACAAAAGCAATGCTTCCTGCTAAAAAACTTTTTGCCTCTTTAGACATAAAACGAATCCTTTCCAACAAAAATTTATTCTGAATGAATTATAGCATATCCTTGCAAATTTACAATCAACATCATAAGAAACCACTATTCCTTGCGCGTCAAATGCTCCGACTTAATATTTTCCAGTAAAATATCAAAAAAGGAACGCACCGTTTTCTGGATGCCCTTTTTCGTGGCATCATCCAACTCTTTTGCTGCCGCCGCAATATTCTGGAGACATTTTTTCCAATCTGCGCCAAATTCAAACACATTGGATGCCTCCGACGCAGAGACCACTTCATACAGGGTGTCCACAAAGGCATGAGTCTCTTCCTCCGTAAGTGAAAGAATCCACTCATTTAAAGCAGAATCCCGCATGATTTTGCTGCTGGTCATATTCTTTGCCCGTATAAAAGCATCTTCTCCCACCTTCCAACTGTATGTATTATGTTGGAGCAGCCCAATTCCTTTGCTTTCCACAATTTCATAATCACAGTGGTCTTCCAGAATCATCCCCACCAGCGAAGAACGGGGGATGAATTTGACTACCCTGTCGGCAATGGCATGGAAATTCCCCTGCTCACGGATTTCAGGTCTGAATCCCGGTCCGTCATTGTTAAACACCTTGAGCAACTTTTCTCTTGTCCTGTCAGCGCAGTTCATTGCTGCATAAACTGCAAGATTGCCGCCCTTGGAATGTCCTCCCGTGTAAAACTCGCCTGCCACATATCCGGCCACCCTATCCATATATTCCACTGCCAACTGTTGGGCGTGAAGCGGCTTAGAAAAGGCAAGATTCATATCTTCCTTCCAGCCCACGATGTTCGCATCGGTTCCCCTATAGGCAATATAAATGTTCTTATCCTCCAGAACATAAGTCATTGCAGAAAACTGGGTTTCCTGATCTGCATTGATGATGTTGACATAATAATTCATCTTAAGAGAGCCAAATCTGACGGACTGTGCCGCCGCAGCAAAAAGCTCTTTATTATTTTCCCGATACCAGTAATCGTCCAAAATCCTATCCCTTTCGGAATGATTGTAAATGTCCTGGATACTGACCGGCGTATTCCGCTTTTCAATGCCGGGCACAAATTGTTCATAATGCAGATACACCAGCTGGCATAAAACCAGACTGTCCACTTCATTTAAAGGTTTCTCCGAAAAGGTATTCTGTCCGCATTCTTTTACATAGTCAATGATATTCCCCATAATCATTTTCGCCTTTCTGTCATTCCATCACTTGCAACCTATCACTTTTGCAGACTGCCTCACATTTCTCCATGAAACTCAATATAACGTCCCGTCATAGTATTGTAAAAGCAACTGCACCACCCGGCTGTAACTGACAGTGCCATCCGCCACTCCATTTAATGTAAGAGTCGTATCTAAAAAGGTGTCTGCCGCCTGTTTTACCGTTTCTGTGCTTAAAACAGCTTTTTCTTCCACCTGCTCCCACGCCTCATCTGTAAGGAACATTTTATCATCAGCTACCTGCCGGGAAATCTGCGGATGCTCCATATATATTTCCGCGTCCTCACCTATCGCCCTTATAAAATCCCTGTCAAGATAACCAATCACGCTTAGGTAAGCGCTGTACCTAAATAACGGATCTTCTGCATCCACACAGGCAAGATAACCAATAAAATTCGCTTCGTCCTCTAAAATAAATCCCTTTAAATGGGACAATTCATGACACATGGTCACTGGCATATTGGTAATATACATCTGTTTATTATAGTTTGCCTCCATGGAAAAAGGAAAATAATAGCCCATGATATACTGCTGGCTGTAAAATCCTGACAAAAACAATTTCTTAGGGTAGGGATAATATCCCTGCAGATTTTCAAATCGCTCCCCCAGCCTCTGCATCTGCCTTACTGCCTCTTCCTCCATATTTCCCTGATGAAGCAGATATCCCTGTTCATTCCTCTCAAAGACCGGTGCCAGTTCATTTGCTTTTACCACTACATAATCCCTGAGCGCTGCAATTTCCCTGGCACCATATTCCGCCTCTGGGTCGCCACCAATTTCAAACCTTTCATTCATAGGAGATGCCTGATACAAAAGGAAACAATTCAAAGTCATAACCATGCAAACAATGCCAAATACCCAGTAGAAAAAAAGAGCATACTTTCTATATCCCCTCTTCCAGCTCTCAGGAAGCCTGCGTCTCATAATCATATAAGCAATACCTCCTGCCGCAAGAATGAAGGTAAGCAGAACAGCAAGATAAAGCATCCACTCTCCCACAGAAAAAGGAAAAAGACCGGTTAATCTCCCATAAGTCTCCACCCAGACAGGAAAAATATGATTTACATAAAAATTACTAAATCCCTTCCATACTCTTCCTGCAATATTCAGAAGTACAGAAAGCATAATCATCACAGCCGGTACCCAGAGTTTCCATTTTTTCAATCCTAAGACTCCTTTACGCCTATATCCTTTTATCAAAAAGTACTCATATCCTTTCCCCTGAAATACTATATTAATAGTAAGACATCCTAAGGCTTCGCGCCTGGTCAGGAAATGATGCAAGCAATTCTAAATCTTATTCAGTCCATCAATCAGTTTTTGTGGAGCGGTCCCCTTTTATTCCTGCTGATGGGTACGCATCTATATTTTACCATGAAACTACACTTTCCGCAGAAAAATATTTTTAAAGCCATCCGGCTTTCCATAACACCTGCAAACAACAAAGAGGGAAACAATCTCTCTGCTTTTGCAACGCTCTCCACCACTCTTGCGGCTACTCTGGGCACCGGCAATATCATAGGCGTCTCCACCGCAGTCGCTCTGGGCGGTCCGGGCGCCATCTTCTGGTGCTGGATTACAGGAATTCTGGGGATGGCAACCGCTTATTCAGAATGTTTCTTAAGTGTCCGCTTCCGGAGCCGCGACAAGGACGGCACCTACCAGGGGGGACCTATGTATGTGTGGGAAAACGGTTTACATAATAAATCCATAGGCAAATTTTATGGTCTGCTCACACTGATTGCCGCTTTTGGCGTGGGGTGTACCACCCAGTCCAATTCCATCACCCAGACCACCTCTTTAAGCTTTGGCCTAAATCCCCATATTGCTGGATTTCTCGCCGCTTTTACAGCTGGTCTGGTCATCGTGGGCGGAATCCGTTCCATAGGCAATGTATGCGTAAAAATCGTTCCTTTTCTCGGCATCCTTTATACGGCAAGCTGCCTCTTCCTGCTTATCATAAATCGGGAAGCCTTTGTGCCTGCAATCCAGTTGATCCTCACCCATGCACTGGCTCCCCGGGCAGCCTTAGGCGGCGCTGTCGGTTCTTCCCTGATGCTGACCGCCCGTTACGGCATTGCCAGAGGACTTTTTACCAATGAGGCAGGCATTGGAACCGCAGCTATTGCCGCTGCCGCCTCAGAAACCGACAATCCCGCTCATCAGGCTTATGTGTCCATGACGGCTGTCTTCTGGGACACGGTTGTCATGTGCCTCTTAAGCGGTCTTGTCATCGTCACCAATATGCTCCTGCACCCTGAGTCCACTGCCGGAGTCAACGAAGCAGGGCTTACGGATGCTGCCTTTTCTTATCTGCCGCTGTTTGGCAACGCTTTCCTATCCATATGCCTTATAGCCTTTGCCATCACCACATTGATTGGATGGTCCTACCTTGGAGAACAGGCTTACCTCTATCTGACTGGTAACAAGGGGATCTCCTTTTTCAAAGTGGCTTATATCGTTATGATTTATGTAGGCGCCGTCCTTCCCCTAAATCTGGTCTGGGAGTGCACCGACCTGATCAATGCTTTTATGGTCATCCCAAATGTGGCAGCGCTGTTCCTGCTGCAAAAGTACCTGCATTCCAGAATATGAGAAATTACTTATTTTTGCTTTCATTCTCCATTTGCATATTTCCTGTTTAGTCATTATAATACTGAATGATATTATTGACAGCATGGAGGATTATGATGAAAAAGAAATATGCGGGATATATTTTCCCTTCTATGCTTTCCTTTTTACTTACAGGAATTTATTCCATCGTGGACGGTATTTTTGTAGGCAGGGCTATGGGGGATCCCGGACTTGCCGCTATCAATATTGCATGGCCATTGGTTGCCCTTATTATTTCCCTTGGTACCGGTATCGGGATGGGGGCTGCCGTAACAGTGTCCCTGAATACAGGCGCAGGAAATACGGAAAAAGCAAAAAAGGCGGAAGGAAACGCTTTCCTTCTGCTTTTTGCGGGCGCTCTTTTATTGACTTTCACCCTTTATCTGTTCGGCACGCCGCTTCTTAAACTGCTCGGCGCTAAAGGAAATCTGCTTCCTCTTGCCGAATCCTACCTAAAGTACATTCTGCTGGGCGGTATCGTTCAGACTTTTGCTTCCGGCATGGTTCCCCTTATGCGTAACCATGGCGCTTCTTTTTATGCCATGTGCGCCATGGCTCTTGGATGCGTTTCAAACATCCTGCTGGATTATCTTTTAGTCATGGTCTTAAATCTTGGGCTGATGGGAGCTGCCCTTGCCACTGTGCTCGGACAGGTGCTCACCTTAATCCTTGGCATCGCTTTTTATATGAGAAAAAAGAACCGCATCTCCTTTTCTTACATGCATCCTGAAAAGGAAACGGTTCTGTCTATCCTGCGGGTGGCTGCATCCCCTTTTGGGCTGACCTACCTGCCTTCTGTCACCATCATCTTCATGAATTTACAGGCGCTTAAATACGGCGGTGAGGAAGCTGTCAGCGCCTATGCTGTGCTTGCTTACATTATTTCTTTTATGGAGCTCCTTGTACAGGGAATCGGTGACGGAAGCCAGCCACTGCTTTCTTTAAGTGAGGGAAGTGGCGATCAAAAGTCTCTAAAAACCTACGCCCGATGGACTTTCCTGCTTGGAATCGGCTTTGGCTGCGCCGGTGCCGTGTTCTTTACGCTGATGCGGAATCTCATTCCTGTTTTTTACGGCACTTCCCCGGAAGCTGCTTCCTATATTGTTTATGCCACACCCTTTTTCGCTCTGGTCATGGCGCTTTATGGGCTTACCAAACCTGCGGTTTCCTACTTTTACGCCACACACAAGATTGTATACTCCAGCCTTCTGGTGTATGGGGAAATCCTGTTGACAATCGTGTTTATCTTTCTACTGCCGTTATTTTGGGGAATCAGCGGAGTGTGGTATACCATTCCTGCCGTTCAGATTGTTCTGGGGATATGCAGCGTGATGTTTTTACGCCTCAATCTGCCCGGAATCCGCCATTAGGAATAAAGGGGCATTGGGCAAACAGCGCGTTGACAGCTGCTTCATACTCTGCAAAGTTTTTTGCTTTTCGAATCTTCTTTATATACCTGTCACGTTCTCCAAACAGGAATTGAAAATAGTTCCACAGCTCTTTCATTTTGAACAATGTGTTTTTATCCCCTGACATTATCTTGCTGTAATCATGATAAAGACGATCGTGGAAAGTCTTCCATTCTTCCTTCTTTATGGTCTTTCCTGTGCGAATTTGTAAAAGCAGTCCCGGATTGGCAAGCAGTCCCCTGCCCAACATGATTCTGTTAAGTCTGGGAAAGCGTTCCGTAATCATCTGATAATCCTGTATCGTAAAAATATCTCCGTTGTAGCACACCGGCGCTCTGCTCTTTTTAAGGGCATAGGCAAAAGCATCCAGATAAGGATGATTCCTGTAAAAATCCTCCCGCACCCTTGGATGCACAATCAGTTCCGACAGGGGGTACTGGTTGTAAACGTCTAGAATCTCCTCAAATTCTTCCGCCCTTTCCATGCCGATTCTGGTCTTAACGGAAACTTTTACCGGCGGATTTTCAAATGCCCCGTCCAGAAATTCCTTTAACACGCTTGTATCCGCTAAAAGCCCGGCACCTTTTTTCTTGGTCACTACCGTCGGATAAGGGCACCCGATATTCAAATTTACTTCCTCATACCCCATTTCGGATAATCTATGCAGGTAATGATTCACCTCCGCACCGCTGTTGCCAAGAAGCTGGGGAATCGTCTTCATTCCCTTATTATGCTCTGCGCTAAGATCTTCCAGTTCGCGGGTTTTGGTAAGCCCATTCTGACTTACTGCAATAAAAGGAGTAAAATACTGATCTATTCCGCAGTCAAATAAATCATGATATGCATTTCGGTAAATATACCCTGTTATTCCCTCAAGGGGAGCAAAATATAATTTCATCTTCCGACTTTTACTCCATCTTAATGCTGATTTCTCCGCTGGAAAGAAATTCTATCGTTCCGTCGTCATACTGGACTTTTAGATGACAGGCATCATCAATTCCCAGAACCTGTGCAAACTCCCTGTCTGCTGCTTCATCCGCTGCTTTCCGAGACGCTCCTCCGGGCGTAATGATACGGACCCTTTTTCCCACAACAAAGGAACGTCTGCGGTATGCTTCCAGATAATCTTTCGAAGGAAAATTCTGATAATATTTCATAAAGTTGACCAGGAATTCTACCGAAAGGCGATTGCGCATGTTTTCCTGTGCAATGTCATGAGTAAACACTGCACCCGCCACATCCCTGATTTCCTCCGGGAAGCCGCCAGACGGTTCGTAAATATTGATTCCGATTCCCACTACCACATATTCCAGCTTTCCTTCTTCCAAGGATGCTGAACCTTCCGTCAGAATGCCCGAAATCTTTTTCCCCCGGAGCCAGACATCATTCACCCATTTAATCTGCACCGGTTCTTCCACAATCGTTTCAACAGCTTCCGCCGCCGCCACCGCCGTCAAAGTGGTGAGCATCGTTCCTTCCTCCGGTCCCACGTCGGGATGCAGAAGAAGACTTAAATATAGTCCTGTTCCCTCCGGGGAGTAAAAAGAACGGCCTCTCCTGCCTCTGCCTGCACTCTGTTCTTCTGCCAGCAGTACCATATTGCGCTTTTCTCCGTCTGCAACATACTGCTTCAATACATTGTTGGTAGAATCAACTATTTTTTCTACCTGCACCGCAAGATTGATTCCGTGCTCCTTAAGTTTTTGCTCAATAAAAGCAGCAGAAAGCACATCCGGTGCCTTCTGCAGAATATAGCCTTTATTATTCACTGCCTCAATTGCATACCCATCCTTCTGGAGCCCTTTTACGGCTTTCCATATGCTGGCTCTGGTTACAGACAGCCGGTCAGCAATTTCCTGACCAGAAAAAAATTCACCGCGATGATTCTCCAACAGGAGAAGTACCTGATCTTTTATCGTCATAGTGTTTCATCTCCTCTTCCAATACATATAGTATAATTTAATCGGAGAAAAATGTAAACAAACTGCGTTGTTGAAGTTTACTGTTATTCTTTTATAATTGTTTAAGAATTTTAATTATTTTATATCTTGCTATTCTTTCTTCCCATACATATAATACAAGTGAGTAGAGATACTTGTCGGTCATCACGACCAGAATATGATGAACGTGTATGTTTAACTTCCGAAAGCGACGGGGTGCTTCACAGCGTAGAATATCGCTTACGTGTCAAACGGGACTTGTCACAAGGCAGTCCCGTTTTTTATCACAATTCTCAAAATCTATTCTCTTGTCTTTGCCAGAAAGGGGAAATCTCATGATTTTGCAGTACCAATCCGCTCTAATATTCCAGCATCTGCTCCAAAGCAACAATATTTCGCACTTCCCCCCAGGTCTTCAACCAAACCGCACAACAGACATGGTATTCATTACATAAAAATGTTCCCCATAACAAAGCAGTATCTCATACGTTATCGCACAGAGGGAAATTCTTTTGCTTCCATGATTCAAAATATTATCAATGTAAATTCTAAAAAAATCATTTCCGAATGTCAAACCTATCTTGACAATTATGCCGCTGGAAAACATCCTAATTATTCCACCAACATTGACTATCTTCTATCTAAACTTCATGAAAAAAATTAAGACTCTTCATCTTCCCTCATCTTCGCCTCGTATTCCGCCTTCTTTTGCTGTTCCAGTTTTTCTTCCAAAAGCGCTTTCAGCTTATCCTGCGCGGAGTCAAAGCTGCTTAGCAGCTTATTCCATTCTTTTATGGTAAATGACTGCCCTCCGATTTGAAAGCTTTCCTCAAGTTCTCCTTTTTTCGCTTTCTCATATATCTCATTTTTTCTGTTGCTGATTTCCTGCATGAGTTCCTTTGTGGTCATGTCAGATACTGCTGCAAGGCTTTCATAAAAACTGCCGTTTCCTTTCGTCTGCGGCTTCCCTGCCTGTGCCTGATAATCATATCCTTTTCCTACTCCTGTAACTGCCATTCTTTTTCTCCTTTAAGCGCTTCCGTCTGTATACATGAGCTATCCCGTTATTGGTTTTCCCTGATTATTATATCGGTCCAGCTAAGCAGAACTTTACCCCCAAAACATTGTCCAAAATATTCACCACAGGAAGCTGCTTTTACGATATGATAATTATATATAAACGAGATGCATTACCGCTTGACCTTCGGCTCAACAACGTTAGTGCACACAAAATACTTCAATCTTGACGGGGTCAATCTGACCCATAAGGAATTTTATGAAAAGTTGATAGAATGTGATACTCTGCCTGTTACCAGCCAGATTCCGCCCTATGACTTTGAAGAAGCAATCCGCAAGGTGACTGATACAGGAGATTACGCCATCATCATTACCTTATCCAGTAAATTATCCGGCACCTATCAGAGCGCATGCATTGCTACAAGCGAATTTGAAGGCAAAGCGTTTGTTGTGGACGGAGAAGTTGTGATGCTCGGCAAATCCCGCGGCTCCAGACAGGGAAATAACCTTCTCGCCGAACACATTAAATCTTCCGGCGGTATTGCCGTTGCATATTTTGCGGTTTCTGAATAATCTCAGAACACCGCCTGCACCAGAAACATATATAGCACAGTTCCAAGGGCTATGCTGAGCAGTGTGTTTCTTTTCCACAAGTGAAGCAGCACTACCGTCACGCAGGCAATCAGTTCCGGCAGCCCATGGGGAGCTGCTAAAAGATTCGTGCCGCGCAGGCAATATACCACCAACATTCCCATAATCGCATAGGGAAGCACGTTGGATAAATAGGTGATAAACGCAGGGGTCTTTCTTTTTCCTCCGAACACCATAAAAGGAAGGCTCCTTAAAAGAAGCGTTACGAGGGCGATGACTGCCACCATCAGGGCTGAATGTAGTTCATTCATTTTCTTTCCCCTCCCCAGCTTCTTTTTTGTCAAGAATTTTTCGCAGTGCGGTGAGCACAGCTGCAATTGCAATCATGGATGGAATCAAAAAGCTTTCCGGTCCGAATATCAACAGGCATATTACAGACACTGTCACCCCAATCACCGCACTTAAATGATTCTCCGCACTCTTCCACTGTTCAACGAATACCACAATAAAAAGCGCCGTCATAGAAAAATCAATTCCCGCCGTATTGAAAACAAGCAGGCTCCCAATCAAAGCACCTGCCGTACTTCCGATTACCCAGTAAGACTGATTCATCAAGGATACCCAGAAAAAGTATTTTTTCTGATCCACTCCTTCCGGCACGTCTCCGCTGCAGACCAAGGAATACGTCTCATCTGTCAGTGCAAAAACAAGATAAGGCTTTTTTGCCCCCATATCTTTGTACCGATCAATCATGGATATTCCATAAAAAAGATGTCTGGCATTGACCATAAGAGTCATAAGTGCCGCCGAAATCAAAGAGGCTCCCCCCGCCAGAAGGTCCACTGCCACATACTGCATGGAACCGGCATAAATAAAGACGCTCATGACAAACGCCCATACCACGCTGTATCCTTTTGCTTCAAGCAGTATTCCAAATCCCATGCCAAGCACAAGATACCCTGCCATAACCGGCAGGGAACGTTTAAATGCATATCGAATACTCATCCTACTCCTCCATATCCAAGTACTTTGCTAAGACACACAAGCCGGCGGATGAGGAACTCTTTGATTCCCTCATCCGCCGACGCTCTCTTTAGCTGCGAAAATCGATGTGCTGACCAACCATCTGCTCTTCTTTCGTCTGAACATAATTGCTTCTTTCTGCAAATGTATAGTCATCAATTTTCTGTATCAGTTCCTCAATGGAATTGGCGGTGATCATCACCGTATCTCCATCATCTTCCCACCACGAGGTTCCTTCTTTTCCTGCTGTCCACTTTTCCTTAAGCTTTTCTTCTTTTTCTTTCTTTTCTGCCTTTTTCTCTGCTGCTTTCTTTTCGGCTTTTTTATTTTCTGCTCTTTTTGCTATCCGTTCTCTCTGCATCGCATTAGATTTGTCAAGCACTGCAAAGAAACTGGTAAGTCCGCCGTCGTTCACCTGCATTCCATAGCCTTTCACCTTGGCTCCTGATTTTTCAAGGCGGGACTTCAGATCGGAAAGTCCTGATGCAGCATTGCTGATGATTTTTTCATATTGCTTTCGGAAGTTCTCATCAGTTGCCATCCTTTCGACTTTTTCCTCATCAATCAGGACAACTGTCTTATATGGATTGGCAAAGCCTGCTGCCATTGCTTTTGCCTGCTCCTTCATATCTTTGCTTACAAGAATGAAGTCCATATTTCCAAATTTCTTCTTTAACTCCTCGTAGTACTTCTCTCCTTCCTCGCTCAAAGAAGGGGAGCCGATTTGTTTTCCATAGTTATTGCTCTTCTTACTGGTCTTGCTTGTCTCTGTGTAGGAAGCATAGGTTTGTCCGCTTGCCTCCACTCCATTTGCACCTGTGCTCATCTTCGTAACCTCCTTGTGACTTTTCTCAGCAAATCCGTTTGCATATTTTTCCAGTTATAGGTTATATCGGTAAAAACCTTGAAAAACTTTAACCTTTCCCAACATTGCGCCGATAAAAGTGCCAAAGGTATTCAGAATAAGATCATCTATCTCCGATATGCCCGTTCCCCAGAGATACTGCATGCTTTCAACCACAAGCGAAAACAAAAATCCCGCCGCCACAATTAGCCACATCTTTTTTATCTGTCTGATGCACTTTAAATAAAAACCAAAAGGTACGAACCAGATTATGTTTCCCACAAACAAATAGATAAACCTTATCCACTCCCCTTCTTTAAGGAGTGTGAAATATTCTTTCATCACCGTCAGATTAACCGTTCCACCCTGCATAAAGTGATGCACATCAAATCCATGTCTGAAAACAGTAATCCTAAAGACGATTGCTATGTAAATCCAAAAAAGAATTGCAAAAAATATTCTAAAAGTTCTTTCCCTGCTGATACCTTTCTGCATAAAGCACATCCTCCAACCAATTTATGCTTTTGGAGCTATTATAAAAGAGTTCATTGCAGGAGTTCAAGAGGCAATGTCATTTTGATTAGGGGCGGCACTGTCAGGGCAGAACTCCCCCGGCATCAGACAGGGCATAAATCTATATCGAATCCTATGTACAGCGATAAGAAGTACTAAACAGCCCTTAGCCAGTAATTGGAAACGGACGCAAACGGCGTATTGACCCATCCATGGGTCAAGTTACGCCTTAGCCGGACGTCCTGTCCGGCGATTGCTGGGAATCGTGGGCTGTTAAGTACTTCTAATCGCTTCCCATAAGGCTCCGATATAGATTTATGCCCTGTCTGATGCCGGGGGAGTTCTGCCCTGACAGTGCCGCCCCTAATCAAAATGACATTGGTTCCAGACTTTTTAGTTCATCTGAACATTCTGCTCGGAGTGTGCTTCTAAGATTCCTGCTTTCCACAAAGTCTTTCGCACTGGTGCTCCTACCAGCATTGTGATGATAATCTTCGCTAAATCTCCCGGGATAAAGGGTATTACACCGGCTGCTAGAGCAGCGGAAAAACTCATGCCGGCCTGTTTTGCCAGCCAGGCGGTGCCCAGCAGATAGCAGGCTGCTGTTCCCAGTATCATACCTGAAAAAATGAGTATTTGATTTGTCTTCCATCTATCAATAAAAAACCCGATAATAAGTGCCATTAAAATATATCCTACAAGATAACCTCCGGTTGGACCCAGCACCTTTCCGATGCCGCTGCCGAATGCTGTAAACACCGGAAGTCCAATCATGCCAAGCAAAATATAAATCCCAACACTAATAATTCCCTTTTTCATCCCCAGTATGTATACTGTCAGATAAACGCCAAGCATTCCAAGTGATATGGGTACAGGGCTGATGGGTATGGGAAGGGACATTGGACCCAAAATACATAAAACAGCTGACATCAGACCAATAAGCGCTAAATTTTTTGTGTTCATAATCGTATATCCTCTCTTCAAAATGTGTTAATGTAAACCAAGCTCATCAAAAAGTATACAATTGTCGTCGTTTAATGTCAACTATTTTATTGTAAATAGTTTACATTTATGTTGCAAATTCATATTTCACTCCCAACTATGCTTTCCAGAATGCTATTCCAAATGCTATTCTATACGAAATTCTCCTGTCAGATAATATCCTCTCTCGTTATCAGAAAAACTCTTCAAGATCCTGTAATTTCCAGCGGGCAGCTTTCCATAGGCATCCTCCCAGCTGATCTCTTCCGTATCTGTATTTCCGGCAGGAATCCACAATAGTTCCATGGTGACTGCCACTTCGCTTTTAGGCTCTATCTGATACCATCTGCCATCTTTTTCCTGTTGAAGGCTGTAATCCCGTCCGTAACTCAAATCTTTCTCTGACTGATTGCTTATTGTATAAGTAATTCCTGTAGAAGTCGCCTGTTCTGCATCTACTATAAGTGCTGCTCCCTCCAGAATATTTACCTCTTCCGTGAATTCTTCTCCTAATTTCGCACCGCACCCGCACAATATTGTAAAGCACATTACCGTAAGTATCATCACTGCTATCTTATTTCTTTTCATCATTTTTCTCCATTCCGAAACATCATAAATTCTTTCCTTATATGCCTTAACCTATCTGCCTATAGATAGAAATATAACACAGTTTATATTTTTTATTCCTTTTGCCAATAAATAACTTTGCGTCCGCCGCCCTTTATCTAAATGACATTGCACGCAAAACGAGGCATCTATCTACCAACCCCAGAAAGGGCATCTGCTCTATATAGATAGACAGATGCCCCTTGCATATAATCAACTCAATTTCAGACTGTTTCCTTTGGCAATTCAATTTTAATATGAACATCCCGGAGCTGCTTTTCGTCTACTTCCGAAGGTGCGCCCATCATGACATCCTGCGCCGTCTTGTTCATTGGGAAGGGAATGATTTCACGAATGCTCTCTTCTCCTGCAATCAGCATGACCATTCTGTCTACGCCCGGTGCAATGCCGGCATGGGGAGGTGCCCCATAACAGAATGCATTATACATAGCCGGGAACTTCGCTTTCACGTCCGCTTCATCCAGTCCTACAATCTGGAATGCTTTTACCATGATTTCAGGATCATGGTTTCTGACTGCACCTGAAGAAAGTTCCACGCCGTTGCATACCAGATCATATTGGTAAGCATTGATTTCCAGCGGATTCTGATTCAGAAGTGCATCCATCCCGCCCTGGGGCATAGAAAATGGATTGTGACAGAATTCCAGTTCTCCGGACTCTTCTCCAATTTCATACATAGGGAAATCCACGATCCAGCAGAACTCGTAACATTCCTTCTTCATATGTGCTTCACTGGCATTGCCAAGGAATTTACGCAGTACACCGGCGGTCTTTTGCGCATCTGATTTTTTACCTGCTGTCAGACCGATAAAATCACCATTCTTTAAGCCAAGCGCCGTTACCACCTGCTCTTTTCTGTCCTGCAAGAACTTGGAAATTCCTCCCACCAGTTCACCGTTTTCATCCAGCTTGAACCAATATGCTTTCTGACCGCTCTGCACTTCCACGTCAGCACAGATTTTGTCGATTACTTTTCTGGTTGCTGTAAAATTATCAACTACGATTGCCTTTACCGTCTGTCCCTCAAAAGGACCGAATCCGCATCCGCTCATGCAGTCAGTGGCATCCTGTACCACCAAATCAATTCTTAAATCCGGTTTATCTGAACCGTATTTCTCCATTGCGTCTTTGTATGAAATTCTTGTAAAGGGCGCCTTGGACGCTGTTTTATATGTTCCGTATTTAGCAAAGATAGGAGGCAGGACATCTTCAATCACATCAAATACATCCTCCTGGCTGGCAAACGCCATTTCCATATCCAGCTGATAAAATTCACCGGGAGACCGATCTGCCCTGGCATCCTCATCCCTGAAACAGGGCGCAATCTGAAAATATCTGTCAAATCCGGAAGTCATGAGAAGCTGCTTAAACTGCTGGGGCGCCTGGGGAAGCGCATAAAACTTGCCCGGGTGGTTTCTGGAAGGAACCAGATAATCCCTTGCCCCTTCCGGGGAAGAACAGGTTAAGATCGGAGTCGTGATTTCCAGAAAATCATGCTCTATCATACTCTTTCTGATTTCCGCCACGATTTTGCTTCTCAGTACGATTTTTTCCTTCACCGCAGGATTCCTTAAATCCAGATATCTATATTTTAATCTGACAGCTTCGTCAGCTTCTTTTGAACGGCTCACTTCAAAAGGAAGTTCGTTATAAATGCATTTTCCCAGAACAGTGATATCCTCCGGAACCACTTCTATTTCACCGGTTGCAAGCTGCGGATTCTTGCTGGAGCGCTCCCGTACCACACCGGTAACGGAGAGCGTGGACTCATTGTTAACACCTGACAGTCTTGTCATCATTTCTTCCGTTTCAATGACTACCTGAGTCACACCATAAAAATCCCTGAGAATCAGAAATCCGAGGTTCTTGCTCACCTTTCTCATATTGTCATACCAGCCTACAATCGTGACCTTTTGTCCCACATCGCTGATTCTTAGCTGGTTGCATGTATGCGTTCTTGACTGTACCATAAATTTACCTCATTTCTGCTGTTAGTTGTATTTTTCTATGCAGGTCATTACCTGTTCCTGAACAGGAAGGCACCCTTCCAGTATACTCTTGGCTTCCTCGGGTTTGTCTTCCCGAAGGAGATTGACTATGTCGGTATATGCTTTGTAAAGAGGGCTGACAGATAAATTTCCCATTACTCCTTTAAGTGTATGGGCATTTTCAATCGCCGTCTTGATGTCTCCTGACTCAATAAACTCCATGACCGGTTTGTCCTTTACGGTGGCAGGAAGCTTTTTCAGCATCCTCTCATAAAGCGAAGCATTATTCATAAATCTCTGCATTGCATCATTCACATCTGCGCCTAATTCCTGAAGTTCACTTATCATACTCATTTTTCATTCTCCTTTTTATTTTTACTTTAAATATATCTCTGATTGACCAGCTTACAGGGAAAGAAACGCTACCTGCTTTCTCTGCAAAGCAAACCAGCATTATTATAGCATAACTTACTTTCAAAGGACAAGAGCATGGACATGCAAATCCCCCTGTTTTTTGAACAGGGGGATTATCTTTGAGGTCATCTCAAATTAAGATTTCTTCCATGGCATCTTCGCAGTTACTTTATTGCCTTAAATGCCTCTTCCAGATCTTCTATGATATCGTCGATATTTTCCGTACCAATGGACAGGCGGATCGTGTTTGGTTTGATTCCCTGTTCTTCCAGTTCCTCCTCGTTTAACTGGGAGTGTGTCGTGGATGCCGGATGGATGACCAGGGATTTCACGTCCGCCACATTTGCCAGCAGTGAGAACAGTTCCAGATTATCAATAAATTCCTTTGCTTTTTCTGCATTTCCTTTGATTTCAAAGGTAAAGATAGAGCCTCCGCCATTAGGAAAATATTTTTTATAAAGCTGTTGCTGCTCTGCGTCGTCTGTTGCAGAAGGATGATGCACCTTCTCAACTTGCGGATGATTCTTCAGATAATCTACCACCTTAAGCGCATTTTCTACATGACGCTCCACTCTAAGGGATAATGTCTCAAGCCCCTGCAGGAAGAAAAACGCATGGAAGGGAGAAAGGGTAGCTCCTGTATCGCGAAGCAGGATTGCGCGGATCTTTGTCACAAACGCTGCCGCTCCAACCGCTTTGGTAAAGCTGATTCCATGATAGCTGGGATTGGGCTCTGTAAGGGATGGGAATTTCCCGCTTGCCTCCCAGTCGAACTTGCCGCTGTCAACGATCACTCCGCCAATCGTTGTTCCATGTCCTCCGATAAATTTGGTGGCAGAATGTACCACGATGTCTGCACCGTACTCAATCGGACGTACCAGATAGGGCGTAGCAAAGGTATTATCAATTGCTAGCGGGATTTTGTGCTCATGCGCAATTTTTGCAATTCTTTCTATATCAACCACATCAGAATTGGGATTTCCCAGCGTTTCAATGAAAACAGCCTTTGTATTTTCCTGTATTGCTGCTTCCACTTCTTCATAGTTAAAAGGATCCACAAAAGTAGTTGTAATGCCGTACTCACGCAGGGTATGTGCAAGAAGATTGTAGGTTCCTCCGTATATGTTCTTTGCTGCCACAATATGTTCTCCTGCACGGGCAAGATTCTGAATCGTATAAGAAATGGCTGCTGCGCCGGATGCCACTGCTAACGCTGCCACACCACCCTCTAAAGCAGCAATCCTCTGTTCAAATACATCCTGGGTGGGGTTAGTCAGCCTTCCATAAATATTACCAGCGTCGCTAAGTCCAAATCTTGCTGCTGCATGTTCGCAGTTCCTGAATACATAAGAGGAGGTCTGATAAATCGGCACCGCTCTTGCATCTGTCACCGGATCAGGCTGCTCCTGCCCAACATGTAACTGTAAAGTCTCAAATTTTAAATTTCTCTCTGCATATGTTTTCTTGCTCATAATTTACCTCTTTCTTCAGGTTTCCCTGTATTTTCATTATTTTATTTCCTATCGGTTTACTATGATATCATCATAATATCTTCCGCTGCATCTGTCCAATATGAAAAAGCATGTGCCAGTTATAGGTTAAGTCTATAACTAAAACATGCTTTTCCTGATAGTGCTGACCCTGATTTAAATGACAACGCTTCTCAAATGATATATTGGTCCGCTTTCTCCTGATGCCATTCTACCAGATCCGCTAAAGTTATATTGTCTACCACCTGATTGACTGCGTCATTCAGCTTTTCCCAGACTCTTACCGTCACACATCCCTGCCTGCGCTCACATTCTATGCTATCCTCTCCTACGCAGCTTACCGGGGCAAGACTTCCTTCTGTCAACCTTAAAATCATGCCCACTGTGTATTCAGAGGGTGCTTTCGCCAACATGTATCCTCCCTGGGCGCCTCTGATACTCCTTACGAATCCGGCTTTGTTCAGAAGCGAAATAATCTGCTCAAGATATTTCTCTGAAATCTCCTGCCTTTTAGCAACATCTTTTAGGCTAATAGGCTCTCCCGTATTATAAACTGCCAAATCCAGCAGCAGCCTCAACGCATATCTTCCTTTCGTAGAAATCTTCATATACGCCCTCCTGATATCTTTCATATTCCTACTGTCACTATATGAATTGTATATTTTCTTGATGGAAAAGTCAAGGAATTGAGGACTTTTGCTTTTTAAAGCAGCAGGAAGCAGATGGCAACTTGCAGGACAGATTATGATTGAAAAAATATGGAAAAGAAAGTTTATGCATAATTTGATAGAATTACTCCCTTTTCGGAATTGTGTACCTATTTAAAATAGGTTATAATTGCACTAACAAATCAATATTTGTAGAAATAATGGAGAAAACATACATGATTAGACAAGCTGATAAACAAGATATTTCTAGGATAGCCGAGATTATCGTATTTGGAAAAAGGGTTGCATATAGACCTATATTTGAAAATGATTATGGATCATTTAATGAGTTACAGGTTGTTAATTTGTATGAAGAATATAAAAATAATCTGGATAGATTAGATGGGATGTTACTTTATGATGATGGAATTGTTAAAGGGGTAATAAAGGGGCATCCCATAGATGATAAAACAATTGAAATTACGGACTTTTATGTTGAGCCTTTTTTTGTGGGACAGGGAATAGGAACACTTCTAATAGAACATCTGATTCAGCAAGTAAGAAAAAGAGGGGTGCATAAAATAGTATTATGGGTTATAAAAGATAATGTGAAAGCTAGAAAGTTTTATGAAGCTAATGGATTTGTCAATAGTGGAAAAACATGCGTAATAGAAGGTACTGCAAAAGAGGATTGCTACTATGAGTATGTTCTTGAATAAGAGGATATATGCGTAGTGCCAACTCCCAGTTGGTGAGTAATTAATGGGAACACTTTTCCGAAAAGGGAGTAATTATATCTTAACGGTAAATGCGTATAGTTATACGATTATTACGGCATATGAGGAGAAAGAATGAAATATACAATTCGTGAATTAGAAGCATTTTCAGTTATCGGGCAGGAAGTAGAACTTACCAATTATCAAAAAAGAAACATTCAAATCTGTACACAGTTTTGGCGAAAGTTTAACAGTAATTTAAAGAAATCATATCTTTCACAATCGGGAAACTGGATAAAATATGCTTTTATGGAAAAACGAAATGGGAAACTATTTTATTTTTGTTCTATTCCAAAAAGAAATGTCGTTCCAGACAGTTTTATCTATAAAGAAATACCCCCTTACAAATATCTCGTTGTAGAACATATTGGTTCTATGGATAAAATATATGAAACCTACGGAACGATTTATCGAGAAATATTACCCAATACGGAATATATATCTTTACAAGAGCACTTTTTACACTTTGAAAGATACGATTATCGTTTTCATTGGAATAGAGAAAATTCTATTATTGAAATTTGGCTGCCAATTTATATATAAGTTAATTTTTGTTATGAGGTAAACGGAAATGTTAAAATTTTTTTCTTTGATTTGTGCAATAATAACTTTTTTTATGAGTATTCTCCATATTTTTTTATTAATTGGAATGCCCATTGGCGAATATGTATTAGGCGGTCAAAATAAAGTAATTCCCCTAAATAAAAGGTGGATTAATTTAGTGTTTGTGTTTTTATTTTTAGGATTATTTTATTTGGGCAAATCAATTTCTATACCTTTTCAGTTTTCAGAAGTACCTTCTAAAATAATTATGATTGTATACTCGCTATTTTTAGCATATGCGATTATTGGGAATATTTTTTTTACAAAAAGCAAGAAAGAAAAAGTAATGATGATACCAGCTTCTATTATTGTATTTGCTTGTAGTTTTGCAACGCTGTTATTGAGTTGGTAATATAAAAAGGAAAAGGCATTCATTTATCAACTAACAACAATCATAACAGCATAGTAACGCAGCGTCAGAACGTATAGAAAACAATCTATTCGTTCTTTTTTAATGCGCTAATTACGGCATTAAATGAAACGTGCAAAGCAGATGATGTTAAAAATCATTGTAAATGATGAATGACAATTAAATAAAATCCTATAAGTAAAGCTTGCCCTTTTCTTTGCGGTATGCTACTATCAAAAAGTACTATATATATATAGTACTTTAATTTTAAACAAGTAAGGAGGAAAAGGAAATGTTGTCAAAGCCGGCTACTTTGCTTTTGGGCATCATCTATGAAAAACCACTTAATGCATATGAAATAACGAAATTGTTGAATTATATGAACATTAAGTGGTGGTTTAATATTGCAGATTCAACAGTTTATACAACATTGAAAAATCTGGAGAAAAGAGGGTTAATTGAGGGAACAATAGAAAAGGTAGGAAATATGCCGGATAGAACGGTATATTCTTTAACCGGTAAAGGAGCAGATGAACTAAAGGAAACCATTAGAAAATCTATTTTGCAATTTAATTATGATACCAATATTTTTACAATAGCCGCTTTTCTTATGGATATTTTGGAAAAAAATGAACTAAACGGATTGCTAGAGAAAAGATTGAATATCTTGCAATCTTATCTTAACGGAATCCAACAACAAGATAATGAATTATGGGAACAGGAAGTACCTGCTACTCATGTGGCAAATTTATGGCGAATGATTGATATAGTTAATGCTGAAATCTCCGGAACAAGAAGATTATTGTCAGCCTGCGGGGAGGAAAGAAATCATGAAAAATAAATGGTTACATTTTACGGTTGATAAAGAGAATGTATTTGGATTGATTTGTGGTTTAATAATGGTTCTGTTAAGTGTCGCTATGACATTGTTTCATAATGAGATTTCAAATATTATATTGAGAGATGTATGTATGATTTTGCTTTTAGGTTTTCTTTTGCCTATATATTACATTCTAATTGTAAAAAGGAAAAGCTTGTCGGTTCTAGGCTTTCATAAAAATAAACTGATTGCCAGTTTGGTGATTAATGTGGTTGCGGGTATTTCTTTATTAGGTATGTTTATCAGCAAAATACAGAAGCTGTCATCTTTAACATAGATTCATTTTATGCGATTACATATATTTTAGTTGCTGGAATATTTGAAATGATTTTTATATATGGATTTTTGCGTTACGAATTTGAGAGGGCTTTCGGAATACTGCCTGCCATTTTTATCACTGCTGTTTTTTACAGTTTACATCATGCAGGTTTCCAGCCGGAATTTACAAAGCTATTCTTTGTTGGCATTATGTATGTTACAGTATTTTATTTCACACACAATATTTTTTCAATATTTCCATTCTTTTGGGGTGTTGGAGCTGTCTGGGACGTTTTGGTAAACTCAGAAGCGGGCAACCAGCTAAAAAATAAAGAATCTTTTATCATAGCAATATTGATGCTTATTGCTATGATAGGCATTAGTGTTTCTATTTATCGTAATCATAACCACCGGCTTAGCCGGTGGTTTGCTCTGGCCCTATAAGGGCCTGTTACCGGCACTGAGTCTAAAGACTCGTAGAATGGTTCGCCAGCCGCAACATCATTTCTCTGCTGAGC